>CAWFFK010000001.1:0-96870 GCA_963815075.1 uncultured Bacteroidales bacterium
TCCTGTTAAAAAAAGAATATTTATCTTTGAAAAGGATTTGTAACATTTAGGTGCTAAATATTTTTTATTGTTTCGCTAAATATAATTTATTCTCTACTTAACTAATAAAATCTATTATTATGGCAAATACCTATACCCAAATTTATCTCCAAATTGTCTTTTCCCCTAAAGGACATGAGTATGTAATTCCTTCAAAACACAAAGAAGAGTTACAAAAATATACTACCGGCCTTATTCAGAACCGAAAACATAAATTGCTAGCAATCTATTATATGCCGGATCATGTCCATATTTTTATCGGATATCAGCCTTCCCAGGCATTACCAGATTTACTGAGGGATATAAAGGCCAGTACATCAAAGTTTATTAATGAAAAGAAATGGTTACCTGGCAAATTCCAGTGGCAGGAGGGATACGGAGCATTTTCTTATGGGCATTCCCAGATAAATACCATAATACAATATGTGAATACACAAGAATATCATCATAGGAAAACTTCATTTAAAGATGAGTATCTTAAATTATTAGAGAAATTTGAGGTGGAGTATGATCCGCAATATTTATTTGAATGGAATGAAAACCAGGTCGCTCCTACGGAGCTCTAAAAATTCTTTTCTCCTTTTTGCTACAAACAGATCGTCCCTACGGGACTATAAAACCGAATAAATACATCTGCCAGGCAACCTGAATTCTTTTGCATCATAGCCCCAGCGGGGCGACCTGTTTGTAGAATTACACAGTATGAATGATAATCGAGCCCCGGAGGGGCGACCTGTTTGTAGAATTACACAGTATGAATGATAATCGAGCCCCAGCGGGGCGACCTGTTTGTAGAATTACATATTATGAATGATAATCGAGCCCCAGCGGGGCGACCTGTTTGTAGAATTACACAGTATGAATGATAATCGAGCCCCGGAGGGGCGACCTGTTAAAAAAAGAATATTTATCTTTGAAAAGGATTTGTAACATTTAGGTGCTAAATATTTTTTATTGTTTCGCTAAATATAATTTATTCTCTACTTAACTAATAAAATCTATTATTATGGCAAATACCTATACCCAAATTTATCTCCAAATTGTCTTTTCCCCTAAAGGACATGAGTATGTAATTCCTTCAAAACACAAAGAAGAGTTACAAAAATATACTACCGGCCTTATTCAGAACCGAAAACATAAATTGCTAGCAATCAATTATATGCCGGATCATGTCCATATTTTTATCGGATATCAGCCTTCCCAGGCATTACCAGATTTACTGAGGGATATAAAGGCCAGTACATCAAAGTTTATTAATGAAAAGAAATGGTTACCTGGCAAATTCCAGTGGCAGGAGGGATACGGAGCATTTTCTTATGGGCATTCCCAGATAAATACCATAATACAATATGTGAATACACAAGAATATCATCATAGGAAAACTTCATTTAAAGATGAGTATCTTAAATTATTAGAGAAATTTGAGGTGGAGTATGATCCGCAATATTTATTTGAATGGAATGAAAACCAGGTCGCTCCTACGGAGCTCTAAAAATTCTTTTCTCCTTTTTGCTACAAACAGATCGTCCCTACGGGACTATAAAACCGAATAAATACATCTGCCAGGCAACCTGAATTCTTTTGCATCATAGCCCCAGCGGGGCGTCCTGTTTGTAGAATTACACAGTATGAATGATAAACGAGCCCCAGCGGGGCGACCTGTTTGTAGAATTACACAGTATGAATGATAATCGAGCCCCGGAGGGGCGACCTGTTTGTAGAATTACACAGTATGAATGATAATCGGGCCCCGGAGGGGCGTCCTGTTTGTAGAATAACACAGTATGAATGATAATCGAGCCCCGGAGGGGCGACCTGTTAAAAAAAGAATATTTATCTTTGAAAAGGATTTGTAACATTTAGGTGCTAAATATTTTTTATTGTTTCGCTAAATATAATTTATTCTCTACTTAACTAATAAAATCTATTATTATGGCAAATACCTATACCCAAATTTATCTCCAAATTGTCTTTTCCCCTAAAGGACATGAGTATGTAATTCCTTCAAAACACAAAGAAGAGTTACAAAAATATACTACCGGCCTTATTCAGAACCGAAAACATAAATTGCTAGCAATAAATTATATGCCGGATCATGTCCATATTTTTATCGGATATCAGCCTTCCCAGGCATTACCAGATTTACTGAGGGATATAAAGGCCAGTACATCAAAGTTTATTAATGAAAAGAAATGGTTACCTGGCAAATTCCAGTGGCAGGAGGGATACGGAGCATTTTCTTATGGGCATTCCCAGATAAATACCATAATACAATATGTGAATACACAAGAATATCATCATAGGAAAACTTCATTTAAAGATGAGTATCTTAAATTATTAGAGAAATTTGAGGTGGAGTATGATCCGCAATATTTATTTGAATGGAATGAAAACCAGGTCGCTCCTACGGAGCTCTAAAAATTCTTTTCTCCTTTTTGCTACAAACAGATCGTCCCTACGGGACTATAAAACCGAATAAATACATCTGCCAGGCAACCTGAATTCTTTTGCATCATAGCCCCAGCGGGGCGTCCTGTTTGTAGAATAACACAGTATGAATGATAATCGAGCCCCAGCGGGGCGACCTGTTTGTAGAATTACACAGTATGAATGATAATCGAGCCCCAGCGGGGCGTCCTGTTTGTAGAATAACACAGTATGAATGATAATTGAGCCCCAGCGGGGCGACCTGTTTGTAGAATTACACAGTATGAATGATAATCGAGCCCCGGAGGGGCGACCTGTTTATCTCACTTCTAATTTTTCTTTTATCTTTGGTAATGGTTCAACATAAATCCTCTGGTACCAATGCTTAACTTACTTAAACACCCGCTACTGACTCACAAACTGACAATTTTACGCCGCAAAGAAACAGGTATAAAAGATTTTCGCGAGACACTTGATGAGATTGCCGGACTAATGGCCTACGAGATAACACGCGATCTGCCGGTTAAGGACGTTACTATTGAAACACCAATTGGTAAATGTAAAACCCAGGAACTGGCAATGGATGTGGTTCTGGTTCCTGTTCTGAGAGCGGGGCTCGGCATGGTCGATGGTATTTCCAACCTGTTGCCCAACGCAAGAATAGGCCATATTGGGATGTATCGCGATCACGTAACACTAAAACCGATGACCTATTATTCAAAATTCCCCGATAACCTGAAAGATGCAGTGGTTATGGTCCTCGATCCAATGCTGGCAACCGGCGGGAGTTCGACAGATGCTATCAGGGTTCTGAAAGACCATGGGGCAAATATCATAAAACTGGTTTGTATTGTTGGTGCACCCCAGGGAGTGGAAAGAATTATGACAGATCATCCGGATGTACAGATATATCTTGCCGGACTTGACGAAAAGCTTAATGAACACGGATATATAGTACCCGGTCTTGGCGATGCAGGGGACAGGCTTTTTGGCACAAAATAAAGAATTAATATGATATTGTTATTTCGTTATTTTGTTATTTCGTTAATGAGTTATTGAGTTATTCCGTTATGCCAGAACAATTAGGAGATTAGCCTGTTTATCAGAAATATGTCAACCGAAATTGTAATAGATGTCAAAGATGTCTGGAAATCTTTTAAAACAGTACAGGCTGTAAAAGGAATTGATCTGAGAATCCCTAAAGGACAGTTTGTTGCATTACTGGGGCCAAATGGAGCAGGTAAGACTACCCTGGTTGAAATGATCGAAGGAATTCAGAAGCCTGATAAGGGGGAAATAACAATAATGGGTAAGAAATGGAAAGGAAACGAAGATGAGCTTCACAGGATAATCGGCCTTTCGCTTCAGGAAACAAGGTTTATTGATAAGCTCAGAGTTTCGGAGACACTTCATCTTTTTGCCGGCTTTTTCAACCTCGGAAGGGAACGTGTTGACGAGATCATTGATATAGTTGATCTGGAAGAAAAAAGAAAATCATATGTAGTAAATCTGTCTGGTGGACAAAGACAGAGGCTTGCAATCGGTATTGCCCTGATAAACAACCCGGCAATTCTTTTGCTTGATGAGCCTACAACAGGTTTGGATCCCAATGCCAGGAGAGAGATATGGGAAATACTCCGGGGACTCAGGATCAAATCAGAAACCTCAATGATTCTTACGACGCACTATATGGAGGAGGCAGAAAACCTTTGTGACTATATAATAATAATGGATAATGGCGTCATTTTAAAAGAGGGTACATTACAGCAGCTTCTCGAAGATGAAACACATGAGAAGGTTGTTGAGTTTACTGCCGAACAGAGCATAAAATTCATTGGGTCAGTTTCAGCAGAATTCCCTTTTACTATTCAACCCGGGGAAACAGATCAAAAGGGGTTTGTAACACTCTCCGACTTTGAGAATGAACTGCCTGTATTTATGGCAGCTATGAAATCGAGGAATATCACATTAAAACATATGGAATGCCGGCGCAAGACACTCGATGATCTTTTTGTTTCACTTACCGGAAGGAAAATAAATGAATAACATGTTTCGACTCAGGCAGCTGTGGCGACTTACTGTTGCGTTGTTCCGTGAAATAATAAGGGAGCCGGGTGTACTTTTCTGGGGTATTCTTTTCCCAATCCTGATGTCACTAGGGCTTGGGCTGGCTTTTACCAAAAAAGCTGATGTTATACGTAAGGTTGCTATAATAAGTAGTTCTGAAGCACCAGGAGCACTAACAGACAATAATATGGTTAATGACTTTCTGGAACAGAATTGTGAAAAGAATATGTCAGTAGGAAAGGATAAATGGCAATGGAAATATTCCATAAAAGATGCAAAACTGGGAAATTCAATTTTCCTTTTTTACAGCATGAAATGGGATGCGGCCATGAAACTTCTCAAAAGAGGTACAATTAATGTAATCCTTGCCGGCTTAAAAGACTCGGTTCAATACAATTTTGATCCGATGAACGCTGACGCTGAACTTACCTATCTTAAACTCAATCCTGTCATCGGGAAAGGAGAGGTTATTGAAGTCAGGGACAATTCTGAGATAAAACCACTCACCATCACCGGCACGAGGTATATAGACTTTCTGGTACCCGGACTTATAACAATGGGTGTGATGATGTCATGTATGTGGGGGATCAGTTACGGGATTATAGAAAAGAGGTCCAAAAAATTATTACGCCGGCTTGTTGCTACCCCAATGAGAAAGTCGCATTTCCTGATTGCTCTTATAACTGTGAGGCTGATAATGAACCTGATCGAATCTTCAGTCCTTCTAGTTTTTGCACTGATTGCTTTTAATGTGAAGGTACAGGGAGATATATCCGCCCTGATCCTGATATACATCTCCGGCAACGTTGCATTTGCAGGCATAGCAGTGTTTGTATCTTCAAACACCTCTAATACGGAAGTAGGCAATGGCCTGATAAATTTTGTTGTTTTCCCTATGATGGTTCTCTCCGGTATCTTTTTCAGCTATCAGAACTTTCCCGACTGGAGTATCGGTGTAATTAAATATCTTCCGCTGACTATGCTGACCGATGGTGTCAGAAGTATTTTCAACGAAGGAGCCGGTTACCACGAGGTCGCTATGCCTGTTGTGATACTCCTCGCGATTGGCGTAACATTTTTCTCCGCCGGATTAAAAATATTTAAGTGGCATTAGCTATCATATCGAACTCAATCTTTGTGCAGTAAGGCATAAATGAATTTCCCGGGCAAATTTTTTCCCATATTATGCAACATATTATTTTTCAACCTGTCTTTATCCCGGTTAACCGTTCAAAAACTAATAAAAAAGTGATATGAAACATTTGAGAGTATTAACTGTCGCCATTGCCATCCTTACTTTCTCCGCCTGTACTTCGGGGCAGTATCGTAAGACGGTTTATGGTAACCATAATGTTGTGACCAAAGAGAGAAAAGCTGAATCTTTTTCGAGTGTAAAAGCAAGTTCAGGAGTTGATGTTTACCTTAAACAGGGGGATGACGAATCCATTTCTGTTGAAGCTGATGAGAATCTGCAGGAATACATTATGACTGAAGTGAGAAACGGGGAGTTGAATGTTTATACGGATGCAAATATACGTGGATCAGAGAGAATGAGAGTTTATGTTAGCATGCGTGATATAAAGTCCATCAGAACAACCAGTGCCGGAAATGTTATAGGACAGACACCAATTAAAAGCGACAAGCTCGAATTATCGGCAAGCAGCGCCGGTGATGTAAAACTTGAGGTACATGCGGAAGAAATACGGATTAATATAAGCAGCTCAGGTGATATGACCCTTTCAGGCGACGCTGACATGCTCGACGCTGACCTTAGCAGTGCCGGCGATCTGGATGCCTTTGATCTGAAAGTGCGCGAAGCCGAAATTTCCGTGTCAAGTGCCGGAGATGCTGATGTGTATGTTACTGAAAAAATTACTGCAAGAGCTTCAAGCGCAGGAGACATTAATTATAAGGGCGATCCCAAATATGTGGATTTTCATTCCTCCAGCGCAGGAGGAATACATAAAAGATAACTTCCAATCAATATATATTTCCATCATTATTAAAAGCCATCGATTAACTAGCGATGGCTTTTTTATTAACTTTAAGGCAAAATTTCCGGCTACGGGAAAAATAAAATATAATTAATAATTTATAAATAAAATGAAGGAAAATTTAAGTGTCAATCTCAGACACACCGCTGACTTCGTAGCTTATGAAGAAATTATAGGGTACGCACGGCAAGCTGTAAAACATATTGAAAGCCTTAATGCCGGAACGGGACCGGGAAATAACTTTCTTGGATGGCTCTTGCTTCCTGATGATATCCTTTCACAATTAGATAAAATAGAAAAAACCGCCAGGCATCTTCAGTCAGTCTCCGATACGACAGTAGTTATTGGGATCGGAGGATCATATCTTGGTTCGAGAGCGGTGATAGAAGGACTTTCTCATGCCTTTTTACCTTTTATGAAGAAAAAACACCACGACGTCATTTTTGCCGGTCAGAATTTATGTGAGGATTATATGGCTGATCTCCTTGAACTGCTTGATGAGCGAAATTACTCTATTGCTGCTATCTCAAAATCAGGTGTTACCACTGAACCTGCCATTGCCTTCCGCATTATCAGGGATCACCTGGAAAAGAAAGTGGGGAAAGCTGCTGCTGCTGACAGGATTGTGGCAATAACAGATGCAAAAAAAGGAGCACTCAGGCCGCTGGCTGAACTAAACGGTTATGAGACATTTGTTATTCCTGATAATATTGGTGGCAGATATTCTGTTCTGACTCCCGTAGGTCTTCTTCCAATTGCACTTAGCGGTATAGATATAAGAGCCCTGGTAAACGGGGCGAAATCGATGGAGAAGATCTCAAGAGACAATAAAGACGCTGCAACAAATCCTTCACTGCTCTATGCATCCGCCAGGAATTTGATAATGAAGACCGGCAGGCCAATAGAGATACAGGTCGGTTTTACACCCAGGCTTCATTTCTTTTCAGAATGGTGGAAACAGCTATATGGTGAAAGTGAAGGCAAAGACGGTAAAGGCATTTTCCCTGCAGCTGTTGATATGACTACAGACCTCCACTCGTTGGGTCAATATATTCAGGACGGCCAGAGAATTCTTTTTGAAACATTCATATCGATAAAAAATTCTGAAAAGAAAGTCACCATTCCCAGGGAAAAAGATGATTCGGATCAGCTTAATTACCTTGCGGGCCAACGACTAACTGAAGTTAATCACAATGCAGAGGCAGGGACTATACTGGCTCATTATGACGGGAAGGTCCCAATAATCACTGTTAATATCCCATCGCTGGATGAATTTTACATGGGTCAGCTTATATATTTCTTTGAAATGGCGTGTGCAATAAGCGGTTATATCCTTGGCGTCAACCCTTTTAACCAGCCTGGAGTGGAAGCCTATAAAAATAATATGTTTGCCTTGCTCAGGAAACCCGGGTTCGAAGAAGCAGGAAAAAAACTAAGAGAAAGACTAAAAGAATAAAATTGTTAAGAACTAACTTCAATATTACCAGGTATGAAAAATCTGAATTATTCCCCCTATCTGATATTTGCACTGGCAGGCTTTTTGTTTTTCAGCAGCTGTAAAAAATGGAGCGAAACCACAACGGGTTCAATCAGAATTGTCACTAATAAAGGAGGCCAAACGCTGGGCTACGACACTGCATCAGGTGTCAGGATTCTGACCATTGGTGGTTATGCGTTTAAGGACCTGAACAAAAACGGAAAACTCGATGTTTATGAAGACTGGCGCAAAAGTGCCGATGACCGGGCAAGGGATCTGGCTTCAAGAATGACTATTGAGCAGATTGCCGGCCTAATGCTTTACAGCGCTCACCAGGCAATTCCCTCAGGTAATACTAGGTTTGGATCTAGCAGCTATAACGGAAAACCTTTTAAAGAAAGTGGTGCAAAACCTTCTGATCTGAGCGACCAGCAGATAAAATTCCTTAAAGAGGATAATCTAAGGCATGTACTTGTTACATCGGTAGAAAGCCCTGAGATTGCTGCTGAATGGAATAATAATGTTCAGGCTCTTTGCGAAAGCATAGGCCTGGGAGTACCTGCAAACAACAGCTCCGATCCAAGGCACAGGTCAGTGTCAGATGCTGAATATAATGTTGGTTCAGGGGGACAGATATCCATGTGGCCGGGCTCTCTCGGAATGGCTGCAACCTTCGATCCTTCAATAGTTGAGCAGTTCGGTCAGATTGCCGCAAAAGAATACCGTGCCCTGGGTATCTCAACCGCCCTTTCCCCACAGATTGACATTGCCACCGAACCACGATGGGCAAGAGTAAGCGGTACTTTTGGCGAGAGCCCACAACTCTCTGCCGACATGGCCCGCGCATATGTTGATGGATTTCAGACATCTGCAGGTCCAATGGAAATTGCCGACGGATGGGGCTATACAAGCGTAAATGCCATGATCAAACACTGGCCCGGGGGCGGACCTGAAGAAGGAGGACGTGATGCTCATTTTGCATTCGGGAAATATGCTGTTTATCCCGGGAATAATCTCTCTGATCAACTTATATCTTTTACCGAAGGAGCTTTTAAACTATCAGGTAAAACAAAAATGGCTTCAGCTGTAATGCCTTACTATACAATATCATATGGCATCGACACTAAATATAATGAAAATGTTGGAAATAGCTACAGCAGATACATCATTAATGACCTGTTAAGGGACAAATACTCTTTCGACGGAGTAGTCTGCACCGATTGGGGTGTAACAAAGGATGAAACAGCAGTAGACGGATTTGGCACAACATGCTGGGGTGCAGAGACTTTAAGTGTTCCGGAACGCCATTATAAAATAATTATGGCCGGTGTTGACCAGTTTGGCGGGAACAACGATGCAGGACCTGTTATTGAAGCATACCAGATGGGTGTTAAAGAACATGGAGAAAAATTTATGAGAAGGAGAATGGAACAGTCTGCAGTTCGCCTTTTTAAAAATATTTTCCGCGTTGGACTTTTTGAAAATCCGTATCTCAATGTGGAGAATACGAAAAAAATTGTTGGTAATGAGGAGTTTATGAAAGCCGGTTATGATGCACAACTGAAGTCGATAGTAATGCTTAAAAATAAGAACAGGGTGCTGCCCGTGGAAAAGAATAAAATCGTCTATATTCCTAAGAGAAATTTGCCTGCATCTGTTGGCATGTTTGGAAATAGAATTTCAGCCTCTTCAACATATCCTGTCAACATTAACATTGTCAAAAAGTACTACAGGGTAACAGATGATCCTTCTGAAGCGGATTTCGCCCTTGTTGTGGTATGGAGTCCGAATTCCGGCAGCGGATATGACCCTTCCGATGTAAAGAAAGGAGGCAATGGTTATGTCCCGATCAGCCTTCAGTATGAACCTTATACGGCAACATTTGGACGTGATCCAAGCATTGCCGGCGGAGATCCTTTAGAGACCTTTACCAACAGGACATACAGGGGGAAAACAGTTACAACAGCCAATGCAGGTGATCTGAAAATGATCCTCGACACGAGAAAGAAGATGAAAGGGAAACCTGTCATAGTCTCAATAGCTATGTCGAAACCTATGGTGTTCAGTGAGTTTGAGAAGGAATCGGATGGTATTATTGTTACTTTCGATGTCCAGGATCAGGCTATTATGGATATCATTTCCGGTTCTGCCGAGCCTTCAGGCCTGCTACCCCTTCAAATGCCGGCTGATATGAAGACTGTCGAACTACAGAAAGAGGATGTCCCTTTTGATATGACATGTCATGTCGATTCGGAAGGGAACACCTATGATTTTGGATTCGGAATGAACTGGAGCGGTGTGATAAAAGATAACAGGGCGGAAAAATACAGGAAGACACAAAAATAATCTGACTTTGTATCTCTGTGGCCCTCTGTGATCCCGATGGCTATCGGGACTCTGTGCAACTCTGTGTAACTAAATATAAGAACTTACACAGAGAGACACAGAGAAGCACAGAGATTCACAGAGAAAAACATTAGGCCATCCTTGCCACATAAAATAGTCACTTAATTCTGGATAGGGGGTAAAAATACCTGCTAAAAGGTTATTTTAGTTTATGCTTCCTAACAAACTCCTCTATTACCTGTGACAGGTTAGGATCGCCTATCTCCTGAAGATCGTAATAAACCCGGGTATTTGGTTTCTTTATCTTTATAATACGGTTCAGGTCGATAGGAGTTGCAATTATTACACTGTCACAATCAGTGTTGTTAATGGTTGTTTCAAGATCTTTTAATTGCTGTTCACCATATCCCATGGCGGGCAACAGAGTACCTATATTTGGATAGAGCCTGAAAGTCTCACTTAGTCTGCCAACTGTGTAAGGACGGGGATCAACAAGCTCCCTTGCACCGAATTTTCTGGCAGCAACCACTCCTGCGCCAATCTTCATTTCACCATGAGTGAGAGTAGGGCCATCCTCTACAACAAGCACTCTTTTTCCTCTAATTAAGGAAGAATCGTCAACTTTAATAGGTGATGCGCCATCAACCACAATTGCTTTCGGATTTACTTTATCAATGCTCTCCCTGACAATTTGAATTGCTTCCGGAGCAGCGGTGTCCATCTTGTTGATCACAACCACGTCAGCAATGCGAAGGGTTACTTCGCCCGGATAATATTTAAGTTCATGTCCGGCTCGATGGGGATCAGCAACTGTAATCATGAGATCAGGTTTATAAAACGGAAAATCATTATTGCCACCATCCCACAGAACTACATCACAGCCTGAGGGATCTTTTTCGGCTTCACGTAGAATAGCTTCATAATCAACTCCGGCATAAATCACATTCCCCCTAACTATGTGAGGCTCATATTCTTCCATCTCCTCAACAGTGCATTTATGTTTTTCCAGATCTTTTAGTTCAGCAAACCGCTGAACTTTCTGGGCATTCAGGTCTCCATAAGGCATCGGGTGACGCACTGCAACTACCTTAAGTCCTTTCCCCATTAACAGTTCAATAACTCTTCTTGATGTCTGGCTTTTACCACAACCCGTTCTGACGGCGCCGACTGCTATTAAAGGTTTGGTGCTTTTCACCATAGTATCAGATGGGCCCAGAAGAACAAAGTTTGCACCTGCGGCATTAACTATTGCACTGACCGACATAACTTTCTGATAGGTAACATCACTGTATGAGAAAACACACTCATTGACCTTATACTTTTGAATTAGTTCCGGAAGATTATCTTCTGCAAAAATAGGAATGCCCTCAGGATATAATTTCCCCGCCAGCTCTTTCGGATATCTTCTTCCGTAGATATCAGGTATCTGAGCTGCTGTGAATGCCACAACATTGTAATATTCATTTTCTCTGAAGCATGTATTGAAATTGTGGAAATCACGCCCCGCAGCGCCAATTATGATGACATTTTTTTTTGCCATAAACCCTCCTTGATTAGTAGATTTTTATTTATAGAATTAGAATTTTTCATTTTAAAATGAATTAACAAATGTATAATTTGCATACTGAAATTCCGCGCATTTTGTGGTATTTTTTAAAATACCCTTTCTATGCCTTAATTTCTTTATCTACAGATGTTTAACACTGGTTTGGGTGTGATGTGAAAACATGTTAAAGAAAATGTTTTCCATCAGGCGGGCTATATGACAAATTCTTTGTACTATTATGTCATTATATGAATGTACTGGCTCACATATATCTTTCAGGCGATTCTGATAAAATAATCATTGGCAATTATATAGGTGATTATGTAAAAGGACGTGATTACCTTAATTATCCCGATCTGATAAGAAAAGGAATAATTCTGCACCGCCATATAGATGGATTTACCGACCGCCACCCTGTTGTACATCGAAGCAAAATATTCTTTACCAGAAAGTACCATAAATATGCAGGTGTTATTACAGATATTATCTACGACCATTTTCTGACAAAGGAATGGGATCTGTTCTCGAGGAGGCCGCTCGAAAGTGTTACCTATAATTTCTACAGGGCGCTGGTAAATAATTATGAGATATTACCTCAGAATGTCAGGGAGATGATGCCTTTTTTCATCATAAACAACTGGATTGAATCCTATCAGACAATTGGTGGAATTCGTCACGTACTTAACACGCTTAGTAAACGTTCAACACTGCCCAATGAAACAAGATTTGCAATGAGGGCTCTTAAAAAGAATTACTATTCGCTCCAGGACGATTTTATGGAGTTTTTTCCTCAGCTCATCGATTACGTAGAAAATGATTTTGGAGTGGATATTTCGCATAGAATAACTGTTCCTTTCTGATCACATCATGTATTCTGTCCGGCTTGCATCCAGCCTGAGAAAAATAAACAAAAGAATGGTAAACCCCCACAGCGAACTGCCTCCATAGCTAAAGAAAGGTAAAGGTATTCCTATAACAGGTAACAGGCCAACCGCCATTCCAATATTAATAAATATATGTGTAAACAGGATCGATACGACACCATAGCCATATACCCTTGAAAAAACGGAGCGTTGTCGTTCAGCAAGAAAAATCAGCCTCAGCAGAAGAAACACATATATCCCTATCACAATAAAAGATCCGAAGAATCCCCATTCCTCTCCTATAGTACAAAAAATAAAATCAGAACTTTGCTTGGGAACAAATTTGAATTTTGTCTGGGTGCCCTGTAAAAATCCTTTACCGGTAAGTCCTCCCGAACCAATAGAAATAATTGACTGGTTAACATTATAACCTGTCCCGTGAGGATCTGATTTTACCCCAAGTAGTGTGTTTATCCTGTCCTTCTGATGGGCCGGCAGCAAATTATTAAAACTGTAATCAACCAAATTAACAAAAAGAATACTTCCGATAAGAAACAAAAAAATTATTAATACCGAAAAGGCTTTCCTTGTATAAACATAATATGCATAAGCTACTCCGGATAGTAAAAGTGATATAAACACGATCAGTTCCTTACTGAATGATTTAAAAACATAATAATTCATTGCGTATAATATTGAACCAATAAAAAGGAAGACAGTTATCCCGGCAAGAACCACCTTCCATTTCCTGGATGCAATCCAGATAAGTATCGCTGCAATTATAACCATTGCTATTGTCAGGTAAAGATTATTAACAATAAGCGCAAGGAAAAAGAGAATCAGCATCAATAATCCGGAGACAAATATGTAGGGACTCATTCCTTCTCTGAACAGGACGATGAAAAGCGAGAAATAGACTACCGATGAGCCCATATCGGGCTGCAGGGCGGTGAGAAGTGCAGGGAAAATTATTATGGCAGAGGCTGGCATTATTATTTTCAGCTTTGTAAGGTCCTGTCGTTTTATATTGAGATAACCTGCAAGTGCCAGGGCAGTTGCAAATTTTGCGAATTCTGATGGCTGTAAACTCAGGCTTCCAAAATCGAACCACGATCTTGCGCCATTAATTTTAGCCCCTGTAAGAAGAACCAGAATCAGCAAAAACATTGTAAAACCATATATGAACCAGGAAAAAAAGAAATAGAACCTGTTATCTATAATGACTACAAAAAATGCTATAATAAGTGATGCTATTATCCAGATAAACTGTTTCCCATATCTCTGAGAAAGATCAAGCAATCCGGCATGTTCTTCATTATAAACAGCCGCATATATGTTAAACCATCCCATGGTAACAAGGATCAGGAAAAGAAAGATGCTTATTTTGTCTATCCCGCTCCATATGTTAACGTTGCGTTTCACTTCTGAATCAGATTTAGATCAAGAATATATTTTTCCCGTGCTTTGTTTGATATTTGCCCTTTAAGATACTTTTCAATCATCAGACTGGCAATAGGAGCAGCATATGTTGCTCCGAAACCGGCATTTTCAACAACAACCATAATGGCAATCTGTGGATCATCTTTAGGTGCAAAAGCAATAAATACCGAATGCTCTTTGCCATGCGGATTTTGAGCTGTTCCGGTCTTACCACAAACGATAATATCACTCAAGGCAGCCACTCCTGCTGTTTTTCCTTCACCTCCATTTACGGCCGCCTCCATCCCGAGAATGATATTTTCAAAATTTGCCGGATCAATGTCTATCACACGCTTTGTGGTGAATCGTTTATCGATTACTCCACTGTTACCAATTGCCCTGACTATATGGGGTGTATAGAAATAACCCCGGTTTGCAATAGCTGCAGTCATGTTAGCCATCTGCAAAGGTGTTACCAATATCTCACCCTGCCCTATTGCCATTGAGATTATATTAAGGGCTTTCCATTTATTTTTCCCGTAATATTTGTCATAATAGCTGCCAGCCGGGATAAATCCCGGCAGCTCATTTACAAAATCAGTTTCAAGAACATTTCCAAAGCCAAACTCATTAAGGTAACTTTTCCACTTTTCGTAGGCTTCTGAAACAGAAGAGTATTTTGGATTTTCAAGCACCCTTCTGTATGCCTGACAGAAATAGGAATTACATGAGATCATTATTGCATCCTGAAGGTCCAGGGGGGATCTGTGTGAGTGGCATCCCACGAAAAGATAACCATTATTGCAGGCAAACTCGGTGGACGGCTTGATTACCTGCTCCTGCAAGGCAATAAGTCCGTTTATTGGCTTAAAAGTAGAACCCGGAGGGTATTTTGCCATTAATGCCCTGTTAAATAAAGGCTGCATTATTGTATCCTCAAGAAGTTTTGTATAATTCTCCGATCTTATTCTTCCAACCAGTAACCCGGGATCATAATTTGGTGAAGAAACAAGGGTTAATACTTCTCCTGTTTTAGGCTCTATTGCAACTATACTGCCTTTTTTATTCTTCATCAGCATTTCTCCATATTCCTGAAGATCAAGATCAATTGAGGCAGTAATATCAGATCCCTGAACAGCTGCAGTATCCATTTTGCCGTTAGCATAAGAACCCTTAATCCGGCTGAAAACATCAACAAGATAAATTTTTACGCCTCTCCTACCCCGTAGATTTTTCTCATATGCCTCCTCAATTCCGAGTTTACCAATATAGTCGCCCGCTTTATAATAGGAATCTTTTTTTATGGTTCCGTCATCAACTTCGCTGACATATCCGAGAACATGAGCTGCAACAGGTCTGGAGTATTTCCGTAATGTTCTTGGCTGAACGTAAAACCCGGGATACATAAACAGCCTTTCCTGGAACCTCGCATATGTCTCATCCGATATCTGTTTCAGAAATTCAGAAGGCGCTCGTCTTGAATAGGTTACAGCTGTCTTCATGCGTTCCCTGAAAAAGTCAGGTGTAATCCCAAGCAGACTGCAAAATTCTGTTGTATCGATGTTCTTTGATGTCTGGGCCGGAATCACCATAAGGTCATAAGCAGCCTGGTTGTATACTATTAGTTTACCGTTTCTGTCGTAAATCAGGCCCCGCGCAGGATATTGTGTAATATAACGAAGAACATTATTATCTGCAGATACTCTGTAAGTACTTTTAACGACCTGGATAACGAACAACCTGACCAGCAATAACAATGATGCCAGCACAATAATCGTGATAACAACAGTCTTTCTTTTTACAAAAACATCATTCATATTTGGTTTTTTATTTCCCTTTCCTGTAATACTCAAGAAGAAGGATAAATGAAACCGAAAATACCGAACTTAACAGTACCCTGAACATGGTTCTGAAAAATCCTGTAAAACGAAATACTTCCAGGTAAAAAAGAGCTGTGTGATGCACAAGTACAATTATTACAGTATATGTAAGGAACCATCTGAATCCATAAGTCAGCATCGACGGATCTGACCCTGATTCATAACCATCCCTTGGTGCTATAACGCGCAAAACATAAGGACGCACAAAACCTGCAAGAACGGTTGCCGTAGAATGCATCCCGGGAGAACCTGAGAAAAGATCAATTGTCAAGCCAAGTATAAATGATAACGGTAACAGTAACCATGCCGGTATCTCAACAGGTAAAAGAAGTATGAACATTATATATACATACGGGTTAACGTAACCGCTGAACTGTATATTATCAAACAACAGCACCTGAAGCAGTATCAGTATAACATAAATCAATAAAAACCTTAAAATTGAGTTAATCATTTAAACTGATTTTGAAGTTCAAGTAGTTCTGTCTTCTTCATATTACCTATTACATCAACGAAACGCAGTTTTCTGAAATCGGTAAGAAGCGTTACAGTTATTTTATAAAAATCGCCTCCTGATTTTTTAATGCCGGAAACCCTGCCTACCATGATGGCTTCCGGAAAAACGGCTGAATAGCCTGTGGTTTCGATCGTATCTCCTAAATTTACAGAAACATGCAAAGGGATATCATTTAGAACTGCCTGGGCAGGATTCTTCCCGTCCCAGGTAAGTGATCCGATATAGCCGTTTGTTTTTAACCTTGCACTTAACTTAAAGTCGAGGTTAAGCAATGACATTGCAACCGAAAAATTATCAGAGCATCCAACTATCACACCTGCCACACCACCATTTGAAATTACAGCCATGTCGGGTTTTAGGCCCTGGCGCTTCCCTTTATCAATTGTAAAGAAATTCTTTTGCCTGTTAATAGAATTTTGAATTACCTCCGCAGATGTGTGCTGATACTGTTGTCTGGAAGCAGAGTCATTAACAGAAAAAAAAAGTAAATTTTTATCTTTGGTAAAATGCTCCAGCTTGTTCTTTAGAGTGATATTCTCTTCTGCAAGAGTCCTGTTTATTTCACGGAGATCAAGGTAGGAACGTGTATTGCTTATTCTCTCATCAAGACCAGAAGTAATCCTCCTGATACCAATAATGAACCGAGTATTATGATAATTGTTCCCTGTTGCCAGTAAAAGGATTGAAATGCCCTCAAGTATCAGAAAGATTACCAGGTTATTATATTTCACCAGAAAATTAAGCAGACTCCTCATTTCCCCCGGCTGATTTATCTCATAAGAAATTGAAATTTATCTACGTTTTTGAGAGCCACCCCTGTACCACGGGCAACAGCATGCAACGGGTCCTCAACAACATTAAAATTAATATTTATCTTATCCGAGAGTCTTTTGTCCAGTCCTCTCAACAACGCTCCTCCTCCTGCAAGGTATATCCCTTTGTTGACAATATCAGCATAAAGTTCAGGTGGGGTTTGCTCAAGCACACTTAACAAAGCTGCTTCCACTTTTGATAAAGATTTGTCAAGACAATATGCTATTTCCTGGTAAGAAATGGAAATTTCGATTGGCAGAGCAGTCATAATATTAGGTCCTCTTACGATATAATCGGCAGGAGGATCGTCAATATCAGGCAGAGCAGCACCTACTCCGATTTTAATATCTTCCGCAGTACGTTCTCCAATCTTAATATTATGCTGATGACGCATATAAGCCTGAATATCAGCGGTAAATCCATCTCCGGCGATCCGTATGGATTTATTACACACAATGCCACCAAGAGCAATAACAGCTATTTCGGTTGTTCCTCCGCCGATATCGACTACCATACAGCCTTCCGGAGCTTCAACATCAAGACCAATCCCAATGGCAGCAGCCATCGGTTCATAAATCATGTAAACATCTCGTCCTCCGGCATGTTCAGAAGAATCGCGCACAGCTCGAATTTCCACCTCGGTACTTCCTGATGGTATACAAACAACCATTTTGAGAGAAGGCGCAAAAAGGCGAGGACCCTTATTTATCAGTTTGATCATCCCCCTGATCATGAGTTCTGCAGCATTGAAATCAGCTATAACACCATCGCGTAATGGCCTGATAGTCTTTATGTTCTCATGAGTTTTGCCGTGCATCTGTCTTGCCTGCTCTCCGATTGCTATCAGTTTGCCTGTTATTTTATCAATTGCCACTATGGATGGTTCATCCACAACAACTTTATCATTATGAACAATGATAGTATTAGCTGTTCCAAGATCTATAGCAATTTCCTGCGTTAAAAATGAAAATAAGCCCATATATCGAGATAATTAATTTAATTAATGTCTGAAATGTCTGATTCCTGTAAATACCATAGCAATACCGTTTGCAGAACAATAATCGATCGAGTCCTTGTCCCTGACTGATCCCCCCGGTTGTACAATTGCAGTAATCCCTGCTTTGTGAGCGATTTCAACACTGTCGGCAAACGGGAAGAAAGCATCGGAGGCCATAACAGATCCTTTAAGGTCGAATCCGAAAACCCGGGCTTTCTCAATAGCCTGTTTAAGGGCATCAACTCTTGAAGTCTGTCCTATACCGCTGGCATACAGCTGTTTGTTCCTGGCTAAAACAATTGCGTTCGATTTACTGTGTTTTACAATAATATTGGCAAACACCATATCATCTATTTCCGATGGCAACGGATACTTGCTCGTAACCGGCTTCATCTGCTTCCCGGTTTCTGTACTGGTATCCCGTTCCTGCCAGAGCACTCCGTCCAGCAAAGACCTGTAACTATATTTAGCTTTTGCTGAGCCTTTCCTGCGAAGAATGATCCTGTTCTTTTTCTGTTTAAGTATTGCCAGGGCAGATTCAGTGAACTGCGGAGCAATAATAATTTCAAAGAAAATCTTATCAATCTCTTTCGCTGTAATATCATCGACAGCAACATTCATTACAATTACGCTGCCATATGCTGATAAAGGATCGCAGGCAAGAGCATCTTTCCAGGCTTCTGCCGGATTTTCCCTGCAGGCAACACCACATGCATTGTTATGCTTTATAATTACACAGGTGGTGGATGCAAATTCATCAATAAGTCCCAGTGCAGCATCAAGATCAAGAAGATTATTATAAGAGAGTTCTTTCCCGTGAAGCTTATCGAACAACTTATCCGGATCGCCAAAAAATATTCCTTTCTGATGTGGATTTTCGCCGTACCTTAAAGGATATGAGGAATCAATGCTTTCACGGAAAGCCCTGATCTCAGCCGACCTGTTGAAGTAATTAAATATTGCAGTATCATAATTAGAGGATACCTGAAATGCTTTGGCTGCAAATAATTGCCTGTCGCCGACAGATGTAATTCCATTTTTTTCACTCAGCAGGGTAAGAAGGTCAGGATATTGTTCCCTTCCTGAAACTACCAGAACATCATTATAGTTTTTTGCAGCAGCTCTAATAAGTGAAATCCCGCCTATATCAATTTTTTCAATAATCTCAGCTTCATCATCACCTGATTTCAGCGTTTCCTCAAAAGGATAAAGATCAACAATGACAAGATCTATTTCAGGTATCCCGTATTTTTCAAGTTGCTCCTGGTCCTCATTAGTATCTCTCCTGGCCAGTATTCCTCCAAAAACTGAAGGATGAAGAGTCTTGACCCTTCCTCCTAGTATTGAAGGATATTTCGTGAGATCTTCAACTTTTTCCGCCTTAATTCCCAGTTCATTTATATATTTAAAGGTCCCTCCGGTAGAAAATATCCTGACCTCTAATTTGCGGAGCATCATTACTATATCGGCTAATCCCTCCTTATAAAAAACTGAAATAAGAGCACTATTTATTCTTTTGTCACTCATTTTATGATAATTACGACAGATTTAGGATACCACTATAAGGTGGGTAAAAATAGATATTTTTTTATTATACTCAACATATTATACTTATGAATATATTCTAATATTATTGTAGCTTCACTAAATTTGAAGAAACAGAGGTCCGTGAATGTAAATTTCACCTTATCAGATTAGGTCCTCAATGAATGATTTTTGTATCTTTGACGCTCTATATTAATTAAAACACAGATATGTTTTTCAGGCTACTTAAAGAGGGATTCCTTTTCGCTGTTAACTCAATTTTTGTTAACAAGCTAAGAACTTTCCTTTCTCTTTTCGGAATTACCATTGGCATTTTTTCCATTATTTCTGTCTTTACAATTCTTGACTGGATGGAGAAATCGATCAGGGACAGTATATCCAGCCTTGGAGAAAATGTACTTTATGTAACAAAATGGCCATGGGGCCTCAACACTAATCTTCAGTGGTGGGATATTATCAAATGGCCCGCAGTGTCCAAAAGTGATTACCAGGCTGTTCTGAACAGATCCACAAAAGCAAAATACGCCTCGCTTACGGTAATGCAACAAGAATCGATAAAATACAAAAAAAATCTCGCAAGCGATGTCGGGATATATGCAGTTTCAAACGATTTTGATAACATAAGAGCTTTTGAAATAGAGGATGGCCGATATTTCTCACCTGAAGAGATAGCTTCAGGTAAAAATGTTGCAGTGGTCGGAGCTGTTATAGCTGAAAGATTATTTGAGAAAGCTGATCCTGTTGGCAAAGAGATCACAATTGCCGGGAAAAAAGCGACTGTCATCGGGGTATTCAAAAAGGAAGGTAAAGGTGGAATCGGCGACACTGGAATGGACGAGATGACTGTTGTTCCCTTGAATTTTGGCAAGACATTTATTAATATGAAGAACACGTTCCTAAATGCAACGCTAATGATCAAGGCAAAGGATGGTGTTCAGATCCAGGATCTAAGTGATGAGACAAAAATGATATTAAGGGCGGCGAGAAGGCTTAGGCCGGATGTCGATGATGATTTTTCAATTAACAGGGCAAGCCTTATTTCACAAAGTTTTGATGCTGTTTTTGCCGGAATCAATATAGGGGGATGGGTAATTGGAGGATTTGCCATCCTGGTAGGAGGTTTTGGAATTGCTAATATTATGTTTGTTTCAGTAAGGGAAAGAACAAATATTATTGGTATCCAGAAAGCCCTGGGAGCGAAAAGATTCTTTATTCTTCAGCAATTTCTGGTTGAGTCGGTCCTTCTCTCCGTTTTAGGCGGATTAATTGGAATATTGCTGGTTTTTATTGCTACCCTGATAATAAACTATTTATATGAAATGAATATTTACCTGACTTTTGCCAATATGTTTCTTGCTATATTTATTTCAGGTATAATAGGTGTTGTAGCTGGTTATGCTCCCGCTTACGCTGCAGCTAAAATGAACCCTGTAGATGCCATGGGTTACTCATTCTGATGCTTTCCTGTTCTCGTCAACCCAGTTTGTTAAATCAATAAATTGATCTACAGATAATTGCTCCGGCCTTAAACCAAACAGGGGATTATCTTCCCGTACCAGCTCAAAGGCTGCCCTTACAGAATTTCGCAATGTTTTCCTGCGTTGATTAAAGCTGGCTTTTACAACCCTTATAAACAATGACTCATTACAGGCGAGATCAGTGATATCGTTCCTGGTTAATCTTATTACCCCTGACTTTACCTTCGGAGGAGGAGAAAAAACATGCTCAGGTACAGTAAAAAGATATTCAGTTCTGTAAAAAGCCTGAATCAAGACACTCAGTATACCGTAAGTTTTCGATCCCGGTCCGGCACATATTCTTTCAGCCACCTCCTTCTGAAGCATACCTGATAGTTCAACCACCTTTTCACGATGTTTAAGCACCTTAAAGAATATCTGCGTGGAGATATTATATGGAAAATTCCCAATGATTGCCAGTTTTGAAGGGAAATAGCTATCAAGATCCATGGAAAGGAAATCACCTCTGATAATTGTCTTTAATGCAGGAAAGTGAGCATTAAGATAATGAACCGATTCGTTGTCAATTTCGATCACCCGGAAATCGCGGAATCGGCGTTCCATGAGAAAGCCTGTCAAAATTCCCATACCCGGACCAATTTCAAGAACGGAATCGTATCCTTTGCCAGTGAGTGATGCAGCAACTTTACCGGCAATGCTTTTATCTGTCAGAAAGTGTTGCCCCAGGTTCTTTTTTGGTTGTACTCTGGCCATTAATAGTAATTTTTAACATTCTTTACCCTTCACCAGGGGGCTGGGGGTTGGGTTCAAAAACCAAAATAATGAGCAATATATTTTTTCAACGAACCTGCCGGGGGATGAGCTGATTAAATTCTAAGACTGAAGCAGCTCCCTTCCGTATTTTCTTAAGATTGGAAATTTAAGCCGCTCCAGCAATACAATAAAACGCTTCAGGATATTATAATACAATGTAATAAACATGAATAATACCATCAGCCAGATTGCAATTAAATTAAACAGAAGGGTCCCGATCTTCAGGTTGCCAATCTGTTTGAAAGGAGAGAAGAAATGAGCGCGTCCGGCTCTTGACAAGGGATGCATAAAAACAGGGTCGGCTTTCTGTATCAATCTGGTGCCGGCATCATAAATCTTGCTGGCTGACATCCTGTTCAGAACAACATCGGCAAGATTTTCATTATAATCTTGCGCCCTCATTTTCAGAAATGCTGCCTCCCCTATTTTGCCTGAAATCTGCCTGTATAATGAATCCCTGGAATATGAATACTTACGGTCCTGAAGCCTGAAATACATCTTCATGCTGTCGAGCAGATGTTTTGCATTTCCTGCAACTGATTCATTAAACTGCTGATAATTCAGGTTCTTGAACCAATTGCCCGGTTTGATACCCGATAGAGTTGAAAGATCATTTATATGAAAATTCAACTCTTTAAAATTATCTTTGGAGTAATCCATATAAACAGGGTTTTTCCCTGCTTTAAGACATTCATCGACCTTTAATTCCAGTTTCGGGACAAGGAATGAAGCATACCAGTCGTTCTGACTTTTTTCCATGTCGTATTTAAAAAAGGGTTTCTCAAATCTATTATTTTTGAACTCCACAACACACAGCGCTTCATATGCCCAGCGGGTCACCATAATATCTCCGACAATCGGCACATATATCTTTTTACTTATTGATCTATGAAGGTCATCAAATTTTATCATAGCCCCACCCAGCAACAACTGTGGAACCAGAATCAATGGAATAAGTATGTATATACTGACAGCCGTTCGCATGCCGGCAGAGATATTCAGCCCCAGAAGGTTGCCAAAACATGCGGTTGAGAACAGAATTATCCACTGCTGGAAGAGCATGCCCCTGACTTCAAGTATTGAGTTTGCGACAATTATAAATGACAATGATTGTATAGCTGACAATGTAAAAAGGAAATTGATCTTTGAGAGAAGGTAACTTGACCTGCTTAAATCCAGAAATTTTTCTCTTTCAAGAATCTTGCGGTCCCTGAAAATTTCTTCTGCACTTACAGTTAGTCCGATAAAAAGTGCAACAATGATTGACATAAAAAGAAATACCGTGTAATTCTTGTTGTCTGCAAAAGTATATATACCATTTTCGCTGAATTTCGATATATACCCAAGAATAAATGCAAGCAGCGGGGCTTCCAGAAGATTGATCGCCATATACTGCCTGTCAGCCAGTTTCCGGGTAATATTCCGGATAATAAAAGTCCTTATCTGATCGGCTTTCCTGGGCACCCTGAAATTGCTTGGAGGAATAGCTGTTTTTGCAGGTCTGTCACCAAGTACAGGCATCATCTTTTTCTTATATTTCTCGTACCATTCCTTGGGACTAATCTGTCTTTCTTTTCCGGGATATCCTGAATTATCGATGACCTTTACTTCTACTATATGCAGGATACTGTCTGTTTCCACGTTACCACAGTTAGGGCATTCGCTCTGCCCGGCATTTGCCTGGGACGTCTCGGTTTTGAAATAAACAAGCGCTTCAACCGGGTCGCCATCATATATCATATAACCACCCTTGTCAAGCAGCCAGAGCCGGTCGAACATTTTTATTATATCAGATGAAGGCTGATGAATTATCGCAAAGACCAGCTTCCCGCTTAATGCCTGGTTACGCAGTAAGCTCATTACCTTTTCTGAATCAAAGGAAGATAATCCCGATGTTGGTTCATCTATGAATAAGATCACAGGCTCCCTCATTAGTTCAAGACCAATATTTAATCTTTTACGCTGGCCCCCACTAACCTTCTTATTCATAATATCTCCAACCTGCAGGTCCTTTATATCATAGAGATCAAGATCCAGAAGAACCTTGTCGACAGTATTTTTTAGCTCCGCATCAGTATAATCACCGAAACATAAACGTGCATTGAAATAGAGATTCTGATACACTGTAAGCTCTTCTATCAGCATATCATCCTGTGGAACGAATCCGATAAGACCCTTAAGCTCCTCTGCGTCGGAATTTATGTCGTAACCGTTAATATAGATATTGCCGCCTGAAGGTTTGATTTTGCCATGCAGCATATTTAACAGGGTCGTTTTCCCAACACCGCTGCCTCCCATAATACCAAGCAGGTTACCCGATTCGACACGGAAATTCATCTTCTGAATTCCATTATCAGAGTTTTTGAACTGGAATTCTATATCGTGCCCTTCAAAAAATATTTTCTCGGGAAACTTCCTGGAAACAAATTTTTTATAAATTTTTGAGTAATATATCGGGTCAATACCCTGACCCTTTATATTAACACCTCTTTCAAGCAGGTAAGGCCTGCATGCTATTATATCCCGACCCTTGAAATAAATAACAAGAGGTCCGTCGTAGGTAATAAGAAGTGTACCTGTGCTCTCAATATGTAAGACCACCAGGTGCCCTTTGAAACCTTTTATCCTTATATGACGCCATTTATCATAATTTTTATAGATAGAGGCGCCTGAAAATTCGGGATTATCACTTTCAATTATAAGAATACACTCCGGAGATACATCATCATATGACCTGCCTATCATAAAGGCAGATGCATTATCATATTCTTTCCTGGAAATATTAAATGTCCTGGCAACTATATCAATTATTGTTTTCTCCTGCTCTGATATCATCCCGTCTTCAAAAGCAAACTCAATAAGCTGAAGAAAAACTATCATTCTTTCCTCAAGGAACAAACCTTTCTTAATCTGCCGGCATATATTGGTGATCTGAAATGATATCAACGATTCATCATCTGCCAGTTCAGCCTTATCTACGCTTTTAAGTTCATTATAATAAAACTCGAGGTTATTTTCAAACAGGGCAAAGTATTCCTCTTCAAGTTCCCGGTTAAGATATCTCCTGAGATAACTGCGTAAGATTTTCCTTCCCCGAGAGGAAATTCCTCCGGGATTGATGGTTGAAACGATAGCAAAAATATGAATTAAAGCAAGCAGTACAGATTCTCTCATTTAGATATCAAATAAAAAATACCGCAAAGTCAGTTTCTTTGCGGTCTGATATTCAAGAATTAATTATTGTACAATCTGGCTTCTGACGTCAACGATAACTTTGGTAATATCTTTAATATTCTGTTCGGTAAGACTTGTGCCAATTCCGTCATATACAGTTTTAACCGGATCGAGCCTTTTTACAAAATCACTTACGCTCGGATCGTTTACATAAGGTTTTGTAATATCCAGATAGAGGTCAAATGACTTTTTCTGATCAAGCAATACCCTGGATATACCTTCATACTGATAGGCAGCATCTGAAACCTGAGTAGTAAGATACATTCCTTCAACCCAGGCCCCTCCAACGACGAGCAAAGCCAGAGGCTGCTGATCATTATCGCTCAGATATGCATAGGTATTATTAAACGCGTCTGTAAGGATTTTCACAAGTGTATCTCTCTGATCGAAATTGTTTTTTATCCTGGTATATAAGGTTTCATCATATATTTTAGTCATATTGAGTTCATTGGCCAGCGACCGCATCGCACTCAGATAATTAATGACTTCCTGTTGTTGATTATAAAGTGTTGCATAACTAAGGTCCGCTCCGAAAACACCAAGATTAATAGCCCTCGTTGTGCTGCTGAAATATCTCTTCGTATTCTCAACCGGATTAGTTATCCCAAAAGTGTAACCAACTTCAAATTCAGTAAGCATCTTGATCACTTCTGCCGATGTAGGCAAAGGATATACATCTGTTTGAATCTGGTTCTCAATAGTCTTTACCTGTTCATCTTCAACTTTTTTCTGTTGTTTATTGGCAGACCTGTCTTTGCATGAAGTCGTACCAATGAAACTTATTATCAGCAATGGAAGTATAACACCTGTAAAAATCTTTTTCATTTTCAGTTAATTTAAATAATAATTTACCATTTCAAATCCGTCCATAAAAGTAAATAAAAATATTGAAAATAATTAGTGCTATGAGTCATGAGTTCCTAAAATGGTCAAATTTCTTTTTAAAAAGGAGTTTTTTTCATTTTCCCCTTCTTAATGACCAATAAAAAACAAACATTGAACTTAAAATGTTCAATGTTTAAGCAAAACCTTCCTACATGATATATTCCCGGTTCCCGGGAACTTCACTTGGTTATGATGTCGTTGTATTCAACCATTTTATCCGCAAAAAAAACTTCATGACTGAACTTTCTAATCAATATCGTTATTTCCCGGCAATCTCATACTGCCCGTTCTGAACCAGGGAATAATACATTTTTTATGTATCTTTAAGCCCCTGAATTTATATCGGATTTAATGACCTGGAATTTCGATGAACCTGTATTAAGAGAGGGTACAAACTGTATTAAGTACGACCTTAGGGAAGAGATATTCGGCACAAAGGATGCTATTCCGATGTGGGTGGCAGATATGGATTTTAATACACCTGATTTCGTTGTTAAGGCGCTGAAAGACAGGCTTAAGCATGAAATATACGGGTATTCATTCAGACCCGAAGAGTATTATCAGTCCATTATCTCATGGCTCGCAAAAAAGCATTCGTGGAAAGTTGAAAAACCCTGGATTTGCTTCAGTCCGGGTGTCGTTCCTGCTTTGAATTTCTGCACTCTTGCATTTACCCGGCCCGGAGATAGCATAATCGTTCAGCCTCCTGTGTACTTTCCGTTCTTTTCTGCTGTAGAATCCCACGGCAGAAAACTTACGTATAACCCACTCAAAGAAAATGGTGGCAGATGGGAAATGGATTTTGATAATCTGGAGGCTTCCATCGATGCTGAAACGAAAATGATAATTATTTCTAATCCGCATAACCCGATCGGAAGAGTGTGGACTCCACGGGAACTAAACAGGCTTGCTGATATCTGCATGGGGAAAAATATACTGATCCTTTCCGACGAAATTCATTGCGACCTTGTTCTTCCGGATTTTATACATACACCGATGGCATCGCTTTCAGAGGAAATTGCAGACAGAACAATCACATTCATAGCTCCGAGCAAAACATTTAATCTGGCAGGACTTTCAACTTCGTCGGTTGTAATTTCAAACCCAGCATTAAGAAAGTCTTTTAACAGGATTATTGAGAACCTTCATGTCGGAAACGGAAATATATTCGGCACAATAGCCTCAATAGCAGCATATTCGCAGGGAGATGAATGGCTCGCGGCTTTGCTCCTCTACGTTGAAAATAATATCAATTATGTGGTGGATTACTGCTCAAGAATGATCCCTGAAATTATCCCTGTCCGACCCGAGGCAACCTATATGATATGGCTTGATTGTCGAAAATTAGACATAACCGGAAAAGATCTGAAGGATTTTTTTGTGAAGAAAGCCGGTGTCGGAATGAATGAGGGTTCAACTTTCGGACCAGGAGGAGAAGGATTTATGAGAATGAATATTGCATCCACGCACCAGGTAGTCAGGAGAGCCATGGAACAGATAGAGAAAGCTGTTTCATTAATCAGATAACCAGTTATACCTCAAAAGTATGAAAAACAGTGTAAAGGTAAGATTGACCCTTGAAGACGGTACTGTTTATACCGGACGCTCTTTTGGCTCTGCTGTTCCTGCTGCAGGAGAGGTGGTTTTCAATACGGCCATGACGGGATATCCCGAGAGCCTTACAGATCCATCATATCGCGGACAGATTCTTTGCCTGACATATCCTCTCGTTGGAAACTACGGTGCCCCCGCCAAAAGTGAAGAAAATGATCTTTACAGGTTTTACGAATCTTCATCCATACATATATCAGGACTTATTGTCTCCGATTATTCCTTTGAATACAGCCACTGGAATGCTACCGAGAGCCTCGATGAGTGGCTGAAAAGAAATAATGTTCCGGGAATTTACGGGATTGATACAAGAGCTCTGACAAAAAGAATACGCGAAAAGGGTGCCATGCTGGGAAAAATAGAACCTGAGGGAGCAGAAACAGAGTTTTGGGATCCAAATATGGTTAATCTTGTTGCTGAGGTAAGTACAAATGAAAAAAAGATTTATGGCTCAGGAAAATATAAGATAATTCTCGTTGACTGCGGAGTAAAATATAATATCATCAGAAACCTGCTCAAAAGAGACACAACTATTATAAGGGTTCCATGGGATTATGATTTTCATAGGGAGGAATTTGACGGGCTTTTCCTTTCCAACGGCCCCGGAGATCCTAAGATGTGCATAAGCACAATACATAATATTAAAAAAGCCTTTTCGGGGGACAAACCTGTATTCGGTATTTGCCTGGGAAACCAGTTGATGGCCCTTGCTTCCGGAGCTGACACATATAAGCTCAAATATGGCCACCGTAGTCATAACCAGCCGGTGCTTATGGTTGGTACCAATAAAGCTTACATAACTTCACAGAATCATGGGTTTGCGGTCGATAATAAAACACTCGGGAAAGATTGGGAACCCTTTTTTATCAATATCAACGACCAGACCAATGAAGGAATGAAACATAAAAGCAAACCATTCTTTTCTACACAATTCCATCCCGAAGCATCAGGAGGACCAACGGATACTGATTACCTCTTCGATATTTTTATTGAAAATATTGTGAAATCGAAGAGCCCCCAAACCCCCTAAAAGGGGACCGGAAACACAGAGTATTAATAGCCCCCGAAAAACCTTTTGATTGTTCCGGTTCAGCCTTACAAAGGATGTAAAATATTACTTTCTAAATAAGATAGAAATATGAGTAATCTAAACCGGGTCATTTAGAGAATGGGCCTGGTTGTTACCTTTTGTTACATAATGCATCATCTTATCGGCCAGGTCAGCAGCTGAGGTATTTTTAAAACACTTCATCCTCTCTTCGAAAACATCAGCAATCTCCTTGTTGCATAGGTTTCCTATGCTCCCCTCATGGACATAATCAGATACCGATGTCCTTGAGAATGAAGCGTTTTTAACCATTTCGGATACCGCCTTATATGCATCCCTGAAAGGTATTCCCTGCCTGACCAGCCTGTTTACTTCTTCAGTACTGAATATATTATTATACAGCGGGTTCTCGGTGATATTCTTCCTGATCTTGATATTATTCAGCATCAGAAGCATAATTTCAATGCATTCCTTTAATTCAACAAAAGCATCAAATATCAGTTGTTTAAGAAGTTGCAGATCCCTGTTATAACCCGATGGCAGATTGGAGGTAAGGCCTGCAATCTGGTTTGGCAGGGTTTGAATAATATTCGACCGTCCCCTGATAAGCTCAAAAACATCCGGGTTTCTTTTCTGGGGCATAATGCTTGAACCTGTAATATATTCATCGGGAAAATCAATAAAACGGAATTCAGAAGTCATGAAAAGACATATATCCATTGAAAAACGCGATAGGGTCTGGGCAACAGATGCCAGGGCAGAAGCTACGGCCATCTCTATTTTCCCCCTGCTTAAGCTGGCATAAGCAGAGTTGTAGATCAGGTCGTCAAATTCAAGAAGCTCCGAAGTCAGCTTCCTGTTTATCGGCAGTGTAGTTCCGTAACCTGCTGCAGTGCCGAGGGGATTATGGTTGTTCAGTACCCTGGCTGCAGAAAGCATCAACAAATCGTCTGAGAGACATTCAGCATATGCTCCGAACCATAACCCGAATGATGACACCATAGCCGGTTGCATGTGCGTATAGCCAGGAATCAGGATCTCTTTATGCTGCTCGCTTAATGACTGCAGTTTTTTAAAAAGTCTGCTGATAAGCACTGACAATTTATCAATCTCTTCCCTGGTAAAAAGACGAATATCTACCAGAACCTGATCATTTCTCGACCTTCCCGTATGTATTTTTCTTCCTGTGGTCCCCAGGATTGATGACATCTCCTTTTCAATCTGGGTATGTATATCTTCAACATCATTCTCAATAACAAGGGATCCTTCTTCATCCCACACAAAAAGCGAGTGCAAAGCTTTCAACAGGCCATTCTTCTCCTCAGCAGATATTAAACCAACATTATCAAGCATTATTACATGAGCCATTGAACCGACAATGTCCCATTTTGTGAGGGACAGGTCGGTTTTCCTGTCTTTTCCTGCCGTGAATTCGATGATAGCAGGTTCGGGATTTATCCCCTTTTCCCAGAGTTTCATTTTTAAGATATTTATTAATGAGCTATTTTCTATTTTACTAAGCCTCTCCACAGGGATAGTAAGAGGGGGATTGAAAGTTAACTATTTTTTGAGTAACAAATTCCAAACTGTAATGATAAATTTAATGTTAATTATTCTGGCTGGCTTCAATAATCGCCCTGTGTGCCATCAACCGTATCGCATTGATACGAATAAAACCCTTACTGTCAGTCTGATCAAAACCACCTTCGATATCCATGCTTGATAGTTTTTTATCATACAAAGATGATGGTGATTCGCGACCTTCAATAATTACATTCCCTTTATAAAGACAAAGATGAACACTGCCATCTATCAGTTCCTGGCTTTTCTCAATAGCTGCCATCAGAAAATCCATTTCAGGACTGAACCAGAAACCATTATAAATGATCTCTGCAAATTTTGGTGTAAGCATATTAACCAGTCTCATAACCTCCCTGTCCATGGCTATACCTTCAATATCTTTATGTGCAATATGCAGAACCGTTGCAGCAGGTGTTTCATATACACCCCTCGATTTAATGCCTACGAACCTGTTCTCTACCATATCGAGGAGCCCTATCCCGTTTTTCCCAGCAAGTTCATTCAAATAGACATACATATCATATGAGTCTTCCTTTACAGTGCCATCCTCCTTATTAATGAGTTTCACCGGTTTGCCGTTCTTAAAATGAATCACAATTCTTGTTTCCTTATCAGGAGCATCCTGCGGCATTACCATTTTTTCAAGCATGCTTTTATTCAGGGTATACATAGGATCTTCGAGAATACCGGCTTCATGACTAATATGCATCAGGTTATCATCTTCGCTGTATGGCTTATCAATGCTTGCCTTGACCGGGATCTTTTTCTCAGAGGCATATTTAAGAAGGTCGGTTCTACCCTTGAATGTTGAAAGAAATTCTTTGTCTTTCCATGGTGAAATGACTTTAACTCCCGGCATCAGAGCATAATAACAAAGCTCAAACCTTACCTGGTCGTTTCCCTTTCCCGTTGCACCATGAGCTACGGCGTTCGCACCTTCAGCTTTTGCAACTTCAATCTGTTTTTTAGCAATCAGTGGTCTTGCCAAAGCTGTACCCAGAAGGTACCTGTCCTCATAAATAGCATTTGCCATTATTGCCTTAAGAACGTAATTATCAATAAATTCCCTCTTTAAATCAGCTATTATTACTTTTGAGGCTCCCAGTAAAAGTGCCTTTTTCCTGCACTCTTCAAAATTATCAGTCTGCCCCACATCAGCCACAAATGCAATAACTTCATAACCCTTTTCAATTAACCATTTAAGTATTACCGAAGTATCCAGACCGCCACTATAGGCGAGAACAACTTTTTCTTTCATTATTTTATCAGTTTATATAGTTTATTAATATTTTTCTCGTATTCAATATTTTTTAATTTTTGCCTGTTCAAATTAAATTCTCTCATTTCCTTTTAATCTGGTCATGTACTCCCGGAAGAATAATTTCCAGGCAGGTATGTACCTGATGCTGTGTTATCCCGTCCCTCGGTATTACCAGAATAGTGTCATCACCAGCAATTGTGCCGGCAATTTCGTACCTGTCGGCCCCATCAATGAAAAATGCTGTATTACTGGCATTTCCGGGTATTGTTCTGATAACAATCAGCCCTCTGGCTTCAACAATGTCCTGGATGACAGGAACAATATTCAGTTTTAATGCAGGATTTACAGTGCTCCTGAACTTTTCTGACAACGTATACTTATAACCTCCGGTGCCGTCGGGTACCCTTCCTGCTCCAAGCTGCCTTAAATTGCGGGATAAAGTGGCCTGTGTGCAACTTATCCCTTTTCCTTTCAGCTTTTTTAACAATTCATCCTGTGTTGATATATTCTCTTCTGCAATAATTCTCTCCATTGCCAGAAGTCTTTTTGTTTTTTGCATATTTATACATTTATTTTGCAAATATATTCATTTTTTCTTTAAATCAAATCCCAATTAAAAAATTGTGTTATTTTTGAGCTTCAAATCCGAATGATGAAAGACGCAGTTAAAAAGGTTATTATCCTGGGATCGGGAGCACTTAAAATTGGAGAGGCCGGTGAATTTGATTACTCAGGCTCCCAGGCTCTTAAAGCGCTGAAAGAGGAGAACGTCAGTACAGTTCTCATAAACCCTAACATTGCTACAGTTCAGACATCTGAAGATCTTGCCGATAAGATCTACTTTCTTCCGGTAACTCCATATTTTGTGGAAAAAGTAATTGAAAAGGAAAAACCGGATGGAATACTGCTCTCATTTGGAGGTCAGACTGCACTCAACTGTGGAACCGCGCTTTTCAGGGCAGGTGTTTTTAAGAGATATAATGTTAGGGTACTTGGTACTCCTGTTACAGCCATTATGGATACCGAGGACCGTGAGTTATTCGTAAACAGGCTTAATGAGATTGATGTTAAAACACCCAGCAGCGTTGCAGTTCACAGTGTTGATGAGGCTGTTGAAGCAGCAGCGAAGCTTGGATTTCCTGTAATTATCAGGGCAGCATATTCCCTGGGAGGGCAGGGAAGCGGATTTGCTTCAGATACGGAAGAACTTACGGTTCTTGCCTCAAAAGCATTTTCTTACTCTGATCAGATACTGGTGGAAGAATCTCTTAAGGGATGGAAAGAGGTTGAATATGAGGTAGTAAGAGACAAATACAATAATTGTATTACTGTATGTAACATGGAGAATTTTGATCCTCTTGGAATTCATACAGGAGAAAGTATAGTTGTAGCACCTTCCCAGACACTGACAAACAGCGAATATCACAAATTACGGGAACTATCAATTAAAATAATTCGGCATATCGGAATAGTTGGTGAATGCAACGTCCAGTATGCCCTTGCTCCTGATTCTGAAGATTACAGGGTTATAGAAGTTAATGCACGTCTCTCGCGTTCAAGTGCGCTTGCTTCAAAAGCTACAGGTTATCCCCTCGCATTTATAGCTGCAAAATTAGGAATGGGGTATGGACTGCATGAGCTCAAAAACTCCGTCACAAAAAATACAACTGCCTTTTTTGAACCTGCCCTCGATTATATCGTGTGCAAGATCCCGCGCTGGGATCTGAATAAATTCGACGGTGTTTCTCACCTTATAGGCAGCAGCATGAAAAGTGTCGGCGAAGTGATGTCAATTGGCAGAACATTCGAGGAGGTCATTCAGAAAGGATTAAGGATGATCGGACAGGGAATGCATGGCTTTACAGGTAACCGTAATCTGAGTTTTAAAGATATCGAGAAGGAACTCTCAGAACCAACCGATATGAGGATCTTTTCAATAGCTGAAGCTCTTGAGATAGGGATGTCGGTCGAAAGGATCTATGAACTGACCAAAATTGATAAGTGGTTTCTTTTCAAGCTGAAAAACATTATAAATATTAAAGACGAATTATGTAATTACAGGACACTCGAATCTATCCCTGAAGATCTCCTGTCGCATGCAAAAATAAACGGCTTCAGCGATTTTCAGATCGCACGGCATATCTTTAAATCGGTGCCTGGAAAGATCAATGAAGATCTGATGAAAGTCAGAAAGTACAGGAAATCACTTGGCATCATTCCTTATGTTAAACAGATTGACACACTTGCTGCTGAGTACCCGGCCGTTACAAATTACCTTTATCTGACATATAGCGGCTCGGAGCATGATATAAGATGCGGGAACGACAAAAAATCAATTATCGTTCTGGGATCAGGTGCATACAGGATAGGGTCAAGTGTGGAATTTGACTGGTGCTCGGTCAATGCAATAGATACAATAAAAAAAGAGGGATTTAGGTCAATAATGATAAATTATAATCCCGAAACTGTAAGCACAGATTATGACATCTGCGACAGGCTTTATTTTGATGAACTTACTTTTGAAAGAGTTCTGGATATAATCGAATTTGAAAATCCGGGCGGTGTAATTGTATCGGTAGGCGGTCAGATCCCGAATAACCTGGCAATGAGGCTATTTAATGCCAATGTTCCGGTATTGGGTACTTCCCCGGTTTCCATCGACAGGGCAGAGAACAGGCACAAATTCTCTGAAATGCTGGATACTCTTGGTGTTGACCAGCCACGGTGGAAAGAACTATCCTCCATAAATGATATTTTTGAGTTTGTCGACAAAATAGGATTTCCTGTTCTGATAAGGCCTTCATATGTCTTGTCTGGAGCTGCCATGAATGTTGTTTCAAACAGAAATGAGCTGACACATTATCTTGAGCTGGCATCCCAGGTTTCAAAACAGTATCCTGTTGTGGTTTCTGAGTTTATAGAAAACGCCAAGGAGATAGAGATCGATGCTGTAGCACGTAATGGTGACATGATCGCCTATGCGATAAGTGAGCACGTGGAATTTGCCGGGGTTCATTCAGGTGATGCCACAATGGTATTCCCTGCCCAGAAAATATATTTTGAAACATCCCGAAGGATTAAACGTATTTCAAGGCACATCGCCAGAGAACTGAATATTTCAGGACCCTTCAATATACAATTCCTTGCCAAGGATAACGATATTAAGGTTATTGAATGTAACCTTCGTGCAAGCCGCAGTATGCCGTTTGTTTCAAAAGTGTTGAAATCAAATCTCATTGAGCTGGCCACAAAGGTGATGCTGGGCATCCCTGTCGAAAAACCAGGTAAAACAATATTTGAACTCGATTATGTGGGGGTTAAAGCACCACAGTTCAGTTTTTCCCGACTGGCAAAAGCTGATCCTGTGCTTGGAGTTGATATGTCATCCACTGGAGAAGTAGGCTGCATAGGAGAAGGGTTTTATGAAGCAATACTTAAAGCGATGTTCTCAGTCGGATACCGTGTACCCAAAAAAAGCATCCTGCTTTCCACCGGCCCGGCCCGTTCAAAGGTTGAACTGCTGAACAGTGCAAAAGCCCTTCGTGAAAAAGGGCACAAGCTATATGCGACAAGAGGTACACAACAATTCCTTGAAAATGCAGGTGTTGAGGCTCATGTTGCATACTGGCCCGATGAAAAAAAATCGCCCAACACAATAGAACTAATCATGTCGCGTGAGGTCGATCTTGTAGTCAATATCCCGAAAGACCTTAGTGCTACCGAGCTCGATAATGATTACACAATTCGGAGAAGTGCGGTTGATTACAATGTTCCAATTATCACCAATGCACGCCTTGCCAGTGCATTTATACTGGCATTCTGCAAGCTGAGTATCGACGACCTTGAAATAAAAAGCTGGGACGAGTACAAGTAAAGGCGGAAGGCGTAAGGCAGAAGGCGTTAGGCAGAAGGTAAATATTTGGAGAGGGGGATTAGGGGGGTGAGCCCTTGAAATTGCATGAGACCGCAAGACTGCAAGACATTTAAACATATATTATGATAACTATTCGTAAAGCTATACCGGAAGATGCCTTCGTGATTATTGATTTTCAGCAAAAAATGGCCTGGGAAACAGAAAAGATGACACTTGTTCCTGATTTGATTAACAAAGGAGTGAATGCCGTTTTTGAAAAACCCCGACGCGGGCAATACTGGGTTGCGGAAAATGACGGAAATATCATTGCATCCCTTCTTATAACATATGAATGGAGCGACTGGAGAAATTCTGATGTGTGGTGGTTCCAGTCGGTTTATGTACTGCCTTTATATCGAAGAACAGGAGTCTTCAGGTCGATGTATTCATTCATTAAAAATGAAGCTGAAAAACTGGGCATTGCCGGACTTCGCCTGTATGTTGAAACAAATAATTCCCGCGCCCGCCATACATATGAAGCCCTGGGAATGCATAGTGAGCATTATACAATGTATGAATGGTTTAAAGAGTAGTGATGCATTGGCTGCCGGCAATACTGATCGTTCCATATTTATTTATTCTTCTGAAAATATTCAGAAGCCTGCAAAAATTAAAACCCTTCACTTCAACAGATAAACCAGCAATAACAGTATCGGTTGTCGTAGCCTGCCGCAACGAGGAAAAGCTTCTTCCTATTCTTCTTGAAGATATTTCCATGCAGGATTATCCCGGTGAACTTTTTGAAGTGGTTATTGTCGATGACAATTCAACGGACAGAACTTATGAAATTGCCAATCGATTCGGACAGATAAGCAAAATCAAGGTATTAAAAAACAAGGGTGTCGGGAAAAAAGAGGCCCTCAGGCATGGCATTGACTCCTCCGTCGGAGAATTGATCATTACGACCGATGCCGACTGCCGGATGGATACGGGATGGATAAGAACAATAGCAGCATGCTATTGTGCGAACAGACCTGATATGATTATCGGTCCCGTTCGCCTTGAAGCTTCCAAAGGATTTTTTGGCAGGTTCCAGGAACTTGAATTCCTTGGTTTACAGGGTGTGACTGCCGGATCAGCCAGGGCAGGAAACAGTACTATGTGCAATGGTGCCAATCTTTCCTTCACAAGAGAGGCATTCTATAAAAACTCAGGGAATCTTCACCCCGAGATAAATTCAGGCGACGATATGTTTCTGTTACATAGCCTGAAGAAACAGGAAAACTCAAAAATTATATGGCTGGAATCGAATGATGCCATGGTAATTGCAGCCGCTTCTCCTTCTTTCAGATCGTTCATAAAACAGAGAAGAAGATGGATATCCAAGGGAGGTGCCTATAATGACAGGTTCACTATTATACTGGGAATTGTAACATTTGTAGCAATTTTACTGATTTGTTCGGTGTTTGTCGCATCCTTTTTGAATCGCGTATTAATAAAAGTATTTCTGGTCCTGTGGCTGGTTAAATCCGTACCAGACTTCCTCATCCTTTACAATACTTCAGGCAGATACGGAAAGGGAAAACTTATAAACTGGTTTTTCCCGGTTCAGATAATTTATCCTTTTTATGTAATAAGTGTGATTGCCTCTTTATTTATACCTGGAAAAAATCAGGTATATTAATTTCCCATTTCAGACAGGAACTTGATCCTCATCAACCTGATCTCTTCCTCTTCGAATTCATTCCCCAGCTCTTGAATTGCATCGGCCAGGGAATCAGATTCAGCCTCCTCCCTGAAGTATGCATAGATGTCCTGCTGACGTTCCTCATCAATAGTATTGTTGATGTAATAGTCGAGATTTATCCTGGTTCCGGAATTCACAATTGCTTCAATCTCGGATATCAGTTCGCTCATCTCCAGTCCTTTTGCTTCTGCTATATCTTCAAGTGGCCTTTGCATGTCGATGCTCTGTATAATATATACTTTGATACCTGACTTATTGACCACAGATTTGACAACCATGTCTAGCGGCCTGATGATCTCCTTTTCTTCAACATATTTTTTAATTATCTCCACAAATTCACTACCGTACCGTTGGGCTTTGCCTGCCCCCACGCCTGAAATATTCTGCAATTCATCAAGAGTAACAGGATACTGTATAGCCATATCTTCGAGAGACGGATCCTGGAATATTACGAATGGCGGAACATCTTTTATTTTAGATATTTTTTTACGCAGATCCTTCAGGATACTGAATAATTCCTCATCAACAGCAGCGGTCCTTGCCCCAAAAGCATTTTCTTCATCAGCCGTATCTGCATAGTCGTGATCTTCGGCAAGCATGAACGAGGTTGGTTTTTCAAGAAATTCCATGCCTTTCTGTGTAACCTTCAGGAGTCCGTAATTTTCTATGTCTTTTGTAAGAAATTTGGCAATGAGAGCCTGTCGTATAACCATATTCCAGAATTTCTCATCTTTATCCTCGCCAAGGCCGAAAAATTCAATTTTATGATGTTTATATGATTTAATTGCTGAAGTCATTTTCCCTGAAAGGATGTTCGATATATGATCGGCTTTAAATTTTTCCTTTACAGCAAGTATGGTTTCCAAAACACTCACCACAGCCTCATTTCCTTCGAACTGTGCTTTAGGATGGAGGCAGTTATCACATGCCTCGCAGTTATCCTTAAGATATTCTTCCCCGAAATAATGCAGCAGCAGTTTCCTCCGGCAAACCGAAGATTCTGCGTATGAAACAGTCTCCAGCAGAAGCTGTTTACCGATCTCCTGTTCGGCAATCGGCTTCCCCTGCATAAACTTCTCGAGTTTCAGAATATCATTATAACTATAGTATGCTATACAGTTCCCTTCTCCACCATCGCGTCCTGCCCGGCCGGTCTCCTGGTAATAACCTTCAAGGCTCTTTGGTATATCATAATGTATTACGAACCGCACATCCGGTTTATCGATGCCCATTCCAAATGCTATTGTTGCAACAATTATATCCACTTCCTCCATCAGGAACTTATCCTGGTTCAGGGTCCGTGTTGCCGAATCCATTCCTGCGTGGTAGGGTAGCGCTTTTATCCCGTTAACTTTCAGGAGTTCTGCCATTTCTTCAACTTTCTTACGGCTGAGACAATATATTATCCCTGACTTCCCGGCATTGTTCTTTATATATTTAATTATCTCCTTGGCTACATCCTGTTTTGACTTTACTTCATAGTAAAGATTAGGCCTGTTAAAGGATGATTTAAATATATCTGCTTCAAGAATGCCAAGGTTTTTCTGAATATCGTGCTGGACTTTCGGAGTTGCCGTAGCCGTAAGCGCAATAATGGGAGATCTGCCAATTGTGTCTATAATTGGCCTTATTCTCCTGTATTCCGGCCTGAAATCGTGACCCCATTCCGATATACAATGAGCTTCATCAATAGCATAAAAAGAGATATCAATGTTTTTAAGAAACTCGATGTTTTCTTCTTTTGTAAGAGATTCGGGAGCAACATATAGAAGTTTTGCCTTTCCTGACAGAACATCTTTTTTAACCCGCGCTATTTCACTCTTTGTAAGCGATGAGTTGAGAAAATGTGCCACATCATCATCAGTACTGAAGTTCCTCATGGCATCAACCTGATTTTTCATCAGGGCAATCAGAGGAGATATTACAATTGCTGTCCCTTTCTTCATGACTGCCGGTAACTGGTAACAAAGCGATTTCCCCCCTCCGGTTGGCATAAGTACAAATGTATCTCTCCCTGACAGGACATTTCTGATAATCGGTTCCTGATTCCCTTTGAAAGTATCAAATCCAAAATACTTCTTTAAATAGTCATGTATAGTAGATTCATTCAACATATATCTTCGCAGAGCGTAAAAAAGATAACCTGTATATAATATTTAATTACAGTTTACATAAAGTTAATAAATTTCCTAATCATATATCAGTATTCTATTATTAATTAACAAAAATTATCCTTTGTTTTATAACGGTTTACTGAAGTTTTTCCCGCGTTTAAGATGAAGAGCTGATTTAATAAATCCTCATGAAACAATTTTAATGCATGTCTTATTTAAGAAATATTTAACGACTCCTGCAGGCGATTAAAATTCAGCATATCTGAATTTTTAACAGATTAAGATTAATTTTGTTTTGCAAAAGAAGATTTATCATCTTTACGGGCTGTATTAAAACCAATATATTCTGAAGTTCATGGTAATGTTTTGGAAAAAAGGGAAGAAGGGTGAAAATGAGATGTCATTCCTTGAACATCTCGAAGAGTTAAGATGGCATATTATACGTTCCGTATTGGCGATCCTGTTTTTTATGATAATTGCCTTTGTATTTAAAAGCTTTATTTTCGATAATGTAATCCTGGCACCAAAAAGTCCGGATTTCTGGACAAACAGAATGCTATGCAGGCTTGGGGAAAGCATTCTCCATAATTCTGCATTATGCATTAACACTAAACCGCTGAATCTTATTAATATTAAAATGTCGGGACAGCTCACAACACATATAGCCGTGTCGATGGTTGCAGGACTGATACTTGCTTTCCCGGTAATTCTCTGGGAATTCTGGCAGTTTTTCAAACCTGCCCTGAAAGAGAATGAGGCTAAACATGCCAAGGGTGCTGTTGCCGCAGCTTCTCTGCTCTTTTTTACCGGAGTTCTCTTTGGATATTATATGCTGGCACCTCTTTCCGTGCATTTTCTTTCATCATATGAAATAAGTCCTGTAGTTACCAATCAGATCAATATCAGATCATTTATAGGTACGCTGTCCTCAATTTGCCTTGCCACAGGACTGGTTTTCGAATTGCCAATTATTGCCTTTTTCCTCACCAAGATAGGATTGGTAACTCCTGCATTCCTGAAAAAATACAGGAAACATGCCATTGTTGTCGTATTTATTCTTGCTGCAATTATTACCCCTCCTGATGTTTTTTCCCAGACACTGGTTGCAATACCCCTTCTTCTTCTTTATGAAGTCAGTATAGTAATTTCCGGCAGGGTTATGAAGCAAAAAGATCGCGACCGGGCCGAGTTTTTTAATGATGACGAGACAAATAAAACTGAACCTGCAACTTCATAGTTAACTGAATGAGACTTTACACTGAAAATCTGGTAAAAAAATATCACAACAGAACCGTTGTAAACAATGTTTCCATCGAGGTTTCACAGGGTGAGATAGTCGGTTTGCTGGGGCCAAACGGGGCAGGCAAAACCACCTCCTTTTACATGATTGTCGGATTAATAAAACCCCGTGAAGGCAAGATATTCCTGGACGATGAGGAAATTACAACACTTCCCGTTTATAAAAGAGCACGAAGAGGGATAGGATATCTTGCGCAGGAGGCATCGGTATTCAGGAATATGTCGGTGGAGGACAATATCCGCGCTGTCCTGGAAATGTCGGGGTTTCCAAAGAAAGAACAAACAGAAAGACTTGAAAATCTTCTTAATGAATTCGGGCTTCTGAAAATAAGATCCAGCAAGGGAATACAGCTCTCAGGCGGAGAAAGAAGGCGTACAGAAATTGCAAGAGCCCTGGCTCTTAAACCAAAATTTATTCTGCTTGATGAACCTTTTGCAGGTGTTGATCCCATCGCTGTTGAGGATATACAGGAGATTGTCTCAAAGCTGAAGGAGAAAAACATAGGCATCCTTATTACCGATCATAATGTCCATGAGACTCTTTCCATCACCGACAGAGCCTATCTTCTTTTTGAAGGCCGTATACTTAAATCGGGGACTTCTGCGCAACTGGCAGATGATGAGCATGTAAGAAAAGTTTATCTTGGAAAGAACTTTGAACTGCGCAGGTAAAACAATCAGTTTGTTTTGATTAGAATTTATTATACTTTTGCGGGGAATTTTACGCGGATGTGTCGTAATTGGTAGCCGAGCAAGACTTAGGATCTTGTGTCTTCGTGACGTGGGGGTTCGAGTCCCTTCATCCGCACAGAAATATCAAACCGCCCGTAACGACCTATTATAGTACGTTTTGGCGGTTTTTTTAACTTGGCAATAAACATTAGCTAATATGAATATCACCAGAGAAAACATCGACGATCTGAATGCAGTTTTGAAAATTAAGATCGAAAAGCCCGATTATGAAGATAAGGTTGAAAATGTCCTGAAGGACTACAGGAAAAAGGCTTCAATTAAAGGATTTCGACCCGGTATGGTCCCCATAGGACTTATAAAAAAAATGTACGGCAGGGCAGTACAGATAGACGAGATCAATAAAGTTGTTACGGACAATATCCAGAAATATATAACTGACGAAAAGCTTGAATTACTTGGTGATCCCATTCCAAAAGATGATGAACAGAAAACCATTGATTTTGACACGGAGGAGGATTTTACATTTTCATTCGAGATTGGTCTCGCTCCTCTTGTTACTTTGAATCTTTCAAAGAAGAATAAAGTAAATGAATATGAGATCATTATAGATGATAAGATGAAAAACGATTACCTTGAAAACTATACAAGGCGATTTGGCGAGTTACGAAATGTTGATCTCACCGAAGAGAAAGATGTTATAAAAGGGAGAATAGAAGCTATCGATGCCGACGGAAATGTCAATCCCCAGGGCCCTTCAGCAGAAGAAACTTCAGTGGGCATTGATATTATAAAAGATAAGAAGATCAAAAAACTGTTTCTGAGCAAGAGTAAGGGGGATACAATTGATTTTGACCTTAAAAAAGCCTTTCCCAACGATACCGAGATAGCAGGCATCCTTCATAAGAAAAAGGAAGAGGTCAAAGATATTGAAGGTAATTTCAGGTTTACTGTCAATGAAATAAGCCGTTTTTATCCGGCTGAAACCGGGCAGGACCTTTTCGACAAGGTGTACGGGGAAGGTGTCGTGAATTCAGAAGAGGAATTCTTGAAAAAGATTGAAGAAGAAATTGCGCTTAATCTTAAAAAAGAAAGCAACTACAGGGTTATGATGGATGTCAAAAATCTTGCCCTTGAAAAGACAGAACTGCAGCTTCCTGAAGAATTTTTGAAAAGATGGCTTCTCAGAGTCAATGAAAAGACAACGGAGGAGCAGGTTAATAAAGAATTCGACAGTTTCAGAAAAGACCTTAAGTGGCAACTTATAAGAAATAAAGTAGCCAGGGAAAACGAAGTTAAAATAACCGAGGAAGAGCTTCTTAATGAAGCAAAAAATATTACCCGTTACCAGTTTCAGCAGTATGGCTTGTACTATGCCACCGATGAACAGATAACAAATTATGCAAAAGAAACCCTTAAGAAAGACGATGATGCAAAACGGATTGCAGATAAGATACTTGAAGATAAAGTTACTTTATTAATGAAAGACCTTGTCAGGCTTGAACCAAAGAGCGTGACAGTTGAAGAATTTAATAAGCTTTTCGAATAGTAATCAACACATTGCAACGCTTAATTTTAATTTTATTATCTTTGTCTGATAATTTTTAATAATAAAAACATGAATATACTTGACGATTTTGGAAAGTATGCAAAAAGCAAACGAGGTGTAAGCAGTCTGAACCTTCACAGATATGCATCAGTATACGGAAGCTATATTTCACCAACAATTATTGAAGAGCGACAGCTTAATGTGGCATCGATGGATGTCTTTTCGCGTCTGATGATGGACAGGATCATATTCCTTGGCCTGCCTATTGATGATTATGTAGCAAATATAATCCAGGCTCAGTTGCTTTATCTCGATTCATCCGATCCCGGAAAAGATATACAAATATATTTCAATACGCCTGGCGGATCAGTAAATGCCGGATTGGGAATTTATGACACCATGCAGTATATCTCAGCCGATATAGCAACTATATGTACCGGGATGGCCGCTTCGATGGGAGCAGTTCTTCTTACTGCAGGCACTAAGGGTAAAAGATCTGCACTGAAACATTCCAGGATAATGATCCATCAGCCCATGGGTGGAGCTGAGGGGGTGGCTTCAGATATTGAGATCACAGTTCGTGAAATCGTAAAACTTAAAAGGGAACTGTACGAAATAATTGCCATGCATTCAGGAAATTCTATCGAAAAAGTTGAAAAGGATTCAGACAGGGATTACTGGATGACATCACAAGAGGCAAAAGACTACGGCATGATAGATGAGATACTCCAGAAAACGAAACCATAAATGGTGAGTAATGGATAAATGTTCATTCTGCGGCAGGACAAAGAAAGAGGCCAATATGCTTATTGCCGGGCTTGAGGGCCACATCTGTGACCATTGCATTGAGCAGGCTTATGGCATAATGAACGAAGAACTTGGCAGTAAAAAGAATATTGACTTCACTACAATTAATCTTTTAAAGCCGGTTGAAATTAAAAGTTTCCTCGATCAGTATGTTATTGGTCAGGATATGGCTAAAAAGATAATATCAGTGGCTGTTTACAACCACTATAAGAGGCTTATGCAGAAACCTAACGCCGAGGATATTGAAATAGAAAAATCAAATATCATTCTTGTCGGGGAAACGGGTACCGGTAAGACACTCCTTGCCAGGACTGTTGCAAAAATGCTTCATGTTCCATTTACCATTGTGGATGCAACGGTTCTTACCGAAGCAGGTTATGTCGGAGAAGATATTGAAAGCCTCCTTACCCGCCTGTTGCAGAATGCCGATTATGATGTCAAAGCGGCCGAAAAAGGGATCGTTTTTATTGATGAGATAGACAAAATTGCAAGAAAAGGAGATAATCCGTCAATTACACGTGATGTATCAGGGGAAGGTGTACAGCAGGGGCTTCTTAAATTGCTTGAAGGATCCATAGTAAATGTGCCGCCTCAGGGCGGACGGAAGCATCCCGAGCAGAAAATGATTCCCGTTGATACAAAAAATATCCTGTTTATATGCGGTGGAGCATTCGAAGGTATTGAAAAGAAAATAGCGCAACGCCTTAATACCCAGATCGTCGGATTTGGTGCTTCAAAGATTAGGGAAAAAGTGGATAAGGATAACCTGCTTCAGTATATTGCACCACAGGATCTCAGATCCTACGGACTTATTCCGGAAATTATCGGAAGACTGCCAGTACTGACACATCTTAATCCCCTTGACAGGGATGCTCTCAGGGCAATACTTACTGAGCCTAAAAATGCACTGGTAAAACAGTATATTAAATTGTTCAAAATGGATAATATTGATCTGACATTTGCTGACGGCGTCCTTGAATATATTGTAGATAAAGCCATTGAATTCAAGCTCGGCGCTCGCGGACTAAGATCGATATGTGAGGTTATAATGCTTGATGCCATGTTCGAAATGCCTTCCCATGATAAAAATGAACTTGAAATAACTATAGATTACGCAGATCATAAACTGGAAAGGGTAAACCTGAAGGTTCTCAGAGCATCATAAAAAATCCTATAGAAATCAAAATCCATTAACCGCTAAGTTCGCAAAGTCCCGATGATTATCAGGATTACGCAAAGGCCGCAAAGAGGTAAATTTTAATACCTTAGCTTTGAGTCCTTCGCGCCTGCTTTGCGGTCTTGCGGTTAAAAAGATCTTTGCAAAAATGGGTTTATTATAGTCATTTTTAGTTCCCGGTCATGGTTCTTAGCCTGAACCTGAGCTGCATTTGTTTTGATTCACCATTCCTTGTCACAGTGGCACCATTATCACATTCCCCGTTACCATAATCTATCACAATTGGATCTGATCCGTCACTTTCAATTTTAACAGACCCGCTGACTGCAAATCTGCAGGCTCTCTCCCATTTCAATGCTGACATGATAGTATTTGTATAAGCGACGCCATTAATGCTATGTCCGGTTGCGGTTCCGGTAATAAGGAACTCATCATCCCAGATATTTTTAGTCAGAATACCGGCAATCCACTCTCTCTGATGCTCAAAAGATCTTTCAATAGTGCTCCCATCGGGAAAAGTAAGCTTACCATCAATAAGTCTGACAGAGAAAACAAGGTTCTGATTATTGTTATAACCCATGTTTTCGATTTCTTTTGTTCCTTCTACCTTAATACCATTAAAATAATAATTATCAAAAGTCACGGTTTTCAATGAACCAGGTTCTTTACGGGGACCCGTTACAACTATTATTATTTTACCTGATCTTGTATTGTCATACAAACCAGTACAACCTGTTCCAAAATCAATTGTAATAGTCTTTGGCCATATTGCATCACCCAGGTGAGTAATGATTATTGCCGGACATGAATCAGCAACTGCAACAAATAGTGATTTTGTTACCCCGGTATTTTCAAGAATGATATCTGCATTATCAACTGTATTGAATATGTCATCAAAAACAGCATCGCTTACAGCATCATCATCAGCAAAATTTACACTGGCCTGATCAATAGTCTGCTCTTTATTGCATGAATAAAAAGAGAAAAATGCGAGAGCCGCGATCATAATAAAAATTTTCGTCTTCATAAGTTCTATTTTTAGTTTGTATTTCCGATTAACAAACTTTTAGATAGATGAAATTCAGAAAGGTTTAATCCGGATCTTAAAAAATATAAATTCCAGCTTGCGTATCAATGCCTGATTTACTTCAGTTTGTTGTTAAATAAAATCCTTATAATGTCCTTCTGATCCCAAATAGTAATATCTTTCTACGAATAAGTCATATACCAGAAGGAGATTCCTCATTTCGCTTCGCTCCATTCGGAATGACAAGTCTAATTGGTGGTTACTGGGGGGTGTGAAGGAAACTTATATGTATTTATCTGTTCCGGTTTATGCGTTCATATATTACGTAAGCATAAGGAATGCTGTTAGTCCCGCTAACTCCGACTTCCTCCTTTTCTATAATCTTCCAGATATTAAGATCGATCACCGGGAAAAAGACGTCTGCCGGAGCCTTACTGTGAACATGAGTTATGTATAATCTGTCAGCAAGAGGCATGAACTGCCTGTAAACACTTCCGCCTCCTATAACAAAAATCTCTTCATTTTCACATTTCTTCAACGCATCTTCTATTGAATAGGCTGTTACAGAATAATCAATACATTCCCCCGGATTGTCAGTAAGAACAACATTCTTTCTTCCCGGAAGCGGCTTTCTGGGTAATGATTCCCAGGTCCTTTTCCCCATAATAACAGTATTCCCGTAGGTAAGTCGTTTAAATCTCTTCATGTCTTCTGAGAGGGTCCATAACAGTTCATTATTCTTCCCTATACCCCAGTCTTCAGAAACAGCAACAATAATCGATATCATAAAGTTTGTATTATACTGAAATTTCTCCTTTTATATGCGGATGTGAGACATAGCCCACCAGTTCAAAATCGTCATAACTGAATTTCAAAATGTCATTTATATCTGTATTAATTTTCATCTGCGGTAATCTGTATGGCTCACGGGTAAGCTGAAGCTTAACCTGGTCGATGTGGTTAAGATATATATGTGCATCACCGAGTGTATGTACAAAATCTCCCGGTTTTAACCCGGTAACCCTCGCTATCATAAGCGTCAGCAACGCATACGAGGCAATATTGAAAGGGACTCCGATAAATATGTCCGCACTGCGCTGATAAAGCTGGCACGATAACTTACCTCCTGCGACATAAAACTGGAATAATATATGACATGGAGGAAGTGCCATTTTATCGAGTTCTCCCACATTCCAGGCGCTAACAATATGACGTCGTGAATCCGGTGTTTTCTTTATGGAATCTATTACATTCTTAAGCTGATCTATCTTTCTCCCGTCGCTTGCCTGCCACGATCGCCACTGGTAACCGTAAACGGGTCCAAGGTCTCCGTCTTTGTCCGCCCACTCATTCCATATTCGTACTCCGTTTTCATTCAGGTACATGGTGTTTGTATCGCCCGAGATAAACCAGAGAAGTTCGTGAATAATAGATTTAAGATGGAGCTTTTTTGTTGTCAGAAGAGGAAAGCTTTCTTCAAGATTGAATCTCATCTGGTAACCAAAAACACTTATTGTTCCTGTACCTGTTCTGTCAGTTTTTTTTACACCTGTTTTCAGAACATGGTCAAGCAGATCAAGATATTGCTTCATGTCTGGATAATTTGTTTACTGTACCGGTGAAATTTTTGCGGCCCATCCTCCTCCCGGAGCAAGGTGCACAGTCATTATGTCTCCTGACCTGGCCTTTGTTTTAAAATGTTTATAGTCACTTGCATACCTGTCTGCATTAATGCCATCCTGAAAGATATCAAAACTGTATTCACCGGCAGGAAGGAATGATAAGTCGAGTTTCAGATCACGACTTGTCCAGTCAGTTATGGCTCCAACAAACCAGTTCTTCCCGGAACGTCTTGCAACCATTACATAATCACCCACCTTCCCGTCAAGCCCAATAATATCGTCCCATACGACGGGTATCTTTACAATAAAATCTGTGGTCTCCTGCTCTTTCATGTAGTTAGAGGGGCTATCAGCCAGCATCTGCAGCGGACTTTCATATATCACATATAATGCAACCTGGTGTGCCCTTGTACCCTGACTTTCAGGGCGCGTGAACAGCGGATAGAAGTTAACGCTGTCCATGTTTACCATGGCACCAGGGGTATAATCCATTGCTCCTGCTACCATCCTGGTATATGGAATTGTTGCATCATGGTCAGGATTTATATCCCTGCTCCATTTATCATTTTCCATTCCTTTTACGCCTTCGCGTGTCAGAGCATTTGGCCATGTCCTGTTGAGACCGTCAGGTTTATAGGCTCCGTGAAAATCTAAAAGTAAATGATGTTCTGCTGTCTTGCGTGCAGCTTCGTGGTAAAAATTCACAACTTTCTGATCATCTCTCTGCATAAAATCAACCTTCACTCCTTTTACCCCCCACTGTTCATACTGTAAAACAGCCTCATCAATCTTGTCCCAGAAAGACTTCCAGACTACCCACAGGATTACTCCGACATGTCTGCTCTCCGCATATTTGCACAGCTCAGGAACATTTATACCCGGAACCTGTGCAAGAACATCTCCAAGTTTATACCAGCCTTCATCCAGAATTATATATTTAATACCATTCCTGGAGGCAAAATCGATATAATACCTGTATGTTTCATTATTTATTCCGGCCCTGAAATCAACACCGTATAAATTATTTGCGTTCCACCAGTCCCAGGCTACCTGTCCGGGTTCTATCCATTTAGTATCTTCTATCTTACAGGGGGGAGCAAGTTTAAATACGAGTTCACTTTCCATAAGTTTAATATCGCTTTCTGCTATTATGAAAACTCTCCATGGGAAAGTTCGTGCACCGCTGGTTTGTGCAATGTAATCTTTTGTGCTTGTGACAAATAAGTCACGATCTCGTGTAAGTTTTTCTGTTTCGGGATATTTTGCCCAGGTTCCGCTTATTTTACCCGATCCTTCTCCCCTGAGCCACATTCCGGGGTAATCTTCAATATCAGATTCAGTTATCAGCAAATCAATACCGTTTACCCGGAACAATGCAGGCAGGCTTGCAAGGTGAGCATTATCAATTGTATCAAGTGAAGAGTATATAAAAGTTCTTTCATTATGCGACATAAATCCTGTTTCCTGAGGGAACCACGAGTGAGATTCTTTCGGGAACACAAAGTCTGAGACCTCATTTTTTACTATAATATCATTTTTCAGGGATGTTACAAACCTGTAGGCAACACCGTCGTTATAAGCCCTGAACTGAATCGAAAAACCTGAACTGAAAGATATTTCAAGGATATTGCAGTTGTTGAGTATCTCGGAATGTCTGTTGGGGACGACCGGTTTTATTGTTTCATTAAGCCTGCTGATTATTGATTTCCTGACCTTTTCATTTTCTCCAAGCACTTTGCCATTATCAAGCACCATGGCTATCCTTGAAGAGTTGATCACTTCCTTTCCGTTAATTGCAGCCGACCAGCTTATTTCAGGTCCGACATTAACATTGAGAGTGATTTTACCATCAGGGGAACTGATCTTATAATCTTTTGCTGAAGAATTTCCGGCAATAAGTACAGACAACAGAACAAGTAATAATGATCTTTTCATCATATCATGTGTTTTTAAAATGTCACAGGAATCAAGGAAGCATTATTCCTTTTTCTTTTTCTTTCTTTTCTCGATCTCATCTCTCACAGCAGCAGCCCGCTCATAGTCTTCAGTTTTAACTGCCTCATCTATAATTTTATATAATTCTTCATCAGAATATGAATCATATTTGCTGCTTTCGGGTTCCAGTAAATTATCCATTTCATTCGATGCCGGGGTATCGGAATCGGACGGACTTATAGTAATCCCTGCCTTTTCCAGTATATCTTCACTAATGAAAATCGGGCAACCGAATCTCAAAGCCAGGGCCACTGCGTCAGAAGTTCTGCTGTCGATAGAAAATTCCTTTTCGCCATTATTGCATACAAGCCTGGAAAAGAAAACACCCTCTTCGAGCTTATATATCATCACTTCTATTACAGAAATATTAAATTCATCTGCAAATTTTTTAAAAAGATCATGGGTCAATGGCCTGGGTGGTTCAAGATTTTCAAGCTTTATAACTATTGCCTGCGCCTCGAATCCCCCTATGATTATAGGTATCCTCCTGTCACCATTTTCTTCAATAAGGATTAAAGCATAGGCCCCAGATTGAGTCTGGCTATATGAAATGCCCATCACCTTCAGCTTTACTCTCTTCATATCAATTGTTTATGCACCAGATGAATAACAGTTTTTCCATTGTCTCTGACAAATATAAAAATATTAGAAGTACCACTCCGGCATACTTAATTCTTTTTTATCAACAGAATGCTAAGATAATCAAAAGCTAATACAGGGTGAACAGGTTTACGGATTAATTATTATTACCGTATTTTCGATAATAACCAATATGATTAAAAAATTCATTGTATTGGTTTGCAAATAATCTTATTTGTTTATCTTTGCAGTCCGAAATTGGATAAATCCGGAGAGGCAACTCGAAGTTATATAACTGAATAATTATATACGCCTCACGGAGTAACGTTAAAACGATAAAAGATGTACGCAATCGTAGAAATTGCAGGTCAGCAGTTTAAGGTAGAAGAAGGTAAGAAAATTTTTGTTCATCGCCTGGAAGCTGAAGAAGGAACTCAGGTAGCATTTGATAAGGTCCTGTTAATTGAAGATGATGGTAAAATAACAATAGGCGAACCTGTTATTAAGGATGCTGTTGTTGAATGTATGATTCTCGATCACATGAGGGGCGATAAGGTCATTGTTTTCAAGAAGAAAAGGAAAAAAGGTTACAGGATTAAAAACGGTCACCGCCAGAATTTTACCCAGGTTGAAATACTAAGTATAAACGGGAAGAGTACACCAAAAAAAGCTGCACCAAAAAAAGAGGAAGCAAAAGTTGCTGATGTTATTGTTGCTGAAAAACCTGTGAAAGAGAAAAAAACAGCTGCTAAAAAGCCTGCTGTAAAAAAAGAAAAAGCACCGGTAAAGGAACCTAAGGAAAAGAAAACTGCTGAAAAGAAAGTAGTAACAAAGAAACCGGCCGCAAAAAAACCGGCTGCCAGGAAACCGGCAAAAGGGAAAGAATAGCTAATAAAAATTATAAGCATATAAATTAATATTATTATGGCACACAAAAAAGGAGCAGGCAGTTCACGCAACGGTCGCGATTCTGAAAGCAAACGACTGGGGGTGAAGCTCTTTGGCGGCCAGGTAGCCAAAGCAGGAAATATTATAGTTCGCCAGAGAGGAACAAAACATAATCCGGGTCTCAATGTCGGATTAGGAAAAGACCACACTCTTTTTGCACTTACCGACGGTGAGGTGGAGTTCAAGAGAAAAAGAGACAATAAGACTTATGTTTCTGTAAAGCCGATCAGCGAATAACGAATTCTCTTTAAAGATTTCGACTCCCTAAATTCTTTTCATGCCAGGAAACTATTGTCGGGAGTTTTTAATATTTTTACAGCAGGCAACTTCCAGCCTGCTTTTTTATTTAATCGTAGCTGAATATGTTAACATTAAATCTTATACGCGAAAAGAAAGATTTTATAATCGAACGCTTAAGAGTTAAAAACTTTGAAGCAGCAGATATAGTGAACAGGATCCTCGAACTGGATTCTGCCCGTCGTGAGATACAATCCAGGAACGATACGATGCAGGGAGAGATGAACCGTATTTCAAAAGAGATAGGCTCCCTCATAAAGGATGGAAAGAGAGCTGAAGCTGATGCTGCAAAGCAAAAGACATATTCATTGAAAGAAGAAATAAAATCGCTTGCCGACAAGCTGATCCCTGTTGAAAATGAACTGAGAAACGAGATCATACGGCTGCCTAATCTCCCTCATGAATCGGTGCCTCCCGGTCATGGAGCCGATGATAATGTCAAAGTAAGAGAGGGAGGTATTATGCCTGAAATATCTGAGCCGGCACTCCCTCACTGGGACCTCATTAAAAAATATGATATAATCGATTTTGACCTGGGGATTAAACTGACCGGAGCCGGGTTCCCTGTTTATAAAGGCAAGGGTGCGAAACTGGAGAGGGCATTAATCAGTTTCTTCCTTGACGAAGGGGAGAAAGCAGGTTATTGCGAGATATTGCCTCCCATACTGGTTAATGAAGATTCAGGATTTGGCACCGGCCAGCTTCCGGATAAAGAAGGACAAATGTATCATGCCGATCCCGACAATTTCTACCTTATACCCACTGCTGAAGTACCCGTTACCAATATCTACAGAGATGTGATTCTCAATGCAGAAGTACTTCCCGTAAAAAATATGGCTTATTCTCCATGTTTCAGAAGGGAAGCCGGTTCATGGGGTGCTCATGTAAGAGGACTAAACCGTCTCCACCAGTTTGATAAGGTTGAAATTGTACAGATAGCACATCCGGATCACTCATATGAATCTCTTGAATCGATGGTTGACCACGTGGAAATCCTTGTATCCAAACTTGATCTGCCTTACCGTATCCTTCGACTCTGCGGAGGTGATATGTCATTTACCTCAGCACTTACTTACGACTTTGAGGTATGGTCAGCTGCTCAGAAACGCTGGCTCGAAGTGAGCTCAACCTCCAATTTTGAATCGTTCCAGGCCAACAGGCTGAAATGCAGGTTCAAAGAGAAAGGAGATAAACAGACCAGGCTTGTCCATACTCTTAACGGAAGTGCTCTTGCATTACCCAGAATAGTTGCTGCGATACTTGAGAATAACCAGACTGAAGCAGGAATTAGGATCCCTGAAGTGCTTATCCCGTATACCGGGTTTGATATGATCAGCTAAAAATTAAATAGCAAAGTTCGCAAAGCAGACGCAAAGTTCTTAAAGAGAAGAATGGATCGAACCCGACAGTCATATATTTATGCCGGACTGGCAATTTTTTTCTGGTCAACCGTTCCCACAGCTTTCAAAATAAGCCTGGGAGAAATGGATATTCTTCCCGTTCTCACTATTGCCTCTGTGACATCCACTGCAGTACTTTTGATAATAGTTTTTGCAGGTAAAAAATTTATCCTTCTGAAAGAATCAACCGGAAAGGAGCTTGTGAACTCAGCCATTCTGGGGTTTATCAACCCTTTCCTCTATTACCTTATATTGCTTAAAGCCTATCAGTTGCTGCCTGCCCAGGTAGCTCAGCCTCTTAACATGATATGGCCGATTATCCTGGTCTTTCTTTCTGTCCCGGTTCTGGGACAAAAAATTGCGAAAAGAAGCTTTATTGCTCTTTTCATCAGCTTTGCAGGTGTATATTTTATCTCATCGCAGGGACATCCTTTTAATGCCGGGCATTCAAATTTTACCGGGGTAATGCTCGCAACAGGCAGTTCATTTTTCTGGGCCTTTTATTTTATACTAAATGTAAAAGATAAAAGAGATGAAGCTGTAAAGCTTCTGCTCAATTTTCTTTTCGGATCAGCCTATCTTGTCATTGCTATGCTCATTACAGGGAAATGGAGTATGGTAACCGGATTCAAAGGAGTAGCTGCATCGGTGTATGTTGGTATTTTTGAGATGGGTATAACATTTTTCTTCTGGCTCAGAGCATTGCAGATGGCCTCAACAACTGCCAGGGTGAGCAACCTGGTCTATCTCGCACCATTTATTTCTCTTATCTTTGTACACTTTATTCTTCATGAACCCGTTTATTATACTACTCCGGCAGGTTTATTGCTTATCGTATCAGGAATATTGATCCAGAACGAAAAACCTGCCAGTATATAAATAATTATCTTTGATCTGCTAATTTTAATATTTTTTTTGGATATGAAGAAACTAATATTCTTACCGGTATTATTATTGATGTTATTCTCATCATGCAAGAAGAATGATGTCCTGCCTGATACCACCGTCACTGATGCCATGGCAAGAGACAGCCTGTTTTATATTATGAAAGCCTGGTATTATTGGTACAATATGCCTGAAGCCAATAGTGTGACAACTGCGAATGAGGCAGATTATACTGATCCTTATAAACTCCTTGAGGCAATGCGTTATAAAGAACTTGACCGCTGGAGTTTTGTTGCTGATTATGCTGAATTCAATGCCGAGATGCAGGGAACATTTGTGGGTCATGGATTCAGAGTCGGGCTCGATGATGCGGGAAATGCCAGAATTGCTATGATATATGACAATTCTCCTCTTTATATTCAGGGCGTCAGAAGGGGATGGATCATTAAAAAGATTAACGGAGTTGATCTTGCGCCTATAATGATTGCAGGAGATGCTACAGCATATACGAATCTGATTGGACCAGGTGAGGCAGGGATTACCAATATTTTCCTTTTCACTCGTCCCGACGGTACTGATGAAACTATTTCTTCCACTAAATCGAGTTTTACTGTACATACCGTACTGCTCTGCGATACACTTCACCTGTCAGGCGGAATAGCAGGGCAACTGGTATTCGATTCATTCATAGAGCCGTCTGAGAATGAGCTTCAGAATGCATTTGCATATCTGAATGCCAATGGTGTAACTGACCTGATACTTGACCTGAGATATAATACAGGGGGCTATCTTTATATTGCCCAGGAACTTGCCAGCTATATAGCAGGCAGTTCACAACAGGGGAGTGTTTTTGCAAAGCTCAGTTATAACGACAAACACCAGGAAGCAAACACAACTTACCCTTTTGTATCTATCTCCAATTCTCTTGGTCTTTCGCGAGTTGTTGTAATAACTACCCGTGAAACAGCTTCCGCTAGTGAAGCTGTTATTAACGGACTTAAACCGTTCATAAATGTTGTCACAATCGGAGACACCACGAATGGAAAACCAACAGGCATGAACGGATGGCCTGTCGGGCAAAAATACTGGATGTGGCCGATTACTTTTAAAATTGTGAATTCGCAGAATGTTGGCGATTATTTTGCAGGTATTTCCCCCGAAAAAGAAGTGTCAGATGATATCACTCACGATTTCAGCGACAGGAAGGAGCTTTGCCTAAAAGAGGCTATTTACTACCTCGAACACGGGTTAGTTTCCACAAAGAGTTTACGGCAATTTAAACGCTATCCGCAATTTTCTGAAAAACCTGAATGGATGAAAAATACTTTTGTAATAAATAAATAATCAGTTTTTGCAGTTGAAAGCAAAGCCGTCAGAAAGAATTATTCTGGGCATCGACCCGGGCACCAGTATCACAGGGTATGGGGTAATTAAAACCACAGGCACTGTTCCTGAGCTTGTGACTATAGGATCCATTGATCTTTCAAAATTTGATGACCACTATCTTAAGATAAAGCATATTTTCGAAAGAACTGCAGGAATTATTGATGAATATCATCCTGATGAGCTGGCCATTGAAGCTCCATTCTATGGAAAGAATGTACAATCGATGCTTAAGCTGGGAAGAGCTCAGGGTGCAGCTATTGCAGCAGCACTGACACGTTCGCTTCCTATATTTGAATATGCCCCGAGAAAGATCAAGATGTCAATAACCGGACAGGGAGCTGCTTCCAAAGAACAAGTGGCAGCTATGCTGATGAATATATTAAAATTTGATCTTACCGATATTAAGCTGGATGCCACCGACGGGCTGGCAGCAGCCCTGTGTCACTTTTACCAGACAAACAACCCGTTACAGGAAAAAGCGTATAACAGCTGGAAAGATTTTATGAATAAAAACCCAAAAAGGATAAAGATTAAATAGGTTAATTCTTCCTATGCAACTGCAAAGGCAAGTGCAACTGCACTGACCCTGACGCCTTCTATTTTCAGAAGCTCATTTGCGCATGACTCTATGGTAGAACCGGTTGTAATCACATCATCAACAAGTAAAATATGCATTTTTCTGACTGATTCTTTATCTGTCACTCTGAAAATTCCTTCAACATTTGTCCATCTTTCATAGCGCGAACGTCGGGTCTGTGTTGCCGAAACAGTTACTCTGGCCAATGATCCTGTGCTTACCGGCACTCCTGTGGCGTCAGAAATTCCGCAAGAAATAATCTCACTCTGGTTAAAACCTCTAATCTTCATTTTCTTCTGGTGAAGAGGAACCGGTACTATGAGGTCTATATCATTAATGAATCCTGAGGATTTAAGCGATAAACCATAGATTTTACCCAGTTCGTATCCTATCTCTCTAATTCCCTTATATTTAAGATTATGGATCAGGTTTCTGATTCTGCTTCCCCGGTTATAAAAAGAAAAAGCGGCAGCCTTATCCAATAAGCATCTTCCCCAGAATAGCTGTGCGACGGGATTTTCGGCAACTGTATGATAACCGGTACGGGGAATAATAACATAACACTCTGTGCAAATCAGATTTTCATTTCTCATCAGATGTGTGCCACATCCATAGCACAGCCTGGGAAAGAGCAGGCTGATAAAGTCATCCCACAAATCATATAAGTAACTCATGCAGCGAGTTAAATTGGCAGCTGCATAAATTTACAAATTTACAGGGACAAAATAAAATTCAAATAAAATTTATCCCTTCCTCAAATTATTTTTGGCCTCACCCCCTCCCGTCCCCCGCTCCCGGGAGAGCCGGGGAGGCTAATCCTGTTATATGTTTTTAATAGCATACTCTTTATTGCTGACAGCTCTTTAAGTCCCTCCCTCCCGGGGGAGGGATTTAGGGAGAGGCTGATACAACAGGAGATTATTGTTTCACCGTCCGGTGCTTTAAAAGACAATTACATTCTAATATTACGACTGATCTTAGCCGCAATCTCCTTAAATTCATCGGGTGAGAATTTAAGCTTTGGATTTCTGAAGTTAATATCATCCATTTTATCCATCGGAACAAGGTGAATATGGGCATGAGGAACCTCAAGTCCAAGTACCGCTACACCAATTCTGTTACAGGGAATAGCACTCTTAATTGCAGCTGCAACCCTCTTTGAAAACAGCATGAGCCCCGACAACAGATCATCATCAAGATCGAAAATGTAATCTGTCTCATGTTTGGGAACTACCAGAGTGTGACCTGCTCTTAAAGGATTGATATCGAGAAACGCAAAATAGTTTTCGTCTTCTGCCACCTTATAGCAAGGAATCTCACCTTTAATGATTTTTGTGAAAATAGTTGCCATGATGATTTAAGAAATAATTGATTATAATGAAATAGCGATTATTTCAAACGGAATAATTCCCGATGGGACTTTTATCTCGACAATATCGCCAACTTTCTTGCCAATAAGACCTTTGGCTATGGGAGAATTTACAGCGATCTTTCCCTGTTTGAAGTTAGCCTCACTTTCGGGAACAAGCTGATACTCCATAACACTATTGTTCGATTTGTTCCTGATCCTTACCCTGTTAAGGATCTGCACTGAAGTTGTATCAATTTTTGATTCATCAATTATCCTCGACCGGGCTATAATATCTTCGAGCTTTGATATCTTCATCTCCAGCATACCCTGTGCCTCTTTGGCAGCAGCATACTCAGCATTCTCAGAAAGGTCGCCCTTGTCCCTGGCATCGGCTATCTGCCTGGATATCGAAGGTCTCTCAATATTCCTCAACTGGTCGAGTTCCTCTTTCAGCTTCTGGAGACCATCCTCTGTCACATATATAACCTCTGACATTTTCTCTCTTATATTTAAAAAATAAGAAGAATTCCGGGGATTCCGGAACTCTTCCTGAGCAAATATATTAAATACTTTAATAAATTACAAATAAATGTACCTGTTAACTGGTGTTTTACAAGTGTATATCAACAAGCAAAGTGTTCATTTATATTTTTTCCCTGCGCTTTTGGTACCCGATCTTGTTTTTCTTTTTTTTGTTTTATCGCGTGCAGCTATATCTTTCTTGTTTTGTCTCATCCGTGCCTTAACTTCCGGACTTTGAATTTCATAGGATCTTTTCTGGGTTTCTTTAACAGATTCAGCCCAATCTTTTTTAAGCTTTTTTTGCTTTGCTTCCTGTTTCCTTTTGGCTTTCAAAACAGAACGAGGTTCTTTCACTTTTGCCTGTTTCTTATTCCCATGCGATTTACCAAATAATTCCTTTTCATTTTTTTTTAAAGTATTCCTTTTAAAGATCTGGGCATCAGAAGATCCTGTTGCCAGAAGTAAGACCAATGCAAACAAAAACAAATTTTTCATATATAATTAATTCATTCACAGTTACTACAATAAATATTTCACGATGACGTTAAACTTTACACTGGTAATACTAAATTTGCGAAAATAATTTATTCCCGTGACGCCAAAGTCAAAAATAGGGTTTTTTTTCTTTACAATTGCACTGGTAACTCTACTAAGTTCCTGTAAAAAAAACGAAAATGATGTTATCCCTGACTCCTACGTTGATTTCACTCTTGATCTCAGCGATCCGGAGTTTGTTATATTGAACACACTTGGAGGATCAGTTGCTGTTAGCTCCCTGACTAATAACTGGGGGGTGGGTGCAGCCGGATATGATGGTAACGGAATTATCGTCTGTGCCTGGATTGATGGATTTTATGCCTACGACAGAACCTGTCCTCACGATTATGTTTCGAACAGTAAGAGTATTAAAGTTAACATCGATCCTTCATCGTCGATGTTTGCTGTTTGTCCGGTATGCGGTACCAAATATGCTCTTACTGCAGGTGGAACCCCAGCATCAGGGATAGGAAGGTATCCCCTGAAAAACTACAGGACATCTTTTGACGGAAGGTTTGTACACGTCTGGAACAATCATTGATTCTATTTCTTAATATCTGTAGTGATCGGGCTTATATGGTCCGGCTGCAGGAACCCCTATATAATCGGATTGTTCTTTTGTGAGCTTTGTCAGTTTTACCCCAAGCTGGCCGAGATGCAACCTTGCGACTTCCTCATCGAGATTCTTTGGAAGCCTGTAAACCCCGATATCATAATTGTTTTTCCACAGTTCTATCTGGGCAAGAGTCTGGTTACTAAAGGAATTGCTCATTACGAATGAGGGATGCCCGGTTGCGCAGCCCAGATTTACAAGTCTGCCCTCAGCGAGCATAAATATTGCATGTCCGTCGGGGAAAACATATTTATCAACCTGTGGTTTGATGTTTATCTTTTTGATCCCTTCAAGATTGTTAAGACTATCTACCTGTATCTCATTGTCAAAATGACCAATGTTGCAGACTATAGCCTGATCTTTCATTTTTTTCATGTGCTCCACTGTAATAATATCTCTGTTACCGGTAGCTGTAACATAAATATTCCCTTCAAAAAGAGAATCCTCAACGGTTTTAACTTCAAAACCTTCCATAGAGGCCTGCAAAGCACATATCGGGTCAATCTCTGTAACTATCACCCTGGCGCCATATGATTTCATCGACCTGGCGCATCCTTTTCCAACATCACCATAACCGCATACAACGACTACCTTACCTGCAATCATCACATCAGTTGCCCTTTTTATACCATCGGCCAGAGACTCCCTGCATCCGTAGAGATTATCGAATTTTGATTTTGTGACGGAATCATTAACATTGATTGCCGGAACCAGTAATTCTCCGTTTTCCATCATCTGGTATAACCTGTGCACACCGGTTGTCGTTTCTTCTGATATCCCCTTGAGTTCCTTTACTGCATTATGCCACTTATCGGGTTCTTTTGCCAGAATATCTTTCAGTGTTGCAAGGATTATTGCTTCCTCCCTGTTTTCCGGCTTCTTATTCAGAATCTCCTGAGCGCTTTCAGCCTTATATCCAAGGTGAACCATCAGTGAAGCATCTCCTCCATCATCAACAATAAGATTCGGGCCTTTCCCCCCGGGGAATGAAAGGGCCTGGGCAGTACACCACCAGTATTCTTCAAGAGTTTCACCTTTCCAGGCAAATACTGGTATCCCTGTGGCAGCTATTGCAGCAGCAGCATGATCCTGGGTTGAGAAAATATTACAGCTGGCCCAGCGTACATCCGCTCCAAGTTCAACAAGGGTCTCGATAAGTACGGCTGTCTGTATTGTCATATGAAGCGATCCTGTTATACGTGCTCCTTTTAAGGGCTTTTCAGTGGAATATTTTTTTCTGATTGCCAGTAATCCAGGCATCTCTTTTTCAGCTATTTCTATTTCTTTTCTGCCAAAATCAGCCAATGAAATATCTTTAACCCGGTATTGCATTATATCTGTATTTACGTTCATATCCTATCATCTGTTTTGAGAGTGCAAAGATAACAAAACATTTGCTTTTCAGGATAACAATTGCATGGTAATCTGTTTGTCAATCTCCATCTGATCAGCCAGCTGCCGTGTATTATCAAATTTTATCTCGTCTCTGAGTCTTTTTCTGAAAATCACAGATATTCTCTTCCCATAAACATCCCTTTCGAAATTTAAAATATGCACCTCTATTGATCTGGTGTTGCCTTCTCTGTTAACCGTGGGATTATAACCAATGCTAAGCATACCTGGATATGTCACATCATCGAGCCTGACCTCCACAGCATATACTCCGTTACACGGAATGAGTTTATATTGATCTTCAGGTTTGATATTGGCTGTTGGAAATCCTATCGACCTCCCTATCTGACGACCAACGACAACCGTTCCACCTAAACTATAGTAATATCCAAGCCACCTGTTTGCATCATCAAGCTTCCCGTTTAATAAAGCCTCCCGGATGGACGACGAGCTTATTTCACCTTCTTCGGTATGAAGCTTTTGCACCTGTTCAACATCGAAATCAACTGAAGATGAACACCGTTTTATTGTGTTGAAATTTCCTTCTCCTTCCCGTCCGAAATGATGATCATACCCTAACAGAAGATGTTTTGTCCCAACCTTCCCTACTAAAACCTCCTTCACAAAATCACATGCACTCATCCGGCTGAATCGTTTGCTGAATGCCACGATAATGAGATGATCAATACCTGAACCCTCCAGAAGAATCCTTTTCTCCTCCAATGTCGTAAGAAATGAAAGAATGGGATGGTCCTGTTCAAGTACAAGACGGGGGTGTGGAGAAAAGGTAATTACCACGCTATCACCATTTACCTCTTTTGCTTTTGATACAAGACTATCAAGCAGGCTCTTGTGCCCACGGTGAACGCCATCAAAGACTCCCATGGTAACTACCGGATTAACCAGATCAAGATTTTCATATCCTCTGTGAATTATCATACCTGAAGATTATGGCTGCAAAAATAGCAAAGCCCATGGAAATGAAGCAATATTATGATTTTGTTTTTGTACCTTTATGGAAAGATAATCTTGTACCAGATAAAAATGGACCCTGCCGGTTTTTATATTTCCGACCCATGGCTAAAACCTTATACTAACGTTATCGACGGACGTATTGACAAATGCCGTAACAGGGAGAAGCAATTCACAGGAGCTGGCTCCCTGAGTGAATTTGCAATGGGTCATTATTATTTCGGACTGCATTTTACAGAGAACAGATGGGTATTCAGGGAATGGGCACCCAATGCCACTGATATTTATCTTATCGGTACTTTTACCGGATGGAAAGAGAAGAAAGGGTTCAGGATGGAAAGAATAAATCCACAAGGGGACTGGGAAATTATTCTTCCGGCCGGTGCACTTAAGCATGAGGATCTTTACAAACTCTCCATTCGCTGGGACGGAGGTCAGGGCGAGAGAATACCATCATATGCAACAAGAGTAATTCAGGATGATAAAACTAAAATATTCAGCGCCCAGGTCTGGCATCCGAAGAAGAATTACAAGTGGAACATCAAAAATTTTAAAGCCACTGATACTGCAGCTCTCATCTATGAAGCTCATATTGGCATGGCAACATCCGAAGAAAAAACCGGAACTTACAGGGAATTCACTGAGAATGTCCTGCCCCTGATCATAAAATCGGGTTATAACACAATTCAGCTTATGGCTATCCAGGAGCATCCGTTTTATGGTTCTTTCGGATATCATGTGTCAAGTTTTTTTGCTGCCTCTTCAAGATTCGGACCACCGGAGGACCTGATGGAATTGATCGACAGGGCGCATCTGGCTGGCATTAGGGTAATAATGGACCTGGTACATTCACATTCAGTTAGAAATGTCAATGAAGGGCTGGGTCTGTTCGACGGGTCGGCCGGACAGTATTTTCATACCAACGAAAGACGGTTTCATGTTGCATGGGATTCATTATGTTTCGACTATGGAAAGGATAATGTGGTTCACTTCCTGCTTTCTAACTGCCGGTACTGGCTTGAAGAATATAAATTTGACGGATTCCGTTTTGATGGTATCACCAGCATGATATATTATGATCATGGCCTTGGAAAAAATTTTACTTCATATAATGAATATTTTGACGGCAACCAGGATGAAGATGCACTGATTTACCTGTTCCTGGCTAATAAAATGATTCATAGTTTTAAGCCCGGAGCATTAACTGTTGCAGAAGAGATGAGCGGTATGCCAGGTCTTGCAGCCAGTACTGAAAACCAGGGCTTTGGCTTCGATTATCGTCTTTCAATGGGAGTTCCGGATTTCTGGATCAAAATGGTTAAAGAAACGCTCGATGAAAACTGGGACATGGGAAAACTCATGTATGAATTGACGCAACATCGCCCGGAGGAAAAAATCATTTCATACTGTGAATCGCACGATCAGGCGCTTGTTGGTGATAAGACGTTAATATTCAGAATGATTGATGCTGAAATGTATACCGGGATGGTAAAATCATATCACAGTTTTGTGATTGACAGGGGTATTGCACTTCACAAGATGATAAGGCTCATCACCCTCAGTACATCAGGTGGCGGGTATCTGAATTTTATGGGGAATGAATTTGGGCATCCCGAATGGATCGACTTTCCGCGTGAAGGTAATAACTGGAGTTACAAATATGCCCGTCGTCAGTGGCATCTTGCAGAAAACATCGATCTCAAGTATTATTTTCTCGCAAATTTTGACAAAGAGATGATGAAACTTCACAACCGATTTAAAATACTTGATAATCTATATATAAACAGGATATATGAGAATAATTCAGATAAGATAATCGCCTATATCCGTGGAGAGCTGCTCTTTGTATTTAATTTTCATCCAACAATTTCCTATACAGATTACGGAATACCAATACAAGGAAGGTTCAGGATCATTCTTGATACCGACGACCAGGTTTTCGGAGGTTTTAACAGGATTGACAGAACCAGAGTTTACCTTTCCATAAGAAAAGCAGAAAGGAACATTATAAATGCTCCTTTATATCTTTATCTTTATCTGCCCGCACGAACTGCCCTTGTTTTTAAGAAAGAACCTGTGCGCAAAGCAACTGATATCTAATCGATCCAGCGAAGAAGGTAAAAATCCTGCCTATGGGGAAGATCCTTATGTTTTGGGTAAATCCGTATGCCATAGAAAAATGATCCGGCCTTTTCCGGAACCAGACTGGCCCTGTACAGACATTTACCGGTTTTGCAGCTTACCAGTTTAAACTCTTCACTCGCTACAAATCGGTGTTCGCCATATTTCCCCATATGGGCAATAATAAATTCCACACCTACATTTTCTTTAGGTATATTTTTAACATCCAGTGCAATCTCCGCCCTGTAATCATGACCAGACCGGTACACTTTGTCTCCTGTACGTTCAAAGGTATAATTGATCACTTCGATATTATCCCATTCATCTCTCATCCTCTGTTTCCACTCTGCAAGCTCTTTTGCCTTCTCAAAATTATTGGCAATAAGATATTTATTACGTGCAAATAGTTTTAAATAATATTTTTCATAGTAGTCATCTATCATCCTTTTCATGGTAAACTCAGGAGCAATCTTGACCATGGTGTTCTTCATATGACTAATCCATTCCACGGGTATACCCTTTTCATTAAATGAATAATAAGCAGGAATGATCTCGTATTCAAGCATATTATAAATAGTTTCTGCATCTATATCATTCTGGAGTTCCTGGTTTTCGAAGGTTCTTTTCTTTGGCAAAGCCCAGCCGGCAAAGGCCCTGTAACCTTCAACCCACCATCCATCAAGAACGCTGAAATGAAGGGTTCCATTCATTACAGCTTTCTCGCCACTTGTACCGGAGGCTTCAAGGGGCCGTGTCGGAGTATTAAGCCAGATGTCCACACCTCTGACGAGATATTTAGCCAATTCAATATCGTAATTCTCAAGAAAGATTACTTTTCCGGTAAACTCCGGCATCTGCGATATTTCAAATATTTTTTTAATAAGATCCTGTCCCCCTCCATCGTTTGGGTGAGCTTTCCCTGCATATATAAACTGCACAGGCATTTTCGGATTGTTTACGATGCGCGAAAGACGTTCTAAATCTGTGAACAGAAGAGAGGCTCTTTTATAGGTCGCAAAACGTCGCGCGAATCCTATTGTAAGAGCTTTTTCATCGAGATGACTGCTGATATTAAGCAGGGTTCTCGGGCTGACATGCTTATCCATCATGTCCGTTTGAAGCCGCTTCCTTATATTTGAGAACAGGCTCTTTTTCAGCTCGGTCTTAATTTCATAGATCTTTTTATCCTCAAGTGTATAAATTTTCTCCCAAAGGATTCTGTCAGTCTGATCAAAATTTGCTGACCCCGTCAGCTCCCTGTATACTTTTTTCCACTCTGGAGCAGTCCAGGTGGGATGGTGAACACCATTGGTCACATATCCGATAAAAAGTTCCTCTTTAAGATATCCCGGCCACAGTTTATTGAACATCCCCTGGCTTACCTCTCCATGAAGTTTACTTACACCGTTCACTTCCTGCGACATCCTGGTAGCAAGAAAACTCATATTGAGTTTTTTATCAGAATCGCCCTCGCACTGTCCCAACGACATTAACTCGTCCCAGGATATTGTAAGACGACTTGCATAATGTGAAATATATTTACGCAGCAGATCCTCCTCGAATGAATCGTGCCCTGCCGGAACAGGAGTATGGGTTGTGAACTGAGTGGATGATCTGACTACCTCAAGTGCCTGATTAAATGTAAGATGATGAACATTTATGAGTATTCTGAGTCGTTCAAGACTAATAAAAGCCGAGTGCCCCTCATTACTATGATACAGATCGGGACTCAGGTTCATGGCAGTAAGTGCCCTGATTCCACCAATTCCGAGAATAAGCTCCTGCCTGAGCCTGTTTTCGTGATCGCCGCCATACAGATAATGGGTAATGGTACGATCTTCCGGAAGGTTATCATCAGAATCGGTGTCAAGCAGTACCAGTCTGACTTTTCCGATCATTGCCTCCCAGACTTTTATTTTTACAGTCCGACCCGGCCAAGCCAGACTAACAACCAGGTGATTATCGTTTGCGTCCTTAACAGGGCTAATCGGAAGTCTTGAAAAGTCTTCAGCCTCGTATAGAGACAATTGTTCTCCCCGTGGCCCTAACTTTTGTTTGAAGTATCCGTACCTGTAAAGAAGACCAATACCAGTTATGTTAAGGTTTGAATCGCTGGCCTCCTTAAGGTAATCTCCGGCAAGGATTCCCAAACCTCCTGAATAAATTTTCAGGCACGGATGTATACCGAACTCCATGCTGAAGTAGCCCACTGATGGCCTGGTTGCATCATCGGGACGACTTAGGTAAGCAAGAAAAGTGTCCTTAATATCCTGCAGATCAGTCACAAAATCATCATCATCCTCCAGAACAAGAAGTCTTTTATAATCGATCTTTTCAAGAAGCAATTTTGGATTATGGTGAACCTCTTCCCAGAGTGAAGGATCCATACGTTTAAAAAGAGATTCTGCCTCATGGTTCCATGACCACCAAAGATTATTTGCAAGATCCTTCAATGAAGATAATTTTTCCGGGACATCGCTCTGGACATAAATATCCTTCCACACAGGAACCTGGTGAGGCTTGCGAATTGTCATTCCGGGTGCTTCAACAAATTTCACAAATTCTCTTGGTTCTTCCCTTCGTTCGCTGCTGTTCTCGAGAGCTTTTTTATAGGCAGTAAAGTAATATTTTACAAGAGTATCCCATAAAGCAATTCTGGATATGGCATGAGCTTTTTCCCGGGCCTCCCTAACCTGTTTTTCGCTTAGCCCGATGAACATTGACACAAAATCTCTTATGTCGTCAACGACTTTTCTTTCATTGTCATCGGTTCGTTCTATTACGGAAATGCCGTTTCCCGGATTTTCGTAATAGTTCTTAACCCACAGGCCGAATCCTGAAAGGGATGTTGTTACAGTAGGTATGGAAAACATAAGACTTTCAAGAGGGGTATATCCCCACGGCTCATAATAGGAAGGAAAAACTGAAAGATCAAAACCTATAAGCAGATCGAAATAAGGAATATTAAAAATGCCGTCGTTACCATTAAGGTAAGAAGGGACAAAAATCACTTTAACCTTAGATGTCTTTTCATTATCCAGATTATTGGAAAGTATTCTCTGCAATACCAGATCGGATGAAGGGTAGTGCAGGCTATGCGTAAGATATTTATCACCCCCGTTTGCCGGTCCGTCATTATTGATAATATTAATTATATCCTGACGAGGCCCTTTATGATATGCCGGAATGAGAAAGAAGGCGACACATTCTTTCCTGGTACCTTCATATTTATTAAGTTCCCCGAGCGAATCGATCAGAATGTCAACTCCTTTATTTCTGAATTCATATCTGCCACTGTTAACAATAAGTACGCAGTTCTTGGTCAGAGAATAACCCAGAACAGCTTCTGCAACAGTAATTAGCTTTTCTCTTGCAATTTGCCTTCTCTCTTCAAAGACCTCTTTTGAAGGAACAAAAGAATCCTCAAAACCGTTAGGGGTGACAACATCAACATCTTTGCCCAGGAAATGGCTGCATTCCCTGGAAGTTATTTCACTAACAGTAGTGAATACATCTGCCTCGGCAGCTGATACTCTTTCAAGAGACTGTTTGGCCATAACATTAAACTCCCGTGCTACCTGGGCAGGAATATACTCTTTCATATTTCCATACAACGGGCGATTATTTCCTGCAATACAACGACCAAGCACCGTGGCATGAGTTGTAAATGAAGTAGCTATCCAGGGGGCATATTTTTTAAGGTAAAGCAGGCCTGTACCGGTCATCCACTCATGAAACTGCGCAATAGCATTTTGACCTTCATTGTAAAATGCGGAAAAGCTCTCAATCGTTTTTCCCGCAGCATAACCGAATAATGCAGGTTCTACATAATCCCACTGGCCTGTTATGCTATCAAGTTTATATGTCTCCCAGAATCCTGCAAAGATTTCATTTTGTTGTCCGAAATATTGAGTAAAATCTATTAGAAAAACAATTGGTTTACCAGAAATATTCCATCTCCCGGTCTTTACTCTTAACCCTTCCGTTACTGCCAGCGCCTTCCAGTCAATAAACAAAGATTCATCCGGAATGAACTCAGGATTTGTAACATCCTCTCTCCATACATCAGGTCCAATAAGAATGTAATTATCACCTACTTCATTAATAATATTTAGTGTTTTGGTTGAGATTACCGTATGGATGCCTCCAACCTTGTTACAAACTTCCCAACTGGTCTCAAAAATAAAATCAACCTTCATTCTACTCCTTTCTTTGATTCTTTTTAATTCTAAATTTATCTTTTTGTGCCTGAATGCAGTCGGGGCTCCCCGACCTCCAATTTTTCAGACAAATCCTGATTCACAACAATTATAAATTTCGGATATATTCTATTTCCTGGCTTTTGTACCCTTTTTTGAAGCTTCTTTCAACTGGGTTTTTGATGGCTTACTCAACGGAACCTTTACTCCCTTTATTGCCTCTTTCTTTAAAGAAGCTTCCGCGGAAATTTTTGACACTTTTTTTACTGAAGATTTTGTTCCCGGTTTTATTCTGGCAATTTTCCTTGACAGTTTTTCTATTTCAGCCGATTGTTTTTCAATAAGCATATCCTTTTCAATAATGTCTGCTCCAAGATTGTATATCTGTTCCTGTTCGGCAGTATCGGGGAAAAACTTTTTAAGCCTGATTTCAAAATCACTTAAAACATTCATATAGTTCATAAATGCATCATAGGGTGTTTCATAGGGGTTAAAATAGGCATGGACAGCCCCGTCAGAAAAGAATTTTGTTGCCATGTAATAAAAATGGTCGCTTGCCTGCAGATATTCCCAATCTCTCTTTATCTGGACATCCTCACACCTGTTTACCTTGCCCGCAAGGCTGTAAAGTTTGTCAAGAGCCGCCACCTGCAGTTCATTTCCGTGCCAGGCTGTAATATCACGCTCCTCATCAGCCCATGATATTGGTGAAGGTATGCTTATAGCAGAAACAGGCTGCAAAGTCTCTGCCACCTCCGTAGGAGTCATAAATTTGAAAGGTGTCTTCCGAAGGACTGCACCAGGCATATGAGCCAGAAAATCGAAAATACCCGTCTCTTTCCAGTTATGTTCTCCAAATGTTTCATAATCAAGGAAGATATTGATCAAATCCCTTCTTACACCTAGTTTGCCTATCCACGATGCATATTTTTCGGCTGTTAATGGCCATGAGTTCCAGTCGCGGTTTGAGAACCGGAATGCTATGTCGTCGCTCAGAGTAAAGTTTCGAAGGAGCACCTTAAGCCTTGGATTTAACAAATTACAATAGAGGTAGTTCGGACTCTTCCATCCTAAAACGTGCTTTGCGCCCTCAGTCAGAATTGATTTAAATCCCATGTCTGCAACCCATGATCCGATAACATCTGAATAAATCAATTCTGTATTACGGAATGATGTTGCTTCCACTCCCAGGAACTCTTTCAACATTGCCTTGTGTTTAATCACCTGTTGTTCAAACTCATTCCTGCTCATAATTGAAGCAAGGGAATGAGAGTTTGTTTCCCCTAGGAACTCCACCATACCGGTCTCAGCAAGCTGTCTGAAAGAATCCAGAACCTCCGGTGCATAAAGCCTGAATTGATTAATTACGAGTCCCGAAAGAGAAAAAGTCACCTTAAATTTCCCTTTATGCTTCTGAATCAGGTCCATAATAACTTTATTGGCAGGGAGATAACATTTCTCTGCCACTTTTCTCATGATGGATTCATTAGTATAATCATCATAATAGTAATGATCGTGTCCCAGGTCAAAAAATCTGTATCTCTTAAGCCGGAAAGGCTGGTGGACCTGAAAATATAAGCAAATTGCTTTTTTGTTTGATGTACTCATACTTTAATTCTTATTGTTCTCAATAACTCTGTAATATATATCTCTTACATGTCTGGCGGAATTGTCCCATTTCAACCGAATAACTTCTTCTTTCCCATTCTTAATAAACATCCTTGACAGTGCAGGATAGTTTAAAATCCCATAAATTGCGTCGGCCATTGCATCAATATCCCAGAAGTCAGTCTTAACAGCATGGGTAAGTATCTCTGCCACGCCCGACTGTTTACTGATGATTACAGGCACATTCGACTGCATCGCTTCAAGCGGAGAGATCCCAAATGGCTCAGATACTGATGGCATAATGTAAACATCGCTCATCTCCAGCATTTTAAAAACATCTGAACCTCTCAGGAACCCGGTAAAATGGAAGCGGTCGGTTATCTTTAAGGCTGCTGCCCTGCGCATCATTCTTTCCATCATGTCACCCGAGCCTGCCATAACAAACCTGACATTGTTCATCACCTTCAAAACTTTATTAGCCGCTTCAATAAAATATTCAGGACCTTTCTGAAGAGTAATTCTGCCAAGAAAAGTTACTACTTTCTCATCGAATCCTTTACTGACTATAATATCTTCGCAAATATTAACAGGCTCAACAGCATTATAGACTGTCTCAACTTTATCAGGATCGATATTGTACCTGTTAATTACTATATCCCTTGTAAGATTACTTACAGTAATTACTTTAGATGCAGCATCCATCCCGTTCTTTTCTATCTGGTAGACATCGGGATTAACACTACCTCCGCTTCGGTCAAAATCTGTTGCATGCACATGAATAACCAAAGGTTTACCAGATACTGCCATAGCAGCAATTCCGGCCGGGTAAGCAAGCCAGTCGTGAGCATGGATCACATCGAATTCATTTTCTTCTGCAATAACCGAAGCAACAATCGCATACTTGTTTATTTCATCCATCAGAAAGTTATCATATCTTCCGGAGAAATCAACCGTGCCATTGTTGTTTGTCTGAACAAAAAGGTTATGTCCCTTGATTTCTGATGATACTACCTTCCAGAAATCAGTCGGGTCTATATAAGGAACAATCTTTGATGATACCTCAATCATTTCCAGAGGACGTCTGAATCCCTTATAGTAGACTTTTCGGGATGCAACAGGTATATTATTTGCACCGATCAGCCTGACCCTAGTCTGGTCCTCATCTCCCCATGCTTTAGGCACAACAAAGATTACCTCCAGATCTTCAAGGGTAGTCATTCCCCTGGTCAGACCATAGCTTGCTGTTCCTAATCCACCAGAAATATGTGGTGGAAATTCCCACCCAAACATTAACACGCGCATATCCTGTCTCTTATATAATTGATAATTAATTTGAATACTTTGTTTCAAGTATCTCTATTATTCTCAGAACTTCACCTACGCTCCAGGCCTGAGAAATAGCCCCTTTCGGTGCGTGAGGAGGATTACCATCATGAATTTCTGAAAGAGTAGTTACTCCATGCTCACTCATTACCTCTTCGAGACTATAGATCAGATTTCTGACTTTTTGCAATCCCTGGTTTCCATACACTTTCAGCCAGCCTTCACAGAAAGGTCCATACAGCCAGGGCCACACTGTTCCCTGATGATATGCATTATCCCGCTCGTCCTGGTTGCCTGCATATATCCCCTTGTAAAATTTATTGCTGGGAGAAAGTGTCCTTAGTCCTCTTTTTGTCACAAGCTCCTGATCTGCAACATCCAGGATTTTTTTCATCTGGTCTTTACTAAGCATGGAATAAGGCAAAGATACTGCTATAATCATATTTGGCCTCACAAAAGTATTTTTCCCTTCTCCATCATTAACATAATCAGCCAGGTATCCCAACTTGTCATCCCAGAAAAGTTCCAGAAAAGATTTTCTGATAAGATCGGGCATTTTCTCAAATTCCTTTATGAACTTAATGTCTTTTGCTGTTTTCGACATTTCAATCGAAAAACAGACTGCATTATACCACAGAGCATTTATTTCGACTGCATAGCCACCTCTCTGGGTTACAGGCTTGCCATTGACAACCGCATCCATCCATGTAAGCGATTTACCGGCTTCTTCAGCGTAAACGAGTCCATTTCCCCTGACATGGATGTTAAAGGCTGTGCCGTATTTATAAGCTCTGAGAACAGTTTTGGCAGCTTCTCCATAGCGCTCCCAACCGTCTGTCCCTCCCTGCTCAATATATTGCTGGATTGCCCAGATAAACCACAGTGGAGCATCAACAGAGTTAAAGGCCGGAGTGTTATCATCACCCATATTTGGAAACAAACCATCTTTCATCTTTGCAACCTGTGTATCCATCACATCCCTGAACAATTCAAGGTTATAACGGGCAAGAGCCAGTCCGGGAATTGATATAAATGTATCTCTTCCCCATGCTCCGAACCAAGGATAACCGGCTATGATCAGTGTCTTGCCGCCCCTCATTTCCACGAATTGCTGTGCTGCATTTCTCAGACAATTTATAAAACTGTCGCGCGGAATTTTCCTTGCTACGGTTTTTGCAAACTTTTGTTTTAATTGTGATGTTTTTTCTTCCCTCGTTGAAGCTGAAAATACTACTATATCACCCTTTTTTGCATCAAACTCAAAAAACCCGGGAGTAAAAAGGTCCTCGGAATAATCATAGCCCCTCCTTTGTTCTTCGGGATATTCAACCCCTAAATACCAGTCGGGAACATGAACAAATTCAACTTTTTTGGAGAACTGCAAATGCAGGTAGGGAAAGCCGTCATACATCCTTGATCTTATCCCATTTTCAATAAAATCAACTTTTGTATTGGCTGAAAGGTTCGCATGAGTGAGCTGATGAATATTCCTGAATGCAAGAAAAGGCCTTACCTGCACCTTCATGCTCTCTGATGCTTCAACAATTGATAATCTCAGGAGTAATTGCTCCTCATGATGAACAAGAAGCCTTTCCTGTTTGAGTATAACACCGCCAACCCTGTAAAGCCTTGAAGGGATACTGTCGGTATTAAAATCCTCGATGTATTTATGCCCCTTGGGACTGAAATAATCCCCCTTATATTTTCTGATACCTGTATTAAACCGTTTTTCACTATTCAGAACTGTGATATCCAGTGATGACAGAAGTACAAATCGCTCCCCTCCGAATTCATCTACGGGACATATTAACAATCCATGATATTTCCTGGTATTACAATCTACAATAGTGGTTGATGCGTATGACCCTGCCCTGTTGGTTCTTATTATCTCCCTTGCCATTGAATATTCCAGGTTTACAACCTGGCTCTTTTCAAACTTTATATAACTCATATAATTAGTTTTTTATTTATTAAAAAAGCTAAGTAAGTTAACAATAAAAATTGAACCCTGCAACAGTATCTATATGCGTAAACAGGCAATAAAATTTCATAAAAGTAGTGGCGCATAAAAAAAACAATAACTTTGCACTTCTATAAATCAAATTATTTATCAATTAACATCTTACTTAATGAATAAGAAGCTTTTATCGTATCTTTTTGTTATTTTGGCATTTACTGGTTGCAAAAATAATAGTTTCCAGATTTCAGGTACTCTTACAAACCCAGTTAAAGGAGAATACATTCTGCTGGATGAGTTAAAATCAAATGAACTTACTACTGTTGACTCAGTTAAGGTTACAAATGATGGGAAATTTAACTTCAGGAGAGAGATTAAAAGTCCTTCATTTTACCTTCTTAAGTTTAATGATAACAATTTTCTTACCATGCTTGTTGAGCCCGGCGATAAAATAATTTTGCATGCCCAGCATGATTCTTTAAATTATCCCGTTTCCCTTAAGGGATCAAACGGGACAGAAATGATGGTTGAGTATAACATAAACCTGAGAAAAACAATTAATAAATTAAGAGTGTTAAACGACATTTATACGCAAAATGCTGATAATCCTAAATTATCAGTTGTAATGGATTCGCTTGATAATCTGGCACAGAATTACCTTAATGAGATCAACCAGTATACAAAAAACTATATTGACGAAAACCTTAATTCTCTTGTCAGCCTTGTTGCACTTTATCAACAGGTAGCTCCCAGCGTATATGTCCTCAATCCCAACAAGGATATAAAATATTTTGAAAAGGTTGATTCATCAATGTTCAGTAAATATCCCGAATATGACCCGGTTGTAACTCTGCATAAGCAGGTTCAGGAATTAGTATCTGGTGTAAAAGGTGATACCGGAACCTCAATTGAAACAGGAGAAGGAGCCGAAGCCCCTGAGATAAGTCTGCCATCGCCTGAGGGAGATACAGTAAGTTTGTCCTCTACCAGGGGCTCAATAGTATTACTTGATTTCTGGGCATCATGGTGCTCTCCGTGCCGACTGGAAAATCCGAATCTTGTGACAGCTTACAATCTTTATCATAAGAAAGGTTTTCAGATTTTCCAGGTTTCGCTTGATAAAACAAGAGATGCCTGGCTGGCAGGTATTAAAGAGGATCAGCTTGATAAATGGATTCAAGTAAGCGATCTTAAGTACTGGAACTCAATTGTAGTGCCCCTTTACAAGATAGAGTCGATTCCTTATAATTTTCTTTTAGATAAAAATGGACGTATTATAGCATCAAATCTCAGAGGTGAACAATTACAGAAAAAACTGGCTGAACTTTTTAATAAATAAAATTAATTAAATACTATTTAACGGTAATCTCACTTTAAATGAAACGAATAATATTGTTACTTCCCCTTCTCATTATATTTTCAGGATGTAAAGACAAAAACAGTTTTCAGGTTGATGGCATAACTAAAGGGAGAAAGGAAAAATACATTTATATTGACAGGCTGGATGTTAATACTCCTGTTTTTCTGGATTCTGCCAGGATCAGCAGAAAAGGCGGGTTCAGTTTCAGGATCAAAGCTTCTGAGCCAGATTTTTACCAGCTGGGCTTTTCAAAAACTGATTTTATTACCCTCCTGGCGGAACCAGGCGAAAGAATCAGTCTAGAATTTAAAGGGAAAAACCTCTTTGAAGATTATACTGTAAGAGGTTCTTCCGGATCAGAGAAATTACAGTTCCTTGACCGAAATCTGTCCGAAACAAAAAGAAAGCTCGATTCCCTTCGGTCAGAATATGCTAAAGCCAAGGATGAGCCGGGTTTCGATAAAAAAGGACCCGCTCTTGAAGAAAATTTTAATAACCTGATCAAGGCACAACGGCGTAAAAATATTGAATTCATTATTAACAATGTAAATTCCCTTGCTTGCATTAAAGCTTTATATCAGAGAATTGACCCTCAAACATATGTGCTTTATGATCCGAAGGATCTGCAGTTTCTGAAAATAGTGACAGATTCACTTACACGTCACTACCCGAACTCAAGGCAAGTACAGGCACTTGCCGGTGACTTTGCCAGGGAGATGAACCAGATGTATGTAAATCAGCTTGAGAACATGGCGAAAGGGATGCCTAAAACAAAACTGGATCCTGATTTAAAAGATATTAATGGTAAAAGAATCGCACTTTCTTCTCTGAGAGGAAAATATGTTTTATTGACCTTCTGGTCAGTCCAGTCATCAGATTGTGTTAATGAAAACCTCCAGCTTAAAGAGTTCTATAAAAAATATAGTAAGAAAGGATTTGAGATATACCAGATTAACCTCGACGAAGGGGAGGAAGTATGGAAAGCTGCCGTCAGATTTGATGAATTACCCTGGATAAGTACCAGAGAGGATGACCCGACCAATCCTAAAAATGCCATGCTGTTCAACGTTAAGGCGCTTCCGGCCAACTATCTCTTTGATAAAGAGGGAACCATTATTGCCTCAAATCTTCATGGCAAATCACTACAGATAAAACTTAGTCAGTTGTTTAATTAACAAAAAAGAGCTTTGGCTGACACAGGGAAAATATATTTTACCTCCGATTTTCATCTTGGCCTGCCAGCCGGATCTCCACCTGTTGAAAGAGAAAAAAAAGTTGTCCGCTGGCTTAATTCAGTTGTCTGTGATGCAAAAGAGATTTACCTTCTTGGCGATGTATTTGACTTCTGGTGGGAATATAAACTCGTGGTACCCAAAGGATTCACAAGATTCCTCGGGACAATTTCTTCCATTACAGATTCAGGTATACCTGTCCATTTTTTTACCGGTAATCATGATATGTGGGTAGGGGATTATCTGTCGCAGGAATGTGGAATAACTATTCATACAACCCCTCTTACCACTGTTTTTGACGGACAAAAATTTCATCTTGCCCATGGCGAAGGACTGGGGACAAATGATTTTTTTTATAAAATTCTTCTTTCAACTTTCCATAACAAACCTCTGAGGGCTATGTATTCTGCACTTCATCCTTCAATTGGGGTTGGGATAGGTCACAAATGGTCTCTGAGTTCCCGGCTGGGAAAAGGTATCTCAATTGATTTTCTTGGAGAGGAGAAAGAGGACCTGATCAGATATGCCAGGTCGCTTCTAAAATATGAAAAAATAGATTACTTCATTTTCGGTCATCGTCATCTTGCCAGAAACTTTAAACTTAAAGAAGGTCCGGAAATTATATTCCTGGGCGACTGGATAAAAAGCGGCAGTTATGCAGAATGGGATGGTGACAAGCTAAGTTTCAAAATAATAGATAAATAAGCCATCCCTTAAACTTTTACAGTCAGAATATAATAGGAATAAAGCTCATTCAACTTTTCAAACTGATATTCCAGTTTACTTCCTGATTTCCTTGCCATATCTATGAGCCCCATGTTGCCTGTACTGTCAGTATTTATCGACTGCCCTGACAGGGATGTTCTGAAAAGTTCTTTCAGACCTGTCTTGTCATTTCTGTTAATAATATCAATTTTCTGCTTAAGATGCTTAACATCTGTATTCAGAATAAGATTTCCTGTTGTCAGTGTATAGACTTTGTCTTCCATTTGAATAATTGCTACCGGCATGCCGTATAGTTTTTCTGCATCCTTGCCGGGGCTGTATTTTGAAACATTCTCCAGGATCTCAACCAGAATACTGAAAACCCTTTTTCTCAGATTTGATTCAATATCTTCTTCAACAAGTTTCGTCTCCGTGAATGAAAGAACTTCTTTACCAACATCCGGGGTGATATGTCCTAACCAGATAAGGTAGATATTGTTATCAGCCATAAGTCTTTCAAGATCCGATATAACTATACCGCTAAAAAGTTTCTCTTTTCCGTGTGAATGATTTCCTATTCCACCTGAATCAACTGTCTTGCTCAGAATGAAATATGAAAAATGTTCATCGAGAGGTACAAAATCATAATCGAGCTTGTTCCCGGTTTTTTTAGCCATTTCAATGAGACCCAGACCGGCACCCCCTTTGCTGCTGAATTCTGATGTGCTGAGCATTTGCCTGTAAACATTCCTGATCTCACCCGTATCAAGGGTATTGATCTTTTCCAGCTTAATTTTCAGATCATTAATATTGGCTGCAGGGAGAACATTTCCTGTGGTCACCGTATAACCCTCACCAGCTTTTGAGTATACCACAAGTGACATATTGGCGTATTCAACAGGATCGCTGTGCCTTGTTACATTCTGAAGGCTTTCCAGAACAAACATAAAAAGTCTTTTGCGTCCGATAAAACCAAATTCTGAATTCTCCATCTCTTTCTCCAGCAACATAAGAAGAGGAATAGAGTTTTCATTTGTCACAACACCTCTGTATGCAAACATAAGGTGCTCATTCATCATTTTATCACGAATTCGTCGTGTCAGATCCATACAATAAAATCAGGTCATTCAAATTAATGAACTAAAAATAGTATAATTTGGTAATTTAACCAATAAAAATGACTAGGATTCAAATAATGAATTTACACTTTCGCGACAGCTGGTGCATAAGCTCTTATTCTTCTGATCAATATCTTCAACATACGTGCTTGACCTCATCACGCATGTGGAAATATGGCAATGAATCAATCCGAAAGTGTGTCCCAGTTCATGTATAATCTCTTTCTGGAATCGTTCAAGGACAAGTTTTTCATCAGCGATCATCCCGTACCTTTCATTGCTGAGACGATATTGGGATGCTATAGCAGAACGGCCTCTTAAAAATGCCTGACCGAATATAAAAGTCATTATGGGAATAAAAAGATCAACATTGAAAAGTCCAATTGTTTTATCAGAATCTGAAGAATATAGTACATCAACCTCCTTTAATAGTTTGTTGCCATTGTACTGCCTTCTCACCGGATCATAAAATTCGCTTAAATCAATATGGCCTTCTTTGAAAGTTACATTGAGAAAAAATTCCTTTTTTATCTCAACAACAATCTTCTTAAGAAATTCGTCCTCAAAATATCCGAAAGTGACCAGTGTGATGTTCCTTATATCCATTAAATAATAAACATCAGATTAGCAACAACTCATTTTCTGTCTTTTAATCTGTTCGTATTAACAAATACCGGCTAACCAGAAAGGATCTGATTAATCAGCAGGTTTTAGACCATATTTTGAAATCTTGTTATAAAGCGTGACCCTGTCGACCTTTAAAGCTTTTGCGGCACGTGATATATTCCAGTTATACTTATTAAGAATAAGAAAAATATGTGATTTCTCAAGTTCGTCGAGACTCTCAATTGAACTGCTGATTAATGTTTTTTCCAGGGGAAGGTCCCTGAGTGTTATCTTTTTGCCGTTTCCGACAACTATTGCTCTTTCTATCATGTTTTCAAGTTCCCTTACATTGCCCGGAAACTTAAATTCTTTCAGTCGTTCCAACGCAGAAGAATCGATAGTTAACGGTTGCCTGTTCATCGAGGTACAATACTTTGCAATAAAATAATCAACAAGAAGAGGAATATCTTCAATACGTTCCCGTAATGGAGGAACATAAATATTTACAACGTTCAGCCTGTAATAAAGATCTTCCCTGAAAGTACCTTTTTCAAGCATACTTTTCAGGTCTCTGTTTGTAGCACAGATTACCCTGAAATCCGAAGATATCTCCTTGTTCCCCCCTACTCTGATAAATTTTTTGGTTTCAAGAACACGCAAGAGATCTATCTGCATTTTTGTTGATATAGTTGCTATTTCGTCGAGAAATATGGTACCATTATCTGCCATTTCGAACCTTCCTTTGCGATTGTACATTGCCCCTGTAAATGCACCTTTTTCGTGTCCGAACAATTCGCTTTCAAGAAGGCTTTCCGTAAGAGCACCACAATGAACACTGACAAGAGGAAAGAACTTACGTGGCGAATTTGAATGAATCGCTCTTGCAACAAGCTCCTTGCCGGTGCCGCTCTCCCCGGTAATTACAACAGATGAATTAGATTGTGCAACACTTTCAATATCCCTGAGTACCTTTTTCATAGGTTCACTGTTCCCGACCAGATCTTCAACATTTTCAAGTGAAATAACATGTTTCCTGAGAGTTTCATTCTCCTCTGATAAAGTGATTTGAAGTGATGCATTCCTTATCAGGTGGGAAAGATCATCCGGGTCAAAGGGTTTGGTCACATAGTCAAACGCTCCATCCTTCAAAGCCTGTACAGCTGTGTCCACAGTGGCAAAAGCAGTCATAACTATTACAATGGAATCCGATTTCAGGAGCTTGATTCTTCTGAGCATCTCCAATCCATCCATACCAGGCATCTTTATATCTGCAAGAATAATTTCAAAACTCTTCGATTCAAGCAGAGATAAAGCCTTATTGGCATTTTCAGCACACTCTACATCATAGCCATCTTCAAGAAACCAGTTATAAAGGGAGTCTCTTACTGATTCCTCATCGTCAACTATCAATATTGAAATCTTTTTCTCCATAGCATATTCCTGTTAAGTCCTGATTAAAGGCAAAGTTATTGAAAGCACAGTTCCTCTGCCCAGTTCAGATTTTACATCGATTTTACCATCGTGGTTCTTTACAATGCCATGCACTATTGCTAATCCCAGACCTATCCCCGAAGTATCCTGCTTTGTTGAGAAAAATGGCTCAAAAATATGGGTAATATCATCTTCAGCGATTCCAATTCCGTTATCCGATATGTCAATCCGTACAGAACCGTTATCCGGATTGCTGGTCGAAATTGTTATTTCCCCGTTTTCCCGTATAGCTTCCGAGGCATTTACGATAATAGCCACACAGGCCTGCTTGATCTGGTTGGGACTACAGAATATAAGATCATATCTGGCCTTGAAATCAGTTGAAAAATTGATATTGGCTATCATTACCGGGTGTGTCATAAGATCATAGGTTTCCTGTAATATTTTATGAAGATGCTTCGTTTCAAAATCTTCCTGCTCTTTCCTGGAAAAATCCAGTAACCCTTTTACTATTTCCCCACAACGCTTTGTCTCATTTTCAATGAGTTTAAGGTGCCTTAGTATTGATTCTTTTTTGGATGCATATAATTCCGGATTGCTTAGCTGTTTATATATTAGTTTGGTATATACCAGTATACCCGAAAGAGGATTATTAATTTCATGTGCAACAGATGAGGATAATTTGCCCAGTGATGCAATTCTTTCTATATGAATTAGTTCATTTTGAGCAGCTCCCAGCTCTTCTGATTTTTTCTGGACCTTGTACTCAAGTTGCTGCGACCAGTTCTGTAATTCTTCATTAGCTGCCTGCAGTTTATCCAGCATATGGTTGAATGCCTGAGATACCATCCTCATATCATCAAGTTGGGTGGCCTTAATTTCCAGCCTGGTACTCTTGTTGCCATTTGCCACAGCAACACTGGCTTTTATCAGGTCATTCAACGGATTTTTAATCTTTCCCCTGGTGAATAAAATTAAAATTATAACTAACAAAAAGGTTATGAGTGTAGCTAGCAGGTAAAACTTGGAGGAAGATTTCTTAACCGCATTATCAAAGTCGTGGAGAGGAAGTTTTATGATAAGAGATCCCAGCACTTCTTCGCTCTGCGGATGTGCATGACATGCACTGGTATAACACGCCTTTTCATTGAGGATCGGTGACCTGATCAGAAGATACCTGTGGATATTATAGTTCTGATTCATGCTGCATTCACTATTGGCGTCAATGATCCGGTATGACTTTTCTTTCCCCGGAAACATTTGTTGAAGGTTCTTATGGCAATTAATACAATTTGGATTGCTATGGGAGGTTGTATCCGAAGAAAATGATGAATAAACAAGACTGTCTTTGTTGTTATACATGTTTACATCATCGATCCCCGACATGGTATTAATGATATCGAGGGTACTTTGAAGAGTAGTTTTATCATTTTCAAGCATCGAATGATATAATGACCCCTCTACAATAGAGCCAACGTTATTGCCGTTCTGTCGAATAACCGCATTTAAATTTTGCTCATAAACTGACTTGAAAATGACCCCAAATGACAAGAAAAGGATAACAGAGGATATTGTAATAATATAAACAACCCGGCTATATATCGAAGAACGGAATTTAACATACTTTTTAAGGAGTGTTCCAATCCGGTTTTTTTTTGATGTTGAATTATCAGACAGACCCATCACCTGATTCCTCTGCTATTTAAGTTACCCTGTCAATATTGCTCTCATGTCTCAGCCTTTAAGGAGTGATCCAAAGCCGGGTTTTTAACCAGGTCTAATTTAAAAAAGTTTTCTGAAAATCCTGCCATATTTCATCAGGTAACCCGGAGAGTGGTTTGTCTATCAGTTCACCACCATCCTGTAAGGCAAGCATGGTGCTTTCCGGAGAATACTTTTTCGACGATGCAGCCATAAAATCCTTAAATCTTTCCAACTCTCTTTTCGACCATGCTATTGCTTCATCAGCCATTAAGCAAGTACTTGTCTCAGTGATCCATTGTGAAGGTTTGATCATATATATCCACCCTCTGCCATAAGGATCAACATTTATCACTTCCCCACTTTCCGTCAGCAACGGGTTTGAATTCAATATCTTGCCCGAGAGAGGCGAAAAAATTTTTAACAATTTATTATTTTGAACAATTTCAGCAATTAAATCACCTTTCATTATTTCATCTCCCGGATCCTTCAGAAAGACGATTTTAACCAAACCGGTAACATGCAGCAGAAAATCATCTGCTCCTATAGTTGCCTTACCTGATTTTTCGAGATGAGCCCATATATGGTTCCTGCTGTAAAGCAATCCAAGAGGCACTTTCAGAATGTTTGCGGAAAGAACACCAACTGTATTCCCTGTCTGCCTTAAGGCTCCCGGTTTGCGGTTAATCAAAATCCAGAATGGGATTATCAATAAAAGAAAAGTGATTATGATCAGGTACTCAATCCCCTTGGTCTCAAAAATATTATTATAACTGAATCCGTCCATTTCTTTAGTTATTATGTTATCACATCATATCGAATGATTAGTTGTTATTCTGAAATTGTTATTTTTCATGCACCCACGAAGGTGATTCCCTTAAAACAGGCATCCGGTTTATTACCCATCTGAAAATCCATATTTCAGTAAATATAACCGCAAGAGTAACCGCTATTTCCATCCATGTTGGAACATATCGTAAAGCAGCATCCCATCTGAAACCTATAACTGTGACATTAAGCCTGTTAATTATGACGCCCACCATTGTTATAACAGCTGCAACCTTCAGTACCAGAACATTATTTCTTCTGTAACTATAGAAAAATAACAACATTGGAAGGAGAACAAAACCCGACATCTCAATCAGGTACCAGTAGCCCATCGGGGTATTTATCAGGTCCCAGTGTTTCCCATGAACGAAAACAAGCACCTGAAGAAAAAAGTATGCAAACATGGTTATGGCACATACTTTTGATAACCCTATTATAATATCATTATATCCCTTATGGTTTTTCTCACTTATCTGATCCGAGAAAACCTTATGACTTAAGGATCCTTCAAATATTACCATAGAAAGACCTGCAAAAATGCTTGACACAAAAAACAGGACCGGAATAAATTCAGAATACCAGAGGGGATGAATCTTATCTTTTGCCATCAGGTAAAGAGCTCCCAGGCCTGACTGATGCAAAGTTGACAATGTTATACCGAAAATTACAGCACCAATAGTCATTCCTGAGAGAATTTTCCTTAAGCGTCTTGAACCAAGCCATTCAGCAATGGCAGGTGAAAATTCAACCAACTGCGCTATCATATAAAGAAGGAAATGCCAGGCAACCAGGAATAATACCGAACTGGTCCCAAAACTATTACCGATTATAGGATTTATTACATGCCATGGTCGACCCAGGTCAAGAAGCAGGGCTCCGGCATAAAATACATAGGCAAGAAAACCGTTCAATACGGTTATTCTGACAATAGAATGGTACTTCTGCATATTTAGTATATAGACCATAAATGTGAGAACATAGGCACCTCCTGCAAATGCGACACCGGTAACAACATCAAATCCAATCCAAAGACCCCACGGAACTTCCTGGGTCAGGTTGGTTACTGATCCCAGTCCCTTCCAGAAACGTATAATGATTATAATTAATCCCAATATCATCACTGGTATTGAAACAACATTAAATGGTGTGAGAAACTTACCCCTGGGTTTTAATTCTCGTGCCAGAAACTTCCGGAAAGACGTTCCGTCATTATCTCTTGAAATTGCATACCCCTGATTACTCATTATCAATTTCATTTAGGTTAGTATTTTTTGTTGCTTCGCGGATGCCCAATAAAATGGCCGGCCAGAGAACAAATATTGTTGGAACACTGTATAAAAATCCTTTTGATAACCCAGGATATGATTCTGACTGAACAGACACATTTAACCCGAGCTGCTCAAAAGGGACGCCTGACAGACAGAGAAATCCTGTTCCCCCTGCTTCGTGTTCTCCATATATATGATCGACATACTGTTCGGGATTATCGTTGATCCTCCTTCGTGCCTCTTTAATCAAATCCTTCCTCTTGCCAAAAACCAGAGCCTCTGCCGGGCAGGTTTCAACACAGGCCGGAACCTTGCCCTCACTGATTCTTCCATAACACATATTACATTTTTCAATTTTGGGATTGGCGCTGTGATATTCAAATTTTGGAATATCGAACGGGCAGGAAACCATGCAGTAACGACATCCCATGCATTTATCACCTCTCCATATTACGGGCCCTTCCTTTGTCTTGAACATGGCCTGAGTAAGACAGGCTGCAGTACAGGCAGGTTCGTTGCAATGCATACATTGCTTTTTAAGATATACTTCACCTTTTGCCGAATTAAATGCATTTACCACAGTTCTGTGCGATTCGTCAGTTTTCCTGGTGACGCCAGCCTCCGGAGTACCTTCCGGTGCAGGTAACCCATTAGCCTCTGCACATGTTGCTTCACATGTTTGGCAACCCACACATCGTGTTGAATCATAAAGAACACCGAAGAACTCAACATCCACAGCAGTTTTTGAGGCGGCATGTAATTCTTTACCGGCCACCAGAGAAGCTCCTGTTACTCCTGCAACTTTTAAAAAATTTCGCCTGTTTATTATCATAATATTATACTATCTGATGTAATTAAAACATTTCATAAAACCATAGTTGCCTCGAGGGATCAATGAAGTTAGCCTGAAAATCTTCCCATATCTCGGGACCAAGGCTTGACAGAATACCATCTCTTAACTCACCACCGTCCTGTAAAATAACCTGTGCATATTTATCAGCGTCTTCCTTAAGCGATTCTGCCAGAAAATCCTTTAACCTGGCAAATTCATTTTTTATAAAATGCAAATGTTTTTCTGCCATGAACAATAATTGATTTTCTCTTGACCAGTTTGATGGCTCTATCAAATAGACCCACCCAGCATTATAAGGAGAAGAATTTATTAATGAAGCGCTCGTGTCAAGTAATTTATTTTGCTTTCTGATTACCCCTGAAACAGGACTGTATAAATTAAGCTGTTTCCCGTTTTGGATGACTGACAATATCAAATCTCCCTTTTTTATAATGTCTCCGGGGTTCTTCATCTTAACACGGGTTATGGTGCCCGTTAAATGCTGCAGAAAATCATCCACTCCCATTTTTACCATCCCATCCTGTTCCAGGAAGGCCCATGTATGAGTTTTATCAAAATAGATACCCCCGGGTATCAACAGGGAATTTTCATTAAGAGCAGGTCGTAAAGACGAACCGGCATTGATTCCGGATCTTCTTTTATTCCTCAGATATCTGAGTGTAAGATCAATTATTATTCCTGCCGTCACCAATATGCCGATCAGAATCAGTAATGTTTCCGGAAATGATTTTTTCCCGGGGGTCTGCCCTGATGGGATCTGTGCATTGTATAACTTGTCCGCAGCACTCTGGCGTTCACTGGTCAAAAGATTGGAATACCCGTTTGAATAAAGAAATTTCTGACCGTCATTCAGAACCCACTTAATGAAAGCAAGTTCAGCATCTTTCTTTGGTTCATGAGAGGAAACCGAATATATATTGCTGATCAATGCCGCAGGGTATTTTCCTATCCATACACCCCTTGAAAAAATATTAATATCGTCGTATATTTTTTCATTATAATCCAAAACCCCGTTCCCGTTTCTATCTATAGGCAATAGTCTTATATTATCTGTAACCAATTGATCCCACTGATAAATTATATCAGTTATTCTGCAAAATCCCAATGAATATGGATTTTGTATAATTGCTGAGATCATATCCCGGGCATTTGCAAATTCACGGCTGTCAACCGCGCTAACATCTTTTTTAAGGAATTCTGATATCCCCCCGGTTATTGCCTTATCTTTTATAATGTAAAAGTCAGCTGATGAATTTTGACTGCCATTGATCAATGTTCCCCATGTTCGCAAATTATTATTCCCCAGAAACAATGCCAGGCTTGCCGGAGATATCCCTTTTCTGTTTATTTCATCCAGGCAGGGATTCTTTGAATTAATCACAGGTACAATGACATCCCGGCCCACTACAATCTTAGATACTGACTGGTGATCAAAACCAGAACAGTATTTTTCGGAAACAAACCCTATATTTCCCTTTGCAAGACGATTCGCAACTATTTTTGAATCCGATACTCCTGTTACTCTTATTTTTGGATAAGAAACCAGTTTGTTGTACTCATAAGCCCAATCGTTTGTCAGATTAAGCAAATCAGGGGATGTTAATACAGTGATTGAGTCCTGTGGAATGAAACTACTTTCAGCTATTAATGTATTGGCCTTTGTTTGGCTGTAATACACTAATAATAAAGTTATTAATAAACAAGCTGACCTTTTCATAATATGTTTTTTTAATTGTCATAATTCAAATTAACCGGTTTAGGCATATCAAATTTGAGTTTACATTTTTGTGCAATCAACTATGATGCCAATTAATTTCAGGAACTTTAATAGGCTGTATATCTGTACTTTGACTAAAGAATGCCTGATAGTAAATATCGTCAGATGTGTTGAATTTATTTACACTGTCTGTTTTTAAAATTTTTACAGTCCCACTGTTCAATGGATTTGGTCTCTATGTGTAATATTTCAACATTGTTGAATTTTACAACATATTATTTGACTGACACAGCAAAACAGGAGAAAAGACACTGCAATGAATTTAGGGAAAGACTTTGCCGGTTAAGATCAATCTTACCGAATAAAAAAACCTTTGTCTGGTGATTTAAACAAAGGTTTTACATAACAGGAATATATTTATATATCTGATCTTTATTTTTTAACAGTAGGATCAGGATGAGCTATTTTTGCAGAATAAGTTTCAAAATTAAATTCTTTAAAAAACGGGTTTTCCTTATTATGACATTCAAGACATAGTTTTTTATCAGGTATTATTAAACCCATCTTCTTAGCCTGTTCAGTATTCTTCATAATGGATGGCGATTTATATGAGCTGCCTGGTCCATGGCATGTCTCACACGAAACACCTTCAGTCGGGAGTATCCCGGCCCTGAGCTTGGCATCTGCTCTTTCATATGTAGAATGGCATTTAAGGCACTTTGGATCTTTAGAAGGATCGGCAATCCCGTTTTTCTTGGCATAATCAAGTGAAGCCTGGCTGCCAAGAGTCTTAATAGCTTGCGAATGAGGATCTTTAAGCCACTTATTGTACTGTTCCCCTGTAGCCGGCTTATTATGACACATCTTACATTTCTCTGCTCCTATGTATTTAAAAGTCTGGGCTGAGACAACATTCGCAAATAATACTGCCAGACAAACCAGAAGAATTCCCTTTTTCATAATCATAATTATTAAAAATGAATAAAAAGTTAATATGTACCTCACGCAGCTTGTTATAAGCTCTGCTGAAACAAATATAAACAAAAAACTTATATAACTCTTTGAAGCAATTTTAATTTTCGCCTGTTCCGAATGGCAAAGAAAATCCAAAAAAACAATTATGCTATAAATCGTTCCCCGGATAAAGAAAATATGACCGGAAATGTGAATTTGGATGAATTTTCTAAGGTTTTAGCCGGAAAATCCTTAATATTTTAATTTTTTTACAAAACAAATTTGAATGAACAAAAATAAAAGTAATTTTAACTACTTTTTCTGCAAAAGATTATTACTGTCAAATGATAACACTATTATTACTACTTAAATGAATAATACCATAACTGAAAACCGAACTGATCTTGACAGATCAAAAACCAGGTTTCTTGAATATTTAGTTAAAAAGGGAGGGCCGGATCTTTTTGACTATGATGAATTCACTTCTATAGTCAATAGCCTTCTTCCCTGCGAGGTGAACTCTTTCAGAGATAAAATAAAAAGTGTCCTTAATGAGAATACACTTATCGGCCATGGCTTTGTAAAACCTTACGGTTATCCCGGCGATTTTACCCTGATTAATAAGATCTACCTGTTCGATGTTAATAAAGATCCGCAATACAGAAACTGGGACTTGTTTTTTCAGAACCAGCCTGGTGCCAATGCAGTCAGAAACAGGAAAGATTTCTTTATCAAGTATTGTAAGACACTAATTGAAAACAAGGACGGGGCAAAGGTACTTATCCTCGGATCGGGACCAGCCACTGATGTATATGAATTCCTGTCGAGTTATCCTGAAGCAAATAATATTACATTTGACCTGATTGATTTCGATCAATCAGCAATTGACTTCTCAATGAAAAAAAACAGTAAGTTTAATGGTCAGGTAATTTATAATAAGATAAATGCTTTACGCTTCAATTCATATAAACTTTACGATATGATCTGGAGCGCAGGTTTGTTCGATTATTTTAAAGACAAGCATTTTACTTTTTTAATTAGAAAATATATAAATTGTCTTAGTGAAAATGGGGAAATGGTGATAAGCAATTTCAGTACAAGAAACCCTACAAAAAGACTTATGGAGGTTTTATCAGACTGGTATCTGAATCTGAGAACTGAATCTGATCTTTTCAGGATAGCTGCCAATGCTAATATCGACAGCGAGATGGTAAGCGTGGATAAGGAGCCGCTTGGCATAAATCTTTTTCTGAAAATTAAGAAACCCCCTCTTAAGGAAGGACATTGATAAAGACAGCATTGATATTTTCCTGATGAGCATTTTTAAGAACATAGGGCTAAATCTATTCGGTCTTTCTTCGGCAGGACAGGAACCAATATCCATGAATTCATTTACGCTCGATTTTACGGGCGAATTAGGCAAATACGAAAAAGACTACCAGGAAGACTATTTTATTAAATCTGTAAATCCATTCAGATTCTCTCTTATTCTTTCAATGGTATTCTATGGTTTGTTTGCCTTTCTTGATGCCGTATCAGTTCCTGACCTTAAAGAGTTTTTCTGGTTTATTCGGTTCGGAGTTGTATTCCCGGTTCTGACAGCCGTTTTCATCTTAACCTATTCCAAGACATTCAAGCAATACATGCAATTTGTAATTGCAGCTATAATGTTCATTACCGGGTTCGGAATCATAATAATGATCATATTTGCTTCAAAGGCTGGCAACTATGAGTACTATGCAGGCCTTATGCTGATCTTTATTTTTGGATATACATTTATAAGGGCGAGATTCCTGTTTGCTTCAATAGCAGGCTGGTCAATTGTCATTTCTTACGAAATTTCAGCGATATGGATATCTCATACTCCCGTTCATATACTTATTAATAACAATTTCTTCTTTATAAGCGCCAATATCATTGGGATGTTTATAAGCTATTTCCTTGAGCTGTCGACCCGCAAAGAGTTTTACATGAGGATTCTGCTTGAGCAGGAAAAAGAAAACGTAAAGACCGCAAACGATGCGCTTGAAAAAAGGGTATTGGAACGTACACAGCAGCTCTCAAGTGCAAACCTCGATCTTAAGAAAGAGATCGAAATACGCCAAAAATTTGAGAGAGAAAGAGCTGATCTGGAAAAACAACTTTTCCAGCTTCAGAAAATGAAAACCATCGGTACTCTTGCAGGAGGCATTGCTCATGATTTTAACAATATACTCACACCAATCCTGGGATATACCGATATGGCTATTGAAGAGCTGCCAGCAGAGAGCAACCTGAGATTCGATCTGGAACAAATAAACAACGCTGCCGTAAGGGGGAAAGACCTGGTTCAGCAAATTCTTACCTTCAGCCGTGAAGTTGACTTTAATAAAAAACCCGTCCAGATTCAGCCGATAGTTGCAGAGGTTTTAAACCTGCTTAAGTCCACTTCACCTCCAAGTGTCAAAATCAGACAAAAACTTGACTCCGGAATAGGTACGGTTCTGGCCGATCCTACCCATATTCACCAGATTGTCATGAATTTGTGTACAAATGCCAACCAGGCTATGTTAAATTCAGGTGGAATACTTGACGTTAAACTCGATGCCGTAAAAATTACCAGCAGATCTGATGATAAATTAAACAACCTGAAAAAGGGAGACTATATAAGACTACAAATTTCTGATACCGGACATGGTATGGACATGGAAACAAAAGAACGCATTTTTGAACCTTTCTTTACCAAGAAGGAAGTGGGATCCGGTTCTGGTCTGGGCTTATCAGTGGTTCATGGTATAATAAATAATTATGGAGGAGCAATTCTCGTAGACAGTTCTCCCGGTAAAGGAACAACATTTACGATTTATCTTCCAAAATATGGAACTGATCCCCTTAGTATGGACAAGTTAGATAAAAGAACAATGAAGGGAGATGAACATATTTTATTTGTGGATGATGAACCGGAAATAACATTCCTTGGTAAGAAAATGCTTGAGAATCTTGGCTACCAGGTATCAATACAAAGTGACAGCACGTCGGCTCTTGAAGAGTTTCGGAGTGATCCTCAAAAATATTCTCTGCTTGTAACAGATCAGAATATGCCAAAAATCAGCGGGACGGAACTGGCTTCAAGAATAAGAGAGTTCAGACCTGATCTGAAGGTTATTATTATTACCGGATATGCTGAATATTTATCAGATGAAATGATAATAAAACACGGAATATCCGAAGTTATTCTCAAACCAATGATATTAAGTGACTTCAGTAAGACTATAAGAAGGGTTTTAGACGATACTAAACCAATAAAATCATGATCTATGGCAACAATATATGTTTTCGACGACGAACCTTCGATACTCCTCATGATAAAGAAGATGCTGGAAAAAGCAGGGTATGATGTTAGTATTGCTTTAAACGGCAGAGAAGGGATGGAACTTTTTAACACTAAAATACCTGACCTGCTGATAACTGATATTCTCATGCCGGAAAAAGAGGGACTTGAAACAATAATGGAGCTTCGCAAAAAATTTCCTGAACTTAAAATAATTGCAATATCAGGTGGAGGGCGCTTTGGGCCTGAAGGATATCTTCCCGGCGCTAAACTCCTTGGAGCAGACATTGTTTTCCAGAAGCCGCTTATTCAGAAAGAATTTCTGCAGGCTATATCCTCGCTTTTAAATGAGAAAAAAAGAAATAACTATCCTTTACAGCTGTAATAATTCCTGAACAGCCGGTTAAGTCAAAACAGTAGTTACAGTGCTATGCCGTATGAAAACGTTCAGCACTTTTATCAGGAAATTACTTTTTGAATTATTCTGCCCGAAGTTTTCTCCTTAAGCATCAGTTTTGTTTTTCCATCCGGCATTTTTTCCTTTTTTATCAGAAAATGATCCTTATCAAAATCTATCAGATCAACATGCATCGATAACCCCTCCTTTCCTCTCCAGTCCTTAAGTTCAACTTGCTCCCATTTCTTACTTTCTGCCGATCTGTAACATGCATCAATAATTGCGTTTACAACATAGCCATCATAGAATGTCTCCCTGGGCTCCTTGTTAAGTTCAAGCGAATCAAGCATATCAGTAAACATATTGGGATAACCCAGTGCATGAACCTCATCTCCTACCGGAAATAGCCAGCCTGCATCGCTTTCAGTCTTTTCCGATATATATTTATTTGTACTTCCCGATGTAAATACCTCAAATCCTGTTCTGAGCCAGTGATCAAGTCTAATAGTGCCTTCAGTTCCTGATACTTCATCCCTCAGATCCATTCCTCCCCTGAAGTTCCAGCTGACCTCGATCTGGGAGACAGCACCCGATTCATACTTCACAAGGGCTATGGCATTATCTTCTGCTTCAATGGGTTTAACCTGTGTCTCTGCCCAGCACATTACCTCAACAGGTTTAATATCCTTCCCTATAAAACTCCTCCCGATTTCGATGCAATGGCAGCCCATATCCACCATGGCCCCGCCTCCTGACTGTTTTTTATCCCAGAACCAGGCACTGTGAGGCCCGGAATGAGCTTCGCGCGACCTGGTCCATAAAATCCTTCCGCATGACCCATTATTAACCATCTCTATAGCCTTAAGTGTTTTTGGCGTATAAACAAGATCCTCAAGATAACCATGAAATATTCCGGCTTTTTCGACGGCATCCAGGACTTCTTTAGCCTCGGCAGCATTCAGAGCAAGCGGCTTCGTGCATAACACATGTTTCCCTGCATTACATGCCATAAGTATGGCTTCTCTGTGGAGGTAATTTGGTAATGCAACTATAACTACTTCAGTATCCGGGTCTTCTATAGCTTCTTTAATATTCGTGGTATGCCTGGGTATATCCCATCGCTTTGCGAATTCTCCGGCTGATGCTTCAGGAATTGAACATACATTTTGTATGGTGTCTTTCCTGCGCTGTGCATGCAGCGACATTGTATAAAAGCTTCCGATAAGACCTGTTCCAAGTAATGATATCTTTTTCATATTATTTTGAATTGTTCTGTTAATGATTTATCCGGTTAAAAGCATGATGAAAACTTCCTGAAAAGAATTTGAATTAACAAATTTATTAAAAATACGGGGCGGTAGAAAAAGTTCTTATTGCATTCCTCTGTATGACAAAAACAATTTTTCTTAGCAGGTATTAATATTATACTTATCTTTCGAAAGATAAAGTAGTTAAGTTTTAACCATCATTTAAAATCAGCTTCCAGAATTAATGTTAAACGTATTCAATATACAACGGTATTCAATACACGACGGGGAGGGTATCAGAACGAATATTTTCTTCAAGGGTTGTCCCTTAAATTGTGTGTGGTGCAATAATCCTGAAGGCATAGATCCATCGCCATCACTGATGTTTGATGAGAGATTATGCCACCAGTTTGGTGATTGTATGAAGTTTGGGGATAACGCTATAATGGTTGAAAATGGTGGTCTTATCATTAACAGAGAATCTATTCGCGACGCATCGATATACAAGAATATTTGCCCTTCAAAAGCCCTTATTGTGGCCGGCGAAAAGAAAAGCGTGTCTCAGATATTGACCGAAATAGAAAAAGATATCCCGTTTTATCGTAACGGAGAGGGAGGTGTTACCCTTACCGGGGGGGAACCTTTCCTGCAGGATCCGGAACTGAAAGATCTTATACTCGAACTTAAAAAGAGAAATATTCATATTGCTGTTGAAACTTCACTTCATGTACCCTGGGAAACAATTGAAAATTATATTGGACTTACCGATGTTTTTCTTGCTGACCTTAAACATACCGACGTTCAGAAATTCACAAAATTTACCGGTGGTAATGCAGCACTCGTCATGAATAATTTTCAAAACCTTGACAAATCTGGCAGCAAATTCGTTGTGCGTGTACCGGTTGTCCCCGGATTTAATTTTTCTACATCAGAACTATATTCAATAATTGAGTTTGCATCGGGACTGAAAAATGCTTATGAGATCGATTTTATTCCATATCATTCACTGGCAAAAGAAAAATACCAGATGCTGGGAAAGAATTATGCATTTGGGAACCATAGAAATATTAATAAATCAGAGTTAATCCCTTTTGCAGAATATGCTGAACATAAGGGCCTTAATGCAAAGATCCTGAACTGAAATGAAAACAGGTACAATTACAACAGGGATTACAAAACGCGTCGCGGATCTGAAGGACCAGGTTCTTTCTGCATTACCTACGGTATGTACAGAACGAGGAAGGTTCTATACAGAGGTCTATCGCGAATATAAAGATTCTCCGGTTATCACAAAGAGAGCCATTGCCCTTGAAAGAACTTTGAAGGAGATGAGTATTTTTATTAATGACGGAGAACTTATCGTTGGTAACCAGTCGTCGAAACTTAGGGCAGCACCTGTTTTTCCTGAATATGTCACTTCCTGGATAATTAACGAGCTTGATGAGTTTGATAAGCGCCCGGGCGATGCTTTCTTCATTGATGATGAAAAGAAGAGGGAACTAAGGGAGATCTGTAAATGGTGGGAAGGAGAGACGCTTATGGAAAGAGGGTATTCGCTGATGTCGCCGTTAAACAGGGAAATTCACGATGCAGGAATTATTAGAGCAGAAGGTAATCTTACATCAGGTGATGCCCATATTGCAGTTAACTTTGAAAAGATACTTGATATTGGTCTTGGAGGATATCTTCATAACGTTGAAATTATGAAGAAATCTCTTGAGGAAACGGACCCTGATTTCAGTAAAAAACTAAATTTCTATGAAGCTCTGCTTAAAGGCATCAGGGCCTTTCAGATTTTCGTCAGGAGATATGAAGTGCTGTCTTCTGAATTATCCCTCAAAGAAAATGATAAAACAAGAAAAGCCGAACTTATAAGAATAAGTGAGATCTGCAGAAATATTTCCGAAAATCCTCCAAAAGGATTTTATGAGGCTTTGCAGCTTACCTGGTTTGTTCAGCTCCTCCTTCAGATAGAGAGTAACGGGCATTCTATATCCCTTGGCAGGATGGATCAGTATCTTTACCGGTTCTATAAATATGATATGATCACCGGCAGGATAAATGACGATTTTGCCCTGGAGCTTCTTGAAAACACCTGGCTGAAATTATTATCCGTAAATAAAATACGTTCATGGTCTCATACCAGGTACTCAGCCGGAGGGCCACTCTATCAGAATGTTACAATAGGCGGACAAACAACTGAAGGGAAAGATGCCGTGAATGAACTCAGCTTTCTGATACTTGATTCTGTTGGGAGGATGAAACTTACCCAGCCGAACCTCTCAATACGTTTTCATAAGAATATCAGTAACCTCTTCTTAAACGAATGTGTTAATGTGATTGAAAAGGGATTCGGGATGCCTGCATTCAATAACGACGAAATTGTTATCCCTTCTCTGCTTGAGCTTGGCATTAAAAAAGAGGATGCATATAATTATTCGGCAATAGGCTGTATTGAAATAGCAGTTCCGGGGAAATGGGGATACAGATGCACAGGTATGAGTTTTCTGAATTTCATGAGGGTTTTCCTGGCAGCCATGAACAATGGATTCGATACTATGTCAGGAAAAACCTTTCACAAAGGAACAGGCAATTTTGAAGATTTTACCGGTTTTGACGACCTGATGGCAGCATGGAAGCACCAGGTGAAATTTTATACAAAAGCGACCGTTGAAATTGATACAGCTGCTGATCTTGCTCTTGAAGAGCTTGTCCCAGACATATTGTGCTCTGCATTTGTTGATGACTGTATTGCACGAGGCAAGACCATTAAGGAAGGAGGTTCGATATATGATTTCATTTCGGGACTGCAGGTAGGAATTGCTAACCTGGGAAACTCACTGGCTGCTATTAAAAAGCTTGTTTTTGAGGAAGGCAACATAAGCAAAAATATCCTCATGGTAAACCTTAAAAACAATTATGAGGGGAAAGATGGCGAGAGAATACGCCAGTTGCTTCTTAACTATGCTCCAAAATACGGGAATGATGATGATTATGTTGACATGCTGCTGCATGATGCATATACCTGCTTTATTGATGAGCTGACAAAATATCATACAACCCGCTTTGGCAGGGGTCCTGTAGGATGCAGGTATTATGCCGGTACATCAAGTATATCTTCCAATGTACCTTCCGGATCAGTGGTTCCAGCCACACCAGACGGAAGAAAAGCTTATACACCACTTGCAGAAGGCAGCTCTCCAACCTCGGGCACGGATACCCTGGGGCCAACGGCAGTTTTTAAATCGGTATCAAAACTGCCCGCGAATAAAATCCTTGGTGGAGTGCTGCTGAATCAGAAATTGTCACCATCTGCTCTTTCCACAGAGACTCAAAAACAAAAGCTTATTACAATAATAAGAACCTTTTTTGATACTCTCAAAGGCTGGCATGTTCAGTATAATATTGTTTCGCGCGAAACTCTGCTGGCCGCTAAAAAGAATCCTGAAAATTACCGCGATCTGGTAGTCAGGGTTGCAGGATACTCGGCATTTTTTACAACATTATCTCCTGATACGCAGGACGATATTATTGCACGTACGGAACAGACCTTATAAGGCTCATGGAAAAGATTCTTTGCGGCATCGACCTCGGGGGAACCAAATTATCGGCAGGACTAATAAGTACTGAAGGCAGTATTATCGATAAAGAGGTTGTTTACGATCATGTGACAAAAAGCGAGGATGAAGTTGTTGAACAAATGGCAGGAATGGTCAGACAGCTTATTGCCCGTAATAGCCTCAAAGAATCAAACCTCCTGGCAGTGGGTGTTGGTTTCCCGGGCCATATAAGGTATAAAGATGGAATTACAATTACCACATCAAATCTTAACGGATTTAAAAATTATCCTTTGCTTAAGGCCCTTGAAAGCAAATTCAGCATTCCGGTTTACCTCGATAATGATGCAAATGCCCAGGCACTCAGCGAGTTCAAATTTGGTGCCGGACGAGGGTATGAAAGTCTGATTTTTCTGACAATAAGCACGGGTATCGGAGCAGGAATTGTCCTTAACAAAAAGCTATACCGTGGGATGACAGGTACAGCAGGTGAATTTGGTCATACAATAGTAAAGCCGGGAAGCGGACTGATCTGCACATGTGGTAATGAAGGGTGCCTGATGGCGTGTGCCTGCGGACGTGCATTGCCGCATCTGTTCAGAGAAAAAAGAGAAAAGGGCTTTGAGACAAAACTTAAGATCCCTGCCGATTTTGATTATTCCCGGGTTGATGGTAAACTACTGAAAGAAGGTATCGACACCGGGGATCCTCTTTCTATATCCATAATGAACGACTGTGCTGATATTATTGGTATTGGACTGTATAATATTTTCCAGGTCTTTAATCCTCCTCTAATTGTTATAGGAGGAGGCTTATTATGCTGGGGAGATGGTTATTTCAATCGTATCCGTAATAAGTTCTATGAACTTGCAAGGGATATGATCTTTGATAAAATAGAAATAGTCGAATCTGTAACAAGGTCTGATGCCGGATTGATAGGTGCAGCAGCTTTGATTCTGGAATAAATCCAAGTCATTGTTCGGCTCCGTTCACCCTGACTCAGATTCACTGACCACGACTTTGTTGAGTTTATCCAGACTTGTAGTATTTTTCATTAGACGTTTCATTTTTACATTTTGCTAATTCATGAAGTAAATGAAGCTCATTATTAATAAATGCTATTTTTTTAGCGCTTGTCCAACCTTTTAATTGTTTTTCATATCGAATCGCCTGCATAGGATTATTAAATTGTTTGCAAAAAACCAATTTTAATGGTCTGCGGCTATAGGTATATGAAGTTTCGTGTAAACCTTTGCTATGTTCAATAAATCGTCTCCCCGCATCATTAGTTACTCCTACATAGAAGGTTTCATCAGAGCATTCAAGAATATATACATAAAGATATTTCAAACACTGGATTATATTTGTGAGAAATAATTAAGATTCTTTATACTCAATTATCATTTCGATATTCATTCATTTGAATATTGGACCGGTTAAGCTGATCGTAGCCGGTCTGAGTGAGCGAAGCCGGTCTGAGTGAGCGAAGCCGAACTCAGCCGGCCCAACCCTCCCTGTTTAGATTACGTTCTCTGGATTTGATGATATCTGAAATAACCTTATTTTCTTCCAACACCTTAGTAGAAAATGACACAAAAAGTCCCTCAACCTTATTACCTTATTTCGGGTTAATAGTCTTTTGGTAAAATTTAATGTATGTATCGTACTCATCCATATATGTTTGTTTCTTATGATGTTCGGGCTGGTTCAATATATACTTACATACCTGGTCAACGTCTTTTTTTGAAACTGAAAATGCAGAACATGACATTTGCCATTGAAAAATGCATTTACAGAGTTTGTTTTTATTGATAAAATTTGCAGAACTATTTGCAATTATACCTGCCAATCTCTCTTCATCCATGTCTGGTGATCGCGACACCAGAAAATGTACATGTTCCGGATTTGCATAAATAGCGTATAATTGACATCCGTTGTTATTTACTATTCCCGTTATATACTTTTCAATTCGTTCTCTATTATTATTTAAAATCAATGCCTCACGGAGAAACGTTGTAAAAATAAAATGGGTATACAAATTATTATATTCTACTTTCATTGCTTTATAAATAAGGTAATAAGGTTGTACGATTATATTTATATGATTTTTTCTACTAAGGTTGAAAATTAAAATAAGGTTGAAAATGCTAATTAGATAACCTGATATTTAAAATAATATAATATCAATTCCCTATTCC
>CAWFFK010000002.1:0-142667 GCA_963815075.1 uncultured Bacteroidales bacterium
TGATTCTTTGTACCGGCAATAGTTCCGAAGCCAGATGGCACAAGGGTTCCTGCAATCATTCGACAAAAGATTGCAGATCTTCTCTGCAGGAACCGATCCGGCTGGCCGGATAAACCCGACAGCTGTTAAGGTGATGAAAGAGGTGGGTATTGATATAAGTAAAAATAAACCAAAAAATGTTGATCTGTATCTGAATGAAGCCTGGGACTATGTCATTACGGTTTGTGATGATGCTAATGAATCATGTCCTGTTTTCCCTGGAAAAGTCAGGAATCGCCTGCATATGGGATTTGAAGATCCTTCAAAAAAAAAAGGATCATATATTGAAATCATGAACTCATTTTATGAGGTAAGGAACGAGATCAGGGATGAGTTTTATAAATTATATGAATCGGAATTGATAAAGAAAATCTGACTTTTTGAAATTCTTAAGTGGGGAATGTAACTTTCATAATTGGTACCCTTAATAACTCCAAACCATCATGAGGATGTCCAGGAAAAAACACAAATTGCTGCTGAAGTGAAATAGGTGATCTTCATCGGACATATTAATAATTGAATATAATAGTATGATTCCCGTCACCCGCATAACATAAAAATATGAAACCAAAACTTAAATTTCTTGACCGGTACCTGACATTATGGATATTCCTGGCAATGTTTTTAGGAGTATTTTCGGGCTACTTTTTCCCGGCTATAGCAGTTTTCTGGGATTCATTAAAATCCTCTCCTGAAAGCACCACTAATATTCCTATTGCAATCGGTCTTATACTTATGATGTATCCTCCACTTGCAAAAGTTAAATATGATGAATTAGGCGGAGTATTCAGGAACTTGAAAATACTGGGTCTTTCCCTGATACAAAACTGGATCATAGGACCTGTACTTATGTTTACATTAGCTATTGTATTCTTTAAACTTTTTCCGGGGAAAGACAACGCAAATCTTCCATATATGTATGGAATTATTATGATTGGACTGGCCCGATGTATAGCCATGGTGATTGTTTGGAACGATCTTGCTAAAGGAGATTCAGAATATTGTGCAGGCTTAGTCGCCTTCAATTCAATCTTCCAGGTATTACTCTTTTCAGTATACGCATGGGTCTTTATAGCTGTTCTGCCCGGATGGTTTGGTGTGCCAACCAGTTCTGTCGTTGAGAACATTACCATAGGACAGATTGCCAAGAGTGTTTTTATTTATCTGGGAATACCTTTCATAGCAGGTTTCATTACCAGGTTTATTTTAATACGGACTAAAAGTAAGGAATGGTATCATACAAGGTTCATTCCTAAGATTAGTCCGATCACTCTAATTGCACTATTGTTTACCATTGTAGTGATGTTCTCTTTAAAAGGTGAATACATAGTAAAATTACCGTTAGATGTTATATCGATCGCCATTCCTCTCATAATATATTTTGTAATTATGTTTATGTTCTCCTTTTTCATGAGCAGGAGAGCCGGGGCAACTTATGGACAAACAGCTACACTTTCGTTTACGGCTGCCAGCAATAATTTTGAACTGGCCATTGCAGTAGCAATTGCTGTATTCGGAATAAACTCCGGTGAGGCTTTTACTGCGGTTATAGGTCCGCTGGTTGAGGTTCCGGTAATGATTGGACTCGTAAATGTAGCATTATCATTTAAAAAGAAATACTTCGCTGTTTAATGCCGGAAGACTTATTTTTTAATTCCTGTTTTATGCAGTAAAATTGCGGTCTTATCCACGGTTATTACATGTTTCTTGCCAATCTTATCAAAATAGTGCTTTATAGATTCAAAAAAAAGTGTCAATCTTATGCGGTTCATCAATTATCTCTACTGTTGACGGGAGCTGAACATTATTACAATAATTGTGTTGGTTTTATGGGACAAATATGATTTTGACTCTTCGCGATAATTAGGAGAAGATTTTTATTACAGGATTGGCTCAGTTGAAAAGAGAATCGTAATTTCGCCTGAAAGCAGACATTGTATAATGTTTGAGTATTAGAAATTATTTTGTGATGAAGGGAGTAAATTTGTTCTTAAATACAGGTAGTCAAAATTTCAGGAGGAGGGAATATGATAAGTAAACTGGTTCTGCTGGCAATTTTCGGAATAGCCATGGCTCATTTTGAGGGTGTTGTAGTCGTTTACCTGAGAAAAGCTCTTGGAATGCTCGATTCGGAATCAAATAAGGAATCGATTGAGAAAATTCCCCGGCGATTTTTGCGGATTGAGATGACCAGGGAAGTGGCAACCATTATCATGCTGATCGTAATCGCACGTATCTCAGGGATAACATGGGTTGAAAGAGGGGTCTTCTTTTTGTGGACCTTCGCCTTCTGGGACCTGTTCTATTACTTGTCGCTGTATGTCCTGATAAAATGGCCTCCAAGTCTGAAAACTATTGACGTCCTGTTTCTTATTCCAAAACCATGGATAGCACCGGTTTGGATCCCTGTCGGGATTTCTTCCATGACTATCATTATTATAGCTATTCTTGTCTTACTAGGGTTTTTTTAAATATGACGGAATAAATTTACATCAGGAGTTGTCAGTTATTCAATTGAGACCATCCAAAACTAAAAATTATAAAAATGAAAAGATCATTAGCTATTATCAGTTGTTTGATGATCCTTTTTATGGGATCAAATCTGCGCGGACAGGATGCAAATTCTGCCTACAGTATTGTTAGTAAGATACATCTTCCGGGCGACGGTGGATGGGATTATCTTTCTGTTGACGAAGCAGGAAGCAGGTTATTTGTTTCTCATGGTACCGTGGTTCAGGTTGTGGATCTTAAGACAGGCATGCTTTCCGGGACTATTGAAGATACCCCCGGGGTTCATGGTATTGCAATTGCTCCCGGTCTCAATAAGGCTTTTATCAGTGTCGGAAGAAATGCTTCTGTGAAAGTCATAAATCTTCAGACTCTGGAAGTTATAGCTGATATCAAAGTGACTGGTGAGAATCCGGATGCTATTATGTATGATGAGTACTCAAAAAAGGTGCTTACTTTTAATGGAAGAACTGCAAATGCAACTGTAATCGATGCAGGAACTAATCAGGTTGTTGGAACAATAGCTCTTGAAGGAAAACCTGAATTTCCGGCTTCTGACGGCAAAGGCAGGATATTTGTTAACATTGAGGATAAGAGTCTTATATCGGTAATTGATATTAATTCGATGAAAGTGGATAATTCCTGGCCGGTTGCCCCTGGCGAAGAGGCAAGTGGACTGGCTCTCGATAATGAAACTCATCGTCTTTTTGCCGTGTGCAGTAACAAACTTATGGTCGTGGTTGATGCAATTAGCGGCAAGATCATCGCAAGCCTTCCTATAGGTCAGGGTTGTGATGGTGTGAAATTTGATCCGGGACTGAAAAGAGCTTACGCTTCAAATGGCGACGGAACAATGACAGTTGTTCAGGAATTGGATAAGGATAATTTCAAAGTGCTTGGAAATATCACTACAGCACCCGGAGCAAGAACCCTGGCAGTTGACATAAAATCACACCATATATACACACCTACTGCAGAATTCAATCCGGCTCCGGCTGCAACTGCTGATAATCCACGCCCACGAAGATCACCAAAACCAGATTCGTTTTATGTAATGGATATAGCTCCTGTAAAATAAAAAGGAGCAATATAATAGAACAAATTAATTATTAATAATATGTAGGGACGTTGCATGCAACGTCCCTACATATTTATGACATATTTCATATTCTCAAAAAAGAGGTTATTTTTAAGAAAAAAAGATGGCCAGATCTGGACCCGTTAAAAAAAGCGACAGATACAAGGTAATATTCAGGTCCCTTAAATACAGGAACTACCGGCTTTTTTTTAGTGGTCAGAGCGTTTCGCTTATTGGTACATGGATGCAACGCATCGCAATGCCCTGGCTTGTATATCACATGACAGGTTCAGCCCTCCTTCTTGGTATTGTCAGTTTTGCAGGGCAGCTTCCAACCTTTCTGCTTGCACCTCTGGCAGGTGTATTAACCGACAGATGGAGCAGGTACCGTGTGCTGGTAGCTACACAGACCATTTCTATGGTGCAGGCTTTCATTCTGGCAATACTGGCACTTTCCGGAGTAATTCAGATATGGCATATTGTAGTTCTGAGTGTCGGCCTTGGATGTATTAACGCGTTTGATGTTCCTTCACGTCAGTCGTTTGTCATTGACATGGTCGAGAAAAAAGAGGACCTTGGTAATGCCATTGCACTAAATTCAATGATGTTTAACGGAGCCCGGCTGATAGGCCCTTCTATTGCGGGAGTTATGCTGGCAACCACCAGCGAGGGGATTTGCTTCCTTCTGAATGCAATAAGCTATTTGTTTGTGATAGCCTCATTGCTGATGATGAAGGTAAACATTAAACGCCTCGCAGGGAAGAAACATGATATGATATTGGACCTCAAAGTAGGGGTAAATTATGTTTTAGGATTTCCGCCTCTGAAACATCTGCTTATTCTGCTGGCAATAGTAAGCCTGACCGGAATGTCATATTCCGTACTTATGCCTGTCTTTGCAAAAGAAGTATTACACGGGGGATCCCATACCTACGGTTTCCTGATGGGAGCAGCTGGGTTTGGGGCACTCCTGGGAGCACTGTTCCTTGCTTCAAGGGAAGAGGTTCTGAAGCTTGGAAGAATTGTGCCTGCGGCGGCATTGCTTTTCGGCACCAGCCTGATAATACTGTCATTCACAAATATATTTTTGTTATCGCTTATGATGATGATCTTTGTTGGCATGGGATTGATGCTACAGACAGCATCTAGTAATACCATACTGCAGACATTAACTGATGATGACAAACGAGGGAGAGTTATGAGTTTCTATACCATGGCGGTAATGGGTACAGCACCTTTTGGAAGCCTTCTGGCTGGTGGATTGGCAAAAACAATCGGCACCCCGCATACATTGTTAGCAGGTGGAATTATAACATTGATCGGGGCGATGGTGTTTCTGAGAAAATTGCCTGAGTTAAAAAAACTTGTTCACCCGATTTATGTACAGATGGGTGTAATTCCGGAAGTTGCCAAAGGTATCCGTGCTGCTTCCGAACCATCTGCAGGAACATAATAGGAGTTGTCGAAAAAGTCTAAAAAAGACCTTTTCAACACACCCCGTTGTACTATTCGGTTATTTCAAACACGGTACTTGTCAGAGGTGCCCCCGACCCGACATTTAATCCTATTTTCATGAGGTAATCACCGGAATAACTCTTTCCACTTTCAGAAGGGCCAAAGCGCCTGCCTTCATATGACACATTTATTTCCTGAATTTTATATATTTTAGAGGGATCCAGTCCCTGTAGCTTTACCTTATTGAAGGTCTCTCCAAACCTTGAATTGAGAGTATAACCAAATAGCACGGCTTTATCTTTTGCACTATCTACATACATAAGAACAGCACGGTTTTCTTCATATGGAGAAATGAGCCTGTAAAGATCCCCGTGCCATATAACATCACTCAATCTTTTGTAATTGGCAATAGCATCCTGACTGAATTTCAGCTCCTTATCTGAAAGTTCACTGACCTTAAGGTCGTACCCCATTTTCCCCATCATGGCAACATCAGTTTTAAATTTTAATGACTGCCTGCCCCATGAGGTAATATGGTTACATACTGCAAAAGACGGGAAGAAATACGAATATCCCCATTGAATATAAACTCTTTCAAGGGGATCGGTGTCATCGCTTGCCCAGAACTCAGTGAAATACCGTAATGCTCCATAATCCACCCGTCCGCCTCCCCCGGAACAAAGCATAACAGGAAGATGGGGATATTTCCGGCGAAGTTTTTCAAGCACTCCGTAAAGGCTGTTTACATAATCGATATAAAGGTGAGACTGTTCATCTTTAAGGTAAACTGAATAAGCGTTTGTCATCATCCTGTTACAGTCCCATTTGATGAAAGCAATGCCAGGATTCGAAGTAAGCAAATTATCAACCACATTATATACAAAATCCTGAACTTTCGGATTTGTAAGGTCAAGGACAAGCTGATTCCTGTAATAATTCTCCTGTCTGTTTGGTAGCCTGAGGATCCATTCAGGATGATTTTCGTAAAGCTCACTTTTAGGATTTACCATCTCGGGTTCTATCCAAATGCCAAATTTAACCCCTCTCTTATCAGCTTCTTTTACCAGGTAGCCTAAACCATCCGGCAATTTTGTTTTATTCTCCTGCCAGTCTCCCAGTCCGGCCCGGTCATCGTTCCTCGGATATTTATTGCCAAACCAGCCATCATCCAGAAGGAACAGGTCGAGTCCAAGTTTTTTCGTGTCATCGAGTAAGGCCGTAAGTTTTGGCTCATTAAAATTAAAATAGGTCGTTTCCCAGTTATTTAACAGGGTATACCTTGGCTTGTTTCCATCAAGAATACCGTAGTTGGCTGCCCAGTGGTGAAGATTACGGCTGGCCAACCCTTTTCCATGGTTTGAATAAGTAAAGATGAATGGAGGGGTTCTGAATATTTTTCCGGGTCCAATTTTATATTCCGAGGCAAATGGGTTTATACCTGATATAACTCGTAGTGAACCCTTTTCATCAACCTCAAAAAGGAACTGAAAATTGCCTGACCAGCCAAGGGTTCCGGCAATTAACTCCCCTGTGGTTTCATCTGATTTGTTATTAAGAGAGAGAAAGAATACCGGTGTCTGATACATATGTGCACGGGTCCCGAGTTTGGAGTCAAGTATTTTGATGCCTGAGGTTAGTTCACTCTCCTGCATCTTCATCTCTTCGGCCCAGTCGCCGTGAAACTGCGTGAGCCAGTATTTATCCGCATCGAAGTTCAGCAGCGATGATGCATAGTTAAAAAGTATTACCGGTTTTGTCTCCTTTTGAACAATTTCCACCCACTGTTCGATAACATCCTCTGCTGAGAATGTCTTTATATTGAGCGTAACTTCAACCGGGTATTGAGGATCCTTTAAGAGAATACGGGTGATGGTTACATTGGCATCGGGTTTCTCTGTATTATGGCTAATATAATCAAGTTCAAGCGAAGGATTACCATCGTTATGTGTCATCCTGACAGCGGGTTCGAAAAGGTTATCGGTACCGAACGTGGGATACGCAAGATGTCCCTGATCCCTCGACTGATTCAAAATGGATGAATTTTCAAGTTTGGGTCCGAGATAAACCTGGTAAAGCCTTCCGTCCCTTCCGTTAACCTTGTAAACCAGGTCGGTATTTAATGTTCCTGTGACTATCCATATGTCGGCTTTACGCTCAGCCTGGGGCGATCTGGCGGGCGGTTGTGACATTAACATTTGACTGGCTGTGCAAATGAGAACAATTAGCAAAAATATTTTCTTCATGGGATAATATGTTTAAATTTTTTGATTTTGAAGTTTAAAAAATCAAGTCTAAATATAGGCATATTGATTTAAAAGATCATTCCGGAAACTTGGTCCTGTTTGTTAAATTTTTTGAGTGCCTTTATTAATATTGTAAAACATATCTGATTTTGAGTTATTATTTTAAATTTGATGGAATAAATTTTACCAACCTTCACTTATTAGTTTAATGAGAAAAACTTATATTTTGTTTCGTTCCTGTTTGTTTTTTTCCCTGATAATTGTAAATCAGGTTTTATCCTTTGGTTCAGCCCAGTCTGTTGACCTGAAGCAGGATACGTTGTCAAAACAGAGTGGCCCCAAAGAACCTGTTTATACAACATCACGACTTGTTACCGCAAAACCTGTGATAGACGGTAAGCTGGATGATGAATGCTGGAAAAAAGGTACCTGGGCAGGGAATTTTACTCAGTGGATACCTAAGGAAGGAGCGAAACCCACATACCCGACTGAATTTAATATTCAATACGACGATAAAAACCTTTATGTTGCTATTCGTGCCTTCGATGGAGAACCTGAAAAAATACTGAGGAGGGCAGGTGTTCGGGACGAACTTGTGGGAGACATAGCTGGTGTAAACTTTGACAGCTATCGCGATTACAGGACAGGATTTGAATTCTCAATAACCTCGTGGGGCCAGAAGATCGATCTGGTATTGTTTAACCCGGCGAACTGGGATTTCAACTGGAACCCTGTATGGAAATGTAAAACCGGACTGGAAGATTCAGCATGGGTGGCTGAATATGAAATTCCTTTGAGCCAATTGCGATACAGCAGGCAGGATGAGCAGATATGGGGACTTCATGTATGGAGATGGATTGCACGACTGCAGGAAGAAAGTGACTGGGAGGTACAGAGTAAAACAGGGCCGGGAATGCTGTACAACTTTGGCGAGTTCGTTGGCATTAAAGGATTAAAGAAATCAAGACGATTGGAAATAATGCCGTACACACTCGGAGATCTTAAAACGATGAAAACGGAGCCTGGAAACCCGTTTGCTGATAGAGGCCGGCTTTGGGGAGGAAATGCCGGTCTGGACGCAAAAATAGGTATATCAAGCAACTTTACTGTTGACCTTACTGTAAATCCCGACTTCGGACAGGTTGAATCGGATCCGTCTGTTATGAATCTGACAGCCTTCGAAACATTCTATGAGGAGAAGAGACCTTTCTTTCTTGAGGGATTAACAATTTTCGATTATAAATTTGACAACATCAATCTTTTCTATTCAAGGAGGATTGGGCACGCACCATCTAGGCCTGTCTTTCCGAATGAAAATCTGTTTGTAAAATCTCCCGATAAGACATCTATCATAAGTGCAGTCAAGTTCAGCGGGACTACTTCGAAAGGGCTTTCAGTGGGATTGATACAAAGCGTCACTGCAAACGAATTTGCACAGCTCAGTAATACTGATGGCAGCAGGAGCAGTGTTAAAGTAGAGCCACTTACCAGTTATACGGTTGCCCGAGTACAAAAAGGATATAATGCAGGGAATACAGTTGTTGGTGGAATGGTGACTTCAACAAACCGTGTCATTGAAGATGCTAACCTTGAGTCGCTGAGTAATAATGCATATACGGGGGGACTTGATTTACTTACTCATTTCAAAGATAAAGAGTTTTATATTGATGCACGATTAATAGGAAGTTATATAAATGGGAGCAAAGAAGCCATTACTGCCCTGCAGCAGTCGTCGGCCCGATACTACCAGCGGCCGGGAGCCACATATGTGAACTATGACACTTCTGCTACAAGCCTGAGCGGCTATGGGGGAAAGTTTATGATCGGGAAAGGATCAAAAGGATTCTGGCGGTATTCTACAGGTGTTACATGGCTGTCTCCCGGACTCGAACTGAATGACCTGGGTTATATGAACTATTCTGATATAATAACTCAGACTAATGTGGTTTCATACCTGATAACACAGCCTGTTTCAATTTTTAACTCATATGATGTAAGCCTCGAGCAGTTTAATACGTGGAACTTCAATGGCAATTACCTGGGATCCGGTGCTCATCTTGCTTTTAATTCCGTGTTTACAAATCAGTGGAACCTGGCTGCAAATCTCATTTATCACACCAGCACTCTTGATACTAAAATTTTACGCGGAGGGTATAATATGATTATGCCATATACAATCACTTCGTTTGGAAGCCTCAGTACTGACCAGGCTAAAAAAGTTGTTGCACTGATGGAGTTTAGTTATGAGAAAACCGGTAACAACTCTGCTACTAATTATGAGATTCAACCCCGGATAGTAGTACGTCCTTTTAGCAGGCTTAAGCTGAGCCTTGCACTAAATTATATGGGTAATCATGATAACCTGCAATACGTTGACACGAAAAATTTCGGTTCAGGCAGCAGGTATATACTCGGTACCATCGATCAGAAAACTCTCGGATTGACATTCAGAATCGATCTTAACCTTACTCCGGAGTTTTCAATTCAATACTACGGGAGCCCTTTTATCTCAAAAGGGATCTATTCAAAGTTAAAGTATATAACAGATGCTAAGGCAGATGATTATGAAAACAGGTTTGAACTCTATCAAAATCCGGTGTTTTCTGATGGCAGTTATTCTTTAAGCGATCCGGTTTACGGAGCTTATTCTATCGTCAATCCTGATTTTAATTTTCAGCAGTTTCGTTCAAATCTTGTCGCAAAATGGGAATACCGGTTGGGATCTTTCATTTACCTTGTATGGTCCTCAGAAAAGTCAGGAACAACGAGCTATTCAAATGCATCTTTCAACGAATCATATAAACAGCTAAGAAGCATATTTCCCAATAATATATTTCTTATAAAATTGAGCTACTGGTTCTCGTTGTAATGTAATGAATATAATTTTCAGGCATATTGAAAAACGCGACAACAGAGAGATTGCTGAACTTATCCGGACTGTTTTCAGGGAGTTTAAAATTGACAAACCCGGAACGGTCTATTTCGACCCTACAACAGATAACCTGTTTGAATTATTTTCCTTAGATGGATCAGAATACTGGATTGCTGAAGAGGATAGTGTAATAATAGGGGGATGCGGTGTTTATCCGACACCTGGATTGCCCGAAGGCTGTGCTGAACTTGTAAAATTATACCTGTCTGCATCAAGGCGGGGAAAAGGTGTAGGCTGGCAATTAATGAACAAGACTTTCGAATCAGCGAAAAAGCTTGGTTACCGTCAATTATATCTTGAATCGCTCCCCGAATTGAGAAAAGCCATCAGTTTGTACGAAAGAGCAGGGTTTAAAAATATTTCAGGACCTCTCGGGAACTCCGGTCATTTCGGTTGTAATATATGGATGACCAAGGATCTTTGATAATGTAAATCATAATAACATGAGTTCGGAATATAATTTATTGATTACTTAAATTTTAATTGTCATTTTAATAATGTTGGTGAACCTTAGTGTCTTTGCGTCTTGGTGGCTGATAATTTTTTTGCCACTAAGGCGCCAGGGCACGAAGGATCACAAAGAAATTGATATATATTATTAAATAATCCTATTATTATTTAATTATATCCATATCGAGCTTATCTAAATTAATATTTTTGTGCAAAATTAACCAGAGAAAAATACTAAATGAAAACTGCTGCTGTAACAGGTTCTTTTATCGTAATGTTCGCGCTCTTATTCTATTCTATTGGATTTTTAAAGGTCAGAAAAGTTAAAATTATAAACACTTTTGTATTGGTGTTTTATACCATTGGTGTTTTACTTGACATTACAGCTACTACTTTTATGATTTTTGGTTCAACGAAAGGATTAATTACGACGCATGGATTATTTGGCTATTCCGCTCTCCTGGGGATGCTCACCGATACAATCCTGTTCTGGCGGTATAACTTGAAATACGGGTCCTCCAAACCGATCCGCAAGTCCCTTCATTTATATTCACAAATTGCCTATACATGGTGGATAATTGCTTTTATAACCGGAGGCATACTGGTTCTTTTTAGCAAAATGCCCAGGTAAGATATATATCTTTTAATTTAAGCATTATAAAGGATTTTCTCAGGCAATATAAATCCGGTTGGATACAGGGATTATTCAGAATTGGCTATCTTAGCATTTCCAGCATTAAAATGATATGGATCCAGGGAAATTTTCAATTAAGTCAAGAGTACGAAGTTTTAAATTTGCATTTAAAGGTATTGAATCTCTTTTCAGGGAAGAGCCGAATTCCCGGATACATTTTATCGGGGCTGTCATAGCTGTAACGCTGGGAATCTTTCTAAGGATCAGCCTGCTCGACTGGTCGCTGATTACTATTGTTGCAGGATTGGTATTTATTTCTGAATTATTTAATACTTCGCTGGAAACCTTATCTGATATTGTCGAGCCGGAATGGAATGAAAAAATAAGAAAAGTAAAAGATTATTCCGCAGCTGCAGTAATGATATCAGCTATTATAGCGTTAGTTATAGGCACATTAATCTTTATCCCCAGAATATTAGATTTCTTCCGGGTTATAAATTAATCGGAAATACATAATGAATTTTCAGTATGTTAACCAGCAAGCCCCGTTGGCTATAAAAACTCAGATACCCTTAAGAATTTCTTCTGCCTCATGCCAGTCATCCTCAGGGGAGCCATGTTCTCCACGAGCAATTCTTTCATAGTAGATTTCTCTTGCTTTTTCACGAATTGCCTCCTCGGTTGGAGCAGATCTGGCAGTTGATGCTTTCGGACTTTTCGATACAGTAGCTTTAGTTGCAGTTTTTTTTGGTGCGCTGGCAGTTTTTGTTTTTGTTGTTTTCATGCTTTGCGATTTTATCTTGTTAATAACCATCCCTTTATGTATCTCAAAAATACATTATTTATTTCATATAATACTTAAATTCTGTTTCAATTTTGTAAAGATTTGGTTAAGTTCTTTAAAACAATACACCCCCACTGCCTGCATAATTACCAAATCATTTTTCTTCAACATTATCCCTCTTGTCAACAATTATAGTACAATGTGTTGCCAGGGCTGCTAAGGCCCCGACTGCGGCAAATATGGGAGCAAGAACAACTCCGATAGCACCTATTGTAAGAGGAAATTCAATAATTGTCTCTTCTTTTTCGTTCTTAATTATTATTCTTCTGGCGTTGCCCTCTTTAATAATCTCTTTTACCTTGCCTAAAAGCTCATCACCGGATACCCGGAACGATTCCTGGTTTGATTTCTTATTATCTGTCATTTTATTATCATATTATTTACAATCAAAATTAACTTTTGTTTAAATCAAAGTCAATATTTTTAATTAAAACGACAAGATTTATTTTTTTTAACTGTTACAGGGTTTCTAAAGGGATCATGTGGTCATCCACAGGATTTAAGAAGACAAAGCAGATAGAAAATTAAGATTTTAAGTATCCGTTGTTGGTTTCGGTAACAAAAGATATAAATCAGTCCTCTTCCTGGTCGGAAAGCATAATAAAATTATACGGGACATCCAGAACGGAGGAAATATATTCTCCCTTTTCAATTATATCTTCATCTCCCTCTTCATAATACCAGTTAATCATGAACTTTTTATCCTTCAATTTAACAGTTTCAATTTTTTTAAGGAGGGAAACATAAAATATGAGATTGTTTGTATTAAGATATTCGAGATGAAAATCCACGCACGTAAGATCAGCAGGATTAAGAAGGTATTTATCAATCCAATCATCAATCTGCCTTGAAAACTCAACTATGTTGCCAATCATGGAACGGCCTTTTATTCTGATCATTCCATTTGGGTCAAGAGAGATTTCAGGCGTACTTTTAGTAGGTTGAATCTTTTTTTTAAGCAAATTCATTCCCTTTAAAACTAATTATTGCTTTTTATGAATTATTTAATCTTGTGTGTAATACCTTTTCCCCCCCTGGTATTGGCTCACAAGGAATTTTGAATTCTACATAACAGGTGCTTCGAAAAGCATGTTGATGTCAAATATAATACATTATACGATAATGAAAAGAGAATTGAACATATATGTAATTTTTTTCTTAAGAATTTTCCCGGTTCTCATCTCTCTAGCTACGGGATAAATGAACAAAGTGTGTGTGTGAGAGTGAGTTTTGGGGAAAAAGAGACGAGAGTGTTCATGAGTGCTCTCGCTCACACTCTCACTCTCGCTCTTTTTCAGTACCCGGAGCCGGGATCGAACCGGCACAGCATTGCTGCCACTGGTGTTTGAGACCAGCGCGTCTACCAATTCCGCCATCCGGGCTTAAAGAAAATTGGTCTATATCGTAATTATCCTCTATTTATAAAGAACTCACCCGAAATCATGGGATGGCGGAATTGTCCACCCCTGCAGCCTGGCTGCTCGCTAAAAACACCCACCGGGTGTTTTCTTCACGCTCGCCCCTGCCATCCGGGCAAAGACACAAACTCGCTCCTGCCATCCGGGCATTACTTTTGGGATTGCGAAAATAGGGAATTTTTTAAACTTTTATCTTTTTACTTTTGTCTTTTATCTTATTTTCACCTCTTCTCCCACTCTCCCCGTCTTGCTTCACAATCATTTCCATTACAGCTAACTCAATTCCTTCCTTATCGTACCCACATTCATTGTAGAGTTCATCCTGTGTTCCCTGTTCAACAAAATAATCGGGGATCCCCAGACGCCTGACCTCGGCATTATATCCGTTATCACTCATGAATTCAATGACAGCACTGCCGAAACCTCCTTTTAAAACTCCGTCCTCCACAGTGATTATATGATCGAATTTTTTAAAAACAGCATGAAGAACTTCTTTGTCAAGAGGAGTCACAAACCTCATATCATAATGTGCTATTGAGATGTTTTCAGTCTTTAATTTTTTTACAACGGAAGCAACATCGCCCCCCGGATGGCCTATAGATAAAATTGCAAGATGTTCACCTTCGCTTATCTGGCGGGCCTTTCCTATCTCAATCTCCCGGAATGGTCTTTCCCAGTCGAGGAAGGATCCCCGACCCCTGGGGTAACGAATTGAGAACGGCGATTTGATCTTTTCAAGCTGTGCTGTAAACAGTAAGTTTCGAAGCTCAATCTCATCCATCGGGGCAGATACGATCATATTGGGAATAGTTCGCATGAATGCCATATCAAAAAACCCATGATGAGTAGCCCCGTCAGAGCCAACCAGTCCACCCCTGTCGACACAAAAAACCACATGGAGATTCTGAAGAGCAACATCATGTATAATCTGGTCGTATGCTCTCTGGAGGAATGAAGAATAGATATGGCAATAGGGTATCAATCCCTGAGTTGCCAGACCTGCAGAAAATGTCACTGCATGTTGTTCGGCAATACCAACATCATATGTTCTCTCGGGCATCTCTTTCATCATAATGTTTAAAGAGCTGCCTGTAGGCATGGCGGGTGTGACAGCAGTAATTTTATCATTTTGTTGTGCAAGTTCAAGTATGCTTCTTCCGAAAACCTCCTGGTACGAGAGCACCTTATCATCTTTTGCAGAATCGATTAATATGCCTGTGTCTTTATCGAACTTCCCCGGAGAATGAAATGTAGTCTGGTTTTCTTCAGCCTGCCTGAATCCCTTGCCTTTAACTGTAAGACAATGAAGAATCTTGGGACCGGGTATCCGCTTAAGGTCTTCCAGTACTTTGGTGAGATGCAGAACATCGTGACCGTCAATCGGGCCGAAGTACCTGAAGTTCATACCTTCAAAAAGGTTGCTTCTGTCGAGAATGGTACTTTTGAATCCTGATTCAAGTTGTGCTGCCAGTGTCCTTGCATCGGGCCCCAGCTTGCCGAATATTCCAAGCACCTTCCATACCCTGTCCTTGAACCTGTTGTAAGTCTTGCTTGTGGTAATGTCAAGTAGGTATTCTTTAAGAGCTCCCACATTGGGATCTATGGCTATGTTATTGTCATTGAGTATAACAAGTATGTCGGATTTGCTGGTGCCGGCATTATTGAGACCTTCAAAAGCCTCTCCTGCAGTCATTGCACCGTCACCGATAACTGCCACTACATGCCTGTTTTCTCCCTTTCTCTTTGCGGCCATGGCCATCCCAAGGGCTGCTGATATTGAGGTTGAGGAGTGGCCTGTTCCAAATGAATCATATTCACTTTCTGACATCTTTGGAAAACCACTTATCCCTTTATATTTTCTATTTGTTGAAAAAATATCGCGCCGGCCGGTAAGTATTTTATGACCGTAAGCCTGATGTCCGACATCCCATATTAACTTATCGTATGGGGTATTAAAAACGTAGTGAAGAGCTACAGTTAATTCTACAACACCGAGACTGGCTCCGAAGTGTCCGGGATTATTGCAGACTACATCAATAATGTATTGACGAAGTTCAGAACTTACCTGGATAAGATCAGCCGGATCAAGTTTCCTGAGGTCTTCAGGAGTTGTTATTTTAGAGAGTAGATTATCTTCCTTCTCCATTAGGAAATGATTAATACAAATAACCTGCAAATATAATAATTATTATTGCCGTATGTTTACTGAAGCTTACCCGGGATTTTCTTATTTTTGTTGCGTGAATCATATATCTGAGAACAATTTTTAAACATGTCAGGTGTTTTATTATTAATGGATATTATGAACATGATCCGCAACATTTTGAATAAGTGTCATAATACTTTAAAAAATTATATATAAGGATGAAAAAATTGATTTTTTACTTTCTGGGTTCAGCCCTCATTGTAATAGCTGCTGTTTCGTGTGTCTCAGGAAGAAAGTACAGCGATTTGCAGGATACAAGCAGGCAGTTCATGAATGAAAGAGATGCGTTTAAAACCGACAATATTGGTCTGGAAATGAAAAACAAGGAGCTTGAAGCCAAACTTGCCTCGCTTGAGAAAGATATGGGAACGGTTAAGGAAGATATATCTAATGCACAGGCTGAACGTGATAAGGCTTTAGCCGATTATAACAATATGTCTGCCAGGTTCAATGAATTGCAAACAGCACAGGAAGATCTTATAAAAGGAAACGTGAAGGAAACACAAAAACTGCTTGGAGAATTACAGGCAGCGCAGGAAAACCTTCAGAAAAAAGAGGACCTTCTTCGTCAGCTATCACAAAACCTCGATTCAAAGAAGGCTTCACTTGATGAGCTGACATTTGAACTGGATAAGAGAAATCAGCGTCTCGCGGAGCTTGAAAAGATACTTGATGCACAGAAGAAAATTGTACAGGACCTTAAGACAAAAGTATCAGAAGCTCTTCTGGGCTTTGAGAACAACGGACTAACAGTAACGATGAAGAACGGCAAGGTATATGTGTCACTTGAAGAAAAACTTCTTTTTAAATCAGCCAGGTGGGACATAGATGCCAACGGAAGGAATGCTCTTAAGAAGCTGGCGGGAGTGCTTGAAAAAAATCCTGATATTCAGATTACTATCGAAGGTCATACTGATAACGTACCATATAATCCGGGAAGCGGTCAGCTGAAGGACAACTGGGATCTGAGCGTTAAAAGAGCCACAACAGTTGTAAGAACCTTGCTCGAGGGTTCAAGCATTAACCCCAGAAGACTGACAGCTGCAGGAAGAAGCGAATATGTGCCTGTAGATGATCGCAATACATCAGATGCCCGTCAGAAAAACAGGAGGACCGAGATTATTCTTACTCCCGACCTGACCGAACTTTATAATCTGATAAATAAATATTAAAAATATTCTCTGAGGCCCTCTTTGTTTTCTCTGGATGTCTCTGTGTAACTAAAAAGAAATTAAGAACTTACACAGAGACCGCAGAAGAGTTACAGAAATGCGCAGAAAATATTGTTTATTTCGAGAACTCCTGAAGCTTCACATTCATATTCTTCAGAGCCTGAAGCAGGTTATCCTCAGGCTTAAGGAAATCCTGCTTTCCCCAGAATGTGGGATCATAATTTGTTATTGTTTTTGAGAATATTGAATGTATAGGTGCAAGTTCATCCCTTTCGAACCGGGTGACATTATTCAATACTGTCTCAGTGATGGCAAGTTCAAAGAAAACCCTGAACTGGGAATTGAATAGTTTTTTTTTCTCTTTTGATACGAATGCCAGGTCGCCTCTTACATGGCTTAAAAAATACCTGTTATTGACTTTCCTGTAACTCACTGAATATTTCACAGATGTTGGCCAGGTATTAAAACCGTGTCGTGGATTCGCTACAAATGAATCTTTCATCTTATGGAGCAGTGCCTGATTGAGTTCAAATTCAACATTGAGAATTCCATAATCGGCTGTATTGATATAAATAGTTCCTTTATACAAAGGAAGATCAACATCTTCTTTCTGTTCGAATTCAATAACATAAGCTGTCTCATCATCATAGGTCACAATATCTGTCATCCTGTATGTGTAGTCAGACATGCTTTCAGCAGCTAAGAAATCAAAAATGTTTTTTGCTCCATCAAGCTCCAGACATGTGCTTAATCCTGCTTTGAGCCTGATGGCCAGGGTATCGTGGCGGTCGGTATTTTCTATTTTTCTGCTTTTGTATATTTTGATCTGATCGCCAAAGAGAGTTCCGGAATATGCACTTTTATATATTTCTATTATTGCTTCGGAATAGGTCTGAAGTTCTGTTTTTTTCATTACCCCTTCCCTGTAAAACCCTGTCATCAGAGCAGGTGTGTCACCAAAGTTATGGGGAATTGCCTTGCGGGCTTTTATTATTATCTCCTGTGGTATCTGGGTTTTTATCAGGATTTCGGGAATTGAAATGAAATCCCGTTTCATGACAACTTTAAGACTGATGCCAAGCGCCTGCTTTACCGGGATCTCCCTGCCAATATATCCAAGATAGGAAAAAGAAAGGGTATCATTCCGGAGATCAGGGGTGATATTTAAATTGAATTCGCCGTTATTATTTGATACTGTTCCCTTTCCGCTGTTCTTTAATCCTATAGTGGCGTATGACAGTGGATCGTGTGATTCATAATCAATAATTGTGCCTGTTACATAATTGATTTTTTCCTGTAATGCCATTTTTTGTTCTGACAGAGGACGTTTCTCAATGCGCGATATGATAATGAATTTGTCAATTACTGACAAGGCCAGAGAATCATTTTTCAGGATGCTGTCGAGAATAATGTCCAGCCGTGCATTTACGAATGAAAGCCTGGTTTTTTTCTCTGTATTTACCAGTCTGCTGTCGTAAGTGAAGTTGTAACCTGTCTTTCTGGTGATTATGTCAAGAGCACTGCTGGTTTTTACCATACCCTCCCTGAAGGTAAATGTCGAGTCAAGAATAGAACGCTGACAATCTGCCTTTTGTGGCATTAACAAGATAAAAAACAATGCAATGGCCACTGTATATTTGAGTATGGAGCCATTGGAGAATGACATTTTATAAAAGTAAGTTATTTATTATTCAGATGGTAAACATTACCCTCCTTTGTATAACTAAGGTTAAAGCTACCACAAATTAAACGAATAACCGTATCCTGGGGCAGGTTATCTTTCGGCGAAGTCCATGTCCATGGATTATCAAGTATTGACGGATCATCAGCAACAATATCCATATTATATACCTTCTTGAGATCTTTGAACACAAGACTTAGTTTTTCTCCTTTGTATTCAAACGAACCTGTTTTCCAGGACAAGTAATTTGGATCTTTATTAATTGTTTTTTCGGATTTTTCAGAATTCAATATACCGACAAATCCGGGATCGAGCTGTATAGTTTGTGAACCGGAGTTATCTGATACCATCACTTTCCCGGTTTTAACGAAAACCTCAACGGACGATTCGCTGTTACTTGTAATTACATTGAAAGATGTACCAACAACCTTAATTTTAGCTAAGCCGGCATCTATTACAAAGGGTTTTGTAACGTCACGACTTATTTCGAAAAAAGCTTCCCCGCTAAGTTTTACATCTCTGTTATATTTTCCGAAATTTTTGCGATAACTGAATTTCGAATTACGGTTCATATAGATTTTACTTCCATCAGGAAGAGAAACGAGCACATTCTTCTGATAATCATTAGTGGTTACTGTAATTTTTTTGCTGAGATAACCTGCACGATTCATATAGAAAGCTACGGAACCCAGCGATAAAATTATGAGCGCAGCTGCAGCCACTCTCAAAAATGTGCTTCTCAAAATTCTTATTTTGGCCGGGGCATTTTTAATACTGAGTCCGCCCTCATTCATCCGGGTGTAAACCTTATCCCAGGCTCTGTCAACATTTATTTCCTTTTCAGTGCTCATATTATTTAACTCTTTCCATTGTTTACCTGTATTATAGTTGTCTTCAGCCATGAACCGGTTGAAGAGATCTGTTTTTTCACCCTTTTCATCAGACAGAAGCGAAGCTATTTCTTCCCATTCCCTGTCAGTATAATTCTTCTTTGTTTTCATCACTTTGTTTATTCTGTTAATTCATTTCTGAATTCTTTCAATGCCCTGCCCATGTTAGCTTCGACCGTTTTTATTGAGACAGATAATTTGTCGGCAATCTCAGCATATTTAAGTCCTTCAAATCTGCTCATGCAAAAGATTCTGCCACATCTTTCAGGAAGCCTTTCCAGTATTCTTGCAATCCTTGACTGGAGCTCCTTGTAGTGAAGGATATCTGAAGGGCTTTCCTGATTATCAGATTGCACATATGACATCTCTGCCGCATGACGCTCCATAACTTTATTGTGCTCTATATAGTGAAGGCACCTGTTATGTACCGATCTGAAAAGATAACCATTTAAAGAACTTTTAATATTAAATTTTTCCTTGTCCTTCCAGAGTCTGAAAAAAAGATCCTGCACTATTTCTTCAGCTGTGTCATGATCTTTTATCAGAGTCTTTGCATATCGTACCAGGGAAACATAGGAGGACCGGAATAGCGACTCAAACTGTCCTACGTCACCTTCTCTGATCCTCCTGATTATCTCAATGTCCCTGATCATTGATATGAGCCTTATTTATTTTCCTCAGGTTCCATATCGCTGAATTTAAGTCTTCTGCTAAGTCTGCGTATTGCAGATTCTATACTCTGGTCCGGTTCAATCACATTGTATTCACCCCAGAATTTCGGATCCTTAAATGCCTCAACTTTCTCAGCGAATACATCATTGTATTTAATCTTTTCTCTATTTGCAAATTTAATAACTTCCTGGTCAGTTCGGTCAGTTATTGCAATTTCTGACATTGTTGTGTAATAAGTATTGAAAAGTTTCTTCTTCCAGTCAACCTTAAACTTGACCTCGGCTCTTGAATATGCAAAGTGCCATTTGCCATTCTGCTCACGATATATGGTCTTGTAAGTTGCTATTTCCGGAATAACTTTCACTCCCAAGGGTTTCTTTCTGATAAATATTGATGCTGCTTCTTCTTTGTTGGCCAGGTTGATTCCAAAATCGGCTTCTGTTATTGCATATGAATCCATTTCTATATACAGAGAACCCATGAACAGTGGCATTTCAACGGATGGTTTCTGAATGAAGTCGATAATATAATTTGGTTTATTATTTATTTCAATAACCCCGCCAAGTGAGTAATTATAGTTGTTCATTGCTTCTCTTGTAAGAACGTTTTCCGAGTTTTTGACAATATCAAGTTGCAGAACAGTTACCGGACCACCTTGCAGTTTAAATAATAGAGTGTCCATCTTTTGTACATCAGTACCTTTTCTTCCTTTGTACATTCTTGTACCATCAAATCGTAAATCGCTGTTGTAGGGTGCCTTGAATATTTCTACCACGGCTTCTCCGAGAGAAACATAGGTGCGGTTCTTTTTGATTGTCTCCCTGTAGAAACCTGTCATAAGGTTCGGAACCGTTTCATAGTTATTGGGAATATTGTCTATTGCCTTTTCAACTATACTAACAGGATTAACTGGTTTGACAATAATCTCCTTTATAGGAATAGGTGCAGCTTCAAGAGCAATTACGTTTTTGGACCCATTTTCCTTCAGATCACTTATCGGAACTACCTTGTTCTTATATCCAAGAAATGATATTTCCAGATTTTTGTTTTCTTCAGAGTTGGGGATTTTAAGAGTGAATTCTCCGTCGATATTGGTCACAATGCCGACGTTTGATTCCTTAACAGCCACAGAGGCGAAAACAAGTGGAGCCCTGGTTGCTGCATCGACAACCTTACCCCTGACACTAATAATTCCCTGCTGGACATTTTTCTTTTTTGTCGGGAGTATCCCGGCGAATGCAGACTGGGCCATTAAGGCCACGAGAAGAACTGCTGCAAAAATTGAAATTTTGTTAAAAGTTTTCATGGCATAAATTTATTTAAGTTAAGATCACACATTTATTAGTTTTTGTACAGGTGAAAATTTCCTTTTCAACTATAAGACCAGCGACCCTCTGTAATACCCTATAATTAATATTAAATTTTTTATAACTTACATCACATTTTATTCATGCAATGATTCAAAGCCTTGTTAAACCGGCCAATTTTTTTCAGTCGGGGTATTCATTTATAAAAAGTTCCATAACAGGGAATCCGAATATTAAAGGCATGCCTTTATCAATAGGTGTGGAACTAACCAATAATTGCAATCTTCAGTGTCCTGAATGTGTTACCGGTTCTGACATGATGAGACGTAAACAAGGGTATATGGATATCAGGCTGTTTAGTAAGGTAATCAGGGAAATAGGCCCTTACCTGTACAATGTAAATTTGTATTTTCAGGGAGAACCAATGCTGCATCCGCATTTTTTCTCATTTATATCAAAAAGCGGGAATACCTCCACCATTGTATCAACCAACGGTCATTTCCTTACGGAAGAAAATTCCGAGAGCATTGCAAAGTCTCAGCTGAATAAGCTTATCATATCACTGGATGGTGCTGACCAGGAGACCTATTCTGCTTATAGAAAAAACGGGAACTTTAGCAAAGTAATCGAGGGGATAAAGTATGTTGCTATTTCAAAAAAGAAATTTAACTCGTCTCTGAAAATAGAGATTCAGGTTTTGATTAACAGGTTAAATGAGAACCAGATACCAAAGATAAAGGAACTGGCAAAGGAAGTCAAAGCCTCCCTGAATCTGAAATCCATGCAGATTCTCGATAAGGCCCAAGCCGGAATGTGGATGCCTTCAATCAGTAAATTTAAAAGATATATACTTAAGGATGGAAAATATACAGTTAAAAACAGGTTACCTGACAGATGTGCAAGGCTGTGGTTCAACCCGGTCATAACATGGGACGGGAAAGTTATTCCTTGTTGTTTCGACAAAAATGCTGAATATATTATGGGTGATTTAAACCATGATTCCTTCAGGGAGATATGGGACGGACCAAAATACAGGATCTTCAGAAAAAGTATACTCACGGACCGGAGCATGATCGAAATTTGCAGAAACTGCACTTCGGGACTCATAGGAGTAAAGTATTAAAATAATATTTTAACCGGCATCTTTTACAGATACATATTTAAATAATATCCAGAAACATGAAGACTTTCAAAACTATCCTTTCCCTGTTACTGGCACTATTGATTATAGTTATTGTTGCAGGCTTGTTTATCATTTCCGGTATTAAAAATAAGGCCATACCAAAATATGAGGGAGAAATTATTGTTCCCGGTCTGGGTTCTGATGTAACTGTTTACAGGGATGAGCGTGGAATACCGCATATATATGCTGCCAGAGAACACGACCTGTATTTTGCGGTAGGTTATGTGATGTCCCAGGAACGGCTCTGGCAGATGGATCTGATCCGCAGAGCCACTACAGGAAGATTATCTGAGATCTTCGGGAAGGAATATATGCAAACAGACTTGTTTCTCAGAAGTCTCGACATGACAACCAAATCGAAGATGGTCATAGGCAATGAAGATCCGGAGATAGTTTCATATATGCAGGCTTTTGCCGATGGTGTTAATTCCTTCATAGAAGCTGCCGGGAAAAAACTCTCTCCTGAATTCAAAATACTGGGTTACAGGCCTGACCCCTGGAAACTGGAAGATATTGCCAATATCATCGGATATATGGGATGGGATCTGGCTTCAGACAACCTTGCCTCTGATGTTTTCTATTATCGGCTAAGTCAGAAACTCGGACCTGAAAAAGCCAGCCTGCTGATACCCGACTGGAAAGCGGTGACTTCTTATGTCTTTCCCGGATTTAATCTGGATGATTCCCTTCTAAAGGAAACTCAGTCCAATATATTATCTGTGGATAAGCTTAGATCCCTTGGTATTGTCTCTTTTTCGGGAAGTAATAACTGGGCCGTGTCTGGTAAGAAAACCACAACCGGTAAACCGGTATTATCGAACGATATGCACCTTAGCTTTGGTTCCCCGGGTATATGGTTCGAGATGCACGAGGTTATTCCGGGCAAACTGAATGTTACAGGAGTTGCAGTCCCCGGACAGCCCTTCATTGTCGCCGGTCATAATGAAAAGATAGCCTGGGGGATGACAAACCTGATGGTAGATAATATCGATTTGTTTGCAGAAAAGATAAATCCGGCAAATGAGGATCAGTATTTTTTTAATGGGGAATGGATGAATATGCTGGTTAAGAAAGAGGTGATTAAGATCAAAGGAGGGAAACAGGATACACTGGTACTTAGATTTACTCATCGTGGACCCATTATATCAGGATTCAGAAATGTTAAGGATGTTTCGTTAAGCATGAGATGGTCAGGCTATGATAGCAGTGATGAGATAAGGTCTGTTTCCCTGCTTGACAGGGCCGGCAGCTGGGCTGATTTCAGATCAGCACTTGGATCCTTCAGGTCGATAAGTCAGAACTTCGTTTATGCCGACACTGCCGGTAACATAGGGCTGAATACAGGTGGCGGAATAGCAATCAGGAAAGGCAATGGTACTATTATAAGAAATGGGGAAACTGATGAATTCGACTGGAAAGGCTATGTTCCTTTCAATCAGTTGCCATATAGCTTTAATCCTGATGCCGGTTATGTCAGTTCAGCTAATAATAAAACAACAGATGATAATTATCCTTATTATATAAGTTCCAACTTTATTCTTCCTTACAGGATAAACAGGATAAGACAGATGCTTAATGAAAAAGAGATATTAAATCTGGATGATTTTAAACGAATGATACTTGATCAGCATTCAGATTATGCAGCATTGCTGACGCCCTTTATATTAAAGCTGAATAACAGAAAAAATGAACTTACACCAAAGGAAGCAAGTGTGCTGGATACACTTAATAGCTGGAACTATAATATGCGGGCTGATCTGGTTGCTCCTTCAGTATTTGAATTTTTCAGGATCAGTTTTGCAAGGAATCTGCTTGGTGATGAGCTTGGTGACCTTTATAGCCAGATATTCGGTATAGCGAGGGATTATTATATTTATCGTATTCTGAAAACCGGCCCTGATGAGTTTGTTGATGATATTACCACACCTCAGAAAGAAACGCTTGAGGACATTATTTTAAAGAGTTTCAAAGACTGCCTGTCATCCCTTTCAAATGGCTATGGAGAGGATCCAGCCGGATGGACCTGGGGAAGAATTCATAAAATAGTTATTGAGCATCCGCTGGGATCTGTAAAAATGCTCGACCGGATATTCAGGTTCAACTCACCGGAGTATAGTGTAGGAGGGAGCGATCATACAGTAAGCCCTTATTCCTACGGGCCTGAATTCAAAGTAAACAACGGAGCGTCTGAAAGACATATTTTCAACACTGCAGACTGGGATGAGTCGTATACCATAATACCAACGGGGGAATCAGGCATTGTTTCAAGCGAGTTCTATCTTTCACAGATGAAATCTTATATTGAAGGGAAATTTTATAAGGATCATTTCTCAGAAAACGCAGTGAAAGCTGCTGCGAAATATACACTGGTACTTAAAGCCGGCAAGGAATAAAAAATGACGAAGTCGGAGACTTCGCCAGAAAGTGATAAAAAAAAGGCGAAGCCAGAGGCTTCGCCGCGAAATATACATAGGTCAGGCAGGTAATCAAACAGTCATTACATCTTTCTCTTTCAGTTCCATTACTTTGTCGATTTTACCGTTGAAAGAGTGGGTCATTTCCTGTACTTTGTCTGCAACTTCTTTCTCCAGATCTTCCGCTAGTCCGTTTTTAAGCAGTTGTTTCAACTCATCATTTGCCCATTTGCGGGCATTCCGTATACTTATTTTGGCAGTTTCGCCTTCGTTTCTTACCTGTTTAACAAGCTGATGTCTTCTTTCTTCCGTAAGAGGAGGTATGTTTATGCGGATAACTTCCCCGTTGTTGACAGGGGTTAGTCCAATGTTTGCAGCCATTATGGCTTTTTCAATCGGGCCAAGCATATTCTTTTCCCAGGGCTGAATGAGAATTGTTTTAGGGTCGGGAGTATTAATATTTGACACCTGCGTCAGAGGTGAGTTAACTCCGTAATAATCAACTGTAATACCGTCGAGCAGAGCAGGATTGGACCTCCCGGCGCGAAGTCTTGCCAGTTCATGTTCGAGATGCTCAAGAGCTTTCTCCATCCTATCTTTGGTCTCCTCAGTGATGAGTTCAATTTCCTCGTTCATAGGTTGAAAGTTAGATAATTTTGGCTGCAAAAGACATCAGTGTTATAATTTGATGCCTTCACAGGAAAAACAAAAATAATAAAATAGAGGGAAATACAATAACTCTTTTAATTTGATACAAGAGTTCCGGTTTTTTCCCCGTTAACCAGTTTTTTCAGGTTCCCTGCCCTGTTCATGTCAAATACTATCAATGGCATATTATTTTCCATGCACATAGTAAAAGCCGTTGAATCCATTACTTTAAGTCTTCTGGCAATCACATCATCAAAAGATATTTTTTCAAATTTCTGAGCTTTGGGATCTTTTTCCGGATCTGATGTGTATACTCCGTCAACACGTGTACCCTTGAGCAATACATCGGCACCAATCTCTATGGCCCTTAGTGCAGCTGCAGTGTCTGTTGTGAAAAACGGATTTCCTGTTCCCCCGGCCAGAATACAAACTGTTTTGTTTTTCAAAGCCTCTGTTACCTTATCTCTGTTGTACAATTCTCCAACAGGTTCCATTCCTGTCGCGGTAAAAACTTTTGCGTTTCCACCAAGCCTCAATATAGCACTTTCAAGTGCCAGGCTGTTTATTACAGTTGCCAGCATACCCATCTGGTCGCCTTTTACCCTGTCAAATCCCGAGGAAGCACCGCTGAGTCCACGGAAAATATTTCCGCCTCCTGTCACTATAGCTGTCTCGCATCCTTCTTTTACTACCTCAACAATCTGCTCAGCATATTTTTCCAGCACTCTGCCGCTTATACCATAATTCTCTTTCCCTGAAAGCGATTCTCCGCTAAGTTTAAGCAGGATTCGTGAATATTGCATATTATTCTGACTTAGGTTAGTCTTTCAATTCTGGTCCCTTTATTCTTTTTATTGGGGAAAATGAATTGAATCAACGAATTTAATAAAACTGAAGTAAATAACGTATAGATGTACTCAATAAAAATCGTAAGGAAGAAATCTATTTTCACCGATTATTATAAGTTTGTAACGAATAAAGAGTCTTTTTTGGTTCTAATCAGAAGAATTCAGTTAAATATATGCAATAATGAATGACAAATATTATCTTAGAAACGAATTTTCAGGGACTAACCTTAATAATATAAATCTATGGCTGAAAGAACTAACAAACAAAACAAAACCCTTGTGATTGTTATCGCAACGGTGGCAGCAACCGGAGGGTTGCTATTCGGTTTCGACACCGGTGTAATTTCCGGAGCAATTCCATTTTTTCAAAAAACTTTTAATATACCGGATAACTGGATAGAAATAATTACTACTTCAGGTCTGGTAGGAGCGGTTATCGGAGCTATGTTCAGTGGCAGGATTGCGGATATTATTGGTCGAAGGAAGGTAATATTGGCTTCCGCAGTAATTTTCGCTATTGGTGCTGTATGGTCAGGTGCATCATCAAGTGCAATGATGCTTGTTTTTGCTCGCTTTTTCCTTGGTATAGCCATTGGTACTTCCTCGTTTGCGGTTCCTTTGTATATTGCTGAAATTTCTCCTACTAAAACCAGGGGAACCATGGTTTCAATGTTTCAGTTGCTTATAACCATAGGAATTATGGTTTCCTACCTTAGCGATTCAGCATTCGCTGTTCCTGATAACGATCCTGCCTATATATCATGCTGGAGACCAATGTTCTATGTTGGGGTAATCCCTGCTCTGATAATGTTTGTAGGAATGCTATTCCTGCCTGAGACACCAAGATGGCTGATAAGTAAAGGTTTTGGTGATAAATGTCGCCAGGTTCTTGAAAAAGTTGAGGAACCACTACTGGTAGATGAGGTTATTACGAAAATGAAAGCCGACATTGAGGCTGATAAGAAAAATAAGATCAAATGGAATGATATCTTTAAAAAATGGCTCAGGGTACCTCTTATTATTGCTATCGGAATAATGTTTGTCCAGCAGTTTACAGGTATTAATACCATTATATATTATAGCCCGAAGATATTTCTTATGTCAGGTTTTGCTGATGCTCAGGCTGCAGTATGGGCTTCAGTGAGTGTTGGTGTGGTGAACGTGGCATTTACAATATTGTCATTATTTATGATTGATAAACTAGGCCGCAGAAAGTTATATTTCATAGGGCTGTCCGGGCTCGTCGTCGCCCTGATTGCCATGGGAACATGTTTTGCATTGCAATCTACCCTCGGCGATTCCATTAAATGGGTAACAATATCGCTGGTATGGGTTTATATAGCCTTCTTCGCCATAAGCCTTGGACCACTCGGATGGCTGATTATTTCCGAAGTATTCCCCTTAAGTGTCAGAGGTATAGGTTCAAGCATAGGAGCTCTTTCAAACTGGCTCTTCAACGGGGTTGTTGCTTTTACATTTTTTAAAATTGTAAAAGGACTTACCATGCCGGGTACCGAGATCACCCTTAAAGGCGAAGACCTGGGCAATCCTGCCGGTGCGTTCTATCTGTATGCTCTTGTTGGAATTCTGGGATTGATCTGGGGGTATTTCTTTATTCCTGAAACAAAGAATATAACTCTTGAGAAGATTGAAGAACACTGGAGGGAAGGAAAGCTCCCACGGGAATTAAAACAGTAAAAATTATATTACCATATTTTGCAGAGAGACACCCAATTTGGGCGTCTCTCTTTTTATAAAGACAACCTTAGTCCCTCATTCACCGTATCTTCTCACCTCATCCCCCTAACCCCCTTCTCCCAGGGGAGAAGGAGGAACTAAAAGATAATCAATGTATTAGCCCCTTTCCCTTGGGAGAGGGGTTGGGGAGAGGTGGTAATAAGCAGAGGGGTTGGGGGTGGGGCAAAAAAAAGTGGCGCCCTGAAGCGCCACCTGAATATCGAAATATGAACTTACGTATTATAAATTTAATGTAAAGCGTTTAAAATCGGTGACGGTCAGGTCTTTGCTGAAAGACTGAAGATACTGTCTTATAGTCATCTTGTTATCCTTCACAAAGTCCTGGTTGAGAAGTGTACTCTCTTTAAAGAATTTGCTTAGTTTGCCCTGAGCAATTTTTTCAAGCATTTCCTCCGGTTTCCCGTCGCGCCTGGCCTGCTCTTTCCCGATCTCTATTTCCTGTGCCACTACTGATTCAGGGACAAAATCTTTATCCACTGCCACAGGATTCATGGCAGCTACCTGCATTGCGACATCTTTATATACCTGAACATCTATGCCAGCCCTGTTAAAACCGACCAGTGTGGCAAGCCTGTTACCAGGGTGAATATAAGCCTGAACATGAGCTGCTTCAATCTTTTCGAAATAAGAAAGATCAAGTTTCTCACCTATTATTCCTACATACTCAACGACCTTATCACCTACTTTCACGCTATCCATAGGAAAAGATTTGAGTTCCTCCAGGGTAGCTGGATTTTTTGTAACGGCAATATCGAGTATCTTAGTTGCAAGAGATATGAAATCTGCATTCTTGGCCACGAAATCAGTTTCGCTGTTCAGGACAATCATAGCTCCAACTTTACCATCTGCTGATACTTTTGATAAAACAACTCCTTCTGAAGCCTCTTTATCGGCACGCTTATTTGCTACTGCCTGTCCCTTTTTACGAATTATCTCAATCGCTTTGTCAAAGTTCCCTTCAGATTCTTCCAATGCTTTTTTGCAGTCCATCATGCCGGCTAAAGTCACTCTTCTTAATTTAGCTACGTCAGCAGCATTTATATTAGCCATATTAATTTCTTTAAAGTTTAATTTATTATTTCTATAACTCTTCTTCCGTCTCATCAATCAGTCTGACAACATCTTCTTCTTCTGATCCTTCAACAGCTTCGTCATCAACATCCGCCTCAATATCAGCTTCTTTTTCCGCTTCTTCATCTTCTTCAACCAAAGCTTCAATAAGAGCAGCTGAGATCTCCTTTGTATCGATATCCTTCTTGCTTATCTTCTTGTCTTTCTGCTGAGGTTCTTTGTCCTTTTCTATTTTTCTTTCATTAAGACCTTCTTCAATAGCCTGGCAAAGAATTCCGATGATAAGTGAAATTGATTTTGAGGCGTCATCATTTGCGGGGATCGGAAATTCTATATCTGATGGATCAGAATTGGTATCTACCATTGCAAAGACGGGAATTCCGAGTCTTTTAGCTTCTCTTACAGCAATATGCTCCTTAGAAACATCAACAACAAACAAAGCCGATGGCAATCGTGTCAGATCTATGATGCTTCCAAGAGTTTTTTCAAGTTTTGCTCTTTGCCTGGTAACCTGCAGCCTTTCACGTTTTGAGAGGTTCATAAATGTACCGTCGGTAGCCATTTTATCAATAGATGACATTTTTTTTACAGCCTTACGGATCGTAGGGAAGTTGGTAAGCATACCGCCAGGCCAGCGTTCTGTTACATATGGCATATTAACTGCTTTGACCTTTTCCGCTACTATCTCCTTGGCCTGTTTTTTGGTTGCAACAAAAAGCACTTTTTTACCCGATTTGGCAATATGTTTCATTGCTGAAGCAGCCTCATCGATTTTTAAGACGGTTTTCTCAAGGTCGATAATATGAATACCATTACGCTCCATGAAGATATAAGGAGCCATTGCAGGATTCCATTTTCTTTTTAGGTGTCCGAAATGCACACCGGCATCAAGTAATTCTTTGAAATTTGTTCTTGGCATCTTTTGTTTTTTTAAGTTTACATTCTTTCAATCAATTGTAAAGTAGTTCCATCAGGGAAGTCTTTACAATTTAGATACTAAACTTGCATCTATAAAATGACTTATTAAGGTCTAACGTTTACTGAACTGGAATCTTCTGCGGGCTTTTGGCCTGCCGGGTTTTTTCCTTTCAACCTCACGGGGATCGCGTGTAACAAATCCTTCGGCCTTGAGCGTAGATTTGTATTCGGGATCAACCATTATCAATGCCCGTGTGATGCCCAGACGAAGAGCCTCTGCCTGGCCTTTCACTCCACCACCATCGAGGTTGACGTTAATATCATATTTATCTGCAATATTCAAATGAACCAGGGGCTGTGTAACAACATACTGAAGGGTTTCAGCTCCGAAATATTCCTTGTAATCCCTGCCGTTAACAGTTATTTTTCCTTTTCCATCACTTAAGTATACCCGTGCTACAGCTGCTTTCCTTCTTCCAAGAGCATTGATTGATTCCATGTCTTTTGCTTAATATTTTTTAAATTTCAATTGTTTTTGGTTTCTGTGCCTCATGTGGATGTTCCGGCCCGGCATATACATGCAGATTTCTGTAAAGTGCACTTCCAAGCCTGTTTTTAGGCAACATGCCTTTTACAGCTTTTTCAACAAGTCCGATAGGATTCTTTTTTAAAAGGGCTTCTGCAGTTGTAAACCTCTGACCACCCGGGTATCCTGTATGCCTGACATATACCTTGTCTGTCATTTTTTCACCTGTTAAAATGACTTTTTCAGCATTGATAACAATAACATTGTCGCCACAATCAACATGTGGAGTAAAATTAGTTTTATGCTTTCCTCTCAGCATTGAAGCCGCAACCGATGCAAGTCTGCCAAGGACCCTGCCTTCAGCATCAATGATTACCCATTCTTTGTTTACGGTAGCTTTATTTGCTGAGACTGTTTTATAGCTTAAGGTGTTCACTTGTACTTATTTTTAAATTTTATACACTTATATTTAATGTAATAACCCTCTATTTTAGGGTCTGCAAAAATACAACATATTTCCTAAAAAAAAAGAATATTGTCCAGAATTTATTTGAGTTATGCAAAAGTAACTTATTTTTATATCCTGATTTAATTAAAAAGAAAATATCGACAAAATATTATACAGGCTCCATTAAACACAAAGAATACAAAGTACATCACTAAGTAACATGAAGAGGAAAACAGTTAGAAATATTGATAGACAATTGTTTAGGGAGAATAATAAAAGATATTAATGGAAAATGATAAACTTTTCCTTCGGCGAGCAGTTGAGGTTGCAGGTAAAGGAATAGAGAAAGGCGGAGGCCCTTTTGGTGCAGTAATTACAAAAAAGGATAAGATATTATCCGAGGCTTTTAACAGGGTTGTATTGGACAACGACCCCACAGCTCATGCTGAGATGCTGGCTATAAGGCAGACATCCGGACTTTTAAAAACACATGACCTGAGCGATTGCACTCTCTATACCTCATGCGAACCCTGTCCGATGTGCCTGGGTGCCATTTACTGGGCCGGGATAAAAAAAGTAGTATATGCCAGCGATCGCAACGATGCGGAAGAGGCAGGCTTCAGTGATAAAATGATATACCATGAGATTATGCTCGACCCTTCACAAAGGAGAATATCTTTTGTAAGGATGACCGAATCAGGAGGGAAAGAGGTATTCAGGAAATGGAACGAGATGGAGAACAAGATTCCCTATTAAGGGTATGAATATAAGAATTACTCTGGAATTCAGTGAGATACAAATATCCCTGTTTAGTTAACCCCAATCCCATCCTTCCTCCATGAGAGAAGGGGTAAAAGGAAATCATTTCCCCCCTGGGGGAAACGGGAAAGGGGGTAAAAGGATATTAAAAGGATAAGGGGAATAAGCTATTAAATGGATAAGGTAAACATGAAAGGAGCCACCAGGCTAAAACGTGAATTTTATATCCGCGATGTTCTTGATGTCGCTCCTGAACTTGTGGGAAAAGATATGGTCGTCAGGTCGGCCGAAGGGGTATACGTGAGATATTGTATTACTGAAGTCGAAGCCTATCGTGGTGCAGAGGATGAGGCATGCCATGCCTTTAAGGGAAGGACACCCCGAACCGAAATAATGTTCCATGAAGGTGGCAGGTTATACATATATCTTATTTATGGGATGTACTGGATGATGAATATAGTTACCGGGGAAAATAATGTGCCGCAGGCTGTTCTTATAAGAGGTGTGGAGAATTATCCCGGTCCCGGAAAACTGACAAAGTCGCTGGGTATAGACAAATCTTATTATGGGGAAGACCTTGTAAAATCTGAAAGGATATGGATTGAAGATGCAGGAAGAATACCTTATTTTAAAACAAGCCCCAGGATTGGAATTGATTATGCCGGTGAATACTGGAAAACAAAACCTTGGCGATATTATATTTAGCGGTTATATCCCGGATAAGTCTTTGCAAAAATTAATGTTTAAGGGTTGCCAGCCTGATCAGTTTGTCAAAATTCATATGCAGGGTTATTGCATAATCAAGGTTTTTTATCGGAACATCATAATAGGTCTCCATACCGATGAAAAATTCAAGATACTTTTCCGGGAAGAGTTTCAGGAATAATGAATTTGTGATTATTTCACGGTCAGTGATAACATAATCCGATGTATTGTTAATCACACTCCCGTAAATTGAATTACCATTAGGGGCAAAGAAATTATGGGCTCTCCAGTACGCAGCTCCAATATACAGGCCCTTACAGGAGTAGTGGAATCGAAACCATGAAGCATGCCCGTTAGTTATACCTGAAGGGGGTTTCCCGGGAAACTCGTCGTTGAGGAACTGAAGATACTCAAAACCTGCTTCACCATATCTTTTCTGAGCAATATCAATATTAACTGCCAACCCTGCTGCCATGTTAAAATATGTCTCCATATGTTGAGGATAGTTGCTTATCTGACCTCCGAAGTGTTTAAACTGCAACTGGACCGGAATCTCAAAATGCAAAAAATCAGCAACCTTCGCTGAAATATATCTGAATGATTCTCCGAAATTGATTATTTCACGTGTCGAATCACCTTCAAAAATGAAATTTTCCCAGCTTAAGTATGTATCATTAAAAATATGGTCATAGTTTCCTGTAATCTGGAACCCCTCTTCATTATAAGCTCTGTACAATCTTTCACTGTCATAATTTGGATCAAAAAGTCTGTGACTGTCGCTTCCAGCCAGGGTACCCATGGTGAGGGTGGTTTTTCGTGTCAGTTTTAATGTTGTGGAAAAGACCGGCAGAACTTTCGAGAACTTATCTTTCCCTGAATACTTTAATAGAAAAGTACCGGCACGCAGGGTAACCCGGGGTGAAAGTGAATAGACCAGCTCAGGCTGAACAAAATAGCCAATAAGAGTATAACCCTCGTTCCACAGAGATTTGTCGACGAACCCCGGCAAACCCGAGATGAGGACAAATTTAGATCCGGCAATAGGATTGAAATATTCATCATCTTTAACAAAAGTCAAGCTTTTTATCCTCAGCGATAGCACTCCTGTTTGTACAGAAGTATCTTCAGGGACCTGACCTGAAAGGCCGGAAAAATGAAAAAACAGAGTGAGAAATAAAATCGCCAGATATCTCATTATGCCGGAGGATTTCGACAAAAGTAGCATTTTTCTTCAAGTTAATTTGATGTTAAATAGAATAGTAAATGAGCACATGTAATATATTTTTGCGTTCTTTGTTTTCTAAACATATCAAAAACAATTAGTTTATGAACTCATTTTGGGGCAATTACCGCCGATGGAATAATCTGACCGGGTGGTTTCTGTTTGTCTTCTCGTCAATGGTGTACATTCTGACACGTGAGCCCACAGTCAGTTTTTGGGATTGTGGTGAATTTATTCTATCGGCCTTTAAGCTCCAGGTAGGGCATCCTCCGGGAGCACCCCTTTTCCTGATGATGGCAAGAATTGCGACTCTTTTTGCAGGTGGCGACACTTCCAAAGTAGCTATTTCGGTAAATACTCTTTCGGCTCTTTGCAGCGGTTTTGCGATTATGTTTCTTTTCTGGACCATTACCCACCTTGTACGCAAGGTATTTTTAAACGGGAAAGAGCTTGAAGCAAAGCACGTCCCTGCTATAATAGGAAGCGGAGTGCTTGGAGCACTGGCTTATACATTTTCCGATACGTTCTGGTTCTCAGCTGTTGAAGGTGAACTTTATGCCCTCTCGTCTCTTATTATTGCTCTCGTTTTCTGGGGCATGTTGAAATGGGAGGATGAAGCGGATAGGCCTTATGCAGGCAGATGGATCATACTGATTGCTTACATAATGGGTCTCGGCCTTGGAGTACACAGGCTGAACCTTCTAATCATTCCTGTTCTTGTATTTGTCTATTATTTCAAAAAATATGAAGTCACTACCAAAGGAGTATTGAAAACCCTTCTTCTGTCAATATTTCTCCTTTGGTTAATAGTCTTTGTTATTATGCCCGGAGTACCGGCAGTTGCCGGCTGGTTCGAATTACTTTTTGTAAATGTTCTCGGATTACCATATAACAGCGGATTGATATTCTTCATGGCACTGCTTTTTGCAGGTTTGGCTTACGGGATAAAATATTCCCTGCAGAAGAAAAGGGTTATCATGAATTACATTCTGACATCGTTGACTGTAATAATGATAGGTTATTCATCCTATGCAATGATCATGATAAGGTCGTCCGCCAGGCCGCCGATGAATCAGAATAATCCTTCGGATGTATTCTCGCTTTCGTATTATATCAATATGAAACAGTATGGAAGCTCTCCAAAAATATACGGAAATTATTACAGTGCTCCGGTAACCGACGTTAAAAAAGTTATCTCAGGGTACAATAAGGTCAACGGCAAATATAAGCCATATTATGCTTCTGAATATAAATACAGCAGCCAGTTCGAAACTGTATTCCCGAGAATGTACAGCACCGACCCCGATCATGAGAGTGCATATAAATACTGGGGGAAAGTAGTAGGCAGGAGTTACTCTGTCGGATCTTCCGGCAAACCCGTTGTTTGTCCGACATTCAGTGAAAACCTTCGGTACTTCTTCAGGTACCAGGTAGGTTTTATGTATATGCGCTATTTCATGTGGAATTTTGCAGGGAGACAGAATGACATACAGGGTAATGGTAATCCTATATACGGGAACTGGATAAGCGGAATAAAATTCATTGATGAGGCTCGTCTTGGCAACCTCGGGAACCTTCCTGACGACCTCAAATCAAATAAGGGTAATAATAAATACTATCTGCTGCCCCTGCTTGTAGGGCTGCTTGGGATTTACTGGCAATACAAGAGAGACAGAAACGGATTCTGGCTGGTTCTGGGATTTTTTATTATGACCGGACTGGCAATTATTTTATATCTTAATCAGTATCCTGATCAACCCAGGGAAAGGGATTATGCATATGTTGCATCATTTTACGCATTTGCCGTCTGGATCGGAATCGGGTTCATGTTTGTTTATGAAAATCTTCAGAAACTGGTTGGAAATAAAATATCGCTGGCACTAACCTTTGTCGGCCTTATTGCTGCAGTTCCGGTTATTATGGGGACCCAGAACTGGGATGACCATGATCGTTCAGGTCGTTATACAGCAAGAGATATAGGAGCAAATTATCTTAAGTCATGTGCTCCTGAGGCAATTCTGTTTACCTATGGTGATAACGATTCATTCCCTGTATGGTATGTGCAGGACGTGGAACAGGTCAGGACCGATGTGCGTGTTGCTAACCTGAGTTATATACAGGCAGGCTGGTATATTGAAATGATGAGACAGAAAGCTTTTAATTCCGATCCTTTGCCATTCACTCTGGGTCCTGATAAGTATCTCGAGGGAGTAAGGGAACAACTGCCGGTTGATAACAGAATCAACAAGCCCGTAGAACTGAAAGAGATTGTCCAGTTTGCTTCTCAGGACGACAGAAAATACCAGGTTGATATAAGCGGACGTGGCGATTACGTGAATTATCTGCCAGCAAATAAGTTCATAATTGATGTCGACACTGCCAGGGTATTGGCTAATGGGACAGTCAAAAAGTACTTCAAAGACAGGATTCTGAACCAGATTATCTGGAATTATACCGACGAAGACGCATTTAAAGGTGACCTGGCAATAATGGATATCTTATCCACTAATGAATGGAAGCGTCCGATATATTATTCAACTACTGTTCCGTCAACACAGTATAAAGGACTCGAAAAATATTTTGTACAGGAAGGGCTTGCTTACAGGATTGTTCCTATAAAAATAGATACTCCTGAACAGGGTGAATTTGGCATGATCGACCCATATGTAATGTATGATAACATGATGAATAAGTTTACATGGGGAAATGCGCAGGATCCAAAAGTTTATCTCGATGAGAATAATCGTCGCATGTTCAGCAATTTCCGACGGATATTCGGTAGCCTTGGGAATGATTTAGTTTCTACCGGTGATACAACAAGGGCAATTGAGGTGGCTCACCGCGGACTGGGAATAGTGCCGGCAGAAAAAATGCCTGACGATTTTTTCTCTATCGGGCTGGCTGAGGTGCTGTTAAGAGCCGGAAAGAAGGAAGAGGGCGAAAAGCTGATAAACGATATAATTGCCTATTCCAAACAATATCTCGATTATTCTATCAGTCTTAACCCTGTGGATCGATATGGCATGGAATACCCTACCGGGATTAATATGCAAACCCTTCTTGATATCTATAATATGTCGTTGAAGCTGAAGCTGACAAATATTACACTAAGTACTGAACAGGAGATAAATAATTACTACGGGAAACTCTATTCGACAAAATAATATAATATGAGGCTTTTCAGGCCATTCTTTTTTGCGGACTGGCTTTATCCTGATGCTATTTTCAGAATCAGGACCAATGATAAGCTTTTATGGCTGACTTTTGATGATGGACCCGACCCGGGGTCCACTCTTCAGCTGCTTGATATTCTTGGCAGACATAAGATTAAAGCTGCTTTTTTCTGCAACGGGAGGGCAGCACAAAAATATCCTGAACTTGTAACCAGAATAAAAACAGAAGGTCATATTGTTGGCAACCATGGATATGATCATCCTGATGGATGGAGGACCTCTTTAAAAAATTATATCGATGATGTTGACAGCGCTGCAATATATACATCCTCATCCTTATTCAGACCTCCGTACGGACATTTACGTATTGCCCAGTACAGGGAACTGCGCCGAAGATATAAGATCGTCTTCTGGGATACGATGCCTTATGATTTTGATAAATCATTAGGTGCATCCGGTTCGCTGAAAATTCTGCTTCGGAAAATGCGAGCCGGATCAGTCATCGTATTGCATGATAAACCGGACAGCTCTGTGACTATTTTTCTGGAGGAATTTATTATTACAGTATTGAAAAAAGGATATAGATTTATACTGCCCGAATTATCTTCAGGATCTGGCGGATAAGGTTTTTTTTGGAGAATACAAATAGGAGAGGGAGATCCCTCATCCCGCATTAAGCGGAATGAGGAATCTCCGCATCATTATCACGCAGTTAATTACAGACACTGTCATTCCACACTAATCAACAACCAGACGGATGAGTGTGGAATCTCCAATTTAGATAAATCGGATAATAGAATAAATAGTAATATATATTTATATTCTTGATTCCCGATTATTATCTCTGGCTGAAGAAATTTCCTGCCTCAGTAAAAACCTTCTCAAAGTTTTTGTCAACCTCGCAGCTCAATGACGAATTAAAAACCGGAAAAGGATTTTCATGTGAGCATGTATACTGAAAATCCCAGATTTCTGCAGGGTGTTCACTCAGAATGTTCAGTGTGGCAACGATTCCCTCCGATGGTATTACTCTGTCATTTCTGAAGGAAATGGAACGTATCTGATTTTTGAGTTTATTTAATAGCGATTCCCTGAATTTTTTAAATCTTCCAAGGTCGATCATTGATCTGAAAGCCATTCCTATCTGGCTGTTATTCAAAAAGTCAACCAACTGACTTTTCCCGGTAATGGTCTTTTCAAAGTCGTTGAGATAATAATTGTAAACCCTTTCAAAAGCCAGGCTATCCATTATCAATTTTGAAGAGCCTTTCATGTTGCTGAAAACTGACCCTCCGCAGAAAATGAAAAGCCTTGACTCTGTGAACAGGTTATCGGGATTTCCCATCAACATTATTTCTGCAAGAAAAGCTCCTATGGAATAAGCAAAAATATTTATGCCACTTTCCCCGGGGATTACCGGATGCCGGCCCTCTTTGATGATCTTTATCAGATTAATGATGTCATTGGCTGTCTGATATCCGGAATTAAAAAACCTCAATGGATTTTCGGTTAACCTGTTACTGAGAGCGACATTTGCAAAACTCGACATGGCAATCTCTCCGGCTGATGAATTCCGCAATTTCATAGCATTGATCATTTCACGGGGATTCTTCCACGATTCGGGCGACCTGTTAATATGAAATGAAATCGGGAACAGTATAACATAACTTTCGGTGTATTCTGCAAGCCAGTACGCCCATACCAGGTACTTAATCCAGCTTCTTTCATTAAGGCCATGAAGCAACAGAATGGCTTTTTTGCTGCCGGGTTCGGCAGGAGAGAATACAGGATAGGTGAAAGACCGGTTCTCATAAATAAGGGTATCCGGTAAACTTATGAAACTACTGTCGGTGTAATCAGAGGTGAATCCTATATTGTGAATCTTTACTCCTGAGCCGGGAATTAATATATCCGTTTTATCTGAAGAAAATAATGTCTTCAGTTCATTATATGTTTTTGTATATTCCATTTTTTAAAAAGAGCAGATATTTATATGCAAAGTAATAAGCAGCTGACCACCCGGGCAAGTTTTTGTGTCGGACCACGGCGTGTTGGGATATAATTGATAAATATGGGATATAATTCTGATATTTGTGACAGAATTTCTGATATGAGATGAACCTGCTAGCTGCTAATTGAGGATCAGAAGCGGGAAATCGCTAATTTTGTATCAGCTAAATAACCTTAAATGATCGACTTCCAGAAACCGGTTCCTTCTTACCTGAATGAGAAAAGTAATATTGTTCGTCTCGTAGTTTTTACAGCCATATTTGCACTCGTGTTTATCAACCTGTACTCTCCCTTCGGGGCTGACAGATGGTTTAATCTTACCCGGCTCGAATTTTTTACATATTCAAGCCTTACAATCCTTACAGGAGTGCTGGTTGTGGTCTTAAGCCGTATCATAATGTATAATGTGTGCAAGAGGCATGCTATTAATATATGGCAATATTTATTATGGATTTTAGCAGAGATATTTTTTATGGCGTTAGCTTATTCACTTTTTGAAAAATTTGTGCTTAAAGACGCAAGGCTGTTTACCGACCTTGTTAAACTTTTATTCCGCAATACCGCTCTGGTTTTGCTTCTGCCATATTCAGTTCTGTGGCTTTATTTCTCCTGGATGGATAAAAAAGAACAGATCGACCAGCTTGCCCATATTCAGGCATTCGCATCCAACCCAAGAGATATGATACCCTTTTATGATGATAAAGGGATTCTGAAATTTTCCTTAAAGAAGGAGAACCTGTTTTATCTTGAATCAGTTGAGAATTATGTTAGCATTTGTTACCTGAATAAAGGTAAAGTATCAAAATACCTCCTTCGTGAAACCCTGAAAAAAGCAGAGGAGAATTTTGCAGGAACAGAAATAATCAGATGCCACAGGTCATATATTGTTAATTTTGAAAAGGTTAAAGTGATAAGAAAGGATCAGGACGGTTTAAAGCTTGAATTTGATAATCCTTCTGTAATTGATATTCCAGTTTCAAAAACATACGTAAGTTCGGTAATGCAGACATTTTCCAAATATTCCCAGACAAATGACAGGATCTGAATGAATTAAGCATTTCAATTTTGTTTGTCGGAATGAAATGTTACTTTTGAAATACTAAAACACTAACCTCAAAATGAATATTCTTATCCTTGGATCGGGCGGCAGGGAGCATGCCATAACCTGGAAACTGGCACAGAGCAAAAAAATCGGTAATATTTATATCGGACCAGGTAATGCGGGGACTTCGGAACTGGGGACGAACCTTAAACTCGACCCTTCTAATTTTCAGGAAGTTAAAACAGCGGTTGTTGAAAATAATATTAATATTGTCATTGTGGGACCGGAAGCTCCCCTGGTTGCAGGTATACACGATTTCTTTCTTGCCGATAGCGTGCTTAAAGAAATACCGGTAATTGGTCCCGATAAATCTGCAGCCCGTCTCGAAGGTAGTAAGGATTTCGCCAAAGCCTTTCTTACCAGGCATAATATTCCGACAGCTTCATATAAGAGCTTTGATAAATCCTCATTGAAAGAGGTGCCTGTTTTTCTCAGGACTTTAAATCCTCCGTATGTAATAAAAGCCGATGGGCTGGCAGCTGGTAAGGGGGTCCTGATTATCGATGACATCCGCGAAGCGGAGAAGGAGGTTGAGGCTATTATAGGAGGCAAGTTCGGTAAAGCAGGAGAGAAGGTTGTTATTGAACAGTTTCTTAAAGGCATCGAGTTATCGGTATTTATTATTACCGATGGTGAATCATATAAGCTATTGCCTGAGGCCAAAGATTATAAAAGAATCGGGGAAAGAGATACCGGCCTCAATACCGGTGGTATGGGAGCAGTTTCACCGGTTTCATTTGCAGACAGTTTTTTTATGGGGAGAGTCAGAAACAGGATTATTGACCCCACTATAAAAGGGTTGTCAGAGGATGGCATACGTTATAAAGGTTTTATCTTCTTCGGTCTAATTGATGTTGGAGGCGATCCATATGTTATTGAATATAATGCAAGGCTTGGCGATCCTGAATCGGAAGTTATTATTCCCAGGATTAAATCTGACCTGTTTGATCTGATTGAGGGGGTAGCAAATGGTGATCTTGCCGGAAGAACTATCGAGATTGACGACAGGTTCGTCACTACTGTTATGCTGGTTTCGGGAGGTTATCCTGGAGAATATGAGAAAGGAAAGACAATTAAGGGTCTGAGCAATACACACGATTGTATGTTGTTCCATGCAGGTACACGAAAAGCAGGAGATGAAATAGTAACAGCAGGTGGCAGGGTAATAGCTGTAAGCTCGTGGGGAAATACAATGAATGATGCTCTGATGAAATCATATCATAATGCATCTTTATTAAGTTTTGAAGGTGTATATTACAGAACCGATATAGGATTTGATTTATAAAATATATGCTTTTAAGATTTTTCAAAGGAACCGGCCCCGGAGTAATTTTTATGATAGCAGTTACTTTGATGGTTATATGGCTGAGTGCATTTTTAAAACTCCATGGGCATTTTTTTATGTACTTTGATCTAAATCCTATGCCACTTTACGGAATACTTTCAGATTTAACAGGAACCAACCCATTGCCGGGAATAATTTTCTCGCTGTCTTTGGTTTCAGTGATGGCATTTCTTATTGTAAACCTCAATAGTTCTTTGTTCTTTATTAATAAAAGGACTTTTCTTCCTGCTTTAATTTATATTTTGATAAGCGGGCTTTTTCCTGAATATCAACTTATGAATCCTGCAATTATTTCCGCTATGTTTTTGATGCTGGCAATAAGACGCATAATGGAAGCCTACAGGATCCAGGGAGTATCATATAGTTTTTTTGATGCTGGAATTCTGATAGGGACAGGCAGTCTTTTTTATGCGAATCTTATCTGGTTCGGAGTTCTGATAATAATCGGCATTGCAATACTTAGAACAGGAAACATCAAAGAAATTTCAATTTCTTTGATTGGATTGATTACCCCGTATACTCTGACTTTTGGGATTTATTACATATTGGGCAGGGATTTAAGGGATTTGCTTTCGATAATTCAATATAATCTCTTTGGAAAAGAGACCGACTATGTATTTACCCGCTTAATGATTGTTGCAATCATTTTTATTTGTATAAGTACTCTGGTGAGTATTGTTTATCTGTTGATGGACATGAATAAGAAAAAAATACAGGCACGTAAGACTTTTTCTTTACTAATTTGGTCGTTTATGATATCACTTGCAATTTATTTTCTGCTGCATTCGGTTTCAGTGGAAATAGTATGGATTACAGGGATCCCCATAAGTTATTTCCTTGCACATTATTTAGTATTTTCTAAAAAGAAATTTGTTACGGAAATACTCTTTACCCTTTTCTTTCTTCTGATACTGCTAATACAGATATTTAATTTTAAGTGACCGGGTCGGATTATCTGATCATTGAAATTACTCCTACACCTGAACCCTGTTGCCCGTTTAAGAAATCAAAATTGAGCTGGTAGATACCGCTTTTATTGCATACAAAGTCAATGAAAGGATATATCTTACCATTTTTATCAAATGAGGAGAGTACAACCTTATTTGCGTTATCCTTCAGCGTCAGAATAAGCTGTCCTTTCGAATCCCGGGCGTTACAAAGTGAAAACCTGTACTTGGTATTTTTCCATAGAGACATATTTGCCTTATATCTGAAATCAGTTTTATTTATAGTTTTTCCCAATTCGATTCTGAAATCTTTCAGGAACTTGGCATTGGATCCTGCACTCATTACACATTCACTTCTGAGAGCATCTGAAGCCTGTCCGAATGTTAAGGTGCCTGTTGTGAGTAGAAGCGAAAGAATGATAATTAATTTCTTCATTCTAATTATTTAAAATTAATTTGTCTCTTATATTTTTGGTAATATCAATAATACCGGCAAGTTGTTCTTGTGTCATTTCAACATTGCTTGTTTCAGTTTGAGTGATAACCAGACCCCCATCCTTTTCTGTGCTGACCGGTTCTCCCTGGGTAAAAGTTATTCTAACGTCGCGATATTTGTCTTTAATATCATAAAGGTCCCTGCACAGGCTCGTAAATTCAGGATCGCGGTTGCAGTAGGGATTAATGAGAAGCAGAAGATCATTCAGTATAATTTTTTGTTCGCCAATCCGGTCGCTGAGCATTTTATCAGGAAAGTCCTTTACTACCTGGGTAGCCAGGTACTGGGCCTCCAACCATACTCCTATTATTATAAGGGCTGAAAACTGTCCCCGGTCATTACTTCTAAGGTAATTATCTATCTTATTATATGAATCAATTGAAATGAAGAGCAGGGAGTCGAGGTTTGATTTATTCTGTGATAATCTCTTTATCGATTCAAAATCAAAAAACTGACCGACCTTAATATCTTCAGCCAGCTTCCTTATGGAAGAAAGTACTTCGAGCGAGGAGCCTGTTCTTTCATACATATTCAGGTATCCAAGATCGGCTCCGAGAATACCCAGTTTAAGAGCCTTGTCGAAACTTGTACTCTGTTTGTTAGCATCGATTGAAGTAGCAAGATAGGTTTGTATGAATGGGACATTCATCGTCTGAAGTAAATTAGCTATTTCAACAGGCGATGAGATGTTCTTTGATATGTCAGCAATTGCCTCAGGGCTAAGCTTTTCTGCTTCTGAAACAGGGACAGAATCAGCTTCAGGAAAAACAAACCGGGGTTCTTTGCTTGAAGAGTTGCGGCATGCGAAACATACAGAAGCAATTATTATTATGAAGAATACCTTTCCTTTCATTCAGGATATTATATAGGTTAAGACAAAAATACAAAAAAACAGATTAACAATACATTAAATATTTATTTTAGGGAATTTTAAATTTTCAAAAAAATGTATAGTTTTCCCAAGCAACTCATAATAAAGGGCAACATAAAGCAATATTGTACTTAATAATACCAATGAAATATTAAATACAAAAGTATCTTTTTTCACACCAAAAATATATTTTGAAGGAGCATAAAAATGTGTACGGAAATTAAGAAAGCCTTCTTTATCCGGATCAAGGTATATAGGATCAGTATTCTGAATAAGCGAATTATTATACATCAGGATCTTCTTACGTTCATAGGGTTTTGTAACTATCTCTTCAAGTTTATAGTTATAGTATTCGTTTTCAAGTTTCTTTAATAATATGTCATTGGCATAATAGAACCTGTCTTTTATATCACTTGCATATGCTGACATTCTGTTAAAAACCAGGTCCATCCGGTTCAGATACTTTGAAAGAGAATCAGCTATATCAGGATTAAATTCTTTTGGAGTAAGGTCGTTGATATAATCGAATTCAGGCAGATTGTTAACTTTAGCCAGCTTGCCAAGTTCATTTTTCAGCAGTATAAGTTTTGTGAACTGCGGGTTTGATTTTTTGAACAGAGCATCCTCATTGTCACTCATATTTGAGGGATTCCTTCTGTATTCGAAGAGACTTGTCTCCAAGGCGTCACGAAGTGCTTTAAGCCGATAGACTTTATTGAATTCAGCTTCATTGATCTTCTTCTGCAATGCAAAAAATGAATCGCCTGCTTTATCATATATAACTTTACTGTATCTGTTATCTTTGAATTGCGACACGATCAATGCCTCATAAGTCCATCTTGTAGGCATCAGCTCTGCAATAAGCGGAACTTTATCGACATTCCCTATTTCCCTGTTGAGTTTGTCAAAAGGGAACATGGCTCCGCTTAGTACCATCATTGGTATTATTAAAAGAGGGATAATAATATAAATGGTAATTGCCGAATTAAATGACGCTGAAATATTCAATCCAAGCATGTTGGCACAGAAAGCCGTCGAAAACAGAGCCAGCCAGTAGTGAAAATAGAGCCCTTTTATTCCCAGTATAGGATTGGCAATAATAATAAAAAGTAAAGATTGTATGGAAGAAATCATAATAAGAATGCCAACCTTTGAAAGAAGATAACTTGACCGGCTAAGGTTAAGAAAATGTTCCCTTTTAAGGATTTTCCTGTCGCGGAAAATCTCCTCTGCACTAATTGTTAATCCAAGGAAAAGAGCAACGATCAGACTCATAAAGATATATATGGGGATATTTTCATTTTCCGAAAAAATGTAAATATTTGAATCGGGGTCAGGTATATATCTGATAAGAAAGGAGAGTATAAATCCCAGAACAGGAGCTTCCATCAGGGTTAATATAACATATTGCCTGTTAGAAATTTTGCTCTTAAAATCTCTTGAAAGATAGATTAAGAATTGTTTAAATTTTCCGGGTCTCTGCAGGTTTTTATGAGGAGGCTCTTTAACATCGGGCAACCTGGTAAACGGATGTTTCTCATTAAACCGATTAGCCCATTCTTTTGGTTTGACCTTCCTCTTTTCAGTATATTTCCCGAATTCGTCCACAACCTGTGTTTCAATGATATTAAAAATTGTTTCGGGGGTGACGTTTCCGCATGAAGGACATTCGCCCTGGTTTGCATTTATCTGGGCATCGAGTGTTTTGAAATAGATAACTGAATCGACAGGATTACCGAAATAAGCCATACAACCTTCCTGGTCGAGAATAATGACCTTATCAAACATCTTAAAGATTTCAGACGATGGCTGGTGAATGGCGGTAAATATCAGTTTTCCTTTCAGGGTAAGGTCGCGCAGCAGATCCATAAGATTTTCAGAATCTCTGGAAGACAATCCTGAAGTGGGTTCATCGAGGAATAGAACCAAAGGTTCTCTGATTAATTCCAGGGAAATGTTCAGCCTTTTCCTTTGTCCGCCACTGATAACCTTATTAAAGGGAGTGCCTACTTTCAATTCTCTCTTCTCAAGTAATCCCAGGTTAGAAAGAGTGAGGTCAACCAACTGTGTGATCTCTTCTTTTGATTTGTCTTTAAAGCACTGACAAGCAGCATAATAAAGATTTTCAAATACAGTAAGATCCTCAACGAGAAGATCATCCTGAGGCACAAAGCCAAATACCCCTTCAAGCACATCACTCTTCTCGAAAATATCCAGGCTATTGATTTTAACACTACCCGAGGTTGGTTTCTGAATTCCACTTATAAGGTTCAGAAGTGTGGTCTTACCAGAACCACTTGCTCCGAGAATTCCAACAAGCTTACCCTCCTCAACTGAAAAACTGATGTTATCAACTGCTGCACGCCCTTCCCTGAAATTTAAAGTCAGGTTTTCTACATTAAATGAAATTTTATGAATTATAATATCAGAAAGAAAGTTAGAACTTATATCACTGTAGTAGATTGCATGTCCATTCTGTGATTTTACAGCACCTCCCTTTGCAAAAGTGTAAACAACTTCCGATCTTATCGGGAGTCCGTTCAGGTACAGCTGATCATTTGAAATATATTTTATAAAATAGAGATCAACACTGGCGATTCTTAATATAATAATTTTTGTGTCCTGGTAACCTGTATACATTTTTTTGCATAGTTCACACTCATCATCTCCCGGAATAAGTACAAGTATTGCAGGATTTTTAAGTTTTTCAGGATCATTATTATTAACAAACTGTTCAGTAGCTGCAAACTCCTCCTGGGATATTTTGAATACTTCTGCAACTGTATTTATTATATTCATCCTGTGGAGCGTAAACTGGCGATCGGCATTGACCAGTTCATATAACCTCACCAGAACAACAAATTTCTGCACCTGATTAAGAGTGCGGTTGATTTTTTTACAGATTCCTAAAATCTTTACGGAATCCTTTACTGATGGTGGAGAAGGTTCAATGACAGTTGACCGTTTTATAACCGGACCTGCATGTTTATCAAAAAGTGCGAGGTACTCATCAACTGCCTCTTTGGTAAGTTGTTTGTTCAGAAAACCAGAGACATATTCACGCTCATTCCGGAGTATACCGCCATCCTGTTTTACAATCAGGGCAAACAGTTCCATTAATGCCTTTAGGATTTCTTCACTCATAATTTAGCTATGACACTCCTTATTCCGAAAAACCGAAGTTAAAAAAAAACTAATTCGCTTTAGTAAATGATCTGACAAATTTTTGTTGTATCCATCCCGGGATGATTAGAACTCCGGCTAATAGGAAAGGATAATAGCTGATTATTCTCCAGATAAGAGCCATTGCAATAGCCACTCCCCCCGCACTTGCCGCGTTAACAGGTATCAGATCTGAAAGATACCTGCCCAGGATAAGTTCAGCAAATCCGCTTCCTCCCGGAGTCGGACTTACAATCATCATTATCCACATGACCAGTTGCCTCGCAAAAATCAGCAGATGGTCATTTATTTTGAAAAAAGCGACCAGTATCGCATTAACAACCAGGTATCTTGAGGTCCATGATATAAAGGTCATGACAATTGCCTTTCCCCAGAAAGAGGCCGGCTTCTTCTTCAGATCATTAGAACTTTCAACAATATCATTACCTGCTCTTGTGGCCGATTCTTTCCACCTCCTGATAAATGGAAGACGGAAAAAGTTTATAATAAGGTTTCTTATCGCTTCAGGATTAAAGAACAGTCCATATCCAATAAGTAATACCCATACCAGTATAATCAGATAACCTGTAACAGCGATAATTACCAGGTTATTCAATAATGCAATGCCGGAACCATGCAGTGACGTTATAAAAATTGTCTTGCCTCCAATAACGATCAATAACAGAGGAAGCATTAACACAAAATATAGTTCATCAAGGAATGATGTGGCGAGAACAACCGAAGTGCTCCGGCCAATATTTATTCCTTCTTTATGCAGGAATACCACTGCAAAACCTGTTCCTCCGACTGTTGAGGGAGTTATGGCTGAGGTGAATTCCCAGAGCATTATTACCCTGAACGACTGAACCCATGTCAGGTCATTATCAGTAAGGATCCTTAACCTGGCCATGTATCCAAAAGTTCTCAGGGCAACGAAAAGAAAAGCAACAATTATCCAGACAGCTGAATCCCACGTAAAGACTATTTCTTTCATCACCCCGGCATTCATGTCCCTGATAATAAACCAGGCAATAACGGCCAGACCCAGTATTACCGGCAGGATAATTCTTCGTGGCCTTAGCTTGCTGATCAGGGTATGCTGGTTGTCATGGGGCATTTGAAGATGGGAATAGTACTAATTGAAAATTATTATCATTATAGCGAGAGCCAATTTAATTTTAGCTAAAGATGATTTTTTTTTGCATTATAACCAATTAATTTATAATCTAACCTGCAGGGACAGGTCGAAATCTATCCCTAAATGATTATAATCATGAGATTGATCAATTCATTCCGGTTGAATCGTCCTTATTTACGATTCAGCATCCCGATTCCCCCGTTCTGCAAATTAAATTTTTTTTAAGGGGGATACTAATCTTATTTTAATGAAAAATTGATGTCAAACCATAATAAATCAGAAATGAAGAAAGAATTTAAACATGGCTTTGCAGTTCTGTTATCGGGTCTGCTGATATCTTTGCCTTTAGTGTCTAATGGACAAAGCGAAAAGGCAGTTATCAAAAAATTTTTGACGAAATTGCCTGAAGTTGCTGTAAGTACCTTATTGCAGAAATACAGGATGACAGCTGTTTATATCAACAGGGACCTTTATGGTAATTTTACCGGTAAGACGAAGGTTGTCGGTGATTATACGAACGATCTTGAAAATGGTATTGTTGAGTGGAATAATGTATTTATTTCAGCTTCAAACAATTTCTCTGAACCGTTTCCGGCTGGCACTAAACAGGAATATATGGAGAACCTGAAGTATGTCCCTTCCTCTAAAATGCTGGAAACTGAAAGTCTTAAAAGTTTTCCTTCAACTATTCAGAGCGTGTTTGCAAAAAACCTGATCTGGGATATGATGGCAGTCGAAAAATTTGCATGGGATTTTACTGATTCACTAAAACTTAATAAAAAGTATATTATTCAGAATAAATCCGGAAAATTCGACATGGCAGATGTTGGCACTTATACCCATAATAATATTGAAATTTGCTGGTCAGGAATATCGCAGATGAACAATGAATTATGTGCAGTAATCGAATATAGGGCTATTGACAATTTATTGGAAATTAACATGGACCAGGTCAAAGGAAAAGGTACTGAGCAGTACTGGGGAACTACCTGGATTTCACTTAAAACCAAACTAATTGAATACGCTGAAATGTATTCAGGCACTATACAGGAGATACAATTAAAAGGGATGGATAATAAATTTCTGGTTAAGACCATAAGAGAGGTTGATGTCAGAAAGATTCAATAAATAACTGTTAAATTTGCTTTTATGAAAGCTTTTCTCCTTATTGATATAATGAATCAGCGTAAGTCTGTTTCGCATGTTGCATTCCTGTTATTTTCGATTGTTCTGACTGCCTTGTTTTCATTGTCAGGCAAGTATGGTAATTCATTAATATCCCTTCTTAGTTTATTTATATTATTGTTTCTGCAGCTCGAGGTCTTTATTTTTTTCGGGAATATTTTATTTTCAAAATTTAACTTTGACAGGAGCCCGGGTGAAATTACAAAGCTTATTTTATTGAGGTTTATCATTTTTCTTGTAATCTGTCTCCTTGTCTCATTGATTCTCTATCTCTTGCTGGAGTATACTATATCATTGATACAGAATAATTCCTTAGCCAGTGTTTTACCTGATTTCATTAAAAACCAGGCCGCGGGCTGGTTCAAATCAACAATAACCGGTTTGTCAATGGGAGCTTTAATCTTTATTATTATTCTCTGGCAGACATCCTTAAGAAGGGAACAAAAGTTAAGGGAGGAAAATCTGATCTTTTTAAATGAAACTCTGAAGAACCAGGTAAATCCGCATTTTCTTTTCAATAGTCTTAATACTCTCTCTTCATTAATTGCAACACAGCCTGATACCGCCGAACAATTTATTAATAAGCTGTCATCGATATACAGATATATACTTGAGAACAGCAGGAAAGATAAGATATCACTAAAATCGGAGTTAGACTTTATCGGCAATTATTTTGAGCTTCACAAAATAAGAGACGAGGGGAAAATGTTTCTGAACATAAATGTTTCCGAAGCAGAGAGATATAAGATTCTTCCTGTTTCTTTGCAAATACTTGTTGAAAATGCTGTCAAGCATAATATGGCAACAAGAGAAAGCCCTTTAAACATTTCCATTTATATTGAGAACCAATATGTTGTGGTAGAAAATAATTTGCAGAAAATAGCAACCCAAATCAGATCTACAGGCATAGGGTTGAAAAATCTTGGAGAACGGGTGAGGATAATTTCAGGTAAAGAGCTGATCGCTGAAGAGATAAACAATAATTTCAAAATAAAATTACCCCTGATAAAATGAATATATTGATAGTTGAGAATGAGACGCCTGCTGCCGACAAGCTCGTCAGGTTATTAAAAAAAATAGATAAATCAATTACTGTTATGGGAGTTGCTGAGACCGTGGAAGAAACTATAAACCGGTTGCAGGAAAAACCACTGCCTGACCTTATTCTAATGGATATTCAGCTTGATGATGGTCTGTGTTTTGAAGTTTTCGAAACAATAAAGGTTGATATCCCGGTAATCTTTACCACCGCTTTTGATGAGTACACACTTAAAGCGTTCAAAGTGAACAGTATTGATTATCTGCTGAAACCGGTTGATGAAAAATTGCTTAAAGCAGCGCTCGGTAAGTTTAAAAAGCTGTATGCAGACAACGATCCGTTTAAAAGAGATTTTAAGCAGCTCCTTTACGAATTCAGAAATCAATACCGGTCGAGGTTTCTTATTAAGATTGGTGAAAAGTATAAATCGGTTTCTACGGGAGAAATAAGCCATTTTCATATAAGCGAAAGGAATGTCTTCCTGGTTGATAACCAGGGTAAAGATTATGGTATTGATTATTCTCTGGAACAGGTGGAAGGGATGCTCGATCCCCGTAAGTTTTTCAGGATTAACAGAGAATGTATCGTTTATATCGATTCAATTTCTTACATGCACAGTTATTCTTCAAGCAGGTTGCAGCTTAGCTTAAAAAACCAGAAGGATAACGAGTTATTTGTTGTTAGCCGCGATAAGGTGACCTCTTTCAAGAAATGGGTCGACCGGTAGTTTTGAAGAAAAACTTCAGGGGGTTCAGGCAGGTTAAAACTCCATTTAAAGTTGAGCCTTATTTTTAGCATCCGGTTCTCATTTACAGTCTCATTTCTTAAAAAAAGGCAGTTTTTATTCTGCTTGCAAAATATGTTTAAACACAATTTATGATATCTTTTAAATCATAATTTTCCCGTTTTGTCAAAATCTATCTGGTCTTGATCAAAACTGTTTTAACGGATCAAATAAATAAGTTTATATTTCCCCTGAATTTAAGATTAAGCAATAGGAGAACTCAAAATGAGAAAAAATATTTTTGCATTTTTAGCCGCTCTGATTTTAATATTTATTTGGTCATGCAGCCATATAGAAAGTAAAAAAGAGTCACAGGAAGCAGAAAACAGAGTATTGCAGCAAAATGACGGAACAATCTCGTTAATACTCGATAAAGCAGCATGTTACAGCGATGCTGTCCATCCGGCAGACAATACCGCAGACTGGAATGTCGTCATTTCCAAACCGGGCGGTTTTAAAGTCTGGCTCTCAAGTGCCACAAGAGACACTTCGGTATTGCACTATGCAAATTCTGTGAGAATAAGCTTAATGGATGATCAGCTTCAGGTAAAGCCTCTATGTGATAAGATAATCCGGAATTCAACCGAGGTTCACTATCCCTATTACAGGGCCGACTCCTATATGGGATCGGTTTATGTTCCTGAACCTGGAGTATACAACATTCAGATAATAAGTGAAAAAGTCGTTGAAAAGGATGTGCAATTTCAAAACAATTCAAAAGCGAGCGATACTAAACTTATTTCAGTTATATTAACTCCAATAGTACGTTAATTTTCCTGGACAAAACTGGCAGTATTTATGTAGTGAGGATTCCAGGAACAGTTTAGCCTGCTGCCTTCCTTTCATATTCCATCTTAGATATTTCATTGGTTAAGGTTTTTCTCAGAAGGATTATTTAAAGAAATGCTTTTACCCCTTTTTTGAGTTAAATTACTTTAGCCCGACCAGGATTCAGGAATACTCACTGAAAAAAAGGGGGCTGTTGAAAAAGTTAGTTTTTTTGCTTTACTACTTCGTGTTCCTTAGTGATGTACTTTGTGATCCTTTGTGGTTCAATGAATTATATTTTACCACTAAGGCCACGAAGGTATACACAAAGTCGCACTAAGGACTTTTTCAACAGCCCCGTGAAGCGTGGAGATTAGGGGAATCGAACCCCTGACCTTGTGACTGCCAGTCACACGCTCTAGCCAACTGAGCTAAACCCCCTTCTGAGTTGCGCAAATGTAAGAAAAAATTGAAAATAATAAAACATCCTTAAAACCGTATGTTTATTGTTTTGGCATAACTGCAGTATTTTGTAATTTTGCACGTCAATTTAAACAGACAGGCCGGAATTCAGTTGAATTTATATTGTAACCGGAATAAAGGCGGCGTTATTGATTTATATTGACAGATTGGTTTTTATTATAGTGCACTTTTGAAGTGACAGTTTTATAAAGGGGTAAACGAGGAAGAAAAATGTTCGACAATCTCCGGCATGTTCTTGATTTTGATGATCTGCTTTTTGAAAAGCGGAATAAAGCTTATGGTGCCTACCAGCTTAGAAAAAGATATAACTCAGTGGTTTTTATCTGCATCATACTGGCATCATTGATTGTAAGTGCTGCAGTGATTCTTCCTTTTACTATCACCAGACACTCAGACCATGTCCTGGCAGGCGGAGCCAGATATGTCCAGGTGCAGATGGAGACTTTTAAACCTCCGGTGGACCAGATTATAGTTCCTGCCGCACCTCCCCCTCCGGAAGAAAAACATATCCAGGATGTAGTTAAATATGTCCCCCCCGTTGTGGTTGACAGTGTAACCCCTATGACCAAGACATTGCCAACACTTGATGAGGCTCTTGAACAAATCACAACTGATAACCTTGATTTAGCGAGTATAGGTTCAGGCGATAACTTACTCCCCGGGGAGGGAGGAGACGACTCCGACCAGCCATTTTTTATTGTAGAGATTATGCCATCTTTTAAGGGCGGGGATATTAATAAATTCAGATCCTGGGTCCAGTTAAGAACTGTATATCCCCAGGCTGCAATCGATAAGAAAATAACAGGAAGGGTCTGGCTGACCTTCATTGTTGAAAAGGATGGATCTGTTTCAAATGTGACTGTAGTAAAAGGGGTTGACCCACTTATTGATAATGAAGCAGTAAAATCAATTCAATCATCGCCGAAATGGAGCCCTGGCTTACAGAGAGGGCTGCCGGTGAGAGTAAGATATTCAATCGCCCTCGCGTTTCATTTTTAAATTTGACCTTATTTGTATTGCAGAAGCAATGATAATTTGTTTTTTACATGTTTTTCTTAACTTTATCCGCATATACCTAATTTAACCGATATGAAAAGAATTGTACCATTGGTTTTCATTTTAACTATTATTCTTGGAGGTTGCGGCTCTTCAAAGAAGCAGCTTCAAAAAGGTAATTATGATGCTGCTGTTACAAAAGCGGTAAAACAATTACGTAAAGATCCAAACGATGCCAAACAGATAGATATTCTTTCTCAATCCTACAATAATGCAAATGATCAGGATAAAGATAGAGTACGGTTCCTGACAATGGAGGGCAAACCAAGTAACTGGGATGAGATTTACCTCGTATATAAAAGACTAAGCGACAGACAATCACTGGTAAAAACGGTAACCCCTTTAAATGAAAATGGCAGGTCAGTCGATTTTCCCTACGTTGACTACATGCCGGATATGGTTAACGCCAAACGGAAAGCAGCAGATTTCTATTATGCCCATGGCAATGAGCTTATGAAAAGCGGTATTAAGGAATCGTACAGGCAGGCATATTCTGAATTTTTAAGAGCAAAAGACTATGTGGGTGACTATGAGGGTATCGACAATAATATACAGGAGGCAAAATATAAAGGGATGAGCAGGGTATTTGTTACTATACAGAATAGTTCAATTCTTAAATTTCCACAGGAATTTGAGCAGGATCTTCTTGCACTTGATTTTCCGCATCTTAACTCTGACTGGGTTGAATACTATACTCAGAACCTGAATGATAATACACAATATGATTATTTTATAAACGTAAATATCAAAAACATAGCTGTCAGCCCTGATAATACCGTACAGAAGGATTCGGTAATTAAAAGGGATGTTGAGGATGGGTTTACATACGTTCTTGATAAGAAAGGGAATGTAATGAAAGATTCATTAGGGAATGATATAAAGCAGAAAAAATATAAAACTCTGCAGTGCGCCCTTGTAGAGACTATTCAGACCAAAGCCTGCCGTATCGATGGTGACATTGAAGTGATACAGTTAAACCCTGATAAGGTTCTGAAAAAAGACCCTGTTGGAGCCCAGTCAAATTTTGAGAACGTTTCTTCACGTGCCCTCGGCGACCTTGGTGCTCTGAATGCAAAACAACTCGAAAGAACCAAAACAGCAGTTGCGCCGTTCCCCACTGATATCGATATGGTAATCAAATGTTCCGAATCATTAAAAACGGCAATCCGGGTGGCAATACAAAACGACAGGAGGTTTATCTATTAAAGAAATTCATTATTATTTGCAATAAAAGTCTTATTGATTTCTATTAACCGCAACGTCCGTTAAGAAGGAGTAAAGACCGCAAAGTAAAGTTGTGCTCTTTATTTCTTTGCGACCTTTGCGGTTAATTCTTATTATAATATGATCCTTGCACCTTTAACTTAATTATTCGGAAATTTGATGGATTTTTAATTTGATTTATAAATGATTGAAAATGATAAACCCCTTGAAAGGGCAATCCTTGTCGGGATATTATATCCGGGACAGAACGAGCGTGAAGTTGAGGATTTCCTCGGGGAACTTTCGTTTTTGACAGAAACAGCAGGTGCAGAGCCTGTAAAGAGATTTATCCAGAAACTAAATATCCCTGATCCGCGAACCTTTGTCGGTTCCGGCAAAATTGGTGAAATAGCTCAGTTTGTGAAAGGGAATAGTATAGATTTAGCAATATTTGATGATGAACTTTCTCCCAGCCAGTTGCGGAATATTGAAAAAGTCCTTGGCTGTCGCATTCTTGACAGAACTAATCTGATACTGGATATTTTTGCCGGAAGGGCAAGGACATCCCATGCCCGGACACAGGTGCAGCTGGCACAATATCAGTACCTTCTTCCGCGGTTAACGGGAATGTGGACTCACCTGGAACGTCAGAGAGGAGGTATCGGCTTAAGAGGTCCCGGTGAAACGGAAATCGAGACGGACCGACGGATTATAAGAGATAAAATAGCATTGCTTAAAACACAACTCAAAAAGATCGATACCCAGATGGCAACCCGACGCAAAAGCAGAGGTAAAATGACCAGGGTTGCTCTTGTAGGGTATACTAATGTAGGAAAATCAACAATTATGAACCTGCTTAGTAAATCGGATGTTTTTGCAGAAAATAAACTTTTTGCTACTCTCGATACAACTGTAAGAAAAGTTGTAATTGGCAATCTTCCTTTTCTTTTATCCGATACTGTAGGTTTTATCCGGAAACTTCCACACGATCTTGTTGAATCTTTCAAATCAACTCTCGATGAGGTAAGGGAATCGGATCTGCTGATACATGTAGTCGATGTCTCTCATGGGAATTTTGAAGAGCAGATTCAGGTGGTCAACGATACTCTCAAAGAACTCGGATCACATAATAAACCTGTGCTGATCGTCTTCAATAAAATTGATATGTTCTCCTACACAGTCAAGGATGAATATGATCTTACACCTGTTCAGAAGGAAAATTACTCCCTGTCAGACCTTAAAAAGAGCTGGATGGCTTCTGATAAACATCATCAGACAGTTTTTATTTCTGCAAAAACCAGGGAAAACCTTGGAGAATTTCGTAAGCTTTTGTATGAAGAAGTGAAGAAGATACACGTTAAGAAGTACCCGTATAATGAATTTCTTTACGAAACAGAAGCCTGAATTGAATGCCTCTGTGACTCTCTGTGGTTCTCTGTGGTTCTCTGTGTAAGTTCTTTTTTTGTTACACAGAGTTGCACAGAGCTGGCACAGAGTTACACAGAGGTTAATAAAGATTATTCGCTGCCATATATTCAGCAATCTGAATTGCATTGGTTGCGGCCCCTTTTCTTATGTTATCGGATACTATCCACAGGTTGAGACATTTTTCTCTCGAAAGATCACGTCTTATCCTTCCAACAAAAACTTCATCTTTGTTATGGGCAAGTATCGGCATAGGGTATTTATTCTCTTCCGGATTATCATAAACAACAACACCGCAAAAGTGACCCAGAAGATAGGTTACTTCATTTATGTCAAAATCCTTCTCAAACTCAATGTTAACAGCCTCGGAATGACCTCCAATAACAGGTATCCTTACCACGGTTGCAGTAACCATTATTGACTGGTCTTCCAGTATCTTTCGTGTTTCGTCAATGAGTTTCTGCTCTTCTGAAGTATATCCGTCAGACTGAAAAGTACCCCCGTGCGGGAAACAGTTTTTATCAATAGGATGAGGATAGGCCATCTCCCCTTTGATTCCCTGCCGTTCATTCTCCATTTGCGTAACTGCCTTAATACCCGTTCCGGTTACGGATTGATATGTAGCAACGACAAGGCGTTTGATCCTGTATTTTTTGTGAAGAGGAGCAAGGACCATAACCATTTGAATGGTGGAACAATTAGGATTGGCTATTATTCTGTCCCCTTTTTTGATAGCATGACTGTTGATCTCAGGAACCACAAGAGGTACTGTCTTATCCATTCTCCAGTATGATGAATTATCAATTACAACACTGTCGTTTATTGCAAAAAGAGGCGCCCATTCTTTTGAAGTTGATGCACCAGCCGAAAATATTGCAAATGCCGGACGTGCTTCAACAGCTTCCATAACACTTACCACTTTTACAGCCTTACCTTTAAACATAATATCCTTACCGATCGATTTCTCTGATGCGGCAGGTAATAATTGTGACACCGGGAAGTTCCTTTCTTCAAGTACCTTCATCATCGTCCGGCCAACCATGCCGGTTGCTCCTACAACAGCTACTTTCATCGTTATTTGTTTGGAATAATGTAAGTTATTTAATAAATTTACTCTGACGTTAAGAGTGTCAAAATTAACTTTTTTTTCAATTCGTCCCGCTGCATGAAAAAAGTTATTTTACTGGCAATGTTAATGCCATTTACGGCATTTGGCCAGATTGTGGAGAATTTCGAATCAGGAATTTCGGACTACTGGGTTCAAAGTCCTTCGGGCCACTGGAAAGCAGATTCTGTTTCTGCTTTGTCGGGCATGTTCTCGTTGCACCATTCATTTGATAACTCCGATTCCGGCACCGACAAAGCAGGTATCCCGGTAAATGATCTGTATCTGGCAGAAGGAAATGCAAGATGGTCATTCCTTGTCAGGCATGGATATGATCCCTCATCGTCAAATAACTGGTCGGTATTTCTGATCTCGGATAATGGTCCGGGCAGCATGTCTCCTGATGAAGGCACCAACGGATATGCTGTTGGCGTTAACCTTGAGGGGTATGATGATACTCTTCGTCTTTGGAAGGTCAGGGCAGGTAATGTGGCAACTGTAATAACAAGCCGGGTAAACTGGCAGAACGATATCGGAGCAGACAGTACAGCAAAGATTGTTGTGGAAAGATCCCGGGCGGGATTATGGACATTGCAGGTATTCAGTATAAATGCTGCCCTTCTTCAGAATGATTCAGGGTTTGATCCTGAATTATTCTATTTTGGATGGTTCGGGATTTTTTACAGATATTCATCAACTCTTGACAGGCTTTTATGGATAGATGATATAAGGATTGAAGGGGTATTCCACGAAGATAACGAAGCTCCCGTGGTTGAGAGATGTAAAGCTCAGGGGAAGAATTCGGTTGAAATTCAATTAAATGAAGAACCATTATCTGATTTCGCTGACCCTGGTAATTTTTCATTGAATTTAAGTGAGAACAGGCCATCCAAAGTAATTGAAGAAAATCCTTTGACATATATCTTAGAGTTTAATGACGGATTGAATAACAAGTCGGAAAATATCCTGGTAATAGGCCATTTATGTGACAATTCCGGTAATTGCGTATCTGGTATTCATATACCCTTTGAAGCTGTATGGGCTGAGCCGGGGGATGTTATAATATCAGAAATCATGGCTGATCCTTTGCCTGCAGTATCGCTTCCGGGCAAAGAATATCTTGAACTGACCAACAGAACCTTGTTTGCATTCAATATGAAGAACTGGAATCTTCTCATCGGAGACCAGTCTATTTCTGTTCCTGGTATAATTATCGGACCTTCAGAGATTATAATAGTCTGTTCGCAGCAAGACACTTCTATTTTTTCTGTATTCGGGAAAGTTCTTGGTTTAAAGCAGTTTCCTGCTTTAACTGATGGCGGGAAAATAATTTGCCTGTCAGATAATTATGGCAGCTTAATCCATGGAGTGGAATATTCTTCAGACTGGTATGGAGATGAGCTAAAATCGGGTGGCGGGTGGTCGCTTGAAATGATAGATCCAAATTATCCGTTTTTTTATGAAGGGAACTGGAAGGCCTCATCTTCAAGAAAAGGAGGTACACCCGGCACTTCCAATTCTGTGACAACATATAATCCTGATCACACATTTTATGGAATTGAGAATGCGTTTCCTGACGACAGTATTAATATAAGAGTAAGGTTTTCAGAACCTCTTCTTAACCTGTCTGAAAGAATAAGCAGTATAAAAATTGCCGGAAAGACTATTACCGGAATAAATGCAACAGATCCTATTTATCGCGAGTTTTTGCTGAAGAGTGAAATACCGTTATCGGCCGGGAACATATATCGGCTTGAGATAGAAGAGGAGATAACGGATTTCTCCGGGAACCCGATCCTTAACGCCGGCTTTTCATTTGGTATCCCGGAAAATCCGGAGCCTAATGACCTGCTATTTAATGAACTCCTTTTCAATCCTTTGCAGGGAGATCCAGATTATATTGAGCTTTATAATGTTTCAGACAGGATCATAGACGCCTCCAGGCTCCTGCTTGTATCTCTTAATGATGGTACAGGAGACACTTCACAGACCTACCAGTTATCAGACGAAAAGAGATGCATTTTGCCAGACACTTATTATGCCGTTACTATTGGTAAAAATAAAATCCTGGCCAGATATTTCTCTTCTGACCAGCACTATATATTTGAGACAGGATCAATTCCTTCGATGTCGGATGATAAAGGACACATTGTACTTTTTGACATGGAACTTGACAAAATAAATGAAGTGACCTACTATGAAAAAATGCACAGTTCCCTTCTTTCAGGATATGAGGGTGTAGCTCTTGAAAAGACCGGACCCTTTAACAGTTCAGAAGATCAGGTTAACTGGCACTCCGCATCGGAATCTTCGGGATGGGGTACTCCGGGAGCACCTAATTCATTGTTTGTTGAATTGCCTGCTACAACGGATGAGATAATCTTTTCTTCAACGAAAATGACACCTGATGAGGACGGGATTGAAGATTTTCTGGAAATAAGGTTAAACCTTACAGGAACCGGAAATGTTGTTTCAGCCACGGTATTTGATGAAACAGGACATTACATAAAAAAAATTGCGGAAAATTTGCTTGCCGGGCCTGCTGCAACTTTGTTCTGGGATGGAACAGCAGATGACGGTATTGTTGTCAGAACCGGCATTTATATTATATTTCTCACAATATATGATGAGACCGGCAAAACCGGGAAATGGAAAAAAGTCTGCACCGTAATAAGAAACCAATAATAATAATTGAGAATATGGTATTATTTTTTTTTAACCACAAAGGGTCACAAAGGGATTCACTAAGTATCACAAAGGTAAAATCATGAAAAATGGATAGAGAAAGAGTTTTTAAAAAAGTATTGGACTGTTCTTTTCAAATTCATACTGAATTAGGACCAGGCTTACTTGAAAGTGCATATGTTGAGTGTTTGTACTTTGACCTTAAACAAACGGGATTTAAAGTGGAAAAACAAAAACCATTACCCCTTATTTATAAAGAGGTAAAACTAGAAGCAGGTTATAGGATTGATTTATTAGTAGAGAGATCTGTAATCGTTGAGGTTAAATCAATTGAGTCTTTATGTGATATACATATGGCTCAGATACTTACGTATCTTAAATTATCGAATTGTAGATTGGGATTATTGATAAATTTTAATGTCAAACATCTCAAAGAGGGAATAAAAAGAGTAATACTTTAAATCCTTTGTGTTCCTTTGTGATGAACTTTGTGAACCTTTGTGGTTAAAATTTCTACAAGGATTTTATCAACTCGGTCATTATGGTTGTCATCCGCGATTCGGTCTTGGAGGCTTCGTTCTGAACCGATTCGTGTGTTGTATATTCAATCTTGCCCTCAACACCAAGATCGGTAATTACACTAACTGCAAAACAGGGCAGACCCATGTGACGAGCTATAATAACCTCGGAAGTTGTCGACATGCCAACAGCGTCAGCACCTATAATTCTGAAATACCTGTATTCAGCCGGAGTTTCAAAGGTAGGACCGGACGTTGCAAGGTAAATCCCCTTATGTATCCTGATATTATTCTCCTGTGCAATTATCAGAGCTTGTTTTATAAGGTACTTATCATAGGCCTCCCCCATATCGGGAAATCTGGCACCTATACGATCATCGTTAGGCCCGATCAGTGGATTGGGGAGAAGGTTTATGTGATCTGTAATAATCATTATATCTCCTATCTGAAAATCGGGATTGACTCCCCCGGCAGCATTGGAAAGGAAAAGACATTTAATACCCAGATGCTTCATTACTCTGACGGGAAAAGCGACCTGGGCTGCACCATAGCCTTCATAATAGTGAAACCTGCCTTTCATGGCAACTATTTTTTTCTTTCCGAATTCGCCGAAAATGAGTTTCCCGGCATGTCCTTCAACAGTAGAAATCGGGAAATGAGGAATATCTTTATAGTCTATCTCAATGCGATTTTCAATTTTGGATGTAAGTTCGCCCAGTCCTGTACCCAGAATTATTCCAGCATCGGGATTAATCATTCCTTTAGATCTCAGAAACCCGGTTGTTTCGTTTATTTTTTCTAACATAGTCAATTATCATGTTATCAAACTCTTCCTTGTCGTCATTTAGGAAAAATATGCCAATAGGAATATAATAAAATGCCGACCTGATCGGTTCTGCAATATTAGTAAATTCACGCAACCTTACAGCATCTTTTTCAGTTGTAAAGAGATACTTTACCGGTGATTTAAGAGCATTATATGCTGAGGAAATAGCCAGGATGTCTTCTTTTCTGAAATAATGATGATCGGGAAACGGAATGTGAATAATCTCAGAGAATTTTTTTTGCAGGTAATCTAAAAGTGGCCGGGGATTAGCTATCCCTGTAACCAGGACAATCCCGCTGCCTGCCGATTCTGAAAGGAAAGGACTAATCCCCGATTCTGAGGAATTAAAAAGAGGCAATGGATCCTTATAGATCACTGTGGTGAAGTAAAGATTCTGATAAGGAGCCTTGTTGACCTCTTTTACAATAAGCCTTCTTTGAATCGCAGAAAGGTTTTCAGGCGATTTGGTTATAAGAATAATATCGGCTCTTCTCATATTCCCTCTGCTCTCCCTGAGATTACCGTAAGGCATCATGTGATCGCTGACGATTAGTCTGTCAAAGTCGGAAAGGAGTACTGAAAAACCCGGCGTTATTCTTCTGTGCTGAAAACCATCATCGAGGATTATAACATCCGTATCAGGATTTTGCTCAAGGATTTTATTAACACCATGAACCCGGTTACGGTCTACTGCTACCATTATATCAGGATATTTTCTGAATATCTGAAGTGGTTCATCTCCTATTTCACTCACGAGAGAAGATGACATGGCAACTCTGAAATCACGGGTTTTGCGTTTGTAGCCCCGGCTGAGTGTCGCCACACGGAAATTTTCCCTGAGTAATCCTGCAATATATTCTGTATGAGGTGTTTTCCCTGTTCCGCCAACGGTAATGTTTCCGACACATATTACCGGAAGATGGAACTCGACTGACGACAGGATAGAGCTATTATATAAAAAGTTTCTTATGCCGGTTATCAGTCCATAAATCAGAGCAATTGGATATAGAAGGATATTTTTATTGCGTACCATAAATAGGGATCGACCGTTTTATTAGTTTGGAGTGCCTGGAGTACCTGGAGTACTTCGAGTTATTATTAATAGATAAGATAGCCTTTTTAAACTCTAAGTACTCCAAACTTTAGCTCACCTTGAGTACTTTTCATTAATGGATCTCAATAAAATAAGGGAGACGCGCCTGTATCCCCGACAAGTGTCTGATCTCCTCAACTATAGTGTAATATTTAACAGATTCTCCCAGTTCCTTTTTCAGAAACTTCATCCTTACATCCCCGGAGAGCTGAGAAAGAAGTCTTCTATAGGGATCTTCAAGAACCGGCAATTCTCTAATGGAATAGTTTGTCAGGTTTGCCAGGTCAGCAGCCCCTTTAACAGCATCCTTCAGTCCGCCTATTGAATCGACAAGACCAATTTTCTGAGCACTTATTCCGCTCCATACCCTTCCCTGGCCTATACTGTCAACAGTTTGATAAGTCATTTTCCTTCCTGAGGCAACTTTACTCACAAAATCGTCATAAACCTGTTCGATGTTTGATTGCATCACCTCTTTTTCATAAGAATTCATTGGCCTGAAAACTGAAGGGAAATCGGAATATAAGTTTGTGTTTACAATATCAGTTGTAATACCCAGTTTCTGTTCAAGCAGCTTTCCGGCATCCGGAATCAGTCCGAACACTCCAATGGACCCTGATATTGTAGTGGGGTCGGAATATATTCTCGTTGCGGGAGCTGATATGAAATAACCTCCCGATGCGGCGTAATTGCCCATAGATACAACAACTGGTTTAACCCGGGAAGCAAGTTCAAGTTCCCTCCACATAATCTCAGATGCAATTGCACTGCCTCCGGGTGAATTGACCCTTAATACAATCGCTTTTACTGAAGTATCCTTCCTCTCTTTTCGGATTACTTCAGCATAATAATCTCCCCCAATGTTGTTACTGTTTCCCCTGCCTGTAACAATTGTACCGGACGCATAAATCACCGATATTTTATTTTTAACAGATATTCCTTTGACCGGAGCCGGTACCTTTGTATATTTTGTCATTGATATAAGGTTGAGATCTTTATCTTCTCCCGTATCCGACAAAGCTTTCAGAGTATCAATCAATGAATCGCGAAACATAAGTCCGTCAACAAGCTTTGCAGATAATGCTTTGGAAGCAATGTTCCCGTCAAGATTATCTGCAACACGGTTAAGCTGGTCAACAGGTATTCCTCTCGATTTTGAGATATCCTCCAGTACCTGATTCCATATCGATCCAGTATAAGCTCTGATCTGGTCCCTGTTGTCTTTGCTCAGCCTGTCGAGAATAAAAGGTTCTACGGCTCCTTTAAACTTGCCATGCCGCGTTACCTGCACATCAATTCCAAGTTTATCAAGTGCTTTTTTATAGAACATTATCTCGCTGCTTAATCCCTTAAAATCGACCATGGCTCCCGGATTTATGTAGATCTTGTCTGCAGCAGTAGACAGGTAGAAACACTCCTGGGTAAGGACATAGTCAGAATATGATATCACAAATTTCCCGCTGGCTTTGAATTTTTCAATAGCTTCTCTTATTTCTTCTGTCGTAGCCCATCCCATTGAGAGGAGCCCGTTTTCAATTAAAATCCCCTTTATCTTATTATCGGCAGCCGCTTTATCAATGTTATGAAGGATCACATTTAATCCGGGTGTCGGGGTAAAGGTCATATTGAAAAGATCAATTCCTCCGATCGGATTCTGATCGCCCCTGTCAGGTATGGTTACACCGGCTTTAAGGACAAGAATGGAATTATTGCTGATAGAAACAGGCTTGTTCCCTGAGGCGACTATTGAACTCAGAGCGGCCAGTAATACAACAAAAAACAGGATGGATGTAAGTATGATACCGATTATGGTAGCCAGTGTGTATTTCAGGAAATCTTTCATCGGGCAGGGTTTTTAATTTAATGAATTTTAAATATATGAAAAATCGGAATGATTTTGTAAAGTTATACATCTATTTAATACTTTTGGCCCTGTTATGGCTTGAATATGAATATAGTATTTCTTGGGATTGGTGCTAATCTCGGTGAACGTTTTACTTCTCTTAAAAATGCATTCTCAGAGATTGAAGAACATATTGGTTCTGTTTTGCGGTTTTCATCCGTTTATGAAACAGACCCGTGGGGATTTGAGACAAGTGACAGGTTTTTAAATATGGTTGTCGAAGCCGAAACACAACTTACGCCTTCAGGAGTCTTAGGTGCAATTCTTGTGATCGAAGCTAATCTCGGGAGAATAAGGAATGAAAAACAATATTCATCAAGGGTGATAGATATCGATATTCTATTTTACAATGACCTGATAATTGATACAAAAATCCTGAAAATTCCTCATCCTTTGATGCATGAAAGAAAGTTCGTTCTTGTACCCCTGTGTGAAATAGCACCTGACCTCGTGCATCCAGTTCTTAAGAAATCTTCTTATGAATTGCTGCAGCTATGTAAAGATAAGAGTGAAGTGAAGCGCTACAGGTAGTGGGTTGAATATAACTGTTCTGAACAGAATAATATAGAAAAATTCTACTTTTCGATACAACCCTTTCGCCCTTCGGGCACTCCCCCCAGAGGGGGAGAAATTCTCTGCAAGCAAGTGAAATTTCACTAAAAAGATGTCGCGAAGCGACAGAGGGGGTTTAAATTCGAAACAAAATATTCTTAATCAAATGCCGCGAAGCGGCAGGGGGGCCTTATTTAGAGTAACCCGTTATCCGCAAAACTATAGTAATCCTTATCGGAAATAATCAGATGGTCAAGAAGCTGTATGTCCATAAAATTTCCTGCGTCTTTAATTTTCATGGTTATTTTGTTATCTGATTCGCTGGGATTAAGATTTCCTGAGGGATGATTATGACAGACAATGATACCCGAAGCCAGATATTCAATTGCCTTTTTCATCACAATACGAACATCGGTGACAGTGCCGCTGATTCCTCCCTGACTAAGTTTCATCCTGTTTATTACTTTGTTAGATCTGTTTAGAAAAAGTATCCAGAACTCTTCATGGGCAAGATCGGAAAGCAGTGGCTGGAAAATGTCTGCAACATCTTTCGAACATTTTATCTGGGGTATATCCGTAGACTCCGAGAGCTTTCTCCTTCTTCCAAGCTCAAGAGCGGCAGCAATTGTCACAGCCCTTGCCGTACCGATCCCATGTAATTTCTTAAGGTCTGACAGGGCAAGCTTACCCAGACTATTAAGATTATTATTCACAATACCAAGCAATTCACGTCCCAGATCAACAGCCGATTTATCCCTGGTACCTGAACCAATAAGTATTGCCAGCAATTCAGCGTCGCTCAGACTTGCTGTGCCTTGCTGAACAAGTTTCTCCCTGGGCCTGTCCTCAGGAGCCCAGTCAGTAATTTTAAGTGACATGCAGCGAAAAATTGAAATGCATATGCAAGGTAGGCAAATCCTTTAAAATTTCAAAAAAAAAGGCCATACCAATATGATACAGCCTTTTTTATAAGATCAAGATAGTATTATAAACTGTCTACATGCTTAACGATGGAAGACTTCAGGTTGGAAGCCTTTTTTTTGTGAATAATGTTTTTCTTAGCAAGTTTGTCGAGCATTGAAGTCAATTTGGGAAGCATTTCCGTGGCTTCCTCTTTCTTGGTAGTTGAACGCATAGTTTTAAGAGAATTACGCATAGTTTTTGCATAATATTTGTTGCTCTCTTTTTTTGCCTCGGTTTGCCTGATCCTTTTTTCTGACGACTTATGATTTGCCATGCCTGTAATAAATTATCTTCAAATTTATAAAAAAAATTGTAGTCCATAGGGGAATCGAACCCCTGTTACCAGGATGAAAACCTGACGTCCTAGCCACTAGACGAATGGACCATGCAAAGAACTTTAAAATGCGGATGCAAAGAAAAGATGTTTTTTTTGATCTGCAAAATATTTTGGACTAAAAAACTCCTGCAACCTGATTAACCCGTTTATTCAATCAGCTGCTTAAGGTTGAAACCGTCAAAATCGCCTGAGCTCATAAAAAGATAAACAGGATTATTATAGCCCCTGTCTTTTATATCAGCGAACAATTCACATGAGTTGTTGCAGACATTAATATTACTGCCTGAAAAAGCTTTTTCAACATTTTCCCTGGTGAGAGGCTCCAGTTTTTTTAAAGCAACAGCATGTGGATTAAAATAGACAAAAGCAGCAAATGTGCCGTTCATTGTACCTTTGTAAAGTGGCAGAAAATCAGTGCTCAGACTGGAATATGTGTGTAATTCGAGACAGGCAATCACCTGTCTTTCGGGGTACCGGTCGAGAATAGCTTCTACAGTAGCTTTCACCTTCGATGGTGAATGGGCAAAATCAATATAGACTACTCCCTTTTCATTTTCAACAAGTTTTTGAAGTCTTTTGGAAGTGCCTTCGAAACTTTGAATTGCACTGTAGAAATTATCTTCTGTAACACCAGCTGCCATGCATGTTTCTTTTGCAGCCGAGAGGTTTTGCATATTATGTTCACCGAAAATATTTAATGGTACAACCCGGTTATGCGTAGCACCATAAAATCCGGTTTTATTCTGAAAATAGCCATGTATTTTATATGGAATTTTTTTGATATGATCTCCGGCTGCAAATGCAATTTTCTTTACTTCAGGATCACCTTCAAAATATATCAGTGTACCGGTCGGAGTGATTTTTTCAACGAAAATTTTAAATTGTTCAGTATAATTTTCAAATGTGGGAAAAACATTCATATGATCCCAGGCAATACCGTTAAGCACTGCGATATCAGGCATATAAAGATGGAACTTAGGTCTTTTATCCAAAGCTGAAGTCAGATATTCATCACCCTCAAATACAGCAATTTCTGCATCATCCGATAATCCAACCATCGTCTCAAAACCGTCAATAACCGAACCAACCATATAATCAAATTGGATACCCAGGTATCTGAAAACATGCATGATCATTGCAGTCGTTGTGGTTTTTCCATGACTTCCTGCGATAACAATCCGCTTCTTGTTCCTGGTCTGTTCATACAGATACTCAGGAAATGACTTGATTTTTAGTCCTGATTCATGAGCTTTGATTAGTTCAGGATTATCAGCCCTGGCATGCATTCCAAGAATAATTGTATCTATATCGGAGCTGATCTTCTCAGGGTACCATCCGGATTTTTCTGGAAGAAGTCCGTAACTTTTAAGACGCGATCTGGAAGGTTCAAAAATCTCATCATCTGAACCTGTAACATGGTAACCTTTCTTATGAAGAGCTATTGCCAGGTTATGCATTACTGCCCCGCCGACAGCAATAAAATGTACTTTCATTTCAGACGTCACAGATCAGGATACATTTTCTTAATGATGCAAGCTTGTCTTTTTGAGAAGGCACAAATTCCTGCCCGACATAGCCTTTGTATCCGGTTCCCACAACAGCACGCATAATAGCCGGATAATATAACTCCTGAGTATCATCAATCTCATGTCTGCCGGGTACTCCCCCTGTATGAATATGACCGATATACGGACTGTATTTAATAAATGTATCTATTATGTTTCCCTCCATGATCTGCATATGGTATATGTCATACAGAAGCTTAAATCTCTGTGACCCAACCATCTCACATAATGCAGCCCCCCATGGTGTTTTGTCGCACTGATAATCCTTATGGCCATAGCTGTTAAGAAGTTCCATGATAATTGTAACTCCGTATTTTTCAGCAGAAGGCATTAGTTGTCGCAATCCCCTGGCACAATTGATCATACCTTCATTGTCATCCTGCCCTTCACGGTTACCTGAAAAACATATCAGGTTGGGCACACCTGCCGCTGCCGCTTTAGGAATCATCTTCTCATAATCGGCAATTAGTTTATCATGGTTTTCAATACGGTTAAATCCTTTGGGAATCCCCCAGTCAGTTGCGTAACCCACAGCACATTTAAGTCCCGCATTAATAACCGTTGCCCAGTCTTTTTCTTCCAGCAGTTCAACGGATTCTATTCCCATGGCCTTACAAGCCTTTGCAAACTCATCAAGCGGAATATCGCTGTAGCACCATTGACTTACTGAATGATGAATATTTCCTTTAAGAGGTCCATCCGTTTTGCTTATTCCTGCCAGTAAACTGTTTAATGGAGTTGCTGCGGTTACCACAGCTGCCCCGGCAATATTTCCTATCATCTTTCTTCTGTTCATTTCAAATATTCTTAAAGAAATTCACTATAAAAGTAGTTATTAACTCACGGTTTTGGAAAACATTTCTTAAAAAAAGGATTTATCTCTGTTAAGCAATCAATAAACACCGGTAATAGCAATGTTGTTTTTAATGTTCTATATTTGTGTAAGGGATATGAAAGTATGATAATCATATGAAAGTTACTTCGAGACACGATTATAAAAACGGACATTCCATCGAGCTTCTGAGGAGCGGTAAACACTTCTTTTCTGCCTGCGAAAAAGTTATTGATGAAGCAAAGCAATATATTCATTTTCAGACATACATCGTTGATGACGATGAAACCGGAAGGAGTATCGTAAATGCATTGATCAGGGCAGCAGGAAGAGGAGTACGGGTATATTTTCTCCTTGATGCTTACGGGGGGAGCAGTTTTTCTAAAGAACTGACAGGTATGATTGAGAGAAGCGGTGTTCTTTTCCGGAGATTTTCTCCAAGATTAATTACAAAGGGTTTTCAGATGAGCCTAAGACTTCATCATAAGGTTCTGCTTGCAGATGGGGAAGTTGCTGTCATAGGGGGAATTAATATTGCCAACCGTTATCATGGTTCTCCTGATTTTAAAGAATGGCTCGATTTTGCAATTATAATAAAAGGACCTGAATGTGCCCATGTTCTTTTTATGCTGAAAAAGCTGTGGAACAGAGCGTTTATTTCAAAGAAAGAGCGTTCGAATGAAACAGTTCACAATCCTGTTGTATACGAAGATAATGTAAAGGTGAAAGTTATTCAGAATAACTGGTATCGTAATAAAATAGAAATACTAAAAAGTTATCGTTCGGCCATTAAACATGCCGAGAACAGGATAATATTTTTTGCAAGCTATTTTCTGCCGGGAAGAAATGAAAGAAAACTTTTAAGGAATGCGAGCCGGCGGGGTGTCGATATAAAAATAGTCCTGGCCGCTGAATCGGATGCTCCCGTATTTAAACGGGCTACCAATTTTCTATATGATTTCATATTGCGGAATAATATTAAGATATATGAATACCAGCCATCTAACCTGCATGCAAAAGTTGCAACTGTTGATGGCAACTGGAGTACAATCGGTAGTTATAACATGAATCACCTAAGCGATTACGGAAGTGTGGAAACCAATGTGGATATTCTTAATGCCGTCTTTGCCGAGACTTTTGAAAAACTACTTCTGGGGATTATTAAAAAAGATTGCCGTCAGGTCACTTTCAACGAGTATATAAAACGCAAAACCTGGTTATTCCAGTCTACTGACTGGTTATCGTACCAGATGATCAGGATAGCTATGAGACTCATGTTCCTGCTGACTGCCAGAAAATCAAAATAGAAGTAACTGTTCAGATATAAATGTTATATCTATTTCAGAACTGGTGAAATCCCATCGACACGAAGCTCAGAACCTCCGGTAGGGCTTCTCTCCAGTAGACCCATGAGTGGCTGCCATCGCGTGTTCTGTATTCGTGGGGTATCTCCTTTTTGCGCATGGCAATATGAACCAGTGAATTTCCTTCATACAGGAAATCATCATCCCCGCAGTCAATATACCACCTGACAGCCTTTTTCTGATCATCGGGCATGTTATTAATCAGACTCAGTACGCTGTATTTTTTAAAATATGCCTCCTTATCGGCATCACTAACACCTTCTACGCCCTGCCAAAGTCTGTAATTCTTCAGGTCTTCAATGCTCGCAGGTCCGGTTGCTGCACTAAGAGGGCAGGCCGCTGAGAACAGTTCCGGATGATGCAGAGCATAGATAAATGTTCCTTCACCACCCATAGATAAACCGGCAACAGCACGGTACCTTTTTTCACCTTTTATCCTGTAGGTGCTTTCAACATACGGCATAAATTCCTGAAAGAAGAAATCCTCATATCTCCATTCCCCTTTCACATCATTTACATATCCTCTTTTACCTGTGTTGGCATCCGGCATTACGATTACCATTGCAGTGGCATTTCCCGATTTTATTGCTTCATCAGCAATAGTGAGGACTTCTCCGAACTGTACCCATCCGGTCTGATCGTCACCGGCACCATGTAAAAGATAAAGAACAGGGTAGCTTCGCTGCGATGTTTCATAATCAGGAGGCAGATAAACTGCGTACTTCCTGTCCATTTTCAAGATCTTGCTTGGCATGGAAAGATTATCGTAAACTTTTCCTGTCTGAGCAGTCAGAGCAAATGAAATTGTTAAAATGAATGATAATGTCAGAACTTTTTTCATGTTTCGAAGGTTAAAGATTGAAATAGGTCTAATTGAATTTAAAGATATTAAAATTCTTATAATTGTATAAAAATAAAAAGATGAAGCTTAAGCTTTTCAATATAGCCAACTTCCGTGTTGACGGAGGTGCCATGTTTGGTGTGGTGCCAAAAGTATTATGGTCAAGAGTCTGTAATTCTGATAAGGACAATCTGATTGTTCTTGCTTTACGGTCGCTTATCGTGGAAACAGACGGCCACATCATACTCGTCGACACGGGATGGGGCGATAAGCAGGATGAAAAATTTTTCAGCCATGTTCATCTGCACGGAGGCGAAGGACTGGTTCAGGGTCTCGCAAACAGGGGCTACAATCCTGAAGATATTACGGATGTTTTTCTTACACATCTTCATGCTGATCATTGCGGCGGGGCAGTAAGGATAAATCAGGAAACCGGTGCTTTTGAGCTTACTTTTCCAGAGGCTACTTACCATGTAAGCCGTTCTCAATGGGAATGGGCAGTTAAAAATAACCCCCGGGAAGCTGACTCTTTTCTTGAAGAAAACATCCTCCCAATAGGTCAAAACGGGCACCTGAACCTTATTGATGATGAGGGGGAGCTCTTCAGGGACTTCTCTGTCATTATGTGCTTTGGGCATACTCCCGGACTTATGATACCTGTAATAAATTACAGGGATAAAACCATAGTATATACCGGCGACCTGATACCAACGGTTGCACACATTCCTCTGATCTGGAATATGAGCTATGATATTGAATCTCTTAAAACAATTGATGAAAAGGGAAGGCTTTTGCAAAAGGCCCTTGACGAAAATTACACTCTTGTTTTTCAGCATGACGAATTTGTGGAATGTTGTAACCTGCAGATGACTCCCAAAGGAATAAGAGCCAAAGAGAAGCTTAGGTTTTCTGAAATTCTGTAGTGGGTTACTAATTAAGAACTTACACAGAGTTACACAGAGGATGCACAGAGTTTCACAGAGTCCCGATAGGGGAATACAGAGTTGTGCAGAGAAGGATCTCTATGGCCCCGATAGTTATGTTATACTTCAGTGTTGTGGTAACAAAAATATCTGATATTTATTTTCAAATCTATTTTTTAATAGGTGAAAAAGATTCCTCGGCTTCGCCTGCTAATGACAACATTTTACAAAATAAACATTATAAGGCACTTATCTTTTTATCCAAAAGATCCTTTCTGCATATTGTTTTTATACCATAAATGTATAAGCAAGATTTCTCTGTAATGTACGAGGGAGATCCCTCACTTCGTTGATGACAGAGCGACCGTTTTATTGACACTCAGGATATGAGATGGGGATCCCTCGCCAAAGCTCGGGATGACATGACGATTTGGTGGTTACTGGTGGGGTGAAGAAGTGGCGATTCGCGAAACAAATCAGAATATCAAAGAAATTTATCTACGAATCGCCACTTCTTCACCCCCATATGCTCCCTAATGGCCCTGTCATCCCGAATCCCGCTTCTTGCGGGATGAGGGATCTCCTTCAAATTAACATAACGAGGTTGATTGAGATATCCCTTTCTGTCATTCCCGATGGAGCAAAGCGGAATTAGGAACCGGGTCCCTGTTTACAGGGACAAGCTCACCGAAGGTAATCTCCTTCTTATATATGACTTATTCTTAGAAAGATATAATTATAATGGAATGTGGAAGGACAATAAAAGAATTTAAGTGAACAACAACTGAAACAAATCAGGTAATAATAAGCTAGCTGGAATTTGTTACATGAATTTCGAAGAAATACATAGCTATCGGCCCTCTGTGGTACCTCTGTGGTCCTCTGTGTAACAAAAGAAGTCTCATAATTGTCTGATATATCATACATGTCATTTTAGTTCTTCTTTTTGTCTAATTGTTACTATATTTGATATATGGTTATTTAGATATTTTTATATCTATTTGCAATTAATTCATTGATAATAAAATAACAACAGTCATGGCAGAATTTATCTATGAGAAACCTTTCCAGATAGAGAAGGACTCGACAAGTTACAGACAGCTCACAAAAGATTATGTTCATGTTGTTGATCAGGGAGGAAGGAAAATATTGAAGGTTGATCCGAAAGGACTCGAACTTCTTGCCAGAGAAGCTGTTTCCGACCTGTCATTTTATCTCAGAACATCGCACCTGGAAAAACTCGCAAAAATACTGAATGATCCGGAAGCGACAGATAATGACCGTTTTGTAGCTTATATGATGCTTCGTAATACAGTTATTTCTTCAAAGGAAGATCTGCCCTGGTGCCAGGACACTGGTACGGCAATAGCTATCGGCAAGAAAGGTGAAAATGTATTGACAGGCTGCAACGATGCTGAACACCTGTCGAAAGGAATTTATGAAACTTACAAAAATAAGAACCTCAGGTATTCCCAGGTTGTGCCTCTTACCATGTTTGATGAAAAGAATTCGGGAAGCAACCTTCCGGCACAGATTGATATTTATGCCACAGAGGGCTATAAATATGAATTTCTTTTTATAACAAAAGGCGGAGGCTCAGCCAATAAAACATTTCTTTTTCAGCAAACCAAATCCTTATTAAATGAAGAATCGCTGATTAAATTTGTACAAGAAAAGATCAGAGATTTAGGTACATCGGCCTGTCCCCCTTACCATCTTGCACTGGTGATAGGCGGTACATCTGCTGAAGCAACTCTGAAGACAGTTAAAGAAGCTTCAGCCGGTTATCTTGATAATCTTCCTGTTTCAGGAAACGAAAGCGGAAGAGCTTTTCGAGATATTGAATGGGAAAAGAGAATTGAAAAGATATGTCATGAATATGGTGTGGGAGCTCAGTTTGGTGGGAAGTATTTTGTTCATGATGTGAGGGTGATAAGGATGCCGCGCCACGCGGCATCATGTCCTGTGGGTCTGGGAGTAAGCTGCAGTGCCGACAGAAATATAAAAGCCTATATTAATGACAAAGGTATTTTTCTCGAACAACTTGAGAAAAATCCCGGAAGATTCCTGCCATCAAAAGCCCCTGCTCTGGAAAAACCTGTTGAGATAAATCTCGACCGTCCCATTAAAGAGGTGCTTGCGGAACTGACAAAATATCCTGTGAAGACAAGGCTGAGTCTTTCAGGGACACTCATCGTTGCAAGGGATATTGCTCATGCCCGTATTAAAAAGCTCATTGATGAGGGCAAACCGATGCCTGATTATTTTAAAAATCATCCGGTTTATTATGCCGGGCCTGCAAAAACTCCGAAGGGAATGCCATCGGGCAGCTTTGGACCCACAACAGCAGGACGGATGGATTCTTATGTTGAACTTTTCCAGAGTCTTGGAGGATCACTTATAATGCTTGCAAAAGGAAACCGCAGCAGGCAGGTAATCGATGCATGTAAAAAATACGGAGGATTTTATCTTGGCTCAATCGGGGGACCAGCAGCTATTCTTGCCGCTGAAAATATTAAATCGGTCGAAATAGTCGATTTTGAAGAGCTGGGTATGGAGGCAGTCAGAAAGATCAGGGTGGAAAATATGCCCGCATTTATAATAACCGATGATAAGGGGAATGATTTTTTCGATGAATACAATAAGTAGGGCCCTGATTTAACCTCACCCCCTCCCGTCCCCCGCTCCCGGGAGAGCGGGGGACGGGTTTGGGGAGAGGAATATTTAATGAGAAATCTCTTCAATTGTAAAGATATCGTGCCGGTCAAGATCCAGCCAGTATTTGATTGAATTCTTTCTGACAAGTTCCCAGTAGATATTGCTGTCGAGACCGTAGACAAAGTTTATCTGCTTAAGTTCAGAGCTGATCTTTTCAGCTAATTCAGGCTTAAGAGTCAGCTTGATTTTCCGGTTCATATATGTGAATTCTGCCGATGGGGAAGTCGGCGGATCGTTATCAACGGTAAGTAATCCGTGCCCTGGCGTGGCTCCGGTACTAACCTGAAGTCCGTCATTAATACAGCTTAACGGTGTTGAGGAACCTGCATATGAAATCAGGCTGAATTCATCTACTCCTGTATTAAAATATTCCCTTGCCCTGATCCCCATTTTCACACCTATAATAGTAAAAGCTCCAAGATGCCTGTGTAATTCACTTGATATTACGCCTGAAACCCACTCATCAATGCCATACCTGTCGATAATATCAGTTACAAACGGTTCAATATCGGCAAAATAGAAGGACGGATCAACCGGGAAATCTTTAATGACCTGATTCTTTGCAACTGTCATCCCTGCAAGGATCTGAACCGATTTTGTTCTCAGGGAATCTATATTCCGGGGAGTACTTACATTGTTTTTTTTTGATAAAAGGGTTGTGAATAATTCGGGATAATGAAGGTAAAGTACGGTCATTTCATCCTTCCCTTTCTTTGAATACGGATGATTCCTTGCAATATCCGAATTGAAATATCCGGAGATTTTTTTTGCATAAATTGTAGGGATCGCAGAAATTTCATTCAGGAGGCTGTCATTATAGAAAACCTCATCGCCTGTCCCTTTTACAATCCTGACAGGAATGTCTCCTTTAAGCACTCTGGTGGCAGATGATTTATCTATATTATAATTAAATCCGGCTGAGTTTTCAGGGCCATCTGAACTCCATATAATCTCTTTTACCTGCTGCTTAAAAACAGGGAGGGTTTTTATTGCTTCTGATACAGTTGATAAACCTCCAAGGCAGATAAAACTTACTTTGGTCGATTCAGTTGACAGCATTTCGGAAATAAGGTTGTTTGCTTCCGGTGCATTTTTCTCATCCAGTCCGTTTTCATCTCCCCAGGATGTATTTAAAGCAACCTGGAAATCTGATGACTTAAAATCGCTGATTCTATTTATCCCAACAGGAATTCCTTCGTGATAGAAAGAGTTGAGAAGGCTTCTTATTTTTTTGTATGCAAAACCGGTATTAAGAGCTCCGGGTGAAACAGTTATTGCCAGCACCCTGACGTCGGGTGACGCCAGAAGCATCGTTATGGCCTTCATGTCATCTATTCCACCGTCAGTATCAATTATAACATAATGGCCTGGCTTCCATGGATGCGAAAACAATGTAAGATTGATCGATATGCAAACAAGAATAAATAATATTCTTTTCATTTTCTTTTTTATTTGGATGTAGGGACATGCCATGGCATGTCCCTACCAAAATAACACCATTTATTTCAAATTATTATTTTTTTATAAAAATGATTTTTGCCTGTAATCTGTTTTGGATATTTTTTTACCTTGAACCCGCCTAACTTTAATTTATGAAAAGATTTCTTTTATGGTTCATCCCGGGTATTATTGGTGGAGCATTGATAGTTCTTGGTGGTAGTAAAGCCCTTCGTGTGACCTCTACGAATGACTATTGTATTTCATGCCATATTCATCCCCTGGCCGATGCATCCTGGAAGAAATCAGTACACTACGACACACGGTCGGGTTACAGGGTTGGTTGTGCAGAATGCCATCTTCCTCCGAAAGGTAAGGGTTATCTCCGGGCAAAAAGTAAAACCGGCTTAAGGGATTTATGGAGTTTCTGGACCAGGGATTCCGCATCGTTCGACTGGAAAGGCCGCGGAAGACTCGAAACAGCCAGAGGTTATGTTTATGAAAGCAGTTGTATTAAGTGCCATGAAAATCTTTTCCCGGCAAAGCTTTCTAAAGAAGGTTCTGAAGCCCACCTTTATTATACTCAGACAAAAAAGAAAGATGAACTGAATTGTATTAACTGTCATTTGAATGCCGGACATTATATTGAAGGTTATACTCATGGAAGTAATTCCTCTTTTGGCAGTGTATCTTCCGCTGCTAAAGAGATCTATACTGAACCAACGCCTGTTAACGGATTTAATAGCTTTACAGAGCATATACCAAAATCATCTGTTTCATTTAATATGATTGCAATTCCGGGAGGAACATTTAAAATGGGAAGCCCTCCTGGTGAACCTTTCAGAAAAGAAGATGAAGGACCTGTAAGGGATGTTGAAGTAAGCAGTTTCTTTATGGCGGAGATTGAAACTTCGTGGGACGAGTACCTTGCATTTTATGTACAGACAGCCGCAGAGGGAAGGTCAACTGATACTGAGGGATTAAGAAGCAGAAAAACATCATCGGCCGATGCAATTTCAGGAGCTACCCCACCTTATGGACAACCCGACCAGGGTTGGGGGTTAGGTAACCGGCCGGCTATATCATTTTCATTCCACGCTGCAGAAACCTATTGCAAATGGCTATCGATTGTCACAGGAAAAACTTATAGACTTCCGACTGAAGCTGAATGGGAATATGCCTGTCGGGCAGGTTCAGAGAGCCCTTATTTTTTCCCTGGCAATCCGCGAAAATTTGAAAAGACCGGTTTAAGAGCAAGGTTCTCAAAAAATGATACATCTGTCATTAATTCTTATATTATATATAAAGGCAACAGTCCGACCATGACACAACTACCCAACCGTGTAAAACCAAATCCGTATGGTTTAAGAAATATGGCAGGTAATGTGGCCGAATTCTGTTCGGACTGGTACCGGGCTGATGCATATTCACAATATCCGGGTGGAATTGTCAGAGATCCCATGGGTCCTGCTGAGGGTGATGAACATGTTATCAGGGGAGGGTCATTCCTGAATGCAGCCGGTGAAGTAAGAAGTGCAGCGCGTGATTATACCAGGACACAGGCGTGGTTAAGGACTGATCCTCAAATGCCCAAAAGTATATGGTGGTATTCCGATTGCTTTAATGTTGGTTTCAGGGTTGTTTGCGAATATGATGGAAAAACCGGAAATAATTCTACGAAGTAACAGGCAAAAAATAATCATTATAATTAATAAATAAAAAATTTACGGAAAAGTTGTTTTTTAAATTCCCATTACTTAAATTGCACATCCAAGAAGGCATTTTTTACAGGCACGGAGATAAGAAATCAAAACCAGAAAGAATACGGCGCGAAATAATTGTTCTTTGAATAAAATTAGTGTAAAAATTACACTAATTGTTGCTGTTAAAATTTTCAAAACAATAATAACCACAAATCTTTATTACTAACTACTATTAACTAACTAACAGTGTAACAGTATGAAAAAAACTCCCAACTACTTTTGGCCCTTAAAGCCAAATGTGAATTTTCACAAGTTACAACTAACTATGAAAATTGTAACAATTCTTCTGTTCTGTGGATTGGTTCTGCCTGCCTATTCATTTACAGATGAAAACCATTCCGGTAATGGCTCTGCTCCAAATGTTGCTGCCCCGCAGCAGGTAAAAGTCACAGGGACCATTACTGATGCATCAACCGGTCTGCCGATGCCTGGTGTAAATATCCAGGTTAAGGGAACCTCAGTTGGAGCTATCTCTGACGTAAGCGGCAAATTTTCACTTAATGCCAATGATCCCAATGCTACCCTGATTTTTTCTTTTATCGGGTATGTTACTCAGGAGATTCCATTGGCCGGACAGACTACAATTAATGTTTCTTTGGCTGCTGAAGTATCTCAACTTAGCGAAGTTGTCGTTGTTGGTTACGGTACCCAGAAAAAAGCTACCCTGACCGGTTCAATAAGTTCAGTCAACGGATCCGAACTTAAACAGTCTCCAACCACAAACCTTACAAACAGTCTGGTCGGACGTCTGCCTGGTATAACAGCACAACAGAAGAGTGGTGAACCGGGTTATGACAACACAACTATTACTATTCGTGGTGCCAATACATTGGGCGATAACTCTCCTCTAATAGTTGTCGACGGAATCCCTCACCGTTCACTCGATCGTTTGGACCCGAGCGACATTGAGAGTTTTACTGTACTGAAAGATGCATCGGCTGCTATTTACGGAACACAGGCTGCAAACGGTGTTATACTGGTTACTACCAAGCGTGGTACTATTGGAAAACCTACCATTACGCTTAATTTGAACTCCGGTTATAACCAGCCGACAGTCATTCCAAAAATGGCTGATGCTGCAACTTATGCAACGATGCTGAATGAGGTTTCATATTATTCTAATCCTTCAGGTGGGATGAACCAGCAGTTCTCAGAAGATGATATTCAGAAGTTTAAAGACGGATCGGACCCCTGGGGGCACCCGAATACCGACTGGTTTAAGGCCGTGTTCAAACCATGGTCGAGGCAGAATTACGAAAATCTATCTGTTTCAGGTGGCACAGAGAGTATGAAATACTACCTCTCACTGGGTAGTAAATATGAGGATGCCTATTATAAAAACAGCGCAACTTATTTCAGACAATATGATTTCAGAAGTAACATCGATGGTAAGATATCAGATAATATTTCTATTGCTTTCGACGTTGCAGGCCGCCAGGAGAACAGACACTTTCCAACTGTTGGAGCGGGAGACATTTTTCGTATGCTCATGAGAGGTAAGCCGAATATGCCCGCTTACTGGCCCGATGGAAATCCTGGTCCTGATATCGAATACGGCTTTAACCCGGCTGTCACAGTTACCAGTGCTACAGGAACTGATGATAACAAACTTTATGTTCTGAATAGTAACCTGAAATTAAATGTAAAGATTCCATGGGTTAAAGGACTGTCTGTTCAGGCCAATGGTTCAATTGATAAAGCATTTAATTTCCGCAAAGTGTTTCAGACACCCTGGTACCTTTGGACCTGGGACGGAGTTACAAGAGACCCAAATGGTGTGCCTGTAACAGTAAAAGGAAAGAGAGGCCTGGATGCTCCTCAGCTTACAGAGTATTATTCTGACGGATATTCTAATAATGGCAATAAGCTTACCCTTAACGCATATGCCACATATGAAACACTTATTGGTGAAAGAAACAACTTGAAAGTTTTGCTAGGAACTGAAAGTCAAAAAGGGCAGAATGACTATCTGACTGCTTTCAGAAAGAATTATGTTACCTCCGCAATTCCACAACTTTTTGCAGGTGCGGCTGACACATACATGACAAACAATGGCTGGGCCGACCAGAATGCCCGTCTCAGCTACTTTGGACGTATTAATTACGATTATGGTCAGAAATACCTGGTTGAGTTAATAATGAGGTATGACGGTTCCTATATGTTTAAGCCCGGCAAACAATTCGGATTCTTCCCCGGTGTATCTCTTGGATGGCGTATTTCTGACGAAAATTTCTGGAAAGATAATATTGCATTTATTAACGACTTCAAGCTCCGTGCATCATGGGGCCAGACAGGTAATGACAGAGTTTATTACAACGGATCGTTAAAGGAGTATCAATATCTTTCTACCTACAGTTTCGACGGTCAGAATTATGTATATGGCCAGAGTGTTAATAATAAAATGCTCTATGAAAACGTGGTTCCCAATCCTGACGTAACATGGGAAGTTGCCAACCAGTCAAACGTCGGATTCAATGCAACGCTTTTGAATAAGAGACTGACAGTTGAAGCTGATTTCTTCTATAACCTTCGTTCAAGGATCCTGTGGCAGGCATCTGCTATTGTACCTCAGAGTACCGGGATGACCCTTCCTCCACAGAACATCGGAAAGGTTTCAAACAGAGGATTTGAATACATTCTTACTTACCATGGTGGAACAGGTGACTTTACCTATGACCTGTCGCTGAACGGCAGCTACGCAAAGAACAAAGTAGACTTTACATTTGATACTCCCGGAATACCTGAGTACCAGAAAGCGCAGGGTAAGCCTATGAATGCAGGTTTAAACTATGTAGCTATCGGGGTATTTAAAGATAATACTTTTACAGTTGATGGGAAACCAAATTATCCTCACTGGGCAGGTGCTCAACCGGGTGACATTATATTCAAGGATGTTAACAATGACGGAGTTATTGACGGTCTCGACAGGGTTCGTGACAGTAAGAATAACATGCCAAGATTCATTGGTGGTTTTAGTGCTACTTTCTTTTATAAGAATTTTGACATGAGTATGTTGTTCCAGGGTGCAGCGGGCGCTATCGTATATCTGGGAGTTGAATCCGGTGATATTGGTAACTATTACAAGGAATTTGCCGATAAACGCTGGACTCCTACAAATACAGATGCTACCTGGCCACGTGCTTGGAACCGCGATAATGAGTACTGGAGAAACCAGGGTAATACATTCTGGGAATTTTCTACGGATTATGTCAGGTTAAAAAGCATGGAAATCGGCTATTCACTGCCTTCCGGAGTTAACGAAAAACTCGGAATTTCCAAGTTTCGCGTGTATGTTAGCGGACAAAACCTTATTACTCTGGATAAAATACATCTGATCGACCCTGAGGTTGATGCCGGTACATCTTATCCTCTTCAAAGAGTTGTAAACCTTGGAGTAACTTTAACTTTCTAAAAATTAAAGCAATATGAGAAAATTATTATATTTTAGTGTGATTTTTATAATCGGAATAGTTACTTCCTGCAGTAAGGATATGCTTGATACCAAGCCGCTTGGAGCTTATTCCGATGCTGATGTTTGGGTGGATCCAAATCTTACTGCGGCCTTTGTCAATGATATTTATTATAATGCATTGGGCTGGCCGTTCGCCATTGAAAGACTTTCCGACTATGTGGATGAAACATCTTTCACTCCTGACTGGGGTGCTTTCGACTTCAACAAATCAATCATGACCAGTGATGGTTTGCTGGGATGGGATACCGACTGGGGAAACACCGACCCTACGGCAAATACTTTACATTATCGCTGGGCACCTCTTTATAAGAACATAAGAGCATGTAACCTGTTCTTTTCAAAAGTTAATGGTGTTAATTATGGTGATGATGCTCCCGGGCAGGCGTTGAAGAAGCGTACTACAGGGGAAGTCTACTTCCTGCGTGCTTATACCTATCATTACCTGGTTGCCTTGTATGGGGGAGTACCTCTTATTACAAAGGCTTATGGTTTGGGTGAAAATTTTGATATTGCCAGGAATAGCTATGAGGATTGCATAAACTATATTGTGGGCCAGCTCGACTCTGCTGCCATGATGCTTCCTGATTCGTATTCAGGTGCTGACCGTGGTCATGCAACCAGGGGAGCAGCACTTGCTCTTAAAGCAAGGACCTTGCTTTTCGCTGCCAGCGATCTTCACTGGAAGCAGGCGTCATATGCCCCAGGTTATTCAAATCCTGAACTTCTGGGATATACCTCAGGAAGCCAGTCCCAGGCATGGATCGATGCAAAAGCTGCTGCCAAAGCTGTTATTGATTTGAATATGTACAGCCTTTATGCACCAAATCCTTCACCTACCGATTCGGTTGCAGAGAATTTTGTGAAATACTTCCTTTCTTACGGATATGAAAACGAGGATATACTTCTGGAATATTTTACTCCCAAAACAGGCAGAAGCTGGTCTGATTACAATCCTGCATTATATTGCGGTCCTAATGGTTACCACAACTGGGGTAATAATACTCCGATAGGTGACCTGGTGGATGAGTATGAGATGAAGGATGGTTCCAGTTTTGACTGGAATAACGCGGCCAATGTTGCAAATCCTTATGCTAAGCGTGATGCCCGTTTCTACGCCTCCATCCTTTATGAAGGATGCCCTTGGAGGACTCGTCCCTCGGACGTACAGCCAATTGATCCGTGGAACAAAATGCAGGTTGGTCATGTATTTGCAATGGATGGGACCACCCAGCTTGTTCCGGGCGTTGATACACGCGAAGGGCCGATTGAAAACTGGAATGGTGGAAGGAGCGGCTACTACCTGCGTAAATTTGTTGACCCGACCCTCGATCCACAGTTTGTAAAGCAGGATATACCTTTCAGGCATATCCGTTATGCTGAAGTTCTTCTGAACTATGCAGAGGCTTGTATAGAGATTGGAGATGCTGCAAATCTTGCTGAGGCCAGAACATATATTAATATGATCAGGACCAGGGCCGGGCAGCCAGATATAGCTGCAGGCCTTAGCCAGAGTGATTTACGCACGGCTGTCAGACATGAGCGTCGTATTGAACTTGCATTTGAAGATCATCGCTTCTGGGATGTCCGCCGCTGGGTTATCGGCCCTGCTGCATATCATCCTACACATCGCGCCGAAGTGAAATATTTAACTACCGCAGCAACTAATTACCGTCAGGCTGACGGCTCAACATGGGGCGACCCGATATATTCGAACCAGCTTATTGGTGTTGAATCAAGGGCATGGAATGACAAGTGTTATTTCTTCCCGATCATGAGGGATGAAATGAATAAAAACACTGCACTTATTCAGAACCCTGGGTACGGTACAAATTGATTCCCTAATTATATTAATGGCAGGCAAATTTTTTTGCCTGCCATTTTTTATGCCCTCCTGTCAGCTAAGCTGATGTCCGCAAAAGAGCTTCAGTTTCGGGAGTAACAGCCCCCCTGTCAACGGAGCTGACAGGGGCTGTTGAAAAAGTTGGTTTTTTTGTTTTACTACTTCGTGTTCCTTAGTGATGTACTTTGTGATCCTTTGTGGTTCAATGAATTATATTTTACCACTAAGGCCACGAAGATATACAAAAAGTCGCACTAAGGACTTTTTCAACAGCCCCCTAATTCTCTGGATAAAAGTGAAATCTCACTTATTTGCTGAGTATTTCTCCCCCTCCCTCGCCTTCGCGTAGCCGTTACGGCGGAGCAAGGCAGGGGGAGCGCCCGAAGGGCGAGGGGGTTGTACAAATAGCAAGCAAACCCACCCCTGGCCCCTCCAGGGAGGGGAACTAGCAGACACAGCCCCCCCAGTGGGGGGGTTGGGCGGCAAAAAACCATGGGGATTGGTGGGTAAAAACACCGGGGAACGGGGGCAAGAAACCTATCTGTAGAATACCCAGTACCAGAAGGTATCTCCAAATCTTCTCCTTAATGTGGGTTCAGCTGATCTTACGTTGTTTCCGTATTGTCTGAGAACAGCAAGGTACTGTTCCCATCGTGTAATTGTATTCCCGCTGATTACCATATTGCCTATATATGGTAATTTACCTTTGTTTGCTTCTGTGATGGCAATCACAGCCTCTTCAACATTTACCGGTAACCTGATAAATCCCAGCCTTTTAAATTCAGGAAGTTCTTTTGTAATTTCCAGGTAATCCTTCTTCAGTAACAGATATGCCATCTTGTATTCTAATGCTTTCTTATTTAACGAATCTTTTCCGAGAATAAGGTCGATATTTATATGGGGGTCATCTGTTATTGAGAAGAAATCAGATTTTAACATTATCTGCCTCTTTTCACCAAGATCTTTATCCGCATTTATGGCTTTATCATTAAAAAGAAGTTTTTCAAATGCTCCGGCATCTTTTTTATAAAACATGGTCCTTTTTAAGATTCCTGTATACATGGAAGCGACCTTGTAATTTCCATTTATCAGGTCGGTTTTGATCAGCATCTTTAATCCTTCCGGAGTATATCCTTTCATTACCATATTCTCAAAAGCCCAGCGATGTGCTTCGTTGATCATTCCGATAGTGTAATAAAAATAACCTCCGCGTCGCAGAATTTCTCCGGCTATTTCCCATTTCAGGAACAGAGTTTTTCCATCCGGACTCTGTGGAAAAGAGAACAACAGATCATCCAGTTTATCCTTTTCACAGAGAGCAATATTATTTAAAAAAATCGTTAAGATATTTGTGGAATGATTTTCTGTATTGTAAGCAATAACTTCATCAAATTTATTCTGATAAAATAGTTTTTCAACATGGAAATACTGCTTTGTTTTATAATCAAACTTCTTAAAACCAACTGCTGCCAGAATAATTACCAGAAGGGATATTATTATAAGATCCCCTGCAAAATCTGAAATTTTCAACTTCAATGGGATAGTCAGTTTTATTCCGGCAATTACAGGGAGTATGGCTATTAATGCTGTAACAAAAAGAAAAGTTATTGATTGATAACCGGTAATCAATTCTGTATAAGGGAATATCAGCAGAGTCTTGCCGGATTGAAAGAAAAGGAACTCTTTTGATACATAAAAAGTCAGAGCGTTTAGCCCCCATAACCCAATGATTTTAATCCATCCTTTTTTCTCATTATAAAATACAAGATAAAACGTTAGAAACAGCACAAAAATCCAGGCAAAACTGCCGGTCAGAAAATACCAGAGAGGAGAAAGAATGACGGGAATCCATCCATTTAGTTGTTTTAAATACCTTATTACCAGATATAAGAAAGCCAGTTGGAAAAGAATGCCAAGGCTGTCAAAGAGCAAAAACCTGTAATCCGTCTGAAGATAAAAAAGTGCAACCCGATAATAAAGGGTATTGCCATTGCGCCGTTGAGCCCATTGACCGCCGTAGCCTTGGCGAAGGTGGTTTGTGCCTTTGTGCCGTTTAATATTATAATGATCTTTGAAATCAGAAAAACAATCAGGGTTAATATGGTTGCTACAATAAGAGCTCCGGCAGAAGGGTAATAAAAGAAGGTTGTGAAAAATTTCCCGATATAAATTAATGGTCCTCCCGGCCGACGAAAATTCTCTGTTAGGAAATCAAATGAAAAAATGAAAAGAGAGGATTTCTCCTGGTAAAAAAATATATAATCAGCAAAAAAACAGAAATAGATATATATACCGGTAAAGAATATAAGATAAGTCAGCCGCGAAAGAGTAAGAAAATTATGGGGTTTTATTTTATTCATTGTTAGTCTGATTAACTCTTTCAGTGTCTTCGTGCCATTTAGCCTGAGTAGCAGTGGTTTTGGCAAGCTTTCGTATCTCCCCCGGATTGAGATCAATTTTTTCTGTTGAAAATTCAGGCACATTGAAACTCTTTGGGAACCTGTTGTAAAATTCCGGATCTTTCTGTGGCAGAATGAACGGCTTGTCAGAAGAGCCGTCTTCTTCAATATATGAAATGTATGGACGAGCCGTGAGTCCGTCACCTCTTTTGCTGCTGAATACAAGCCATCTGCCATTTGACGACCAGGAATGATAACTATCCGCGAAATCACTGTTAAGGGTAAGCCGGTTCACTTTCGATGTCGTCAGATCTATTAAATAAAGATCAGCTTCTTTATGCCAAATGGGGAAGCACCCATAATCAGCAACAGTCACCACAAGATATTTGCCGTCAGGAGAAATCCTCGGAAATGATACACTCTTATTTTCAGAAGAAGCGTCAAAGACCAGTTCTGCTTCACCAAATGACCTGTTTTCAATATCAAAAGGAACCCGGTACAGGTTATATTTAATCTGTTTATAATCATAGTTCTCCCCGATCTGATCAGCCCTGCAGAAATACAAAAAATGTCCGTCCGGGGACCATTCCGGATATGTATCCATGAATTTGTCTTTAGTAGCTAAAATGATATTCATTACTTCATTTTTATCCACATCATAAAGGATAAGAGATGAGGAAAGGTCACTCACTTCAACCTTTTTATTATCGGCAGAGTGAAAACGTTGAATAATCTTATTTGAAGAAAAGGCGACAAATTTTCCTGAAGGATGCCACCGAGGATAGACAGCACCATTTTTCATCTCCTTTGTTTTGAGGTTTATTTTTTTGAAGTCCCCTTTTGAATAAAAATAAGTAGCTCCCATGGTTCCCCTCATATGAAAAAGAAACTCATCATTTTTACCTGTGTTATTGAAAGAGTGGCAATTAACACAATTTTCATCTACGACACTGTTTTCTACAAGTGCCCGGGAGTGAAAACTTCCAACATCACGCCGGTTAATGCTTAGTTCGGCCCAGCTCTCGTAACCAGGGTATAATAATCTGTAATAAAGGTAAGGATCAACAGGTTCCATCGCAATTTTATTGGTAACAGTTTTATATTTTGACCACTTATCCTGGTCATCCTTTGAAAAAATATCAATCTTAAGCTCTTTCCCTTTATTGTTCTGTAACATTTTCTTCCACCTTTTTTCAGGGATACGAATTTTCCCTGATCTCGAATAGATGTCAATTTCGGAGCCTGAATCAGAAGTAAATTTTACAAAAGAGATCTTCCCTGGTTCCTTAATATTAAAATTTAGCGGAGCTATGTTTGGAGGTATGGTAACATCTGAGTAATCCGGATCAAGCGCAGGAAGTGTTTCATTTACAGTAATATCGCCATGTGGCTCTTTTTCACAACCTGAAAAGAACAACAAAGCGATTAATAAAATATAAGTAATGTATAAATCGACCTGGTTTCATTTATCTCCCTTCTATACAATTTATTACTTCTTTCCCTTTGTGCAACTTTGTGTTGTACTTTTTGATAATTCCGGTCGAAAAATAGTAAAATTTGTTATCAATAACTATCCTGATTCCGAATATGTATTATAAATGGAGCAACACAAAATAAATTGACATTCTGCTTGTGTTAAAAAGGATTAAAGAGGATCAAATATTTGCTTTTTTAACTGCATATATTTACATTTGGTTACATTCCATTACTTAATTACAGAATTATATTTCTTCATTTCTTATAAATCTATCCTAACATGAAAAAATCAAGTATTTCAAGACGTAATTTCCTGGGCAAGGCAGCAGTGGCAGGAGTAGCAGGTGTTATTGCTCCTTCGATAATAACCAGTTGTGCCCGCGAAACAAAGAAAGTCGTAGCTGTGCCGACTATGCTTGACCAGGCGCCTGACGGACCTGTTCTTAAAGCTGGTGTTATAGGCTGTGGCGGACGCGGTACAGGTGCTGCAATAAATTTCCTTAGTGCGGGACCAAACCTTCAGATTGTATCATTGGGTGACACATTCCAGGATCGTATTGATTCCTGCAGAAGTGAAATAATGAAACAAAAAGGACAGGAAGTACCAGTTGAGAATTGTTTTGTCGGCTTCGATGCTTACCAGAAGGTTATCGATTCAGGTGTAGATATAATTATTACAGCTACTCCTCCCTTTTTTCGTCCCCAGATGTTGGAAGCGGCAATACAGGCAAAAAAACATGTATTTGCTGAAAAACCGGTATGCGTTGATCCGCAGGGGGCCAGGTCAATTATGGCAACTGCCCAGAAGGCAAAAGGCATGGACCTTTGCATAGTTACGGGTACCCAGCGCCGTCATCAAAGAGACTATATTGCTGCATGGCAACAGGTCGCCGGGGGAGCAGTTGGTGAGATTGTTGGTGGTAATGTGTACTGGAATGGCGGCAAATTATGGCATCGCGATCCGAATCCTGCCTGGAGTGAAATGGAATACATGATCCGTAACTGGGTTAACTGGACGTGGTTGTCCGGTGATCATATAGTTGAGCAACATGTTCACAACCTCGATGTAATGAACTGGTTTACTGGTTCACATCCTGTAAAAGCCGTTGGTTTCGGATCAAGACTCCGTCGTGTTACCGGGGACCAGTATGATAATTTCAGTGTCGATTTTACTTTTGATAATGGGATTCATTTCCATAGTATGTGTCGCCAGATTGACGGTTGTGTTAATAATGTTTCCGAAAGAGTACAGGGAACCATAGGATCATCAAATTGCCGGAACTCAATAATTGACCTTGCAGGGAATCAGATCTGGAAATATGATTATCCGCTTGATAAAGATGGCAAACCTACAGAGCAGGTGAGTGTTGATCCGTACGTCCAGGAACATATCGATCTTGTAACTGCAATCCGTACCGGTAAGCCGATTAATGAAGCTGAAAATACTGCTATATCAACAATGACAGCAATTATGGGACGTATCTCAGCATATACCGGGGGAGAGACAACATATGATGAAATGATGAACTCGGACCTCAAACTGGGACCAAAAGTATTTACATGGGGCCCCGTTGACATCGACAAAGAGATTCCTCTGCCCGGTGTTGCTTATGTTCCTGAGACAACATAAGACAAGTGATATTTTAATTAAAATTATATATATGGATTTCTCCAGACGAAATTTCATTAAAAAAGCCACTGCTACGGGAGCCGCTATTTTAGCTGCTCCTGCAGTTTTTGGTACCTCTGTTGCAATGAAATCACAAAAAGCAACAGTTGCAGTTACCCCTTTTAAGCTGAAATATGCTCCTCCTTTTGGTATGTTCCATGAACATGCAGGTGAGGATTTAATTGATAATATAAGGTTCTGTCATGATATGGGATTCAGGGCCATGTTTGACAACGGGCTTATGAACAGGCCGGTGGGGGACCAGCTGAAAATAGCAAATGAGATTAACCGGCTGGGGATGGAACTTGGACCCTTTGTTTTGTATGCTGATTTTTCAGTTACTTCGTTTGTACTGAATAAGCCTGAAATACGCGACATGCTTATTAACAAGATGAAGGAAGGAGTTGAAGTGGCCAAACGGACCGGTGTAAAATGGGCACTGGTGGTTCCCGGGAGATATGATGAGAGATTACACCGCGATTACCAGACTGCAAATGTGGTTGATAATCTGAGATACTGCTGCGATATTATGGAACCGGCAGGGTTGATAATTGTACTTGAACCACTAAATACTCTTCATGATCATCCCGGACTCTTTCTGAACGGAATCCCCCAGGCCTATGAGATCTGCAGGGCAGTAAACAGCCCGGTTTGCAAAATTGTTGACGATATCTATCACCAGCAGATCTCCGAGGGGAACCTTATACCAAATATTGAGGCAGCATGGAGCGAAATAGCTGCTTTCCATCTTGGAGATACCCCGGGACGTAATGAACCAACTACCGGTGAGATAAATTTTAAAAATGTCTTCAAATATATCTATAGCCGTGGTTATGAAGGTGTTTTGTGTATGGAGCATGGTGTAAGCGTTAGATCCAGAGAAGGAGAAGAACGGTTGATCCAGGCTTACAGGGAATGTGATAGTTTTGAAACCTAAATTTAACCAACTCAAAATGAAAAAACTAAACCTGTTAATTCTTACTTTATTTCTGTTCATGATGTTATTGACTTCATGTAGCGAACCACCGGTAAAGCTTTTTGCCGGAAGATATACCGATACTGGCAGTAAGAACGGATTATATCAGTATGATCTGAATCTGCAGACCGGGAATTTTACAATTGTTTCGGAATCGGATGCCGGTCCAAATCCTTCCTATTTCTGTATCTCAAAAAAATATGGATATATCTATGCTGCCAACGAAGTAATGGATTTCAAAGGCGAAAAAGCCGGAGGAGTTACTGCGTTAAGCTATGATGAGCGATCCGGTGCCGTTAACAAGCTAAAGGACCTTATTGTTCCTGACGGCGGGCCGTGTTTTATATCATTGACTCCGGATGAGGATTTTTTGCTTATGGCAAATTATTCCAGCAGCTCGGTTGCTGTTGTTAAGCTGGATAATAAAGGATTGCCTGAAAGTGTGACTGATACAATACTTTTTGCAGGTGATTCAGGAAAAGTGTCCCACCCTCACATGATTGCATTTGATCCTGCAGGGAAGAGGGTCTACCTGACAGATCTTGGCTTTGACAGAGTAGTTATTTATGATTTTGATAAGGCTTCCGGGCAACTTAATCAGGTTAATGATGGTATAGTAACTTTTCCTGACGGAACTGGACCACGACATTTCGTTTTCAATTCAACTGGTACAAAATTGTACGTGATATGTGAACTTAATTCTACCATTTCTGCTTTTGATGTTGATCATAACGGACTGCTGAAGCTGCTACAGACACAATCAACTTTGGAGGTAGGTTATAAGGGAGAAAGCTTTTGTGCTGATGTTCATATCGGAAATAGCGGGCAATATTTATATGGCTCAAACAGAGGGGAAAACGACATTGTAACCTTTAAAATAGAATCAGATGGTAAACTGACGTTAGCAGGAAGAACTCCCTGCGGAGGGGACTGGCCAAGGAATTTCGTTATAGATCCGTCAGGTGAATTCCTCCTTGTTGCAAATAAGAAATCAGGAAACATTGTTCTTTTCAAAATAGATGAAACTACAGGACTTCCTGTTGCAACAGAAAAGGAATGTAAAATTGAGACTCCGTCCTGTCTTAAATTTAAAATCTGACAGGCACTTATTCTCTAGATCTGCCGGTTAATACTATTTTTTTAAGTATTCCTTTGTACTTTCAACAAAGGCATAGCTTTTCAATGTACTCAGAGTTGAATAGTGAACGTCTTCTGCTTTTATTATCTTATCTCCGAACTTCAGGTCTTTGGTGGCACATGCATCGTGAATAAGTATACATTTATATCCCATATCGCTGGCGGCTCTTGTGGCAGCTTCAACACACATGTGAGTCTGCATGCCGCAAATAACGAGAGTGTCTATATTATTTGTTTTCAGGAAATCTTGAAGATCAGTATGCAGGAAACAGTTAACCTCATCCTTTGAAATTATCTTCTCAGATGCCAATGGTTTTACAAGGTCATTTATTTTACCTCCCGGTTCATAATTGTGGCGAACAAAAATAACCTGGAGATTTTTCTGCCTGAAGTCATCAAGCAGCAATGCGGCATTTGCAGCAGCTTTTTCAGGTTCTACAAGTGCTGATTTGCCTCCCGGGAAATAAAAGTCCTGGATATCAATTATTAACAATGCCTTTTTCCCCGGCTGGGCTGAAATATTAATTAGGATCAGTAATAATATTGCTAACGACAGGATTACTTTTTTCATAATTGATGAATTTATATAAGGGAAAATACTTCGAAGAGGACAAAGATATTAAATTTTTGAAAAAATAATGACTGAAGACCGAAGTCAGAAGTCCGAAGTCAGAAAACCGAAGTCAGAAGCCGGAGGTGTAATAATTCCCCTCCTGGGAGGGGTAGGGGTGGGTTTGGTTAAGGTGAGGTTAAGTCGGAAATAGGAAGCCGGTGCCCTACTCTGTGAAAATCTGTGCTTCTCTGTGTTTCTCTGTGTAACCTAGTGTTTGTTATTCCATGCATTGAAATGGTTTTTGTTTTTTCGAAAATTTCTCCGTATTATTATTATCAAAATATAATATAATATGAACCGCCAGTCTTTGCTAAACGAATTAAAAAATCAATCAGATATTATATGGGATATAATTGTTATAGGTGGAGGCGCAACGGGGCTGGGGGTTGCTCTTGATGGAGCTTCAAGGGGGTATAAGACCCTGCTGCTCGAACAATCTGATTTTGCCAAAGCAACCTCTTCGCGGAGTACAAAACTGGTCCACGGTGGAGTGCGTTATATGGCGCAGGGGGACCTGCTGCTGGTTATGGAAGCGTTGCATGAGCGGGGGATTATGCTCAGGAATGCACCTCATCTTACTTTCAATCAGGAGTTTATAATTCCAATTTATACGCTATGGGATGCTATCATGTATACAGTGGGTCTGAAATTTTATGATCTTATGGCCGGCAGTTTAAGCATGGGCAAATCCTATTTCATTAATCGTGAAAAGACTTTAAACAGGCTGCCGCTTCTGAAGAAGGAAGGGTTAAAAGGAGGGGTCGTTTATCACGACGGGCAATTTGATGATTCACGGATGGCTCTGGCCCTGGCCAGATCATGTGTTGAAAAAAAGGGTTTAGTGCTTAATTATTGTAAGGTAACCAGCCTCCTCAAGAATGAAAAAGGTAAAATTAATGGTGTGAATGCAAGGGATATGGTTTCAGGTGAGGATTTAACTCTAAGATCAAACCTGGTGATCAATGCCACGGGAGTGTTTGCCGATGATATAGCCAGATTGGATAATCCTACAGCAATATCTACCATCAGGCCAAGCCAGGGTGTCCATATTGTTCTCGACAAATCCTTTCTTCAAAGCGATTCGGCAATAATGATACCAAAAACTGAAGATGGGAGAGTGCTCTTTGCAATACCCTGGTATAATGAAGTTGTGGTTGGAACCACTGATACGCCGCTTGACAGAGTGAGCTTAGAGCCTGTGGCGCTTGAGAAGGAAGTAAGTTTTATTCTGCATACCGCTGAAAAATATCTTGTCAGGCCCCCCCGCAGGGAAGATGTCCTGTGCATTTATGCAGGCTTGCGACCTCTTGCTGCAAATCGGGATAACACGGCTTCGACCAGGGAAGTTTCAAGAAGACATAAGATAACTCTTTCGCCTTCAGGGCTTTTAACAATTATTGGAGGAAAATGGACAACTTACAGGCGGATGGCTGAGGAAACGATTGATAAAGGAATAACTGCCGGATTTCTTAACAGGAAGAAATGTTCCACAGCGGATCTTAAACTAACTAATATTAATATGAGCACTTCGACCGGACGTTTACATATTTATGGAGAAGGTCTGGCCGAAATTGAGATAATGATCAGCGAAAGGCCGGACCTTGGATCTCAGGTTGATAATCGCTTTCCATATACAAGAGCAGAAATAATCTGGATATGCAGAAATGAGATGCCGGTTAATGTTGAGGATATTCTTGCAAGAAGAACGAGGGCATTATTTTTAAATGCACAGGCTAGTGCAGAAATCGCTGAAGAAATTGCAAATTTGATGGCTGAGGAATTTGGTCATGACCAGCAATGGAAGAATGAGCAGGTTGAATCATATAATCAATTAGCCAAAAACTATTTATAAATATCTGACATTCAATTAATAACCAGTAACATATGGAAAAATTTATCTTGGCGCTAGATCAGGGGACAACCAGTTCCCGTGCTATTATATTCGACAGGAATGGGCTTCCTTTGGTTACTGCCCAAAAGGAATTTACTCAGTATTATCCCAAGCCCGGATGGGTCGAGCATGATCCTCAGGAAATATGGTCAACACAGGCAGGAGTGGCAGTCGAAGCATTAACTATGGCAAGGCTCGATAGTGCCAATATTGCTGCTATCGGGATCACGAACCAGCGGGAAACTACAATTGTATGGAACAGGAAGACAGGCAAACCGGTTCATAATGCAATTGTCTGGCAGGACAGGCGTACGGCAGATTATTGTGATCAACTGAAAAAAGAAGGACATAGCCGTACTATTCTTGAAAAAACCGGACTTATAATAGATGCATATTTTTCTGCGACTAAAATCAGATGGATACTCGATAATGTTAAAGGTGCCAGGAAACTTGCTGAGGATGGACAGCTTGCATTCGGAACAGTTGATTCATGGTTAATATGGAACCTTACAAAAGGTAAGTTGCATATAACAGACGTGACAAATGCTTCAAGGACCATGCTGTTTAATATTCATAACCTTGAATGGGATGAAGATCTGCTTGATATTTTCAATATTCCCTCGGGTATGTTGCCTGATGTAAAATCGTCGAGCGAGATATATGGAAATACTGAAGGTCAGTTTTCAACAGCAATACCTGTCGCTGGTATTGCCGGAGATCAGCAGGCGGCCCTGTTTGGACAAATGTGCATAGAACCGGGTATGGTAAAGAATACATATGGCACAGGATGTTTTATGGTGATGAACATCGGGAACAAGCCAATCGAATCAAAAAGCAGACTTTTAACGACTATTGCATGGAAAATTGGTAACGATACCCAGTATGCTCTTGAGGGCAGCATATTTATTGCCGGAGCAGTTGTTCAGTGGCTTCGCGACAGTCTCGGTATTATCGCGCAATCGGGTGATGTGGAGAAACTCGCTTCAAAGGTAAAAGACAGCGAAGGTGTATATTTTGTTCCTGCCTTCGCCGGGTTGGGAGCTCCACACTGGAATCAGCATGCGAGAGGTACCCTAGTTGGTATAACCAGGGGTTCAACTTCTGCCCATATTGCACGTGCTGCTCTCGACAGCATAGCCTACCAGACCCTCGAAGTCCTGCAGGCCATGCAAAAAGATTCAGGAATTAATATACGTGAGCTTCGGGTTGACGGAGGTGCAACCGTAAATAACCAGCTAATGCAATTTCAGTCAGACCTGCTGCAAACTAAGGTTGTTCGTCCGAAGATAACTGAAACAACTGCTTTGGGTGCCGCATATCTTGCAGGGCTGGCCGTCGGTTATTGGAGCGGAATCAAAGAGGTTAAGCAGCAGTGGCAGGTTGACCGCACTTTCTCTCCTCAGTTAAAGGCCGAAGAGACCAGTTCTCTGATAAAGGGCTGGCACAGGGCAGTTAAAGCTGCAAAAGCCTGGGCTGATGATTCAGAATAAAAGTTTGGAGTGAGCTAGAGTTTGGAGTACTTAAAGTTGAAAACTAGAAACCTAATAAAATATTTGAAAAACTCTAAGTACTCTAGGCACTCTAGGCACTTTAGGCACTTATAAGACTAACTGATTGACTATAGAATTATGAAATATTATCTTTAAAAATTACCTAATAAATTAGAAAAGATGAATGCATTTTTTGCTGAGTTTTTCGGTACAGCCATGATCCTTGTCTTCGGAAGTGGAGTCGTAGCTAATGTTCTCCTGAGCAAGACCAAGGGTAATAACAGTGGCTGGATAGTAATTTCCTTCGGATGGGCAATAGGTGTTTTTACAGGTGTTCTGGTGGCAGCACCTGTAAGCGGTGCCCATCTAAATCCAGCTGTTACTCTGGCACTCGTTCTGGCACATAAATTTGACCTGGCTTTGCTGCCGTTGTACGTGAGTGCCCAGTTACTTGGAGCCATGTTCGGTTCAGGTCTGGCCTGGCTGGCATACAAGAAACATTTTGATGCTACCGATGATGCAGATTTAAAACTGGCTGTATTCAGCACATCACCTAATATCAGGAGTTACTGGTATAATCTTCTTACTGAGATAATAGGAACATACGTTCTGGCTCTGGCAGTACTTTATATGGCAAAACCTGATGTTGGCCTTGGTGCCTTAAACGCGCTCCCGGTTGCACTTGTTGTTCTGGGGATTGGCCTTTCTCTGGGAGGGCCGACAGGTTATGCAATTAATCCTGCCCGGGATCTCGGACCAAGAATAATGCACTTTTTTTTGCCAATCCCAAATAAGCGTGACAGTGACTGGAGTTATTCATGGGTCCCCATTTTAGGACCCCTGGCAGGAGCCGCAATTGCAGCAGGGATGTTTTTGATTTTTAATGGAAAGTATTAGAGAAAAGTTAAAAACAATCCTGTTCAACCCTGATTATCGAATCCACATTGTATCCGCTATCGACAGCTTTCTGCAGCAGCTTATCGTAGGTCTCTTCATCTATTGTTTTTTCCCTGGAAAGGATCCAGAGGTACCTTCGCGAAGGCTCCCCTATAAGTACATATCTGTAATTTTTATCAAGATCCATTATCCAGTAGTCGCCTGAAAATGGCCAGAAGAACCGGACTTTGAGTTTTGCCGGACTGTTTTTATCAGGGATCCAGGCAACACCTTTTGCCGAAGAAGTCTTCTGAGGGTCAGAAATAAAGTTACCTTTATTGAGGACGGTTATTTTACCGTCATCGCGAAGTGTATAGGTGGCTGAAGTACATTTTAATTTTCTTTCAAAGAAATTGGGCAGACGAGCAATTTCATACCAGAATCCCTTGTACCTGTTGAGGTCAACAGCAGATACAACCGGAACAGATTTCTGGGAATATGATGAGGTCAACATAATAAACGAAATTAAGGTTAATAAAGATTTTTTCATAGTCTAATTCCCATTAAAGTAATATCATCAGTTTGTATACGACCATCCATCCAGTTATTGATTTTTTCTTCCAGAAATTTCCTTTGGCCTGACATTGGCAATTTATGAATTTCCAGCAACATCAGGTAAAAATTTTTACTAAGAAATTTTTTGTCGAATTCTCCTCCAAATTGGTCCTGATATCCATCAGAGAAGAGGTAAAAAATGTCTCCCGGCAGGTAATCAATTTCTTTGATTGTAAATTGACGAAGCGGACCAAAGGAAGAAGAAACAGAAAAACGATCCGCATTTAATATTTCCATGTTACCATTGCGGATGAAAACAAGATTATTCATAGCGCCTGTAAATTGTATCTTTTTGAGGTTTTTATCCAGTACACACAAAGCCAAGTCAATTCCATCGGAGGTAGGAACAGCTTCCCTGCTTTGCTGAAGGGAGCGAATGACTCTTTCCCGCAGTTCGGTGACAATAGCATCCGATTTTGTTATTCCCTGGATATTTACTATTTCGTTTAATAAAGTAATGCCCAGGATGCTCATAAATGCTCCCGGAACACCGTGTCCGGTACAATCAGCCACAGTAAATATAATTTTATCATCCTTTTCTGATAACCAGTAAAAGTCACCACTTACAATGTCTTTCGGCTTTGTAAGGATAAAATTGTCCGGAAATAATTTATCAATGTTATCCAACGGAGGCAGAACCGCGTTCTGAATGTGGCTTGCATATTCAATACTTGAAGTTATGCTTGCATTCTTCTGAGCAATAGTATCACTCTGCAATTCGATTTCATTCTTTTGAGCCTGAATTTCAATTGTCCGTTCCTGCACTTTTTCTTCCAGAATTCTTTTCTCAACCAGGAATTTATGTTCACGCCTTTTAATGTAAGTGAAAGTAAGCAGTATCAGAAGCGAAACATTAATCAGATAAAACCACAATTTCTTCCATACAGGCTTATTAATGATAATATTTAATGTAAGGGGATTCTCGGTTACTGCACCATCTCCACTGGAAGCTTTTAATATGAGCGTATAGTTTCCCTCGGTTAAATGATTATAAGTTATATTTGTGTTTTTTGTGATTTCAGACCATTTATCATATCCTTCCAGCCTGTACTGGTAGGTAACAAGTGTCGGCTCCTTTAGGCTGATGCCCAGATAATTTATACTTATTTTGTAATTACCCGGCGAAAGCACAATAGGGTTGCGCGATTCGGTCTCTTCACCATTTATCTTAATAGATGTAATTCCTAATACCGGTGCCATCAGATGAGATTTATTCTCCGGCTGATCATAAGATATCATACCTTCGGTAGATCCGAACCAGATCCTATCCTGTTGATCTTTAGCAATTGAATTTGAATTGAAATTATAGCTGTCGGTAATGTTTTCAATATGCTGAATGGGTTTTATTGCAAAATCAGTCGTCCTGATTTTGCTTAGTCCACCTTTATGACCGACCCATATATTTTTATTGTCATCACAGATAAGAGAATAACAATAATTGGATAACAGACCTTCTCTGACAGTTAGATTGGCAATGGAATCCGATTCTATTAAAAAAACACCACTACCCTTTGTACCTATCCAGATCCCGGAATCTTTATCTTCAGTGATAGGTCCCAGCGCTAAAATTCCGCTTCCGGCATTTACAGGTATTTTTTTAACTTTTCCATCCTCGATAAAGGCCAGCATATTCCCAAGTGTGCTGACCCATAACCTGTTTTTACTATCTAAATATAAGCAGTTAATAAAATTATGAGGTAATCCGCCATGGTTTATTGAATATGAATCAACCTCATTTGTGGCGGAATTAATACGGAATAAGCCCTTTTGCGTTCCTATCCATAACTGGCCTTCTTTGCCTGTCATACCAGTTATGGAGTTTTCAAGCACGCCACTTGCAAAGGGGTACCTTATAATTTTTTCATTCTCATAATCCATCCTGTATAATCCATTTTTTCCTGTTCCAATCCAAAGTTCTTTCCCGTTTTCAGAAAAGATGGACATGACTGTATCTTTAGGGAGTCCGCTGCCTTTGCTGTAAAATTTAATAATCTTACCAGACGTGACATCCATTTTTAACATGCCGTTTTCAGTGCCTATCCACCTGAAGCGCTGATCGATACAGATTGAAAATATATTATTGCCATATACTGGATTTTTAAATTTCCATACCGAAAAAGTTTTAGGTGTAATCAGTGTTAACCCTTCGCCATAATTACCGCTCCATATATTGCCTTCCCGGTCTTCATAAACAGTTTTGACATTGTCTGTAACAAATCCTGTGCTTTTATTAAAATGAATGATCCCGGCCCCTCCTTCTGTATTAGGATGAATCATTTTTAACAAACCATTTCCCTTTGAAGCTATCCATAGATTTGACTCACTGTCTTCATACAGATCCTGTATGTTCGTTAAGTCAGAATCCTGATCTGCAGTTAATTTTGACACATTAATCAGGCCAGCCTCATAGTTAAGTCGAAAAATGCCATCACTTTCGGTGGCAACATAATATCCGGAGCTGTCGTTCATTTTAAGTATGCTGACTACTTTAGAATCAGGAATCTCCGGGACAGGTCCGGCAATCTCAATTTCACCCGGTTCTTTTAACCAGCAATAATATAGACCTGTATTTGTGCCAACAATAACTTCATTATCATTAAGAAAATCAAATGTTGTTATTGTTATCGGGTCTTTAAACAAATAATATTCTGTTACTGTTTTTTCATTACCCAGTTTCACCAGACCATTCGCATAGGTACTTGCCCATAACATTCCATCAGGACTTTTTGTAAAATGGGTAATGGGACTTGAGTTAGTCTGTGTGATAACGACTTCATGGAAATTTTTACCATCAAAGTTTGATAACTTCCCGTTCATATGGCCAAACCACATGTATTCTTCATCGCTAAAGCCACAGGTTACAAAATTATCAGCCAATGAGTCAGTGGTTGTAAAATTGTCGAATTTAAATCCGTTAAATCTTGATAATCCGTTACCTGTACCAACCCATAAGTAACCATGAACATCCTGAGTGATTGAATATACATATGATTGGGCTAACCCGTCTTCCGAACTGAAATTATGGAAATTATACTCCTGCGAAACAGCATTGTATGTTACCAGCACACAAAAAAAGAGCAAAATCCCTTTTCTTATAACATGAGTCTTCGTAAGTATTGTTTCTATTAAGAACATTTAATGAGTATGAAGTATTTCTTAAAAATCATTTCATTCGTATTTTCGGAGAATAAACAGGGACTCCCCCTATAGGAACAACATAAAATGGCAATGAAACTCCATATTGATTTCTTACTGTGACAACCACGTTATTGTTTTTTACCTGAATGTATTTATTCTTTGTAAACTGGATCTCAATGGTGGTATTCTTCTCTTCGGCAAAAATAGGGAATTCGCTCATTGCCCAGTTATTTTCTCCTGAGACTTTGCAAAAAAGGCCATTTTTGGAAACCGAAAATAACCTGATTGTTCCATCATTATCCCAGTCAAAATCCGAAATCTGCACCGATATTGTTCTATCGTCAACAAACGGATATATTTGCGAAACATGTTTTTGATCGTCTGATAACCTGAAATGATATTTATAGGTAAAAAAGTTACCTCCTTCCACCGGGATATTCTCTTCAGGACTACTACTAAGAAAGTATCTGTATAAATTACCATCATCCCCCGATATGCCCTGAGCAATTATTTTAAAGGCATGGCCACCTAGTATTTCAGCATACTCTCCCTCGGAGGGATTAAAAGGGCCAAAGCTATACCACTTACCGTCATATTTAGGATCTGCTCCAAACGATTTTGATGACAATAAATATCCGCTCTTATAATTTCCTGAGGGATGAACACTCTGTGCTGCTGTATCTGACCAGCAACCTATTCCTCCATATACCGAAAAGTTCACGATAGTATTGAAATCTCCCTTTACTTCATCAAGGCTCCCTCCGGTATCGGGATCATATATCCGTATATACACGGCATTCGTTTGTGATGAAGGAATAAGGCAAAAGAATATCTGAAGAAAGTCATCGTCTCCCCATGATGGATCAGAGTTTCCTCCAAAAGTCATAAGGTAGGGGATATTTTCATCTGCTGCCGGGGCAGATTGCGATAAGGCAGCTGAGAAGGCTTGCAGGAAAAATAATATGATAATCGCATATTTAGTCAAGGCTTCCCTTTTATTTATTCATAAATATAAATTCTATTTCACCATTGATAGTTTTGTTTTCAGGAATAACCGGATTAATCATATGGTCTGAAAGGACAAAGCCCTTACTGTGGAATGAATTCAAATCAGTTCCCTTGTTTTTAAAATAGAAAGACAATTCCCTCGCCCATTCTTCAGCCAACAGCATTTTACCATTAATCATTTCGTTTTTCTCTGAATACAGAACAATCTCAAGCTTTATCTCATTATTATTTTTTAAAAGGTTAATTATATCATCGAGAAATTTAAAAGAGGCTGGTTTAATGCAGTTCTGATCAAATTGAAGAGTTTCCCCCCCATATTTATTGAGTACCCCTTCTATTTTCCCTTTTTGACGCCCCGACAGATCGTCCATAAAATATGATCTTATCTGTAATGTTTTGGCACGGGTCAATGCAGAATCGGTTTTTTCATTTAATACTGTTTCTAGTTTCTCACCCTTAATAGTAAATTCCTGGCAGTCATCAAATATTTTTATTTTCTTCATAACGCATATTTTGGGGATAATACCAATAGAATCTTTTTCACCAAATAATCCCAGCCTTATTGTGTATTCCCCTTCCTTTTTAAAAGTTGTACTCATAACCGGACCGCCCGGTTTAAACCCATCTCCAAAATCCCAAAAAAAGTCAGTAATCCTGGTTCCTTTCAGATCTGTTATAACTCCGTCGAAAGATATTGATTTATCTGTAATACCGATGTTATATGAATTGATATAAGCCTGGTTGAGATTCTCAAGATTCACTTTGTATTCAACCTGTTCTGCTATGGCTTTGCCGGTTAATTCATCTTTGATACTCAGCTTAACCAGATATTGTCCGGCACCGGAGAAGCAATGCTTCACCTCCGGGCCAATCCTTAATATTCCATTCCCAAAGTCCCATTGATATACCACCGGCACAGTGTCTGAAGGCCGTTGATGTTCATCATAAAAAGTAAAACAATAATTGTTCTCCTTCAGACTATCGCAATTCGTAAATTCAACCGGAGCTGCGCTGAAACTGAATATATCGTCAGTTTTTAAACGGTTTGATGAAAAATACCCGCTCTCAAGTGTTGAATCCAGAACGATCCCGAAATCATCAGCTGAAGAGTTAATTGCTGAATCGAGATGAACAGGCTCTATCCATTCCCCATTTATCTCCTGGGTATAGAACAGGTCTTTTCCGCCAAGTCCCTCAAGTCCGTCAGAAGCAAAATAGAGTTTCCCATATTTAGAGGCGAAAGGGAAGGATTCATTTTTTTGAGTATTAATAAGTGGACCCATGTTTACAGGTTTATCCCAGCTACTATCGCGCATTTCACAGTAATATATATCCATTCCGCCTCTGCCACCGGGCATATCAGAAGCAAAATAAATTCTTTTCCCGTCGGGAGTAAGTGATGGTGTAACAAAAGAATATAGAGGATTGTTATATTTGAAAGGTTTAATGTTAGTCCATTTACCATCCGCTAACTCAGCAGAATATATACCAAGTTTATTGGATGTATCAGCAATGTTTCTCAGGTAATTTTCAATGGAATTATTCCTGGTATAGTATATTAAATCCCCCTTTTCATTGAAAGTAGCCGGCCCGTCATTAAATGCAGATGTGATTTCCTTTGACAGTATCTTTGGACTGGCCCAGCCGGAGGTTCCTTTTCTGACAACATAGAATATTTTGAAAAGTCTGTTTTGATTATCATCATAACCCACCAGGGAATTGTCTCTCAGATCGGAACAAAACACGATGCCTTCTTTATAAAAAACAGGGGAGAATTCATTATATATTTTTGAATCAAATGATGTTGGTTTTACGATAAACTTATCTGGCTGGCTAGCAGCGTCAGTACCATGGAATGTAAGAAACAAAATAAACAGGTAATAATATTTTCTCATAAATTCTGTTAGCTAAAACTGTCTGGGTCCTATTACCTTCCGGGAATATTTAAAAACATAGTTTAGAACGACCTCATGGGAACCATTTAGATATTTTCCAATAGTGCCGAAATGATAATCATATGAATAAGCCATTCTTATTTGATAGTTCAACTGACACTGGAGTATTGCAGCCATCATATCCTTGTTCCTGTAACCAATCCCTGCCCAAAACCTGTCATTTAAATTGATTTGTGCATTATAGTCTATTTGCACAGGGATCCCAGGATGATATTTAATTAACAGGGAAGGCAGGAATTTAATCCGTGAGCCAACACCCAGCTCATATCCTCCTGATAAGAAATAATTCGACCCTGAAAAATTGTTGCCAATTTTATATTTCCCTGTGTTCTTATCAAGCTTTGAACTTAAGAACAGTGGCATTGAAATACCTACATAATATTTTCTTGAATAATAATACGCTCCAAGACTAAAATTTGGCAAAACAGATGATGATGCATTATTCATAAGTTGTTCATCATATGGGTCCGCGGCTACAAGCTCATTCCATTTAATATTGTTGATGGTCACGCCAAAACCTAATCCTAATGCCAGTTTACCCTCCTGAAGCTCCATCCTGTATGCATAATTACCGAAGAAACTGGTTTCTTTGAATATCCCGATGCTGTTGTTTTCAACCAGCAACCCAAGTCCAACCCTGTCATTATAAACCGGCGTATGTACCGAAAGAATATAGCTTTTGGGAGCATCCTTGAAGCCGACCCATTGATCGCGGTAGGAAACTGTTAAACTCAGTGCATCCTGGCAACCGGCAAAAGCAGGATTTATAGCTAAAGCATTTACCACATAATGATCTGATAATGGGAACATCTGACCCATTATCTGCAATGGGAAGAGTACTGCCAATATGCAAAGAATCACTCTGTTCATTTATCTTTTAATAAAAACAGATCCCTTAATTATTTTGCCAGTTCCGACTTTAAGTATATAAAAATAAGTATCTGAAGGCAATTCTTTTCCTTTATCATTTAATCCATTCCAGTCATTTGAATAATTTAAATTTGTGTATTCTTCATTTCCCCAGCGGTCAAAGATAATCAGCTCAACCTTTACATCTATGTTACTGATCTTAAAATAATCATTTTTACCATCGCCGTCCGGTGTTATTACTGATGGTACAAATAAGTCAAGAACTGTAATCTTAACCTTCGAACTGCTTTCACAGTTCCCATTATTTACTTTCCATAAAAATATGTTTTCGCCAACTGACAGATCAGTAACCATTGTTGTTGGAGAATTGATATCTGTAATTCGCCCCGAACCTGAAATCAGGGACCATTCCCCGGTTTCGTACGGATCCAGTTCTGCGTTCATCTGTGTTTCAAATTTAAATTGAAGCTCCTGATCGGGCCCTGCTATTGCAACCGGGTTAACCCCAAGAACAGCATCAATTGATAGTGATCGATCACTCTGACACCCGTTAGCATCGGTAACCTGCACCGAATAACTGCCTGATGAAGTTACGTTAATAGCTGCCGAAGTTGCTCCTGTTGACCATAGATAAGTAGTTCCTGCAGATGAGGTCAGAGTTACACCTCCACCTTCACAGAAAGAAGTGTTACCACCGGTTGTTATGGTTGGTGCTGCCGGTTTAGCATTTTCAGTGATAATTACGGGTGCAGATTTGAAACTAAGACAACCATTTACATCGGTTACCTGCACTGTATAACTTCCTGAAATGTTAACGATTATATCGGGGTTGGTTTCAGCTGTTGACCATAAATAAGTTGTTCCCACACTTGAGGTCAGGATTACACTAGTTCCTTCACAAAATGTGGTCGGACCACCGGCTGTAATAGCAGGGGTTGCCGGCAAGGGATTTTCTGTTACTATTACAGGTACCGATGGTGCACTCTGGCATCCATTGGCACTTGTCACCCGGACTGAATAATTTCCTGAAGTGGTAACTGTAATATTGGGATCGTTTTCACCTGTTGACCATAAGTAAATAGCTTCAGGGCTCGATGTTAGTGTTACACTGCTGCCTTCACAAAAGGTTGTTGGTCCGCTTGCAGTAATGATTGGAGTTGCCGGCAAAGCATTTTCGATAACTATTACAGGTACCGATGTTGCACTCCGGCATTCGTTAGCATCGGTTACCTGTAGAGTATAACTACCTGTTGTACTGACATTTATACTGGGAGTGCTTTCACCTGTTGACCATAAGTAAATTGCTCCCGGGCTTGATGTTAGTGTTACGCTGCCACCTTCACAGAATGTTGTTGGTCCGCTTGCAGTAACGGTAGGCATAAGTGGTAAAGCATTTTCTGTAACGGTTACGGGCAAAGATTGTGCACTCTGGCACCCGTTAGCATCTGTCACCTGAACTATATAACTTCCCGATGAGGTAACGATTATTCCAGGATTTACTTCTGCTGTTGACCATAAATATGTTGTCCCCGGACTTGAGTTTAAGGTAACACTACCGCCTGCACAGAAAGTAGTCGGTCCAGTAGCTGTGATTGTCGGCATTGAAGGTAATGCATTTACTGTCACTTTTGTGGCTGCCGATTGTGTACTCTGGCACCCGTTTTCATTGGTAACCCGTATTGTATAACTTCCTGTTATACCCACATTAATACCTGGACTTGTTTCACCTGTTGACCATAAGTAGCTTGTTCCCGCACTTGAGGTCAAAGTAACACTTCCTCCTTCACAAAAGGTTGTTGGCCCTGCGGCTGTAATGACTGGTTTTAAAGGTAAAGCATTTTCAGTAACAACTACCGGTAATGACGAGGCGCTCTGGCAGCCACTGGTGTTGGTAACCTGTACCGTATAGCTGCCTGTTGTACTGACATTAATGCCTGAGGTTGTCTCACCTGTTGACCATAGATAAGTTGTTCCCGGACTTGATGTTAAAGCAACACTGCTCCCTTCACAGAAAGTAGTTGGACCGGAAGCCGTAATGGTTGGCGTTGCAGGTAATGCATTAACTGTTACATTTACCTGTGAGTTCACGATATTAAATCCGTCATCAACTGCTACATTATAAGTAGTACTTACCAAAGGATTTACTGAGGGATTGGCAATAGAAGAGGTAAATCCGGCAGGTATTGAAGTCCAGGCATATGTATATAAACCTGATCCTCCACTTGCAATTGCATTAAGTTGCACTTTTTTGCCAGAGCATACAGTTGATGGCGTTGCTATCGCGACAGAACTCAAAGGTCCTCCGCTTGTTGATATGGTTACCGTATTTGTATTTGAACATCCTGTTGCTACAGATGTTGCAGTAAGCATAAAAATTGTTGTCGCAGGCAAATTTATTGTAGTCGGGTCTTCTATTAAGGCATTTACAAGCTGACCAGCTGGTGACCAGTTGTAAGTAAATGGCGCGTCACCGCTAACTGTGGCATCAATCGTTGTACTTGTTCCATTTGGTATAGTGACATCCGTCCCCGCATTTACGACCGGTAAAGTATTTATTGTTGTAACAACAGCTGCTGATGCCACACTCTGGCATTCATTTGCGTCAGTTACCTGAACGGTGTAGCTTCCGGCTGTGGAAATGTTTATACCCGGGGTGATGGCACCGGTTGACCATAAATAATCTGAGCCCTGACTTGATGTTAAAGTAACACTGCCTCCTTCACAGAAGGTAGTCGGACCTGAAGATGTAATGACAGGCATTGCCGGTAAAGCATTAACTGTAACTACAGCAGGTACTGATGATGAACTCTGGCATCCGTTTGCATTAGTAATTCTTACACTATATGTGCCTGAAGTAGTAGGATTTATATTTTGTGTGGTTGCGCCAGTTGACCATAAGTAGGTTGTTCCGGGGCTTGAGGTCAGTGCGACACTGCCCCCCTCGCAAAATGTGGTCGGACCTCCATCTGAAATGACCGGAGCTGCCGGCAAAGAATTCACTGTAACTGCTGTGACAGCTGAAGATGCACTCTGGCATCCATTTGCATTTGTTACTTTTACACTGTAATTTCCAGTTGCAGTTATATTAATAGATGAGGTTGTCGCACCTGTTGACCATAGGTACGATGTTCCAGGACTTGAGGTCAAGGTTACGCTACCACCTGAACAGAAGGTGGTGGGCCCGGCAGCTGTAATTGTCGGTGTTGCAGGTAATGCATTTACAGTAATTGGTATTGTCGCAGAGGAGGCACTCTGGCACCCGTTTGAATTGGTAATTACGACCGAATAGTTGCCTGATAATGTGACATTTATATATGGTGTAGTTTCACCTGTTGACCATAAGTAGGTTGAACCAACACTTGAAGTGAGAGTTACATTAGCTCCATCGCAGAAGGTTGACGGGCCTCCCGCTGTTATGGTTGGAGTTGCGGGTAAGGAGTTTACTGTAATAACAATAGGTGCTGATGCTGCGCTAAGACATCCGTTAACATTGGTCACTCTTACTGTATAACTTCCGGATAAAGTGACATTTATACTGGGGGTTGTTGCCCCGGTTGACCATAAATATGTTGTTCCGGCACTTGATGTTAGGGTAATGCTCCCCCCAGCACAAAAAGTGGTCGCTCCCCCGGTTGTAATGGTTGGTTTGGCGATTGAACAGGCAGTTTGAAAAAAAGGATACAGGGGATCATTCATAAAATCTGTAAGGTTTCCATAACTGCAGGATGAATTAGGGTATGGAATTGTAGGTGGCGCCGAGCAGTTGAATATGGGGGAATTAGAATTGTTCTGAGTCAATGTTGCCGGAGTAATTGTTCCGCCAATAAATACCTTGATTGGATTGTCATTGCTGGTAAAAGAACCATGAGTTATGTTTTGGGTTTTAGTAATATTGCCTGTAACAACAAGATAAGCATTTGCACTTATTAAAGTGTGATCACTGATCAACAGATTACCCCTTACAATAAGAATTGCGTTGTCATTAATTATCAACTCAGTATGATCGCCGAGCATTAAATCCCCTTCTATAACCAGTGTATCGTTAATCGTCAGAGTGCTATGATCTGAAAATGAAAGAGAACTATTTGATATAATATAGCCATTAAGGATTATATCATCACCAGTAAAGTTAGTCTGGGGAAATGCCCAAGTTGGTATCCAGCTTGAAGATGTTAGCCAGGTACTGGTATAATTATTTTTACTTGAATATGACTGTGAGAATAGTGCCAGGTTGAAAAGACAAAGCAAACAGCAAATAATGATCCGCTTAAAATGTATATTCATTCCTCACAATTTAATTTCCCCAAAGTAAAATAATTCAAAGGTCGTCCCTGAATCAAGATAAGATATGTAAATATAGATTATATAATTACATAAGCAGATTCATCTTTTATGTGTGTTTTTCACATTTCCCTTCAAGTTATTAAAAAATATAGCAGAGGGTGTCTCAAAAGTCATTTTTAAACACAAAGAACACTAAGGATTCACGAAGTTCACAAAGGTAAAAACATGATATTTAATTCTTTGCGACCTTTGTGAAAAACTTTGTGCCCTTTGTGGTTTATGGATTTTGACTTTTGAGACACCCTCTGCAACATCACCAATTAACAAATCATTAACAACATTTTAGTACCATGATCAACCATCGGGCATAGAATTTGTAATATAAATATGATGATTTTTATTATAAAAATAAATATAAATATAAATGAGAGGGAGTTGAGGAGGGATGTAAAATGAAAAGAATATTAAAATTAAAAAAATTGATTTTATTGTCATTAATAGGAGGTGGAATCATGCTCTTACATGGTTGTGTAGTTTATAATCCGGATTACATGTCATCTGTTCCGGTATCGGATATTGTTCAAATGAGCAAAAACGGATTATCTTCAAAGGAGATTATCAAACAAATGAGAAGTACACATTCGGTATACATGCTTAAAGCTGCTCAACTTGCAGCTCTGAAAAGCGAGGGAGTACAGGATTCTGTAATTAACTATATGCAGGCGACCCATCTTAGAGCCATAAGGCAGGATCAAAGGAGGGCCGATTATTATAATAACTGGCCAGGAATGTATGGATACGGATACTGGGGTCCAGGTTTCTGGGGTCCATATGGCTATTGGGGTTATGACTTTGGTCCGTCTGTAATCATTCGTGGAGGCGGCGGATTCCACAGAGGTGGCGGCGAAATCCATGAACACGAACACGGCGGAGACAGAAAATAAACATAATCTGTATCAGGTTTACTAAATAATAATAGAATAAATGAAGGGATGTTGCATGCAACATCCCTGCATTTTAACACATTTATTGCAACTGCAAAGACGCAGTCAATTAATTATATTTTCAAAAGTCTACACAAACACCCAGATCCACTAACCTGTTTATTTGTCCAATATTAATTTTGTTGCCAGACAGATCAGCGTATTCCAGTTTCTCAAGACCAAAAAGAGGCGAGATGTCATCGATATAATTATCTGACAACAGTATACATCTCAGATTTAGCAGGTTACTCAAAATGTCAATATCCGCGATCTTATTATCTGAAAGATTCAGCTCCTCCAGATTTTTAAGGACTGAAAGAGGAGAAAGATCGGCAATGCGGTTGTCAGACACATCGATGATTTTCGCCTGAACACAGAATTGCACCCCGTCGAGATCGTTTATACCGGAAGAGGATAATTCGAATTCCTCGATATCCTCGAGATAAAACGCGGGAAATTCAATCTCTGTATCCCCATATTCCCTTAGCTTAATAGCGTCATAAAATGTGTATCCTATTAATTTTGTGCTGGTTTTTGTATTAATGACTTTTGAAGGCTGACTATCATAAATAATACTGAAACCCTCAATTTCAAAATCCCATTCGTAAACAGGAGAGTAATCTATATCCTCATAATTCTCAGCTGAACTTGCGATTTCTTCAATACTTTCCAGTCTTAAGATATGAGTATACTTCAAGAGGCCATCGAAATTATTTCCTGCAGTAAGCTTGTTTATTTCATTTATATGAAAAACGGCACGATCGGGATGGTAGAGCAACATAAGCCTTGAAAACCCTTTGCCGTCATTTGAAATTTCAATATTTGTGTGTTCGCTTATTATTTTCAAGATTTTTTGGAGGACAGAAAATTGCCTGGTCCTGAACAGGTTGATCAGAATTAGAGATATCCTGTTAAGGTTATTTACTGTGTATGCATCAAGCAACTCCTTGTTCAATTCCTTAATTGTCATATATTCTACCTCTTAAATCTCTCCTCCCGGCCTAAAGAAACACTACTGCCCTGTTGTTATACAACAATATACGGTGCTGAAGGTGCAGAAGAATTGCGCGTGAAAGAACGAGTTTCTCAACGTCCTGCCCTTTAATTATGAGTTTATCTATCGAGTCGCGATGTGAAACCCTTACTATATCCTGTTCAATTATTGGACCGGCATCCAGCTCGGTTGTGACATAATGACTGGTTGCACCGATAATTTTTACTCCACGCTCATAGGCCATATGATAGGGTTTTGCGCCGGGGAAAGCCGGTAAGAAGGAATGATGGATATTAATGATTTTATTAGGATAATGTTCGATAAACTCATCACTCAGAATTTGCATATAACGTGCCAAAACGACAAAAGTTATCTGATTTTGTTCCAGTAATTCAAGCTCCTTTTGTTCCTGATGAATTCTGTTCTCATTATTTTTTTCAAAATAATGGAAAGGTATTCCAAATTGATCAGCAATGGGTTTAAGGTCTCTGTGATTGCTGACTATAAGAGGAATATCCACTTCCCATTCTCCAGCATGAAACCTTGACAGGATGTCATAAAGGCAATGGGAGAGTTTTGAGACAAAAATGGCCATCCGGGGTCGTTTATCGCTAAAATAAATATTCCATGTCATATTATAACGAACTGCGATAAGGGTACCGAAGAAATCGGCAATTTTCTCCTGTGGAATGAGGAACCCGTCCAGTTCCCATTCAATTCGCATATAAAAAGTTTTGTCCAGCTTATCCACATGTTCATCGAGCGTGATGATATTGCCATTGTTGTCGTTGATAAATGCAGTAACCAGTGCTACTATGCCCTTATTATCAGGACAATGCATCAGGATCGTGACTGAGCTTTTGTTTTTTCCGGACATAGGGTGTAATATAATTTAAATTGTATTATATATATGAACCTGAATATGATATGAATAATAATCAACTTTAAACATAATAAAAATACTTAGCAAGAAATATTTTTAAAAGTAATTTAAATCATCAAAATTAAGCATATTATTCGTTGTAAGATCAAACACATATATTTTTATTTAGGGGGCTGTTCACCAAAGGGCTTTTCACCTCTTTTTGCTTTTATATAAGAAGCAATAGTATGTATGTTATCGATCCAGATACCATTGGAAGGATCTGAAGCATACCTGCAAATAGCTTCAATAGTACTAAGGAATGAGGTCTGATTTCCCGATTCATTCATCTCATGTCCTGCAAGAATGAGCCATGCACCTTTGCCTCTTGAATCCTCAATCAGATTCTTTATCTCCTTAAACGATTTGTCATCCAGTTCCATTCCTGTCAGTTGTGACATATCGCAGAAAGAGGGATCATTGGGCCCTTCATCCAGCCAGCCCCGCCCCGTTTCAAACAACAAAGCCACAACCGGTACATAACTTTTTGTTTCGGCTCCCCTGCCTGTAAAGGTTTGTCCACAGGGATATGCAAATGATACCGGATAAACACCAACGGTCTTTTCTATAATCTTACTGGCCGAATCAAGCTCTTTTCTCATGATTTCAGGTGTGTAATCCTCAAGTGCCTTGTTCCTCGACCATTCAAAATTACCGCTACATGGATGATGCAATGAATGGTTACCTATGTCGTGACCCTTGATAGCAGCGTTTTTCCATCCATCAATCCTTTGCATCATATTGTCAGGAGAAATATAAAAGGTTGCTTTTACATTATATTTATCAAGCAATGGAATGCCCTTATCTATCTGGGACAGGCGGGCGTCATCAAATGTCAGGCTCAATGCCATCTTCTTTCCTTCAGGCCACTGGAAAGCCTGCTTTATTCCAGCGGATCCTGACTGATATGATTGTGCCTGGCAGACTATTGTAAAAGAAATGACAGCAATAGCCAGAATTCCTGTAAGATGCTTGGCGTGTGTGCTCATATGCCTATTTTCATGAAATTTCCTTTATTATAAAGTTAAGAGTTTTTTTGAGGAGCAGATAAATTATTATTTATTCGGTCTTTAACAACTGAAAATTTCTTTTTTAAGTTCATTATAAATACCATGATGTTTATTTTTCTTAATATTATATTTTAAACCAATTACGCTGACAAATTATTATTAGAATCAAATTATGAAGAATAAACTATTATCACGCAGGATGTTTGTAAAACGGACGTCATTAGGGACAGCCGGTGTTGTTCTGGCAGCAAATGGAATATCCTCCGTTTATTCAGGCAAAATTCAGGATGCTGACAAGCCTGCCATACTTGGTGGAAATCCAGTCAGGCCCAAAGGTTCAAGCCTTGAAGTGTCATGGCCCATCTATGATGATTCAGATATAAAGATGTTCCTTGATGCCTATAGAAGTAAAAAATGGTCAGAGTACAGCAATTCCCCGGAAGAACTATCAGTCAGGTTCGAAAAGAAGTTTGCAGAGTTAATGGGAACTGCTTATTGCGCTGCCACCAACTCAGGTACTGATGCTTTAGATGCTGCACAGCGCGCTTTTGATATTGGTCCGGGTGATGAGGTTATCACTCAAACCAATACATTTATAGCTACTGCACAGACTACCTTCAATCTGTTTGCACTACCGGTTTTTGTTGACTCTGATCCTGAAACATTCATGATAAATGCCGATTTGATTGAAGAGCGGATAACAGCTAATACCAGGGCTATTCTTCCAGTACACATAGGAGGAGCAGCAGCAGATATGGACAAGATAATGGCAATAGCAAAAAAGCATAACCTGGTGGTCATTGAAGATGCCTGTCAGGCTCATATGGGCGAATGGCGGAATATGAAACTCGGCTCGATAGGAGATCTCGGGTGTTTCAGTTTTCAGGAAGGGAAAACTCTGTGCGGTGGCGAAGGAGGTGCAGTAGTAGGGGATGATGATAATTTAATGGCAAAAGTCGATGGATACACTAATAATGGAAGAGATCCCAGAGGACGAAGTAGATCTTTCCCCGGATCTAATTTCAGGATAACACCTTTTGTGGCGGCATCATTACTGGGACAGATACGTCGTCTGGAGGTTCAAAGTGCACGTCGTGATGAGAATTCGCAATACCTGGAAAAAATGCTTTCTGAGATCAGGGGTGTTCGACCGACTAAAAAATATACCGGTCAGACCAGACGATCATTTTACGAATATCAACTGATATATGATAAGGAGTTTTTTAATGAATTGCCCAAAGAAAAGTTCAGGGTGGCCATGCGTGCTGAAGGCATCCAATTTGGGAATGGCATCGATTCTTCACTTCATCTGGATCCTTTTATTGAGACCTACCTAAACACGAGGTCATTTCAAAAGGTTTTTTCCAAAGAGCGACTTGATAAATACAGAAGGGACAACCTGTGTCCTGTTAACGAAAGAATCGGTAAAGACACAGGGTTATCCTTGGGACAGAGAGTCTTCCTTGGAACAAAAAAGGATATGGAAGACATTGTTGCAGCAATCGTAAAGATACAGAAACACTCTTCTGAATTGCTTTCTGCACGATCTGTTGTTATTTAAAGATATATTGGAATTTTTTTTGCTCTGAGAGAGGTCATGGGTTGAGCCGGTAAAAATACACAGGTCAAACAGCAGGCGACGCAAAGTTAAATCAAGGTATATTGAGGGCGGACTAACTCTTTGGAGACAACATCTCTTTTGCATATTTAACTAAAAAGATTAGCTTTATAATCCTGGATTTTACACCTCGAGTTATGAAAGTTGCTGTTACCGGAGCCAGTGGCCACATCGGGAATTGCCTTATACGTGAATTAAAAAAACAGGGGGCGGGGATTAAAGTTTTGGTTTACGAATCCACAAAGGGCTTAGATGAATTGGATATTGAACTTATACATGGAAATTTGCTTGAACCCGAATCCTTAGTATCTCTTTGCAAAGGGGTGGATGTTGTTTTTCATCTTGCAGCTAAAATTGCCGTTGATAACCGATCAGCAGCACAGGTTTATGCAACAAATGTTACCGGCACTAAAAACATAATAAAGGCAGCATTTAAAGGAGGGGTTAAAAAATTTATTCACTTTAGCAGCATTCATGCTTTTCAGGCAGGATCTTCAGATTTGATACTGGACGAAAGCAGATCGCTGGTTGAATCTAACAAAATTATCTATGAGTTTACGAAAGCCGAAGGCGAAAGGGAAGTGATAAAGGCAGTTAAGGAAGGTCTGAATGCTTTAATTTTAAACCCTACCGCAGTAATTGGTCCGTTTGATTACGGTGGCTCTCTGCTGGGTCAGGCGCTTCTTAAAATCTATCAGAATAAATTACCTTTTCTGATCTCAGGTGGATACAACTGGGTTGATGTCCGGGATGTGGTATCAGCTTCTGTAAGTGCCATTGAATCGGGACATAAAGGGGAGAACTATATCCTTTCCGGGGAATTCCGCAGCCTCCAGGAGTTATCTGCAACAATAAGTAAAATATCGGGGTGCAAAATACCTGTTATTGTTCCGGTTTCCCTGGCACGCCTGACATGTCCCTTTATTCAGATTTACTCGGCCTTTGCAAAAAAGGAACCTTTATATACATATCAGTCTCTTGACATCCTGGTCAATTCACCGGTTAATATTTCTAATGAAAAAGCCAAAATGGAGTTGGAATATGAACCGCGTCCTCTAGAACAAACACTCAGAGACACATTTGACTGGTATAGAGAGAATAAATTATTGAACTGATATGATACTGCATGAGAAGTTTAACATGATTTGCTGGATTTGGATCGCTTTTGCGGTTATTTTATTTCCAATTCTGTTAAGAATCACCCAACCCTATGGAAGACATTCAAAAAGCAACTGGGGTCCTATGATTAACAACAGGCTCGGATGGTTTTTAATGGAGTTGCCTGCTTTGGTCATTTTTGGATATTTTCTGGTTTTTAAAGCAGATCTGTTCAACCTTCTTGTTCTGATCCCTGCATTATTGTGGGGACTGCATTATGTTCACCGTGTTCTTATTTTCCCACTTCAAATAAGGACTGCCAGGAAGAAAATACCTGTTATAATTGTAATTTTTGCTTTTATCTTCAACGTAATAAACGGGTTTTTAAATGGCTATTGGTTTGTACATTTCGTAACTGAATACAGATCAGATTTATTAATTAATTTACGCCTGACAGGAGGTGTAATTTTATTTTTAACCGGCTTTGTTATAAACAAATATCACGATTCTTTACTGATCAGACTCCGGCCATCATCTGGTAATGGTTACAAAATACCTTACGGTGGACTTTTTAAATATGTTTCCTGTCCTAATTTTCTGGGTGAAATTATTTCATGGTCAGGCTTTGCCCTCATTGCCTTTAATCTGCCTGCTCTCTCTTTTTTAATCTGGACATTAATAAATCTTACAACAAGAGCTCTTGATCATCAAAAATGGTACATTAAGGAATTTCCTGAATACGACGTAAACAGGAAAGCTCTGATACCCTTTTTGTTATAGCATTAAAATGTTTTAAGACACTGCGACCATTTACTCGGCAATCATTGATGAATTTCTTTAAGCGATCGCACGGATTGATCGGATAAGAGGATTATAGATTATACGCCTTATACAATTGAAACCCGTCAGATGAGCTATAATTATATCAGTTTTAAATTGATAAAATAACTATTTGTTCATTAAAGCATTCAGGATTGGTTCAACCCAGGTTTGCTTGTCAATATTGTAGACAATAAAATCGCTGTCGAATTGCCAGTATGCCCAGCAAAAGCCCAATTTCTCAGCAGTACGGGCCACAAAGGCTGTATAACGGGCCCTCGAATCCATATCCCCTTTGTCATAAGCACCAAATTCACCCAGGAATATTGGTCTGTCGTTTTTCAGGGACCAGTCAGCCGCAACCTGGAGCTTTGATTCTATCTCTTCTTTTTCTTCTGGCGTACCTGTCCATTTTATGCCGCTTAGGTCCTTATATTCGGTAGCCCAGGCTGCTCCCTGATGTGTAAAGCGCATTGGATGATAGAAATGCACCGTTACAATAATGTTCCTGTCATTTTCGGGAAGGATTAGAGTATTCAGGCTCTCTATACCGTTCCAGTTACCAGGCCCGATAATAAGCATGCGATCAGGATTTGACTCGCGGATTATTTTCACAGCTTCAGCAAGAAATCTGTTCCACATCTCCACAGTAAGCTTATTATTGGGCTCATTCAGTAGTTCAAACACAACATTGTTCGATTTGTCCTTGTACCTTGGAGCAACCTGTTTCCAGAATGAAAGAAACATCTCCTTCTTTGCCTCAGGGTTATCTGCCATAGCAGTGTATTCGTGTAAGTCGAGGATGATCATAAGATTTGCTTCAAGTCCTTTTTCTATAACCCAGTCGAGTGTTTCCAGCCAATGTGAATCGATGATGTTCATGCTGTCCATCTGTGAAAATGGGAAAAGGTTTACCCGAATATTGGTAAAACCAGCATCTTTTATCATCTTAAAGTATTGCTCCTTGAACCTGCCTTTGGTATGATCCTGCCAGAATGCTTTATCATATCCGAGTATGTTAACACCCCGGCCCAGTTTAATACACTGATCTCTTGCTGAGACACCTTGTGCCAATGACAACTGATTCATTGAAAAACTGGCCACTAACAGCGCAACGATGAAAAAAAGTCTTTTCATTTGGTGGGTTTTAAATGTTAATAGAATGAATGCAATAATGTATTGTAAGTTTTTATGACAAGCTTAGTCAGGATGTTCAACTTTTCCACTATTAAATTAAACCAAACATTTTATTATTTGTTATGCATAAAGTTCATAATTAAATTTATTCTGGCATAATATTATTATAAATAATTCCAGATGTTAGTGAAGTACAATTAAATAAATATTTAGAAATATGAAGAAATTAATTTTTTTTACAGTGTTGCTTTTTACAGGGATACTTGCATATTCAAGGCCCTCGAACGATAAGCTTATGTCGGTCACTACCAGTTCCAGATCAGCATTGTTGCTTTATAACCAGGCCATGAAGTATTTTGATGATGTTAAGGTGGATAAAGCAATTGAATCTTTTAAAAAGGCTCTTGACCAGGACAAGGATTTTTTTATGGCAAATTACCAGATGGCATCTTATTACCTTCTGAACCGCGACCAGGAAAATTTTGAAGAATACGCCGATGCCGCAATAAATTGCAAAGCCAAACTCAATGATGGGGAGGAACTTCTGAAAAATGCACTATCCAGGTTGAAACAGGGTACTGTTAATGTAGTCGATCTGGGAAAAAAGCTTGTGGATATGTATCCAAATGATCCCAATTCGTATAATAATCTGGTTTCTTTTCAATCGCTTGCCGGTGATTCTGTCGGCATTGTTGAAACATTAAATAAGGCAATTAAAATCGCCACGAACCCGGCATCTTTTTACAACCAGCTCGGGTATGCATATCTGACGCTAAAACAGAATGATAAAGCGAGGGAGGCCTTCGATAAATACATTGAGCTTGAACCGGGTAACCCCAACGTTTACGACTCTAAAGGGGATTATTATATGTACATTAAGAAATACGATAAAGCCTATGAATCATATATGCAGGCTTACTCTATAGATCCATCTTTCAGCCACGATAAGGCCGAAATGGCTAAACAGCTTTATGAACACACAACGGGCAAGAAACTGGATATAATCTCGATGTAATCTTGTTACTTTTTATATCATTTAATTTTCTGTCACAATTTCAGTTTCTGCATCCTTCAACCCTTCGGCTTTAGCAGTCAGAACAATCGTGCCTGCTGGTCCACGGGGTCGTACAATAGCGAGGCATCTTCCATGCCAGGTCTTCTTGTGAGGTTGCTGGAAACTAGACATATCCATGGGACTGCCACTTCCAACACCTGCAATTTCACCGTTTCCGCTTATTTCAAAATTGATCATCATATCATCCGCGTAGGGCACAGGATTTCCCTTGTCGTCGAGTATCTCAGCTAACACATATGACAGGTCATTACGGTTGGCTTTGATGCGTGATCGATCGGCTGTCAATCTTATAACGGCCGGCTTACCCACAGTTTTGATCGTTTCTGATGATGTTTCAGTGCCGTTGTCAAAACAATGGGCTGTCAGTGTTCCGGGCTCATATGGCACCTCAAAGGTGGCAGTAATTGATTTGTTGTCGTCAACAGACTGTTCACCAACAGGTTTGCCATTTAATTTGAGCTTTACCAGCTCGCTGTGTGTATAAACATGCACCTGCAACTTTTCCCCTTCATGGCCTTCCCAGTTCCAGCATCTGAGCTCGTCGGGGAATCCCCATGGACTAGTGAGTTCCTTCTTTCCGGCCGGAATTGGCCTGTGAACAAACATAGCCACGGGCATTTCATGCCAGACCACGTGCCTGTAATAATAGGGTGCCTTTGGGTCTCCTATAAGATCGAGATCACCCTGGAAATTGTTGAAATAGGGCCATGAATTCATATTGAAGAATATCATTATTCCAGCCATCAGGTTATTTTCGGCTCCTTTACCTGAAGGATTAATGTCAATAAGGCGTGGAACGCCGGTACCAGCCTCCCCGAGATAATCCATTGCCACCCATGTGAAGTCACCAAGTACATATGGGAAAGACTCATCGGCTTTCCAGTTTTCAAATGCCAGGGGAGGCATTGATTCTGTTCCAACCATTACTCTTTCAGGGTATTTATTATGATCGGCTTCATACCTGTCGAAAGCATAATTATAACCTACCACATCCAGTAATGCCAGGTGAGGAGCCCTGATATCCCAGGTGCTTTTGCCTCCCATTGCAGCACCTATATCAACACTGGCTTCGGTAACTGCCCGGGTAAGATCATATTTCCTGACTTCACCTGCAAGATTTGTTGCAATTCTAAGTCCTGAAGTATCTGCTGCCTCAGGTATCTCATTGCCTATGCTCCACATTATTATTGAGGGATGGTTACGGTCGCGGACCACCATTGACCTTATATCTTTCTGCCACCATTCCCTGAAATATTTTGAATAATCATCCACAACAATATCGCCGGTTCCTTTTAAACCTAACATGGCACCCATCGTTGCCATCTTCGATTTTTCCCACATGTCGAATGCCTCGTCGATCACCAGCATACCTAATCGGTCGCAGGCATCAAGCAGACGGGGAGAGGGTGGATTATGGCTGCAGCGTATTGCATTGAATCCGGCTTTTTTCAGCAATTCTATCTTACGATCCTCGGCACGGTCAATGGCTGCTGATCCCAGCGGACCATTATCGTGGTGGAAACAACCCCCTTTCGGCTTTATACTTTTACCGTTGAGTGTGAATCCGGTTTTTGCATCAAAATGGATGCTTCTGATACCAAAAGTCGTTGTGTATTTATCAGATTCTTTATTGTCAGTCAGTAAGGTTATCCGGGCCTGGTAAAGATTTGTATTTTCTGGTGACCAGAGTGCCGGATTGCTGATACTTATACTTTGTTTAATATCTGCAGAATTACCAGCCGTAACAGCAGATTCTTCTTCACCCGTGCCGACAATATTTCCTGACGCATCCAGGATTTCAGCCTTAATTTTAACATTGGCTTTATCTTTTCCTGCATTGGTTACATTAGTGCTGATCTCTACCTGTGCATTTTTTTCAGAAACCTCGGGTGTTGTAATATATGTACCCCAGATGCTTACATGAACAGGATTTACAATGGTAAGCCAGGTATGCCGGTATATGCCTGATCCGCTGTACCAGCGGGCATTCAGTCCTGTGTTTTTTACCTGTACGGCAACAATGTCCTGTTGCCCCGGGGGATTCAGGAATGGAGTTATATCGTAGTAGAATGAAGTGTAGCCGTAAGGATGATTCCCAACATGGTTGCCATTTACCCATACATCCGAGTTCATGTAAACTCCGTCAAACTGCAGGTAAACTATCTTGTTCCTGTCGTTATTATCCACGATGAAAGTTTTCCTGTACCATGCAGTTCCTCCAACTGTATAACCGGTACCCATTTTACCGATGGATTCTTTGGAGAATGGTCCGATAACACTGTCATCTTTTTGACCTGCAAGGTCCTCAATGCTCCAGTCATGTGGCAGATCAATCGTTCTCCATGCCGAATCATCAAATTCGGGTTTTTCAGCTCCGGCTGGATCAGCTTTCAGGAAGTGCCAACCCTGATCGAACGATATAGTCCTTGACTTTTCACCGGTAACAGACCTTTTACATCCTGTGCTTCCCGTTAATAAAACAAAGAAAATCAGGCTAACTGCGTAAAATTTTGGTTTAATCATGATGTAAGATTAGTTATTATTGCGTCGATAGTTTTTCAGTTCATGAGACGTCAGCTCTGAAACAATATGCTTCAGATTCACGACGTTTGAGCTGGGTTTTCATATAATTCTGTTTACCGGGTGGTAATCTCAGTCAAAGCAGCAGGAATCCCTTCTGCCTCAGCATTCAGAGTTATTGACCCGGCCTGCGAAAATGGTCGTATAATGGCAATACATCTGCCGTTGAAGGTTTTGCATTCAGGTTTGCGAAAGCTTTGCATATCATTTGGTGCAGCGTTTCCCGAAGCCAGTAATTCTCCATTACCTGACACAGTGAATTTAACGATTACGTCTGCATCAGGGACAAGATTTCCGTCTTTATCCCGTACTTCAACTGTAACATAAGCCAGATCATTACGGTCGGCATTTATTTTGATCCTGTCAGGTATTAATACCAGGGAAGCTGGTTTCCCTGCAGTTTTGAGTAACCTGGTCGCAACCTCCTTACCGTCAATGAGCCCGACAGCTTTTAATTCTCCCGGAGTGTAAGGTACATCAAATTTGGCTGTCAACCGGGTTTTTTCTGACACAGGTTTCTGCCCTATCACTTTGCCATTAAGTTCCAGCCTGACTTCCCTGCAACGAGAATATACTGATACCTGCAATGTCTTTCCTTCCTCACCGGGCCAGGTCCAGCTCTGGTACTCGTCGGGCCATCCCCAGTAAGATATACCTTCTTTTTTACCTTCCGGAATGGGGGCGTGGACAGCCATCTCCAGCTTACTCCTGTTCCATACCACATCCCTGAAATAAGACTGAGCTTTTTTCTGTCCGGTGATATCAATATCTCCGCACCACGCGTCATACCAGGGCCAGGGCATACTAAACGTTGCATCTTTTTTGTCATAATAAGAATGCCCGATTCCCGATTCTCCAAGATAATCCATTCCTGTCCATACAAAATCGCCTATTACCCATGGATCTTTTTCCACCTGCTGCCAGTTTTCAAATGCTTCCATAGGAAAAGACTCGGTGCCTGCCATGATTCGTCCGGGGAATTTCTTATGATCGTTTTCGTATTCTCTCCACATATAATTATAACCACCAATGTCGAGGCTGGCAAAAGCCGGCTCTGTAGCCGACCACCCCAATCCCGGATGGTCCCAGAACATGCATATTGCAGCTGTGATGGGTCTTGTGTTGTCAAGCTCTTTAACCACATTAACCAGCTGGTGAGCTATACGTTGACCCGACGTGTCGGCCCGTTCATATACCTCGTTGCCGATACTCCATATAATAACACTCGGGTGGTTACGGTCGCGCAGGATCATCGATTGAAGATCGCTTTTCCAGTTTGCCCTGAAATAATTACTGTAATCCTGCGGATTTTTCGGATGTTCCCACATATCGAAGGCTTCATCTATTACCATCATACCAAGCCGGTCGCATGCATCGAGGAATTGCTTTGATGGAGGGTTATGGCTGGTCCGGATGGCATTGAATCCATTGGCTTTCATTAATTCAACCCTGCGTTCTTCTGCACGGTCATACGTTGCTGAACCCAGAAGGCCATTGTCGTGATGCATGCATCCTCCTTTAAGCAAAACAGGACTACCATTAAGCAAGAAGCCTTTTTCTGCACTGAAGCTGAGTGTTCTTACCCCGAATGGTACTGAATAACTGTCAATTATTTTACCGTTTATAACCACATCTGCTGTGGCCCTGTATATGTGTGGATTATCTGTCGACCATAAAGCGGGATGAAGTATATTCAGTGTCTGTTCAACCGAAAGTGAACCATTTGCCTCTATATTTACAGGATTCTCAGTTTTATCAATAACACTTGAATCTGAATCAATGATATAAGTAATCAGTCTTGCCCTTTTGCTGTCAGCTCCACTGTTTTTGAGGATGACGGAGAGATGGACTTTGGCCTTATCTTCGGAAGATATGGCAGTAGTGACATAAAGGCCGTTTTCAGCTACCCTCATGGGATTTGTAACCGTAAGCCAGACATGACGGTAAATACCTGATCCGCTGTACCAGCGACTGTTCTTCCCCGGGTTTCTTACCTCAACGGCAATTACATTATCTTTTCCAGGGACAAGTAAATCTGTAATATTGAATGAAAATGGGGTATAACCATAAAAATGATCACCTGCCTTTTTCCCGTTTACCCACACGCTGGCAATCATATAAACACCATCGAAGCAAAGGGTAACCTGTTTCTTACTATAGGTATTATCAGCAATGAAATGTTTTCTGTACCAGGCTGTCCCTCCTTTAACATGACCCGTGGCAATACCGCCTTCGCTGGTTTTGGTAAATGGCCCGATGTGTTCTTCATTATCGTTGTCAGCAAAATTCTCAATACTCCAGTCATGAGGAAGATCAACTGTCCTCCACGCCGAATCATCAAAACCTGGTTCTTCAGCTCCGGCCGGATTGGCTTTCATGAATTGCCAACCCTGATCGATTGATAAGTCTCTTGGATTATTTCCAGAATCAGACTGTTTGCATTTTGGGCTTCCTGTTAATACTACAAGGAATATCAGGATAACCAGAGACAATTTAGTTGTAACCATTATGGAAAGTTTTTATTTTATAATAATAAAGAAAATATTTGTTCTATAATATAGAAAGGTTCTGTTTTTATACTAGATAATTTTAGGAAGCGCCTTCACGACCACATGTATATCAAAATAAAGGGATTAATAAAATCGCTATGATATACCATTGATAACAGGCCTGATTATTTTTCCTTTAACTCGTCAACTAAATTATTGGCTTGGCCAGACATTTTTGATATTTTGTCATAATTATAGATTTTTCTGGCAGCTTGAAATACCTTCATAAACAAATTCTTACTAAATTTTAGTCATTAAATAACTTTTCAGATTATAAGATAATACCTGGTATTGTAAAATTTCCTTTTATGACTTTGAAATTACCACAATGATAAAATCAGGATATCTTTTGTTTTTATTATTAGCGGTTCTAAATTTGACGAATGAGCTTTCAGCTCAGACCATAAGTTTTACCGGCACAGAATTACTGGGTTGTCCTACCAACAAATCTGTTACAATCAATATTGTTCCGGATGAGAATATTGAGCTTTATTATGAATATGGAACTTCTCCCGGACTCTATACGGAACAGACATCCATCACTTCTGCCAATGGTAATCAGCCTCATGAAGTAGTAATCTCTGGGCTATCAGCTAATACACGATACTATTACAGGATGCAATATCGTATTTCAGGTGGGTCATGGGTCATGAGAGACGAGCATTCTTTCGAAACCCAAAGGTCAGAAGGCAGTCCATTTAAGTTCACAATTACTTCTGATTCACATGCCCAGTTCAATACCATACATCAACAGACAATGGTAAATGTTAAAAACGATATGCCTGATTTCAACATAGACCTTGGCGACACCTTCTGCCCTGATGGCGCAACATCTCAAAGTGCAGTCAACAATAAATATTTAGCCTACCGTAGCCCATTGTATATGGGTGCTATAGGACCTTCTATTCCTATATTCCTTTCGTCCGGTAATCATGAAAACGAGGAGGGGTGGAACTTTGATGATCTTTTTAGTATTGCCCTCGCCAGTATTCAGGCCCGAAAGGCATATTATCCGACACCAATCCCTGATGAATTCTATTCCGGGAATGATGATCTTTTGTCATCGATCAACGCATCTGCCTATGGAGACCAATACAGGGAAGACTACTATGCCTGGACCTGGGGAGATGTATTGTTCGTAGTTATTGACCCATTTCAGTATACAATGAATCTGCCCTATGCTCCGGGTGCAGCCGGAGAAGGCACGGATGATGTTCAGGATGGAGACCAGTGGAGCTGGACCCTGGGTAAAAAACAGTTCAATTGGTTCAAACAAACCATTCAGAACAGTAATGCCAAATATAAATTTGTCTTTTCACATCAGATGACAGGTGGAATTCCTAACTTAACTGTAGCCGGAGTTGGTCCGGGATATGTAAGGGGAGGTGCAGGTGCAGCACCATATTTCGAGTGGGGAGGAAAAAATGCAGACGGTTCGGAAGGATTTTCAAGTCACAGAAGTGTGGCTGATTTTGGGACCACCCCTATTCACCAGTTAATGGTGCAAAATGGTGTGAGTGCCTACTTCCACGGACATGATCATCAATTTGTCTATGAATCTCTGGATGGCATTGTATATCAGGAACTTCCTTCACCGAGTATGACGGGTTCAGGATTTAGCGGAATATATAATGAGAGCAATTCATTTACACACAAAATTCTTCCCAATGCAGGACATCTAAGAATTTCAGTTACAACAACTGAGGCAACTGTCGATTACGTTCAATCTAATGGGAATGTCGCATATTCGTATATCATCTACCCTAACACCAGTAACCAGTCTGGTATTACTCTGACCTCACCAAATGGCGGTGAAAACTGGGAGGTAAACTCTATCCATAATATAACCTGGACAACAACAGGTTCAGTTGGGAACGTACATATTGAGTATTCCATAAACAATGGGATTACATGGAATGATGTTGTTGCGAGTACAGAAAATAATGGCTCATATATATGGACTGTTCCTAACACGGCTTCGACTAATTGCATTGTCAGGATCAGCGAAACAGAGGGAAGTACATCAGATGTAAGTAATACCAGATTTACTATATCGTGTAACTCACCAGTGCTGCCAGGTACAATAACAGGTAACACAACGGTCTGTCCGGGATCATCACAGAGTTACTCCATTGCTTCGGTTTCCGGTGCTACTTCATATGCCTGGACTTTGCCTCAGGGATGGACCGGTAGTTCCACCAATGAATCAATAAATGTCACGGCGGGTGCCTCAGGAGGTGATATTACCGTTTCTGCAATAAATTCATGCGGCACAGGTCCTGCCCGAAGCCTTGGCATAACTGTTTCACCAGCACCACCGGACCCAGGCTCAATAACCGGATCGACAACAGTCTGCCAGGGGTCGTCCCAGTCTTATAGTATTTCACCTGTTACGGGAGCAACTTCTTATACCTGGACATTACCGTCAGGATGGAGCGGCAGTTCTAATTCAGCATCAATAACAGCTACCGCAGGGTCAGCAGGAGGGACCATTTCAGTTACAGCAAATAATTCCTGTGGATCAAGTACCCCAAGGACATTGACTGTTTCAGTTACTGCCCTTCTTACCCAGCCAGGCTCAATAGCCGGATCGACAACAGTATGCCAGGGGTCGTCCCAGTCTTATAGTATTTCACCTGTTACGGGAGCAACCTCTTATACCTGGACATTACCGTCAGGATGGAGCGGCAGTTCTAATTCAGCATCAATAACAGCTACTGCAGGGTCAGCAGGAGGGACCATTTCAGTTACCGCAAATAATTCCTGCGGATCAAGTACCCCAAGGACATTGGCTGTTTCAGTTACTGCCCTTCTTACCCAGCCAGGCTCAATAACCGGATCGACAACAGTTTGCCAGGGGTCATCCCAGTCTTATAGTATTTCACCTGTTACGGGAGCAACTTCTTATACCTGGACATTACCATCAGGATGGAGCGGCAGTTCTAATTCAGCATCAATAACAGCTACTGCAGGGTCAGCAGGAGGGACCATTTCAGTTACAGCAAATAATTCCTGTGGAGCAAGTACCCCAAGGACATTGACTGTTTCAGTTACTGCCCTTCTTACCCAGCCAGGCTCAATAACCGGATCGACAACAGTTTGCCAGGGGTCGTCCCAGTCTTATAGTATTTCACCTGTTACGGGAGCAACCTCTTATACCTGGACATTACCGTCAGGATGGAGCGGCAGTTCCAATTCAGCATCAATAACAGCTACCGCAGGGTCAGCAGGAGGGACCATTTCTGTGACTGCAAGCAATTCATGCGGTACGAGTACAGAAAGAACGTTAAACATTATAATTGCCTTGAAACCGACAGTTTCAACAGCCATCCTAGGAGGAGCTACCATTTCTACGGCAGAAAGTGGTGGAAACGTCACCTCCGATGGTGGTGCGGATATTACTGAAAGAGGTGTTTGTTGGAGTATCGATGCAAATCCAACTATCGATGATTCAAAATCATCAGATGGCATATCAACAGGTTCATTTACAAGCACAATTACTGATTTAACCTATGGAGTAACTTACCATATCAGGGCTTTTGCAACAAATTGCTCAGGTACGGGATATGGAATGGATATTTTGTATTTCCACAGTACAACTGGTTTTAATGACATTCAATCAGAAGAAATATCAATATACCCCAATCCTTTATCGGATATACTTAATATTGAATACAAGAATGATAATTATAAGACAATTAATATCATAAGTTCTCAAGGCGTGCTTCTGAAAAAAGAAAAAGTTAATTCACCAGTACAGCAACTCGATTTTTCAAAATATGAATATGGCTTATATATTATTGAATTTGTAAAACAATCTGGTGAATTGGAACAATTCAAAGTAATAAAAAGATAAATAACTAAAAAATATTAAAGATGGCAAGGCCTGAATATCCTTATGGTAATGAGTATTTTATCCTGATTTATTAACAGAAAAGGCCAGGTATTTCCTTAATATATAGTATCATCCGCTGACCGATAAGTGATAATACATCTTAACCTATGCTGGCATCAGCCCTGAATTTTTTCTTGTCTTTCCGGCATATGATCTGAAGCACATCACGTGAGGTTTTTGCACCGGTAGGCACTCCTCCCGGAGGCTGGACCCACATTCCTGAGAGCCAGAAATTTTCTAAACCGGGAAGTGTTTTTTTAACCATCCTGTGCCGTTTCATTAATCCGGGAGTCATCACCCATGTCATATAAGATCCCCTGTAATTTCCTGTATACCTGACATATGTCATGGGAGAGAGTACATCAGATACTTCAATCCGCGAAATAAAACCGGGATATCTTTTCTCAAGCTCCTCAGAAACCAGTTTCAAAATTCTTTCTTTTTCAGCTTTATATGCAGGTTTATCTTTATAGAGTTTTTCCCAGTAATCAAAATTATTGACCATAAAAGTCGATTCAACAACTGTTTTTCCCTCAGGTGCCAGGGAAGGATCGAAATTAAAATTACGCACCATAAGCCATTCTGATTCCTGATTCCCGATTAACAGCGGCTTATCAAGCTTATAAACCTGTGCGACACAATCAGGTTCCCCTGAGAGGTCCATATTAACACCAAATGATACCTGTACCGAAGAAGTATATAACTTCTCATTCCGGAATAGTTCATCGTGCTGAGGTTCAATATATTTGCCTTCAAGCATTTTATTTACAGTAGTGTGCAGATCTGCACATGAAATGATATAATCTCCAAAAATTTCTTCGCCCTTTGCAAGTCTTATTCCGATTGCTTTGCCTTCTTTGACCAGGATTTTATCAACTTTTTTACCATAAAATATTTTTCCTCCAAGATTTAATAGTCGCTTTTCGATAGCCCTGGCAAATGCCAGTGATCCTCCTTCCGGGAAACCTCCTGCTTTGTTATTTAAAAGGGCCATTGTAATAACCAGGGCAAACAGGCTCATTTCTTTTTCAGAAAGTGACATTGGAAATACTTCACGTAATAGTGGATCTTTAAACCTTTCTGCAAACTCTTTCATTGTGATATTGCTGCAAAAATTAAAGTCCTTCATATATGGTCTCATTTTAAAGATCATTTTAATAATATCGAAGAAATTGAATAATTCATATGCCTGGTCCTGGGGAGGTCTGAATTTTGAAAATTTTCTAATCAGCCGGCAAAACAATTCGATAGTATCAGTATCAGCCGGAGAAAGTTCCTTCATGTGTTTTTCAAGACGGTCAACATCACAATATAGGATGAAGGTCCTGCCATCACTCCCTGAATAACGATAAAACTCCTCACTATCGTGAATTTTCCGGCCCTGTATAGCGCCAAGCTCATTCCATATCTGGTAAAAGCTGTCTGCCGGACCAGAACCCGTTAACCAGTGTAAACAACCATCAATAGTATATCCTCCTTTTTTCCATGAAGTACAAAGCCCACCAGGTAAAGAATGCATTTCATATATTTCAGCGTCATAGCCATTCATCCTGGCATAACATCCTGCTGAAAGACCGGCTATACCGGCACCGATGATAATTACCTTTTTCTCCCATTTATTGAATTGTTAATAAATCAATGAACCAGACGCCAAGAGCTAAAATACAGATTATAAATCCGATTCCAAAATAGAACAGCTGGAGATTTCTGGCTATTCCTTCGGGAGACCCTATAACCAGGATTTCAACAAATTCAAAAGACATAATTATAATACCGGTTAAAACCGAAAATAAAGATGCAAATACGTTCTTTCTTATAAGTAATATAGCTGCAAAGAGAGCGCTGCCTCCCACAAACAAAGTCAGAACAATCCCCGGGATAGTAAAATCTTTAAAGATTGATCCATTCAACTGTTCCGCCGGCGGAGCATTTAATCCTGCAGCCAGGGCAATCCCTCCCGCCAGTGATGTTATTGAAAGAAAAACAGTTAGGATAATCAGAACTATTACAGTGATTCTACGAACCGTGTTCATCATAAATTATATTAATGTTTCTTTGGTTTCAAACCAGTAATAAAGGAACATTTTTTTTTTAAATGAAGTTTTGATCATGGCTCCTCTTTTTTAAATAAATCCAAATGATAATTATCCCCTCTTTGAGTAAATACCCCGCTAATAACCTTCCCGTCATGCTTGATGATACCCCTGAAATATGCAGAAGCGACACCAATTTTATACGAAATTGAGTCACCTGATATCTTTAATTCAGATACCGGAATACCCATTACATTCTGATCAGGGCTGTCGAGTAGTGCAATAAGCTTTCCCCCCTTAACATTTAAATTCATAACGAAGCTGGTAGTGGAACCAAATTGAGTTAACGGACCAATCCATTTTCCAATAAATATACTATCTGCAGGGTTATAATAAATTTCCGGGTTGATTTTATTTGCACCCCAGTTCTTCGTATAAATAGCGCTTGAAAATGAATCTCTTGTCTCTTTCCCATAGTTTTTTTCAATCTCTTCAAGGAATATTGTTGTTGTAGCTGTTCCAGCTGATTTAAAATGAACATACAAGCTTCTTATGAATTCTTTCATTTTCTCGTCCCCGAATTTAAGTCTTAAATCATTAAGTAGGAGTGTTGGCCTGTAATAGCGATTAATTTCCCTGTCTCTTGAATCACTGGTAGTTTCAGCAATTGAAGTTTCTGCAATGCTGCTATTGACAAGATCGAGGTATTCGTCAAGAAGAATTTTATAAAAATCATGGCCTATTATTTTCTCCGCCATCAGAAGTGCAGAAAATTCAGCAAGTCCTTCATTAAGCCAGTCATCAGGGGTGGATGTACTAGCACGACTCCAATAGTGTGCAATTTCATGCGCATTAAGCCTGAAATCCCGTGCCATTCCATACTTCTGCGATAATTGCTCCAATGCATAATTCTCAGAAACAAAGATTATTGGTGCGCGTGCATATGCCCCTGCCGGACGTGGTGAATAAATAAGGCGGACCACTGAGGAGGATCCGGTTGAACCGTACAGATCTGTTAGAAGTTCCATTGCTTTCAGGAGACTGTTCTTCATAGAATCGACATAGGAAACAGGGAGTTTAGAATAGTAAATTTCAACAGTCATTCCGCCCTTTTCAATAATTGCTTTCTTCAGGTCAGTTGCTGCAAAGAGAGTGATCCTGTTAACAGGTGAAAATGATACCCATTTTGTCAGGACCTGACTTTTTTTAAAATCCTGTATGCTCAGCCCGGCGTTTGTTACAGCTAAATATGACGCCGGCATGCTGAGATTCAATTCAAAGTTAAACGGAGAATAGTTCTTCATTCTTGGATACCAGTCAATATAGTCAGATAATTCAACTAGTCCTGGTCGGATCATATTAAGGTTACTAACTGACCTGGGGAAAGAATCAGGCAATATCTGTCCTGAATATTCAAATATAATATTGCGTGGTGAAGCTGTCCGAACTGTTATCTCAATTGAATTATCTGACGATTGGGATGGTACCTGTTGAAATTGAATGTTTCTCCCGTCAGCAATAATTCTATTTATTTTAAGGCTCCTGGTAATTATAAAACACGAATCTCCGGGATTTTGAATTTCAGTCCTGCTTTCAATCAGGTTCATAACAGGATCTATACGGACAGAAACATTATATAAGGTAACCAGAGAATTTCCCTGCCCATGTGAGTTTTCTTCAAAATACGCTAAAAAGAGAATCACCAGGACAACAAATATTTTTAGATTTAATCTTCTTAACATAGGTTTTTATCGTTTTTTTTTATTCGGGTTTGCCTGTCAAAAAGAGCATAGCTTTTTAAGTCAATGACGTTCGGAAATTGAGTTTGCTGCATCTTCAGGTTATTCAACAGGTCAAGCATCATCTTTTACAAATTACAGCCAGCATAAATAGGATGAAATATATTTTATGTTGAAGTTATTTTGAAAATAAAATAAAATGTCGTATGTTTACGACATTAGAATTAAGATTATGAATTAAGCAGAACATTTTGACGAATCCGATCAGGAACTAGCAAAGTTCTCAAAGGTTCTCTCTCATCCGGCACGATTGGCTATCCTGAAATTTCTTGCTGAAACAAAATCCTGTATCTCAGGCGATATTTCAGATTATATACTACTCGAACGAACAACAATCTCACAGCATCTTAAAGAACTCAGGGATCTGGGATTGATAAAGAGAGAAATTGGCGGTCCGAAAATAAGTTGCTGCCTTAATTGCAGTAAAATCCAGGAATACCTTCAAATGTTTGAGATATTTTTTAAGGAGATAAGGACAGTTGAAATACTATGTTAGCTTAGTAGAAATACATGAACAAGTCTTATACCTTAGGTAAAGCAGGAATTACAGAATTTCCTTTCCCGCAGATTTCTTCTGAATTAAAAGCTTCAGATTTCTGGGGAGCAGTAATGGTCCGATGGGGTTTTAACCGGGATAATTACAGTGTATCTCCAGGACTTTATGCAATAGGATCACCGGGACCCGGTTCTGATGTTTTTGTAACAGCCAATTATAAACTGACCTTTGATCATGTACGAAAAAATCTTTCAGGAATGGACGGATGGTTACTGGTACTCGACACAAAGGGAGTAAATGTTTGGTGTGCTGCAGGTAAGGGTACTTTCGGTACCAGTGAACTGGTTGACAGGATAAAAAAGGTCTCTCTTGAAAGAATAGTAAACCATAGAAGGTTAATCCTACCACAATTGGGAGCCACAGGAGTAGCAGCACACAAGATAAAGGAAGAAACAGGATTCAACGTTCATTATGGTCCGGTTCGGGCTTCAGATATCAAGAAATTTATAAACAATGGATATCGCGCTGACAAGGATATGAGAAAGGTGAAATTCGGTTTTACTGACAGAATAAAGCTTATTCCGAACGACTTTATGCATGGGAAGTTTTATCTTCTTGGAGCATTGTTCATACTGTTCCTGTTATCCGGATTAAGTACCAATGGCATATCTTACAAGGACTTTTCAGGCCAGGGAGGTCCCACTATCATTACAGTATTTATGGCATATTTTGCGGGTATTGTTATTACCCCTATGTTTCTTCCATATATTCCCGGACGGTATTTTTCACTGAAGGGCTTTTTTTCAGGTATGTTAATATTCCTCGGCTACTTATTCCTTGCTTTATCAACATATAATCCCTTTGTCATTATTTCATGGTTTTTTATCGTCGGGGCAATTTCATCCTTCACAGCTATGAATTTTACAGGCTCTTCAACCTATACATCACTCTCAGGAGTCAGGAAGGAAATGAAATTATTTGTACCATTACAGATAAGTTTCGCAGTGATTGGAATAATATTACAGGTAATAGGAAAACTAATTTAAAAAACACTTATGAAGGACTTAGTTTATTTATCCGATGTTGTGACACTTACCCTATGTGAAGATAAATGTAACGGTTGTGGGATGTGCATTAAAGTATGTCCGCATGAAGTATTTGAACTATCTGGTAAAAAAGCTCACATCGTAAGAAGAGATTACTGTATGGAATGTGGTGCCTGTGCCTTAAATTGTCCTGTTCAGGCTATATCAGTGAATTCAGGGGTTGGATGTGCTGCCGGTATCATTAATGGGATTCTCAGGAATTCGGAACCTGTTTGTGGGTGTTCGGAATCAAAATCAAATTGTTGTTAGAATAATAGCCATATCAGTCATTTTATGAAATCCGGTTTGAAATTTCCCGACAGAGATCTTACGCTATGGATTTCGCTTGCAATGTTTATTGGTGTGGCCGCAGTATCTTAAAAAGATATTTTTCTGAACAATGTTCATTCAATAATTATAATAGAATGCAATGAGAGAAATTAAGATTTTCAATGTTATTGATAATACTGTTTTACCATCTATGGCGGTTGTCAACTACCCGGAGGAAGGAGAACCATTGGAAATTAATCAGGAAATGTATTATGTATGTGAAAGAGATTTTAATAAGGAAGGCGATATCAGATCTATCGGTGTGATTCCTTTAGTCGTTAAGGATCCAAAGAAGGTTAAACATATCAAAAACTATATTAAGTGTCTCTCAATTGCCCACAGAAGAGTCCTTTTCAGGAAAGATAAAGAAATCTGTGATTTTGATGAATGCGATGAAATGATTGTATTATGATTTTTCCCGGTGGTTATCTTTGTTGAATTAATGAGCCACATCATACTAATAATTCACTATTAACTATTCTTCATTTATTAATTTCCAGCAATATTTTCATAAACTCACCCTGGTTTTCGTTTAAATGTTTTGAATATGCTGAGGCAAGATTAAACGACAACATGAAATCTTTGTCAGTTGTGCTCGGGTTGGATCGCCTGCCAACACTCCATGCCTGGTTTATTCCTGAAAGCATTTGTTGATCCTCCCGGGCAACTTTTTTCAAATAAGTTTCAACTGATTTAATATCTGTTTTTTTTGAATGAATAAAGTTGAGCAAATCATTCTGCCGGTTGTAGTTGTATTCCATAAAATCTACTGTTAAAATAAGATCGTCAAGATCATGCAGGTTCCTGGTTGCTTCTCTTTTGCAGGTTTTAAGCAGACCGGATATTTCACTGAACTTACTTGTCAGATGCTTGTCTGCTGACACAATATCTTTTATATCCTTTTCCGAATGCCAGCAGAAAAATTTAAGACTGTCGTCCTGTCCGCAGCCCCATTCCGGAGTTTCTTTATAAATTGTCGTGAATATCTTTTCCCAGTTTACATCATACTTCACTCCGAAATGGTTGTTAACAAATTGAGGAATAGCATCCATAAAATGATAATCGCCTTTGTTCTTAAGAATCTCAGCAGCAATGGTGTAAGTGTCCCACTGGCTGCCCTGAAGGTAACGCTTAGGGACCCAGTTGGAGAGAAATATGCCCAGATTATCCGGGTCGTTAATATTTCCATATACTTCGGCATAAGCATTAATATTCTGAAATTGTTTTTCACCCACGCGGGGTCCCCAGGCGCACCAATTGACAGCCGGACAACCCATCAGCTTAAAACCTTTGCTTAAAACCATTTGAGCTAAACTCTGAATTTTTTCTTTGTCGGTTTCCCAATAATTCCAGTCCATAATTACAATGTCCTTATCAAGCAGATCAAGCACTTCAGGTTCGTTGTACAAAGGAACATCGCCCCAGATAATTGTTTGTTTCCCGGTAGTCTTTATGTAGCCATTCAGTTTATTTACATATTCTGCCCATATCTGAGGTTTGCTTTTTGTTTCCAATGCTTTCTTTGACAACTCGCCAGCCCCCCAATTTACTTCATCGCATCCGATATGAAAATATTGACCCGGGAAAATAGGAGCGACCTCATTATATAGGTCTTTCATCAGCGTTAGGGTTGAATCATTAACAGGGCAAAGGGCGTTGAAATCTTCCCCGGCGGGTCCATCATTCAGAAACTTATATCTTTTTGTTTGAATTATGTACCTGGCATGGCCAAAGGATTCTATCTCCGGGATCATTTCTATGCCATGGTTTTGAGCATAATCAACTATAGTCTTCAGTTCTCTTGCCGAGAAAGCGCCTTCACACATATTCAGTTCTGGATGAGAAGTGAAAAGATATGCCGATCCCTGGTCGTCTGTCAGACGGAAAATAATGGAATTAAGACCTTCTTCCTGACAAAAGTCAATAAGCCTGAAATAATATTCAATAGTTTCGACAGCTCTGGGAGCATCAATCATAAATCCACGGAACACCTTTTCTTCAGGCCGATTGGCAGATTTCGCACTGAAACTGAAGAGGGCTATTAAAATTAAAAAAGCTACTAATTTTTGTGTTATCTTCATTGTACTATACCTTAATTAAAATATTTTTTCTGTACATAATATAAAGCAAAAGCCAGGCAAGGGCTATATTACCAATTGTCAACATTAATTGACCGGAATTTTCTCCCACAGGATTTATAATCCAACCGATCAATGATGTAGTTGTGGAATTAATATTCAGCAAATTGCCTGTTACTATCAGATAAATGAAAAGAGAATTTATGCCTATAACCCTGAAAAACAAAGTCCACTTCTTATAACCCCAAACATCTATGATTAAATAAAATAAGGCAAGCAAAAGAAAACTGATGCCTCCTGAAAACAAATTATAAGTTGATGTCCAGCACTTTTTTATAATAGGATAAAATGGGCTCATACAAAGTGAGAGCACAATAAGCCCGATCCCGATTGCAACTAAAAAACGAAGTTTCTTTTGAGGCGATGAATCTTTTTGAAGTAAAATTCGCCCGGCAAAGTAGCCCATCAGTGTAACACCGGTTGCTGAAATTATACATAGTAGCCCCAGCGCATCGAAAATCCCCTGACCGGAAATCATTTCCGCATCCGCGCCATAAGCCAGTCTGCCAGGCAAAAACAACCGGTCGATATAACCATTTATGCAACCCGATGGAGTCAAAACTCCGGCCCCGATCCCTGGTACTGGTATCAGCAATTGAACAATAGCGTAGACAACAAGCAATCCACCAAGCCAGAACAATTGAGCTTTAACCGATCTGGTGTAGATAATAATGAGTGAAGCAATAAAATATGAGATCCCTATCTGTCCAAGTACACTTGCATACCTTGCGTTTGAAAAGCCACTTCGTAATACTCCATTAAAAATGACACCTAAGAAAATCAAGATGAACATCCTTTTGGCAATTTTTAAAATCACTTCCTTTTTGGAAATACCTTTTTCAAGTTTTGAAAGTACTGCAAGAGGAATGGTGACACCGGAAATAAACATGAATAAAGGAAATATCAGATCTTCAAAACTGAAACCTGCCCAGGTAGAATGTTCCATTTGTCCTGCGAATATCTGAAGCCATGGAACCGGGAAGCACTTCGCAAGTCCTTCGATCAAGGCTCCTCCTCCAATGATCCAGAACATATCAAATCCACGTAAAGTATCCAATGATAATAAGCGTTGTTTGTGTTCCTTAGCCTGTAATATGGGAGTATCATTCATTATTTAGATGTTTAAAAACCTGCATATACCAGTCAATCTTACCACATTCCGCCAGAGTAAACTGACCACATTGAAGTCGTTGATTTAAAAAGAGTATTCCCTCAGTAAAAAGTGGTCAAACAAATTTATCTTTTTAATTCATTATTTCTATATTTTTTGTTTGTCCATGTCTCACTTTGCGATTCAAAAGTGGGATCGGAACTGCGTGGATCGTGACGGTCCTGATTTTAATATTTCTACAGGGTTTTTCTCATTGGGTAACAGCCAGAAGAAATAGCCAGCCCCACTGTCATTAATTAGGCATAAGCGAAATAATAAATATGTCCGGGTTTTTTTAAATATCTCCTGACTACTCAGAATAAATATTTTGTTTTTGGTCCTGTAAAGCTTTATCTTTGATAATGAACTATATAATCAAGAATATAGAAAACAGAGTCGGACATGGCCCACGATGTCTTCATAAGTTATTCCCATAAGGATAAAAACGCTGCGGATGCCGTTTGTTCGATAATGGAAAAAAGAGGAATCCGCTGCTGGGTGGCACCGCGTGATATTACCCCAGGAGCTTCCTTTGCAGAAGCAATTATCGATGCTATTAAAGAATCTAAAGTATTCGTACTGATCTATTCCTCAAATTCAAACCACTCAAATCAGGTCATTAAAGAAGTCGATAGAGCAGTCCATCATGGATTGGCTATTATACCGCTTCGTCTGGAGGATGTTCCCATGTCAAAACAACTTGAATATTATGTCAGTGATGTCCATTGGCTGGATGCTTTAACTCCTCCTCTCGAGATACATATAAGTAAGCTGTGCAAGGTAGTGCAAATGCTTTTGACTTTAGATCAGGTTGATAATGGTGTAATCGAAGAAGCTTTCAGGACAGACACTATAAAGATGGAAGAAACCGGTAAGGCTGGAAAGAAGTTTAATCTGGCCAGGACAGGGATCTCTATAGTCACTTTACTCCTTGTTTTTATTATCATTGGTGCAGTATTGTTCTATAAAAGGCAAGCTAAGATCAGATGGGCAAGAGGAGTAGCGATGCCAGAAATTGAACGCATGATAGGGGAAAACGATGTTTGGCGAAACCTTGTGGATCCTTATCACCTGGCTGTTCAGGCAGAGGCAATTCTGGGAAAGGACACTACTTTGGCAGCTCTCATTCATCAGTGTTCAAGGAACATAGATGTTATCACTGAACCTCCGGGAGCTAAGGTATTCATGAAGGAATATGTGCATCCTGAAGCAGAATGGACCTTCCTAGGGATTACCCCTCTGAAGGGAGTCCGTGTGCCTATAGGGATTTTCCGCTGGAAGCTGGAGAAAGAGGGTTACGATACTGTTATGGCAGCTGCTTCCAGCTGGAATGTCGGCGGGGATGATATGATAAGCGGTTACAATCTGGCGCGTACTATGGACAGGAAAGATAGTCTGGCTGCCGGGATGGTCCGGATTCCGGCCACTGAAACTGAAATCGGAACCTTGGGAGATTTTTTCATGGGCCGCTATGAAGTAACGAACAGAGAATTTAAGACATTTGTGGATGCCGGAGGTTACCGGAATAAGGAGTACTGGAAGTATCCTTTCAAGGAAAAAGGAGGGAACCTAAGCTGGGAGAAGGCAATTGGAGAGTTTGTGGATAAGACTGGACGGCCTGGCCCTTCCACCTGGATTGGAAGTGACTATCCGGAGCTGCAGGGGGACTACCCTGTGTCCGGGATTAGCTGGTATGAGGCCGCGGCTTATGCAGAATGGAAAGGCATGAGCCTTCCAACCTCCATACACTGGAATGTCGCAAGAGGAGCTCAAACTCCTATGATACAGTGGCCTCAGCTCGGTGGCTTCGGCATCTTTGCACCATTTACCAACTTCGGAGGTAAGGGGCCGGTACCGGTTGGAAGTATGCCCGGGGTAACTGCCTATGGAGCTTATGACATGGCTGGAAACGTCAGGGAGTGGTGTTTGAACGAAACTATTGAAGGAAGGGTCATTCGAGGGGGGAGTTGGGAAGACAATACTTATGAGTTCGGAAATGAACGTCAGGCGCCCGCAATGGATAGGTCTCCCAGAAACGGATTCAGGCTGGCAAAATATACACATCCTGATTCCATTCCCAAAGCTGCATTCAGATCCCGAACACCAGAGAATGAGGTGGATTTCCGTTCAATTCCGCCAGTTTCTGACGCTACCTTTAACATTTACAAGGAACAATTTGCTTATGATCAAAAGGGATTGAATCCAACGATAGAGTCGAAAACAGAAAGCCCTGAAGGGTGGATACATGAAAGAGTGTCTTTTAATGCAGCTTATGGGAAAGAGAGGGTATTGGCTCATCTTTTCCTGCCTGGCAACACTCCTCCACCTTATCAGACGGTGATTTACTTCCCCGGGGATGCCTCGGCCTGGATGCCCTCCAGTGAGGAACTGGAGAGTTATTACGAATTCACAATGTTCCTTTCATACCTGTTGAGGAACGGTCGGGCTGTACTCTATCCAGTCTATAAGGGGACTTTCGAGCGTGGAGGGCCGGAGTACATTGCTACACTGCAGGTTCCTGAAAACTCACACACTTACGCCTACACAGAGTTACTGGTTCAGGAGGTAAAAGACCTGCGCCGTAGCATAGATTACCTTCAGACCCGTCCGGAAATAGATAGTAGTAAGCTCGCATATATGGGAATGAGCTGGGGAGGACATATAGGCCCAATAATAACCGCAGTAGAGGATCGATTTGCAGCAAGCATTCTTGTGGCAGGTGGTCTGGTGGATGTCGGACGTCCAGAGGCAAACAGTATGAGCTATGTAAGGCGGGTAGTGACCCCAACCCTCATACTGAATGGTAAATATGACGTTATTTTTTCACCTGAGACTTCGTCGCGACCCTTGTTCGACCTGCTCGGTACACTACAGGAACACAAACGTCTCATACTATACGAGACGGACCATATCCCGCCAAGGGCTGAATATATTAAGGAGGTGCTGGCCTGGCTTGATAAGTATCTTGGACCTGTAAACTTTCAATAATAATATCAGGCAATGCCTGGTCGCATCCCATTTACAATTAATTATAAATTTTTCAGGGGATGAGGTAAAATTCCGGAGGCCGGGTTGTAGCGGAATTTGATCAAATATCTAACCTTGATTTAATGAGAGACATTAATAAGATCATTACGCACAATCTAACTGGCTAAGTATGGTCATGGTTTCCGGCTTTTGCAGATAGATAATACTGTTTTCAAAATATCATTACAAATTTCACTCCACTTTTCTGACCAGCTACGAGGTCAAGCCTCCCGTGATGCAAACCCATGATTTGTTGCGAAAGGCTTAGACCGATACCTGAGCTGTTTGGCTTTGAAGAATAAAAGGGCAGAAATATCTTACCGATCTCTTCTTCCTTTATCCCGGGGCCATTATCGGAAACTGTAATCTGAATATGCCCGGAATCATCTACAGCAGAAAGGATAAGTTCAGGGTTAGGGGTCTCCCACATCGCATCAATTGAATTCTGTATTAGGTTAATTATTACCTGCTCTATCAATTCCAAGTCAGCGTTTATGGTCAGTCCTGGTTGATCAACCGAGGAAGAAAATTTTATGTTCCTTTCTTTGAATCTGGCCTGATATAGTATCTTTATGCGTTCAAAAAGTTCTGCGATTCGGAAATCCCTGAAATTGGGCTTAGGTACAGTATTAATGTTTTTTGTTGCTCTTACTAAATTTATCAAAGCTTGAGTACGGCTCTCAATAATTTTCAGACTGTGATGTATATCCTCCAAGGTTTCTTCCTGTAAAAGGCCTGGCCTCAGAACAGATCCGGAATCATCTTCAAGCATCTGACCGGTCATTCCGGCAAGATTCGTTATCGGGATAGCTGAATTCAATATTTCGTGGGAGATGATACTGACCAGCTTCTGCCAGGTACTTATCTCTTTTTTAACCAGTTCATCTTTTTGCCTTTCAATTTCATCTTTTTGTGCTTTAAGCTCAATATTATGGTCGTTAAGTTCATTATTCTTGACCTCAAGCTGAGTTTCAAATCTGAAGTTAAGTGCCCTCAGATAATAGATATTTGCATTTATAAAAAGGAATAAACCTATGGGAGCAATTTTATAATATGGATAAAATGTATATATCCTTTGAATGATAGGATAATCTATCGGACTAAACCAGACCATCAGTTTATCAATTACCAGAACCAGGATAAAAAAATACGAAAGTGCAGACCAGAAGAGTAATTTCTCTTTCCGTGGATTAATCAAAATCTGAGGTACAACTGAAATTCCAACAACAATGTATGGATAGTAAGTGAATCCTTCTTCCTCAACATATCCCATAAATGTAGGTATTAGGAGGAAAATGACTGAAGGCAGAAAGATCAGGGAAATCATGCTGGATCTTGTAAACCCCCACCAGGCTAAAAGCAAATTAATTATACTTAAAAGCAGGGTCATAAAGACACGGAAAGTACCTACAGACATCTGATCGTTAATTGAAATCTGTGTAATGATGGTAAAAAGGAGAAGGAGAAATGTCGAGATGAACAAAAGGAAATTAAGCTGATTGCTCAGCATAGCTGTCCTGGGGGTCAGGCGGGAGTTGCCCTTTCCAATTCCCAAATTTGAAATAAATCTCCATACATTCTGTATGATCCCAAATCCTCTAATTTTCATATTTAAACAGATTTTAACTCCGTAACAAAAGGGAATCAGCATAAATTATCCAGTCCGAAATGCGCTATCTTCCTATAAAGAGTGCTTCTTGAGATTCCAAGTTCCTGAGCTGCTTTTGAAAGGTTCCCCTTATTTTTGATAAGAGCGTTGCTGACAGCCTTCATTTCATAATCCTTCACACTTACAGTGGGTACTTCCTTCAAAGGGGATGACCTGGCCCTATTGTTAAGTACAAAATCCTCTGCAGTGAGCTTCCCGCTCCTGTTGAGAATTACTGCCCTTTCGATAGAATGAGAAAGCTCTCTTATGTTTCCCGGCCAGTTGTAATCCATAAGTTTCTGAAACCCATTTTCATTTATAATAATACCATGCCGGCCATATTTTTCTGAGAAGATATTAATATAATGATAAGTTATGGGTATGATATCTTCTTTCCTTTCACGAAGGGGGGGCAAGTCAATTTCAACTGTATTAAGGCGGTAAAGAAGGTCCTGTCTGAAGAGAAATGCCTCGGCCATTTCATAAAGAGCCATATTGGTGGCTGAAATCAATCTGACGTCTATCGGAATTGGTTTGTTACTGCCTATCCTTATTATTTCCCTTCTCTGAAGTACCGTCAGCAACTTTGCCTGCAAAGGCAGGGTGAGATTTCCTATTTCATCAAGAAAGAGGGTTCCATTAGATGCTGACTCAAATCTCCCTGCCCTTTCGTCCTTCGCATCAGTGAAAGCGCCACGTGTATGCCCGAATAATTCTGACTCGAACAGAGTTTCGGGAATGGCACACAGATCAACATGAACAAATTCACGCTCCTTCCTTAGTGACTCGCAATGCAAGGTCCATGCAGCTACCTCCTTTCCTGTTCCGTTTTCTCCAGTTATAAGCACATTTGCATCAGTCGGAGCAACGGTCCTTATGGTTTCTAGAACAGATGACATTATAGCTGACTTACAAATTAAATCAGGATAGGTGCTTCTACTGGATCTAACCACACTGGAATTGCCTGATAAGCGATCATTTTCATTATGCCTCTCCTTATCTTTATTTAATAGTTTAATGACAGTATTGATCAGTTGAATATTATTCCACGGTTTTGAAATGAAATCAGAAGCTCCAAGCTTCATACTATGAACGGCAAGGTCAATTTCTCCATATGCTGTTGTAGCAAGAATATGAACATCAGGATCCATCTGACGGATCTTTTCAAGCCATAACAGACCTTCCCGGCCAGATGTCACGCCCCTCGAAAAATTCATATCCAGCAGTATAACGGCATATTTATTCCTTGCCAGGTACTTTGGTAATAGGGACGGAGAATCGATAAGATCAACTTTATTAAAAAGTCTTTTAAAAGCAAGGCCTGCAGTATAAAGGACATCCTTGTCATCATCGACAATCAAAATATTTTCAGACCGTTCAGCGCTCATCCGCAATATGATTCTAATTATTCTCCAACTCAATGTAAAGTTAAGAAGTGAATCATTATGAAACAATGCATTGTATCAAAACGCTACAAAATTTAAATCCCCCCTGATCGGAATAACTGTTATTAAATTGATTACCTGATAAATACAAAATATGGTCCGGATATTGTTTAGTCGCCTTTGTTCAACAAAAATGAACTTAAACAGTTTTAAATGAAAAATCCTGCTGCACATATAAGAGGAGGCAAAAAAGGCAAGCATCTCCTGACCTTGATACTGATCCTGAGCATAATCCAGATGGCCGGCGGCCAGTCTGCACTTACAACTTACACTGAATTTAGTGAAAATAATGTCTCAAACGGTTTATATATAAGGCCTGCAGCACTTTTAAATCTCACAACAGGGAAATACTCATTCGGAATCGGCATCCGGTCTGGCCCTTTAATTCCAGGCGTATTGAAGATTTCCGGATTATCTTTTAACGCTGCAAGAACCATTTTCATAAAGAAGACTCCCGTCCTATTTCAAGGTTTTTATGTCATAACAAACTTGACAGAAATAGTCTATGAAAAAAACTGGGGAGGTACTCTGAAACTGAAGCTGACTCATTTTGAAATGACCCTTGGAACAAATTTCAGGACCTGGTCTTTCAGCAGAAAGGCACAACAGGAGTATAAAATTAGTAACGATGCAGCTTCAATAAATGAGACCTTTAATATTATCTATTCATTCGGATACAAAATCAGGCCTTCCGATAATAAGTGGAACATAGGTTTGGCGGTAACTGATATGGATTATTTTCATTTTAACCAGGAGACAAATCCCATTTTTAAATTAAATGGTTATATGAGGTTCTCCGATAAAATCAGCATTAATGCTGATCTCTCATATGAATTGGCAGGGCTTACGAATCTTGCTATTGGATATTTTGGTTTCACATTAAAAACAGGACTAATATGGAATTTCTGACAAATAATAAGATTGCCATAATCTTCTTTTCAGTACTGATTTTGGAAGGCTGCTCAAAAGACGAAGGGTATTTCTCTCTGAATGAAACAGTTGACCAGCGAGTGGAACAGTCACTCGATTGGGACAGTAAAAATCCAACAAGCAAGTTAGAAATAAACTCAGACGAATACACTATTTTCTGTATGAGTGACAGCCACGTTGGTACAACCAACAACCTTGACAAATTCTTTAGAATAGCGAAAAAATCGAATGCTGTAGCAGTGACAATGGCTGGTGATTTGTGCTCAGGCCGAAAAACGGATTATGATGTTCTGGAAAAGAACATCCCTTCCAGTGATTCATTGCCCATATTCATGGTTGCCGGAAATCACGATCTGCATTACGCAGGCTGGAATGAGTTTTTTAACAGGTTTGGCTCCTCGACTTATTATTTTACAATTAAAACTCCGGGAGGTTCGGATATTTTTATATGTCTCGATACCTCAGAAGGAACACTTGGCAAGATTCAGTTCTCATGGCTCGGAAATGTACTCAATAACATACGTCAGAATTACCGTCGTTGTATAGTGATTACCCA
>CAWFFK010000003.1:0-14553 GCA_963815075.1 uncultured Bacteroidales bacterium
GTAAAATCCTATCAGGTACATTTTACCAGTGATCAATAAAAAATTTTAAAATCAATATTATTTTGGTAATTGATCTTTATATGTTAAATTTGCACCTCAATATTGCGGGGTGGCCCCGCCTTTGGCGGGACGTTGGGCTCACAATTGTTTAATTTGAAAAACGATCTTTAAAATATATTGCGGGGTGGAGCAGTGGTAGCTCGTTGGGCTCATAACCCAAAGGTCGGAGGTTCGAATCCTCCCTCCGCTACAAAGAAAAAGCCCTGGCGCGAAAGCGCCGGGGTTTTTTGTTGATGGACCGCATAGAGGCGTTGCATGCAACGCCTCAGCAAAGGTCCAGAAAACAAAAAAGCCAGCAAGACGCCGAAGGCGGCTGCATGGCTTTTTCTTTGGGCTGTTACTCCCAGAGGATCAAGCCGAATTCAATGAGGCGTAATCCTCCCCCCAATACAAAGTAGTAGTTTTGTTGCGAAAGCAGTAAGGGCTTTTTTGTTTTGCCCATTATACTTTATTTCGTATCATTAAGCCATGGATTCAGAAATTACATATTATAGACAGTTACAGGAACATCTTGATAAGCTGCCCATTGGGTATCCTAAAACAAATTCAGGAGTAGAATTAAGGATTCTTCAATTACTTTTTACATCTATTGAGGTAAAAGTGGCTCTCTGCCTGAGCCTGGGAAATGCTTCCGTGGAAACGGTAAGGAAAAGACTTGAAAAAAAATTCAAGATTTCGTATGAGACCGAAAAAGTAGCAAAAATACTTCATGATATGTTTATGAAAGGTGCTATTAACAGGTCTCGTATGGAGCCATTCAAATATAGTAATGCAATGCTTGCTATCGGTATGTTTGAACATCAGGTTGGTGACTTAAGCAGGGAGATGATGGAGTTGGTGCATGAGTACTTCGAGGAGGGTTTTGATGATGAATTTTTCAGGTCTTCATTGCCGCAGTTACGTACAAGTCCCCATATGAAGGCTATTGTGCCTGAATTTAATATCGCCACCTATGATAATATGCGGGAAATTGTAAAAAAGACAAGCAAGTCCATACAGGTGGCAAATTGTGTGTGCAAGGAAGGGGAAGCAAAACTTGGTAAGCCCTGCAAACAAACTAAAGATATCGAAGTTTGTTTGATGTTTGATGCGAAAAATTATTTAGACAGGGGGAAGGCCAGAACCATTACTAAAGACGAGTGCATGGAAATAATTAACCGGGCTGAACGGGAAGGATTGGTACTGCAACCCGGTAATTCACTTCAACCATTTTGTATCTGCCTTTGCTGCGGGTGTTGCTGTGGCGTGCTGACCTCAGCAAAAAAATATGAAAAACCTGCTGAATTAATTGCGCATAACTTTTATGCAAAAGTAGAAGAAGAATTGTGTACAGGCTGCACGATTTGTGTTAATAGGTGTCAGATGGAGGCTATTCAGATTGAAAATAAAAAAGCAATTATTGACCTTTATCGATGCATTGGATGCGGCTTGTGTGTTACTACTTGTAAAACAGAAGCGCTGAGACTGATGGGAAAAACTAAAAAAACGATCCCTCCCAGAAATGCTGCAATGTTGTATCTGGGCATATTGAGCGACAAAGTAAGCAAACGAAAGATGATGGGAAATATGTTAAAACTGCTTACAGGAAAGCAACTTTAAAAAGAACTGACTATTTTTTCAATATTTTTATTTTTAGCCATGCAAATTACTGCAAATTAAGAAATTACCTTTTTATGGAATTAGAAATACCAGCGACTCAACGACTTCCATCAAACCCTTCACCAAATCCAGGTTAGATAATTCAAACCTCTTGTCTACAAAGAAAAAGCCCTGATGCTTCGCATCAGGGCTTTTTTGTTTTCAGACTCGTCAGGAGCTTGCTCCTGTAAGAGGATGGAAACAAAAAAGCCCGTAGCCACATGTCAGCGTGGCAAGGCTTTTTCTTTGGGCTGTTATCCCAAGAGGATCACGTGACTGAAAAGGAGCGTAATCCCCCATATTCTTTACCCCCAAACCCCTAAAGGGTGCTTAAAACTATCATATGTAATAACTTATTGTCATGACTGAATAGTACCGAAAGACATAGGATGCAGGGCTTTTCCTTTGTGAAGCACCCCAAGTGAGGATCATGAAAATAATCCTCTTCTTCAACCCAGCCTGGGTTGGTAATCATTTCATGCTCAGTACCACAGATGCCACTGCAGCTCTCCATAGCTGGCGGTATGGATTATAACACCTCAGGTGTTTTCAGGATAGTATAAAACTGTTAATTTTAAATGCAAATGCCTGTATGACTACACAATACAGGCATCTTTCTAATATGAAAAACACTTAAAACATTTCATCAACACGCAACCAGCGGAATTTAGTTTCTCATACGATTATTTTTTTTGCCTGATGACATAATAAGGCATATTTGCAAGATTGTCATCCAGACCAGGATAAATAGCTATACCTGCATCACCAATATCAATGACAAAGTAGTAAGTCATTGGGTATCTTGTTTTTGTGTATATTGACGGAATGACTGCCTGATATTGAATCCCCTCCTTTTGCATGGGAATTACCTGCCAGTCAATGGCCTGGTTGGCATGTCTGTAATAAAGTTCAACTCCCTTTGCTTCTCCGGCAAGTTTCAATTCAATTTTGATGGGCTCACCTGGCTTGAATTCCTGAACAGTTGTATGTTGACAGTCTATTTTAGGAAATTGAGGATGTGTTTTTACCTTGGTGATAGCCCTCCTGACGGCTTCAATATTGGTTGATTTCTGGCCTGTTGCATTTGCTAATACCTCTTTCATATCAGCAATGTCGGCGTCGATGGCTGGCACACGATCAGCCCAGTTGCCACGTTCAACAGGCCTCGTTCCAAATGTAATATCGCTCACGTAAACTGCTTTTGTCTCTTCAGCCATTTTCGCCCAGGCATCACGAGCTATTGCATAATGCTTAATTGCTTCAGCCAATGCTGCAGTGTCGTGACTGTTTTCATAAATATGCCACAACACTGCGGTGCGCATTTTAAAAGCAAAGAATTCAGCAGTGCCGATCTGGATCTTTATGTCGTTGCTGAAGCGGCGAAACTCTGCCGCCTTCTTGTCTGCAATCAAAGTCTCAGCAATGCCAAGGTTTTTGCTTGCTGTATCGGCCATATCATCAAGCCACTGAGCCACTTGCAAAGGTGAGTACTTACTCGGCATTTTACCCTCGAGCAACGAGGTGGCAAAGTCATTAATTCCAGAAAACAGTTGCGGATCATGCGGGCTGACATTTCCAAAAACATAGGGTGATGGGTTATCTCGAAAAGTGGCGTCATTGTTTGCTCTTACTATCGGCTGATTCATGTACATCTCGGGCCAGTATACAGTACAGTCTGTTGCTGCTCCATGCGCGGTAGTGATCAAATTGGCCACGCGGCTAGAATATGCCAGTGCAATTTCCATCGATTTCGCGGCATTCCCGAATTTACTGCGCAGAAAACGAAGTAAGACATCGGGATCAGTGTCGGGATTGTAAAGCAGACGGCCCCAAGCCCGGTAGGTATAGAGAAACTTCTGGAAATCCCATTTGGGTTCGAGTGATTTATCAGCGTAGGCACAGCGTCCCCCCGGATAGCCCGATCCCTTGCGGCCTTTAAAGCTCAATGGATCATTACGTTCAACACCCAGACTTCCAAAGACATCGGTGGATCGGCTATAACTGGCAGCCATAGCCGGGTCACCCCAAAGTAGAATCCTGTCTGTACCAGGCCAGATACGATGCAAAACGTCCCATTTACGATCTTCAGGAAAGAAATCGCCATAGCCGGAGCGGGTAAACTGCCTGGCCGTCAGATGTACACCTGATGCAGGTTCAATATAGGCTTGCACATTCCCCTTTTCACGGTGACGAACATCTGCCGGATGATACCCTAAACCCATATGCTCGCCAACATATTTAGGCGAAACACTAACAGGCATACCTGTGTTAAGAGCCCAGTCAAGCTGATCTTGCGTCAGGTTTTTACCATGAAGATCAATCCATAATGGACGACCTGCTTTTTCCGGCGCCTGAAAAACTACATCCCAGAAACCTTTTTTACCTTCCGGGATTCCGCTTTCACCATGGACACGAAAAGTTATTCCGGAAATGGAAGGGCATGTTTTCAGGATCATTGTCAATGCATCGCGACAATAAGCTGCATGGTTCTCGTCAGACAAACCAATGATCTTATAATTAACTTTTTCCGGAAAGTTATACCCATGCGACCAAAGCTCAAGTTGAAATTCCATACCACGGGTAGCAGCCTCGTCACTGATAAACTTTAACATTTCCAGATTGTGATCGCGTTCTGCGTCGGGAAGACCAACCGCCTGAACATGGTATCCTGGTACATTTACCAGGAACGGATAGGCAAAAAAGAAATATGAATCTATGCAACCATCAGGAGAGTTGTAGCCCATACCCAAAGAAAGGCTGAAGCGATTTATTCGCTGCCTGGCCAGTTCGGTTAAATAACTTTTCCAGAATTCACGATCGTTATACCACGACTTGTCTTCAATCACGCTCGTAAAGGGGCGATAAATACTACGGATCCTCATGGAAGGTTTTTCAATAACTGGTTTTGGTTGTTTCAGCGCTTCTACCGGCTTTATGCCACAATCCATCCTGTCTTCCAGTTCAAGTAAAGCATATACCAGTCCACTCGGATTGTAGCCGCATGCCAGCAGCACCGAACGACCACCTGTTTCACCCTGAACTAAACCCAAAGCTTCCGGCGTCTCAGGCACCGTCAGTGATTGTTTTTTAAGCAGATCCAGCGCTACCTTTTCTGTACTTCCGGAAACAACAATGCAGAGGTTCTCAGCAGGGGCATTTTCCAGCTTTGTATATATGACTGATCTGGTACCCTGAGCCTTAAGCGCCTGTTTAAATTGCTCCAGCGCCCATTGAGATGGTTTTGCATTTGCAACAATATCCTTGGGATCAATCACAATTGAAACCTTTTTAGTCGTGTCGTTATTGCAGTTCACTAACAGAAAGACCATGAATACAATCAGGGTTACAGATATTAATGATAAGAAATTCTTTTTCATGACTTTTTGTTTTTTGCTGTTGAAATATTATGTCGGTTTTTACTCTCGCCTGTTATATAAGATGTGATTAACAAAACTAAGATTAATTTTAATATCCTGGAACTGCTAAATTTATCCCGACAGTAAGTTATGCGAAAATGCTTAGGTTAAAGTTTATGAAAAAAGAAGAACATCTGATCGAGAGTTTAAACAGATGCTAAATGAACTCAGTGATAATCCTAAAAATTTAACTGCCTTAGCCTATGAACTGGATAAATGTGCTGATCTGATTTACCGTTGGATAAGGAACTGATTTTATTCAAAATATGAGAATCCCTAGTATTTTATTAATATCTTCAATCAAATTCAAGTTAGATATTTCATCAAACTCCGCTACAAATAAAAAGCCCTGGCGCGAAGCGCCGGGGTTTTTTATTGACAGACTCGTCAAGAGCTTGCTCTTGTAAGAGACTGGAAAGAAAAAACCCCGATGCAGTGCACCAGCACTTCAGGGCTTTTTCTTTGGGCTGTTATCCAAAACGGATCATAAAATAATCCTTCCTTCGTTATAAATAAAAAGACCATCGGTTGTTCCGATTATATAATCTTCTCGAATCTTATGTCTATTATTATAGCTCACATTATTGATCTCACTGCTGAATCTCTGAGAAAGACCAGGGATAGACAAAAAAATGAAAATACTGAATTAAAAAGACAAATTTGTTTAACCACTTTCTACGGCTAGAAAGTTCTTTATATAGGACCAAATTCGATGTAATAAGATTGACCGGTCCTTGTAATATTGCCTGAATTAATTAATTCCTCTATTTCATTTCTACGGGCAGCTGACGGTTGTGCTCCAAGACGGGTAATTGATATTGCTGCAGCAGCACTGGCAAATTTCACTACATCTTTAAATGATTTCCCCTCTGAAAGGGCCACTACAAGACTTCCACAGTAAACATCTCCTGCTGCGGTGGTATCAATTGCCTTCACTTTAAAAGCCGGAATCCACTCATTTTAGTTTTCCGCATAAATGAAAGAACCTTTCACGCCAAGTGTTATTATAACTGACTGGCAGCCTAGATTCTTAAGCTTTTCTGCTGCTTTCACGACTAAATCATCATTCTTCATCTCTATTCCAGAGAGGATTTTAGACTCAGTTTCATTTACCACAAGGTTACTGACCTTTTTCATGTAATTTTTATCAAAATCCCTTGCAAGGGTAAAATTTCATAGAACTTTCCAGTTAAGATTCTCACAAAGGTCAAGTATATATTTCAGGGTTTCAACAGGTATTTAATACTGAAGAATTATCATTCCCGCATCCCTTATAATTTTTGCGGCTCTATCAATATAATCGTTAGTCAGCTTTTAGTTTGTTCCCGGGGATACCGAAAGTAATAAGTGTCCTATTCTCCAATCATAACAAGTGCAGTTCTAGTCGATATTATCTTCATAAAAAACAAAGTCAATATAAATTTTATCATTTTTGAATTGTTCCAGCATCCGTTGAGCAATGTCATCATCACCCACACAACTAACAAAATAAACATTTCCCCCAGCACGCGCTGCACCAACTGCCTGGTTAGCACCCTTCCCGCCAAACGTTTGCAAATATTCCGCATCTGTAATCGCTTCTCCATCTTTTGGAAGACGCGGCATTTCCATAATAAAATCGATATTTGAGCTGTCTATAACAACTATATTCGATTACATCTTTATCTGGTTTATATTTTGGCGATAATAATCAATCCTAATCCAATAATAAAAGTAACAAACATTATTAGAAGATATTTATTAACGGATTGCGAAGCTCTTTTAAATTCATTGGATACAAATCCTCCCAAGGCAGCACCAATCAGGATTGCCCCTTGCCATTGCCATAATCCCTATGAAATCGTCGTTCCTGCCTTATCTGATGCAATAAGGTTGAAAAGGAATCCAGTGTTGAAAATCAGTCCATCCAGTATTCCTATGAGATGCTGTTTTAGTGTTCCGTTCCGGGAAGTAGTCTATATATGATTATTTATTGCCTTCCACCGGTTTATACATGGAAAAAGTGTTCCACAAGAAGTTGGGAATAAATAGGCCGATGGAAAATACGAGTAATGCAGAGTAAGGGGTTAGTTTGCCGGCTTCAGGAGAGGTGAAATAGAGGGTCAGGCTGTCTGCAACAAAGCGATAGAAAAAGCCCATTATTATACATGCCATAACAGAAAGATCTATTTCTTTCATGTGCGTGGAACCTTTCGATCGGGACACTTTTGAGGATGCAATTGCATTAACTACAATTGCCAGTACTACAAGAAAGACCCCTATGAACAGTAAAAGGGGATCTCCCTCTGGCTTTTTCAGGTAGTTAACAATAACACCTATTACAAGTGCAAGTCCAACTCCAACAGGAAAGGCTACCGATAAGTCTGCAACAGCTATTGCAGCAACTATGAGCCGGTTTGACAGGTTGACTTTATCGACTACTTTAGCATCAACAAGTTTCGCTCCCTTGCTTAAGTTTGAGAACAAAAAAAAGGAATAGTGAAACCAGACAAATAATTACTCTTCTTCCAAGAATGATTTTTTTCATTTACAAATCTTTAAAAAAGTCCTGTAAGGAATTATCCTTTATTTATTTGTATTAATTATTCTTTGATTTACACCTGATTTAAGGCAAGGGGTCTTTACAACAGTTTGTTTGAAAGAATATTTAGCTGTCGGTTCGCAGACGATTTTACCATAATCAGTCCAGTGGCCAAATAATCCATCTGTGGTAAGCGAATTGTCAGGTTCTATATTGGGAGTACCAAACCAATCCCAATATAAGGTACTGATCTCATTCTCCTGTGTCATCTGCCATACTATTTTCCAACCATCTACAGGCGCATCATACTGGTTGAATGGACAGGTACCAACCCATATTGGAAAGGGGGCATTCACGATCGCCTGAAAAGCCTCCTTGTAGGTACAATGATTTACTCCTGTTGGTCTTGTTTCAGAGTACATTTGTACACCGAAGACAATATTTCGCTCAGGATCACTATCAAAAACTTCCTGCCCGTGGTCAATGACTGTCCATAGGCTTTGTCCCCAGGAACTGCTCAGAATCTCTAACGGCACCTTATATCCCAATCCTCGAAATTTCGTGATGATGGCCTTTGAGTCACTTATCCATCTTTTGTCATTACCTGCATATCCAACTTCTCCCTGGGCATGTATGGTAATATAGTCTTTGTAACGGTCAAGAATGGCTTTAACATTTGTATCTGCAAAGTCGGCACCAGCCACCGATACAAACATCTTCTGTTCTATAACAGCTTCGTGCAATATGGCATCCCATCCTGCTGCATCGGTTTGTGCAAGTACACGAATCGCATTTGCTCCGGTTTTTCCTATTTCGGCAATGCGGCTGATGCCCAGGTTAAGATCCGTATCACAACACCTGACGGTATCACATATATCCGGTTTAGAACGATACATGCAATGCTCTATGCCGCGCATTACGACTTTATTGTGACAAGCGTCGAAAAGAAAGCGACCTTTCACATTTAGAATTCCCTGTGCAGGCAATTCCTGAAAATTTATGCCAAATTGCAAGATCAGGTATAAGCCAAAATTAGCAAATGCTCTATGGTACGTGTGTTTCATTTGATTTTTATTTAAGTTTAATGATTCTTTTGTTCTTCATAATATCTAAAAATAATCATTTATTTCATTTAAATTCCGGGAACTTAGTATTTTCGGTAGCGAATTAGTATTTGAACCTCGGTCATATAGATATCCGGCATATTACTGTCTTCGTCATTTAGAATTATCGAGAAGTAATTTACCCCTTCCTTCAGTGCAGAAAGTGGGAGAACAGGTACTTCAGAAGAGTTATATATCCAGTTTTCTACAGATGGTTTTTTATCAAGCACTATATCATTGACTGAATAACCACGGTATATCACCTGATAGCCCCATGAAGTAATAACATATCGTGCATCTATAATCTTGCTAAGATTGCCTCATATATTAAACCTCTCTGAGTATCCCCTTAAAGATACCCAGGCTGCATAAGGATCTTGAGCCCCGGGGGCTCTTGCTTTACAGCCGGTGAAGGTAGCACATCAGACGGTTTACATAACTCAACAGAGATATCCGGATGGAGAAGCTTAAGTCCGTTGACAGCCTCAGTCACATATATCAGACCTTTACAATCCGCAATCGGGGCAACAATTTCTATTGGTCGAGCCTGGTCAGGAACCGATGAGGTATTTCAAACTAGGATTGAATCCTGATTAAAAACAGAACCAATATGATTGGCAATCTTACCGTGAAACAGAGTATATTGCCATTGATCAAATTCACCGTCCTCCTGATAATTAACATCCTCATAACACCCTATGAAATCTATTTGTCTAATTTCACTGATTTTTGCTATCAGTATTTGCTTTTTAATTAACAGAAAGCCCTAAAGTACTCTCTTCAGCAGGAGTCAATATCTTACCGGTTGGGTGCGGTTTTTGGAGCGGGTCATAATATACTCTGATAGTAACTCCATAAACAGGACAATACGGTTTTATTGGTTCGGCGACATTTATAGGCATGGTACCGTCAAAACATTCCTATGAAATTTTCATTTCGAATGTGTTACCATTACCTGGTTTAAGATCTGATAATGAAAGTCCGATTACCGGATACCAGTGATGAAACCATATTGATGGAGATGGTTCTTGTGGTGGTTATTCAGAAAAGAGGATCGGATACCACTGAATTTTCATCTGATTCACCTAGTTTATGCCTACCACGATAATTCAGGTACTCAACAGAACGGTATATGGTTTCTTAGTTGGAAGTAAGGTGCTGTTCCACTTGCCTATATCAATTTTTCATCAATGTATGACTCAGCATGGATCCATTTCTCTGAGGGGATTGTCATTTGGAAAAACAATTTCTTCCCATCATCACACTCAGTAGTCAATCTAAAGTCAATTGAGAAAATATTCCTGATCAGCTTTATCCTGAAACCATGAAGTTGATTTGGTCCAATGAAGCAAGCTCTACCTGACACTACTGCATTATAACCCTGATTTGAAAGATAGTTAGCAATAGTTGGCACAATTGATCCAAGCGGTACTGCATTATCAAAGAATGGGGTTACGAAATTGTGAAATTTGACTATACCTCTTTTAATGTTTTTGGGAAATGGGGTTCTGAAATGTTGAATGACATGGCAATGAGTCAACCAGGCTGGAGTATGTATGATGACTTAACAAATGTTGAAATTATACTGAGTTTGGACAGGGCCATCAGAGAAGCGGCAGGAAAAAAATATATCAACAGTTGTAATACATTCAGCCATTTGTCGATAATCTAATCAAATGTATGGGTATCTGCTTCTTAAATTAATTTCTCGATCTGTTCAAGTGTCTTTCTTTTTGTTTCAGGAACCTTTTTCCATACAAATATGGCTGCCATGATGCATATAAGAGCATAAAGCCAGTATGCAAAACCATGGTTGAACATCATGGTAAGCCAGGCATTATCGTTAAGCACCGGGAAGGACCATGAGATTAGAAGGTCTGTTATCCAGACAGTTGCGGCCGCCAGCGACATTGCACTCCTTATCGAATTGGGGAAGATTTCCGACAGCAAAACCCACATTACCGGGCCCCATCTCATGGCAAATCCTGCAATATAAAGTAATATGAAAATAAGTGCCGCTATTCCCATTCTTTCCTCATAGAAAGTAAATCCAATTGCAGCCATAGCTATTCCCATTATCAATCCTCCGGTAATGAGCAACGGCTTTCTTCCAAGCTTGTCAACTGTGAATATTGCGATGACTGTAAACAGAAGATTTACAGCACCAATAAGTATGGTCTGAAGAAGAGAGATATCAAGCTTCGTCCCCGTATTCTGGAATATCATCGGGGCATAATAGAGCACAACATTTATTCCAATAAGTTGCTGAAACGCAGCAAGAAGAATACCAATTATAATTACACCTGCACCGTAGGAGAGCCATGGAGCAGATTTTTCAACAAGTGTGGAAGAGATTTCCTTCAGGTTTCCCTCTGCTTCATCCCCGACGGTCCTTTTCAGAACCTTAAGTGCCTGTTCACTTCTATTTTTTAACATAAGGAACCTGGGGGTTTCAGGTATAAAGAAAAGAAGAAAAATAAATATAAGTGAAGGTATTGCTCCTGATAAAAACATATATCTCCATCCGGTATTCAGGTTCCATTGGTCATCTCCCTGCCTTGCAATGAACCAGTTTACGAAATAGACTACCAGTATACCTGAAACGATGGCAAACTGATTCCACGATACCAGCTTGCCACGCATATTAGCCGGGGCGATCTCGGCAATGTACATTGGTGAAAGCATCGACGCAAGACCTATCCCAATACCACCGATAATACGATAAAAAATAAACGAGACAAGAGGGTCTATTCCAAGGGAGTCCAAATTTTCAGGAAATGCTGCCCCGACGCCTGAAAAAAGGAACAAAATTGCCGCTAGCATCAAACCACCTTTCCTTCCAGCCCTTAAACTGATAAAGCCTGCTGCTGCTCCTCCTGCGATACAACCTATAAGTGCACTCGAAACCGTAAAACCGGTAAGGGAACTGATGTTCTCTCCAGTATTTCCGGTAAATGGAATGACAAGAAAATCACGAATAGCATTTATTGCTCCTGAGACCACAGCGGTATCATAACCGAATAGAAATCCCCCGAGTGTTGCCACAAGGGTTAGTCTGAATACATATGAATTCCCCGTGGTATTTTGCATTATAAGGAATGGCTTATATGAAGATATTTTTAACTTTTAATTTTTCGAAATTACCAGACCTTAACCGATATTTTATCTCCTTTAAGGTTTACAAACGGACCCGGAAGATTGTTCTGTTCAGTGCGAATATTGCCAAAATAATCCTTGTCAATTGTAAGAGGATTACCATCTGGATTGTCAAACCGTGCCTTGGGTATCCTGGCCCTCCCAAGGATATCGGTGGAGATGATCCTCACTTTATGACTGTAATATAATTGATTGACCCCAAAGAGCAGAAAAATACCATCCTCTTTTTCCTCAAGGATAAGGCCAGGATCAAACCCCGGATCAGTAAATGAATTTATATCCTTTGATGATGGTCTGGCTCCAAAGTAATATAGATTATCTGCAATGAAGACTGGAAGTTTTGCATTGTTATAGATTTCAAGTCCAGCATTTGTTCCAGCATCTTTCATCCCCTTGTCCCCGTTTCCAATAAAAATATTGTTGTAAAACCGGTCATCACCCGATAAAATAGTTGTCAGTGCGGCAACATCTGTCGAATGAGGGAGAAAATATGGGGTGAAACGGTTAAGTTCGGGCCGCATCTGAACCAACCCTGCAATTAGATTGTGCAAATAAGCACCGCCTTCCGACTGAGTGCTTATTGCATGAGGTGATAATAAGATATTGTTATCTACAATAAACGGGCCATGGTTTACCTCCAGAAAGATGTCTTCAAGATCGTTCCGGTACATTACATTACCTGAGACCCGGGTACCCTGGGTCATCCAGTCGAGCCATATTCCTCGGCCACAATCGTGAATCATGTTCCTCCCAATATATGTGTCAACAGCTGCGTGAAACTTTATCCCGCCAATCTCGGCACCAGAGAATTGCCTTTTTGTCCAGATATTGTAAATATGGTTATTCTCTATCCTGCTGAAAGCAGCGCCCATACTTCCACACATGCCTGTCTGCTCACAGTTGAAAATGGTGTTGTTCCTTACAATATGCGATCCTATATTCTCTTTGTTCCAACCGTTGCGGAGCACCCTGAAAAGAACTTCGATGTAATGGATGTTACCGTCGCGGTTTACATTTTCAGCGTCATCACTCCATACATTATGGCCAGTCCCGCGTTCTTTACCAAGTGTAATCCCCGAACATTTAGAGTCGTGAATTATGTTATTTTCGATTATCCATCCTTTGTTCCAGTGAGTGGAGATCATTCCAACCTGTTCGGCGGTAGGGGCTCCCCACTGTGTGGCAGCCTGACTGATGTTGAATCCGCTGATTGTTATATAGTTAAGTCCGGGTTTGTCAGGATAAAAGACTGTTTTTCTGGTACTTATCTCAACAAGCTCCTTGTTAGGATTGAATTTATGGAAATTGGCCCAGATAACCGTTTTGTTGTTAATGTTTTCACAGTACCATGTATAAGTTGAGCCGGTTGTATCTGCAATATTTTTATTGGCAACCGGATTTAAAACTTTGTCAAGGGTCTCCTTTTCGTAAAGCGACTTACCATTCAGGAATACTTCACCTGTATGATGGATCCTTCCCTGCCTGCTGAACCAGTCTCCATAGATAGAATCACGGTATGGATTATAATTGCCGAAAAATGAATCAGGGAGTGACACTTTCCATACATCCTCCTTCTCCTTTATCCAGCCGGTAATAATCTCCGACCCCTTGATCTCGACCTCTTCCCCCGGGGCAGCCCTGTAAATAATCCGTTTTGTGTCGCTTTCGCCTCCCCTTGCGGGGTTAATCCATTCACGGTAGGTACCTGCATGAACGATTATATCATCGCCAGGCTGAGCAACAAGAGCAGCTTTCGAGATGGTTTTAAAAGGATGAGATACAGATCCGTTATCAGAATCATTCCCCTTAGGGGAAATATGATATTCTCTGGCAGAAACCATCTGAGTACAGAATATGCTTGCAATAATAAATATCAACTGAAGTTTTTCCATTTTAAGCAATATTTCTGAGAATTTTTTAAAACCCTAAATTAATAAAAAAGAGTTCAGAACAAAACTCTGAACTCTTTGTAGCGAGACTGGTGAATGATCCCCGTACCTCATGATTATGAACCAAGAATTGAACTATCTCAATATTGATAATAACTCTTCTAGTTTTATAATTTTATCCATATCTCTTATCATCTCGAGGTTAGATATTTCAAACTCCTTGTCTACAAAGAAAAAGCTCTGGAGCAAAGCGTCGGGGTTTTTTGATTCTGGTTTTACATAAATTTTTTGTTTAATTCTCATCCTGAATAGTATTTGATGTGACTAGCTATTTCAGGACGAGACAATTCTTCGGGCCGTTAATAGCTGCCCCGGAAGAACAAAGAGAAGGTCGATCTTCTTGCAGTGAATTATGATAGGGTTACTGATTTTAAGAAGTGTAGACCTGTAACTATGTTCCCGATCTTAGGAATTTCGTGTCCCTGAGTATCCGGCTAAATAAGGTTAAAAACTGTTATTCAAAATTCTCGAAATTGTACTTAAGTTCTCCTTTTCTTACGTTAAGGACAAAGTACCCGGCGTTATCGGCCTTATCTTCAAGCGGATCCGTAACGATAAACCTGGTTATCCCAAAGAGCCTGTCATCTTTTCTGTGATCATGACCAGTTATTATCATATCAACGTGATTTTTTGTGAACAGTTCTACAAGAGCACATATCTCTTCAGGCAGGGGATTTGTGCTTTCTGCCTGCTTTACCCTGAAAAAATTA
>CAWFFK010000004.1:0-78240 GCA_963815075.1 uncultured Bacteroidales bacterium
GGTTGTTTTCTTTTTTGCAGGACTGAAGCTCAGGGATCAATGAGCAAAGACAGCCGTTATAGTAATGAATGGACTCTTCATTTAGTGCCATTTTTAGCTTTCTAAAATACGGTCAACGACTAATTGCCTAAACTGGGGTGTCAGCATTGAAAAATAAGCAGCAAATCCTGTAATACGAACTACCAGGTCAGGATACTTCAATGGGTCTTTGTGTGCATCAAGAATTTTTTGTTTGTCAACAATATTGACATTAATAAGAGTACCTCCAAGTTTGAAATGGCTTTTAATTATCGAACCAATTAAGTGAATGTTGTCTTCGTTTGCCAATGTTGGATCGAGCTCCCATTGCATTGGGGCAGTATTTCCATAACCAGGTTGAACTTCCGCGATTGATCTTGCTAAGGCTAATGAAGCACCCTCTTTTGAGAAGCCTGGGTTAGGGTTAGCTCCGTGTGATATTGGACTTTGTTTCTTTCTTCCGTTTGGTGTTGCGCCGACTGTCTTGCCAAAACCAATCGTATTGGCCCATGAAAAAAATCCCGGAATAAAAAGATGTGCTTTTTCTGCATCGGATTCTTGTCGAACCAGCTGAGTGAAATATTTCGCGACATGATCAGCCCATTTGCTGCCCAATGAATTCGCCTGACCATACCGTTCACTATTTTGCATTAACAAACGAGTTCTTTCTCCATCATTTCCTTCAAAGTTTTCATTTAGGTGACATGTTATTCCCTTCCAAAAAATTTTACCTTCTTTTTCAATTCGTTGCTCCAATGCTGCAAACGAATCTACTACTACAGCTAACCCAGCCCCGTCAATCGCAAGATTATAGTATTTTGCCCCACCATCTGAAATATCCAAACCCTTTTCAAGTGGCCCGTATGAGAGCAAATTGAGAATTAGTTCCGGTTCATTATATTTTTGATACTTGAGATGGTGCCGAATTCCATCGGCAGCGGTATGTACGGCTATCTTCAAATGTTTCTGAAAAAATTTCCACAAATTGGAGGTTGATAGTTCCGTGTTGTTATCACTAATCATTTCATAATAGGCAACTTCAAACACTTTAGCCATGTTCACCTTAACAAGGTCGTTCATGGTGTATTCCATTCCTGGAAGCGACATCCAATTACACCCCACGGCGATTCTCTGACGAGCCAAACCTGCATCGAAACCATTTTTCATAAATCCTTCCACCAATGATTTATCTCCCGAATACCTTGGCCATCCATTTCTATTTTTAAGGAGATATTCCAACGATTTTTTAAATAGTTCAGGATTTAGGCCATCATGTACACGGATAGTGATATTTAAAGAAGTATTGATTTTATCCGCAGCTTCAAGAATTAAAAATGAAATTTCAGAAGTTTGGTCAAATCCATTTTTATCTGGTCCGCCTAATTGCCAGTAAATCGGGTCATTGATTAAGAAACACGCCAAGTAATAAATCGTAATGTCATGATCAATTATTCCCTCGGCTAAATCTTTTTCATAAAATGGCCTCAATAATTCATCAATTTGCCCACCGGCACCATCACGATTGTAAGTTCGTGAGGCCAGGTGGTACCAAATAATCCACTGGCATGCTTCCCTTAAAGTTTGTGGTGGATAGAAAAGAATGCTTTCATTTACTGATGCCATTTCTTCCAAATTGGCTTTTTTAACAGGATTAGTCTCAACAACAGCTATTTTCTTTATTTCCGCTATATGCCTGCTTATCCATCCTTGAATACTCTTTACAGCGCGTTCATGGGCATCGTAAAATCCTTTCCTTTCAGGATTGTTGTTATTTTTGCGGTATTTATCAATTTTATCCAAAATACCTTGCCATCCCAAACTAACTCCAAGCTTATAATCTGGTGCAAAATGAGCGTCATCTCCGATACCGCAAATAATGTCATATTTTTCAATATTCTTGGTTAGGTGATCGTACGGGTATTTAGGATTCCACTTGCTAGGTTTCATTCGCGACATGAAATACATCCATCGTCCTGCAAACGCATCATTCGAATCAATATAAACCGGATGCACATCCATCAAACTGCAAAAGTTTTCTGTCCAACCATCAAGCCCATAAAAAGAACCATCAGGGTGATTTGGGATACTCTCCCAAATCCCTTCTATTGGTACAATCCTACCATAATCATCTTCATCCAGCAGTCCTTCCTTTTGAATCTTTTCTTCTGTCTGAGCAAATTTCTTTGCCTTAAGTGCATCAACTTGAGATTGATACATAAATTCTTTTTCAATTGGTTCCATTGTTATATTAGTTTCCCATTAAAATTCTTTGTCCTATACGAAAAGACCAACCCGTGTTTTTCTAAAATTGGATTATAAACTACTAAATCACTCATTTTCAGAGCATCTATTCCTTTCATTGGGTTCTGAATCCCTAGATTTTTAAATTTGTAATCTCCCAGAGGGTGATAAGGAAGCAATTCATTTTTCTTAAGATTTTTTAGGGTTGAAAGAAATAAGGCAATACTATCGATTTCGCCAACAGTATCATTTACACCAGGGATAACTGGAATCCTTACATAAAAGGGGATTCCTGTCTGATCAAGCCTTTTAAAATTTTCTAGAACTTTTTGATTGGTAACTTTAGTCCACTTTTTATGTACAACTTCATTCATCGATTTAAGATCAGCCAATAGCAAATCAATAAAAGGTAAAACTCTTTCATATTTTTCCCATTTTACTGATAGATTGGTCTCAATAGCCGTATGGATATTTTTCTCTTTCAATAGCCTTAATGCCGCACCAATAAATTCTTCCTGCAACATTGGCTCTCCTCCCGAAAAAGTAATGCCACCTCCGGACTCTTCAAAGAACGGGACATCCTGCTCTATTATTTTTAAAAGGTCCTTAGGAGTATATTCATCGCCTATAACATTGATTGCTCTTGGAAAACAGACCGGAACGCATGCAAAGCATGAATCACAATTGCTTCTGTCAAAGTTTGTTTTTCCCTCTTCATTTAAGTAAAGTGCTTGTTGTTGGCATTTTATGTTGCATTGGCCACAACTAATGCATTTGTCTGATATCCATTCCAATTCTTTTTTGGGTGACCAGGTTTCAGGGTTATGGCACCACGCACAACGGAAGTTGCATCCTTTCATGAAAATAGCTGTACGGATGCCTGGGCCATCATGTATCGACATTCGTTGTATTGAAGCGATCAAACCCTTAATCATCTTTTTTGTAGCAAAGTTAGCTTTAAACAAAGGATTAGTCAATAATATTTATTAGTACAGTATAGTATCTTAATTGTACTATTTCGATATATCTTGAAAGACTTAGAATCTACAGGCTTTTCTAAACAGACTAGAAAATTTTATGGTTTTTTGCCCTGTATTCAGCTGGTGATAATCCATAGAACTTTTTAAATAAACGGTAAAAATAAGTGATGTTATTATATCCACATTCGGCACAAATGGTTTTTATTGGAGAGTTTGTCATGATTAATTGTTGGGCCGCATAGCTTATTTTCATTTTGTTAACCGTTTCAGAGAGTGATTGTTTGAGATATTTTTGTAGTGTGCGGTTCACATGATCTTTTCCACGATTGCAAATAGCAACAAAACCATCCAGTCCGTTCCTGAAATGTAGCGGGCTATGGTATTTTTCAATAGCAAATGAAAGCCAATGCGGAAGTTGGGATTGATTGGAGTTGAGTTGGTGGAAGATGTTAAAAATATGTAGCATGACATGGTCCAGTGTCAGGTGGTCTTTAGGTTGGTTAAACAATTTATTGGCCATAGTCGATAGTTCATTTAACTGTTCAGGTGTAAGTTGAGTGATAAATGGTAGAGGGCCTCTGGTCCAGAAAAAGCTGTCTGAATCCGGGAAGTACCTTTTCCTAAAATAATCCAGGTTACTTTTATCGAATGCGATGTTTGTAATAACCAGGCTGCTTTTTGAAGTTTCCACATTAAATGTGTGTTGATCTGATGGTCTTATCATGACCAGGCTGCCCTGTTTTAGTAAAATATCATGCCCATTTACACGATGGATACCATGTCCTTCTTTTATCCAGAATACTTCAGCGTAATCATGGTCATGTAGAGAAAGATCGTCAGATGAGGAAATTGTTGTGTGTGCTACGTGATACGCATCATAAGGATTAACCAAAAAAGTTTGAAGTGAAAACTTTATTTTATTATCCGTAGTTATTCTTGATTCTTTATTCATAGAAATACATTCCTGCAAAACTTAACAAATGCCCTATTAACAAAAACGAAACAACGGTTTCATAAATATAGGAAATAGTAACGAAAGGTATAATAAATCTATGTTTCAAGAGAGTATCAGGTAACAAATGTGGTAATGTCCTTATAGTGCCACATAAGTTAAAGTGATAATTTTTCTTTCGGACATTTAAAGGTTTTTAGATGTATTTTTCAAAAAATTGAAAACTAAATTAAAGCTATCTTGTTATTTTTTCCGAAGGATTTAAATAATCATCAAAATAGCCATGTTTTGATAAATTGTCAATAGTTCTGAGATTGAACTGTTGACTCCTTTCAGCTTTTACATCAGATCTTTTCATATGTTCAATCTCTATTAATCTGGTGGAATAGCTTTTATCAATGATGTTACCTGATATAGTTACATCCCGGCATCCATCTAAAAGAAATGAAGATTTTTGCCATGCATAAGGTTTGAAGGTATATGTTCGAATAACCTCATTGTCTTTGAAACTCAATCCCCGTACAGATCGTGCATGTACCAGGGGAATATCGAAAGTTTTAAATGTATTATTTTCGATCCTGATATTTTTATGATATGGTTCTGTATTTTCATTCTGTGGCCGATGTGACGGAGTAATGGTAATAATTGCTTCTCCCCATTCACTTCTTTTTCCTGTCCAACAACCTGATGTAAGACAATCTTCGAAAATATTATTCCTGATAGTTACATCAGTATTAGCACCAGATTCAAACCATGTATCCATATCCCCTTCGATGAGAATAGCTGCTCCTGCTGTTCTGAAATAATTATTTTCAATTATTACCTTATACGGAGTTGTTACCAGTATTCCCCGGGCCCTGTTATTTTTAAGAATCCTGCAATTACGAATCTCAACACTTGCGCTCCAGGTTTTGTTTTCCATGAAGTCTCCGGCTTGAATAAATTTAGGAAGTGGTTCTGAAAATGTAATTTTAACACCTGCATTTTTGCCTTCTTTCATTATTGGTTCTTTAGATTTTATTGTTCTCGCTTCGGACCTTTGGCACAGTTTTGGATTGACAAACCATATTTCATCTCCCGGCCGGTCATATCTGGGATCACGTGCAGATATAATTGAATACTCATCATTTATTGATTCTACCTTTACATAAGCTCCATGCACATTAATAAAATCGTCACCCTGACCAGTATGGGCACAATTAATCACTTTAATCAATCCTTTATTGTTATCGAAATGAGAGGCATCGGCAATAATACTAAAAACTCGATTTTTCTTTTGATTAATTGTCATACTTACATTGTCCATAGCAATATTTTCACACCTTGCGCCAGTTACTCCGTGACTCAATGCATGATAAATAGTCAGGTCTTTTAAACATGTATTTTTGCTTTCTGAAATAGCGATACAAGTTGTCATATAACGACCTGCAAAAAATGTGGCAAATGTGCCAGGAATAGGCTTTATATTAGGTTTCCCATAAAAACGTACAACTCCGGGTGCAACTTCTTCTGCTTTGCCTGAAATCAAAGAACTGTTATTGCCATCATATGTTTTATACAAAATCTCCTTGGTGTCTTTATCATATAAATTATTATAGACAGTATTAGGTCTCAATTTCCATCCTTCACCTGTTAAATAAAACAGGCTATCTTCAATCACATAAGGATACTCCTGATTATCAAACTTTATTTCGATATATTCATCTGTAGCCCTCACATAATTCCCCTGGTAAATAAAAGGGTGCTCCCAATCAACACTGAAATTCCGGATAGTAACGTATTCGCAATTTTGAATATTTGCTACCTGCATATTACCATGAAAAATAAATTCAGATCCGGACCCATCTAAGGTCACATTTTTTAAATTTTTCATGACTATTCCTGTTGATGACCTTACTGTAAAATCCTGCCAGAAATCGTATCGGCCTTTTGGAAAAATCAATATACAGGAATCCCTGGTTTTGCATGCCTCAAGAGCAGCAATGACACACGGTACAACATTTTTTCGGTCACCGGGGTTGCATCCATAATCTGTTATTAAAATACGTTCCTGAGTATAGGCTTCAATGTGGTAAAAACTAAATAGAATGCCAATTAGTGCAATTCTAATCATTATCATTAAATTGCTTTTCATAATATTCCGATAGATTATTTAACACTTTTTTGATTTGGATGACAATTTTTACAGCTAACAAAATGGATGTCATTTGGACTTGACGGTGATAAGAAAGTAGTATTCATCTTTTTAACATCTAGTTTGCAATGCGAAATTGCGGGATGGCATTTGTCGCACGAATTGTGTTGATCGTTTGAGTGTGGCTCATGACAAACGTTACAACTTATTCCCTTATGTACACCTACAGGTGTGTGATCGTCGCTGCTGCCAACCTCATGACGAACCGAAGGAGCATGACACTGAACGCATAAACGGTACACCGGGTCAATAGGCGTTTTTATAGTATCACCAAAAAGCAACATTACCGGAATGGGAAGTTGGTCAAGTGTGAAATGGATCTTCTCATGACGGCTGTAAAATCCTATTGAATTGTTCATAAGGATCCTTCTCTGAAAAATACTATCAGGAGACGAATAATCAGGTTGTCGCACAGTTTCTCCAGGCGAATGAACCTGGTGACAGGCCATGCATGGAATAGTTGGCTGTTCTGCCTTTTCAGGTTCTTTAAGCTGCCAGGGACCCATATCTGAAATCGGTTCCACTAACTCATCAGTTGTTCTTCCGTAAAACATGCCATGGCAACGCAGGCAATCGCCATTCAATTGCTCAGTCTTGTTATGAGTTTCGTTCAGAAAAATGTCGGCATAACCAGCTGAATGTCCGCTTGCCAACCAATCTGAATATTCCGACTGATGACAATTTTTGCAACGAGCCATTGTTTCAAGTAACTGGGGTTCCGACATCCTGATGATTTCAAAAGGAACGTTAGTTTTAAAATGTGTAAATACCATTTTTGATTTTTCCTTCAGACTATGAAATCCATTACTTAGCGCTGACCCATGACATTTAAAGCAAGAAATTTCGCGATGAGCTGAAGCTGTCCATGAATTAAATGATGGACTTATTTCGTGACAACGTAAGCATGTCCTGTCAGGGGACGCAACATTCCAATAAGCGTATAAACATGAAAATATCAGAACAATAAGAATAAATATAATTCCTGTAATTAAAATTGACTTAAGAAAAATCTTGAGCTTCATCTTTTTACGATTTAAGTTGTGTACCTCTCCAAAGATTTACAATCTGATTTCCAACATAGAATCCCAGAGCCATGATTGTCAAGGCGGGGTTAAAACCACCATTGTTTACCATCAGGCTGCCATCAGCAATAAAAATATTATCTATTTCGTGCAGCTGACCAAAACGATTTGTGACTGAGGTTTTCTTGTCATTGCCCATACGGCACGTGCCTGCCTGGTGCTGACCCCCACTGAGTTCTGGACCGCCACCGACTTCTTTCCAGGCCTTGTAGGCACCTGCTTCCAGGAGCCATTCTTCACAGCGAGCTGAAAGAAACTCGCAACCTTTCCTATCGTATGGATGGCGTTTCCCCATCAATTTTCCTACAGGAATTCCCCAAAAGTCTTTTACCTTCAAATCCACAGTTATCCGTGCTTCAAAATTTGGCATCTCCTGAAATGGGCCCATTACCTGCGCTAACCGCTTGTAATTTTTACGCTGAAAATCCTTATGTTCTTTTCCCCAACCAGGTGAATCCGGAGGACGTTGCCGGGAAAACAAGTAGGGCATTCTGATAAATTCATTTGCAAGCACTCCTCCTCCTATTATTCCTTCATTTCCATGGTTGAAATCGGAAATTGCCACACAGGCGCCCGGCCCTACGTCGTCATACACATCGTAGTCAAATAACCCTTTGGCACCGGTATAGGCATGTCCCTGAAGGTTTCTGCCCACCCAATCGAAATTGTTACCGGCACCCGCTGGGAAAAGTTTGGACCTGGAATTTAAAAGTAATCGTGAAGTTTCGGTAGCCGACGCTGAAACAACAATAAGGTCAGCGGTCTGGATTTGTTCTTTACCGGATGCATCGAAATATTTCACACCGGTAGCACGACCATGATCATTTATATTTATTTCAGCTACCTGACAATTGGTACGAAGTTCACAATTTCCAGTTGCCAGCGCAACAGGAATTACAGTATTGTGTGTTCCGCATTTTGCATTTACAGGGCAGGCAAAACCTACACATGTACGCATATGTATACATGCAGGTCTGCCGTTGTAACGGACTGAATTTCGAAGCATAGGAATAGGAAATGGGTGCCAGCCTTTTCTCTTCGCTGCATCGAAAAGGATTTTCCCCTCACGATTATAGTCAAAAGGTGGCATTGGAAGAGATTTCTTTCGTGCTGGTACGAAAGGGTTTTGAGGGTCTATACCGGCAACACCGATTTCCCATTCTGCTTTTTCGTAGAAAGGCTCCAGATCTTCGTAGGTAATTGGCCAGTCATCAAGAGTGGATCCTTCCATGTGGCCGTAAATGGATTTCATTTTAAAGTCCTGGGGCATAAGACGCCAAGCCATGGCACCGTAACTAACAGTGCCTGAACCAACGCAGGCAGCGTTGTTATTATACCAACCTTCGTGGGGATAGACAATCGTTTCAGAGCCATTTTGAGGATCAACACGTACTCTCCAGTATTTGTCCTTGTCGGGACCAAAGGCATTGCCCAAAACTGTTGTACGCTGTGAAATCAGTTCATCATCATCGTGATCGTCATATTTTGCCCAGGTACCCCGTTCGAAAAGTACTACAGAAAGACCGTTCGTCGCCAACTCTTTGGCTACCGGACCACCTCCAGCTCCTGCACCTATTATAATTGCATTTACATGTCGATTTCTCATTTCTTAAAGATATTAAGGGTTTCGCATCGTACAGAATAACGGTTTTGGCCTATCACATGCGGATAATCGATACCGATCATTTTATAGCTGGTGTAGTTTTTATTACCACCATGCCTGGGAGAACCATAAAATCCTTGCATGGTATGGTCCTGAAGAAGACGGAATAGCTTTGAAGAAGGATTCTCTTTCCAGTAATCCCCTTCAATGGAATTCTTTTCCATCAGGATGAGCACTTCGGTTTGCTTTTCCCACGCCAACTTTTCGAACAGTTGGTTATGTTTTTCCAGACAATAACGTTGGATTGCAGCAAGCCCTTTACGGTAGGATTCCTGGTAGTTACTGTAAAAACCTGCTAGTTGTTTGTCTAAAAAATTAATAACACCAGCTTTAGTGGCCCCCGGATTATTATCCTCAGGGATGATTTGTTCTGTAATAGCGATAACTTCTTCTGCCTCTGCCTGAGTGAAAAAACGCCATGGCGATTCCACATCTGAAAAGGCTGGTAAAATGAGCAGTCCTCCGCTTGCTACACTTATTGTTTTAATAAATCTTCGTCTCTTAATGTCCATATGTCTCAGTTTTATTCAATACATATCAATACAATATAAAGAATATTCATGATTACAATGTAATTGTTCACCTGATTAAATTCTGTAGTTGTAATCATTTGTCGTTAAAAAATTCATCTGGTTGATTTTACATATTTGATCCCGGGTATTTCTGCAATACAACGGATTACCTTTGAACTGTGTATAAAGGCTTTTGAGGTATCTGTAAAATTCATATCTCTGAAGTCTGCTGCAAGAGGAATCCACCATATTACATACATGATATATTGCAAGAACATCATCTTCAGCTAAATAGCTGCATTTTATTAATTTCTCTTTTTTATTTACCATCGTCAAGATTATATTCAATAATCCGGATGGTAGCCGCAGGAAGTATTTGAACCCCATTTCCCATTGTATTTTCAAGTTTTGACCAGGAGGGATTTTGATCATCCAAATTCTGACCCTTAAGTTCCCAAACCTGATTTATTCGTTTTATCGAAAAATCTTTCAGAATAATTTCTATCTCTGCCGGTTTGCTGGTTTTGTTCAAAAGGTAAACGAATAATTTATTTTCAGATGGCGTGAAACTGGCAAACGATTTAATACTTTCTGTTGAAGAGGTCCTTACCATTTTGTCCCCAAGGAAATTTTCCCAAATCATAAGCCCATATCCGTTGGCATTAAAATTTCCATTTTTATCCAATGCATCGTATCCGTTCTCTGTCCCTCCCTTATCATCAATCCAGCGGGTATTCCAAAAGCATGAAAAATCAATACGAGGTTCTAAAAGTTGATAACCTGTGATTTCAAAATTGATCAAATTATTCCTCTGATTGTTTACAAAAGAGTCTTTTCCCTTCTTACCCCAATTGAACGGTCCATATTCTGCAACAATTATTTTCATTTTGTTCTTTTGTGACTGAGATCCATATTTGTCAATGGCTTTAATTGCAATTTGCACTGGATTAAAAGAACCTTTGAATGCAAATATTGTATCAGTGGTATTTATCGGATAATTGCTAATACAAATTCCGTCAATATAATCTGAACAGGTTGTTAATATAGTTTCCCACCACCCTTCTAAAAGACCATTTGGTATAATTTTAATTGTAGGATCTATTGCCTTCATCGCTTTGGAAAAGGCCAACACATCATTGGCATATATACTAGCATCGGGTTGTGTCACCCATGTTTCATTTGCAATCATCCAGTATTTTACATTATACTTCTTTTTCAAATTGGCATACTTCACCCACTCTACGGCATTATTAATTAATTGGTCTCTGGTTGACCAGGTACTGCCCCCCGGATAAGGCCGGGAATACTCATCACCAGCCACAACCAATACTGGTTCGGCACCAATTTCACGGCATATGTCAATGTATTCATCAAAATTGAGTACTTCATTTTTGAAGTCAGTACAATCGCTATTAAGGGCCGCATTTCGACCTCCTACAGCATCTTTTCCGGTACGTGCAAGACAAGGGTCAGATTTCTCATAAGGAGGTTTCGAGAAAAAATAAAAATCTGATTTATTGCCCCCCGGATATCGCAAATATCTTACCCCCATTGCTTTTAAAGCATCTGCTGTCCGTCTCTGAGGCTTTAAATAATTATCATTGTCCATGAAGTAATCGAGATTTATACCTATCGGATGATTTGAAACATCGTTTACAACACTATCGGGATATACCCATATTTTTATACGTGAGTTCTTTTGAGAACATGAACTCGTAAAAAATACTATAATAATCAATGTTAAAGTGTAGTTTGTTTTCATTGTGGTAATTTTAATAAGCTTAAAATTGGTATATTGGTATCTTTCTCATACTGTAATAAGAAATACATTTGATTAACTGCCTGTAAATAAGGGATTTCACATATTTATTAACACTTTGCATTAAAGTGAGATCCTATTTTTTATGATTCTTTATCTATATGGATATACTCAAATGAACTATGGTTGAATGTAAATCATGACTAATCCATTTCTATTTAAAATTCTGACAGAAGCATAATTAAAAAGCTTCTGAGTCTAGCGCAACACAGAATCAGTGGTAGTACTTAAACCGGCAGTAACAGTAAAAGAGTTTTTACCTGGTTTTAATTTTTCAAATGGACCTACCCGGGGATGTTTTGTATTCCGCATGTTACCAAAACAATCCTGATCAATAACAATAGAGCTTCCATCATGCTGTTCCATACCTTGATTGACCAGTGAAAATTTACCGATTAATCGAGAGTCCACCAGTGGACACTTTAATTTAAAGGCAAATTTATCCATGGAAAAGTACAATTTCACACCGTTTGCAAGTTCCTGAAGTTTAAATGCCGGCTGAAAGTCATCATTCTCAATACTTGTCGTATCAAAGGGCTGACGTGGCATTCCCTGATAGTAAAGATTATAACCGCTATGGAAATCCTTTACATTCTTTGGCACAGGGCTCATAAAGGAAGTGGGAATACCATAATGCAGACTGTCAACGGTTTTGCCAATAAAGATGTTATTATAATAGCGATCCTCAATGTTGGTGAGAAATTCGTCTTTGATTGCTTTTAATGAATGAGGTTCAAAATAACCAGGGTTTCTGGTTTCATGGTTCATATAAAGCAAACCGCTATTAAAGAATAAATTATGAGCTAAAATAACTCGTTCAGATTCAGATCCCATTGGTGAGCCTATAATAACATTATTATCTATCAAAATCGGTCCATGGTTTGCCTCAACATAAATAGCGTAATCCACAATGTTGTAAATTACATTGCCAGTAATTCGAATGCCCTGGTTGGCCCAGTCAATCCATATTCCCGGAAAATGAGAATTGGTGGGTTCTTTATTTCCTTTTGCGAAAACGCGGCGAATAATATTGTTTTTAATAATTAAATCTGTTGCCATGTGTACTTTTATTCCCGCGGTTTCCTGTCCGCCAAATTGCATTTTATAGTTAATATCCTGAATCAGATTATTTTCAATCAAACTTGCTGCGAATCCAACTAAACCCGCTATTCCAGCTTCTCCACATCGTTCAATGAAATTATTTCTGATGATGTGGTGACCAATTTGTTCAATATCTAAAGAATGTCTGCCGTAAATATTTCCACTACAAATTCCTACACATTTGGCATCTGTGATATGGCAATTTTGTATAATCCAACATTTGCCAAAATGAGTTCCGATAAGTCCCTTCTGAAATGAATTTGGTGGAGCCCAATAACATGCTGCATGTTGCATAGTGAAACCGCTGACAGTTATATATTGTAACCCTTGTACCTCGGGGAAAAAGATGCATTCACGAACGTTAATCTCTGAAAGTCCTTCGTTTGGATTACTATTGTCGAAATGAGCCCATATTCGGGTAATGCCATTTGTGGTTTCGGTGTACCAGGTTTTGGCCTTGCTTACCATCTCATCCTTATTCAGAGTTTCAAAGTAGGGCTCTCCCTCACTATAGACATCTCCAAGATGATATTCCTTACCAAATTCCAACCAAATGGAATTATCCGTCATCTTGTACTTGGATTTTAAATCGCCATAAATCGTCATTTTATAAGGGTTAAACTCACCAAAAAATGAATCAGGTAATTCCACCAACCAAATTTCATTTCCCTGATTCTGCCAATTTGTAATTCGCTCTGACCCTTTAATAACTGGAATTTCGCCCGGGTATGCCTTGTATGTAATTCTACAATTTTCGGAAGTACCACCGAGCAAGGGATTAACCCATTCCCGATAAACTCCACTCCTAACGAGACAGGTGTCTCCAGCTTTCATCTCAATTGCAGCTTTTTGAATCGTGAGAAATGGTTTTGTTATGGTTCCAGGGTTCTGGTCGGAACCAGTAGTTGCAACGTAATATGTTTTACCTGAAAAAGCTTGTTGAGCCGACATCCTCTGAGCAGAAATCAAGAAAATAATGATTATTGAAAATGTAATTTTCCAAGTTGAGTTTCCGAATAAAATCTTCATAACGTCATATATTAATTTGCATAATAATTAGGGCATCTCTAAAAACACATTTTTTAATGCCTGATATTTCATATGAATAAGTAATTGCATTGTTGTATAATTAAGACTTTCATGTTGTTTTTAAATTACCCGAAAGAAGAAAAACAGTATTCAGATGGCGTTGAGTTCACTTTGCCACGATTACCATACATACGTACCCACTGCCCCTTTTTCCAAAGCAGTCGAAACAGATTTTCCTCCGGCACGAATATTAAATTTTTGAAGTACTTTTGCATCATTGAGGACAATCAAAACAAACTGCCCTGAAGGAGTTTTAAACGATACATTAGGTAAATTGGCTGGTTCATTCGAGTCAATTCTTACTGAACCAGGACGTACAAACTTTGCAGCATGAGCAAGAATGTAATAGGCTGGATTCCGGGTTATACTATTTCCATCGATTGTTATAGTCCCGAGGCACTTATCGCACCCTCCACGGTCGGTGTGAGGACTGTAATTCGGATTAGCTGCCATGTTCCATTCCAGTACATTGCGACACCAGTTGCGTGTACCTCCGATAATGAGTGTACCCACATGCCAAACAAGGTCCTCTGCCAAATTACCTGGCGCGCCCACCCACTGCTCAGTAAAGTAGAGGTTTTTGTCTGGGAAGGCCTTATGAACATCCGACAATACATCTATAGTCCCAGCATACAGGTGAAATGCTGAGCCGTCAACATATTTTGCTGCTTCCGGATCATTTAAAATGGAAAGCGGATAATCGGGCCTGTCAGCATTATGATCGTACACAATAATTTTAGTTTCGATGCCGGCAGTAACAAAAGCAGGACCAAGATTTTTCTTAATAAATACTGCCTGATCCCCAGCCGTCATGTACATACTGGGGTTATTACCCGCATGCAGAGGTTCGTTTTGAACGGTTATGGCATCGATCCGGATACCTTCAGACTTCATAGCCAGAATATATTTCACAAAATATTTCGCATAGGCATCAAAGTATTCCGGTTTAAGGCTTCCCCCACGAGTATCGTTGTTGGTTTTCATCCAGACCGGAGCACTCCATGGGGAACCCAGAATTTTGATATTTGGATTAATAGCCAGAATTTCATTTAACACAGGAATAAGGTGAAGCTTATCGTATCCCAGATCGAATTTGGTCATTTCCACATCTGTTTCACCCGCCGGGAGGTCGTTGTAGGAAAAAACCTTTTCATCCATATCTGACGATCCAATACTTATCCTGAGATAGCTAATCCCAATATCATTAACCTCTGTCGAAAAAAGTTCTTTTAATAAAGCAGCCCTGTTTGCAGCATCCATTCTATGAATAAGCATGGCACTGCCGCCGGTGAGGCAATTCCCAAACCCATCGATCGTCTGATAGGTTTTAGCAGTATCAACTTCTATGGTCGGGGTTTGATTGCTTGTTGAACTAAACAGCAAACTCACATCCTGTTTCTGAAACAGTATTTTTGATTCGGGACTGGTAAGCCAAAAAGCCACATCGGTTTTTAAGTTTTGCTGCAAAGTATCAGCCATCAACGGCATATTTTCCGATAATGCTCCGTGTTTACATCCTAAAAATAGGATAAGCACGAATAGTATTGTTACTTGGAATTTTGAGGCTTGTTTCATAATTTATTATTATTATGTTATTAAACAATTAGAACTGCCATACAGTCTTGCGCTTGAATAACCTTAAATTCAAGCACTTTTTGTGCTGAGAAATAGCGATCAGCACGCATTCCGAATACAGGTGATGTAATACAACCTACTACCATTGAACTGAGTCTTTTATCCATACCACTCGCGTTGTCTGTTCTTGAGATTATTGAGTGTCTCAACGCAGATATTCACATCATTTACAATCTGAAAGTCGAACATACCTACACAGATAAAGTCGGCACCATTTTCAAAAGCCCAGTTAAATCCATCTTTTGGTTCAATAGCACCGGCTGCCAATACTTTGTAACCCATTACCGGGACTTTTGCCCTGTTCACAAATTCAACAGTGCGTTCAGGGAAAAGACAGAACATATTATTATGAAACCTGTTATGGTCAAGGTATTCAACCCCATCAACCTCAAAAGGGAAGCGATATTCACGAGGATGGGCAGACCAGTATTGATCGTGGTGCATAGTTTTCATATAATAATCAGGAATAATGTCATTATCTTCGCAAGCTATCAACGAATCGATAGAATGAGAAGCTAAGCCTGCTGTGATGTGTTGACTCCTGATTTTATCCATCATCTTTTGGATAATATCTATTTTATTATCCCGTACAAGCCAGTCGCACCAGTTTCCCTGAATCTGAATGATGTCAACTCCAAAATCAATAGCCTTATTAATGAATTCATAATAATCATTCTTTTCCATGTTTGGGCCTACCTGAGAAATCACTTGAATCTTGCTACCGGTCATCTTTTTGTACTTGGCAATAAGAGCATTAGTCGGGAAACCAATGTTTATAGTGTTGACGCCTGATTTTTCTGCAAGTATCAGTGTTTCATATATTTTCTTTTCAGTATTATAAGCTTTGAACAGCGATGGCACATAAAGCAGATCGCGGGAATGAGCCCAGCCACCTATGAGGTTACCTCCTAAAACAATCCGGCTTATCTCATGATTGCCGATCTTCCCCTTTGGCAAAGTACCCTTCAATTCACTCAGCGCTGACTGGTTCAACTGGATTGTTGCACCTGACATCACATCAATATTATATTTTTTATTGCTTTGTGATGCCCACCATCCCATAAAACCCAACAAAGGTAATGTTGCAATATTCTTGATGACTTCACGACGTGAGTGAGAAAAAGGGAAATCTTCTTCCTTTTCAGATTTGGTTTCCTTTTTTGATTTCTTAATCAATTCAATCAAAAGATCAATTCCAAATCCTTTCTCTTTGTAGAAAATAAGGAATATAAGAACAACAGCCTCTATAAAGATCTTGTCCACAATAAAGAGATGGCCATCGCCGGTGTAAAATAAAGAGGTCCCAAAAGGGGGATAGGCAAAATAGTAAAGTGCCAGTAAAATAGAACCAGCTAATGCGGCAAAACGTGAAAAAAAACCAACGAACAATGCAGTTCCTATTAATATCAAACCAAAAATATTAAGTATATCAACTACCCTTAAAATTTCAGGTGAGGATGCCATCCAGTGAAAAATGCCAGAAAGTGGTCCCGTAGAATTGGCTAAATATGAATATGAACTCCAGTTTGGGATAACAAGTTTTGAGATCCCTTCATACAGGAAGTGCCACCCAATGGCCACCCTTAGAACAGTAAAAAAGATCTTCTTCCAATTAATTTGATATATATTTTTCATTTAATGCAGCTTAAAAACAGATTAAAATATTATTATTTAATGTAATATTATTGTATAAGTGTTTAATTATTCCGGTAAGGGAACCTTAAATGCACCAATAAATCATTTTTCATGTACTCCAATATCATATTTCTTGCCTTGTGGAAGTTTATTTCCGAAGAAATCAAGTCCTCCAGGATTGATATCAAATACTTCTGAAAGATTTATTCCTGCATCAATGCATGGAGAGCCAGATTGTAGCATGTATTCATACAATTGCCGAATCTTGGTAGGATCAGTAAGTTTTTCGCCACTCGCTATATAAGTTAAAAGCGGATCTTTATTCATTCCAACTGGTTTGTTGTTTAATGTTTCCTGTCCCTTGCTCCTCCAAGCTTCTAAACTTGTTGCCCCGTCCCAGTTACCTGCATTATTATAGTTCCAGTAGCAGTTGCCCTGAAAGACAGCATTTGGCTCCATTCCCTCAACGAATGCCCCTGTCCCTCGTACTAAGAATATATTATTACGGAAAAAAAAGGAACCTTTCGTTTCAGGGGATTTAATACAAGGACGTCCTGAAGAATTATAAAAAACATTATTATATACCTGCATATTTCGCTGTGCGATTGAATGCCAAATCCATATCCCACCACCATTTTGCTGACCATCATTCTCGCTGATACAATAACGTACCGTATTGTTCTCAAGCATATGAGTTTCAGTGGTATCCCACGCGCACAGCAGAAAACCGGGACCAGAATTATTGTAGCTATAGCAATATTGGAAGGTGGAGTTCTTGGTTCCACTGTCGAAATCGAATCCGCCTCCATCAGCGTATATATGGCCATCGCTTAATCGTCGACTTTTATTGTCATGACTGATACAATATTGAACAGTCACATCCTTGCATGAGTTCATCCATATACCGACCGGACCATTACCTCCAGTATGATAATAATCACCTCCATTATCAGCCGATTCGCAGTACTCAACAATAGCTCCCTCTGTGTTCGCTATATGAATCCCGCTGCCACTAATGTCATCTCTATATTTGGCAGGATCGGAGATGCCTTGATTATGAATAGTCCGGCAATATCCTATGTAAATATTTTTATTTCGTACCCTTTCTCGGGAACGGTAATCCACTTCAATCCCAGTAATTCCATTGTCGTGCGCATAAACGTTAGTAGCCCTCACATTAATGCTTCCTCCAGAAATCATCAATCCAGCCCTCTGGAATCCTTCCACTTCCACATTATCTATAACTACATCTTTGCATGAATCCACAAGAACGCCGATACCTTGCTCATTAGTGTTTCTACCGGACCCGGTTACCATTATATTCTGAACCATAATGCCAGTACAACCGGTTATTTGAATACCATGTCCATTGCCTCCATTTATTCTCGCACAATCTTTTGCTCGCGCAGTTACACCATCATAAGCAAAAAAGGAGCCCAAAATTAAAGGGTTGGTTGCCGAACCTCCATCGTTTGAATCCAGAATAAGATTACCTGGGAAAGTAATGCCTTGCTCGAATAAAATCCTATCTCCCGCTGCAAACATTGTACTGTTTACTTTTGAAATAGTAGCCCATGCCGTTGTCCTGGTTTTACCATCATTGTTATCATTGCCCTTTGGCGATATATAATAATCTGTTGCGATTAAAGAGGCAGGAAAGGCTACCAGCATCAAAATTATCGTTGCTGATTTGAAAAAAAATCTGGTTTTCATTTTTTAAAATACTTAGGTGTATAATCTTAATTACTTGAATTTGATACTATAAGAGTCAGAATTGAATGGCCCGGGCTTTTTGCCTGTGTCGCTTTCCCTGTTAACCATGTTTTAAATTCGATGTCTTTCTCTGTTTGATTCAGTACTACAACAATAATCTTCCCATCAGGATTAATAAAAGCCGTAGACAACAACCGGTCATCGTTTGAAGAGCTGATAATACGCTTTGCCCCGGGGAAGATGAATTTTGAGAAATGTCCAATGTAATAGAATGAATTCATATAAAAGACTTCTCCTTTTCGTGTATCCCCAATCATGGGAGCCATACAAAAATTACTTACATGGTTTGGTCCCCCTTTCTCATCTACTATAAGATTCAGGTCTACCCAGCCTACAGCCCAATTGTTAAGATCCATAATCATTGAAAGAGCATATTGCTCACCCCAGTGCCACTCATTTATTCTGTTTTTGTCGAATGAAGCAACCGTACCTTCCGTAAATAATAACTTTTTATCAGGATAACTGTCGTGAACCAGCCTTACGTTATCAAAATGGTTGCCCACATACCAGTGGAATGCCATACCCCACACATATTTTGCTGCTTCAGGATCATCATAAACCGCTTTTGCCCTTTGGTACATTATACCCCGGTTATGGTCCCAAATCATCAGGTTTACTTTTGACAAATTATTCTTATGAAGAGTGGGACCAAGATGATTTTTGATAAAATCACATTCCTCCTTACCTGTAAAGATACATGATTCAAATCTTTGTACTGACATAGGCTCATTCTGAACGGTAATCCCCCAGATATTTATCCCCTCTGACTTATATTCTTCGATAAACCTGACAAAATATTTTGCGTATGCTCCTAGATATTCCGGTTTTACTTTACCTCCCTCAAGCATATTGTTGTTAGTTTTCATCCAGGCGGGAGGACTATAAGGAGAACCAAAGATTTTTAACTCTCTTTTGGTTTTCCCCATAGCTGCTTTAATCAGTGGTATCCTGAATTGCCTGTCATGTTCAATCGAAAAGTGGGTTAAGGCAGTGTCTCCCGGAACCTCATCATAAGCGTAACTTCCACTTGACCAATCGGCGCTGTTTATTGTAGTACGGCAGAGCGAATAACCAATACCTTCTTCAACAGAAAAATATGCATTCAGAATTTCATCCTGCTTTGGTTTAGGAAGTTTGTAAAATGTTTCTGCCGAAGCATCGGTAAACGTTCCCCCGAATCCTTCGATGGTTTGAAACTGTTTATCCGGGTCGACAATTATGGTTGGAAAAATCTCGTCAGGTTGTGGCAGATTTTCAAATGTCAAAGTGTCTTTGAGCTGAAGCCTGTCATTTGTGTTTTTTGCTGTAACATAGAGAATAGCCATCTGTGGGGGAGCTTTTCCAACAGCTATGTCAGAATTTTCCTTAACTGATAATCCTTTTTCGCCCCGATTGTAATGACATGATAGTAAAAGGACTGACAGACAAACGAATAAAGAATAAATTTGTTTCATAATGAGCAGTTTTTTGTATTTTTTTAAATATGTATAATTTACTATTCCTAATAAATCATTTTTCATGTACTCCAATATCATACTTCTTGCCTTGTGGAAGTTTATTTCCGAAGAAATCAAGTCCTCCAGGATTGATATCAAATACTTCTGAAAGATTTATTCCTGCATCAATGCATGGAGAGCCAGATTGTAGCATGTATTCATACAATTGCCGAATTTTGGTTGGATCAGTAAGTTTTTCGCTACTCCTTACATAAGTTAAAAGCGGATCTTTATTCATTCCAACTGGTTTGTTGTTTAATGTTTCCTGTCCCTTGCTCCTCCAAGCTTCTAAACTTGTTGCCCCGTCCCAGTTACCTGCATTATTATAGTTCCAGTAGCAGTTGCCCTGAAAGACAGCATTTGGCTCCATTCCCTCAACGAATGCCCCTGTCCCTCGTACTAAGAATATATTATTACGGAAAAAAAAGGAACCTTTCGTTTCAGGGGATTTAATACAAGGACGTCCAGAAGAATTATAAAAAACATTATTATATACCTGCATATTTTGCTGTGCGACTGAATGCCAAATCCATATCCCCCCACCATTTTGCTGACCGTCATTCTCGCTTATACAATAACGTACTGTATTGTTCTCAAGCATATTACTTTTAGTAGTATCCCATGCACACAGCAGAAAACCGGGACCAGAATTATTATAGCTATAGCAATATTGGAAGGTGGAGTTTTTAGTCCCGCCGTCGAAATCGAATCCGCCTCCATCAGCGTATATATGTCCATCGCTTAATCGTCGACTTTTATTGTCATGACTGATACAATATTGAACGGTCACATCCTTGCATGAGTGCATCCATATACCGACCGGACCATTACCTGCAGTATGATAATAATCACCTCCATTATCAGCCGATTCGCAGTACTCAACAATAGCTCCCTCTGTGTTCGCTATATGAATCCCGCTGCCACTAATCTGACCACGTCTATATTTGGAAGGATCGGAAATGCCTTGATTATGAATAGTCCGGCAGTATCCAATGTAAATATTTTTGTTTAATCCCTTTTCTCGGGTTTGGGAACCCACTATAATCCCAGTAATTCCATTGTCGTGCGCATAAACGTTAGTAGCCCTCACATTAATGCTTCCTCCAGAAATCTTCAATCCAGCCCTCTGGAATCCTTCTACTTCCACATTATCTATAACTACATCTTTACATGAATCCACAAGAACGCCGATACCTTGCTCATTAGTGTTTCTACCAGACCCGGTTACCATTATATTCTGAACCATAATGCCATTACAACCGGTTATTTGAATACCATGTCCATTGCCTCCATTTATTTTCGCACAATCTTTTGCTCGCGCAGTTACACCATCATAAGCAAAAAAGGAGCCCAAAATTAAAGGGTTAGTTACCGAACCACCATCGTTTGAATCCAGGATGAGATTACCTAAGAATGTTATGCCCTGCTCGAATAAAATCCTGTCACCAGCCGCAAACATTATACTGTTTACTTTTGATATAGTAGCCCATGCTGTTGTCCTGGTTTTACCATCATTGTTATCATTGCCCTTTGGCGATATATAATAATCTGTTGCAAATATCGGGCTTGATATAACGACCAGCATTAATATTATCGCTGCTATTATGTTAATAAATCTGTTTTTCATTTTTTAAAATATTTAGTTGTATAATCTTAATTACTTGAATTTGATACTATAAGAGTCAGAATTGAATGGGCCGGACTTTTTGCCTGTGTTGCTTTACCCGTTAACCATGTTCTAAATTCAATGTCTTTCTCTGTTTGATTCAGTACCACGACAATAATCTTTCCATCAGGATTAATAAAGGCCGAAGACAATAACCGATCATCGTTTGAAGAGCTGATAATACGTTTTGCCCCAGGTCTGATGAATTTTGAGAAATGTCCAATGTAATAGAATGAATTCATATACATGACTTCACCTTTTTGCGTATCTCCAATCACTGCAGCCATACATAAATTACCTACATGGTTTGGACCCCCATTCTCATCTACAATGAGATTCCAGTCTACCCAGCCAACGGCCCAATTGTTAAGATCCATAATCATTGAAAGAGCATATTGCTCACCCCAATGCCACTCGTTTATCCTATCTCTATTGAATGAAGCGACCGTAGCTTCCGTAAATAACAACTTTTTATCAGGATAACTGTCGTGTACCAGCCTTACGTTTTCAAAATGGTTACCTACATACCAGTGGAATGCCATACCCCAAACATATTTTGCAGCTTCCGGATCATCATAAACCGCTTTTGCCCTTTGGTACATTATACCCCGGTTATGGTCCCAAATCATCAGATTTACATTTGACAAATTATTTTTTTCGAGAGTTGGCCCAAGATAATTTTTAACAAAGTTGCATTCATCTTCTCCTGTAAAAATGCAGGATTCCCACGTTTGTACCGACATTGGTTCATTCTGAACAGTTAAGCCCCATATGGGGATTCCTTCAGAATTGTATTCTTTAATAAACCTGATGTAATATTTTGCCCATGTCTCGAGATATTCGGGCTTTAATTTACCTCCCCGAAGCATATTGTTGTTTGTCTTCATCCAGGCAGGAGGGCTCCAGGGCGAAGCAAAGATTTTTAACTTGTTATTGGTTTTTTCTATGGCTGCTTTAATCAGAGGTATTCTGAATTGCCTGTCATGTTCAATCGAAAAGTGGGTTAAGGCTGTGTCTCCCGAAACCTCATCATAAGCATAACTTTCGCTGGAAAAATCAACACTGTTTATATGTGTCCGGCAGAGCGAATAACCAATACCTTCTTCAACAGAAAAATATGCATTCAGAATTTCATCCTGCTTTGGTTTAGGAAGTTTGTAAAATGTTTCTGCTGAGGCATCGGTAAAAGCACCACCGAATCCTTCGATTGTCTGAAACCTTTTATCCGGATCAACCATTATAGTTGGAAATTTCTCGTCAGGTTGCGGCAGATCTTCAAATGTCAAAGTGTCTGTGAGCTGAAGCCTGGCATTTGTGTTTTTAGCTGTTAGATAGAGAACAGCATGCTGTGGTTGAGCTTGAATATTTGTTTTGTCCAGATCTGCCTTAGCTGATAGTCCTTTATTGTCAGTATTGAAATGGCACGAAAGTAAAAGGACTGACAGGCAAGCTAATAAAGAATAAATTTGTTTCATAGTTCTGAGTTCTTGATAATTATTTTGAATTGATATAAGTGACTATTTTTTGATTATTAATAAATTCCATGTTGCAGTTTTTAGCTCCTATTGATGATGTATCCAGATATTTGTGATCAACTCTTCCACGTTATTAAAAGGATATATAAAAAATTATGGTTTGCCGGAATAATTTAAAAAATAATGAATCTCCTTGTGCCCGCGTGGAAAAGACTGTTGATGGTTATCTGTGCATAAGCCAGATTCATAGACGGGATTCCAGGGAATGATAACCGGTAAAAATCAACCATTGTTTTTTCTAAGCTGCTTCTTCACTTTTTCCACATTATATCCCAACTAGTTAAGTTGAGTTTATTAATAAGTCAACCCAACAATGGTAATATTTGAAAGGATAGGAAATTCAGGTAAACCCTGAATTTCCCGATCCTTTCTTTTTAATTTGGATTTATATGCACCAGGATTAATAACCAGGATTCTGCGTTAAATTAGGATTTCTGTTCCTTTCATCCTGAGGAATGGGCCATAATAGATCACGGGGAGCCACAGCATTAGTATAACCCAAATTTTGCATTGTGCTTATTGCTTTCCCTGTACGTAAAAGATCATACCAACGATAGCATTCAAATGCTAGTTCCAGTCTTCTTTCCAATAGGATAGCCTCAGAAACAGCATCTTTGGATACAAGATTTTTAACAGGTAAATTAACCCGGTCTCTAACTATTTGCAAATCATCTAAAGCACCACTTATATCATTGAGTTCATTTTTAGCCTCAGCTCTCAGTAGAATGGTTTCAGCCAACCGAATAACATACCAATCGTCATCACTTGCCCATCCACTTGGATGTCTCCATTTGAAAGGAAAAGGTACTATATCCCCGTAGACGGGATCAACCCAATATTGTCCAATATTTTCAAAGATTATAGATGAATGCAAACGGATTGAATCACCCTCTTCTCTGAAGGCATTGACTAGATCAACAGATGGTGTATTAAATTTTCTCCAGGTATCGCCACTAATTGATGGAGGACACCAAAGCTGGTATGTCCATGTTGTATAACTGGGTTTTGCATGTTGAATCTCAAAAATAGATTCCGAATTATTATAATGATCTCCATCGAACAATTGATCATAATCGGGAAGAAGCTGATAAACACCAGAAGAAATAACTTCGTCACAATACTCCTTTACTTTATTCCAATCAGCAGGAGTTTTTGCTGCATACACCTGAGCAAGCATTGCATAGGCGGCACCCTGAGTTGCATGTCCTCCTTTTTGCGTCGAAACATCTGCTTTTGGTAAAACACTTATACAATATTCCAAATCATTGATTATCTGAGCATAAACCTCATCCACTGGAGCCCTGAACAGGTTAATCGTTTTAGGATCTGTCGACTCTGTCGGGGTTATCGTAAGTGGAACCTCACCAAAAATACGGACTAAATTAAAATAAGCAAATGCCCTCAGAAAAGAAGCTTCACCTTGAATAATCTCTCTTCGGTTACCTACATCTAACTTTGGATCGATAATTCCAGGTACATATTTTAATACAGTGTTACACCTGTTAATTGCATCATAGAATCCGGTCCAGAGAGTAGGAATATACATTATAATAGGATCTCGGGTAAAATTATCAACTTTGAAATTATCTGGATTGTCTCCACCTGCATAATTATTATCACTGCTTACATCCAACATAATTGTCATATCCCAGTTGGTTTCAGAACTTATTACTGTACTATAGCATCCTACAAGTGCATTCTCAGCATCTGTAGCGGACTTAAAATAGTTTTGAGTAGAAATAGTGGATTTGGGTACAGTATCAAGAAAATCTTTAGTACATTGATTGAATATTAAAGTAATCAATGCCACTATAATATATTTATAAAGTGTTTTCATAATTAATTATATTTATTTGTTAATAAACATTATCATTCAATAGAAGTTAAAAATTAACATTAAATCCAAAATTGAAAGTCCTGACATTTGGATACGTTCCATAATCCACTCCCAGTGAAACAGCGTTGTCAATTTGACCCCCAACATTTCCAGCCCAGCTAACTTCAGGATCATAACCGCTATATTTTGTAAATGTTAAAAGGTTTTGAGCAGATACAAAAACATTGAGACTTGTGATATGAGCTTTTTTAAGAAAATCAGAATTTAAATCATAGCTTAATGTAACATTCTTAACCCTAAGATATGTACCCTTTTCAACAAATCTTGATGAAGCTAATGAATTGTCGGAATTGCCAAAAATGGCCTTCGGGATATCTGTAACATCTCCTGGGTTTTCCCATCTTCTTAAAGTAGCTGCAGATTGATTTTGCACCTGTTCCATGGCTTCCAGTTTCAATCTTGTACCATTAAATATATCATTCCCATAAACTCCCTGAATGAAAATTGATAGTGAAAGCCCTTTATAAGAAAAGTTATTGTTTATTCCAAAGACAAATTTTGGATTTGGATTTCCAATTACAACTCTATCCGAGTCAGCACTGAACATATAATCCGAACTTACACTGTTCCTTTTGTAAATGATATTTCCTGTTTGTGGATCAACACCTTCCGAATAATATCCATAAAACACACTCAATGGTTGGCCTTCCTTAATTATTGTAATATTTCCTCTTTCCCTTATTATGCCGGCAGTATACATAATTACGTCTTCTCCTCCAATATCTATAACTTTGTTTCTATTAAGAGAGAAGTTCAAATCTGTATTCCAGTTAAAATCACCAGTAAGATTGTATGTGCTTAGCTCCAATTCGAATCCCTTATTGTTTATTTTACCAATGTTTTGTATCCCATTTGAAAAGCCAGTCGAGTATGGTAAATTAACATTTAAAAGAAGGTCTGATGTATTCTTAAAATAAACATCAGCCGTTAACTTTATTCGGGACTTGAACAAGGATAGATCAATCCCAATATCAGTCTGCTTCGTCGATTCCCACTTAAGATCTGAATTGCCGATAGAATTTGGATAGCTTCCTGGATAAATAGTACCATTGAAAGGATAAACACCGCCTAAACTAATCAATCCCATATGAGCATAATCACCGATACCGTTTTGATTACCGGTTAGTCCAAAACTGGCCCTTATTTTCAGGTCATTAACAGCTGTGATACCGGAGAAAAACTCTTCCTGAGAAATTCTCCAACCCACTGATGCTGAGGGAAAGTATCCGTATCTATTGTTGGCCCCGAACTTTGATGAACCATCTGAACGAAAATTGCCGGAAAAAAGGTATTTATTGTCAAATGCGTAAGTTATTCGCACCAAATAAGACTGAAGTGTCCACCCTGATGCGTTAGTACTTCCACTAACTAACTCGGCGCCTGCATTAAGCGTCTGAACTTTATCATCAGGAAATCCTCTCTTTGTTAAATAAGAACTCTCCATTTTTGCTTCCTGCCTTGTTATTCCTGCTAAAGCTGTAATGGCATGTTTCCCGGATGAGTAATTATAATCCAAAATGTTTTCGTTCAGCCAAATCATTTGCTGTGATCTATTTGCAACGGCATTCCCACCTTGTGATCTATTGTATTCACTATGTGCCTGCAGGTCGAATTGATCGTAATTTCGATAATTTGCATCAATAGCTAATGAAGTTCTAAAACTGAGACCTTTTGTAAAAGCAACTTTAACATACATATTGCCAAGTAAACTTGTAACTCGTGAACTAGCATTGCTACCATACATGTAAGAATATGGGTTGTCCCATCCTCCCTGGTGTGGGTTGGATCCAAAATCACCGTTGGCTTTATATTTAGGCGTATAGGGGGTGGTATAAGCCAGAGCATCCAATAACAAACCTTGACCATGTACAGGGTCAGTTGATCCGATATCACTGCTTTTTGATGAGCTTAAATTGATATTGGTACCCGCTGTTAGCCATTTAGTCATTTGATTGTCAATGTTGACTTTAAATGAATACCGTTTATAATCAGAAGGCTTCAAAATTCCTTCGCTCTTTCTGTATGCTGTTGATATATAATATTTGGTATTTAGATTTTCTCCCGAAAAAGAAAGCTGATTATCACTTGTATGTCCTGTAAAGAAAATTTCATCCTGCCAGTCAATATTAGTAGTAATCGTATCAGGATTAATAATCGGAGCCTGTCCGGCATTAATTTTTTCTTCATTTAACAGCTGAGCACACTCCTTTGCGTTTAGAAGGTCAAGCATTTTTGTGGCGTTGCTTATACTATAGACTGATCTGAACGAAATAACGGGTTTTCCTGACTTAGACCCTATCTTGGTATTAATAAGCACTACACCATTGGCTGCCCGGGCTCCATATATAGCACACGAGGCAGCATCCTTCAGAATCTGCATAGATTCAATATCAGCAGGATTTAAATCGCTAATTGAAGTGGTCGGGGTACCATCTACCACGTATAATGGCTCATTCCCAGCAGTTATAGATGTGGCTCCACGGACCTGTATTGAAAAATCTCCCTGTGGTCTGCCTGATGCCTGAATTACCTGTACTCCTGCCGCTTGTCCTTCAATTGCCTGTGATAAATTTACCATGCTCCTCTTTTCTACCTCATCCATCTTAACGGTGGAAACTGAAGTAGTAATATCCTTCTTTTTCTGTGTACCATAACCTATCACCACAACCTCCTCCAGGCTAGACATTGAGGGGGCTAACGTAATATCAATAACTGTTTTACCTTGAGTAGGTACTTTCTGAGGTTCATACCCAATAAAAGAAAAGATAAGAACAGCATTAACATCTGGTAAAGTTATAGCATATTTACCATTTATATCTGTACTAGTCCCAGTTCCCGTGCCTTCAATCTGAACATTTACCCCGGGTAAGGGGATCCCATTTTCATCAGAAACAGTCCCGGTAACTGTTAATTGCTGTAATAAATTCACAGGAGCAATTACAATCAGATTATTGGCCAATACTTTAAAGGAGAAGTCCGAATTTTTGAATATCTCACTTAAAATATTATTAAGTGGTTCATCGGTCTTATCTATGTTTACGATGATTCCTTCAATAGCATCATCACGGTACAAAAACTTATAAGAGGTTTGCTTTTCAATAGAACTAAAAAATTCTTTCATGCTTGAATTCTTCAATTGAATAGTAACCTTCTCAGATTGAGAATAGCCGTTTGCTGCAAAGCTTGCAAAACTAATGAGCAATAAAAAAATAGTTAGTTTCATGAAGAGGGGTAGTTTAGTCAGGTCAAAACATTTGTAACCTGATAATGAAAATTGAAATTTTTTCATAACTTTGTTAGGTTAAATGGTTAGTTTTAATTTCAGTTAGACAGATCATTTTTCATAGCGAAGGATGCTGCGAACATCTTTCGCTTTTTGATTTCAGTTTACCTCATAGGCATTAATATTAAACTGGTTTATATGATTATTTCTTTGAAATTGTAATAAGATTTTGCTTAATGCTGTAATTAAATGGAGTAATGGTAACAAGTGCATTAAGAACCTGTTCAAGTGTTTCTTTATCAAATTTTCCGCTAAACCTTATGGTATTCAACACTGGATAATTAACTACAATCGTCACATTATACCAACGTTCAATTTTTATTACCAGACTAGAGAAGGGTTCATTATCAAAAATCAATTTATTCTCCTTCCACGAAATGGTTTGCTCAGTCTTGGACGAAGACTGAAGATTTATTGTCCGGAGTTTTACAGGAGCAATTTCTGATCTGAACAAAGCAGATGAGTCATTTGTCTGAAAACTATTTTTGGATTTTACAAATACAGCACTCTGATTAGGTTTAAGTATAATTGGATTACCCTTTTCAGTTTTGTCAGCACTTGCATAAATTTCGACAACTCCTGAAATAAGGGTTGCCTCTTCAATATCTTCATCCGGATAGGCCTTTAAATTAAAGGTTGTACCCAAAACTTTGACTTTTAACCCGGATGTAGTTACATAAAAGGGTCTTAGAGAATCTTTGGTTATACTAAAGAATCCTTCGCCTACCATGGATACAGAACGACTATTTGGGTTAAACTCAGAACTAGAATACTTTAAGATTGAACCTGAATTTAGTGTAACAACAGAACCATCAGGCAAAACAACACGCGATTTTGATCCATATGGAACTTCCACCATCTGAATCAGTTCAGCTACAGTTGCAGAATGTGAGGTTTTATTCAGATAATATGAATGAACCAGCCAGGAAAACCCAAATGCAAGAACAAATACAGCGGCATATCCTATAACTAACCTGACATAACCTGAGAATATTACTTTATTCGGGCTTCCTGTTACTGGTTTTAATAAAACACCAACCCTACTAACTATCTCGTTATAAATATTTTCAGAATTAACGCTATTATTAACTTCTGATGATTTATCCCACATATTTTGATAAAATTCCAAAACTTCAGATTGAGGCTCTTTCTCTTTTAAATAACTCAATAAAAGAGTCATCTCTTCATTTGTAATTGTTCCGAGATAGAATTTCTCAATATACTTTTTTATTAGCATCTTATTTCCCATAATATATATATTTTGTATTTGGTTGATAGTTTCCGTGACAAAAAATGAATAAATATTCAAAAAAAATACAAAACACTATCAATGTGAATGTTATAATTTAAACAATTGTAATAGTTTTAAGAGAGAAAATGTCTAAATTGATTTATGTTCAAACCTAACGCAAAGATCAATAATAATGAATCTTATATTTATCCCTTAAAAAATCCAGAGCTCTCCTGATTTGTGTATCAACTGTATTCTCAGTAATATTCAATTTATTTGCAATCTGCTTGTAGGTTAATCCTGAAAACCGGCTTAGTTTAAATATCTCCTGCTGTCGATAAGGAAGGTCCATTATAACTGTTTCTATAAAAGAAAGCAACTCATTATACAATACATCATCCTTTGTTGCTTCACTCAAATCAAATGAATTAAAAACGAAATGGTCGATAGCTGCCTTTTTGTAAACCTTCTGCCTGAAATCCTGATATACCATGTATCTTGCTATTGTAAACAGGTAGGAAGCAAGGGATTTATTTTCATCCACCTGTCCCCTTTGTTCCCATAGTGCTACAAAAACCCGTTGAACAGTTTCCTCGGCATCATCCGAAGATTGATGAAGACTTATACAGAAGTTATAAATGCGTTTATTGTATCGTGAAAAGATTTTCTCGAAGGCAGGAATTGTCCCCTTCTGTAATCCAAGTATAAGTGTTTTTTCATCCAAGATTGGTATGCTCTTCTTTAGTTGAACCTGTAAATGTATTAAAAATTTAATGTTGTTGTAAAACTGTGACATTCCAAAAAAATTCAGGAATCTATTTCAGATTTATCAGATTTAATAATTTGCCTTGCAGGCAAATTAAGGGAGGAGTCGGACTGCAGGGGTGTAGAGCTCAGGGATCAATGAGCAAAGCGAATTACCCACGCCTCTGTGAGGGGGAGAAAGGGTGAGTGGGAGAATAGGAGAATAGGAGAATAGGAGAATAGGAGGAAAAACAAAAAACCATGCGAAGCATGGTGGTTGTTTTCTATTTGCAAAAATGGTATTCAGTTCTTATTATTAACAACTTATACTTTCAAATAGAGGTGTCCGAATCTATTGTTTTCTTATTTCGAAAATATCTCCCTTTTTGGTTGACAAATCATATTCGTAAACTTTCCTTAGTGCTAAAGGGGACAATGTTTTCTCAGAATGTATCAAAGGTTTCAGGGGATCGGCGGTTTTATAGAACGGATTAGGGTTCTGACCATTAGCTTCCTTAAGTCCTTTACCTTTAAGTGGCATGTAAGATCTCAGACGACAGTTACCTCCAAGAGAAGATTTTATTTTAGCGGATGCTAATTCGCCATTTCTCCATTGAATATCTGCTTCAAAACCACCCCTGGCTTTCAGTCCTTTAACACTTCCATTCTTCCAGTCATTGGGTAGCGCCGGTAACAAATGAATAGCTTCATCCTGACTTTGCAATAACATTTCAGCAATACCAGAAGTACAACCAAAATTACCATCAATCTGGAAAGGCGGATGAGCATCGAAAAGATTCGGATAGGTGCCCCCCTCCTGTTTTCCGTCGGGCTGGATTGAAGGGGTTAACTGGTCTTTAATCAATTTATATGCATGATCACCATCAAGAAGACGTGCCCACAAGTTTACTTTCCATCCCATGGACCATCCTGTTGATTCATCTCCTCTTGCTATCAGAGATGTCCTCGCTGCAGAAAACAGTTCAGGTGTTCTGTAGGGAGAGATCTGGTTGGACGGGAAAAGGCCATATAGATGAGAAACATGCCGGTGTTTGTCATCCTGTTTGTCCCAGTCATACATCCATTCCTGCAACTGTCCCCACTTTCCGATCTGCATTGGAGGAAGACGTTTCAAAGCTGCATCCAGTCTCCCTACCAGTTCCATATCAGTATTAAGGAGTCTGGCAGCTTTTATAGTTTTTGTGAACAGATCAAATACCAACTGGTTGTCCATGGTTGTACCGGCAGATATTGAAGATTCCGGATGTACTGACGGAGAATTCTCAGGTGATACCGAAGGGCTGACAACAAGCCACTTATGCTCAGGCTCTTCAACCAGGAAATCGAGGAAAAATATACAAGCCTCTTTTGCATCCGGGTAGGCTGACTTCAGAAACTCATTATCACCATTGAAGTCATATTTGTCGAATAAATGCTGGGAAAGCCAGGCTCCACCCATGGGCCACATTCCCCAGAAAGCTCCGTCGACCGGTCCATTGATTCGCCAGATATCTGTATTGTGGTGCAGTACCCATCCCCGGGCTCCATACATATCTTTTGCTGTTTGTCTGCCTGTCTGAGAAAGTTCGTGCACCATCTGTATAAGTGGTTCGTTCATCTCAGTAAGGTTGGTGATTTCCGATGGCCAGTAATTCATCTCGGTATTTATATTTACTGTGTATTTGCTATCCCATGTCGGAGTGAGCTGGTCATTCCAGATACCCTGCAGGTTGGCAGGCTGGCCACCGGGCCGTGATGAAGAAATTAACAGGTAGCGGCCGAACTGAAAGTATAATGATACCAATTGCGGGTCATTACCTTTGGCGAATTGCTCAAGCCGGATATCGGTAGGATTGTTAACAGAACTGGTTACTCCAAGATCAAGGCTTACCCTGTTAAAGTAGTTCTGATAATCAGCAATATGATCACTGACTGCCTTGTCGTAATTTTTTTTCAGAGCATTCTGCAGGTATGTGTTAACCCTCTCATCGGCATTGGCGGTTATATCATTATAATTCTTAAAATTGGATGCCATTGAAATATAAATGGTTGCATCATCAGCATTGGAAACATTCAGGGTCGTATCGACGGCAGACACAGCGCCTCCGGTAGTTAAAATCTTTATTTTTGCTTCAAATTGTACATTCCCTTTTACATTTTCAAAATCATTTGTTTTTCCCGCTAAAACCAGTTCATTATTTCCTGAAGTCGAGACAGTTACTTTGGATGGCCTGTCCAGTGTTGCCGAAAAACTAACTGAGCCGGGTTTGTCAGCGGAGATCCTTACAATAATTACCTGGTCGGGGAATGAAGAAAAAGCCGTTGTTTTGTAATTTACTCCGTTCAGGCTATAACGGGAAGTTACTATAGCTTTTTCAATATTAAGTTCCCGATAGTATCCGGTATAATTTTCATGTCCCGGAAATAATAGTTTAAGGTTCCCGACAGTCTGGTATGGCATCCCCTGAGAAATTTTGCTAATAAATTTCTGGTTGATAAGATCCTGCGCCTCCTTGTATTTACCCTCAAAAATTAATTTTCTGACCTCTGGCAATGCCTCTTTGGCATTTGGATTATCATTACGGTTTGGCGATCCGGCCCAAACGGTGTTTTCATTAAGCTGAATAACTTCCTTACATGGATCTCCAAATACCATGGCTCCCAAACGTCCGTTTCCTATTGGTAAAGCTTCGACCCATTGTTTAGCCGGATGGATGTACCAAAGCTTTAATAGGGATTCAGTCTGGGCAGTAACATTAAGAATTGACGCCAGACTGATTAACAAGATTATGATAGTCTTCATAGGTGGTTGGTAGTTAGTTATTCGGTCCATCTATAATTAATTTTTAAACCGGATCCAGTCAACCTCAACAGGATTATTATCTTTCAGCACTACAACCAGGTTATGAATACCCTTTTGATATTTTGACAATCGTGCATCAACTGTGTTCCAGCCTGTACCTTCAGGTATCTTTACTTCAGCAAGTAAGATGCCGTCTGCTTTGTCTATACGGATTTGCAGGGTACCTCCGGTTTGCGAAAAGGCTTTTACCAGGACCGATTTAAGCTTTTTATTTCCAAAATCAACGGTATTGTATTGTATCCATGCATTCTGTTTGTCGAGTATAGTCTTCCAGCCATTAAATGTATTGAGTGTATCAAGGAAAGAAACGGATGCTCCATTATTGCTTATCTGGCTATACCGGTCGATTTCAATTTTTTGCATGGCATTGGTTACTCCCACACCGCGTAAAGTGGGTGTTACTTTCCTTATTGTACCGTCCGGGTTAAAGAAGAGGCTGTCTATCCTTACAGACCTGTTTTTATCAAATTTTGGTGACAAGTCATTATTATGATAAAACAGGTACCATTGATTATTGAATTCGACAATTGACTGGTGGATAGTCCAACAACCTGTTGGAGATTCGTCCATTATTACACCAATCACCTTAAAAGGCCCCATCGGATTATCAGCAATTGCGTATTCCAGCCTTTCGATTTTATTCTGTACATGCGGGTAGGTCATATAATATATGCCTTTCCTTTCGAACAGGAAAGGACCTTCCTTCAACCCTTTCCCGGGAAGATCGCCAACCACCTGCGGAACAGAAGCAAGTTCAAGCATGTTCTCTTTCAGCTTTGCAACAAATAAATTCCCCATTGAATAGTATAAATATGCCTGTCCGTCTTTATCGATAAACGGACAGGGATCAATGCCATGGACATTTTTTATTGGTTCGGGCTGTGGTGTATATGGCCCGGTTGGATTGTCTGCAACAGCAACCCCGATTCCAAAGCCTCTGCCAGAGCTACCCCTGGCATTAGCAGGGAAATAGAAATAATACTTCCCGTTTCTGGCAATGCAATCAGGGGCCCACATGCTGAAAGAGGTTGAATCAACCCATTTCACTTTATCCTGACTTAAAATAACGCCATGATCGGTCCAGTCGGTGAGGTTTGAAGATGAGAATACATGATAATCCTGCATGCAGAACCAGTCTTTGCGGGCAAATTCCTTAGGAGCAGGTATATCATGCGACGGGTATAAATAAACCTTACCTTTAAAAACCCTTGCGGAAGGATCGGCAGAAAATTGGTCCCTGATAATTGGATTCTGTGCAACTAATCTATTTAGTGAGAGTACCGTTAATGCAAAAACCAATAAAATACGCATGTAATTCTTCATAATTTGAGTTTTATCAGTTATAACAGAAATTGATGATAATCCATTAAAGAAAATTCAATAAACTTATCCTGGATCAGTTTCAAACCTGTCATAAAATTGTTATAACTATTCAGATACCATTTCATTTACGGCATTTGATAGAAATATATATGCAGAACAGATGTTTATTACATATTCATTTTCACCCCAGAAGAAAGGCCAATCCTCTTTGTTTTCAAGGAAATCAGGCTGGAACAATAACAAGCCCGGAACCACACCACCGGCGATAAATGTGAAATCAGCCCTGTTGTTTCCATAGGCAACTTCCTTGGAATGTGTTCCGACAGCTGAAACAAAAGAAATATTTGAATACGGGTGACAGCCGAAGATATAATTCAGACCCTTGTAAACATATTCCGGACTAATAATATCAGGAAAATACTTATTAGCATAATAATTGGTGATGGCAAAGCTTATCACACCGCTGTTTCCTCCCCATCCTCTTGACGTGATGGGAACTCCATAAGGATTTTCTTTACCATAACCGTCAATCGTTTCCTTATACTTAACGATATAACCTCTTAATTTGGTTTTAAAGTCATTGCTCATATATGGCAATGCCTGTAATGCTTCTGATATACCTCCTCTGCCGGCAACTGATCTGTCGAGAGACGGCCACAATAATTCGATAAACCTCTTTGAATATTTATCTTCTTTTGTTGTGATAAATAATTGAAGCGCCGCGGACATTTCACTTGCAGCACCAAACATCTGTCCTCCGGGTTGATTAGTATTCTGAGGCTTATCGAAGTTTTCATCCCACATTTTCTTTGCTGCGGCTAAACATCTGTCCGCCAGAGATTTATTGTAATCTTTCAGTGCACGATTTGCTGCAGCCAAAGCAGCAGCAGTTGAATAGTCCAGAAAAGCAGATCTGTTAGTGAATGCCCATCTGTCATCCATTGTTCCGCTTGACTTTCCATCTGATTCGTAAGGTTTAAGATCAGGATTATAAGGAAGGTTATCTGTTTCATCCACAGCGTCACCCAGATGATGATACTGGTGAAGGTTTGGAACGACGATTCCTCTCACCGGATGGCCTATATTTTCAACCTGGGCAACAACGTTCAATGCTCCGTGTTCTATCTGCTGCAGAATATCCGGTTTGCCGTCAGGACGATGAATATCAACGTAGCGGGTTGCCTGATCAACAAATGTTTCATCGCGGTCTACTTTGAATTTTTCCCAGGCATCAACGAAGTTCAACAAAACACCCACGTGTGATAAGGTCTGAATATCAAAGTCACCTGCATCAAACCATCCACCGACATTTAATCCGGGAATACGTTCATAATCTTTATATTTAGTATCGGTAGTCGGTCCCATACTGTAACCATCAAAGTGCTTATGATTTACAGGGGCCTGAAGCGCATCATCCAGAAATGGAGCACCGTGCCAGACCCGGTATGCTTCATTAACCATCATGTGATCCATCTGCACAGGGAAGTATACATCCAATGTCGCATGCCATATATCGCTATAGACATTGGGATCAATTACAAAGGTATTGGTTGATTGATCACCGTACTTTATAAAATAAATGCCAGGATCTTTGACAGACGTAAAATCGAATTTAAGATAATTATATCGTAAATAATTACCCCATTGAGTCACATCTGCAGTTAATTTCTCAATAAATTTCCCCTCAGGAGTGACCTGGAAAAGTGAAGCATTTTTTAATGGAGCATCATTTTTATCAAGCTCAATAACAGCGACCTTTTCCTGACCAGGACAATAACCGACCTGAGAAAACCCGATAACTGGGACTCTTTTCCAGTTTGGTATTGCATGTGGTTCAAGATACCATTGCAGCACATTCCCTGTTTTTTTTGAAGGAATTAAACTGCGTACAATAAACCATCCGTTTTGTGCCAGATTACGTCCGTCAAAGAGCATCAATTCTGCGTCCAGTGCCTGAATCTTCACAAAATTTTCAGGATCTTCAGGTGCCAGTAAAATTGTTTTACCCGTTGCAAGCGGACCCGGAACAATAAATTCATTTCTTCCCCTGTCATCAAAGGTTGAATGACCTGCATATTGAAGTATTTTATTACTCAGCGGTTCCATTTTTGTAGAACCCGATGGGTAGAGGGGAAATTCCCCTGGCTTTCCATCAACCATGTAGGTTTTTCTAAAATATGAAGAAGGTATAAATTCGAGGTTTAAACCTGCACGACCTTCAAGTTTTTCAGGAAGAGGCTTATCAAGAATAACAGTTATAAGCACTCCATTATCTTTTGGTGTAACACTTATTTTTGAATCAAAATCATAATCCTTGTATCTCAATCCCAGACTAATTGTGTTGGTTGCCTTGTCAACTTTCCGGTCAACCACAGCAGGCACCAAATCCCATTGTTCAGGGGTATTCTGTAGCCTTACAGCTCCACCTGTGGCAGTCCTGACACCATGATGGATAAGTTCTATTCCGGCATTCTTTTCATCATTGAACATCCCGTTATACTGATTGCTAAAGACAAATACGTTTACTCCGGGAGTTTCAAAATATCCCAGATCATTTAAATGCAGTGTTTGACAGAAAGAGTTGTCTGACAATAAAATGAAAGATATTGTCAGTGAAAAAGTTAAAAATAACTCTTTGAATACTGCCTGAATACCAGGTACATGATGTTGCACTTCAATAACACTACTGTTGTATTTAGCATCGTTTTTCATGGTTCGGTCTTTTAGCTTATTGTTTTCCAAATTTTAAATTTATCGATTATGTTACAGGTTGTTACCTGAATGACAGAAATTCTCTGTTACCGGAATATCATTCCATATTAAATTCCTTATCAAAATAAATCTTTCATCAATGATTTGAAATATAACCGGTCCTGAACCAGTCAAAATCAACAAATCCACCGGGAGTTTTTGCAGCATAGTTAAACAATCCGAAGCGATAACCCATAAAGTGAGGCATTGAATATTCCATTTTAAGCTGTGTTCCAATAGGTATCCATGTTTTGCCATCGGGGCTGTAAAAGAAATTTGCAATATCTGCCTTGTCCCTGAAATCACATTCAGCTTTCAGATAAGCGGTTTTTTGTGTAAATGGAACACTCTGAACGTCGACAGGCTTACCGGTTTGGGCGCTGACCATAACAACCGATCTGGCTCCATTAATATTTCTGACTCCTATCAGGCCGAATTTTTTCTGTAAAAGGGCAAGTCCTGCAAAGTCACCATCCTTCATGTTTAAAACATCAATTGATACAGAACCTGAGCATTCGGGCCCGAAGGTGCGCTGTGTTAATGTATTTCTTGCGGAAACGAAAATGGTATCAATACGGCCTGTTGTCAGCCGAAGGTAACCTTTTCGTTGAGTAACCGACCAAAGTTTATTGTCGGGATTGTGGTTCCATTGCCAGACCAGAGGAAGGGCAGGCTCTCCCTTACGACGATTGAATTCATCTGATGCCACAATACCGGGAATTAACCCTTTGCTGGCAGGAAGATCAAGATTATCGGGCACTTTGCCATCAATGCCCAGGACAGGCCATCCTTCCACCCATTTTACCGGAACGAGATAAGGGATACGTCCTACCGACCCATAATCGCGGAAGAGATAAGCAAACCATTTGCCATCGGGGGTGTCAATGAGCCCCCCCTGGGCTACACCCTTATCCTGCAGGGCAAGCCTTCCTTCCCACGGGCCGGTAATCTTCTCAGCTCTGTGAATGACAACTGTCCTCATCCCTCCTCTTGGCCAGGTGATATTAAAAAGATAATATTTACCCATAACTTTAAACAGTTGGGAACCTTCACCGAGTCCGCTGTCGGATCCTGACGGTATACTGGTATTCTCGATGAGAACCTGATCTGTACCTGCCATAAGACCGGTGAGATCAGCATTCAGTTCGACTTTTCTGAGTTTAATATTTCCATAAATCATATAAATACGGCCGTCATCGTCGAAAAACAGTGTATTGTCATGAAGACTCGGATTGAAAGAAATTTCTTTCCATGGCCCTTTTTCGATATCCTTTGTTGAATATATATATGTCTTATCAGTGGTCTGAGAAAAGGTACTGACATAATATACACCGTTATGGTAACGGATGCAGCTGGCCCAGGAACCTCTCCCATAGGAATTCTTCCCATTACTTAGGTTCAATGCATCGACATCGTCCAGAATTTGGTAGGCATAGTTTACAATCTGCCAGTTTATCAGGTCCTTTGATTTCATTATTGGTACACCCGGACTCATGTGCATCGTAGTGCTGCTCATATAATAGGTGTCCCCAACCCGGACCATTGACATATCGGGAACATCGGCAAAAATAATGGGGTTTTGAGCATGCTCTGGCTGTGCGGAAACAGTGATATTTAAAGAAGCAGCAACAAGTGCCAACAAGCTAAAATATATAGTCTTCATAAATTGATATAAATGAGTCTTAAGATAGTAACAAATTATTTTATTACGGAAAACTTTTTTGTTGATGTACCATGTTTATTTTTGATTGAAAAAATATAAACACCATTTTCTAAAGCAGATATGTCAAAAGAAAGTGGAGAATATCCGTTATAATCCACAAACGAATTTAAAATTTTTCTACCCGTCATGTCATAAACAGTAATTTCAGTTTGCCCTGCAAATGTCTGACTCAAACTAACATTTATATTGTCTTTTGCCGGATTAGGAAAAATCTTTATTTCACTATTACCATTTTTAAATTCCGAAATTCCGGCAGTGGCTTTTGCAAGTAGAACAGCCGTTGTAGAAAGTGCAGGAACTGTTATGAATAAAAGAATTTGAAATGACTGTTACAATGTTCTTTTTCAAGGCATTGTCGGTGTGCAATTTGAACGTTTCAGTTGCAGGCAAGTCTGACAATTCTAATGCAGAATAGGTTCCGTTACCTGCTGAAAACCCATTTATAATTATGGTTGCATAACGTGGCGTATTCATGTCGCGGTTCACAATAATTACTGTCATCGAATCGGCTGATTCATTCACGGTAGTATAGGCCGAAACTGTATTTTCGAGCGAAGATGTACTTGAAACACTATAAGTTTTTGCGTATCGGCTATATAAGTGCAATGTTTCCCACATACCTGTTTCCCAATTCCAGGGAGAGAACAATTCAACACCATTGTTTGCGAATGTACCAAGCGCCGAACCATACACTACAGAGCAAACATTCGGGTTTTTAGAAGAGGGTCCCCATTCACTGATACCAAGGGTGATACCATGATTCTCACCGAAATATTTAGTAAGCCAATCGTTAATACGTTGAAAAATGTATTCTTTAGTTTGTGAATTGTCCCAGCCTCCATCAATTGTTTTCACCCCATTGGCCCCGGGATATTCATAATTTTTATCGTAATAAATCCTGTGTAGCTGCAAAGCCTCTAAATCGGAGGCTGCATACGGATAATTATGCAAATCCACTACATCGAGCAGCCGGATACCGCTTGCTTTTTGTTCATCAGCTAAACATTTTATAAAATATTCAAGCCAGCAATAGTATTTTCCGTCTATTGTTAATCCCTCATTTCCCCATTTATACCATTGCCATTCACTGGTAGTAACCGGCCCACAGATTTTAATTTCGGGGAATAAGGCGCGTGCTTTTTTGGCAACTTCTATAAACCTGTCGATGAATTCCGAAGCGGGAATAAGAGTGGACATCACATCGTCGTGAGTTCCATTCCATATGTCCGGTTCATTATCCATACTCCAATAAAGAAATTGGTTCTTGTTCAATCCGATTCCATTGGCTCCAAACCAGTGGTTTAAAATTTCCACTGTTGAATCGGCAGGCCAATTCATCAGGTATTTTGAAGGATCCCCTTCAACCAGTGCTTTGCCATTAGGATTAGCTGTATTTGGAGTACCGCCTCCAGCCAGATTTTGATTAACACCCTCCCACCACTGCGAATTGTTGAAGCTCCAGTCGTCGAAATTATAGTCCTTACTCGAAGCGACTTTACCGATCAGTTGAAACGCCCACATTACCTGCATACCGGGTTGATTCGCCTCAACTTTTTTCGAAGTTGCGTCCCAATCGTTACTGTAAACATTGTTATACCAGTCGGGGTGACTTGTAATCTTCCTGCGCCAGTTATATTTTGTGGCATTATTCCCCCCGTTCATGCGGGCAAAACATAAACCGGCATCTTTATAAAATTCAGCTGGTTTGTCAAAACTTTCATTCCGCCCATAGATATATGGAGAAACAGTTTTCTTATTCACACCAGCATCTATTGTAATTGTAACATCCTGTGCATGAACTGAAGTCAGTAATAAACTACTTTCCAGAACCAACATATGACTTATTTTTATAAATCGATTTTTCATGCAAATTATTTGTTTAGATGCTTATATATCTAAGGCTCTTTTATACTTCGTAATTTTTTTTACTTAACCTCAATAAACTCAGGTTCAAACGGTGCAATCGTAAAATTATCGCTGTAATCTTTATCAAAAAGTATGCTTCGTGCATTTCCTTTCATCTGAATTTCTTTTGGTTCACCGCTTACATTCAGGTATAAGAAATGGTTTTTATCAATCTGACGTGCCATTACCCCTGATGGAACATCAGGGCCTTTTTTAATGCCAAGCTCATCAATCAGATCGTCGACCAGACCGTCAAGCACGTTTTCATTTGCAGGCAAACCAACATAAATTGCCCGGCCTTTCCCGTATTTATTAGAGGTCATAATTGGATAATCCTTATCGAGGCTGGTAATGGTACCGATAACTTCTGCGCCTCTGAGATCAATATTATCGAACCTTGCCGATTCAGTATCAGTGGCCTTCCCTTTATAAGTAACCTCAAGTTTCTTGCCTTTGTATCCTTTTCGTGAAATTTCGTTTATGGCCCCGGTTTCTTCGTAACCACCCAGCCGAATTCCAAATACATCGCTTAACCTGCCCGGGCGGGTAGATGCAAAAACTTGTCCCGTTGTATCAACTATGGCTGAATTATCAGTCATAATAACTGTTCCTCCGTCTTTCACGTAATCACGGATCTTAGTGGCTGTTGCTTCATCCATTACGGCAACACCGGGAACAAACAATAATTTGTAATTCAATGAACTGCGGCTAATCTCTACAACACGTGCATCCATGTTGCGCCAATAAAACATATCGAAGCAGGCTTGTAGCTGGTTATCATGTTGTTCGGGAAAATAAGCACTTGCAATCTGGCTGGGGAACGAAAATGCAAGCCCGACTTCTGCCTGAAGTTTGTAAGGGAAGTATTTTTCAATCTTTTTAAATTCTGTGGCAATTTGTTTATATTCATCGTATTTGCGGTTTGGAACGCCATCCCAGTCAAGCATTCCTTCCAGATACTGTTCCTCACCAGCCCACATACTCTGCCATGTCCATCCGCAAACCATCTGGTTGCCATACATTAATGTTGCATAAGCCGATTTTCTGATGGAATTAGGAACGGCTGTCATTGTAGTAAATTCAGTACACCAGAAAGGATTTGTGCTTTCGAACTGAATACGGGAAATTCCAAACAAAGCATTCATAACACCAGAGTTGGTTGTTAATGAAAGTCCCGGGTAGAAACCACAGCCTTCGCGTGTCATTTTTCCGGAATAAGCTATTTGGGAATAGTCAAAATACTTCATCGGGCTGTAATACCATGCATTTGTATTAACCAATGCATTGGGTGCATTGGTATTTACCCTGTCAATGACCTTAAAAAGCAACTGATTAATTTCATCTGAAACAAAACGCCTGAAATCGAGCATTTTTTCAGGCACATCGGTAGGGTGGGTTGCTACAGGGAAGCCAATTTCTTCAAACTGGTTAATCCTTCTCGACCATCGTTGAGTTGCCCAGGCTTTGTTTAAATTATCTACTGTGGAATATTTTTTCTTTAACCAGTTTACAAACCTTTCTCTCGCAGTTTCTGAATAAGATATCCGGCCATCACCAGATTCATTGTCGATACCAAAAGCCAGTAATGCAGGATGTTTCCCATACCTCTTTGTAAGCGTATCTGCGTAACGTAATGCATACTTTTGATACATAGGATCTCCGATATCTTCCATGTAACGATGGTTAGGATAGAGGACATCCCCGTTGGCATCAACAATATCAATTGAAGGATAATTGTGATGTAACCAGATGGGCGCTGGCCGTATAGCAATATCAAGAATGACCCTGATACCGGCCTGGTTCATCATATCCATAACATTATCAAACCATTTAAAATCAAAGTTTCCATCCGAAGGTTCATAACTATCCCATGCCAGATGACCCATCCGGACAATGTTAAACCCGGCAGCTTTCATAAGCTGTATGTCATCTTTTATTTTTTCAGGTTGCTTATTATCATGAGGATGATAGTTGGCGCCGACATATAACTTCTGGGCATTCATAAAAAAACCTGTAAAGCAAAGAATCGTTGCTAAAATCAGAGTCTTGTTTCTTCTTGCTTTCATTTTATAGTTATAGTTTTCGTTTAAAACATTTGTTCAATAGAAAATTCAGCTTAATCAATATTGCCGGACTGCCAATTGCGGATTGAAAGTTAAATAACTTTAAAAAAAGAATCTCAACAATTATATTGCAAAAATACTTTATGACAAAGAATATTTTTCTTATTTAAATAATCTGGGAGCAAAATCATTGAGGGCTCTGCGCCATGTCAGCCATTCGTGTGCGGTGCCCTTGGATTCATGGAATACAATATGTTTGATACCATGAGACCTGAGGGATTCAACCTGATCCTTAGGACTGCGTTCTTCGGTACCGGTGCTGATGAACAGCAGGTTCATCTGCTTGTCGAAAGCGGCAGCATCTTTAAAAACTCCGTTAAACCCTGTTTCAATCAAATTTTTGTCGCGAGAAAAAAAGCCGCTGAAGGTACCCATCCAGGCAAATTTATCCATATTGGCAAAAACTGTGTTTGTGGTCTGCATGCCACCTCTGGACAGACCGGCCATAGCTCTGTTCTGTCTGTCAGTTTTTGTGCGGAAGTTCTTGTCGATATACGGAATCAGGTCCTTTATATAAATCTGAGTTATATCGCCTGAAGCTTCGCGAACATCAGAGTTGGTTTTAATATCTCCACTGGGCATAACAACTATCATTGGAACAGCTTTTCCGGATTCTATCAATCCATCCATAATATTTGCCATGTGTCCCTGTACTGACCATCCATTTTCATCTTCTCCCCAACCGTGTATAAGATATAGAACCGGATAATTTTTGTTGCTATTCTTTTCATAATCAGCAGGAACATAAACGTTTATATGACGTTCCAGACCATTTATATCAGACCAATAGTAAATGGAACGAATCTGTCCATGGGGTATGGTTTTATTAAACCTGTAATAATCCCCCTCCGGACCCTCCGGGACTTCAATTCCAGAAGATTCCCAATTACTCCCGAAAAAGGCTTGAGTATTCCGGTCCATAACAGCAACACTATCGATCCAGATGGAATAGTAATGAAACCCTGCAACCTGAGGTTCCGATAGGCAGGTCCAAACTCCTTTTTCATCTTTCGTCATGTCGTATCTCTTGTTAGCCAGATCGACCTGAACCTTCCCGGCAGTAGGTGCTACCACCCGGAACATAGCCTGACGTGTCTGAGCATTAACGGCCGGGTATAGCGATAAAAAAGTATTGGTTGAGGCAGGTTTAAAACCTTCGGGAAGTGGTTCTACCTGCTGACCGCGCTGGGCGCCGGCAAACTGTGCTGATGTAATACCACAAATCAAAATTGCAGCTAAAACAAAAATAACTTTTTTCATAAGATTGGTTCTAAATTTATAAGTAATGAGATTCATATTTTTAAAAGATCCATAATACTACAAGTTTAAATCAGTCTCGAGAAGAATTCCTTAACCTGTTCAGATACCCTGCAAATCAGTTATATAGTCATTTGATCGAAAAATAGCATTTGCCATATATATCACGAGTATCCTTGCTGTTTTTCCCGCGGATATATACAACATAATCACCTTTGCTGTCTGATGTATAAAATGAAATTGTCGTTTTTTTGTCAGCAGATAACTGAATATCCGGATTCCAGTATAAAAGATTCCTTCTGTCAGGTATTCTTGAATCATTTGACCTTTTACTGTAATCGTATCCGGTATATCTATCAGAAAATAACTCATAGGTAAAAAACATGCTGTTTTTGTTCAGATCAAGTCCGGCAAAATTTTTATTTTTGGAATAAACACTAATAATGCCAAAGTATCTCATGCCTGCGACTACATAGTCCAGGTTAATTACTTCAACTTTTTCAATTCTGTTCAAGGGTATTTTTAAAAGCTGGTCATCATTATTAACATGAACATTGTCCAGAAAGATCAATGGCGGACAATTTGAAAGATCTATTCTTTCCATGCTTATTAGCGAAGTCTTCCCTTTTCCCTTTATTATGGTCGCTTCAGGAATAATCTCACTGATGAATTCTTCAATGTTAGGCAATTCAATATATTTTTCCGTAAAGTAAACTACCTTTTTGCTGCCATAAAAAGCAATCGGTTCTGTTTTTGCACGTTGTGAATCTGATAATGTGTCCTTATTCAACAGAAACCTTTCACTAAGTTGCAGATCGATTGCCAGATCTTTAATAAAGTGCATTTCTTCTTCATTCAGTTTGAAGGCAACATAAGGCAATTTAACAGGCTTGTTGCAATAGCCGTTGTCGATTAGTATTTCTGAAGACAATGAACCGGAGTATTCCGACTGAATAAAGAAATCGTGTGGTCCCTGCATATACGGAAGTGAAAAGACGAACCTGCCCTGTTCGTTTGTCTTATAAATTGAAAAGTATTCTCCATGTTTAGGTTCTGAAAGACTAAAATAAATGTCTTTTTGAGGGAGTTTTGTGGATTTGTCAATAATTTTGCCTGAAATTGTGATTCCTCTGATTTCCGGTAAATATTCAATGTAAGAGAGGTCACTTTCCTCAGAGGTTGATTCAGGTTTGCATGAGTGAACCGCTGTATCAATAGCGCCGACTCTTGCAACAGAAATGTAATACCTGTTAATGTCAAAGAACTTTCTGTCGTTTAATTGAAACTCAACTTCTGCTTTTTCCCTCTGTTTATATTCATTTTTGCTCATAGTGCATCTAACGCCGTTAATCAGAGTCTTTGGTGTCAGGCTTTGCTCTGCTGTCGCTGGAGGAGCTGATAATTCAGATGGGCCTTCATCTGTTTCGGGTCGGAAGGGATTAACAATTTTAATAAGCAGCCAGGCATAATCACTGGCTGAAAAATTCCGCATCCATTTCGTATAAGCACGTAAATAATAATTACCTGAAAGTATGTTGCCCGGGATATTTATAACACCTGATGTTCCTGGTCTGGTAAGCTTTAGTTTCATCTGTACCAGCTTGTTCCCGTTCCATCTGATAAGTTCAACGTATAACACATTGCTCCATTCCAGAGAGTCAAGTTCGCTTGCACTTGAATATTCGGCTATGAAATAGATTTTCTCATTCACGCAATAAATATTTCGATCAGTGAAAAGTCTGATAGTTTCACCAGATACAGCTGAGGTTTTTGAAATTGTAATGCCTGATTGCGCTGTCTGACAGTAGATGGTATGGTTAATCAGATAGCTAAAAACGTAAATTAAAAAAACTTTCTTCATCATTCTTTCATTGTCATTTATTTTAAATTGGCATTTTAGTTATAAAGTGTTTTAATGCATGTTATTCCCAGAAATCGGGTCTTTTAGTAGTCCCTGTACCACTTCTGAGATTCTTCCTGCAATCAATACAAGCATTTTTCAGGTCAACAAAATAATAACAACCAAACATGCCACAAATTGAATAAATATAAAGCGGAGGTTCAGGAACATTTTTTGATCTTAATATTAAATTCAATAGAGCTTTTTCAAGGGCTTCACCTGCAACACTGGCAGATAATGATAATGTAGTGCAAGTTACTCCTTCCCCCTGAACAAATTTGTTAAAAGGATCTTTCAAAAACAGGCGTTTTTCGGAACAGGAAGAAACCCAGAAAAAGCCCAAAACCTTCTCATCGGGATTGCCGGGATTAGATATATTCGATTTAAACTGGTTAGGCTGAGTTGTGTAAAGCTGACCTGTTCCTTTCGATTCCATCTCCTTTTGATGCCAATAATCATATGCATCTTTGTTTAATGCAAATTGTTTTACAGTTGCGCAGTACTTTATTACTAAATCTTTTGAAGTGCTTGATTTAAAATGCAGAGGTATTTTTTTTATAATGTTATGTGACAGGTCAACTGTTGATGATGTGTAAAAACCATCTGCAATTTTTGTTGCCCAGCAATAATAAAGACTATCCGAAGAATTAAGAGCCAAACTTACTGTTTTTCCGTCATAAATACCGCATATCTTATATCCGGCATGCACCTCCGATGTTTCTTCTATTTGCCACTTATAGAACTTAGGTGCATCATCAGGAACATTCAGATCTGCATAAAACTGAAGACCCTGAATATCTTTGCTGGAATTGGGATCTAAATGAAATTCTTCAATGGTATAAATACTATCAACAGGTGCAGTTTTAAGAAGTGTCTGATAATCCGATTCGTAGTTTTCTCCGGAAGGTGTGCTGAATAACAGTTTGTATTGGTTATTATAGCTCAGGAGTGCATCATCGATAGTTGCCACATATTTCCCTTGTGATACTTCAGAAAAAACGAACTCATTTCCGAAATCATCCACAACTTTGACCTGGCAATTTATTACTGGTATGCTGGCAGGATTTGAGATGGATGAAGCTCTGGATATTTTTATCTCCTGCTTTTCAAGGCCTTTAATAATGCTTCCTTCAACAACCAGCATATTACCCTCTCCCTTGTAATTTGGCTCAAACGGGCTGATGCAACTAATTGCAAACAAGGTAAAGCTCACAATGAATATGACTAAATGATTACTTTTTAATGCAATTACTTTTTTCATATTGATTCTTTTCATTATTTGAAACCGGTTGTTTTAATCATTCAGATAATTTCCGAATTTGTAGTTCCATGAAAGCGTAAATATCGGAACGCCGAAAATAGAGAGTTGATGCCCGTGAACCTTACCGTTTGCGGAGTCAAAATAAACTGAATACGCATTTCTGCGTCCCAGGGCATTATATAAATTGAGCGACCAACTACTATGAATAGGCTTCTTCCTTATAAGGTTCCCTTCAAGGTTAATAGACAGGTCCAACCTGGCATAATCAGGTATACGGTATTCATTTCTTTTTGAATAATTCAGCACCTCCTGGCCTTCCGAATAATAAATCGATAGCGGAACAGTAATTGGGCGGCCCGATGTATACACAAAATTTGCCGAAGTACTTAAACGATGTGTTGTTCTGTAATTCAGTACCAGATTAAAACTATGCGGCCGGTCATAATTGGAAGGATATTCCAAACCGTAATTTATCTGATTCTCAGGAAGGCCGCCATCAGTCTTAATAAGGGACCTCGAATAGCAATATGATACCCAACCTGTGGTCTTTCCGCTATTTTTACGTATCATAAACTCTATTCCGTTTACGTGTTGTTTTCCTTGTAGTACCTCAGTTTCTATGGGATAAGATGAAGTAAAATCCGTACCATCTTTATACTCAACCTCATTGTTGATCCATTTATGATACAATTCTAAAGAAGCTTCAATGCTGCTGTTCTTTAGATCCCGAAAAAGACCTACTGAAATCTGATCCGCAACTGGTGGTTTGATGTGGTAATCACATAATTTCCATTTATCATCAGGAGAAATGGCAATGGTATTTCTCAACATGAAAACATACTGGTACAATCTGTTGTATGAAGCTTTTAGTGAGCTATAATTGCCCAGTTTATAATTCAGGGCAAATCTGTATTCCGGACCGGAATAAGATTTAATCAGATCTCCTTTATGGAATATCTTAGTTCCTGTTATGTTATCAATGGTTCTGTTATTTTCCGAATTATATAAGTTAATTGTAGCAGGACCATATAAACTAAAGAAACTATATCTTAGCCCTCCTGAAACGGTCAGGTTACTGAACAAAGCAAACTCATCGGAAATATAGAGTGCCCCCTCAAGCCCTCTTTCTTTTCCAAGGTAGACAGTCGCCCTGTTTGATATTTCGCCGTACGGGGAAATATCGCCACGATCCAGATCATAATAAATTTCACTGGCTCCGAATTCAATTTTGTGATCAGATTTACTTAAGACAGAAAAGTCTGCCCTGGTTTCATAGTGATCTATCCTGTACTTTTGCATGTATGCAGTAGACAGGTTGGATTTATCGACATTTTCAAATGAGTAACTGCTATTAATAACCGCCACATAAACCGATAATACTGAAGAAAATATGTGTTTCCAGGCTAATGAAGCTCCTCTGTTCGAATAATTATAATCATTTAACGATGACAGAGTGAACTTGTCTCTGCTCATATATATAAATGACTTTAACAGGTTTTTATCATTAATTTCGGCATTTACAGAAAAGGAACCATCATAAAAAAACGCACTGCTATTCTTTATATCCTCGTTCTGTATTTGTTTAAGTATCCAGTCTGAATAGGAACTCCGGAAACTGGTAACTATTGATACTTTATCCTTTATTACCGGGATTTCAAGTGAAGCATGTGCAGTTATCGGACTTATCCCCCCCTGTCCATAAATCTTCCTCTTATTTCCCTGTCGGGTTGTTATATCAAATACCGAAGACAGCCTTCCACCAAACCTGGCAGGAATATTACTTTTATATAAGGTGAAATCATTAATGATATCAGGATTGAAGGAGGTAAAGAATCCTAATAAATGGGATGTATTGTAAACAGGGATCTTATTGATATAAAACATATTCTGATCTTCTGCACTGCCTCTAACATTGAACCCTGAAGAACCTTCACCCACATTTAGCACCCCTGGTAACATTTGTGCCACTTTAAGAACATCCTTTTCTCCGAAAGCAACCGGAATTTCTTTTATTGATTTCACTGAAATCCTTTCAAAACCCATTTGCATTCCTTTTACACGATCCAAACGATTGGCGGTAACCTTAACCTCATCCAAAGCAATGAGCTCTTTTTTCATTTGAATGGTAATAGAGCCACTTGAATATACCTGAAGATAATAATCCTGCTGTTTCATTGACATGTAATGGAAATTGGCCTTATATTTCCCAGGTTTCAGTGCCAGCTTAAACCCGCCTTCAAGATCGGTAACTGCACCGCTTTTAAGTTCTTCAATATAAACTGTTGCACCTATAAGAGGCTCTGAATCTGAAAAATCAACAATCCTTCCGGTAATAATACATTTTGCAGAGCCAGTAGTCTTTTGCTTGTCGCCAATTTCCAATACTTCGATAGGTGAAATCATCTTGCCTGCCTGATACCTCTTTTCAGAATCGGTAATATTTTTCGAATCTTCAGAATCATTATTCTCAACTTCGGATATCCTGTAAGCCGGCAATTCTGTTGTAATTTGCATACCCTGGTAAACGTAAATGCTGTTATCTTCAATGAATAGTTGGAGCCCAGTCTGTTTTAACTGTTCATTGAGCATTTGCGCAAGGTCAACATCAGTACCCGAAAAGGTAATTCTCACATCTTTTATCCAATCCTGAAGATAATAAAATCTCAGGGGAGTTTTTGTTTCAATTTCACTAACAAAATCTTCAAAAGGAATATTGTTATAATTGCCAGTTACAAGCCTATGATCAGACTGCTGTGCTGTTGCTATAAAATAAAGACTAAGGGCCAAACAGGTGATAATGATCTTTTTCATTTGATAAACTATGCAACTAACGGATAATTTTAATGGTTTATAATAAAGCATTACAATAGGTTAATAATTTTTTTATTTTTTCATCACCGTTTTTGGCAACATTTATATGGTTGTTTCTAATGTATTCCTTTACCCGGGCCTTTATCTTATTCGGAAATAATTCAGTGAAGGATCTGTTATTTTTGTATTTTTTTAATGATCCATCCAATATCAGGTAATTTTCTTTCTCACTTTCGGTAAATTCATTGAAGCCCAAAAAATTTATTCTGTTGGAATCAGATTTTTTTTTGAACCAGTAATACAAGCATTTCACTTTTTCAGTATCAAAGACAAGCTGGTAAAATCTTGGTTCTCCCAGGAAATTAAATTTCGAGAAAAATTTATCACCAAGACTGAAGGCTGAAATAAAATCATTAAGAGGAACAATCTGCTCTATTGAATTATAATTTTTAATACTAAGTACTAACTGTTGATCGTATATATCGTACTTCATTTCAACACCTTTGTATACGTCACCTCTATATACAAGCGTGCCATTATAAAATTGGTCCTGTAATAGAAATTGGTGACCAATCTTTCTCCAGTATTTATCTTCATAAAGAAAGCCGTTATCCAAAACCTGATCAAATCCATATTCATCAATAAAGGATTTGTATAACTTTTTATAATCAGTTCTGGCATCACGAGATTGCTCCTGAGCAAAGAGAGAGAGAGAGCTAAACAGAACAAACAGTGAAAAAACCAAAAGATATTTCATGAGATTCCAATCACGATTTTTTAAAAATAGAGTAAATATTACTGTTATTTTATATAATTCTGTTGAATTTTGAGAATCTGGGAGTAAAATCATTTATGGCTGAATAGTAATCATTGCCATTTTCAGGTCCCTGGTATCCGAACTGTTCCCATACCATATTTCATAATCTCCGGGAGTGACAGCCATTTTTCCACTCGTCCGGTCGAAGAACTCGAATGAAGCTGAAGGCAGGTTAATAACTGCCTGACCTGATTTTCCGGCAGCCAGTTCAATCCTCCTGAATCCCTTCAATGTTTTAAGAGGTCCATCTGTATCATTAACTTTGTGCACATAAACCTGAATGATTTCTGTTCCCGTCCTTTTCCCTGTATTTGATACAGGAATAGTAACTTCAACATTTCCGTCCTTGCTGATCTTATTTCCCGAGATTTCGGCATTCCCGATTGAGAAAGTTGTATAGCTCAGTCCAAAACCAAATGGGAAGAGCGGATCAGACATATAACGATAAGTCCGTCCTTTCATCGAGTAATTTTCGAAATCGGGCAATTGCTGTGAGTTCCTGTAAAAAGTGACTGGTAATTTACCCGATGGGTTAAAATCGCCAAAGAGTACATCGGCCACAGCCTGACCACCAGATTCTCCTCCATACCAGGCCTGCAGAATAGCATCGCAGCTTTCGGTTTCGGGTAATAATGCAATGGCAGAGCCGGAACAGTTAACGAAAATTACCTTCTTGCCTGCTTGTTTCAAAGCTTTTAAGCAATTACGCTGAACCAAAGGAAGTTCTATATCCGTTCGGTCGCCACCCTTGAAACCGGGGTATGATACGGGCATTTCTTCTCCCTCGAGCTGTGTCGAAAGTCCGCCAACAAATACTACAACATCAGTTCCCTGAAGTTTCTTTAAAAGGCCGGCATAATCTACATCTATTTCTTTACCGAAATTAAACTCGAGGTTTGCCTGCCAATCGTTCAACTGGGCATAGCGGATTTCAATTTTATATTTCTTACCGCTTTCTACCCTGAATGGTTGTCGTGAAGGAAGTGTCCTCCAATTATCATACTTTTTAACAGATTCTCCATTTACCAATAATTCAAAGTGTCCGGTAGCTCCACATTTGAATACAATTTCTTCATTTTGAGATGCCTCGAACTCAGTTTCATATTTGGCCGAAAAACCTTCCAGCCGAACCCCCGGCGCAAATTCGTGCTGCCCGGCTACGGTTAATTTTATCGGGTCAGCAATCTGTTGTGTAGCAACAATATTGCCCTTAAAGTCAATATTATTCCAGTAAGTGGCTTTAAACCCTTTTTTACCGTCAATCGAACATTTCGGAAAATAGCTTTCGATTGCTTTATCTTCAACCAGATCGCATCCTTTGTCATATATAATCCTGTCAGCCGAAAGTTTAGAAGTAATACCGTCGAGAATAGTTATTGTCCTTACCGGTGTTCCATTATAATTTCCCCATAACATCGGTTTATCATTGGCATTTGGGCCAATTACAGCTATTTTCCTGTTTGATTTCTTTAAGGGAAGTATATTGTTTTTATTCTGAAGAAGTGTCATTGATTCAAGGGCCATATCCAAAGCCAGTTTTCTATGTTCATCATTATTTACAACCGACACAGGAATTTTAGCCCAGGGCACCAGTGCATCATCATCCATCTCGCCCAGGTCGAAACGGCCAACCAAAACCCTCAACAAATGCTTGTTTATTTCTTCTTCTGTAATCAAACCTTTTGCAACAGCATCGGGCAGTTTCTTAAAAGCGTGGCCAATCCATTGGCACTCAACATCAGTTCCTGCCAAAACGGCTTTGGATGCAGCATGGACTGCATCAGATGATACCTTATGGCTGGTATAAAAATCAGCTATAGCTCCGCAATCGGAAACGACCAGGTACTTAAAGCCCCATTCATCCCTTAAGATCTTCTGGAGCAATCGTGAATTTCCACAGCATGGCTCATCATCCAGACGCTGATAGGCGCACATCACCTCGCGGACATCGGCTTCCTGAACCAATGCCTTAAATGCGGGAAGATAGGTTTCCCATAAATCGCGGGGGTCAATGTTGTTGAGGTTTAGTTCATGACGGCTCCATTCCGGTCCTGAGTGCACAGCATAATGCTTGGCACAAGCCAGCAACTTTTTATATTTTGAATCGGATGGTCCCTGCAATCCTTTTACCACAGAGATTCCCATCCGTGACATCAAATACGGATCTTCACCGTATGTTTCCTGACCTCTTCCCCAGCGTGGATCGCGGAAAATGTTAATGTTGGGAGTCCAGACCGAAAGACTAAGGAACCGTTTGTTTTCTTGTCCTTTTTGTTTTGCCTCGTTGTACCTGGCGCGTGTTTCGTCAGAAGTGGCATTAAATATACGATATACCAATTGGTCATCAAATGATGCTGCCATACCAACAGGTTCCGGAAAAACAGTAACATTACCATTATTGGCGAGACCATGCAATGCCTCGCTCCACCAGTTGAATTCTTTTATGCCCAGGCGTGGTATTGCATCAGATATGTCGCACATCAGGGCTGCTTTTTCACTTAATGTTAAACGGGCTATCAGATCATGGGCCCGTTCTTCAGAACTTAAACCTGGATTTTGATATGGGAATTGCTGTCCCAAAAGGTCTAATGTCAGAATTATCCCAAGAGTAATAAATAAGACTTTTTTCATAAGAATTTTATTAATACATCCAATCCCGGACGTTAATTTTAAACTCATTTAACCGGTATCTCAAACTGTGTAAAAGAATGTGCCGGAAAACTATAACTAATTGTGTTCCCCTTAAATTTAACCTCTTTTGAAGCTATACTTACAGCCTCTTCATTCCTGGTAGTTCTGTTTGTCAATGACTTTCCGTTTAACTCGTTAGCTTTTGCAACCCCGGTAAAATTACCCGACTGCAATACAATATCTGCAGGCATAGCATTTGTCTCATTCCTGTTGACCACATTTACCACCAGCATCTTAGCTGATTCATTTAATACCGCAGTTACGTCAAGATAAGGAATATCATTAAATATCTTGTTATTATACTTTTCGCAGTTTGTATAAATATCGAGCGAGGTACCATGGCAATTATTTGAATATAAGTAGAATGCCTTGAATAATGCGTTCCTGAAATCACCTTCAGGTGATCTGCCTACGAGGCTTGACAGCATGGTAATATTTGCCATCTTCACGATATCGGCATGCCGTATAAATGAGTTCAGATGTTGGGCTAGCACTAATGATCCTGTAAGGTTATCGCCTCCGCCTGAATATTCATCAAATGAAATATATACTGGTCTCTTTGATCCTGTCTTTAGCATTGCCTTCTCAATCAGGGCTTTTACCATGTCAATCTTTTTATCAACATCAATACCCAGCGACATCACAGCAGGGAAACTCCTGTCGCCTGCCAACACCTCTGCTGCGTATCTGTGAACAGAAAGATAATCGATCTTACCTGCCATATGTTGCAGTACATAATCATTCCAGTCGATCCAGCTATTATCTGCGGTATAATTTGAAGCGCCTGAAGCAATAAATTTAATATTTTTATCCATCAGTTGCATCAATTTGGCTGCCTCCAAAGCAAACTTGCAATAGTCTTCAGCATTTTTCTGACCCAGCTGCCATGGCCCGTCAATCTCATTTCCAAGTGCCCAGTACCTAATATTATAAGGCTTTTCATTACCATACTTCCTCCTTAGGTCTGAATAGTAGGTTCCATTTCCATAGTTACAATATTCTACCCAATGCCTTGCCTGATCAAGAGTGCCTGTTCCGCCATTTATACAAACAAAATTTTTAGCACCGATAAGTCTGCAAAACTTTACATATTCATCAGTTCCCATCTGGTTCCTGTCCACCTGATTCCAGGCAAGGTCGAACCTTACGGGACGTTGAGCTTCTGGTCCGATTCCGTCTTCCCAGTTATAGCCCGACACATAATTTCCTCCCGGCCATCTGAGTACAGGTATTTTCAGTTCCCTGATTAGCTGGATGAAATCTTTCCTGAATCCGTTCTCATCAGCTAAAGCAGAGGCAGGATCATAAATAGTCCCATATACCACAGTACGTATTGGTTCAATAAAAGCTCCGTAAATGTTCGAATCAATTACGCTTATTTTGCGGTCAAAATCAATTTTAATCACAGCCGGTTCCTGCGACAGAAGATTCCCGGATACCAATCCGAATAAGATAATGCAACAGGCTAAATTTCTCAGGGTTTTCATAGTTAATACTTTAAAATTTTACTATAATGTTGAGTCGTTGTCTTTCTTGTCAGTAAACAACAACTGAGCAAAGTTGTACAGGTTGTTCCTCCACACAGGCCATGCATGCCCTCCCGGATAATCGCTATAGGTATATTTAAGGTTCATTTCATTAAACCTGGAAATCATTGTCTGACAGTTATTATATGCTATATCTTCCTTGCCGCCTATTCCTATCCAAAGGAGTTTAAGGTTGGTTCTAATTTTGTCAAGGTTCTTTTTCATAAAATCATTTTGTTTATCAGCAAGATCACTCTGCAGGGGCAATATCCAGCCGGAGCTGAAAACTCCCAGATATGAGAATAATTCGGTGTTATTGATTCCTGCATAAAGAGTCTGAATGCCGCCCATTGATAAACCTGCAAGTGCCCGATTCCCGGAACTGGTTTCTGCACGGTAATTTTTTTCAACAAAAGGAATGATGCATAGTGTCAATTCCCTTTCAAACATTCTAAGTGTGTTTTCACCAAAACCCTGCGCATTTACATTTCCATCAGGCATTACAACAAGCATTGGTTTTGCTTTATTTTCCGCTATGAGATTATCGAGAATCAAATCTGCTTTGCCCTGGGTGGCCCATCCTCTTTCATCCTCGCCTCCACCGTGCAAAATATACAATACAGGGTATTTTTCGCTTATATTGACATCATAACCGGCAGGTTTATAGATATAAAATCGACGCCATTCGTTGAAAACAGTTGAGTAATAGTATTTTATACAGACTTCCCCGTGAGGTACATCCTTTATTGCATAATAATCGTCGCCTTTGAACGGAACCTCGATACCACTTGCCATCCGCCCCATTCCATAAAATGTTTCACTTGATGGATCGGCAACAGCAAATCCGTCGACAAGGAGTGAATAATAATGAAATCCTTCAGTTAAAGAATCGGTTGTCACCTCCCATACTCCTTCACTGTTTTTTACCATGTCGTATTTCTTTGCCAGATCGAGCTGAACTTTTTGTGCATCAGGTGCTTTAACACGAAAAATAGCACGACTGTCAGGTAATATCTGTGGATATTTTACTCCCCTCACATTGGTCGAAGCTGGAAAACCCGCTATACTGTATTTGTTAAATTTTGATACATCCACAGGTTTAAAAATGAGCTGTGAGAACATGTATAAAGAATTTTTCCATACTTTAAAGTCGTGCACTCCTGGTTCGATATAATAGATATGGGGGACATTGTTTGCAATCAAATAATTATGGGTGCGCTGGCTGTATGCAATCAGACCGTCTTTATCACCACACGAGATCCATAGCAGTTTGAGCATTTTTCTGGCTTTTTCCGGGTCAGGCAGAAGCTGTTCAGGAGGTTTGGTATTGGGAGCTGAAGAGAATCCGCCTATCCAGGCAAAAATGTCGAGGTTACCCAGCCCGAAATTCAAAGATTGCCCTCCACCCATCGAAAGGCCTGCTATAGCGCGGTGATCACGGTCTTTTATTACCGGATATTTTTTCTCGATGTATGGAATAAGATCATTAAGCAGATCCTTCTCGAAAGTTGCAAAAGCTTCCACCTTATCGGGCGCCATAATATTCCCTGTCGCTCTGTCGTCCTTCATAGCCCTTCCGTTTGGCATTACTACAATCATAGGCTCAATTTTATTTTCAGCATAAAGATTATCCAGAATAACCTGTGGCTGGCCCCCTTTAAGCCATTCCCTTTCATCGCCGCCAATGCCATGCAAAAGATACAGAACAGGATACTTCTGGTTTTTTGAGTAATTCGGGGGCAGATAAATCATGGCCTTGCGATTTGTGCCTACGGTTTTTGACGGATAACTTATGGAATCAATTTCACCGTGTGCAATTCCTGTACGAAGGGAGTCAAAACCTACAGGCGCATGCTTTATGATATTTTGTGAATTTGCAGTTGTGATGACCACAATCAATAAAGCAAAGAGGATGATTAACTTTTTCATGGAAAAATGTCATTTAAAATTGGTTAAATAAACGATAGATAATTTGAATTAGGAATAAGGTAAAAGTCACAATTATTTATTGAAGAATAGTTTAAATTTTGTGCAAATTGTGACTGAAAATTAAAGAATGAAAGGAAAAATCGAACCTGGTTTTCGTTTATGCAGCAAAGTGATCTTGCAGAATATGTAAACGAACGGGTTACTTTAATTTCCTGATAAATTGAGAAGGAGAAATCCCGAATTGCTTCTGGAAACTGGTTGCGAAATATGATGGAGATGAGAATCCGACAATGTATGATATTTCATTGATTCTGTAACTTCCTTCCGACAATAACTCTGCTGCTTTTTTAAGCTTTACCAGCCTGATATATTCTACTGAATTCAGGTCCGTCAGGGCTTTTACCTTTCTGTAAAGAGTTGAAACGCTGGTTCCCAATATATCTGCTATCTTTTCCACACTTAAATCATTCTCAGAAATATTATCCACTAATATGGAATTTAGTTTTCTAAGGAATTCCTCGTCAGTTTTATTTATTGCAACTGATTTGAAATGAGCAAGAGGAGAATTTATGAAATTTTGCTGATTGAGACTCCTGTTTTTGATAAGATTAAGAATCTGGGCTTTTAAGAGTTCTGTTGCGAATGGTTTTTCGATATAAGCATCTGCCCCTGAATCAAGGCCTTCTATCCTTGCATTCAGATGTATGGTGGCAGTAAGGAGTATAACAGGTATATGGCTGAATTCTATGTTAGATTTAATCTGTCTGCAAAGTTCATATCCGTTTATAACTGGCATAATAACATCGCTGACAACCAGAATTATATTATATTTCTTAAGTGCCTTCAGCGCTTCGTCGCCATTACAAGCAAGGATGACGTTATGATCACCGGATATTTCTTTAGCTATAAATTCCCCCATTTCAACTTCATCCTCTACAAGAAGAATGTTTGGAGAAGTGCTTTCAAGAGAACCAAAAATTTCAAACTCATTATGTTCACTCAGATTCAATTCATCAGGCTCATATATATTCCTTGAAATTGATTCTTCCTGGTACCTGGTTAGTTCCAGAACAAATGAATTACACTGCCTTAAATTAGCATCAAGATAAAGTCTGCCATTATGAAGTTCCGCCAGTGACCGGGCCAGAGAAAGTCCTAGTCCTGTACCTTTTTCCCCCGGTTTATCAAAGTCTATCTGATAAAATGGCTTGAAAATTTTTTCACCAAGTTCTTTTGGTATTAATTTACCATCGCTGTTTACACGTATCCTTAATACATCTTCCGGATTTGTTTCGGTTTCGAAAAATAAATCAACTTTCGATTCGGCAAATTTAAAAGCATTTGATAACAGATTACTTAATATTTTTGTTATTGCTTCCCTGTCCACAGCCAGACTATAATGATTTACTGCCGAATGCAGCTGAACCGATATCCGTTTTTCTTCACTGTATGAAAGGAATAAATTGAATGTTGAATTAACCAACTCAAATAAATCAGTTTTAATAAAATTGAGTTTAAACATTTCTTTCTCAGTCTTCCGGAAATCCAGAAGCTGGTTGGTAAGGTTCATCAGCCTGTCGGTATTTCGATTAATAATTGAAAGGTTTTCTTCAGTATCCTTTGAATTTGTAATTCCCGACTGTAATATCCTGTCCAGGGGCCCCTTGATTAAAGTCAGAGGTGTACGCACCTCATGAGTAATATTAGTAAAAAAATTAATTTTTGCATTAAGTATCTCCTTCTCCTTTTGGGTTTCCAGTATATCTATCTTTCTTTGTTGTTCCAGGGTTTTCTTTTTTAAATAAAAGCTAATCAGCGTAAATATGATTGATACTAAAATAAGAATGTAGAGAGCATAAGCTGGAAGTGAGAACCAGAATGGAGGTGAAATATTAATATCCAGAAGAGCTTCATCAGAGCTCCAGATATTGCCATCAGAAGAAGAAATAACCCTGAACCTGTATTCTCCGGGAGAAAGATTGGTATAGTAGACCTTCCTGTTGCCTGATATCAGAACCCAATCAGGATCAGAGCCTTCCATTCTATATTTATACTCTGTCAGATTAGGACTCGTATAAGCTGGAGATACAAAGTCAATACTAAAAGAAGACTGATTATATCTTAACGAAATCCGCCTGGTCTCAAGAAGTGATTTGAAATCGCGCGATCCTGCAGAATTATCAATAAATTCTTTACCATTAACCTGGAATCCTGTAAAATAGACAGGCGGATTGTATGTGTTTACTTTTATATCAGCAGGATAAAATGAAATCAGGCCGCTAACTGTGCCGAAATACATTTTACCATGTTTATCCTCATAGGCTGAATTATAACTGAACATATTATCCAAAAGACCATCGTCTTTTGTATATGTTTTAAATTTATCTGAAGAAGGATCCAGACAAAGAAGACCCCTGGTTGATGTTATCCAAAGATTTCCGAGACCATCCTGCAGGATAGCACAATATATTGCAAAATCAATATCCTTGCCAGGTACATATCTGGTAATTTCTTCTGCTGCCCCGTTAATAAAGCTGAAACCATTACCTTCTGTAGTGAACCAGATCTTATGATTGGTATCCTCATAAATTGAGGTAACATGCTCATCCCTCAGACCTTCATAATCTCCTTTTTCAGACAATATTTTTTTACATATCCCCGATAATCTGTCATATTTATACAACCCTTTTCCATAAGTTCCTATCCAGATATTTTTTTGGGAATCCTCAAATAAACAATGGATAAAGGTTCCTGCTGCCACATTATCCAGGAATCTGAATGACGATGTCTCCCGGTTAAACTGATATAATCCTATGGTGCTTCCCGCATAAATTGTCCCATCAGTTGTTTTCAGGAATGTAACAAATGAATTTGTTCTGAAACCGCTGCTCTTATCATTCATTTCAAAATGACTTTTTAACTTTTGTGCAGGGATGTTTAAGATATATATTCCAATATCGTAGGTTCCAATCCAGAGGTCATCAGCATCAACCAGTAACCCCTGGATATTTCTGCTGTTTATATTAACATGATTATAACCATCCGTATAGCTGGAAAACAGCCCCGTTTGATCATCAAATTTCATCAGACCGGCATCTTCGGTACCAACCCAGATATTTCCATATGAGTCAGCATGAATCTCTCTTACAACACTCCCGTTAAGTGCTCCGGACAGCCCTGTAGGGTAATACTTTTCAAACGGCTTGTTTTCCTGTGCAAGGTAATTGGCTCCTCCGTAAAAAGTCCCTATCCAGACACCCCCTTCTCTATCCTTAATAATTGTACGGACTGCATTGTTTGAAATGGAAAAAGGATCTGAACCAACCTTATGAAGATTTGTGACATAGCCCGTCTTCAGGTTATAAATAAAAATACCAGTTTCCGTACCAATCCAGATTTCCTTGTCACTGTTCAAATATGTTGTTCGTATAAAGATATTATTCCATTTATTGTCTTTTTCGAATAAATTTATTACTCTCCCGGTATTTGGTTCAAATTGCCTTAAGCCTGCAATATTGGTAGATACTATCAGTCCAAAATTGCCTGCATCCAGGATGTTTCCAAGTTGAACAGAAGCAGATATTTCTTTTTTGGTAAGAATCATGTACCCGATAAAACTATCACTTCGTGCATCATATTTATAGATTTTACCATCAGTGGCCGACACCCAGACATCTCCCGCACTTGTCAATGAAATATTTCTTGGTTCAAAGTATTTAACTGAAGGATAAAAGTTTAGCTTTTTACTCCTTTTATCATATCTGTATAACCCTGAATAAGTTGCTATCCATATACAATTTTTATTATCAGCCTTAACATCAATTACCATTCCTCCAATTTTGTAATTTTCTGATTCAATTGTCCCAAAATAATCATTATCAGGCAAATAGTAACAGACTCCCTCCGAGGTGCCAATCCAGATACAGCCCTCACCGTCTTCGCATAATGATATAATGAAATTGTTTTTAAGGCAATTTGAAACCGACGGGTTGTGAAGGAAAATTTTAAACTGAAATCCATCAAACCTGCTTAGTCCCTCTTTGGTGCCAAACCAGATAAAACCTCTCCTATCCTGCATGCAGGCCATGACAGTATTATTCGATAAACCATTATCATTCCTGTAATGCCTGAAATAAAAGGTTCTTCCACTGGTAACCAGGGATAATAATGAAACAATAAATGATATAATGAAAAATCTCATTCCTGTAATTTATAAAACTTCTATGGAGTATTGAAGATTATTCAAAGATAATTTATGGATTAACATTAAACATAAAATTCTGATCTTAAATGAAAGTATCATGATAATGAAACATGTTAATTTCATTTGTGAGCATTTGAAGTGAGGATTGTCATTTCCTATGGGATCTTCTTTTGAATAAGAAAGAGGCTGGTCTCACCTGAAAGACAGCCTCTTTCTAATAAACCCAAGTCTAACTAACCAATACAAAGTAATACTAACTACACAAATATTGCTTTGGCATATCAGGCAAGAAGTTACAATTAAGAATCAGTAGTTAATTAAAAGAATCAGCCAAATGCTTCAAATAATCAGTCAGGAGTACTTTCAGAAAAAAAAGGGGAATACTCACTGGTATTCCCCTCAATTTTTTAGATAATGTCAGGATAACATTACATCACCAAAATGTAATCTGATTTCCTTGCATTACCGGTATGCCTCATTTTGATCGCACAATTTATTTTTCAATATTTCATCAGTTGGAATTGGCATATCCATCTTTAAAAGAACGAAATCAAAATTACGGTAAGTATTCCATGCATCCTGTACCAGAGGGCTGGTGTTCGGATAACCTACCCCTTTTGGATAATTGATGTTAATGTGATCCTCCATAAACCCTGAACGTATCAAATCCTGAGCAAGACACCATTCAGCATTGAATTCCTTACGACGTTCCTGGCCCAGGGCTACCAGCCATACCGGAGAAGCAAAACCTTTGGCAGCTTTTAACGAGGTATAATAAGTCTGCGCATCAGGAACAGTTACTGTGGCTGAATTGAATGGAAGAGGATAAGCAGCAGGCTTTACTATATCAGTAGCGCCGTTAGCTAAAAAGAATTGAGCCATGTTTTGATAATAAGGAAGGTAGGTAGCAGTTAATGCAGCCTCCTTACCAACTTCCAGATTACCCCAGGCGCGGTCACGAATTTGATTAATATAGCCCCAGGCGGTTGCATCATTGGCACCATTCAAATGGAACAGGCATTCTGCGCGGTCCAATAAAACATTTGCATAACGTTTGTAATAGATCTGTTGAGGGCCCCATGGTGCCTGATAGTTTGCACGGGTTGTACGGAAATATTTTAAAGTCCAGATGGAAGGAGCAGCTTCACCACCCATTAAAAAATGATAATGAGTATTTAATGAATCACCAACTGAATAATTCACCTGAAGATATGGATTGTAACCATAGTTAGTGGCAGATCTCCATGCAGGATCAATATTTGTTACTTTACCGGTGACAGCTGAAGCTTCACGACGTTTATCGCCTGGTTCATAACAACTCCACCATTCCCATGAAAGGTACAAGGTACCCCATCCACCCACAGATGGAGGAGCTACAAAATGGATCATCCAGTTGTGAGCCTGGGATAGATTGGACCATTGGTTCCATTGTGAACCTTCGTCAAGAACTTCTTCCCAGATACATTCTTTTGTCCAGACAGCTCCCGGATCATACAAAGTAGTAAATGAAGCATTTAACTCATATTTACCACTCTGAATTACCTGTAATAAAGCGGCATCTGCTAATGTGTAGTTAGCCTGAGCTTCATCAGGAACACGATATGCTTTCCACATATAAGCTTCTCCAAGGTATGAAAGGGCAAAACCTTTGGTACAACGTCCATACTCTCCACCCATTGGGTCCCAGTCAAGTTCATCAGCTGCTGCTTTCAAATCATCAATGATGAAATCCCACATTTCTGCGAATGTTGCAGCACGGGCTTTTTCCGGAGTGTTAATATAGTTTTCGCCAGTTGCCAGCATAGGCACACGACCGAAAGCTTTTGCCAGCCACATATAGTAGAAAGCACGGATGCATCTGGCCTGACCGTCAAGCGAAGTTTTTACAGAAGAAGTAATTTTATCTGCGCTACCAAGACCGGCGAGGAAATCGTTGCAACGGGAAATTGCTGTATAGGCCTGTCTCCACCCGCTCAACAGTTCCGGGCTACCAGGAGTCCAATTTTGCTGGTTCCAGTCTTTGTCCCACCCTGTTGCCTGAGTATCCATTGTCGGGTGGCCACCTATAAACAAGTTTGGTTTGATACCCCAGTCTCCGTCGATATCTGTCGGAAGCATCATAGTATAGCAACCAATAAGACCGGCTTTAGCATCAGCATCTGACTTAAACATTTGATCGGCAGCCAGAATGGAATAGTGATCCACCGACAAATAGTCCTTTTTGCAGGAGGTTATTCCTAACAGAAATAACACACTTGAAACTGTAAAAAATATTTTTGATATATTTTTCATAATGTTAATCATATTTATGTGTAACAATTAGAATTGAATGGTCAAACCAAATGAAAAAATTCGTGGGTTAGGATAACGTCCTGTATCCAAACCTGTAAAGAGCACACTTCCTTGTCCGGCTTCAGGATCACCATATTTGTTGTAACTGGAGAAGCAGAATAAGTTTTGGATAGAAGCGTAGATACGTGCACTTTCAAAGTGTATTGAATTCAACACATTACTGCTAAGATTATACCCAATCTGAACATTACTGACTCTAAAGAAATCCCCTTTTTTAACCCACTCGTCAGAACCACGCATGTTGTAATTCAAATCCAGAAATGACAATCTCGACATAGTGGTGCTATGATTTTCTGGTGTCCATGCATCTGCTGCAACCTCTTTTAAGACGTTGGGCGTTGTACTGTTATCACTCGGGAACATGTTAGATAATGTCATTGCAGAGTAAGAATAGATTTTTGCGCCATATACTCCATAAGAGTAAATTGAGATATCCCAATTCTTATAAGCAGCGTTTAAGGTCAAGCCGTAGTTTAATTTAGGAAAACCATTACCTAAGACAGTCCTATCCATATCATCAATAAATCCATCACCATTAATGTCTTTATACCTGAAATCACCAGGAACAGTCGTTGACCCATTATTGTATCCTCCAGGGTGACCTGCAGCTATAGCAGCATCGTTGTAGGTATTAATTTCATCCTGAGATTGGTATATACCATCTACCTGATATCCCCAGAAAGAACCTACGGCATAACCTTCACGACAAATTGAGTGACCGTTCCAGTGCGTACCTGAAGTAGCTCCTACTGCAGCTTGATTGGAACCGTCAGGACTCCCATTAGGCCATGATGAGTTTTCACTGAACAGATCAGCACCCATTTTTATAATTTTGTTTTTTAAGGTTGAACCTGTTAACAGGGCACTGACATTCCAATCAGGATTAATTTGCTTCTTATAGCTTAGACTGAATTCAAGACCTTTATTCTGAATATCTCCGTAGTTGGTATATACCTGGGTGTAACCGGATGAAGGGCGTATTGACTGGTACAACAACAAATCTTTAGACGTCCTGATGAAATAATCTACGGTAACAGTCAGTTGATTTTGCAATAAACCCAGGTCAATACCTATGTCACTTTGTTCATTGGTCTCCCATTTCAACCTGGGATCAGTTAATGTTGGGGCATAACCGGTAGCTAATTGTCTTGAAGTATTCATTCCTGATTGTCCGTTCTGTCCATAAAAAAAGTATTGAATCTTATCTGTAGTTAATGCTGTAACAGATAGATCTGTCGGACCTCCTGAGTTACCGGTCTGTCCCCAACTCAAACGAAGTTTCAAATTACTTATAGTCGGATTGCTTCTCAGGAAATCCTCCTGTGAAATACGCCATGCAACAGCAGCTGACGGGAAGGTACCCCACCTGTTATCGGCACCGAAATTAGAAGAACCATCCCGGCGCACGGTTCCATAAAGGATATAACGATCCTTCAAAGTATATTGGAGACGACCGAAGTAAGATAATCCACGGGTTTGAAGGTCATAAGCACCAAGTCCACTCCTTGCAGTAGGATCTTTAGTCAAACTGACATCACGGATATTAGCTGCAGGGAAATCATTTCCGGAGGCATTACTCCAGTTTCCGAAGCCCTTGTTTACGGTATTACCTGCCATTAAAGTCAAATTGTGAATTTCATTCTGCCAATTGTAAGTCAGATAACTTTCAATAGCAAGATTGTTATAATTGCTATTGTTGATTCCTAAATAATACTTGGCATCGTAATTCCACAATGGAATCTCTGTTACCCCGTCAGACAAGTAACGTTTATGATTACCCGAAAAGCGATACCAGTTGACTGTGGAATAATTATAAGATGCTATTGTTTTGAAAGTTAAACCATTAAACAATTTAATATTGGCATTAACACTGAGAAGCACCTGGTTAAGTTTGGTTATACCATTATTTTCCATCTGAACAGCATAAATGTTATCACCCAGATTCCCATCGTTTGAGCCAACACCGCCTTGTTCAGCAATACCAAAAGTTCCATTTGCGTTTTTAACTTTAGGACTTACAATCTGATTAGTTATGGGGTCAACATAATCCATTGTGGGACACGTGAAAGCCCAGTCACGTTGAGAAGAAAGGTTCCCGTTATTACCATTAGCAAAATTACTACCATGTGATTCTGAATGAATGAAATTGAGATCACTACCGATCTCAAGGAAATCAGCCACTCTGTTAACTATATTGGCACGACCGGTCAGACGCTTGTAATTTGAATTTATAACGATACCGTCATTATTCAGATAACCTACTGATAAGTTAGACTGGGTCTTTTCCGTACCTCCTGAAGCTGAAAGATTATATTGCTGTTTAAGGGAAACGCGCGTCATTTCCTTTTGCCAGTTAATGTCGTTTCTTTGACCGTCATATTGAGCGGCCCAGATTTGGTTAGCCAGAATTCCACCATCGTTTGCGCGCGCTGTACGTATATTTGCTGCATACTGGTCAACATTACAAACATCCAATGTATTAGCTAATGTTTGGACACTAAAGTCTGATGAAAGAGTAAAACGTGTTTTACCTGTTGTACCATGTTTAGTAGTAATCATGATAACACCATTAGCTCCGGCTGCACCGTATATAGCTGTAGCAGAAGCATCTTTTAATATTTCAATGCTCGATACATCATTTGGGTTAAGAAAATTGACGTTTGTGCCTACCTGTACACCATCTAATACATAAAGCGGATTAGCGCTACCGTTAATGGTTGCAACACCACGAATATGAATGGCTGAGTTTGCATCTGGAGCACCATCTTGTGCTGTAACAACAACACCCGCGGCCTGTCCTTTTATACCTTGCAAAATGTTCGTAGGAGCTTTTTTCAACATTTCGTCTCTGGTAACTGAAACAACAGATCCGGAAATATCACTTTTCTTTGCAGTACCATAACCAACAACAATAACCTCTTCCAGATTTAACACCACCGGATTCATTATAACATCAATGGTATTCTGTCCTTGTATCTGAACTTTTTCAGTAGTATAACCAATATAAGTAAAAACAAGGGTTTTAGCTGAATTTGGAAGAACAATAGAATAACTTCCTGTTGCATCAGTTATCGCACCTACTGCAGTTCCTTCAACGGATACGTTAACGCCTATAAGAAATTCATTTGTCTTAGCATCCCGAACGGTACCAGAAACTTTCTGTTGCTGATCACTGACAGCCGGACTATAAGCTAAACCTAAATCCAGCCCTAAGGCATTAAAAGTGGTTAAAATACTTAAAATAACAGTTAGTTTTAAAGGCAGAAGCAGTCCTCTTAGTTTCCCATGTGGAAAACAATAGGTCATGAAATAAAAACAGTATTTCTTCATAGTAAATTAGAGTTAGGTAAATAATTAAATGATTTTTTAAACTAAATACATGTTCTTTAGTTAGTTAATAATGAAAAAATTCAATTTGTTTAAAAATCAGATCTAAAATTTCTGTCAGGTTACTGGTTTGATTTTACTTTGTTTCATAGGCAAATAAATAATTAATTCAGGTTAGTTATCTTATACTTTGTTATCTCAAACTTTGTCGGATGATGGAAAACTCTTTCAAAAAAATTAGAATCAAACAGGTTTATCTTTCAAAAACAAGATAATAGTTAACATTTGTGTTTAATTTAAAAAATCAACCAAATGCTTTAAATAATCGGTCGGTCAGGATTTTTAGAAAACCTGATTTTTTTTGAATGAAATTTCAAATGAAGTGATGAATAATTGCAGAAGCCGTACCTCTCTGCCACATTTGGACAGTCAGGTTTTAATTAATATATATGACTATATTATTGGCATTTATAACCGCAAAGTTCGAAACGCAAACACAAAGTACGCAAATGCAATATTTTGACATGCATCTCTTTGGGATCTTTTTATAAATCCTTAACAAACTCAAAGAGTAGTTATTTTGTCTATTGTATTCTGGCAAGCGATCCCCTTAAAGGCGTCAATGCCGGTCCTGGCCTTCCCATGAAAAAGCCGGGTTTTTGTTCGATCGTCAGGCTGATATTTCCGTTAAATTCCCTGAACCGGCAGGTAATAGTCTCTGAACCAAGACTTTCTTCAACAAACCGAGCAGTTATCTCAAGAGTATTATTATCAGTCCAGGCATATCTCGTTGCCGTTTTTATCACTGGCTGCATTACCTTATAATTTGCATCAATTGACTTCGAAGTACTACGGGGAGGGGCTAAAAGAGATGAAGATTTTGCATCTGACATTTTCCAGTTTACAGATCCGCACTTTATAACAGATATGTCATTATCTCTATTTAAAGCAAAGCTGCATTCCTCACCCTTAAAAGTAAAATAAACAGATTTTATATTGAAATCATTATCCCCCAGTAAGAACTCCTTTCCAGATATTTTCCCTGGTAAATCAGATGCAGTTACTTTTGAATCATCCTGCTTAATGCTCAATGCTGACTGTTTTTTCTGTAATTCGGCATAAGAGGCCGGATCTGATGAAATTGATTTATTGGATTTTATTGCCGGGATCAGATAATTATGAACCAGGTTCATTTCTTCCTGGGTATTTCGTGCATTAGCCGTCAGAACCACTATTGCATCCTGATCAGGGATCAGCACTACAAATTGCCCTGCCATTCCGTCAAGGCGAACAGTATTATTCCTCCCACGCCACATCTGGTAACAGTATCCCTGACCCCAGTCATTCTTATCTTTTGGCATCTTATTAGACGGGTCCCCACTCTCAATCTTGAAAGATGTTGCTTCTTTAACCCATTGTTCAGGAACAAGCTGTTTTCCATTCCATCTTCCGCCCTGTATCAGTAATTGTCCAAACTTTGCCATGTCTTCCGTACGAAGCCTGAGTCCTATCATACCAAGGTTTATTCCCTGTGGATTCATATCCCAGTCGATGCCACAAATGGACAGGGGATCAAAGATCCTTGGCTTCAGGTAATCGAACAGGGTTTGACCGGTAACCTGCTGGACAATAGCCGAAAGCATAAAGGTTGCCATATTATTGTACAGGAATACTGTTCCCGGTTTATGAACAGGCTCAAGGGAGATAAATGTCCTTATCCAGTCATCATTTGCGCCCGCACCCATCAGAGCCGGCTCCTGACCAACAGACATGGTAAGAAGATTCTGAACAGTCAATTCCCTCATATACTTACCAATGGTATCAGGTAAAGAATACGGAAAGAAGGAAATAATCTTGTCAGACAGCTTCAGCCTGTTTTCTGAAACAGCCAGACCTATGCCTGTTGCGGTGAAGGTTTTGCTGGCAGAGAACATAATATGCCTGAATTCAGGGCCGTACGGATTCCACCAGCCCTCTGCAATTACCTTGCCGTGTCTTATGAACATAAAACTGTGTATTTCCTGGCGACCTGTATCCACTGCGTTTATGAAATCTATTATTCCAGCTGAAGATACTCCCTCCGATTCAGGGGTGCTTCTTGGTAGCTGACTGATATTCTGCCCGGAAATATCAGCTAATAAACCGGCATTAACCAGCAGTATTAAACCGGCAACAACTACTTGTAATATTTTTTTCATATTACCTTATCTTAATTTATAATTTTATTATTCCCAATACCATATAACACAATACGCAACAGGATTTCAATGGTGTATTAGTTAAACATAAATAGATGATTTTATTTACCTGTAGAAAGTTCATATTTAAAAGACGAATAAAATAACTTCAATCACTATTATTTAAGTCGGTAAGACGCAAATATAAATGATTTTATTCATACCTGAGTTCATCTATTGGACATTCATCCTATTCTTCCACCAATGTTTTTAATAAATTTGTGATGTCTTTTTATAATACATTCATGTCGGACCTTAAAAATCCTGCATCCTTACAAATTTTATCTGTTTCTGAGAAGAGACGGATCAGGGTAGCTGTTTCATCGGTCTATTTTTGCACAGGACTCTGTTTTGCCTCCTGGGCAAGTCGTATTCCGGATATAAAGACCGCTTTACACCTTAATGATGCAATGCTTGGAAGTATTCTTTTTGCATTACCCGTTGGACAATTCGCAATGATGCCATTTTCAGGCAGACTGGTTACCCGGTTCGGGAGCCATAGAATACTGGCTTTCGCTCTTACAGCTTATGCTCTTTGTCTTAATAACATAGGACTTGTAAGGGAAGGATGGCAACTCGCAATTGCGCTGTTTATCTTCGGTCTGGCGGGTAATCTGACAAATATTTCCATCAATACACAGGGAGTGGCAGCCGAGCATATTTATGAACGTCCCATAATGGCATCATTTCACGGAGTATGGAGTCTTGCCGGTTTTACAGGCGCCCTTATCGGGTTGCTTATGATCAATCTGAAAGTCACTCCCTACTGGCATTTTATTACTGTTATTGTACTGGCATTATCAATATTCGCTATTAACTATCCTTCCCTGGTAAAAAGCAGTGCAGATGAAATAACCGGTGTGCCGAAGAGAAGGTTTTTTACAAAGCCCGATGGAGTACTCCTCCAGCTTGGAATAATCGGCTTTTTCAGTATGGCCAGCGAAGGAGCCATGTTCGACTGGAGTGGTGTATATTTCAAGGATGTGGTGAAAGCCCCGGCATCGCTTGTGGTACTGGGTTATACTTCATTCATGATAATGATGGCTACGGGACGCTTTGTTGCCGATAGGATGATCTCAAAAATTGGTCGGAAGAAGCTGCTCCGGATTTGCGGAATAATGATCTCCACGGGATTGTTCATTTCAGTCCTGTTTCCATATCTGGTACCATGTACGATTGCTTTCATGCTGGTAGGGTTAGGCGTTTCCAGTATAGTTCCTACTGTTTACAGCACAGCTGGAAAGAATGGCAGGGTGCCACCCGGTATTGCTCTTGTAACAGTATCAAGTGTCAGTTTCCTCGGTTTTCTTATGGGACCACCTCTTATAGGACATATAGCTGAGTTAGCAGGACTACGTTATTCTTTTGCCCTGATTGGTTTTTTTGGAATTGGTATCGCCCTTCTTGTCAACAGGATAAAAGCGTTCAAGGCAGAACAGCCAGTCCCTGCGGAACAGACAACAGATCAGCTACCACCTTTCCCGGATATGTAAGGAAAGGCGGAAGGCGGAGATTTAAGGTTCCCCTCCTGGGAGAGGTTAAGGTTAAGGTTAAGGTTAAGGTTAAGGTTAAGGTTAAGACAAAATTATAACATTAGATATTAACTTAAATAGTTGAAGAATTAGCCCCCCTGCGGGGGGGTTGGGGGGTAATAAGGTTAAGGTTAAGGCGGGAGGCAGAGGATGAAGGCCGTGCCTACCGCTACCAGATGTGTTGCTTGCGGGTAAACCTTTTTATCAGGTACTTTGTTATAATGTTATAATGTTATAATGTAAAAACAGAAAATCTAAAGTGATTATTGGTACAGAGCAATTAAGAAGTAATTCATTAACAGATTTTTTTGAAGCATGAAAAAAATAGTGCTGATTGGTGCCAGCGGGTTTATAGGTTCAGTGATACTCAATGAGGCGTTGTCCAGGGGTCATAAAGTTAAGTCAGTAGTGCGACATCCTGAAAAGATCATGGTATCACATCCCAATCTGATGAAAGAAAAAGGTGATGCTTCTGATCCTCAACTTGTAAGCAGGCTTTGTGAAGGCAGTGATGTTGTCATCAGTGCTTATAATCCGGGATGGAAAAATCCTGATATTGCCAGTGACACTTTAAGGGTCTACCCCACTATTCTAAAGGGTGTAAGGGAATCAGGTGTCCGAAGATTGCTCATAGTCGGAGGTGCCGGCTCACTTTTTGTCAAACCCGGAGTCAGACTTATGGATTCCGGCAGCATTGCGGAACCTTTCCTGCCAGCAGTCAGAGCTCTGGCAAAATTTTATCTCGAGATTCTTTCAGAAGAAAAGGCTGTTGACTGGGTTTTCTTTTGTCCTGCACAAAAGATCATTCCCGGAAAACGTACTGGTATTTTCCGACTCGGAAAAGATGACCTGATATATGGCAATGAGGGCAAAAGCAGTATCTCTGTTGAGGATTATGCAGTCGCCATGATGGATGAAACTGAAAATCCTGCTCATCATATGGAGAGATTTACAATAGGTTACTGAAAAAAATTTCTGATACCCCAGGGCAAAACCTGACGCAATTTCTTTTCTTTTCCTCCGTGCTTTGATTATGAAAATTATTTTTCGATCACTGACTCAAAGAACGCTTTCATTTCTGCAGCATAATAAACTCCATATTTATAGAATGTAGCTTTGGTCCTTTCATCGGGCTTCCAGTCGAAAAATGCATGACTGGCTCCTCCTATCTGCACATATTCAACTCTTTGCCCGGCTTTAACCAAAGCATCAACAAAAGCTTTTACATCAGGGTCCTTAATCAAAGGATCGTTGGTTCCGCGTGTAAGATACTGGGGCACTGACCTTTTCTTTGCATCCGGTATATTGCTGATGGGAGCAATTGCGTCTTTCCATGAGTCGTTGGCAGCAGGATCGTCTGAATATACGTTTAAAAGCTTGCCGCTGAAAACTCCGTAACTGGGCGCAGCGGCTTTAATGGATGCCATCAGTTCGGTTCTCAACTGTTCAACAGTCTTGTTTTCAGGAATATATGACGGCTTAAATTCAAATACCCCGGTAGTTTTTCCAAATCCTCCTGATCCGATCTTATCCGCCATTAATGAACATGCTGCTGACAGATGCCCTCCGGCACTATCACCTGTCAACCCTATTTTGTCAGGATCGCCTCCATATTCAGCTGCATGTTCCCTTATATGGGCAATGGCGCCAAATACGTCCTCCATCAGGTTAGCCATAGTATTGCCTACTGCATCACCATCGGCTTTACCGGCCCATCTGTAGTCGATGCTGAAGACAACGAATTTTCCTCCCTTTGTAAGCTCCCGGGCAAGTCCCCTCATTATATTTTCGTCATTGGAAACCCATCCTCCTCCGTGAATTATAACTATGCATGGAAGGTTTTTGGCCCCTTTTGGCGAATAGACATCGTATTTCAGAGGCTTCACACCCGGTTTTGCATAGACGACATCCTGTGTTACATTAATATGGTCCACGGCAGATTTCTCAATGAAGGAAGCTCCTATATGCATATCCCTGCTGACAGTCACTTTGAATGGTGATGTCATAAATTCCGTATACATCTGTCCCCACATTCCCGGTACGGAAAAATAGCCGGCATCTAGTACAAAACCGGCATCGGGTGTCGCAGTGACGGTAACCACTGTTCCTTCAGGGTATTTACCATCGGCTGGCAATGCCGGATTGAGTTTATAAGTTCCGTTTACGGGCTTATCTGCCACTACGGTAAAAGTTTGTGAGTTCATTGTCATGGATACTGAAAATAAAACAGCTGAACTGAGGATCAGGTTTCTTATAAAAGTCATTTTCATTTTTTTATTGATTTTGATTGACAAGATAATATAATAAGGTCAACTATTAACTAAGAATATAAAACCGGATCTCAGTAAGATCTTCAAATCTACTTAGCCAGTCTAATTATATTTCATTATTTGATTCAAATATATGGAAATCTCTCGGTTTTTTTCGAGAAAACTCTGAGATAAAACAAAAGATATAGCATAATGGAAATACAAAACTGCTTATCAACACCCGATCGAGGCATGATTTACAGATATGCCATGGCTGACTTATGTCAGTTAAGAACACCTTAATTCACTGTACCCCGGATTCTGGTAAGGGTAACACGAAATTACTAATCTTATCTGTATTTTAATAAATGCTATTTCGCCTTACAAAACTTTTTCCGGAAATCTATTGTAGTTTTATTTTGCTTTCATCAGATTCCTTTTCTTTTTTGTTTTTAGGATTAAAAATTCTTACCCCTAAAGATACCTGGTGACTTCCAAAGGTGTTCAAAGAAACGTTGCTGCTAAAATTGTAGGAATAATTTAACATTATACCATCATATACTTCTCCCCCTACTCCTGCGCCAAATACTCCACCCGTTCTGAATACAATATTTCCCCATAAACGTTTATTCCACGTAACATTAGGAGCTATTTCAACCTGCATAGGTACATGCTGGCCACCTCTTAGTATAAAAAATGGTTTTAAATCCCATTTATTATTCATAACAAAGTCATATGAAGCATGTAACAGAAAGTTTTTTAAAGGTTTATATACCATATCTGAATTGGCATACCTGACAGTTCCAAACATAACGTTAGAGAAGAGAATACCCATTTCTGCCTGCTTGTATCTGTATAAAGCACTTATATCGGTGGCGAATTTGATTTTTGATTGTTGCATTCCATAAATTAACGCCATGTCGGTGACATATGTCGGATCGTCGAAATACTTGGTAAGATCAATGGAATTTCTATAGAACCCCACTGATAAACCAAAGTTAATGTAGTGATCTCTTAATATGTTTACTTCGTACGTATATGTCCCCAGAATCAGAGTCTGTTTAAAAATATCAGTCTTGTCATAAAGATACCTTCCTCCAAACCCTACCTTCCCAATCTTATCATTGTAACTAAGCTGATAAGTCCTGGGACCTCCATCTATTCCGGTCCAGTCGGCACGATAATCCATGAAGATAGTCTTACCATTATGAATGCCGGCATAAGCAGGTGATAAGCTGAAAGGATTAACGCTGTAACCTTCCATGAAAGGAAACTGCTGACCGAAAATGGTCGTTGGTATAAATACCATCAGGGTGATAATAAGCTTTTTCATTTTATTATTTTTAGATTTTTTCAATTTCATCTGACAATGTTTACTACACCTTTAATAATACCTTTCGTTGAAGATCTTATAATGTAATAATACGAAGCCGAAGGAAGCGGATAACCATTCCATGTTCCATCCCAATCGTTTTTGTAGCTATCTGACTTGTAGACAGCCTGGCCATACCTGTTGTATACAGTCACCTGCAATTTACCATAATCTTCAAGGTGAGGGATATACCAGTAATCATTCATTCCATCGTTGTTAGGAGTGAAAAGGGATGTGATTTTATCAAATGTGGGAAGGGTACTGACTGCTTGTATTACATCGGTAGCAGGATTCCAGTTCTGATCACCTTCCTGTATAGCGGTGATAGTAAAGGTTCCGTCTTGATTAATTAACAGTGTATTACCATCCACACTTGCTATGTTCGGATTGGATATTTCAAAGCTAACCGGCAATCCGCTTGATGCTGTTGCATCCAGCGTGTAATCCTGTGTCATTCTCAATCCGGAAGGTATCTCAGCGAAGGTTATAACCTGGTCGGCTTTACCTACTGTGAGTACTCCATCCACATAAGTGTAGTCGTAATTACTATCTGATCCTCCGGTGATTACTATCGGATATGTTCCGACATCTGCCAATGCAGGTGCTCCGTCGCTGCTAATTATGACACCCGGAACAGGATCTCCTGCTACAAGGCCACTAACAGAGAACTCTGTTCCTGCAAAAATAAGCTCAGTTCCATAAGTTTTGGAAAGATTATGAGCAGTGATGGTCAATCCTTTAGAAGTAATGTCTGCAATTAGTTCAGGCTGTGCCAAAGTATAGTTATCTGCACTTACTCCCGATATTGCAAAGCCGGAAGTTGTAACCGGTTTACCCATGCCGACATTCTTATCTGCAAAGGCTCCAGTTGCATCAGTAGTGATCAGGCTGATAACATCTGTTCCAGCGACGCCTGCAAGGCTTGCACTTCCGGTATTCAAAGTTGCAACAGTTGTTCCGTCATAGGTTTTATTATTAGCTGTTACACCAGAAATTGTAAGCGGTGCAGGAGTAATATCTGCCGTGAAGGTTGGCTGGGTCAATGTATAGTTGACGGCATCATTGCCTTCGATGGCAAAACCCGAGGTCGTTACAGTCTTGCCAAGACCGATATCCTTGCCGGCAAATGTACCTGTTGCGCCGGATGATACCAGGCTGACGTCATCTCCTGCCAGAACTCCTTCCACAGCTGCATTATCGGTATTTAAGACTGCGACTGTTGTTCCATCGTAGACTTTATTTTCAGCTGTTACGCCCGTTATGGTAAGGTTGATGGCAGTTATGTCAGCCATTGCCGTCGGTTGGGTCAGCGAATATTTGTCAGCATCGGGACCGGTTATGGTGAACCCGGTAATGACCACTGTTTTACCGATACCGACTGTTTTGTCAATGAAGGCTCCGGTTACTCCTGTCGATTCAAGAGTCACAACATCCGTACCTATAACACCTTCCAGCGTAGCCCCTGAGATATTCAGAGTGGCAGCTGTTGTACCGTCATATAACTTATTGTCAGCCGTAACACCGCTAACTGACAGCCCGAATTCCGTGATGGTGGCTGTTGCTGTTGGTGACCCGGTAAGAGACAACGAGTAATTTGATGCATCGCCACCTGATATAGTTGATCCGGTAAGTCTGACCGTCTTTCCTGTACCAACGGCTACGTCATCGAATACTGCAACAGCATTTAGTGTTACGTCATCGGTGCCTGCCACTGTGAGAAGTGTCAGATTATTCAACATTATAGTAGCTGAAGTAGTGCCATCGTAGACCTTATTGTTTGCTGTAAATGAGCCTCCGATAGTAAGTTCTCTGACGGTTATATCAGCTATTGTTTCAGGTGCTCCAACCAATGAAAGAGTATAGTTACCAGCATCATTACCTGTCAACGTTGAACCTGTAAGTCTGACTGTTTTGCCTGTACCCACAACTTTATCAGAAAAAGCTGCAACGGCGTTCAGGCTGACATCATCTGTGCCTGCAATTGTAAGCAGAGTCAGGAAGTTGCTTGATATTGTAGCATCAACGGTGGCGTCGTAGACTTTATCGTTTACTGTAAACGTGCCTCCTATTGTGAGTGACAGAGGTGTAATGTCAGCTGTTGTGACAGGTGCACCCGTTAAGGATAAAACATAATTGCCAGCATCAGTTCCCGTAAGAGATGACCCGGTGAGCGTTACTGTTTTTCCTGTACCAATAGCTTTGTCATCGAAGACTGCTACCGCGGTCAATGTAACATCATCGCTACCAACCTTAGTGAGAAGGGTCAGATTGTTTATTGCAATGGTTGCCGCAGTGGTGCCATCATATACCTTATTGTTTACGGTAAATGATCCTCCTATAGTAAGTACTTTCTGAGTAATATCTGCTGTTGTTGCCGGCAGGCCGTTTAAGGACAGGGTATAATTAGGTGCATCTGGTCCTGCAATCGATAAATCTGTAAGGGTGACCAGTTTGCCTGTGCCTGCAATTTCATTCACAAAGACCGGCGTAGCATTCAGGATAACATTGTCACTTCCTACAAGCGTAAGAAGAGTAAGGTTATTTGATGCAAAAGTCGCAGAAGTATTACCGTCATACTCTTTATTATTTGCAGTAAATGTACCACCGACAGTAAGTACCCTCTGGGTAACTGTTAACGTACTATTAAAATAGCCTATTGTATAATTTCCAAGACCGGTTCCGATCGCTGCTGATGGAATTATTGCGTACGGACTGCCAGCCACTGTTGCTGTTTGGGCGGCTCCTGCACTGGTCAGAGTGACACTGGTAACCACATCGCCATTTATTAATCCGGCGACGGTAAACTCAGTTCCTGCGAAGGTTACTGTTTCTCCGTAGGTTTTGGTCATGCTGGTTGCAGTTATCGTAAGAACAATCGGGTTAACAGTCAGGTTACCATCGACATAGCCAATTGTATAGTTATCGAGTCCTGTACCGACGGCAGCGGAAGCTACTATCGGATACGGGCTACCTGCTACTGCTGCTGTTGCTGCTGCTCCTGCACTGGTAAGAGTAACACTCGTTACTGCGTCGGCATTGACCAGGCCGGAAGTGGTGAACTCTGTTCCTGCAAAGGTTACAACATCACCGTAGTTCTTCGTCATGCTGTTTGCAGTAATCGTCAGAGTTAACGGGTTAACAGTCAATGAGCCGTCAACATAACCGATGGTATAGTTGCTCAGTCCTGTTCCGACGGCAGCTGATGCTACTATCGGATACGGGCTGCCTGCTACTGTTGCTGCTGCTGCTGCTCCTGTACTGGTAAGGGTTACGCTTGTTACTGCGTCACCATTTACTAATCCTGCACTTGTGAACTCAGTCCCTGCTAAAGTAAGAGTCTGTCCATAAGGTTTTGTCAGATTATTTGCAGTTATGGTCAGTGTCTTCTGGTCAACCGTTAATATACCAGGTACATAACTTATAGTATAGTTAGTCAGTCCGGTACCCACAGCTGCGGATGCTACTATCGGATATGGACTGCCTGCTACTGTTGCTGTTGCTGCTGCTCCTGCACTGGTAAGAGTGACACTTGTTACTGCGT
>CAWFFK010000005.1:0-93765 GCA_963815075.1 uncultured Bacteroidales bacterium
TAGAGCTTAGAGGTTTTTCTTGGAAGTCTGATTAGGATCACTATCCGCTTGCCCGAAGGCTCACGGTACTGTCAGGTTCATCACTCCCGGGCTGTTAACCCGGACGTATAACTACACCCTTTAACGTACTATTCCGTCAGTACGCGGACCTTTCACTACTCCGTCACCCCTTCGCAGTACACGGTGGTACTGGAATATTAACCAGTTGTCCATCGAGATCGCCGTTCGGCTTACCCTTAGGACCCGACTAACCCTGATCCGATTAGCGTTGATCAGGAAACCTTAGTCTTTCGGTGGACAGGTTTCTCACCTGTCTTATCGTTACTTATGCCTACATCTTCTTTTCCAGCCGCTCCAACATACCTTACGATACATCTTCTGCGCTGACTGGAATGCTCCCCTACCAATCATGACTTTTGCCATGAGTCCATAGCTTCGGTAATATGCTTATGCCCGATTATTATCCACGCACAACCGCTCGACTAGTGAGCTGTTACGCACTCTTTAAATGAATGGCTGCTTCCAAGCCAACATCCTAGCTGTCTAAGCAGTCGCACCTCGTTTAATCAACTTAGCATATATTTTGGGACCTTAGCTGATGGTCTGGGTTCTTTCCCTTTTGTCCACGGACCTTAGCACCCGCAGGCTCACTCCCGTGTATATCTTGCAGCATTCGGAGTTTGTCAGGGGTTGATAGGCGGTGAAGCCCTCTAGCCCTATCAGTAGCTCTACCTCTGCAAGACTCACCACGAGGCTGCACCTAAATGCATTTCGGGGAGTACGAGCTATTTCTCAGTTTGATTAGCCTTTCACCCCTATCCTCAGTTCATCCAAAGACTTTTCAACGTCAACTAGTTCGGCCCTCCATCCCGTGTTACCGGAACTTCAGCCTGACCAAGGATAGATCACAAAGTTTCGCGTCTACCCCCACTAACTATACGCCCTTTTCAGACTCGCTTTCGCTTCGGCTCCGACTCTCTAAGTCTTAACCTTGCTAGTGAGGTGTAACTCGTAGGCTCATTATGCAAAAGGCACGCCGTCATCCCACCTAAGCAGGACTCCGACAGGTTGTAAGCGCACGGTTTCAGGTACTATTTCACTCCCCTGTTCGGGGTTCTTTTCACCTTTCCCTCACGGTACTGGTTCACTATCGGTCTCTCAGAAGTATTTAGCCTTACCGGATGGTCCCGGCAGTTTCAATCAGGATTTCTCGTGTCCCGACCTACTCAGGATACCAATTATATAATCAATACTTACATGTACAGGACTTTCACCTCCTATGGTATGACTTTCCAGACATATTCCATTTCATATTAACTATAATGTCACTGGTCCTTCAACCCCGAAAACGCCAAAACGTTATCGGTTTGGGCTATTCCCCGTTCGATCGCCACTACTAAGGGAATCACTTTTGTTTTCTTTTCCTCCGGGTACTAAGATGTTTCAGTTCTCCGGGTTTGCTTCCATATCACTATGGATACTACGTCTTCATCGTAGTGGGTTGCCCCATTCGGAAATCTGCGGATATAACGGATATTTGCTCCTCCCCGCAGCTTATCGCAGCTTGTCACGTCCTTCATCGCCTCTGAGAGCCAAGGCATTCACCATGCGCTCTTATTTTACTTTCTTGAGTAATCAAATTTTACTAACTCTTTTGTTTCCAATATGTCAAAGAACTTTATCGAGTCTGCCCGTCTGTCACGCTTCCCTAAGCTATCATCTTACTAAACTCGGCGTGCGGCAGTGCTGGTCTGTTGCCAACCTCGCATAACCGCCATAGCCGCATACTGTCATGTGGCTCAAAAAATTATAAAAATGAAGTAAACCAGGCAGATATGTAACTGCTTTCCATTTTCCATCGGAAGAGCAGTTAACAGTTTTGTCTTTCTCCAGAAAGGAGGTGTTCCAGCCGCACCTTCCGGTACGGCTACCTTGTTACGACTTAGCCCCAGTCACTAGTTTTACCCTAGGCCGCTCCTTACGGTTACGGACTTCAGGTACCCCCAACTTCCATGGCTTGACGGGCGGTGTGTACAAGGCCCGGGAACGTATTCACCGCGCCATGGCTGATGCGCGATTACTAGCGAATCCAGCTTCACGGAGTCGAGTTGCAGACTCCGATCCGAACTGAGACCGGCTTTCGAGATTCGCATCCTGTCTCCAGGTAGCTGCCCTCTGTACCGGCCATTGTAACACGTGTGTAGCCCTGGACATAAGGGCCGTGCTGATTTGACGTCATCCCCACCTTCCTCACGGTTTACACCGGCAGTTTCGTTAGAGTTCCCGGCATTACCCGCTGGCAACTAACGATAAGGGTTGCGCTCGTTATGGGACTTAACCCGACACCTCACGGCACGAGCTGACGACAACCATGCAGCACCTTGCAAAGAGTCCCGAAGGAAAGAAATGTTTCCACTTCATGCACTCTACATTTAAGCCCAGGTAAGGTTCCTCGCGTATCATCGAATTAAACCACATGTTCCTCCGCTTGTGCGGGCCCCCGTCAATTCCTTTGAGTTTCAGCCTTGCGGCCGTACTCCCCAGGTGGATCACTTAATGCTTTTGCTTAGCCGCTGACTGTGTATCGCCAACAGCGAGTGATCATCGTTTACGGCGTGGACTACCAGGGTATCTAATCCTGTTCGCTCCCCACGCTTTCGTGCATCAGCGTCAGTAATGGCCCAGTAAGCTGCCTTCGCAATCGGTGTTCTGTGTAATATCTAAGCATTTCACCGCTACATTACACATTCCGCCTACCTTGACCGTACTCAAGACTAACAGTATCAATGGCAGTTCTACAGTTAAGCTGCAGGTTTTCACCACTGACTTATTAATCCGCCTACGCACCCTTTAAACCCAATAAATCCGGATAACGCTCGCATCCTCCGTATTACCGCGGCTGCTGGCACGGAGTTAGCCGATGCTTATTCCCAGGGTACCGGCAAGCCGCTACTCGTAGCGGGTTTTCTTCCCCTGGAAAAGCAGTTTACAACGCATAGCGCCGTCTTCCTGCACGCGGGATGGCTGGTTCAGGCTTGCGCCCATTGACCAATATTCCTCACTGCTGCCTCCCGTAGGAGTCTGGTCCGTGTCTCAGTACCAGTGTGGGGGATCACCCTCTCAGGACCCCTAAACATCGTAGCCTTGGTAGGCCATTACCCTACCAACTAGCTAATGTTACGCATGCCCATCCCGTACCGTCGAAACTTTAAATATCTTAAGATGCCCCAAAATATCTTTATGGGGTATTAATCCGAATTTCTCCGGGCTATCCCCCTGTACAAGGTAGGTTACATACGCGTTACTCACCCGTGCGCCGGTCGCCACCAAAGTATTGCTACCTCGTGCTGCCCCTCGACTTGCATGTGTTAAGCCTCCCGCTAGCGTTCATCCTGAGCCAGGATCAAACTCTTCGTTGTAAAAATTTATTCTTAAATCTCTTTACAAAAAACAATCCTGTGAACTCTATCAAAAATACTAACAAGTTATCTTGACGAGATTTTCCATATCTCGCCTGGTTGTTTACTTCATAATTTCAAAGAACTTTATCCGCTATAACCTTAATGGCGAAGACGGACTTTCGCTCTATTCCTTAAACCCTTACGGGTCCATATTTACTTTTGGGACGACAAAGATAGTAGTTCAAATAGTTCTTCCAAAGAAATTAATACAATTTTTTCCAGGAATTTCTTAAATAAACCTGAACGTTTAAATGCCAGTCTGATGAAAAACACTATTTTCGTAAATATTTATCTGATATGTTGAACATTGTAATTATTCCCACATACAAGGAGAAAGAAAACATTGAAGCAATTATTAAAGCTATCTTCTCCTTATCCGTTCAGTTCGACATTCTGATCATTGATGATAATTCACCCGACGGAACAGCAGACATTGTTAAGTCTCTTCAGAAATCTTTTCCTAACCTCTATCTCATTGAAAGACCCGGGAAATTTGGTCTCGGTACAGCTTATATAACCGGTTTTACCTGGGCTCTTTCAAATGACTATAATTTTATCTATGAAATGGATGCGGATTTTTCACACGATCCGCGCGATCTCATCAGTCTATTTAAAGCCTGTACCGACGGCGGTGCTGACCTGGCTATTGGCTCACGATATATCAGCGGCGTGAATGTTGTTAACTGGCCTCTATCCAGAGTTCTTATGTCATATATTGCATCAATTTATGTGCGATTAATAACCGGAATGCGAATAATGGATACCACCGCCGGATTTAAATGTTACAAGAGAGAAGTACTGGAGAATATCAGGCCTGAACTCATAAAGTCTAAAGGGTATGCTTTCCAGATTGAAATGAAGTTCACTGCCTGGAAACTGGGATATAAGATTGTTGAAGTTCCTATAATATTCACCGACAGGAGACTCGGCTCCTCAAAAATGACCGGCGGCATCTTTAATGAAGCTTTATGGGGCGTCCTCAGGATGAAGCTGAGAAGCATCTTTACCAGGTACACCAGGATCTGACTATATCTGTTATTTATATATGCATAGAAGAAAATAAATTGAAGAGAATAGGAGAAGGGGAGAAAGGGAGAAGGGGAGAAAGGGTGAAGGAGAGAAAGGGTGAAGGAGAGAAAGGGTGAAGGAGAGAAAGGGTGAAGGAGAGAAAGGGTGAAGGAGAGAAAGGGTGAAGGAGAGAAAGGGTGAAGGAGAGAAAGGGTAAAGGAGAGAAAGGGTGAAGGAGAGAAAGGGTGAAGGAGAGAAAGGGTGAAGGAGAGAAAGGGTGAAGGAGAGAAAGGGTAAAGGAGAGAAAGGGTGAAGGAGAGAAAGGGTGAAGGAGAGAAAGGGTGAAGGAGAGAAAGGGTGAAGGAGAGAAAGGGTGAAGGAGAGAAAGGGTGAAGGAGAGAAAGGGTGAAGGAAGGAGAGAAAGGGTGAAGGAGAGAAAGGGTGAAGGAGAGAAAGGGTGAAGGAGAGAAAGGGTGAAGGAGAGAAAGGGTGAAGGAGAGAAAGGGTGAAGGAGAGAAAGGGTGAAGGAGAGAAAGGGTGAAGGAGAGAAAGGGTGAAGGAGAGAAAGGGTGAAGGAGAGAAAGGGTGAAGGAGAGAAAGGGTGAAGGAGAGAAAGGGTGAAGGAGAGAAAGGGTGAAGGAGAGAAAGGGTGAAGGAGAGAAAGGGTGAAGGAGAGAAAGGGTGAAGGAGAGAAAGGGTGAAGGAGAGAAAGGGTGAAGGAGAGAAAGGGTGAAGGAGAGAAAGGGTGAAGGAGAGAAAGGGTGAAGGAGAGAAAGGGTGAAGGAGAGAAAGGGTGAAGGAGAGAAAGGGTGAAGGAGAGAAAGGGTGAAGGAGAGAAAGGGTGAAGGAGAGAAAGGGTGAAGGAGAGAAAGGGTGAAGGAGAGAAAGGGTGAAGGAGAGAAAGGGTGAAGGAGAGAAAGGGTGAAGGAGAGAAAGGGTGAAGGAGAGAAAGGGTGAAGGAGAGAAAGGGTGAAGGAGAGAAAGGGTGAAGGAGAGAAAGGGTGAAGGAGAGAAAGGGTGAAGGAGAGAAAGGGTGAAGGAGAGAAAGGGTGAAGGAGAGAAAGGGTGAAGGAGAGAAAGGGTGAAGGAGAGAAAGGGTGAAGGAGAGAAAGGGTGAAGGAGAGAAAGGGTGAAGGGGAGAAAGGGTGAAGGGGAGATTCAGTGAAAAGGAGACAGAACCAAAAATAATATTCTGAAGAACATATATTTAAATAGATTTATACCGGATAATGAGCTCTATCCTGATTAAGAATGCTTTAGTCACTAATGAGGGTAAACAATTTCACAGTGACCTTCTCATTACTGATGAAATAATCTCAGAAATAGGTGATTCGGATAACATGCATATTCCCAGTAATGCAAGTATAATAGATGCAAAAGGATTATGGCTTATCCCGGGAGTTATAGATGATCACGTTCATTTCAGGGAGCCAGGGCTTACCGGTAAAGGAGATATTTACTCCGAATCAAGAGCTGCTGTTGCAGGCGGTGTTACCTCCTTTATGGATATGCCTAATACCCGGCCGCAGGCTATTACAATTGAAGTACTTAACGATAAGTACCTCCTCGGTTCCGAAAAGTCTCTTACCAACTACTCATTTTATATAGGTGCAACAAATACGAACCTCGATGAAATAATGAAGGCCGATCCTTCTGAAGTATGTGGCATTAAATTATTCATGGGATCTTCCACCGGGGGAATGCTGGTAAATGACGAATCTGCACTTAAGGAGTTGTTTATAGAAGCTTCCATGCCTGTTGCAGCGCATTGCGAAGATGAAGATATCATCAGGAAGAACAGCGAATTATACCGGAAAAAATATGGAGAGGATATACCGGTAAAGATGCATTCCATGATACGCAGCCGTGAAGCATGCTTTGTCTCCTCCTCACATGCTGTTGACCTTGCCAGGAAATACAATACAAGGCTTCATATCCTTCACCTTTCAACAGCTGATGAACTTAAACTATTCAAAAACGATGTGCCGCTAAATGAAAAGAGAATAACAGGTGAGGTTTGTGTTCACCACCTGTGGTTTGAGGAGTCATCGTTTGATGACCTGGGAACTTTAATTAAATGTAATCCTGCAATTAAGACACGGTTTGACAGGGATGCTCTTATAAACGCGGTGAAAAATAATCTTGTTGATGTTATAGGAACCGACCATGCCCCTCACACATCAGCGGAAAAGAATAACAGCTATTTTAAAGCACCTTCAGGAATTCCACTTATACAGCATTCACTGGTGACCATGCTGGAATTCTGGCATAGAAAAATTTTCAGTCTGGATAAAATTGTTGAAATGATGTGCCACAATCCCGCTGTACTTTTCAATATAAAAAAAAGAGGATTTATCAGGGAAGGGTATAAAGCTGACTTATGTATTATTGACCCTGCCAGACCATGGACCGTGTCGAAGGAAAATATCCTTTACAAATGCGGATGGTCGCCACTCGAGGGAACTACATTTAATTCAAAAGTCGTTAAAACCATCATCAACGGGACTATTGTTTACGATGATGGTGCCATTAATGAGGATTACCGTGGACAACGACTCTTATTCGATCGTTAGTTTAAACTTTTAACTTTTTTTGCCACAAAGACACCAAGGCACTAAGGTTCACCAGGGCCTTAAACAAAACAACAAAATCCTGGTGTTACTTTGTGTCTTTGCGCCTTAGTGACATTTTTATTCTTGCCTGACCACAAACCTTACAGTAGACCTCGTGCGTTGCTCCAGCAGTATTTCCCGGCCTTTAGTTATTCTGGTTATTGCCTCCTGGTTATAATGCCTTACTGACAGCATTTCGACATTATCGTTGTAAACTGCAGAGAATTGCGATTTTAAATCTTCGAGCAGATCATTAACCTTCCATCGTTCATCATCCACACAAACATCAAGACTTATTGCACTTGCCTCAACAAGGTTCACTTTAATTCCATGTTGAATAAAAGAATTAAAAATCATACTCAGATTATCGCCCATTACAAATGAAAAATCAACAGGAAGCAATGAAAGAAGTATCTGATCCTCTTTCCTGATGAAGACAGGTATTATTTTCTTTATAACCGGATCAGCAGTGATAAGTGTTCCCTGTTCACCGGGGATAAGAAATGAGCGCACATAAAGAGGTATGGTTTTATTGTGAAGCGGTTTTATAGTCTTTGGGTGTATAACCTTTGCCCCCGAAAAGGACATTTCCACCGCCTCTTTATAAGATATCTCATCAAGTTTTTTGGCATCGCGATACCATTTGGGGTCAGCATTTAGTATTCCGGGAACATCCTTCCACACAACAACACTATCAGCATCAAGTATGTTGGCAAGAATAGCTGCCGTATAATCCGATCCTTCGCGACCCAGGGTGGTAGTCAGTCCGCTTAATGTTCCGCCAATAAACCCCTGGGTAACATAGATCCGTCTTCTTTTGAAATCTAACGTACTTTTTGCCCTGTAAGAGCTTTCACCCCACAATATATTTGCATCCCTGTGCCTCTCGTCGGTTATCAGCGTTTTCCTGATATCAAGCCATTCAACATCTGAGAATCGTGTTTTAAGGTACTCTGCAACAATGGATGTTGACCATATTTCTCCGTACGACACCACCTGGTCGTATTCAAAATCGTACCTTCCTTTACCCCCATTCGATAAATAATTCTGAAGAGATCCAAATGAATTTTCTATCATTCCCTTCACTTCCGAATCTTCTCCAAAAAGCTCATCAACAATGGCCAGGTGTGTATTGAAAATATTATCTAAAAGCCCGGCAAAGACCGATTCATCGCCGATCCAGGCATTAAGAACATTCTCCAGAGCATTTGTTGTTTTGCCAAATGCAGATACAACAATTACAAGATCGCCTTTCTCTTCCGAAACAATCTCTGACAGGTTCTTAATACCTGTGGCATCCTTTACCGATGCGCCTCCAAACTTATATACCTTCATAGTTCATAATTTGGGATAAAATTAAAATTTCCGCATCACATTGCAATTCATCTGCGACACATCTCAATTAAAATTCGTTTTGCTAAATTTGTCAGCGAATTTTGTCAAATGAAAGAAAACGAAATAACAGAACATTTCAAAAACCATCCGGTCCTTCCTGAGCTCGTTGAGATGATTAATTCTGATATGACCCGGAATTTTCGTATTGAAGGGCTTTCCGGTTCATCAAAAGCTATTATTCTTTCGTTGGCATTTAATAAATCACAGACTACTCACCTGGCAATCCTGCCGGAAAAGGAGGATGCCGCCTATTTTTATAACGACCTTGTTTCACTTCTGGGCGATGATGCAGTCTTCTTTTTTCCTTCTACATATAAACGTTCGGTACAATATGAGCAGACGGAACCTGCAAATATTGTCCTGAGGACGGAGGTCCTTAATCACCTGGCGGCCGGAAAAAGAAAAGGCATAATTGTCACCTATCCTGAATCTGTGATGGAAAAGGTTATCAGCAGGAGAAATCTCAAAAAAAACACATTCAACATAAACAAAGGAGATAAGATCTCTCTCGAATTCCTTGAAGAAGTTCTTCATGAATACAATTTCGAAAGGACTGATTTTGTTTATGAACCCGGTCAATACGCCATAAGAGGCAGTATTGCTGATGTTTTCTCCTATTCAGCCGACCTGCCATATCGCATCGATTTTTTTGGTGAGGAAGTTGAAACTATCAGATCATTCAATACTGATGATCAGCTTTCTGTGGCTTCTCACAAGCAAATTTCAGTTATACCCAATGTTCAGGATATTTCGATTGAAGAGATCAATGATTCATTTACAGACTTTCTGCCTCCATCGTCCCTGATATGGATTGAAGATGCTGCCTTTATAAAGGAAAAGATCAATAATATTTTTGCGCAGACAATACAAAGGGAAGAATCAGGGCAGATATCCGACAAAAAAGATATTGTGTTGACTGGAAATAAATTCCTTGATCATTGCAAAAAATTCAGAATGCTGGAATTTGGAAGGCATAGCATCTATGACCCTGAAAAAATATTTGAATTCCATACTGAATCTCAGCCGGCTTTCAATAAAAACTTCGAAATTCTGTCTGAGAAGCTGCTTTCAAATAAAACTGAGGGATATAAAACATATATTATATCTGAGAGTGATTCGCAAATTGAAAGATTAAAAGAGATTTTTTCAGAGATTAATCCTGAAGTACATTTTTCTCCGCTCCTGATTAACCTGCATAACGGATTTACCGATCACGATCTTAAAATAGCTGTATATACAGATCATCAGATATTCGACAGGTATCATAAATTCAGGATCAGAGGCTACTTTACCCGGAAAGAAAGTATTTCGGTGAAAGAGCTTACCGGGCTTAATCCCGGTGATTATGTCGTTCATATAGATCATGGTATCGGCAAGTTCGGAGGACTTGAGAAGATTGAGGTCAACGGTAAAATACAAGAGGCTATAAAGCTGGTTTACAGGGACAATGATATTCTCTATGTAGGTATTCATTCACTGTACAGGATCTCCAAATATAAAGGAAAGGATAATGCCGAACCAAAAATCTATAAGCTTGGGTCAGGAGCATGGCAGAAACTCAAACAGAGTACAAAGGCAAGGGTAAAGGATATAGCGAAGGATTTGATAGAGCTCTATGCCAAAAGAATGACTTCCCCTGGCTTTCCCTTTTCACCCGATTCTTATCTTCAGCGTGAACTTGAAGCATCATTCATTTATGAGGATACTCCCGATCAGCTCTCTGCATCAATTGCCGTAAAAGAGGATATGGAATCTGACCATCCGATGGACCGGCTTGTTTGTGGTGATGTGGGTTTTGGTAAAACAGAGATTGCCATAAGAGCAGCATTTAAATCGGCTGCTGACAGTAAACAGACTGCTGTGCTTGTCCCAACGACAATACTTGCATTACAGCATTACAAGACCTTTTCGGATCGGCTTAAAGGATTCCCGTGTACAATAGAATATATAAGCAGACATAAAAAAGCTGCTGAACAGAAGAAAATACTCTCACAGCTTTCTGAAGGAAGGATAGATATTATAATAGGAACTCATAAGCTGGTGGGCAAAGATATTAAATTTAAAGATCTGGGACTTCTTATTGTTGACGAGGAACAAAGATTCGGCGTTTCTGTCAAGGAAAAACTTAAAAAGATTAGGACAAATGTCGATACCCTTACTCTTACAGCGACTCCTATTCCGCGAACCCTTCAATTTTCGCTGATGGGGGCACGTGACCTGTCCATTATCAATACACCGCCGCCCAACAGAATGCCAATAGTGACCGAATTACACGGTTTTAATGAAGAAATCATTAAAGAAGGAATTGAATACGAAGTCTCCAGAAACGGACAGGTTTTCTTCATTCATAACAGGGTGGAAAATATCAGGCAGATTCAGGCCCAGATAAACAGGATTTGTCCAAATGTTAAAACAGCAATTGTTCATGGTAAAATGGATGGACCTCATGTAGAAAATGTTATGTATGATTTCATCCAGGGAGATTACGATGTACTCCTGGCTACAACCATTATCGAATCGGGACTTGATATACCTAACGCAAATACAATTTTTATAAATGATGCGCACCATTTCGGGCTGTCAGAGTTACATCAGCTGAGGGGAAGGGTAGGTCGTTCCAACAAGAAGGCTTTTTGTTACCTGCTTGCCCCTCCCCTGAGTTCACTTACACATGAGGCAAGAAGAAGGCTTAAAGCTATTGAGGAATTCTCAGAGCTGGGAAGCGGATTTAATATTGCAATGCAGGATCTCGATATAAGAGGGTCAGGTAATCTGCTGGGAGGTGAACAGAGCGGATTTATTGCCGATGTTGGATTTGAAACTTATCAGAGGATATTGAATGAAGCAATGTCTGAACTGAGGGAATCAGAGTATATGCAGCAAGCAGACAAGTCTGACAAAGAGGTTGTTCCCTATAGAGAGAAAAAAGAACCTGCTAAACCTTACGTTTCAGATTTTCAGATCGATACTGATCTTGAAATAATGTTTCCCGACGAATATGTTTCGAATATTTCGGAAAGAATAAGGCTATATAAAGAATTGAATGAGATAGATTCGGAAGAGGCACTGGAAGAGTTTGAAAAGAAACTGGTTGACAGGTTCGGTGTTATACCTCCGCCGGCAATAGCTCTTCTGGATATTGTACGGATAAAGAAGCTTGCCGTGAAAATTGGAATTGAAAAAATCCTTTTAAAAAATGACCTTCTGATCGCTTATTTTATTTCAGATCATAATTCCCCGTTTTACAGCAGTACACTTTTTATTTCAATAATGAATTATGTCAACAAACATCAAAGGCATATGAGCATGAAGCAAAAGGCATCTAAACTAAGCCTGACTATCTCTGATGTGAAATCGGTTAAAGAGGCAATAAAGGTTCTGAATGAGATTCTTTTATCAGATTAAGATTGTACCACCTGACTTCCATTTACCCCCTAAATCCCCCCGTAGAGGGGACTTTGAATTTGATTCAGATTATTAGCTCCCCTTTGGGGGGGGGTAAAGACCAAATTATTACGCTTTTATTACCTTTGTATAATATTTAATAACATGAATCTTATTGTTGATATAGGAAACACCAGTACTAAACTGGCTGTTTATAAAGACGGGGAAAAAATAAGTGTTTCAAGAATAAGTGAATTAAGTTGCGAAGAGATTGAAAAGAAGCTTTCCGGACTTGAAATTAAAAAAGCAATTATTTCATCTGTGAAACATCTGCCTCCTTTTATGTCGGACCTTTTCTTCCCCGGTGTCCCCTTCGTACATATTTTGTCATATAAATCCAAACTCCCTTTCAAAATTGAGTATGAAACACCGGAGACTCTTGGCACTGACCGAATAGCTGCAATAGCCGGAGCCTATGCTCTTTCCCCGGGAAAAGATATTCTTGTTATAGACGCCGGAACTGCCATAACTTTTGATTTCCTGTCAGGGGATATTTACAAAGGTGGAAATATATCCCCGGGATTATCGATGAGATTTAAAGCTTTAAACAAATTTACCGGGAAATTGCCTCTGGTCACTCCAACACAGAATTATACATTGCCGGGCAGAAATACCACTGACGCAATTACTGCAGGAGTTATTACGGGAGTAATATATGAAATAAATGAGTATATTCGCACGTTTGAGAAAGAGCATTCTGAGTTTAAAATAATACTTACAGGCGGCGACGGTGGTTATATAAAAAATAAAATCAACTTTCAACACACATATATGCCTGATATTGTGATTGATGGTCTAAATCATATTCTGGAATACAATGCAAAATAAACTGATATTTGCCATTTTCATATCTCTGTTTTCGTACACTTCTGTAATTAATGGCCAGAATCAAATTAATTCCCCATATTCAAGATTTAATCTTGGTTCACTTGAGTCATCAGGTTCCTATAGAAGTCAGGGGATGGGTGGTGTCAGCACAGCAATAAGGGACAACACCTCGATCTGTTTTTCAAATCCAGCGTCGTACAGCAGCCTCGATACAAATTCATTTGTTTTTGATTTTGGCATTGAATACGGCAGGAATATACTTACCAGTGACGGCTCAAGATACGCTTCTGATGATATGGATTTTGATCATTTGATTATGGGTTTACCACTGGCAAAAGGATGGGGATTCTCTTTAGGGGTCGTTCCTTTCAGCAACGGTTATTACAGTATTGTGAATGAGGTACTCTCAACAGATCCGGGTTACGACCCGTTAACAGGAGAATATACCTTATACCATAAAGGTGACGGGGGCTTTTATAAAGTATTTGCTGGCATCGGTGTCCGTTTGATAAAGAACTTTTCGGTTGGTGTAAATATGACGTACCTGCTTGGATCGGTTAAGAGGACCAATTATTTTAATTTTGCCGACTATTACAATACATTTCAGGATAACAGCAGTGAATATTTGCAAATGACCGGTGTCAATTTTGAGTATGGTCTGCAGTATAATGCCTCTCTTAAAAATGAATATTTTATTAACGCAGGGATTTCCTTAACGCCCGATAAGAATTACACCTCAAGGTATCAGCAATTAACGTACAGGTATAATGCTTACGGCTCAACAGATACTTTATCTTATGCTAATGATAAATCAAAATCATCTAAACTTCCTGCCACACTGAGAACGGGTATCTCTTTCGGGAAAACAAATAAATTTACCACAGCATTGGATTTCACTTATACAAAATGGTCCAAATCAAATATTCCGGGAACGGCCGGATATATGGCTGACAGCAGGTCGATTCTCATTGGTGCTGAATACATCCCTGACAAATATGCAAACTATAGTTTCCTGAAGCGAATAGAATATCGTATTGGTGGACATATTGGAAATAACTATCTTATTATTAACGGAGAACAGGTAAAAGAGCTTGGTGCCAGCGCTGGCTTAGGCATCCCGTTGAAAAGAACAATGCCGAATACAACCCTGTTATCGAAGTCAAAGATCAGCCTGTTTTTTGACTATACTAAAAAATATGGATCTGCAGCCGGCGTTCTTCCTACTGAAAATATTTATACTGTCGGGGTAAGCCTTAACCTTTACGATTACTGGTTTGTTAAACGCAAATATGATTAGGTATTCGAGTTAATTCAAGGAGGTTTAACAGTTCAAACATTAAAGACCTGCCATGAAATACTATTTTAAGAGAAACAGAATTCTTTTCCCGATACAATTAATAGTCATAATTATTAGCGGGGTGCTGATCTCATGTGAAAAAAAGACTGAGTTTATTCCGAAATCAGATCTCCTGTCGCTTCCCTCTTTGTCTGCAAAAAATTTTAAGACCATATTTACCGATTCCGGGAAGGTTCAGCTTATCTTATCGTCGCCTCTGATGGAAGAATACGATAATAAAGATATCCCCTATACTGAATTCAGACTGGGAATTAAGGTATTATTATTTAAAGGGGAGGAAGATACTATCGGGCAGGTTACGTCAAAGTATGCCAAATACACCAAAAACGATAATTTATGGGAACTCAAGGATAGTGTCGTTGTATTAAATAGTAATAAGGATAAGCTGGAAACAGAACTTTTATACTGGGATCAGAACAAGGACCTTATTTATACCGACAGGTTTGTTAAGATATCGAACAAGGATCAGATAATGCAGGGTTACGGATTTGAATCTGACACCCATCTCCAGCACCGGAAGATTAAAAAGGTAAGCGCGACAATATATTTAAACGATGAGGAATAGCTCGCTCCTTATTCTCGAGATTATATGGATAGTTACCGGGATCCTTTCCGTTGGAGCAGGGATCAGGTTTGCATTAACAACAGGCGGAAGCAAAATTATTTTATTTGCATTAATGGCTCTTATATCATTTCTCTTTGCCTGGATGAGGCACAGGCAAAGAAAAAAGGGTTAAATTTGATTTATGAGCGGAATTCTGATAATATTTCTCGCAATTATTCTTTCTGCGTTTTTTTCGGGTATGGAAATAGCGTTTGTAGCTTCCAATAAACTTCGGATAGAACTCGACAGAAAACAGGGAGTATTCGGATCAAACATAATCAAATTATTTACTGATAATCCCGGTCAGTATATAGCTACCATGCTCATCGGTAATAATATTTCCCTGGTCATTTACGGGCTCGTATTTACTAGCCTTCTGGGACCGGTTCTTAAGCCGTTTATTAATTCTGATGTGGTAATTCTCATAATTAATACCCTGCTTTCAACAGGTATAATACTGCTTGTTGCAGAATTTTTTCCAAAAACAATTTTTGTTATTTCCCCTAATTTTTTTCTTAAGTTCTTAAGTGTGCCTACACTTATATTCTTTTTCCTTTTTTACCCTGTCAGTAAATTAACTCTTGCAGCCTCGAACATTTTTATTAAATTGTTTTTCAAGATCAAACCAGGTGAGAAAAAGCAGGAAAATATTGTTTTCAGCAAAGTTGATCTTGACCATTTTGTTAACCTGAGCAAGCAGAATCAAGAAGAATCGGAAGTAAATTACCGTGATTTCAGAATATTTCAGAATGCTCTGGATTTTTCCAGTGTCAAGCTCCGCGAATGTATGATCCCAAGAACGGAAATTGAGGCTGTTGAGAGTACCACCAGTGTTGAAAAACTGAAAGAAAAATTCATCGAAACCAGACTGTCCAGAATTCTTGTTTACCAGGAATCCATTGATAACATCATCGGTTATTTTGAATTAAAGGATATATTCAAAAACCCTTCAGAGATAAGATCAATGTTGCGGAAGCTTGCAATTGTTCCTGAAACAATGCCAGCCAACAAACTTCTCAAGCTTTTTGTTGATGAAAAGAAAAATATTGCCCTGGTGGTTGATGAATTTGGCGGAACGTCAGGGATGGTAACAATTGAAGATGTTCTTGAAGAAATAGTTGGAGATATTGAGGATGAACACGATACCTATGATCTAATTGAAAAGGTTGTGGCCCATAACGAATATATCCTGTCTGGTCGCATAGAGATAGATTACCTTAACGAGAAATATCATTTAAATCTCCCTGAGGAAGATGATTATGAGACCCTTGCCGGCATGATAATGTTCTTTCATGGCAGCATTCCGGGGAATAATGATGTTATAAGAATAGGAAGTATCGTAATTAAAGTATTAAGGGCGACAACAACCAGGCTCGAACTGATCAACCTGAAGATAGAATAAAATCAATAAAACATAGTTACCACCCAGGAACCGGGTTCATTTATTACCAGTCTGAGTTCACAGTTAATTATTGCAGACATCCATGAATTTGGTGCCTTGAATGACACCTTACCTGTGAAAGGAAAAGTTACCTGTTCAAAACCGGTAAAAGAGCTGTACATTTTTTCGGACCCCGAACTCCCACGAAGCAACAGCTCACTAATATTATTTGATGGCGCTCCGTTACGGGAGAAAACATATTTAACATAAGGTCTTTCCCCGACTTTTATACACGACACCCTGCCTATACTGTTCCTGTATTCGACTATAAAGGGAGCTGGAAGATTTTCTCCTGCATATTTATCATCCTTCCACAGCCCTGAAATTACTGAGTCTCTCCCCATATATTTAAAGATGTATTTCCCACGGCCGTCTCTCAGTCCCTTTTTCCATTCGCCTGTATATGTATCACCTGATTGCCATGTGTATGTGCCAGTGCCGTCCGGAAGACCTTTTTTGAACTGACCTTTATACTTGTCAATTCCGGAAGCTTCGCCATGCCCGTCAGCCAGCCCTTTCTTGCAGGACCCTTTATAAGTATCACCAATGCCTGCCATAAGCACCTTACAATTGTTCTGGGCAAAAACTACCGAAGCATACACGGATGTTATCGCCATAACCGCAAACAGAATTGTTTTTTTCATAACTCAGACCATTATGACCTGTATCAGTGCAAAAATCGCACCAGTTAAAATCAGATGAATAAACAAAAAAAGATAGGGACAGGTTTAAGACCTGTCCCTACTATTAGTAAAACGATTGAATTCTAATGAACATCTGTCACAGCTGGAATAGGGTTTTTCCTTGTATTCCACCATAGCTGACTACTCGTACCATTAGTGCTGAACATACCTTCATTTATTGACTCAATATTCTGTGTAACTCTTGCAGCAGCGACATTAGCAGTATTATAGGTATCCTCGCTTAAAGCATACTGGAGCCTGATTGGCAGTCCGAGGTGCGGATAATAAGCTCCCTCAAGTTCATACTCGAATATCCTTTCTGGGAAACCAGTTCTTCTTACTTCGCTATAAGCCTGAACACCCTGTCCGAATTCACCAGCCCAGCGTTGTTCGCATATTAGCTGGAATTTTTGTGCATCGGTGCCTCCCCATACAACAAGAGGATCTGCCAGGTATGTTGCATAATCAACCGGGTATGCTGTTGAACCGGTGGTGATACCGATTTTACCGTTGCCCCATGTTGCATGAACAGTACCGCCATCATTCAATCCCCATCTTTCCATTGAAGCTGCAATACCGTCTTCATAAGCAGTTTGAGCAGCTGCATCATTACCAGTTCTCTTATAGTATTCTGCTTTAATAAAATCAACTTCATCAAGGCATAACATATAAAGAGGAGCCGTTTCGGTATAGGCTATTTGTGTTCCCAGCAGAGATACAGCGGGGAAAGGTGCAGATGTTATACCGCGGCCATTCTGGAAACCAACATAATCAGGAGTACCGGCATCCACAGAGTTGGGAGTCGGTTGGGCATAGATATGGATCCTCGGGTCATTCCTTGCCTTGAGCCAGTCAACCATTGTTTCGGAAACACCCTGGTCTGTTCTTGTATAAAGAGCGTTAAAGATTGGGTTCCGGTATGGTAATCCCGGGAAAGATATTGATGCATTATCTCCATTGGACTCAAAAATAGGATAGGTTGAAGGATCACCAAGAATGGTACCTATCCGGGAATCAGCATCTGCCATTGCGGCAGGACCAGCAGAAGTTGTCACCTGCGTACCACCTGCCATGTTATATGTGAATGACCATGGTGTGCCTGCAGCGCGGTTAAGGATCCTGAGCTTCAGTGAGTTTGCCAGTTTTCTCCACTGAGCGGGATCGCCACCGTAGATAAGATCACCTGAACCGAAATTAAGGCTACTTGCAGCAAGGACACTATTTGCATCTTCCAGCTGAACGAGCAGGTCAGCGTAAATACTTTCCTGGGAATCGTATATAGGGGTTAATGTTCCGTCAATGAGGAAACCCTGAAGAGCTTCCGAATAAGGCACATCACCCCATTCATCGGTCAGATACATAAAGGTCCATGCCCTCAGAACCTTTGCTGCCGCAACCAGGCTTTCATTTTGCTCTTCAGCTGCCTTTGAGATAACAATGGTAAGATTCTTAAGTTCGTATATATAAGGGTTCTGGAACTCACCTGACATGTCACGAGGCATGTACCTGTCTTCATCGATATACTGAACTTTACACCACTGCTGGCACCATACTCCAAGATACGTATGTTGAATCCATCCGCCCATCTGACGGCTAAAAGAATTTACTTCCGCATTAGTAAAGATGTCTATTGCGGGAACTGTCACCGGATTATTAGGATCCGTATTAATGCTCTTAAAATCCTTGGTACAGGATGATAATAGGCTAATAATAAGAAATAACCCGGGAATAATTTTCTGTGATTTAATTATATATTTCATTATCAGATTCATTTAGATTAGAAACTAAACCTCAAATTGAAACCATAGGATCTGGTAGAAGGAATTGCGTTGGTTTCTGCTCCAACACTAGTATTACCAGCACTCTGACTAACTTCAGGGTCAAGATCAGGAATATTCTTATGAATAATCCACAGGTTACGCCCAACAAAAGAGACGCTAATATCTTTAATACCAGCCTTGTTAAGGAATGCGACATTGGCGAATGAATATCCCAGGGAAACTTCACGCAGTTTGGCAAAGCTTCCGTCAAACACCGATAATTCCGTTTTGGCATAGTAGTCGTAGCCATACGTGTTTTCGGGAACATAAGTACTGTTCTCAACAGCTGTTGAACTAACTGCACCGGTTGCATCGGTGTAAGATATAGATCCGTCAGTATTAACTTTCCCGTAAACAGAATTTGGTATCAGGTATCCGCCTCCGTCGGCCAGAGCATCCCTGACATTATTCCCGTTTGCATTTGTGGCTGCAGTTGCTGCAAGAACGCCGGTATACATACCGAACATATGTGTTACAGAGAATATGTCACCGCCTTTCTTGAAGTCGACAAGGAAGCTCAGGTTAAGATTTTTATAATTAAATGAGTTGCTGATACCTCCAAACCAGTCGGGATATACGTTGCCAAGAGGTGTTCTCTGGCCGGAACGTATATACTCCCCATTTGAGTTTACTATTGGTCTTCCGGAGTATACATAATATGCAAGTTGTGTTTTTGCTTCATCATAATATACCGGGGCCGCATTTTCCCTTACAATGGCATATCCGAATATAGTCCCGTAATCTTTACCGGGGAAAGCATATACATATCCTCCCCAGCTGAGATCATAAAGGCTGAGGTATTTCATATCACTGTAAAGCTCAACAACCTTGTTCTGATTCTTTGACCAGTTCAGACTGATATCCCATGAGAAGTCTTTGGTCTGGACAGGTGTGAACATTGCCTGTAACTCAAATCCCTCGTTCTGCAGGTTACCGGCGTTGATAGTTTTGTTTTGGAAACCGGTTGTATTGGATACTGCAATGTTCATGATCTGGTTTATAGTGTTCTCCTTGTAGTAATCGGCATCAAGGCTTATCCTGTTCTGCAGGAGTTTTAACTCAAAACCAACTTCCTTTGATCTTTTTCTCTGAGGCAAAAGACCCAAAGGTGGAATAGTGTTTGTATAACGCAGTGACGGACTGCCTGCAAATGGCTGGTCTGAAGTATATGTACCATTAAGGGCATATGGATTAGCTGAACCTCCAACTTCTGCATAACTTGCTCTTAATTTGAGGAAAGAAAGAACGTTTGATTTGATACCCAGAGCATCAGAAATAATAAATGAAAGAGATACAGATGGGTAAAAATAAGAGTTGTGATCTAACGGTAAAGTTGATGACCAGTCATTTCTTCCTGTCAGGTTAAGGAATGCCCAGTTCTTAAAACTGAAGTTTGCTGTTCCGAATACACTCTGCAGCTCAGTATGCTCTTCATATAGATTTGTTGTAGCAGCCACTGCGGCATTACTTACAGAATACAGATCGGGAACAATGAGCTGGGCGACATTCGTGTTCCTGTATTGTCTATTATAATGGTTATACTCAGCACCTAAGGTTCCGTCAAAATTGATGAAGGAAAAGTTCTTGACAAACTCAAACCGTGCATTGGCATTAACCTCCTGCCTGCGGTTTGAATAGCTGTTAAATTCACCGAGGGGATATCCTATTCCGACATCTCCCTGGGCAACTCTCTCCATAATATCCTCGACGTAAAAATCTGTACCTGCCATTGCTTTGAATGATACCCAGTCAGCCAGTTTCCAGCTTAAATTCATGTTACCGAGTAACCTGTCCCTGTTCCTTGAGTTGGTATTATTATAAAGGTTCCAGTACGGGTTGTTATGATAGCTATGGTTCCAGCTATAAGGCAGGTTGGTGACCGGATCAATTACATTCATGTTGTCTTTTAGAGCCTGCATATCTACCTGGCGGCCAAACCACTGCCCGAGTGACTGCATTGGGTTTCCCCCGTTATAACCGTTTTCAGCAATGTTATTGCTTTTATTGCTGATATAATTAGCCGCACCGCCAACAGTGATCTTATTTGTAACAGCCAGTTCACCTTTTAAAGCGACACTGTTCTTTGTCAGATCAGTATTAGGAAGGATACCGGAGATCTTCTGATTTGATAATGACAAACGGAAATTGGCACCCTGTTTTGCGCCTTCAACAGCCAGGTTGGTTGTCCTTTGTAGTCCAGTAACAAAATAGCTTTTTACGTTATCAGGATGTGCGATCCAGGGAGTCGGTGTACGAACACCTGTTTCCGGATCATAAGGGCTGTTAAACTGCGGGAGAACCAGGGTTTGACCTACTGTTTGAGGGATCGGTTGCGGCAGAACCCTTGTTAAAGGATCTGCATCCTGTGTCCAGTATAATTTCCCGCCTGGTTGAAGATCTTCAGCTTTTACAATATAATTCAACGGAGGTCCCCAGCTCTCATCAACACCGTCGTTATAACCACCATAAGCACCATCAACATATGAGAATCCATATGTCCCCTGGGAGTCATCAATCGACGAACCCTGGCCATATTTGTTCTGATATTTAGGAAGTACCAGGGGATTTTCCCACATAACGTTCTCCTCGAGAGTTACGCCAAGTCCTGACTGTCCCAAACGTGATTTACCTGATTTTGTGGTAATAAGAATAACCCCGTTAACAGCTCTGGAACCGTAAAGTGCAGCAGCGCTTGCTCCTTTCAGGACGGTGATATTCTCAACGTCTGCCGGATTGATATCACTGGCTGCGTTACCATAGTCGCGGCCCCCATAAGAACCAACATCTGAAGTGGAGTTATTTATGGGAACACCGTCCACAACAAAAAGAGGCTGGTTGTTTCCACTTGATGCGAGTGAGTTGACACCCCTGATAAGTACCCTTACACCGGAAGCAACACCACCGTCGGAATTGGTAATCTGAACACCTGATAATTTCCCCTGAAAGGCATTAACGATGTTTGATACTTTTGTCTTTTCTATATTGTCACCGCCAAGGTCCTGGACTGAATAACCAAGGGCTTTTTTCTCGCGTGAGATACCGAGAGCAGTAACAACAACCTCATCCAATCCCAGTAAATCAGATTGCATGATACCGTCAATAACCGAGCGTCCAGCGATGTTAACTTCCTGCTTTTTCATCCCAATATAGGAGAATACAAGAGTGGTTGCATCCTGAGGCACTGCTAATGAATATTTTCCATTCACATCTGTTACAGTACCAATAGTAGTACCTTTAACAGATACAGATACACCGGGTATTGCACCCTCCCCTTCAGTTGCAGAGGTAATTGTACCTGTAATTAGTCTGGTCTGTGCAAATAATGTGGAACCACCTATAAACACAAACAAAACCATAAGCAGAAATAGTTTCTTCATACAAATTAGTTTTAGGTTATAATTTAACTTGGCTAATATAATTTGAAAAATTAAGTTTTTAGTATAACATCAGAAAAAATTAAAAAAAAATGTTCATTATCATGAAAAATGTACCTTTTTTCTACCGAAAAAGCCATATCAATGAAATTTAAAAACCAGAATAATGCAAATATTAATAAAAAAGAGTGAATTTTATACAGAATTTTTCCATTGTTTGCTTCATTATTATAAAGTAATTAAAAAAGTAATCATGAACCCCAGAATTATCCCAGCTACTATCAGAAAGACAATAATCTATGGAATTGTCATATTTTTTGAAGTCATCCCGGCAAAAGCTCAGACCGATTCTCTGACAAATCGCTCCCCGTTCCTGTATCCGGAATTCAGAAAGAGCACTATCAAATTAAAAACCGGGGAAACCGCTGCTGCTGATATGAATTATAATACTATAACCCAGAAGATGACTTTTTCGCAGAACGGTAAACTTACTGACCTTAATAAACCGGAGGCTGTTGATACAATTATTATTCAGGACAGGAAATTCATATTTCATAACCATGCCTTTCTCGAAATACTGGTAAATTCAGGGATATCACTTTATATTCAGCATAAAAGCGAACTTAAATCAAGCGGCAGGCCGGGAGCCTATGGTACTACATCCCACACTCTGCCACCGACTTCCATCTCGACACTATATAGCGAGAATAAAGGTTATGATTTAACTGTACCGGAAAATTTTACTGCGGTCCCGTCTTCCTTTTACTGGGTGAAAATCAACAATAAAATGCGAAGGATTGATTCTGAACACCAGTTTTTAAAGCTATTCCCAAAAAACGGTGCCGAGATTAAACAATTCATTGATAAAAATAACATCAATATCAAGAATCAGGAGGATCTGATTAAACTGATAACCTATTGCAATAGTCTGAAGGGTTAAAACCCTTATATAGGGGGCAAAAAAAGAGGCTGACTTTTTCAAGTCAGCCTCATTAAATTATTTATTCAGTATTACTTGCTCGACATCCACCACAGTGGAGTAAATACAGTAATACCTGTTGGAACATTATCCGAATTATATAACCTTTCATCGGTACTGTACGGATACCTGACAGGGATGTCTGCTCCTGCTGTCGGATTTAGTACAGGATAACCTGTTCTTCTCCAGTCAGTAAATCCTTCAACCTGCATGAACATGGCAATATATTTAGCCTCTATAATGTTTTGCAAAGTCCTGTTACCAAGAGTTCCGGTCGTATTGTCAGTCAGCCAGGTGTCATCTGTTACACCAAATTTTGCAAGTGAGGCTGTAACAGCAGCATCGTAGGAAGTATTAGCTGCTGACTGTGAATTTAATCTGAATTGTGCCTCAGCCTGTAAGAACAGAGTCTCAACATAACTGATGAATGGTACGGGAGAGTCGATGGCTCCATAGAAAGAACCGAAACTATGATCTCCTCCAACAAATACATCCAGACGCGGATCGCCTTCAGCAAATGTGGCAAAAGTTGTACTTGGAGCTACGTCACCTCTTTGATCGTCAAACTCAAACAAAGGATTGGCATTTGTCTGACTATTGGCAAATGGCATCTGGAAATCATTTGCATTACTGGAAATACCGGCGGCACAATCTGCGATTACTGCATTATAATCAACACTCCCCTTATTGGTCAGATGCATGGCATAGCGGGCCCTTAGAGAATGTGCGGCTGCGATCCATTTTGCAACATTACCGTTATAGATAATATCATTTGATCCCGATCCAAGTGGAACTGCATTATCAACTGATGCCGTGCTTAAATCGGCAATACCTTCCGTAAGTAACGTATTTATTGAACCATAAATACTCTGTTGAGAATCGTAGACCGGTTTCAGGGCATCATTACCTTTGAACGCTTCCGTGTAAGGTATGTCTCCAAACAAGTCGGTCATTGATCCGAGAGCATAAGCCATTAATACTTTACCGGCACCACGTGCCTGTGCATTTTCATCTCCGGTTTTGGAAATAAAAACTGTGAGGTCCATCATGGAACCCTGATATTCAGATCCCCATAAATTTGCAACATCAGCTTCAGTCAGGTTATAGTTTTTACCCATGGTCTGAGCCTGACGAGCCTGACCGGATACATACTGGGCCCACATTCCGGTGATTCCTCTTACATCCATTCCGCCGAGTACATAACCAAGGTTAACCTCGATCCCTGGCAATAACAGATTATAAGGTACATCAACAACAGAATCAGGGTCTTCGTTGATTTTGGGATCTATCCATTTTTCACAGGAGCTGATAAAAACAGCAAGCAGTAATATGGTCCCAAGTTTTATTAAATATCTATTTTTCATAGTATATCGCATTTTATATTTTTTCAATTAATAACATCTCCTTTATCAGAAACCAACCCTTAAACCAAAAGTATAAGCCTTGGTACCGGGCATGTTGAAGTAATCAATGCCCTGGCCATTAGAAGCACCAAGCAAGTTGGTTTCAGGATCTATCCCGCTGAAAGGAGTATTTAACCATAGGTTTCTTCCTGTGAAATAGACATTAAGGTTCTTGAGTGGAGTCCCTTTCAGTTTATTGGGGTTAACCGTATAAGAAAGGGTCAATTCTCTCAACCTTACAAACTGGCTGCTTTCAATATATGGTTCGGATGCTCCTGAGAAACCGCTGCCCTGGCCGTTCCAGGAACAATAATTTTCATCATCGGCTCTGGAAATTGTATTGGCAGCTCCGGGTCCCGGCAATTCGGTTGTACCGTCAACATCATAATGAACAATTTCTCCGACAGAATTCAGGTGACCCAAAAGACCCTGGTGCACATATGACACTTCGCGGTCGAGGGTTACGGCAGATGTTCCGAAATAAACCATAGCTCCATTGGTTCCGTTCCACATTTTACCACCATGCTTGATATCTATCAGCGCAGTCAACGAAAACCCTTTATAGGAGAATGTATTGGTTATACCCAACGACCAGTCAGGTTGTACCGTGCCCATGTTCCCAACTTGTATATCGTCCTGTGGATAGCCATAAACTCCGGGGCCCCATACATCAGGATCATCAAGTTCTGCCTGGTCATTTATAATAAGCTGACCGGTTGCAGGGTCATGGAGTTTCATAACACCATAAATTGAACGATAAGGCTCTCCAGCGACTGCACGTATCTGCGGATCTGTGAAGCCGCCAAGGAAGATACTTTCAACTCCGGGCGCCAATGCGGTTACAATCGATTTGGGGTTAGAGAAGTTAACATTAAGATCCCAGCTGAAATCAGCTGATTTAATTACAGTTGCAGTTAACATAATGTCAACCCCGGTGGTCTTCATTGTTCCTGCATTGGTATATTTCGAACCAAAGCCTGTCGAAGGAGCAATTGGAACTGAGAGAAGAAGATCGCTGTTCTGGTTGTTGAAATAAGCAACATCAACAGAAAAACGATTCACAAAAAACCTGAGTTCGGTACCCACTTCGAATGATTTCATCTGTTCCGGTTTTAACAGGTTGTTGCCCATGCCATCATTTAGTGTAAATCCGCTCTTACCTAAGAATGGGAAGTTTACGCCATTTGTCCATCCGTCGCCGGCACCTGCCTGGCTATAGTATGTAGTTGTGTTGTAAGCACCTGCATCGTTAGCAACTATAGCAAAAGAAGCCCTTAACTTACCAAACGAAATTACCTTGCTGTCTTTCAGGAAAGGCAATTCAGTGAATACAAAACCTGCACTGACAGAAGGATAGAAAAAATGGTTGGCATTAGCCGGCATTGTTGTGGACCATTCTTCACGTCCCGTACCATTCAGGAATAACATATCTCTAAAGGAAAGTCCGATGTCGCCGAAGAAGGCAGCCGTTCTTTTCTCCGAGGTACCTTCATAAGCGTTAACGGATGATGAGTTGCTCAGGTTGTAAAAATCCGGGATACTTATTCCGTTGGCTGAACCGCTTGAACTATTATAATAGGTCTGGAACATGTTGTTACCAAGACTTGCCGTGAGGAAAAACGACTGGCTCAGGCTTTTCTTTATTGACATGATGAGGTCAGAGTTGATATCCTGACTCAGACTGCGCGATACACTTACATATCCTGCAGGGTAAGCATTTGAATGCTGTGCAAAATGTTGCTTTGATCCATAAGTGTACCAGTCAGTACCAATCCTCCAGGTGAAATTCAGCCAGTCTGTAGCATCATATACAAATGAAAAGTTACCGATGAGGCGGTTAACATTATCCTTATATATGTTTTCGTTGGCTGTCCAGTAAGGGTTGTCATATCCGCCACCTCCACGATAGGTACGCTGAGTTCCATCAGGGAAGATATATCCTGCAGCGTTGTTAAATGTTGGCGGAGTACGAACGAGTCCAAGCATAACACCTGACACGTTTGAACCCTGCTGGATACGATCTCCGCCGTTGGTCATAAATGTCATAGATGCTGAAGTAGATAATCTTTTGGACAATTTAGTGTCACCAGATAATTTAAATGTCGTTTTGGAAAACGTATTATTTGGTACAATACCATCCTGTTTCTGATTTGACAGCGAAGCATAATAACTTGTGGTTTCACTGCCACCACTTATGGATATGTTATTATTATAAGTTGTACCTGTGCGGAAGAAGCTGTAAGGATCATAGGTCTGAACCGGTTTGCCGTTGGCTAAAGGATCATTTTTGCTTACAATACGACCGTTTTCATCCCATTTAGCCAGGTAAGTTTCCATATCAAGATAATTGAATATATTATCATCAGGAGCAACCCAGGCAGGATCCGTGGTATAACTGCAGGTATCGAGCCTGGCTCCCCATGAAATGTTACGGTAAGGTTGTCCGTCGGCTGGTGAAGCTACATGGTTAAACTTCTGGCCATAAGCATATTCCAGGTATCCAGCATATCCTATAGTCGATCCCTGTGCATATGCATTCTGCCTGGCCTGTGTCTGAGAAATTTTATCAAAGGTCACAGAACTATGGAAATCAATCTTCATTCTCTGGTTCCTGCTTCCTCTTTTAGTGGTTATTAATATAACCCCGTTACTGGCGCGCAGACCATAAAGAGCTGTTGCGGCACCACCTTTTAAAACCGTCATTGATTCTATATCATCAGGGTTCAGGTCAATTGTCCGGTCGGAATAAGCGACTCCGTCAACACCGCCACCGCCACCGCCTGATTCAATGGGAACGCCGTCAACAACAAACAGAGGCTGGTTATTGCCGGTTAAAGAAGTAGATCCTCTGATTTCAATAAAAGTTGAAGCACCTGCAGCTCCTGACGAAGGAGTCACATGAACACCTGCAACTTTACCGGAAAGAGAGTTAATAATGTCAGTGTTGCTTGAATTGGCAATCTGGTCAGTACCAACGCTCTGAACAGAATAACCCAGTGCCTTGGATTCACGTTTTATGCCCAAAGCAGTTACAACAACTTCATTCAGGCCCATAACGGCTGGTTCAAGGACAATATCAATAACTGTCCGGCCCGAAATTTCAACTTCCTGCGTTTTCATCCCGATATAGGAGAAAACCAGAGTCGTTGCTCTCTCAGGTACAGGAATAGTATATTTCCCGTTAACATCAGTTGTGGTACCGATAGTGGTACCTTTTACCTGAACAGTTACACCGGGTATTGCACCCTCCCCTTGTGTTGAAGAGGTAACTGTACCTGAAATGACTATTGTTTGTGCAAATAAAGCAGAGCCGCTTATAAACACAAACAAGACAATCAGCAGTGATAGTTTCTTCATACGAATTTAGATTTAGGTTTAAGTTAACAGTGCTAAAAATATGCATTGTGATTCAACTTTCCAAAAATAATCATGTATTTTATCTCTAAAGGTGAGAAATTTGCATGCAGGGACGTTAAAAATGTAGGGACGTTGCATGCAACGTCCCTACAAATGTTAATATTAAATAATTTTCTGTTACGCTTTAATTGTTTTGTTCTTCCTTAATTCCACAGCGGCAATACACAAATCGTTATATATCTTTTTTCCAAATGCCCTGATTAGCGGCTCCTTAAGAAATTCATAAACATATATTCCATCCTCGGATCCGGTTTTACGTGCAGCAGAACAAATGGCAATTTCTGCATAATTAACAGCTTTGAAATCAGAATAATACCTGACTCGTGCAGGAAAAAGATGACACGAAAGGGGTTTTTGAAATGATATCCTGCCATCAGACCACGCTTTTTCAATGCCGCACATATATATATTGTCTTTAAGGATTGTATATGCACATTCCTCATTCCCTATAAGAGGTGTAACACTTTCATTTTCAAAATCTGTGGTACTTTTGCCCTTTTCTTCTATTGCGGCAATACCTTCAGGACGAAGATAGGGCTTCACTTCGTCCCATATCTCCTCCAGGATAAGTGTCTCTTTTAAACTTAACGGGGCACCTGCATCTCCATACCTGCAGCAATTGCCGAGGCATAATGGGAGATTGCATCTGAATTTCTTTTCCAGGATATCGAAGCTGAATATAATATCGTCGATCCTCAGCATTGTAATTAATTAAGGATGAAATGTTGTCTATACTACCTCTGTGGTTCTCTGTGTTCCCGCCTGCAGGCGGGACTCTGTGCTACTCTGTGTAACCAATAAGAACTTACACAGAGTTCCACAGACCTGCCTGCCGGCAGGCAGGGAAGGCACAGAGTTTCACAGAGAATTTAAATAAGTGCCTTACCGGTCATCTCTTCCGGGATGTCAACTCCCATTATTTTAAGCAATGTCGGAGCGACATCAGCCAGTATTCCCTCACTTATTTTTTTATAATCGTCACTAATGAGAATGCTTGGCACCGGGTTAAGAGAATGCGCGGTATTAGGTGAGCCATCTTCATTCAATGCCTTATCGGCATTGCCATGATCGGCCATTACCATTACATCATATCCGTGTTCGCGTGCGGCTTTGATGGCAGCCCCTGCACACTCATCCACGGCTTTTATTGCCTTTTCAATTGCCTCGTAAACGCCTGTGTGTCCGACCATATCACAATTGGCAAAATTAAGGCAGATAAAATCGAACCTCTCTGTTTCAATTGCCTTTATCACAGCATCCTTAACACTGTAAGCACTCATCTCAGGCTGAAGGTCGTAAGTGGCCACTTTTGGAGAAGGGATAAGTATCCTCTCCTCATTTTCAAATTTCTCTTCCCTTCCTCCCGAAAAGAAAAATGTAACATGAGCATATTTTTCAGTTTCCGCTATCCGGAGCTGACTTTTTCCTGCATTTGCAAGCACCTCCCCTATTGTATTATCAGCATTCTCTTTAGGATAAATTATATGAAGCCCTTTAAAAGTGGTGTCATAAGGGGTCATTGTACAATAGTACAAAGACGGGATTATTTTCATTCCATTCTCAGGCATCTCTTTTTGTGTAAGGGCAATAGTAAGTTCTTTTGCCCTGTCATTCCTGAAGTTAAAGAAAACGATGACGTCGCCCTCTTTGATTTTTCCTATTGGCTCACCATTTTTATCAGTAACAACTATAGGATTCATAAACTCATCGGTTACTCCTCTGTCGTAGGATTCCTGCATAGCATCCAGTATATTCATGGTATGTGTCCCTATGCCTTTAACAATAAGATCATATCCCTCTTTGATCCTCTCCCACCTTTTATCGCGGTCCATTGAGTAGTATCTTCCAATGAATGAAGCAACATTCCCGTTTGAATTTTTGAGATGATCCAGGAGGTTTTTCATATAACCTACTCCACTATGGGGATCCGTATCCCTTCCATCGCCAAAACCGTGAATGAAAACTTTTTTCAGTCCATAGTCCATAGTCATGTCACAGAGAGAATAAAGATGCTTATCAAGTGAATGTACTCCTCCGTCAGACAGCAATCCCATAAAATGAACCTGCTTGTTATTGTCACGTGCATAGGTGAAGGCATCAACCAGTACCTTATTTTGTTTTATCGCCCCGGTCCTGCATTCTTTGTTGATTTTCACCAGGTCCTGGTAAATAACTCTCCCCGCACCAATATTAAGATGACCGACCTCGGAATTTCCCATCTGACCATCAGGTAGTCCTACATCTTCGCCTGAAGCATGAAGCCTTGAGTTAGGAAAGTTTTTTTTATAATAAGTAAGGTTTGGCGTAGGAACCTGGCTAATTACATCTGCCCGCGAGCCGTCGCCAATTCCCCAGCCATCCAGTATCATTAAAAATGTCTTTTTACTTTTCATCTAATTTTGATCTTTAAACATAAAACAAATAACTCTTGCTCAGGGTACCTGACAGGGGGACAAATTTAATCAAAATCCGGGAATTATGATTTTAAAGATATTTCAATAAGATTTCTGCTGTTGAAAAAGTTCTTTGTGCGACTTTGTGCCAGACTTAGTGTTCTTTGTGGTAAAATATAAATCGTTTAACCAAAAAGTATCACAAAGTACATCACTAAGGAACACTAAGGGTTAAAATCAAAAAAACTTACTTTTTAAACAGCCCCAAAAGAGAAACAAGAGCATGTATTGCAAATCCGCGCCAACTCATCGCCAGCCGTGAGCTATTGTTTAATTATGTCTATCTTAAGTTTAAAATCGGAGCCAGGACATGTCTTTTCTATGGGTATATCTTTACCGACATAATTCTTCCATTCCTCAGGGGTCATATTCCTTGATACATTTTCACAGATATACTTTGCCATATAGTCGACATTTGTAGGACGGCTTCTAAGACTCTGACTTCCTCCAACTTCTCCCGAGACAATAACCTGTCCGTCGGGGCTGAATTCCATAACAAGCACAATTCCTTCATTATCCGCAAAAGTTACCGGAGGCTCGGACAGGTCAGAAGGATCCTTGACATTAAACAGCTTAAGTTTCTTATCGCTGCCGGCAGTTGCCATCTGTTTAAGCTTAGTATTGAACCGGATATCAGTTATCTGGGAATCATGGGCTTTCACTTCTGATATCTTTTTTCGCATCCTGATATCCCACAATTCTACAGTTCCGTTGACATCGCCGATAGCAAGCAGGTTGTTCTCAGGATCAAATCTGATTGCTTTTATGTTTTTCCCGGTTGTTTCTATGTTGAATTTATCTGTTTTGTTTTCAGGGTTCCATACAAGGACACCGCCACCGCTGTTTATCCCTGCCAGGTGATTCCCATCTGTAGAAAGATCTATGGAAGTAATCCTTGCAGATCCGTCTGCGACATTGATGCTTGTATGAGCCGCCAGATCCCATTTAAGAACATTGCCGTCAAGAGCAGCAGAATAGAGATATTTCCCGTCATATGAGAAGATGAGGGATTTGATTTTATCCTTGTGCCCTTTTAATTCATATCCGGCTGCATTAGGTTTCAGAGGTATCATCCTGATTACAGTGTTTTCGCTCCCGCAAGCCAGCCAGGAATTATCAGGGCTAACGGCGAGAACATCTATTATATCTGTACCTGAGTAAACTACCTGAAGAGTCTGATTTTTATTATCGAGCGACCATTTAAGCACCTTGCCGTCGGAGCCGGAAGTAAAAAATTCCCCCTTACCCGGTGCGAAAGCAATACTCATAATATCTCCAATATGCCCTTTGAATGACTGGTAATTCAGATTATCATACCGGCGCGTAATATTATAGAGCCCGGCAAATATGTCAGCCTCATTATCGGGTCCGTTATTCCTTTTGTTAAACAGATAAGCCTGGTAAGCAAGTAATGTCTGAAGATCCTTTTGGCTTTCTATCTGTAACGACTTAACTGCCATAGCCTTACTGATTGACAACATTCTCAGGCGCTGTGCATTTTCTTTTTCTTTCTCAGCTATCTGCTCTTTTTTGATGGCAGTCTCTTTATCCTTAATAGCTGAATCTTTTTGCTGGTTTGCCAGATCCGCACTCTTTTGAGCCTCTTCAGCCATCTGCTTTGCGACAGTTGTATTCGAGTCTGCCAGGGACAGGTCGGAGGTTGCAACCATCGCAATTGAATCTGCCCTAAATTTTTGTTTTTCAGCTTCAGTTTTTTGTTGCTCTGCCAGGACGGTCTGTCTGTCGGCGGCTACTTTTCTTACAAAGGCAAAGAGCATGAATGTTAAAGAAATTATAACTGCAATTCCCAGAATAGAGGCAATTATTCTTGTTCTCTTCATTCTCTTTTTCTGGAGCCTGGCCTTATTTTCCTCTTCTTCAAGATATTCTTTTTCGCTTGTCCTCAGGAAAACCATTGCTCTTTCGAATGCTGGGTTGTACCTTTCTGCCCATTCAAGCGTTGGGCTATTCTGATCGCGCCAGTTAATTGCCATCTGAAGATCTGGTGGTCTCAAAAGACTGACCTTGCCCTGCTGGTACATCGCAGAGGCTTCTGAAAGCCGTAAATACATCTGAACAGAAGATGCCTCATCATCAACCCATTCCCTGAGTCTGTCCCATAAATGTATCAGGCTTTCATGGGAAATATCTATAATTGATTCTTCTGTAAGAGGAATATCCGGACGCGGCGAAAGGAAAGATCGCGAGGGAATTCTGAATTTTTCAACAACCTCAAATAGTTCTTCTTCCGTACAGCCTGCTATTGTTTTAATTGATTCAATCCCTTCCGGCCGACGAAAACCCTTATTGTCAGATCCTTTTTCGGTTATTGTTTGGAACATTATCCTGCATATCTCCTTCCCTCGAGGATTAAGCTCTTCATAAGCTTCATTGGCATGAAGCGACATTGCATTGCGCATTGTGCCGGCAGATTCATAGTCTGCATTGCTTACAGGTCTTTCGCGATCATTCGATTTAAGCCAGTGAGCATAAGTTCTCATCATAGCATGCTGCAGCACTGGAAGCTGATCTGTCCTGTCGCCTATCTCTTTAAGAAGCCTTTCCATAAGGTCAGGATCTATCTTAGCGCCAGCGTAATTTATGGGACCTTCAACAGCCTTCCTGTAATTCTCCTTCCCCAGCTGTGGAACCAGGTAGTTACTGTTATTTATAAGTTGCGTAAGACCCTGATATTGTGCGCACTCTCCTATATAGTCAGAGCGCATGATTACAATAGTATAAATATTTAAAGATGACTCGCTGACAGCTTTAACCATAAAATCGACAAACCTGGAAGCCTGAGGCAAAGAGCCATAGGCTTTTCCCTGTAAACCAAACCTGAAAAGCTCTTCAAACTGATCTATTACAAGGAGGATTCTCTCATTCGATTTTATCATCAGATTTGTTACTGCTCCTGAAATACCCTGCGGATTATTGTGCAACTCAGACAGAATCTTGACCTTTTCAATTTTCCCATATCCCCTGGCCTCAATATCTTCAGACAATGAATCAGCCAGGTTCCCGAAAGGATCGTTGCCCGGCCTGAAAGGAATAATTCGCCATTCAGATGATTCCTGGTTTTTCAGGTTTCTGATTTTCGGTAAAACACCGCTATGGACAAGTGATGATTTCCCGCTTCCGGACGCTCCAATAACGGTAACAAACCTGTTCTGTATCAACTTCCTTAACAGCTCTTCACTCTCTGTTTCACGACCAAAAAACAAATCGCTTTCGTCAGGAGTAAAGGGCCTTAACCCAGGAAAAGGATTGAAATTGTCATCATCTCTGTTTGGTTCCATAATAATTTTTACCCTTACATTTATATATAACTAGTGAGTGCCTAAAATGCCTGATGAAGTTTGAGTTATTTTTACACTAAATTTCATTGTCATCTATATATTTCAAGATTTCAAATGATCTGTCCGGAAACTGATCATTAAACTCCTCAACAGATTTTAAAGACAGCATATAACAAGAAGTATCTTCAGCAATACCTGAAATACTGTTGTTGCCAGTAATGTCCGCATCATAATAAATATAAGCCTTTTGGTACTGTTCGCCTTCTGACAAAGGCCATATAATGCAACCCTCGGCGAATGTAGCTAAAGCGGAACCAATGTTTTTAATGACCCTGATATCTTCAGCGAGTGACAATAAGTCCTCTTCATTTATCCCCTTAAAAAAATCTGAAAGGAATACCACTTTGTTAAAAAGGAGTTCAATTTCTTCAGTTTTTCGATACACTATGTTATCCATCCTCAGTCTGATCAAATCCGGCATTCTCTGAGCAACTATCTCATACAATTCCATACTTGATCTGGCTACAAGTCTTGCAGCTTCCTCCTGTAATATTGCTTCAGGACTAAAGAACAGGGCGACCACCGATTCTTTCATCCTGTCTCCTTCAATTTCCGGAATATTCCTGAGTGTACAGGCTTTAGTCCATAAAGTCAGAAGGTTATAATCACGATTAATAATATCATCGACCAGGCTGTTATACTGAGGAATGTGTCCCGGGAAAAACCGATAGAGATTTCTTAGTCTCTCTTTTTCCGTAACATCATCGAAAAGACAAATTATATAGGGTTTTATCGGATCGTTCACAACAAAATCGATCATTTCAAGTGCATAACTTACACTCTCAAGGGTACCGGCTTCCAGATTATTCCATATTTTTTTAACGGACCCCGGGTCGTAGGTAACCGACATTATTTTAAAAAGGAATCTCTTCCACCGATCCATTTCCTTCTTCATCACTTCAAGAAGAAATGCATCATTATTTTTTTCAAGACATACTTTTGCGGAAAGGTTCCATGTCATCAGACTGATGGTGTCGGTTATTAACTGCAAAAGCCGATCTTTATCCCTGCCTGCCGGCTGGAAGCCACAGTCGTTGAGGCACCAGAGGGCTTCTTCTTTCAGGTGTCTTGAATTTGACCATATCCTGGAAAACAGGAACGCCCGACTTTCTTCTGTACAGGCTTTCCCTAATAGCCGGAGAATTATACGGGAGATATTTTCATTTCCTGAAGATACAAAGTAATATCGGATCAACTCCTCAACCGCTTCATCTGCGAAAGCACTAAGAACTGCAAAAGTATCTTTTTCAAGAGCAGGAATATTAAGGCACTCACAAACCTCAGGCAACATATCAGTTATTTTGAATTTCCCGATCATGTAGATTGCATATCTCTTTGAAGCAATGGAATTATCTCTTAATAGTCTAAGTATTTCAGTTGTTTGAGGCATTCGAATACCTGCCAGAAGGTTTCTTGCATGGTCGATTTTATCAACGTTGGTATTGCTGACCGACTCACTTTCAGTAAGAATTTTTATTGTTTCCAATGATTTTTTACGAATGGCTTCTTCAATGCCAGAGATTCCGGCTATTCTTTTCAATGCGGGCATTAGATTGTTATCGTTTTTATTAACAGCCCAGTTGAATAATTCATCAAAATAGAATTTACCCCTGTCAATATCCAGTACTGTAAAATCACCTGATATAAGATTGAAGTAGTCTTTCCTGAAAGCAGTTGAAGCAGCAAACTTTTTCTTAAGAATGCGTACCTGGCCTGATTCGCCTGATAATGGGATATTCCCAGAGTCCTTTAACAGAGCCTTTCGTATCTTCTCCCTGTATTCCGAATAGAACTTCAGGGCCACGAAAATCCAGATGAGAATGAGAAAGAACAAAATAAATGAAAAATGAATAAGTCTGATGAAACTTAAAAGTCCGATTCCTGATAATATGAGTCCTGCAGTTAATGCTGCAATCTCGTTGATGGTTCCGGGCTTTCCCGTTCCGGCATCAGATTCTTCTCTTCCTGTATCAGCCAGGGAAATGATTTTAATTGAAGGGGATTCCACTGAATCTTTTAAAGATTTAGAAAACAGCCTGCTGAGTGCGAGTAGAACGAAGAACATCATGAATCCTGTTCCTGAACCGGGGCTATACCCCATAAACATAACTATGGTAACAGCTATCGCGGTAAAAATAAGCAAAAGAACTGGAGATAGCACCAGACAGGTACGCAATCCATAGTTATGAAGCAGATATGAAAACACAAACAGTTTAAGCAGAAGTACTAAAATCATCATACTTCCGGTGAAAATGCCGAGGAATCGTGCCATATCTTTTGCTGCAGGGTACTGTTCGCGTGTAACAGCCATGAAAGAATACTGAACAAAAAACAAAGTTATGACTGAAAGTGCTATGAAAATCCACATCGTCCTGATGTGCCGGCCTTCAATAAATGTGCCATGAACAAATGCCTTATCTACGGGATGGTCAGAATAATTTCCATTCTCTTCTTCAGGAGCCCCCGGTCTTTTGTATGCCAATATTTGAATTACAGCGGCAATGAATATGGAAGATGCACCAACCAGAAGAATATTATGGGTTTTAAAATTGAAAGACAACAACAATGGAATTATAAAACTGATTATAATTATTCCAACAATTAACCCGGCATCAATAAGTCCGGTTGACCTTTTGTTCAACTCTGAGTTTAACAAGGTTCCCGGTGTTTCCCTGAATCCCATCATAACCAGGATATTCAGAGGACCTAACATCACAAAAACAATAAAAATCACCCATCTGACCGGGGAGAAGACTAATGCAAGCCACAGCCAGAGGCTTAATACAGTTATAAACGAGAGGTTCAGTATGCTCAGATTTTTGTAATGTATCCCTTCTCTCAGCCGGTAGTAAAGAGAAGTGAGGGCAATTCCGGCAAGTCCTGAAACAACATAACCCCTTGCCATCATTTTTTCATCAAAAATTGATAGGAAAACAGAGTGAGCGGTTATATCAAAAGCTCCCAGAAATACACCAAGAAAAACTGATTGGGCCAGGAGCAATGATAAAATAGATTTCTCTCCTGATTGGTTTCGGTGGAGAGCAAATAACCGGTCACTCATAAATATATTATGCCGTTAGATATTATACATTACAGTTTACTAAATTAACAATTAAAATTTAACAAGATTAAAGGAGTTATTAACATTAATGACTCATAATTAACTCATCAGCAAGTGTAAGAAAAGGTTGTTTAAATAGTCCTTTGTGTCCCTTTGTGATGTACTTTGTGTTCCTTTGTGTTTTAAAGAATTAGTTGTTTACAACAAAGGGCACCAGGGAGTGCATAAAGTCTCACAAAGGTAGAAATCAACTGTTTAGCCTGTCAGTCACAAGAGAGAATAGTAAATTGATATCTATATCGAATCCCTCAAGGGTTATGTCGGCTTTATTATACCATTTTTCTCTATAAGCCAGTTTCTTTTCAATGAAACCCTGGATGCTGTCGCTGTCTAAATTTTTTATTAATGGTCTTTCACCGGTCGATTCAGAAAGCCGGCTTTTGAGCTGAGCGGGAGTAAGTTTCAAATATATGGTTAGTCCTGCCGAAAGCATATACTCCATATTATTTCCCCAACAAGGAGTACCGCCTCCTGTAGAAACAACTGTTTTTGATTCATTGTCAAGACTTTTGAGAGCTTTCGACTCAGCATCCCTGAAATAGTCTTCTCCATGCATTGAAAAAAGTTCAGGGATTGTATACCCTGTCTGTTCTTCAATTTTCCTGTCGAGATCGATAAAAGACCAGCCAAGAAGAGACGCGAGTTTTTTACCTGCCGTGGTCTTACCGCTTCCCATAAAACCTATAATATATATTATCTGGTTATTGTGCATCACAACTCCAGCTTCATCTGTGCGGGATCATCATGTAAAGGAGTATGAGCAGACTCTTCTTCCATTGTTGCATCCAGCTCAGGAACGGAAATCTCCTTTCTGACTACAGGTTCTATCTCCAGTATGTTTTCCACCATAAAACTGGTAATCCTTTTACCTTTAGCTTTATAGCTTTTTACTCCAATGAATTCGGCCACCTCAATAATTTCAGTTTCCCTGCTCTTATGTTTCCCTCCAAAATGAATTTCAAAACGCGGATATTCAACTTCAGTTATACTGATTAATTTCGATTCAGGATCTTCGTTTATGAAACACTGAGGTTTCTCGGATTCCTCTATCGTAAACCTTTTAACATAATAGAATTTCTGTTCAGCATCCCAGTAAACAGCAGAATAGACTTTTCCTGCCCTGAATTTTTCAATTATCAGGATATTGTCTTCAAAATGGTTTGACAGATCAAAACCAGCCATCCTGAAATATCCGTTTTTAGTTATTACAAGTATTTTATCGTCAGCGCTGAATTCTCCCAGGAAGATTCCCCTTGCGTCAACATTAAGCCTGAAAACTGCATCATCGAACCAGATTTTCCTGCCTCCCAGTGTTGAAAGTCCTTTCTCTTTCAGGCTTATTTTATTAACAGCATTCTTTGTCAGAATGTTTCCCATTGACGATTTACCTTTAATGGCCATTAGCCCGAAATCAAATTCAAAGACAAGTTTTTTAAGCCTTGCCTTAGGTTTATGATGGATTTTAATAACTTCAGCTTCACCATTCGGGTTGGCACTCAGGTAAACAATTTTAGAACCGGGTTTGCCTCTTGTGAGATTATATTCCTTGTCACGGGTAAGTCCCGATATGGCACATCTTTTTGCAAGCAGGGGGCCATCTTTCCCATCCTGGTAGACAATATTATATATTGTTCGTTCGTCATTTTTAAGAAAGATCTGGGCATAAAGGATATCATTCCCTACAAAAACTTTTTCAGCGACTTTTGTTAACAGGTAACCTCCGTCTTTCCTGATAACAATTACATCATCAATATCAGAACAATCGCAAATGAATTCATCTTTTTTCAATCCAGTTCCTATAAAGCCTTCCTTATAGTTGATATAGAGTTTTGCATTGTTGGCCACCACTTTTGTGGCTTCAATGGTGTCAAAGCTTCTTATCTCGGTCTTTCTGTCTTTATCTTTCCCATATTTCTTCTTTATCTGCCTGAAATAGTTGACTACAAAAGGTATAATATTTTTCAGATGATTTTTAACCTCTTCAAGCTCAGTCTCTATGCCTTTAATATGTTCATCGGCCTTCTTGACATCGAACCTCGAGATCCTTTTTATTTTTATTTCAGTGAGCTGAATGATATCCTCTCTTGTAACCTCTCTCAGTAACAGCTTTTTGAACGGATCGAGGCCTTTGTCGATAGCATCAATAACTGCCTCCCATGTTTCGCATTCCTCAATATCGCGATATATTCTCTCTTCGATGAATATCTTTTCAAGGGAAGACATATGCCACTCTTCTTCAAGCTCACTTTTCCTGATTTCAAGTTCGGATTTAAGAAGGGCAACGGTTCTGTCGGCGGAATGTTTAAGTATTGTGCTAACCCCCATAAATGAAGGCTTATCATCTACTATAACACATGTATTGGGAGAAATGGAATATTCACAATCGGTAAGAGCATAAAGTGCATCAATGGTCTTGTCAGGTGACACCCCCGGCAGCAAATGCACAACAATTTCGACATTTGCCGAGGTATTGTCATCTATCTTTCTGATCTTGATCTTTCCTTTTTCGTTAGCCTTAATGATTGATTCAATGAGAGTTGTGGTTGTTTTACCAAAAGGTATCTCGGTAATAATCAGGGTTTTTTTATCCGTTTTTTCGATTTTCGCCCTCACTTTTATCACTCCTCCCCTCTGGCCGTCGTTGTATTTCGAAACATCCACCATACCGCCTGTCGGAAAATCGGGATAAAGAACGAAATCCTTACCCTGCAGGTAATCGATTGAAGCATCGATAAGTTCATTGAAATTATGCGGAAGGATCTTTGAAGCGAGTCCGACCGCAATTCCTTCACCTCCGAGTGCAAGGAGTAAGGGGAATTTCACTGGAAGTGTAACCGGTTCTTTATTACGACCGTCATACGACAATTTCCATTCAGTTGTTTTATGGTTGAATACAACTTCAAGGGCAAATTTGGAAAGCCTTGCTTCAATATACCTTGGAGCAGCAGCTCCATCGCCGGTAAGAAGATTACCCCAGTTACCCTGTGCTTCAATAAGCAGTTCTTTCTGTCCAAGCTGAACGAGCGCATCACCTATTGAGGCATCGCCATGCGGATGAAACTGCATTGTATGACCAATGATATTTGCGACTTTGTTATACCGGCCATCATCCATTCTCTTCATTGAATGAAGGATACGTCGCTGAACCGGCTTAAGTCCATCGTGCAGATGAGGAACAGCCCTTTCAAGGATAACATACGATGCATAATCCAGGAACCAGTCCTGGTACATGCCCGATAAAGCAGTCACAGTATGAAGTGCCAGGGGTCCCGACGGAACCTCCGCTTTTCCTTCTTTATTGCTGATATCAAGTTCTTCTTCTTCCATAAACAAGCCGGCACTTATAAAAAACACCCTGTTACTTTTCCTCTTCTACTTTATCTTCTTCTATCCTGAGGTTCTCAATTATAAAATCCTGCCTGTCAGGGGTATTCTTTCCCATGAAAAATTCAAGAAATCCATTAACGGAATCATTTTTCTTCATCCTTACCGGTTCGAGCCTCATATCTTTTCCGATGAAGTGTTGGAATTCATCGGGGGAGATCTCTCCCAGTCCTTTGAAACGGGTTATTTCGGGGTTTGGCCCAAGGACAGCAGTTGCCTTCGCCTTCTCCTCAGCTGAATAACAATATCTTGTCTCTTTTTTATTTCTTACCCTGAACAGGGGAGTTTGCAGAATATATAAATGTCCCTTTCTTACAAGGTCGGGAAAGAACTGAAGGAAGAATGTAAGAAGAAGCAATCTGATATGCATTCCGTCCACATCGGCATCGGTTGCTACAATTACATTATTATATCTCAGGTTTTCAATACCATCTTCAATGTTAAGGGCTGCCTGCAGAAGGTTGAACTCCTCGTTCTCATATACTATTTTTTTGGTAAGCCCGAATGAATTCAATGGTTTGCCGCGAAGACTGAAGACAGCCTGGGTCTCAACATTTCTCGATTTGGTTATTGAGCCGCTGGCAGAATCTCCTTCTGTAATGAAGATTGTGGAATCAAGCTTGTTGTCATCATTTGAATTATAATGTATCCGGCAGTCTCTCAGCTTTTTATTATGCAGACTCACTTTCTTTGCCCTGTCCCTTGCCAGCTTCTGAATTGAGGATATGGCTTTTCTTTCTTTTTCCGAGTCCTGTATCTTCTTCAGAATAATCCTGGCTGTTTCGGAGTTTTTATGAAGATAATCATCTAACTGCTTCTTTATGAACTCACTGATGAAATTTCTGACAGAAGGACCTGATGGACCCATATCTTTTGATCCAAGCTTTGTTTTTGTCTGTGATTCAAATATAGGTTCTTCAACCTTAATGCATATAGCTGCAATAATTGAGGACCGAATGTCTGAAGGATCATAGTCCTTTTTGTAGAAATCGCGGATAGTTTTTACAATGGCTTCACGGAAAGCCAGCAAATGAGAACCTCCCTGAGTCGTGTTTTGGCCGTTTACGAAACTGTAATAATCTTCACCATATTGAAGCCCGTGCGTAAATGCAATTTCTATGTCCTCTCCTGTCAGGTGAATGATCGGGTAAAGCCCTTCCTTATTCATGTTTTCATTAAGCAGGTCAACAAGGCCGTTACGTGAAAAGAACTTATTCCCGTTGAAATTGATTATCAATCCGGAATTGAGGTATACATAGTTTTTGATCATCGTATCCACGTATTCCGAAATGAAGTAGTAATTACCAAACATCTCCTCGTCAGGCTGAAAAATCACCTCCACTCCATTCTCTTCTGAGGTGGCTACCAGGGGATGATCTTTTATGGTAATCCCGTGCTCAAATTCACTTACTTTGAGCTGACCATCACGTATTGACCGTATCACAAAACTGCTAGACAAAGCATTGACAGCCTTTACTCCCACACCATTCAAACCAACGGATTTTTTAAAGGCTTTTGAATCGTACTTGGCACCGGTATTCATTTTAGATACGGCATCGAGGACCTTCCCCAGGGGTATACCCCGGCCATAATCGCGTATCCTGACCTCCTTACCGCTTATTGAAACATCGATCTTTTTGCCATAACCCATCATGTATTCGTCGATGGCATTATCCATTACCTCCTTGATCAGAACATACACTCCGTCATCCTGGGAGGACCCGTCGCCCAGCTTCCCGATATACATACCGGGCCTTAGACGGATATGCTCTCTCCACTCTAATGTTTTTATATGTTCTTCTGAATATCCAACTGACATTTCGCAGAATTTTGCGCAAATATAACTAATAAGCGGTGCCGTTAGCTGTTAATTTTTCAACAATCGTTATTAATTTATTTATACCAAAAAATTACAAAACGATTGTTACTAAAATATTTAGTTGATTAATTGAGGATTACAATAGAAGAAAATATGTTGATAAATGCTGTAAGTTGATATGGAGATTCTTCCCGTTTTATGCGGGATGAGGGATCTCCTTCTGCTATTGGTGTCCTACTAAAAAACAGGATTCTAGGTGAGATTTATCAAAATAACAGAATAAATTAATACGTGTTCCTAATAAACTCATTAATTCTCAAGCCCTGCATTCTTCCTTAAATTATCGATTACTTTATCCGTCTTGTTATTCTGTATCATCATAAACAGATATACCGGTATCCCTATTAACATAAGTATAAAGCCATACATTACCACCCGGGCTCCTGTTCCATATATTGCATAGATGGAATATGCAAAGGCCAGCAATGCCACAAATGAGTTCTTTAAAAAATTGAAAAAATTAAAATCCTTTGAATGAGTCTTTAACAGAATTATGTCGGCCGCTGCAGAAAAAGCATAAGCAGGCAGGAACGACAGTGTTGCAAGCAGGAGCATAAAATTGAAAGCTGCTGTTAATGAGAATGCATAGTTTAATGTCAGTAAAATATTTGCAGCCACACCGCTTATTATAAGTGAAGCGACAGGTGTTTTGAATTTCGGATGTACTCTGCTGAATATTCCGGGGAATAACTTGTCCTTTGAGGCACCATATGCGCTTCGGGCAGTAGTCAGTACCCATCCTGAAGTCGCACCCAGGGCTGATACTATTGCACCCGCGGCAATGAAGTTACCGCCCCACGTCCCTCCGGTCGCCCTGTTGATAATATCGGCAAGCGGGGCTTTTGATTCCGCCAGAGTAGCCTGGTCAAGAACGCCCATTCCAACTACTGATACCGTAATATAAATCAGAGCTGCAACCAAGGTACCGATTATGGTACTTCTTTTAATATTTTTTTTCGGGTTTTTGATTTCTCCTGCAGGCACCGTTGCACTTTCAATACCTACAAAGGCCCATAGTGCTATCGCTATTGCCGCCGGAAGAGTGTCCATCCCTGATACATCTGAACTGGAAACAGTTTTTAGCATTTCGGGATTAAAATGTAACCCGGCAAGTACTACGAATACCACAAGTGCTCCTACTTTCAGCACTACTGTCACAATACCGACAATTCCGGCTCCCTTGACCCCAAGAATATTAATAACGGTAAAAAACCATAATGCTCCGGAAGTTATTAAGAAAGCAAATATAGGTGTATTCGAACCGGGAACAAAGTATGTAAAATACATCATAAAAGCCGTAATGATAGCAGCATTCCCAACCCAGGCTCCGATCCAGTATGTCCATCCTATAAGAAATCCAGCAAAATCGCCGAATGCGGCCCGGGTATAGACAATTGGCCCGCCGGTTTTTGGTATTGCTGTTCCCAGACTGGCAAAGCTAAGGGCAATAAGCAAGGAGCCAACAGAAGTGATTACCCAGGCAATAATCGCGGTTTTTGGATTTGATGCGACGGCCAGGGATGCAGCAGAGGTAAATATACCTGAGCCGATACAGTTGCCCACAACAATGGCAATGGCTGCAGCAAGACCAAGTTCCCTCTTTAACTGTGTCTTTTCCGGACCTTGAAATTGCTCGATCTTGCTCATTTGTAATCTTATCTTTACAAAAAGAATTTACAAGTATAAAGAAATAGTTCAATATATTTATTTTAACCTGCCGGATTAAAATATCTTTTTAATCAGAACAGAATTGCTTATATTATATATTTTATCACTAATGACAGACGAGAAGTATGACATTCTGTGTGCCAGTGAGGGATCTCCCGGTCCGTTCACGATTGTTAATGAATTTTGTTTATGTTCAAAACATCTCCTTTCAAGATCATTTGTTACACCGGTATAGAGAACAGTGTGATGTGAATTTGCAAGTATATAAACATAATACTGGTATATTTTCATTTCAATAGCTAATTAATGATAAGCAGATAATAAAATTAAACTTTAATGATGAAATTACCATCGGTGAGCTCGTCCCTGTGAATTTGAACTCTGTTCCTCATTTCGAATGATGAGGATTTGCGGGATCATCAGTGAAAGCTAGAAGGAGATTACCTTCGGTGAGCTCGGCCCTGTAAACAGGGCCTCGGTTCTTCATTCCGCTCTGCTCCATTCGGAATGACAGGTCAATTTGGTGGACACTGGGGGAGTGAAGAAGTGGCGATTCGCGACACAAATTAGAATAACAGAGACATTTATCTGCGAATCGCCACTTCTTCTCCCCCCATATACTCCTCAATGGCCCTGTCATCCCGAACGAAGTGAGGGATCTCCATCGTACATTACAGAGAAATCTTACTTATACAATTATGGTATAAAAACAATATGCATAAAAGGTCTTTTGGATAAAAGATAAGTGGTTTATAATGTTTATTTTGCAAAATGTTGTCATTATTAGCGTCAGCGAGGGATCCCCTACTCATATCCAGGGTGTCAATAAAAGGACACTGTTGTCATCCCCGAGCGGGATGAGGAATCTATTCCGGAATTATAAGATTTGTGCTCTTTACTCCAGAATTCCCATCTGTTTCATCAGGAAGACAGCATTCATCTTCCGGGTGATCCCGTCATGAAGTTTATAGTCAAACATTATTTTTTGCCCGTCAATTTCAATCTCAAAGCACTTGTTGATGATTTTCCCTTGAGTCTCAGTTTCCAGTTTGCAAAGACTGGTGTCATGTGTAGCTATTAAACCTGTTCCGCCGTAGTCAACAATTCTCCGGAGAAATAATTTGGATCCTGAACTTTTGTCTTCAGAATTTGTCCCTTTGAGTATTTCATCGAGGATCATAAATACCGGTTCTCCATTTTCAACCTTTGATTTAAGTATTTTAAGTCTCTTGAGCTCTGCATAGAAATACGATTCATTGTCAGATAATGAGTCAGTAGTACGCATACTGGTAAAAAGTTTCACCGGACTGAAACTCATTTCAGCAGCACATACAGGTGCTCCAGTCATAGCAAGAATATAATTTACCGCCACTGTTCGTAAAAAAGTACTCTTACCGGCCATGTTAGCACCTGAAATAATACATACTGTTCCTTTTTTTTCAAGCATGAAATCGTTGCATATCCGCTTATTTTCGTCAATCAATTGATGTCCAAGGCTTTTTGCCATGAACATGGTTGAATTGTCAGATAATGTCGGGTAAGCGAACTCAGGATTATTAAATGCATAGTTGGCCAGACTGATGTAGGCGTCAATATGTCCAATTATATCGAGCCATAAAGGAAAAAGATCGCAGTACTCCGCCTTCCATTTTTCAAGCCGGTAAATACTCTGATAATCCCATAAGAATAACCCGTTCAGAATAAAGCCTCCTAAAATGTTCATCCTGCTGTCAAAAGCCTGGATCAGATCCCCAAGCTTCTTCACAGAAAAAGTTGCAGAGGCTTCCTTTCCGGAAATATTGAATTTGATCTCATTTAAACCTGAGGATGTAAAAGATTCATTATCAAATGCTTTAAGCAATCCCTTCATTGATGACAGGTAGTTATATTTTTTTGTAAGAGAATTATGGATCTCATTTGTTTTCTTTAATCCTGTGGCTACATAAAAAAGGTTGAGAAGGAATACCAATGTAAAAACAGTATATGGTAAAATTCCTGTCAGTGCAAGGATAAAAGAGACAGTCGTAATAACAGGCAGGGAAAAAATAAGGAATTTCTTTAAAGTTGAGGACCTTACAACTTCCTTTTCACCCATCCATTGCAGAAGGCCTGAGATCTTACTTTTTTCAAGGGGGGCTTTCATACCCGAAGCCATAAACTCCTGTCTCCAGTTCTCTTTTAAAGCAAGTTCCCTTACAGTTTGCTGACGCGATACCATTTCCCGTGAAAGGCTGAAAGGATCTGACAACCATGCAGAAAGGATATCCCTCCCATATTCTGTAACTGTCCGGTTCATATACTGGAAAAGTGAGTTTTTCCCAAACAGGTCGATATCGTATGAAAAATCATGGTGAATATCGGTGTATGAATTCCCGGGTTCAAAAGCCGAAAGATCACCTGAAAGTGCGGCTGCTTCGTTTTGATTTATTATGGCAAGGTTTTGCAGGAAATTCTTCTTCCCGGTATGATCTGAAAAAAGTTTCAGTAACCAGAAAAATAAACCTGATATAAACATAAGAAGTAAGAGACCCGTAATAAAGCTCCGTTTGAACGCGATCCATATAAGAATAATACCTCCTGTAAAAAGCACCAGCCTTGCCAACGAAAGGACAAGCAGCAGGTGGTCCTCCTTTGACTCAAGGGTTCTGAACTTCTTAACTGCGGCCAGATATCTTGCAATATTTAGGTCCTTTCCCATACTTTCAGATTGCCAAAGCTACAACTTTAATTAAACTCCGGTTAGTAAGGTAATCACTGCCTTTAAGGTCAAAATTCCATATCCATTCTTCTCTCAGGCTGCTTTCAGGCAAATCGGTAAAAAGAGTTGTAATGGTCCTTACTTCCCCCCTCTTATTTGTAAACACTTCAGCATAGTCAGTAATAATTAATGATTTATGTTTCTTCAGAAAAGTAATATGTTTTTTCTGTATTTCAGACCTGAAATTATTGAGTTCTTCATCACCGACTTTTATCCGTTTTCTTAGAAATTCAATAATTCGCGATTCGAGCTGGGTAAGAATATTAAGAGATACTACCATACCCGGATCGGTATATGGTTCAAATTCAGGTATTAAAATATCAGACAATGAGTGCATTTTATTAAATGCAGAATGACTGCCAGCTTTATTCCACACTTCCATTATCAGGCCTCCTGTAGCATCAAGCTCAACCAGTTCAACATTGCCGATATCCGCAGCCTGTTTATACACATCCGGAGGATGAACAATATCTGTCAATGTTACTTTTATATGACGTTCGACCATTTCCGCAAGAGGTAAATCAAGAAGCCAGCCACTGCCCATTACAGTGACATGAGGGGGGTTGAAAAGATCCAGAGCTCTGATTATGAAATTCCTGCAATGTTCCAGATGGCTGTCCCATTCACCTTCCTGGTTCATATGACGATAGATAAGAGCATTCTGGTACTCGTAGTAACCCATCCTGGTAAGTATCCTCCTGTATGATGAAGCATATGTCATTGCCCGGAACTTTTAACTATTTCTTCAATCGATCTGATAATATCCATTTGCGGAATTTAATTTCTCTGTGCAACTCTGTGGTTCTCTGTGGTTCTCTGTGGTTCTCTGTGTAAGTCCTTCTTTTGTTACACAGAGCTTCACAAAGGAGACACAGAGTTACAGAGGTTATAACCTTACCGTTACCAAATATACGAATTCAAAAAAAGTTAAAAACATCATCCCTCATTATTGAAATATCTTCTTTGTTGAGAACTTCAAATATATCATCGACCATATGCCGGCACCCGATAAGTTTCCTGCCTGTGGCCACCAGATTCCCCGAACCTTTAATTTCACATTCAATTATTATTCCCTCTTTTACAAACAGGTGGCATGAGTGATCTTTGCCTTCAATTTTAAAATTGTTATCAAAATAATATTCCGGGCCGTAAGCATAGTTCCACTCCCATGTTTTATACTTTTGAACAGCCAGTATTTCAGCTTCTTCCTTTTCTTTAGCGGATATTTCGTGAATGGTTATATCAGGAAAGTATCTCAGGAAATAATGGATCATTTCTGACCGGAATTGATAAATATCCGGGAATCCTGGCAGCATTTCTCTGAGATTTGTCACGGATGAAGGATTAGAATCTACCGCCCGCGTTTTATAACAGGAAGTATTTTTTCTTATGGAATTTCTTAGCTGATCAAGGGAAGAATCAAAAAGCAGAGTACCATGATGAAGAACCCTGTTACGGTATACATGTTCCGCATTTCCTGAAATCTTTAAACCATCTGTTTTAATATCGTTTTTGCCTTCAAACCTTGCATTGATGCCATTTGATAATAAAAAATCTATGACTGGACGGGTATATTTAGGAAAGTCGACCTGCTTACCTGATTCGCTGTGCATGATAAAAGAAAAATTCAGGTTACCTTTATCATGAAAGACTGTGCCTCCTCCTGAAATCCTCCGGATGACAGGGATCCTGTTGCTGAGTACAAATGTTGTGTCTGCCTCCCTGTGAGCGACCTGGTGCTTCCCGATTATAACTGAAGCATCGTTTATTCCAAGGATAAGATATTCATCCCTGCTGTTTTTAAGGAGTACTTCCTCAACAGCAAGGTTAAAATAAGGATCAGTCGATTCAAGACTCAGGCAGAACATTGCTTTAATATTTTTTTAAGTCTTTTTTGCCTATTTCCATTATGTTGACACCCCAGCCAATAGCTGTCACCCTAAGGAATTTGATTTAGTCTGAATTACCTCTCCCCCTCATTCCAAAACATACACAATTATCCTGAATTAAAGCCCCTCCTTCTTGGGGGAGGGGTTTGGGGAGAGGTGGGGCCAATTAAGGCATTACCTATGGAGTGTCAGTATTGATTAAAGTTGGATTAAAATAAGGTTTATGCTTCAGTATCTTATTATCAGTTAATATATAAAGATTATAAACGCCCCATCCGATAAAGGCTCCAAGGATAGAACCGCATATAACATCACCGGGATAATGTACCCCAAGGTAGATACGTGTATATCCGATAACAAGTGCCCAGGTAATTATACCAATTGTAAACCATCTTTTTCTGATAAGCAGCAGGCTCAGGAGGGCTACATCAAATGAGTTTGTTGCATGCGATGAAACAAAACTGTATAATCCTCCACATTCACCGTTAAAAAGATGAACAAGTCCCTGAAGTGACGGATCATGACAAGGACGCAGACGTTGAACAAGGTTTTTCAGGAAAACGGAGGTCTGGTCGGCGAGTGTGGCGGCAAGAATAATAAAGAGGACTATTATCAGGAATTTCCTTTTATACTTTACGCCCATGTATATCAGAATAGCCAGGTACAAAGGAATCCAGATAACCTTTCCGCTCAGACCATGCATCACATGATCCCAGAATGGTGAGTTATGTGAGTTGAGAAACAGAAAAAGCTGTTGATCAAATCTTTCAAGCATAATTTATCAAATGTAGTTAAGAACTTTCCAAATCATATCCTTTAGGGTTACTATCCCCTGTCCCGTAATTGAAGAGATGAATACCCTGGGAATATCGGGCAGGTCGTTCCTTATTTCGTTCATCAGTTCCTCATCAAGCATGTCGGATTTTGAAATTGCCAGGACGCGCTTTTTATCGAGCAATTCGGGATTATACATTTTTAATTCATTGATAAGGATCTCATATTCCTCTTTGATGTTCCTGCTATCAGCTGGTACCATAAACAGAAGCATGGAATTCCTTTCAATATGCCTGAGGAACCTCACACCCAACCCCTTTCCTTCATGAGCCCCTTCAATAATACCCGGTATATCTGCCATTACAAACGATTTATCATCACGATAGCTTACTATACCAAGATTTGGAACAAGCGTTGTAAAGGCATAATCGGCAATCTTTGGCTTAGCAGCTGAAACAACCGATAATAAAGTCGATTTACCTGCATTTGGAAAGCCAACAAGTCCGACGTCTGCAAGAATTTTAAGTTCCAGAACAAATTCTTCTTCTATACCAGGTTCCCCGGGCTGTGCATATCGTGGAGTCTGGTTTGTTGAAGATTTAAAGTGAGTGTTTCCCAGTCCCCCCCTGCCGCCTCTGGCCAGGATTTTTTCATCACCGTTGCCTGTAATCTCAAAGAGAACTTCTCCTGTCTCACTCTTTTTTGCTATTGTACCAAGGGGAACCTGTATTATAACATCTTTACCTTCCGCACCGGTAGACTGTTGTCTTCCTCCGGAAACTCCATTTTCCGCAAAAATATGTCGTTGATATTTTAAATGCAGGAGTGTCCACATCTGGTTATTCCCTTTAAGGATAATGTGACCACCCCTTCCTCCGTCGCCTCCGTCGGGACCTCCTTTGGGCTCAAATTTCTCCCTCCTGAAATGGGCAGATCCCGCACCTCCATTACCGGAGCGACAGTAAATTTTAATGTAATCGACGAAGTTGGATCCTGACATATATTATACTGTTAAGAACTAAAGTCAAATAATAACCTCTTATCAAAAATAAATTTTTTTCTTATTACCTGACTTCCCACCCCCCTTCCCTCCAAATGGGGGGTTCAGTAAATTCAGATCCCCACACCGGAGTCACTAATTATAAAGCCCCCCAAATGGGGGGTTGGGGGGTCAAGTTATATAAATTCCTGCATATGAGCAGAGAGCCTGTTAAAGATGTCTTCAATAGATCCCATGCCATTTACAGGCTGGTAAATGCCTTTCTCACTGCAATAATTAATGATAGGTTCTGTTTTCTCTTTATAGACATCGATCCTGTTTTCTATTACAGCAGGATCTTTATCATCAGGTCTTCCCGACAATTCAGCCCTGGCGATAAGACGTTTTACCAGTTCATCGTGGTCAACATCGAGAACAAGCATCTGATCGATCTTCATTCCTCTGTCATTCAGCATTTTCTCCAGAGATACAGTCTGGGCAACCGTACGGGGGAATCCGTCAAAAAGAAATCCGGCAGAGCCTTTACTTTTATCAATCTTAGATGCGATCATTTCAATCACAACTTCATCAGGTACAAGTTCACCTTTCGACATTATAAGACCCATCTTCTTCCCCAGCTGGGTACCAGCTGCAATTTCAGCACGAAGCATATCTCCTGTTGAAAGATGAAGAAGATTGAATTTTTCAGCCAGCCTTACAGACTGGGTTCCTTTACCAGAACCGGGAGGACCAAAAATTAAAAAATTAACCATAGGACAACTTAAATTATGAATTACAAATTATGAATTATCATTTATTTTACCAGGGTATAGACCGATGGCAGGTTACGCCCGAATCCATTATAATCGAGGCCGAAGCCCACAACAAAATCGTTGGGTATCTCAAAACCTATATATTCAAGATGGATATCTTTCTTATAGGCTGCCGGTTTATAAAGCATAGTTGCTATCCTTATTTCGGATGCTCTTCTTATAACAAGTTCACCAAAAACGCGTTCCAGAGTACTACCTGTATCCACAATATCTTCGATAACGACAACAGTCTTGTTTGTAATATCTTCATTCCATCCGATAAGTTCTTTTATTGTGCCTGAAGAACTTGTTCCTTTATATGAGGCAAGCTTTACGAAAGAGATACGAGCTTCGAGCTTCACTCTCCTGAAAAGATCAGCAGCAAAAAGAAATGCTCCGTTCAGTATCCCGAGAAAGACAACATCTTTGCCTGCCAGGTCATCGTTAATCTGTGTGGCAAGCTCAACAATCCTCTTATTTAAAGCTTCCTCGGATATCAATTCTCTGAATGTCTTATCTAATAAGCGGATTTCTTTCATTATTGCAGGTTTTGAATTGTTAACCGCTGCGAAAATATGAAAATAATACCTTATTTTTGTCCTTATCAGCAAGTTAAATTAAATTATTTTAGATGGAACCTTTAGTAAGCATCATAATGGGAAGCACCTCGGACCTGCCGGTGATGGAAAAAACAGCAGATATATTAAACAGCCTCAGGATACCTTTTGAAATGAATGCCCTGTCGGCTCACAGGACCCCTGAAGAAGTTGAAAAGTTTGCAAAAAATGCCCTGGCGCGTGGTATCAAAGTTATTATTGCCGGAGCAGGCATGGCAGCACATCTTCCTGGTGTAATTGCGGCAATGACTCCTCTGCCGGTAATAGGCGTGCCCATCAAGGCTTCTCTGGAGGGCCTTGATTCAATATTTTCAATTCTGCAGATGCCTCCGGGAATACCCGTTGCAACTGTTGGGGTAAATGCTGCTCAGAATGCCGGAATACTTGCTGCACAGATAATTGCAACAGGAAACGATGAAATAATGAAAGAGGTTGTAACGTATAAAGAATCACTTAAGAAAAAGATCGTACAGGCTAACGAAGAACTTAAGGCAGTAAAATACCAGTATAAAACCAATTAATTCTCTGTGTAGCTCTGTGTAAGTTCTTTTTTATTACACAGAGTACCACAGAGTTCACACAGAATAACGAAGAGGTATAATATTTAGTTCAACTTTCTTACCCGGGTTGATTTTTTTTGTATATTTAGGGTACAAATTTGAAACGGTTTGAGCTCGCTGCTGAAAATACCTGTTTCGCTCTTACTTATTTTTTTCTCTTTTACCGCCTCAGGCGGCGATCCTTATCGTCCGGCCCAGGGGGCAGCTGAAGCAGGAATGGGATATGTATGCATCATGAAGAATGGCTTCTGGTCATCATTTCATAACCAGGCATCTCTTGCTCTTAATAATGCATTTTCTTTCAGCCTGAATTATGAAAACCGGTTCGGTATAAGCGAACTTGGAACACGTTCTGCCGGGTTGGTAATCCCTGCAGGAAAAGCTTCATTGGGAGCAATATACAGTCACTTTGGATATACCGATTTTAAAAGAGATATGACAGGGCTGGCCTGTGGCTTAAAACTATCTGAAATTATTGCAGCCGGAGTCCAGATCGATTTTTTCTCAGAAAGGACAGCAGGGGAATACTATAATTATCAATCTTTAACCTTTGAGACAGGGCTTATTATAACTCCGGCTGAGAATATAAGGATAGGGGTCCAGATTTTTAATCCGATACCAGGCTCGGTCAGAAAAACGAGTATGCCTTCAAGGCTCAGGGTCGGAGCCGGTACCTATCTGAACAAGTCACTTTTTACAGGTCTTGAGGCTGAAATGAGTTCGGGAAGCAAGCTTATTATAAGAACAGGTTTTGAGTATGAGGCGGTTAAAAACTTCAGGTTCAGGAGCGGGTTCAGTACCGAAAATAATTCTTTCAGCTTCGGGGTGGGATGGATGATGAAAATGGTGATGATCGATCTTGGATTTGTCTCTCACGATCGTCTTGGCATAACCTCGTCTGCTTCTTTAATATTTAAAATCCGTTAAAAATGAAATCCATTAACCGCAAAGTACTTTAAGGATTGGAATTTAGTCAGTTAAGGAAAATTCTATTGAAGAACTTACACAGAGTTACACAGAGAACCACAGAGTTACACAGAGAAAAAAAACAGTACTGCCAGAAATTTACACAGAAGATAACTAAGAAACAATTTTCACTAAACCAATATATTATGGAACTGAATACTATTTCACAAAAGATTATCGGCTGCGCAATAAATGTACATAAAAGCCTGGGACCCGGTCTGCTGGAATCAGCTTACGAGGAATGTCTTTCCTACGAATTAACTAAGAATGGGTTAAGTATAAAACGACAACAACCGACACCTGTAATTTATGAAGATATAAAATTAGATTGCGGTTACAGGATAGACATCCTTGTTGAAAACAAAGTAGTTATTGAACTGAAGGTAGTTGATCCAATAAATCCGGTTCACGAAGCACAGATACTTACGTACATGAAATTCTCAAAAAAGCCACTTGGACTTCTAATTAACTTTAATGTTACTCTTTTAAAAAACGGAATTAAAAGATATCGAATGTAATCTCTGTGATTCTCTGTGCTTCTCTGTGTAACTCTGTGTAACCAAAAAAAATAATCTGAATAAATAACACGTTACCCGAATGATAAGATACTCAATATTATTTTTTTTACTCATCCTATCTGTCAACACATACAGTCAGGAAATTGCAATTTTGGAAAAAATCATCACCATTGCAGAGGATCTTGCAGCTGACGACTCCGATCCTGAAGAAGTTTCAGAATATATTGAGCGGCTCCGTGAGCTCGCAGAAAATCCGGTAAAAGTCAACTCATCCGACTCAGCTGAAATTTCAAGACTCTTCTTCCTTTCTGATTTCCAGTTAAAAGCTCTGGCTGACTATTTGCATTCCTCGGGTAAGATCGTCTCCGTATATGAAATACCCAACATCCCCGGATTTGATAATGAGATAACTGCTATGATAATTCCCTTTATCACTCTTGACAATACATTATCAACAAATTCAAATTCCGCAAAATTGAGAAATGTTTCCATTACGAACTTTTCAATAAAACCAGGAAATAACGACACCTCGTCTCTTGGATCATCGTGGAGAATACTTTCAAAATACAAATTTACTGCAGGAAGCTTTTCAGGCGGATTTACAGTTGAGAAAGATCCGGGAGAGAAATTCCTGTGTGGTTCTCCTCCGCTACCTGATTTTTTTTCTGCTCATATATCTTACAGTGGAAAAGGCATTATAAGAAAAATAATCCTGGGCGACTATTCCGCAAGGTTTGGCCAGGGTACAAACCTTAATACCGGCATACGGCCCGGGCTCTCTCTAACAGCCCCCGGTTTTATGTCGGCCCGAAATGAGATAAAACCATATACTTCGACCAATGAAAATAATTTTCTCAGGGGAGCGGCTGCTGATCTTATCTTTAAAAAGTTTGAGATTTATCTCTTTTATTCAAAAAATTCTTCAGATGCTACTCTCGGAACATTTTCCGGTTCATCAAATGATTATATTGAAAATTTATACACATCAGGCCTGCATAACACCTTATCCCTTTTACAGAAAAAAGATGCAATATCTGATCTGCTTTATGGCATTAACCTTTCGTACAGTTTTAAAAATCTGAATGCCGGCCTTGCATTGTCGGAGAACAGGCTTTCATTACCGGTAATAAATGCAGCAGGTAATCCTGAAACCATTCTGAATTTTGAAGGAAATAAAAACAACTTATACACCATTTACTATAACAGTCTCATAAAAAAAATATTGCTTTACGGTGAATTCTCCGTTAATGAATCTCATAAATATGCATTCGTTCAGGGATTATCTTTCAGGCCGTCAGACCGCCTGACTGTTAATTTCCTCTTCAGAAAATATTCTTCAGGTTTTAAAAGTTTTCATGGGAAGGGACCGGGAAGAAGCTCTTCAACAGGCAATGAAAAGGGGCTACTTGGAAATTTCACATTTGAAGCAGCAAAGCATCTGTTTATAAGCGGTGGATGTGATATATGGGAGTTCCCATGGCTGAGATACCGCTGCAGTGCTCCGTCCTATGGGATGAAACAGGAAGTTACAGCCAGGTTTTTAGCATCGGACAAGTTAACAATTGATGCTTCATATATTTATATGCTGTCAATGGTAAATAATCCGTCAGCTACCGGTATTCCAAAACAGGCTGAAATTGTATCCCGGACCTGCAAAGGCACTTTAAGGTATTCTTTGATGGAAAACCTGACCATTATAACTCGCCTGGACTACAAAATTGTACATTCGTCGGGAAGCAGGGGGATGTTGATGCTACAGGATATTAATTACAGCTTCATGAATGTTCCTGTGACATTATGGTTCAGGTACTGCCTCTTTGATACAGATGATTATGATTCAAGAATCTATACATATGAAAATGATCTTCTTTACAGCTTCAGCATCCCTGCTTTTTCGGGTGAAGGAAGCCGCAGCTATCTGATGCTGAAATGGAAGATCAGCAATATTGCAGAGCTGCGGTTCAAATACGGAATAACTTCTTTAAATACCGGCAGGAATGCATTTGAAAACAAAGAAGAATTTAAAATGCAGTTACGGTTATGGTTTTAGTGTAGCCTAATTATTGCCCGGAGTCTTTATGTCCCTTATATTCAGCTGCAGATTTCTGTTGCCCCTGAATTCATTCATTTCCAAAGAATAACATATATCGAAAGGTGTTCCGCTTTTAATATATTCAAAATGATTTGCCTGGCTGAAAGCTATGGCAGAGAAGCTCTTTTGTCCTGTTGATTCCTGGCACAGATCGAGTTTAAGATGTTCCCCGCTTGACCCGACCATACGTCCCGAACCGATATCAAAGACATTTCGTGAGACAAACACAGGTGACATATTTTCGGGACCGAAGGGCTGGAACTGACTCATAGTCTTAAAGAAATCCTCACTGATTTCCGAGAAAGAAAGTTCAGTATCTATAAAAACGCGAGGAACCAGCTGGTCCTCGGATATAGTACTACTCACATACTTTTCAAATCTCTGCATGAATGGTATGATATTCTCTTTCTTAAGTGTAAGACCCGCTGCAAACATATGCCCGCCGAAGCTCTCAAGAAGATCGCTGCAGGCCTCAATAGCCTGGTACAGGTCATAACCCTGTACTGACCGTGCCGAACCGGTCGCAAAACCGTTTGATTCAGTCAGGATAACAGTAGGACGGTAATAGGTCTCGATCAATCTTGATGCAACAATGCCAATCACTCCCTTCTTCCAGCCAGGATTATAAAGGACAGTCGTTTTTGAGTTAACCGTCCGCTGATCTTCCGCAATCATTCTCATTGCTTCGGTGGTTATGATCCGATCAACGCTGCGTCTTTCAATATTGAAGTTATTAATCTCCTTACTGATACCTGAAGCCAGGTTCTTGTCGCTTGAAACAAGTAAATCAACAGCCTTGCTGCCTGTTTCCATCCTGCCCGCTGCATTTATCCTGGGTCCTATCTTGAAAACGACATCCTCTATTGTAAGTGCTCTTGTTACTTCCGATTCACGTATTATTTCTCTCAAGCCTGTGCGGGGAGACTCATTCAGCTGTTTCAGCCCAAAATAGGCCATTACCCTGTTTTCACCTGTGAGAGGGACGATATCTGAAGCAATGCTCACTGCAACCAGATCGAGATAATGAGAGATGGCACTGAACGGTATCCCATGTACTCTTGAATAGGCATGAACCAGTTTGAAACCCACGCCGCAGCCTGAAAGATCCTTGTACGGATAATTACATGATGCCTGTTTGGGATCAAGTACTGCGAGTGCTTTTGGTATCTCATCGCCAGGGTAATGATGATCACAGATGATAACATCAAGGCCTTTAGTACGGGCGTATTTTACTTTCTCAACAGCTTTTATACCGCAATCGAGGGTAATAACCACTTTGCAATTATTCTGGTAAGCGAAATCTAGCCCCAGAAAAGAGACACCATAACCTTCCTTATACCTGTCGGGGATATAATACTCCACATTTGAATACTGGTCTTTAAGAAATGAATACATCAGGGCGACAGCAGTTGTTCCGTCGACATCATAATCACCATAAACAAGAATCTTTTCATTTTTCTTTACAGCTGTGGAGATCCTGTCGACTGCTATGTTCATATCCTTCATCAGGAAAGGATCATGAAGATAATCAAGACTGGGATTGAAAAAAGCCTTAGCTTCACCAGCTGAAGTAATATTTCGCTGTACCATAAGATTAGCCAGAGCTTCTGATACGCCGAGAGCTCCTGCAAGTTGTTTCACTACCGCCGTATCGCCCATTTCTTTAATTACCCATCTCTTTTCCATCCCCTATTTATTTATCCATTCCAGGTTAAAAACATCCTGCATGTTTTTTTTCACCACTGTTTTAACAGCTTCAAAATCCTGCCTGCTGCCCAGTTCCTTTTCCAGTGAAGTAACTCCCTTATCTATAAAACCGCAAGGATTAATATTATTAAAATATGAAAGATCGGTATTCACGTTAAAGGCAAAACCATGCATGGTAACATACCTGCTTGCCTTTACACCAATAGCACAAATTTTCCTTGCCTTACCGTCAATTTCCGGATTAAGCCAGACTCCTGTACCTCCATTAAAACGGGATGCCGTAATTCCATATCCGGACACTGTTCTGATAATTGTCTCTTCAAGCAGGTATATATATTCTTTCAACCCTATTCCTATAGCTTCCAGATCAAAGATCGGGTAACCCACAATCTGACCCGGTCCATGATAAGTTATATCTCCTCCCCTGTCAATCCTGTAATAAGCAGCATCTTTAGCCCGAAGCTGAATAGTGTCAAGGAGAAGATTATTTTCCGAGCCACTTTTCCCAAGTGTATAAACATGAGGATGTTCTACAAAAATCAGAGTACCGGGATGTTGCATCAGGGAGGAATTACCCGGCCTCTCACCTGGTTTTTTACTGTCAAGAAGTTTTTTAAAGATATCTGCCTGATAATCCCATGTTTCCTTATAATCCTTCCGTCCAATATCCTTATATTCAACGCTATAGCTCAATTGCGGTTCTATGATTTTGAGAGTCCAATATAATCAAATTTATCGAGCCTTCACATGATTTTCTGCATGAAAAGATGATCGTACCAGAGGGCTGCTTTCGACAAATGAAAAACCTTTATCCAGAGCTTTCATCTTGTACTCTTCAAACTTTTCAGGCGTTATATAATTAACTGTTTCCATATAATCAAACCGGGGCTGAAGGTACTGTCCGATAGTCAGTATCCTGCATCCGGCCTCAAAAAGATCATCTATTGTCTGAATTATCTCCGGCTCACTTTCGCCCAATCCTAACATAAAGCCCGATTTTGCAACTTTACCTTTTCCGGAGATATATAACAGGACATCAAGACTGGTTTTGTATTTCGCTTTTGTACGAATTACCGGGGTAAGGCGACTGACAGTCTCAATATTATGCGAGATTACATCAGGTCCGGCATCGATTATTTTTTGAATGTTTTCCCCTTTCCCGTCAAAATCAGGAATAAGAGTTTCAATGGTAATGCCGGGGTTGATCTCTTTTACACATTTTATTGTTTCGGCCCAGAAAGAGGCTCCTCCGTCCGGAAGATCATCCCGGTCAACTGATGTTATTACACAATGTTTTAACCTCATCGATTTTATTGATTCAGCCAGTCTTGCAGCTTCTTCCGGATCAGGAGGATATGGCCTTCCTGTTTTTGTAGCACAAAACTTACAGGCCCTGGTGCAGATATCGCCAAGTATCATGAAAGTAGCTGTTCCGGCATTCCAGCATTCGCCAATATTTGGACAATTCCCGCTTGTACATATTGTGTGCAGGTGATTCTCCATGACAATATGTTTTACCATTGAATAATTCTCTCCGCTGGCCCTTTGCATCTTTAGCCATCCCGGCAAGCGTCTGCGCTTCTGCATCTGAAATTTAAGATTTACGAGTTTGCAAAGTTACAAAAAAGGAGTATTAAGAGAACAGATTTTCAATATAAAACCACTGTGGTTCTCTGTGACTTCTCTGTGGTCCTCTTTGTAACAAAAAAAGAACTTACACAGAGTTACACAAAGGAAGCACAGAGTTACACAGAGGTCATTATTTCTGTCAGTATATAAAATAAATGAAAGAAAATGTATTTAAAAAGATTTATATTTGTTAACCCTCATTTTAATTCTGTTAATATTATAATTTTGAATCAAATGGCTAAAAACGAATTTAAGATAAATCATAACTATCAGACAGTTATAGGAGATTTTCCAAAAGTGGGCATTCGCCCCGCTATCGATGGCAGGATGAATGGTGTGAGGGAATCCCTTGAGGATCAGACCATGAATATGGCAAATAGTGCTGCAAAGTTAATCTCTTCAAACCTCAGGTACCCCAATGGAAAGCCTGTTGAGTGTGTCATCGCCGACACTTGTATCGGAGGTGTGGCAGAAGCCGCCATGTGTGCTGAAAAATTCAGCAAAAACGGTGTCGGCGTCAGCCTTACGGTTACCCCATGCTGGTGTTACGGAAGTGAAACGATTGATATGAACGGTGATATTCCCAAAGCCATCTGGGGATTCAATGGAACCGAACGTCCTGGTGCCGTGTATCTTGCTGCAGCACTTGCAGGACATACTATGAAAGGTTTGCCTGCTTTCGGAATATACGGGCATGATGTTCAGGATTCCGGAGACCAGTCGATACAGGAGGATGTAAGCGAGAAGATAATAAGGTTCGTAAAAGCCGGACTTGCAGCTGCTATTATGAGAGGGAAATCATATCTTTCCATGGGATCTGTCTCGATGGGAATTGCGGGGTCAATAGTCAGGGAAGATTTTTTCCAGGAATATCTTGGAATGCGCAATGAATATGTTGATATGAGCGAATTCAACCGAAGGCTTAATGAAGAGATATTTGATAAAGAGGAGTTTAAAAAAGCGCTCGAATGGACAAAAAAATATTGTAACGAAGGCAAAGATCTTAATGCTGTAAAAAAGTCTGGAAAAAAGAAAGAGAAGGAATGGGAAACTGTTGTTAAGATGACACTTATAGCCCGCGACCTGATGGTTGGTAATCCAAAGCTTAAGAAAATGGGGTTTGGTGAAGAGGCACTCGGACATAATGCTATCCTGTCAGGATTCCAGGGGCAGCGTCAATGGACCGATCATATGCCGAATGGCGATTTCCTTGAGGCAATACTTTGCTCATCATTCGACTGGAACGGTATAAGACCTCCTTACCTTGTTGCTACAGAAAATGATGCTATGAACGGAGTGCCGATGCTTTTTGGTTATCTTCTTACAAATACTGCTCAAATGTTCTCAGATATACGTACTTACTGGAGTCCTGAGGCTATCCTGAGAGTTACTAAAATGAAACCTGAGGGACTTGCTTCAAACGGGGTTATTCATCTTATTAATTCAGGTGCTTCAGCTCTTGATTTTTCAGGAAGAGAGACGAGAGCCGGAGAATCGTGTATTAAACCCTTCTGGGAAATTACATCCAGGGATGCTAACGCGTGCCTTGAAGCAACATCGTGGCCTCCTGCCGATACAGGATATTTCAGGGGAGGTGGATTTTCTTCACAATTTGATACAAAAGGCACTATGCCAGTTACAATATCGAGGGTGAACCTTGTTAAAGGACTTGGACCTGTTCTTCAGCTTGCAGAAGGATGGACAGTTGAGTTGCCTCAAAAGATGAACAGGATACTGACCGACAGAACTAACCCGACATGGCCAACAACATGGTTCGCACCCAGGCTGACGGGGGAAGGTCCTTTTACCGACGTTTATTCGGTTATGGCAAACTGGGGAGCTAACCACAGTGCATCAAGTTATGGTCATATCGGAGCAGATCTCATAACCCTTGCATCAATTCTGAGGATACCGGTTTGCATGCATAATGTGATTGAGGAGAAAATTTTCAGACCCAGTGCATGGAACGCTTTCGGGATGGATAAAGAGGGAGCTGACTACAGGGCATGTCAAACCTATGGCGCCATATACAAATAAGGCATTAAAGGCTGTAGAAGCTATAGAGGCTTTATTAACTTATTAAATATTTAAATCTGATTTTTTCATGGAACCGGAGCTTGAAGACAGGAAAATTGAAATTGACCGGAAAACTCTGAAGATCCTTAACACTTCCAGAAAATGGACAATGTTCCTTGCTGTTACAGGATTCATATTCCTCGGTTTGTTTATTATCCTGGGACTGTTGGCGGGTACTTTCCTTACAACATTTAAATCAGGGGAGAGCGGTCTGGGAATTCCGGAATCATTTACATTCATAGCAATACCTGTTTCTGCAATAATATTTTTCTTTCCGGGACTTTTTCTTATCCGACATTCCAAATATATGGCACATGCTGTTCATAACTATGACAAACAGGCATTGCACCGGTCTCTTAGAAGTCTTAAAAACTATTTTGCATATACCGGTATACTCATTATAATAACCCTGATATTATATATAATTGCCCTGATTGTTGCCGGTTCATCAGTTTCATTGTTTAATGGACCAGGATGACATGTCTCCTGATAATAATTGTGATTCTTATTTGATGACTGTCTTAACACTGGTCTTTGCTCTAAATCTCTTTAACTCAATTTTTCCCATATGCCAAAAGGAGATACAGTAATAGTTTTCGATTGTGGTGCGACAAATGTCAGGGTTACAGCCATAGACGGCAAAGGAGTAATACTTGCAGCTGATTCATTTTCCAACAATACCCGTCCTGACCCGCAATATCCGATATACAGGATCTGGGATGTTTACGAAATCTGGGATAAAATGTGCCATGCCGCCAAAAAAGTGGTGAGCATGATCAATACCGATCAGATTGCCGGTGTTACAGTTACAACCTTTGGTGTGGACGGGACTCTTTTTGATAGTTCCGGAAATATGCTCTACCCTGTTATCTCGTGGCAGTGTGAAAGGACTGCTCCCATTATGGCAAATATTGATAAATACCTGCATCTGGACAGTCTGTACCACGAAACCGGAGTGCTCCCATTCACCTTTAATACAATTAATAAGCTGATCTGGTTCTCCGAACAAAAACCTGAATTAATTGAAACAAGTATTGCTTTTCTTTTTATGCCGTCAATCTTCACATTTTTTCTTACCGGGGAAATGGTAAATGATACTACCATGGCAGGGACTTCAATGCTTACAAACCTCTCGGGAAGAAACTTTTCAGAAAATATACTGAAAAAAATAAATTTCCCTCCTGAAAAATTTGGAAAACCTGTTGAACCAGGTACAATTACCGGGAAGATAAATCCTAAAGCGTCAGCCGTTACAGGATTACCGGTGGGGCTTCCTGTAGTTGCAACAGGGCATGATACTCAATTTGCAATTTTCGGATCAGGTGCTGACATGAATCAGCCTGTACTAAGTTCAGGTACGTGGGAAATACTGATGGTAAGAGCGGAAAGCTATATGACAGGCAACGAGCAGATGAAAATGGGAATAACAACTGAACTTGACTCAAAGCCCGGATTATATAATATAGGCAACCAGTGGATAGGTTCCGGGATGCTCGAGTGGGCCAGGAAAACCCTTTATGCTGACGTAAAAGATGATGTTTACGAATTCATGATTTCAGGGGCAGAAAAAATACCGCAAGGATCCAATGGAGTGAAGGTTAATCCAGTTTTTTACGAGGAGATGAAGGGAAAACCTGGCGGACAAATACTTGGACTGACCATGGAATCGACACGTGATGAAATTTATCGTGCCATGCTCGAAGCTCTTTCAGAAAAACTATCAGGAGGTATAAATGCTCTGGAAGTTGCGGGTGGTTTTAAAACTGATAGTATTATTTGCGTAGGCGGAGGATCAAAAAACAGGTTATGGAACCAGCTCAGAGCAAACGCTGCCGGAGTTCCCCTTAAAATTACAGGCCAGAAAGAAACCACTGTTCTCGGCGCTTCATTGTTCGTACAGGCTGCATGTGGTAATGCGTCAACACCTGAAGAAGCAAGATCAGCAATAAATTACAAAACTGAAATAATTGAACCATACCCGTATGCTGGTACCTAAAAAGTCGAAATCTTTTAACCATAAAAGGGCCCAAAGACCCAATAGCTATGTTATACTGCGGTATAAATGCAACAAATTTTTATATTTTCTTATTCCTTTTACCCCCTTTCCCGTTTCCCCCAAGGGGGAAATGCTTTGTTCCTTCCCCCCTGGGGGAAGGCTAGGATGGGGGTTGACATAAACATTAAGAAGGTTCATAGATTTTTAAATGTTACATAAATTGTAAAGAATAAATATTAATAATTATGAATATATCCTATTTCAATGGTAAATTCCTTCCACACGACGAGATAAATATCAGTCCCGATGATCGCGGTTTCCTCTTTGCTGACGGTGTTTATGAGGTTGTTAGATGGTACGAAGGTTTTTTCTATGACATGTACAGTCATGTCACGCGACTAAAAAGAGGCCTAAGAGAGTTGAGGATAAGGTGGCCCGATGCGGACAAGTTTTCTTCATTTGCTGAAGAACTTATAAAAGTTAATAATCTCTTTGATCAGCAGGCTTTAGTTTACCTCCAGGTAACGCGAGGTGCAGCAAAACGCAGCCACAATTTCCCTCAACCAGAAGTTTTGCCGACAGTTTATGCTGACACATGGGGTATAGTCCCCGGTAACCAGTCAAAAGAGAAAGGCATCAAAGTTATGCTTAAGGAAGATATCCGGTGGAGCAGATGCGATATTAAATCAGTTGCTCTCCTGCCTAATACCATTAGTTTCCAGGAAGCATTTGAAAACAGCCTTGAAGAATGTATTTTCGTTCGTAACGGACTTATTACAGAAGGATCACATTCAAACATTTTTTTTATAATTGACGGTACTTTGTTTACCCATCCGGAATCAAATTTTATTCTTTCAGGTGTCACCCGCAAGAATATTTTAAGAATTACGCAGGAAATCGGAATCAAAATCAGGGAGGAGGCTGTTCAGGAAAACAGGATCAGAACAGTTCAGGAAGCTTTTATCTCAAACACCTCTGCGGAGGTCACACCGGTGATTGATATGGGGGGAAACATTGTTGGCTCAGGCTCACCAGGACCTTTGACAAGGCTGATACAGGAAAAATTTGATGCTGAGATAACAGCTTTGAAAGGCTGAATCTCTTATTTTCAGTTAGTTCAAAATTTCTACCTTTGCACTAATTTTTTAATCCACTATGAGCAACATGAATTTAAGCGAACAGGAGCGGATCAGGCGGGAATCTCTCGAAGAGTTAAGAAAACTGGGAATAAACCCCTACCCTGCTGCTGAATATAAAACAAATGTCTTTGCACAGGATATTCTCGATAATTATTCTGCTGAAAAAAACAATTTCCGGGAGGTAACTCTTGCCGGTCGTATAATGAGCCGACGAATAATGGGTAATGCCTCATTTGCCGAATTAATGGACTCTTCAGGCAGGATCCAGATATATGTGCGCCGCGATGATGTTTGCCCGGGTGAAGATAAAACTGTGTACAACCTCGTATTTAAGCGTTTACTCGACATTGGTGATATAATAGGGGTAAAAGGTCATGTATTTTTAACCCAGATGGGTGAAACAACCGTTCATGTTGATGAATTCACAATTCTCAGTAAATCGGTACGCCCTCTTCCGATAGTAAAGGAGAAAGACGGAATTGTATTTGATGCAGTTACCGATCCCGAAATGCGCTATCGTCAGCGATATGTTGATCTTATCATCAACCCCCATGTACGTGACGTTTTCAGGAAAAGGACGCGCATAATTCAATCTATGCGTGAGCTGTTCAACTCGAGAGGTTATCTTGAGGTTGAGACACCAATACTTCAGCCTATACCTGGCGGAGCAACAGCCAGGCCATTTATCACTCATCATAACGCCCTCGACATTCCTCTTTATTTAAGAATAGCAAATGAGCTGTACCTGAAACGTTTGATAGTAGGAGGTTTTGAGGGTGTATACGAGTTCGCCAAGGATTTCCGAAATGAAGGAATGGACAGAACACATAATCCCGAATTCACGGTTATGGAAATCTATATTGCTTATAAAGACTATAACTGGATGATGACATTCACCGAAGAGATTGTTAAAAAGGCGGCTCTTGACCTTCACGGGAAGACTGAAATAATTTACGGAGATAAAACACTTAATCTTAATCCTCCCTATAAAAGAATAAGCATGCTTGATTCAATAAAAGAGAACACCGGTATCGATATTTCAGGTATGGATGAAGCTGAATTGATAAAAGTATGCGACAGTCTGAAAATTGAACACGACAAAACTATGGGAAAAGGAAAACTCATAGATGCGATATTCAGTGAAAAATGTGAACACAGCCTTATTCAGCCCACATTCATAATCGATTATCCTACCGAGACCTCACCTCTTACCAAAATGCACAGGAGCAAGCCAGGCCTGACTGAGCGGTTCGAGCTGTTTATCAATTCCAAAGAGATTGCAAACGCATATTCTGAATTAAATGATCCTATTGATCAGATGGACAGGTTCCAGGATCAGCTCAGACTGTCAGAAAAGGGAGATGATGAAGCAATGTTTATTGACATGGATTTTGTGAGGGCTCTGGAATATGGCATGCCTACAACCTCGGGGATGGGTATGGGAATCGACAGGCTGACAATGCTTCTGACCAATCAAAGTTCGATACAGGATGTTCTTTTTTTCCCACAGATGAAACCGGAGATCAGGCACAGGGCACAGAGCGAAGGACTCAGGGAGGAATTCATTGCTTTGGGAGTTCCTGAAGAGTGGGTGGATCCGCTTATGGCTCTTGGTTTTGATTCGGTAGATAAACTTAAAGAGGTTGAAAAACCCGGAAAACTGGCTAACGACCTCAATGGCTATAACAAGAAGAATAAACTCGGACTTGCCGGACTTAGCCCGGAGGCAGTAGGATTGTGGACAAAATAAAGGCTCAGAGGCATAATGGCAAAAAGGCTTAAAGGTACACTGGCCATTAAGCAAAGGGGTATAATTGGAGCAGAATTATACTTCAGATTTCCTGATATTCATGTTTTCGAAAGAATCCAATAGTCTCCGTATAAGCTTGTAATAAAGGGCTATATATAAAACTATTGATACTATCCATATAACAAGCAGATTAAACCAGTAAGTATCAATCTCTAGATTACCGAGTCTTTTAACGGGAGCATAAAAATGTGCCCGTCCAAATTTTGATGCAGCTTTCATATAACCAGGATTATATTTCGATACTATTTTACCATCCTGATCAACAGTTTTATCGGGGTTCAACTGGTCCAGAACAAGTTTTACCAGTTCTTTGTTTTCATAGTTATACCTCAAGTCCACCACCGCTGCAGTTCCGGCTGCCAGCTTCAGAGATTTGCTAACAACCTTATTCTTTAAGCCCGCCAGGGCTTCAGTTCCAGCTGCCAGCTTCAGGGAATCACTTACAATATCTTCCCTCGATCTTATTTTATTCCTGAAAGTATGAAAAATGCTTTTCATTGAGTCAAGATATATCTGCGTTCCTTTCCTTATTTCAGGTGTGAAATCCTTAATGTTTAAATTGTTTTCCCAGGGACCGGGAGATAATTTAGCTTTTCCTGATAGTTGATCAATATAATATTTCAACCTTTTAAACTTTTCATTTACAAAATCTTTATAATCACTACTATCCCTATACCTGGAACAAATAGTCAGATCTTTTTCCAGCTCCACGATAAGGAATGTGGCGTAATAGTCGGGTCGTGTTTCAGCCGTATCATATTTAAAAAAGATCCTTTCGTACCTATTGTTTTTAAACTGTTCCACAGCAAGTGCTTCAAAGGACCACCTGGCCACCATGACATCACCTATTACCGGGACATATTCTCGCGTGGAAAACCTTGATATATGAAGTTTGTCAAATTTTACAAGCACACCACTGAAAAGAAGCTGAGGAATAACGATAAAAGGTATCAGAATATAAATTGTTATAACAGAATTAAATGCTGACGAAATATTAAGTCCCAGTATATTTGCAAAACATGATGTTGTAAACAGTACCAGCCAGTAGGTCAGCGTCATATCCCTGATTTCCAGTATCAGATTCCCGATAACAATAAAAGATAGTGTCTGAATTGCCGAAAGTATGAACATTATCATAACCTTGGAATTGAGATAGCTGAACCAGCTCAGGTTGAGAAAAGATTCACGTTTGAGTATCTTCCTGTCTTTCACTATTTCCTCTGAACTTATCATAAGCCCGAAGAAGAGCGAGGTAATTACACACATGAACAGGTAGGCCGGGATATTATCGTTCTCACTGAATCTGTAAGTTCCGCCGCTGGACGATCGTGTAAAATAAGCAAGCAGGAAGGCAAGAAATGGAGGTCCAAGAAGGTTTATAATAATATATTGTTTATCAGCTATTTTAGATAAAAGATCGCGGATAAAAAATAGTTTTGACTGCTTGAACAACCCTGGAATGCTGTAATTATTATTGGGGAGTCTTTCTTTTTCCCTGCTGGCCGTTACTTTTTCATTTTTGAAGATTTGCTGATATTTTTCCGCCCATTCCTCCGGAGTTATTTTTCTTATCCGTGTTGCCTTTCCCCGTTCATCAATAACTTTAGCCTCTAAAATCTGAAGTATCTGATCAGTATTGACATTCCCGCATTTGGCACATTGATCTTCATACGGATTGGCATGATTTGTGATTTTCTTAAAATAGACTATTGCTTCCGTGGGGTTACCATAGTAAACCTGGTACCCGCCCTTATCAATAATCATTATTTTATCAAACATTTTGTAAATGTCGGACCCGGGCTGATGAATATTTACAATTACCAGTTTCCCCTTATATGTTTGCTCCTTTAATAAGTTCATAACTGTCTCCGAATCGACTGATGATAGTCCTGAAGTCGGTTCATCAACAAAAAGGATAGTAGGCTCACGTATCAGTTCAAGGGCAATATTTACTCTTTTGCGCTGGCCGCCACTAATAATTTTCTTCAGAGGATTTCCTACTATCAGGTCTTTTATTTCATAAAGGTCAAGATCTGTAAGTGTTTGATCTACAAGCTTAGTTAGTTGTTCTTCAGAAAAATTATTAAGACACATTTTTGCATTGAAGTAGAGGTTTTGATAAACAGTAAGTTCCTCAATTAGCAGATCATCCTGTGGCACAAATCCTATAACACCTTTAAGTGATTTATTTTCCTCATCATCATATAGATTGTACCCATTTATCAATACCTCTCCTTTCTGGGGTTTCAGTGTACCATTTAAGATACTCAGACTCGTTGATTTACCCACTCCGCTTCCTCCTATTATCCCGACAAGCCTTCCTGACTCCTCATGAAAATTCAGATTATGAATACCATTATCACTGTTCCTGAATTTAAAAAAGATGTTGCTGGCTACAAGTGTAACTTTCTGTTCATATGAAGTTTCTGAGATAAGGCTTATTACTTCTGTATAATAAATTGCATCAATTCCCGACCCCCTTACAGATGAGCCATGATCAAAAATATAGGTCTGCCCCGTAAAAATATTCTGACCGTTAAGATAGAGATCTTCATGGCCTGAATAACGCAGGAGATATGTATTATTTACAGGGATATAAAGAAACATTAATGTTCCCCGCAGCTTGTTATTGGAGAGATGTTTTGTACCCTCAATTATTGTCTTTTTCCTGTTGTCTATAATAAGGACCTTGTCTTTTTGATGAATATCCTTTATATTATTCATTATAAAGCTTTTAAGATCCTCATATTCTGGTTCGGGAATAAAAAAGGAAGTTGCGACAGTATGAAGAAATTCAAGCTCATTTTCGGTTATTTCTTTCCCAAGCGATATATAATCAATAAGCTGTACAAGCACATATATTTTCTGTTTCTGCTCCAGTTCTTCATTTATTTTTTCACATATAGCCAGTATCCTCATTGCATTGAGTGAAATACGCTTTTTGTCCTTTATGCTACCCTTGGTAATACTTTGTGAATTATAAAAGTCGAGATACTCTTCATAAATATGCATATACCTGATAGTTAACTCATTATTCAGGTGTCGTGTCAGAAATGTCCTGACAATATTCTTCTCTCTTCCCGATATTACTGTATCGTCGTGGATATCCCCAATCAACGCAAAAAGTTTCATCAGTGCTTCTAAAATAGCTTCGCTCATAGAACTTTAATTCAAAAAAATATGAAAATAATATATAAGGACATCATGAAAGAAAATCTTAAAGTTTATCTTTGTTTAAAGCTATTCAAGTTAGTAATTATTACTCATCCTGAAAAATAATTAACAGTAAAATGGCCGAATCGGGAATTTTCTTTATGTATAACGGGTTAGTAGATTACAACAAGATCGATATCCTTTTAAATAAAATAAAGAATACACAGGAATTTAAAAACCTTCATAAAACAACGGGTAAAAAAGTGTACTCAATAATAGTGGAGTGCCTTGAAAATATTGCCAAACATGCTGAAATGAATTCAAAGATTGATCATAGGTATCAACCATTTATTTCAGCAGAAGAACAAAAGAATAAGATCATTATAAAAGCAGGGAATCTCATACATGAAGATAAGAAAGAGAAGGTTGATTGCTGCCTTGGCAAGTTAAACAATATGAGTGAAGAAGAGCTTCTTTCTCTGTATGAGAAGATAATGGGTAAAGGAATGAGAGAAGGGCAGAACGGTGCCGGACTTGGATATATAATCATGAAGCTGAAGTCAGACAATAAAATAGATTACAGCTTTACCACAGTAGATAGTAATCTATCATTTTTTAAGATACAAATTTCAATAAATAAATATATCATGAGAAAGTTAATTATTGAGAAAACGGCACATTCACCGAAGGTAATTCTTGATCCTGATAAAAAAATATTTGAAATTTCAGGCGAATCAAGACCTCCTGATGTCAGGGAGTTTTATGATCAGATTCTCACATGGCTCGATGAGTTTAGCATGCAACTGATTAAATCGGGTGATAAATCAGAGATTATTACCTTTGATTTTGATTTTGAATATTTCAATTCATCATCCGGCAAACTGATACTTGATATATGTAAGATTCTTGCAATTCTGCGTTCGAGAGGATTCAATATAAACGTAAACTGGCATTTTGAAAAAGACGATTTTGATATGCTGGAGGTAGGGAAAGAAATGTCTAAAATTGTAAAATTCCCTTTTGAGTATATTCAAACGATGAGTTAACTGATATTCCGATCTAAAGTAAACTCCGCCCAAACTGATATGATTTGGTCAATATGTTCATACCGGAATTATAATGTGGTCAAAAGTTATATATAGTCCTGATATTAATCTGAATCAAGACCCAACTTCTTCCAGGGGAAATTTTAAGAAATTATTTACTGAGCCTGTTGCAGCTGGTCTTTACAAAGATATTTTGCAGATACTTGATCCGAAATTAAGGGATAATTCACAAATTAGAGAATTTGCAGATTTAACTGAAGCTGAAAAAAATTTCTGGTACAAATACTCAGGGGAAATTCCGGGGAAGCTCAGAAAACTGAATCTTTTTATTCGTCAGTTCAAAGATTTTTGCAGGACATGCATAATAACAGATTCTGAGATTGACGTTCTTGTAAAGATAGATCTTGAATGGTATGATAAAGCGTTCAGGCACGAAAGTGTTGATTACAAGGATAACGTCCCTGTCGGGAAAAATGTCCATCCTGCCGGGAAATTTTTGCGGGATATGTTCAAAGATCCGGAGCAATTTGATAAGGAACTAAATTTCCTTATTCCGGTCCAGCTGAAGAAAATCGGATATGAGATTATCCGGAAGGAGGAGGCTGTTGAGATCGATGTATCAATGATAAAAAAACTTGCAAGGGCTATCCATTCCAAATATTTACATGATACAAGAACAAGTGGTTCAAACACTTATAATAATACACTAAAACATGTCTCTGATCTTGCTTCAGATAACCTCATTCAATATACTTCAAATTTTGATGAGCTGCCGGCTGATATAAAATATTCCAACCTTGATAATGCCGCTCATATCCCGACAAAATTATTATCAATTGGCTATAAGATCCGACCAGTAAAAAAAGGATATAAGTCATTCTCTTTATCGTTGAATGAAGAGGAGGTTGAAACAATGGCAAGGGTCGAACATATAAGGTGGTGCTGGGAAAAAAGATTAAACGGATGGAGATATGGCTTAAACAGGGATCATGTTAGAAAAACCCATCCAAGCCTTATTAAATATGAAGAATTAGATGAGTCAGAGAAAGATAAGGACCGGGAACTGGTGAAATTAATCCCTGCTTTTTTGCTGGATATTGCATTTGAAGCTTACCCGATTTCTCCGGGCAGGATCAAAAAGTTATCATATGCAATAAAACCACAGAGCACCATTCACAGACTATTGTCTGAAACGCGTAAACTGACCGATGAGATAAGCTCACTGACAATGTCTTCCCCTGAAATCAGGGAAAAGATACGGTCAATAAACAATAAAATCGAAGAGACTATAACTGAGGTTCAGGGAAGTTATAATTATGCCAGACATATACAGGAGATCTTTTTGCCCGAGGACATGTACATTAGAGAGTGTTTCCCTGAAAGTTTTGTACTCTTCAAACCTAAAAACATCATAAGCGGTGATTTTTACTTTTTCAGCAAACTTGATGATATAATAGTCTTTGCATTGGCTGATTGCACAGGACATGGAATTCCCGGAGCATTAATAAGTACTATCGGGTATGGAAACCTCGATCAGGCAGTTAATGTGAAAAAAATCACCGAACCTTCCGGAATACTCTGTGAGTTGTACTCAAGCGTACACAGGTTCATGCGAAGGAACATGGAAGGTCACGGACTGGAGGATGATATGGATATTACTCTCTGCCTGCTGGACAACAAAACAAATCTTCTGACTTTTTCAGGTGTGGGAAATATAATATATCACTGCAGCAAAGGGATAACAGAGGAAATAAAGCTGGAATATTTTAAAGATGATGGCAATGTGAAACAGGAGTATCTGTTTTCCTCAAAAAACATAAGGATGAATACCGGAGACACGTTTTACCTGTGTTCCGATGGTTATGCTGACCAGTTCGGAGGCAGGAACCATAAGAAATATCAGCGTAAAAGATTAATGAACTTCCTCACTAAAATACAGGATTTTTCCATGCCGGAACAAAATGATATATTGTATGAAGAAATTGAAAGATGGAGGGAGGAAAATGATGAAGAACAGACCGATGATATCTCTATTATAGGGATAAGAATATGATGACCGGAGTGTGTTTCAGGATCTGTAAACAATATTTTTTTTTGCTTTTAGCCATTTTAAGGCTAATTTTTGATAATGAATCAGATAACGACCTGAAGCTGGTTTTAATAATTCCTGTTTTCTATGGCAAGCATAACAGAAAGATAAAATTATGACATCTTTATCAGCTACCTCCGGAAAAATATCTATCCCGTCAGGAATGGGGATTCACCTTACAGGAAATATTAAGCCTGGCAACTTTCTTTTTATAATTTACGCGTTGGATATTGACCTTCATAACTTCTTTACCGGTAATAGCTGAAACATCCTTTATAAGCTTCTGTTTTTTATCAGGCTTAAGTAATTCCAGGTTTTCATAAGTTATATTATACGACTCATATCTGTGTTTAGTAAGGTATTCTTCCAGGAGAAATGCAGAAAGTATTATTATCGAATCAATTATCAAAATCCCCAGCATCGGGAATTTAAGAACCTTTAACGAATTTATGACTGAAAGACCAATAGTGGAAAATGTATATGCCATATCCTTTACGCTGAAATTCCTTGTCCTCATCCTGAGTATACTGAAAATGGCGAATATCCCAAATGCCATACCGATATCTACATATACTGTTCTCAGCATTGAACATATAAAAAAAGTAATTATGCCCATCAGGAAAAAGGTAAAGAGGAACCGCTCTTTCCTATTGTATCTGAAATAAATAAAACGAATTAATACGAAAAGAAACACAATGTTTATTACAAACCGGAGCATTATACTAAGAAAGGTTTGATTGGTCAGATCGAAAAAATTATCAGTCATGATATAAAAATTTTAGATTAGAAATCCTTACACGTTCGCAGGAAAATGTCTACAACATTTTGATTCCCGGAAATATGATCATAAAACTCGTCAAGATAATTTATAATATCCTTTTTATCTCTCTTATCCAGGTATGGAAATTCATTAATACGCCTGTAAAACTCATCTTTTTTGGCAATAAATACCCGGAGATCTTTTTCGTAAACGCTTCGGCTTCGACATACACCAAGGAAAAGCCTTTCACGAACTGTTTCAACCCCTACAATTTTATCATCAGGTACAGCATAAGATGCATTTACAAATCCGGTCCAGTCAAAATCGTAAGGAATTGCTATCCCCAGCTGAAGAGTATCTACGATAAGTGGTTTTATTATTTTAATATTATGCTGCCCCGGGACAGCCCAGTCAAAATTGCCTATCATATAGTTGAAAATGGCAAGTCTGTCCATTACATAAGGGAGGATGGTCTTCTGGTTAAGAAATTTGGATTTAATCTGAACTGATTTGGTCCTTTCGGCTAACATCTCAACAGGTTCAATAAAAAAGGCATATTGACTGATGGTTTTTTTCTTCTTTTCAGAATCAACATAATTTATTTTCAGAAGTCTCACTCTGAAGCTGGTATCTGTCATGAGATTAAAAAGCTTATAAATGAGATACTCTCTCAGGACATATTTTTCATTTTCGATTCCAGTTTTGCATTGGGGTACCAGTTTTATTTTTGAAATCTTATTCAGGTCGGAGTAGCCGAAATCAACCTTTTTGAAATTAAGTTCAATTGGAGCGAAAGTACAGTATTCTTTACGGAATATCCCACGTGTCCTCAGCCTTATATCTTTACTTATGGAATCTTTTTTGCCTGAATAAAACGTAATGTTGGCTTTCAGGTAACCTTGCTTTGGGTTATCCCTGAAATAGGATTTGAGATCGAATACCAATGTTATCTCAAGGGGTTCTTCATCCTGAAAAAGCCTGAAGCTTTTTTTGGGACCATCATGACCAGCACCGCTGATCATGGCGCTAACATTATTATTAACGATTTGTGAAATAAGAAATGCTACCAGAGCAAACTGAAAGAAAAACTTCTTTTCCATAGCAGATACGAATTAATGTACCCTTATAAAATATGGCGTAACCCTATTTATTTAATGATAATGCTGATAGTAAATTTATTGAAAAATATCGAGTCAGGAGTAATAAGTGGTAAATTTTTTACTTGACTCGTATTAAATACAGTAGTAACTTTAACAAAATGAATGATTAACATGGGAAGTATTATTCCGGGTTATAATTACGATATCTTCATCAGCTACCGCCAGAAGGACAATAAAGGCGAAAGATGGGTGAGTGAGTTTGTTGATTCGCTCGAAAATGAACTAGAATCAACTTTTAAAGAAGAGATAAGTGTATATTCCGATATCAATCCCAATGACGGGCTTCTGGAGACACACGATGTGGATGCTTCACTGAATGAAAAACTCCATTGTCTTGTTTTTATACCAATAATATCGAGAACTTACTGCGATCCAAAAAGCTTCGCCTGGGAGCATGAGCTTATGGCTTTTGTTGACCAGGCATCCGGGGATCAATTTGGACTAAAAGTTAAACTCCTTAATGGTAATTTTGCGAGCAGGGTACTACCGGTACGTATACATGACCTGAACAGTAATGACCTAAGACTCTGTGAAGAGGCCCTGGACGGAGAATTGCGGGCTGTTGATTTTACATATAAATCACCCGGTGTCAACAGACCGTTGAGAGCGGGTGAAGACCATCCTCATGATAATCTAAACAAAATATATTATCGCGACCAGATCAATAAGGTTGCAAATGCTATCGAAGAAATTATTAGCAGCATAAGAAGCACATATGATCAGATCCAAACAGCAAAATGGTCTTTCGCGAAAACAGGAAATCAGAATAATGATATCCCGAAAAATGGTGAAATAAATATAAAAAGGGGGCTTAATTTAAAAAACAGAGGTATCACAGGCAAAGAACCCACAGGCAGGATATACAAACCTGTGAAATACCGTAACAAAAATATATATAAGTGGATTGCCACAATTTTATTTATAGTTTCAATTCTTCTTCTTGCCCTGGGCCGAAAGGGACAGTTAAATTTTTTCGACCCGGGAAAATCAAAAAGAGAACTTGCAAAATTACACGTAAGACAAGCCGTTGCCTTTATCAATAATAAAGATTATGATGCTGCAAAGTCAGAATTGGATATTGCATTTTCAAGTGATCCCAAATACTCTTATGCATGGAGTTCACTGGCTGCCTTAACCTGTAAACAGGGAGATCTGAACAATGCATTGATGCAAACCATCAAGGCAATTGAATATGATCCCAAAAATAGTGGAGCAGCTTATAATATGGCCTTTGCCCTGCATGGCAAGAAAGACTTCCAACAGGCAATTCATTGGTATAAACAAGCAATCAGGATAGATTCTACGTTCAACAGAGACACTGTTTATGTTGCCGCATGCAGTGCACTGGGTAATTTATATAATTCAGTCAATCAACCAATTGAAGCAATACTGATCCTAAATAAGGCCAGGGAGAAATACCCTGGATCGAAGTACATGTACCTCGTTTATAAGAACCTTGGCAATGCATATTTAAATCAGGAGCAAACCGATTCAGCCCTTAAATATCTTAAACTTTCAAGAGATATCGACTCAATGGAATCTGAGACCGCCATGTTCCTTGCCAAAGCCTATGAGGCTTCGGGGCAATTATCCAGGAGCATAGAAACATGGCAGGATTACATCGATTTAGAGACCGACACGGTAAAGATTAAAGAAGCAAAAAAACATTTAAAGGAAATTACAATAAAACATCTCCAGGATATTATTAAATAGCAATTGCTGATCCTAATTTCAAAAAAGAGGGTGTCTCAAAAGTCAAAATCCATAAACCACAAAGGGCACAAAGTTCTTCACAAAGGTCGCAAAGGATTAAATATCATGTTTTTACCTTTGTGAACTTTGTGAATCCTTAGTGTTCTTTGTGTTTAAAAATAACATTTGAGACAGCCTCTTTTTAGCATCTCTCATAATTTCTGATTTTATTTAAGAAATACAATTTTTCTTACCTCTTCCACATTACCAGCTCTGAAATGGATGAAATAGTTACCATACGGTGCGTAGCTTCCATCCTGATAAGTCCCCTTCCAAACAGCTGTATAGCAACCCTGCTCCATCAGCCTGTCAACAAGAGAACCAACCAACCTTCCATAGATATCATAAATCTCAATTTGTACCTTGCTAATGATCTCTTTGTTTTCTGCTATTTCATAATTAATTGTAACTGAATTGCTGAAAGGATTAGGATAGACCAGGCCAAGTTTTGATTCTGATATCATAATCTGTTCATTATCAGCAGAATAATTTCCTGCTTTGGCTGACTTGGTGCCATTTATCTGATCAATTATTGCATTCACCGAATTAATAAGAGCACTACCCTGAGTTTTTGATAACTGACCTGATTTTATCAGCGAACTTACCTGGTTTGTAAAAGCTCCCAGATTATTGGCAGCTGTCTTGGTCTTGCCTTTTTCAAGATTAATCAATACATCATTCAGTTTTTTAATGAGTTCATTGCCTTTTGCTGCTTTGATTGTGCTATTATTTATCATATCCTGAATTGCAATAATGATATCTCCCACGGCTTTGGCCGGAGAGATCGGGCCGCAACATATAGCAATGGTCTTAACTTCTCTGTCTCCGTCTGCGACCTTTGAATCAATAACGTAAAGTCTTTTTGCATCAGCACCAATAGCCAGGCCCACAGGAGAATCCCCTACAGGGATCTTATTGTGCAGAATCAGTGTAAAGCCTGAAGCACCGGATCCGTTAATTGTTCCGGTCCCTCCCACGCCAATCTGATAGACCAGGATCTGATCATTCTCAGTATCTGTCACATAAACAAACAGTGCATCGGCGCTGATTTTCACATCAGAGATCTTACTACCTGTACTTACATTGGCAATTACAGCATCAGAGTAGTTTTCATTTTCAGGTTTTAAATTAATTATCAGCAGGTTTCCTTCCTCCGTTGATACAATAGCAAGACCTGCATCGGGAGTTATTGCAACATCTTTGGTCTTTGTGCCTGAACTCACATTGGCGATGACGCTGTTATAATTCTTGTCAGACGGATCAGTGCAAATAATTTTAAGACCAAAGTCACCTGTTACCAATACCAATCCGGCATCAGGAGTAATGGCAACACCTTTCGACGTTGATCCGGAACTGACATTTGCAACTATATGATCAAAGCCCCCGCTTTTTGGATCTGCATCGATTACTGAAAGATACCCTGAGTAGTAATTTGCCACGTAAACTCGTTTACCATCGGGAGTTACCACAATACCATATGGTTCAATACCAACAGGAATATTTTTAATAAAAGAATTGGTCTTAAGGTCAATTACCGAAACATTATGAGAATTAAAATTGGTGACATATGCGAGTGTCCCCTGAGAATTCAGATCGATTTTCATTGGTGTTTCACCAACAGGAATGGTAACCGGCTCAAGAGATGCGTCCAGATTGAGTACAGTAACTGAATTGTCATCGGGATTGGTAATATAGGCGTAGGTATTACGTACACCATTAAAGGTAAGCGCTTCCACCTGAATATCATGTGTTGAAGTTGAACCGACAGGTTTGTTTGCAATAACATCATCGCACGGGTTCAACGACTGCGTAACAACCTCAAAATACATTGTATTATCTGAAGCTGTTCCATTCACTTCAACACTTACCGGACCTGATAATGCTCCCAATGGAACCACAGTTGTGAGGCTGGTTAGCGAAGCCTCTTTCACTGCTGCAATCATTCCATTAAATGAAATTGTATTTTTAACAGGATCGGGATCAAATCCTGCTCCTGAAATTGTAACTACTGATCCGGTAACTCCCCAGATGGGATCCAGATAAACGATATGTGGCTGTTTAACCTTATCTGCAGTGGTAAATGTTTTGGCCACCGGAGCATCCTTCAAAGACAGGCTCGGCTGTGAAACATCCATTATCCCGGAGGTTAATACAATTGTATAGGTCTGGTTAAAGTCCAGATCCGAGTAAGGTCTGAAGATCAGCCTGGCTTTCTCATTAAAGAATTCGAAGGTTCCAGGAACTGAAATCCCGTATGCGTCACCCTTTAATAATTTGAAACTATTTGAATTGACAGTGTACGTATTTATCGGTTCTGAGAAATCCACTACAATTGGTGTCTTGATCGTAACCTGCGATTTAATATCATCGCCCGGTTCTATTGAAAGGATTTCGGGTGCCGATTGCAATACTGTTGTGAAAGAACGGATATCGTCGCTTCCAAGACTATTTCCCGAGAGATCGGTTATGTTTCCGGGCAATTTAACAGTATAAACATAACCTTCTTTAAGACTTCCAAAAGGAGAAAATGTTACAACCCTGTTCTCATTATCCCAGCTGAATGAACCAGCGGCCTGTTTTATTACACCGGCATCATCCCAGCTCAGGGTAAACCCATTTTCAACAGTAGATTTACTCATTGGTTCTGAGAAAAATACTCTTACCTTATCTGTTACAAATACACCTGTTGTTCCATTTGCCGGGATCATTTCATTTATTTCCGGAGGAACATTATCCTTCGAAATAGTTGTAAAGCTCTTTGTAAATTCTGGAGTCAAAGGATTACCTTTCATGTCTTTAACGTCACCTGTTATGTGAAGAGTATATTCAGTACTGTAGTTCAGAACAGATACAGGATCAAATAGAACGACATTAAGACTATCCCCAAGTGTCGTGTAACTTCCACCTGCATTATTTGTCCCATCTGTTAAATAACATGATGTTACGGATAAAGATGCCTCATCAACCGGCTCAGAGAACCTGATACTAATGTTAGAAAGAATATTAATCAGACTACCGGTAACATTGGTTGGCCTTACTTTTACAACATGCGGAGGTGTGATGTCCTTATTTGTAATGAAGTTTCTACCCTGGGTTGTTGTACCCGCGGAAACGCTGACGGGTGTTTTTGTATCAATTGTTTCAACAAATGCTTCGCCGTTGCCGCTATAGAATTCACCCGGATAATCAGTATAGACAGTATTGCTGTATATATATGAGCTGATGTTCCCGGGTCGCAGTTTATACCCGTGCACGTCTCCATCAAGTGGTTCAATATAAATATAATATGATCCCGGTATCAATCCCGGAACGAGATAATTGCCGGATGCATCGCTATAAGCATGTATTGAATCACTCGTAAGAGTGTTAATAGCATAGACCAGCGCTCCGGCCACTGGCTTATTGTCATATCCATATATGATGTTGCCGGATATCGAGCCAAATGTAGTGTTGTATTCAGGTTGTTTGGGATATTTGTAACTGGCCCATGATTTATCATCCTGTTCCAGAGATCTGACACTTGTCCCCTGATCAATCATGGGGAACATTGTTGAAAGGACCACCCCACTGTGTAATAATCCAAGAACATGTCCGATCTCATGTGTAATTACACTCTGGATATCAAAATAACCGGCATCAACGTTGTCATATCCAACTCCCAGGTTATAATTTATATCATTAACAAAATCAGGATTAACAACAATATCAGCATCTGTAATACGGGCTACCTGGGTTACTTCATCAATCTCCGTTGTTTTGGCAGCAACTGCAAGCACTCCATAACTAAACGGAAACTGATCATCCTCAAAAGAGATCAGGTTGACCCCGTCATTTGCATTGGCATGTTTCGATGTAGTGGTTCCGGCATCCTCAAACTGGATGGTGGCCGCAGAAATGTCGGCCCATGACTGGAATGAAGCACGGACGGCATTGAGGTCGCTGCCATCTGAAATATTGGGTACACCGTCTTTATTAAGAGTATATTTTAACGGCCAGGTACCCAAAGTCTGATCCTGGAATTCTCCTATTGCTTTTGAAAACTCGGAAGTGTTACCAAGTGGGTCAGTTGCTGTTGCCGTAATTACATTACCCCATGAATTTTTGATTACAAAGGTCTCAGTAAATATTGCATCCCCATTACTGCCGGTAGTTACTTTTTTAGAACCCAGATATGTCTGACCCTCTCCATAACCAGTAATATCAGCAACCATACTGGCAAAGAACTGAATATTATAATCTTTTGATGGCTCACTGTTCAGGTGGCCGGTTATAGTAACCGATCCGGGACTAAAAGTTACTGGTCCCAAAACCGGGAAGTTTTGAAGGTTATTAGGACCATTATCAGTATCATCAGTATCATTTTGAGTTACTCCATCTGTTCCCAGATCAATGCCCATGCTACCATTGGAATAAACTGAGTTGGAAGTTATCTGGTTCCCTGTACCATTTGTTATCTGAATTCCGTTCCCGGTGAATTGTTTAACAATCAGTCCCTTTATTGTGCAATTATTTGCATTTATAGTTAATCCATTTGATCCGGTCCCTGCTTTTGTCCCGTTAAGCTCAATCTTCAGCAAGGAGTTAGCCTCGGATGCACCCGGTTGAGTAAATCCGTCAATAATGACAGGATCGGTTAATTCAGGCAGAGGTGATGAAGGATTTATTGTTAATGGCCCTGATCCGGGGATGTTAAAGGTAATTGTATCTCTTACCCCAATAGTTGAATCAGCATATTCGATGGCATATCTCAGGCTTCCGATACCACTGTCAGAAGTATTGGTAACCATCGTGGATGATAGCATAATAGCATCTTTGATACAGCGAACAGAAAAACCACACTTTTTAGGATTGTTATTGTCACCAACATAACCCGATCCTGAGTTTAGGTTTATGTCCCATGCGTCTGTAGTTCCACCTTCTGTACTAGACCACCATAAACCAGTTACTCCAATCGAGGCGAAAGCAGCACCTGGCATTCTGAAACCGCCAGCAAGAGCGGTGAAACCCGTTTCGTTATCTGCTCCTAGATTTGGATAGGCCCAGTGAGCGATGCCCATTTCTTTAAGTTTGTCGCCTGCTCCATTTATTCCTCCAAGATATGTTATTAGCGTCATCCACTCAACGTTGGTAGGGATATGCCAGTTTGTAGGGCACAAATTACCAGTACTTACCGCATTCCAGTTATATAAGGCACCAAAAATATCTTTACATAAGGCTCCATTGTTATCATACCAGCAATAAGCTGAACCAGTGTGCCCTTGTGAGCCATCTTCTGCGTCCCAATCGTCATCAGATATTAAATTAGGTATTGCAGCCCCATAATTATACCTGGTAGTTTTAAGGTTTTCGGCCATCCATATCTGGGTGCCTACCTGTATTGTTTTATAAGTATTCCCTTCTATATCTGTAATGGTGCCGTAAGTTAAATCATCATTAAACTCAATGGAACTAAAAGTCTGTGTAGTCATGAAAGAGATCTGGTCCCCATAAGATGTACCTGCAGTGTTTGTGGCATATGCCCTAACATAATATGTAGTACCGGGCAAAAGACTAGTAAAATAACCTGTAAAACTTCCGGTACCCATTGATCCTGCAGGATTTCTGCTATCAAGTATTGTTGGATTCCCTGTTGTATTCCAGCATATGCCTTTTTCTGTAACAAATGCTCCTCCATCAGAAGTAACATTCCCTCCACTTATTGCTGAAATGGGCTTAATATCAGAAACTGCAGATGTAGTAACTGTTGGTAATAAAACATCATAAACGCAGCGAACTGAAAAACCGCTTTTCTTGTTACGTACGTCAGCTGATCTATAAAAAAAACCGTCATAATTGGTCAGAAATCGAAACCACGCGTAATCTGTATTGAATTCCGTTGAACTCCAGAAAAAACAGTTGTAATTTATGCTGGCAAAAGAGCCGGTGTACTCGCGATAACCGCCGGGAAGCGCAGTGAAGTTGCTCTCGTTTGTAGCATCTGTGTTAGGATCCATCCAATGAGTCAGGCCCATTTCCTTTAATTTGCCTCCGGCTACACTCTGACCTCCTAAAGTTGTTGTTAATTCGGTCCAATCAGCATCTGTCGCAACATGCCAGCCATCAGGACATAAATTTCCGGAATTAACAGTATACCAGTTATATAATGCACCATATATATCTTTATTGTTAACAGGATCATTTGAAAACCAGCAATACCCCGGAATAGAAAGGCCGCTCCACTGAGTAATACCCGTTACATTAGGAATATGTGTGCTGTCATTAAAATGTGTAGTTTTCAGATTTTCAGCCATCCATTGCTGCTTCCCTATTATTACAGTCTGGTAATAATTATCATCATAGTCGTGAGGCAAATCAGGCGGATTGAACCAGAAATTCATCCAGTTTTCGCCTGACACAAATGTTATGGGCTTGGTTATGGTATTCCCATTAAATGTTGCTCCTAAGGTATTTGATCCGGTTGCAACACCAAATGAATAATTACCTTCAGCATCTGTAAGACCCACTAAATCGCCTCCAATAGTTATGGGGGCATTTTCGACAGGAGTACCAGATGGACCAGTTTTAACTGTTCCTCGTATTGTGCTTTGCGAGAACATTGATCCAGAGAATGCAAATAACAGAAAGGTTATTGCGGTTATATGTAGTATACTTTTTTTCATAACATTTATCTTTTTTAATGATTTTGCTTATCTAATCATTACTCTTATTTATGTTTCATATAACCTTTCACTTTTGTAACAAAACTATCCAGAGCCTCACCTTCAGCCTCTGAATCAGAACCTTCGGTCTTAACGATCTTTTTACCGGTCTTCTTATCCTTTTCAATCTTCATCTTGCCCTGGTAACCTCCGGTAACAAGGTTCTTACCTGCAGGATTTGTTCGGACGAATGCTACTACCTCCTCTCCCTCTATAAAAACCGGCATCTCCGACACTTCATAAATAATATTCCCTACCTGTCCGCCAGGGACGGCAATAACCGCCTGTGCTCCAAGATTGCCCTTAATGTACTCTTCCGGGGCAATTGTAACGTATGTGTAGATAATACTCTTGTCCTGATTCCATTCAGATTTTAACTTCGTGCACTTGCCATAAAGCACTGCTGTGGATGCATCTGTCAGATCATTTGCTGACATTTTCTTAACCTGTGCCGAACCTTCTGTTTCCGGAAGAAAAAAGAAAAAAAGCAAAGGCAAAAAACCCATAATAAAAATGCTTTTCAGGTTTTTCATAATATTCTGGTTTTTATTATTAATTTCTTAAGAATTATATCGCAACAGCAGGCAGAGCTGCTATTGATTCATAAATTAGACTTTTAAAGTCAGAATACAGGAATACTTAAATCCTCCTATTTGTAACAAAAATTGTGTTTTTGTAACATTTAGAGTAAGAAGCCAGTAATTACACTGACTTTAAGAAAAAATGTCAGAATTAAACCTTATTCACGATCAAATTCAAAGTACGGGATCTTATCTCCAGTCTCCGAAGATTACAAAAGGAGCCCAGTAGAAGGGGTGGGCAAATTTCTCATCTCTCAGCATGGCAAGCTGAGCTTTACGTAAGGATTCTGTTTTGCTAAGATTCTCTTTTACCAGTTTCTCATAAAACTCTTTCATCAAAGTGGCTGTCGAAATATCAGAGACACTCCATAAACTTACCATTACAGTAGGTGTTCCGGCATACATAAAAGCCCTGGTGAGTCCAACAATACCTTCGCCCCGAACCAGTTTGCCCAGTCCTGTCTGGCAGGCAGACAAAACAACAAGGTCTGCATCCAGATTAAGGTTAAATATTTCTGTTGCCTGAAGAAGTCCGTCCTCTTCAGAGCTAGTTCCCTTTGTAAGAACAAGGCAGCTGAAATCGGGATTTGTTTCATCCACGTATCCGTGAGTAGCAAAGTGTATGTAATTAAAGTTTTCGAGGGCACCCTTCCTTTTAACATTTTCCTCAGTCGCATCTTTCATCAGGTAGATCCTTGCATTGTCATTTTTAAAAAGAGATGCGATATTCTTAACCTCAGTACCACTGTATTCAAGTCTCTTATATTTATTCCGGAAAGAAATTGCAGTATCATTTTCATATACCGGATCCCCAAAAGCAACAAGGCGTTTTATGCCTGAGCCTGATTTCTTCCTGTCTTCTTTCTCTGAAACAAGGCTCTTCATAACACTTGCCGATTGCTCATAGCTTACCGGGTATCTCTTCACCATAAAAGGAAGTTCTGAATATAAAGCTTCGGGCTCCATTTTTACTGGTTCTGTAATTAAAACTTCAAATGGGATATAATATAAAATTCCGTCAGGAATTATTACCAGGTTACTCTTTTTCGAAAAATATGGTTCTGCAGGTTTAATTAATTCAGTATATAATGAATAACCCGCACCGGTTAAAAAATCAATCGAACTTGGTGAAGGATCCTGTAAGGCAAATCCCACAGCCGCAACCTGCTCCTGAAGTTTATCCCTGTTGGGAAGCATGAATAGTTTATAGTCTGATTTTGTAATGACCCATAGACAAGAGCTGCTGTCGCCTACAAAATATTCCAGGATGACTGTATTTTTATCCGGACACATAGACTGAACCTCATCAAGCGAAACAGTTTCAGGATACTTCAGGTCCGCGAATCGCGGATTTGTGTTTCTGATCTCTTTTTTTACCGCAGCCAGCTCCTCTTCAAGTTCTTTGGTCTTCTCCTTAATTCCTGAAATCTTTCCCGCATCAGCCTGTTCCTTTAATGACTCTTCCTCCAATAATTGGTTGTATTGAGTAAGGCCAGCTAATATTCCCTCCTGTCTTTTTACCAGCGCGCTATCTGCTCCTTCTTTGATGTTTGCAACTGATTCCGCAAGCAGATCCAGAAATGCTCTCGATTTACTTCGTTCGGCATATTCAAAAGCCAGAAGATCATATCCCTTTGTATTGTCCTTTTCATTTAGTTTACCAAGCATATTGATAACATCCTCAAAAACATATCTTTCACTCGCAATATAGCTTGCTTTTAATTCCTCGCTTTGCAAAGTGCTACGTATACCTTCAAGGATTTTTAAAGCGGAGTCATTTAACTCAACAGCCTTATCAAATTCCTCCCTCCTTTTGTGAATCTCAGCCAGTCCGACAGTAATTCTCCATATAAGGTCAGGACTATTTAACGATCGGGCAATTATTAGTCCTGATTTATAGTTTATTCCTGCTTCATCAAGCTCCCCTAGCACACTCTGATCATTCGCCAGGTTTAAAAGACAATTGACTTCCTGGCTTTTATCTTTTATTTCACGACTTATCTGAAGAGCTTTAAAATGATACTCTTCAGCCTTTTTGTAATCTCGTGTATCAAAAAACAGTGTTCCTAAATTGCTCAGAACAGCAATAACATTCTGCTGGTCATTAACTTCTTCACGTATTTTAAGGGAATTATTATAATACTCTGTGGCCTTTTCCACTTTGCCCGATTTTTGTAATATGATCCCAAGGTGATTATATACTCCCGCCAGTCCTTGCATATCACCTTCTTCTTTAAATATAATCCCTGCTTCATTAACCTTCTCGAATGCAGTGTTATAATCACCAAGGTTTGAATAGACAAAGCCTATCTGGTTTAATGCATTTGCTATACCCGGCCTTGAGTCTATTTTTCTGTTTATTTCAAGAGCCTTCTCAATATTTTCCAGTGCTTCAGGGTACTTCCCGAGATTGTTCAACGTTTCACCATATGCAATAAATGCACTGGCTTTTAAGGATTGCACAGTGCGTAAACCGGACAGATCACCTATCTCAGTCCTTATTGCTTCAGCCTTGTCGTACCATGATATTGCCCGTGGATAGTCGTCAAAATATTTAAAGTAAACTGAACCCAGGCTGGAAAGGGTGTTCCCAACCAGTTTTTTGTCATCGATCTTTTCTCTTTTTACAAGTGCCTCCTGGAAATATGCTAAGGATTTCTGATAATCCAGATCAAAATATATAGCTCCAAGACTGCCAAGGATTTCTGCTTCTCCTCGTTCATCCTGAATACCCGTGTAAAGATCTGATGCTTTCCGGCAATATTCAATAGCTTTCTGAGGTTCATAACCAAGCCTGAACTTAGTTGCCATTTCATATAAACTATCAGCAACAAGTTTCTTCTGTTTCTGATCATACGACCAGTTTTTTAAATAATTTATGGCAATTGCAAGGCTTTTCTCCCCAAAAATGTTTTCAAAACTTGTTGCTGCTTTTTCTGCAATTGTAAATAAGTTAAGAGCTTCGAGGGTCTTCCCCTTAAGTTCATTACTTATACTTTCATCTATAAGGTCATTAACAAATTGTTTAACGAACAGTCTGTGTTCCTTAATCAATGAAAAAACAAGCCCATCATCATTTTTTGTATAGGCATTGCCAAGCTCTTTTGAAAACTCCTCCTGATTGAGTTGCCGTGGTTGAGAGAATGCAGAAACGACATTAATGAAGAGGACAAATATTAATAATGCCGGAATGGTAATTATTCCGCATGATTTTACTGTTTTAAATCTCTTTATCATGACTGTTATTTAATTAAGCTGACAGTCAGATGGACAAAATCGAATTGAAATTATAAATAAATTACTTGCCCGAATTTTTAGACAGTATCAATGCCCTTTGAAGTTCTTCTATTGCTCTGTCTTTATTCCCCACTTCAGAATAAAGAGATCCCAATATTTCATGAGGCATCGGAGCGTCCGAATTAATTTTTGCAACTATTTGCATTTCATTTATGGCATCCTGCAGCAACCCGTTATTTATATAGTATGCTCCAAGTACAGTATGCAAACTGCTGCTTCCCGGATCATTTTTGAAAGTTCCCTTAATTACTTCTTCATTCCGCTTTACCTCTCTGGATTTTTCGAGTGAAAGAACAGAAAATGTATTATTTGCAGATTTATCGGTATCAATAAGATATTCCCCCTCAACATTCCAGAAATAAGGAGTTCCGAAATCGAGGCCCTTTTCATTTTCGGGATATATCAGAGTATCTTCCGACACTTTCTTTTTCCACACCAATCCACCGCTGTTATAAAGATAAACAGTATAATTGTCATATGATTTCTTTGCAGTCCAGGAAAATGAAGGGCGATCGGTTTTAATAAGAGTGTTATTAGGAGCCGTAAGTTCTATCGTCCTGTCACCAGAAACTGATCTTAATCCTGCTAAGGCACCAACATCCTTTTCTTTCTCTTTTTTTAATGCAAAGGCCGACAGATCAATAATGGCAGCAGATGAAATGTTCTTTACTTTATCCTTGTTTTCAGTTGGAGCTGATTCCTTACTGGAAATTCTGATCATACTGTTAGGTCCAAGATTAATCAAATTCCCATTTGAGAAAAGTACATTAACTTCAGATTTAGCTGAAACCTTGATCTCATCTCCCTGGAATAACTGGGTGCCCCAGCTGGCTTTAATGAATTCGCTTTTATTTGCTTTCCTTAAAAAAGCTTCTCCGTTTATTTCTGTTATAACTGCCAGGCATTTGGGATCTGGCTGAGCAATTATTGATTTCATTCCGGAAAACAATATGCCTAATATCAGAAAGATATAGATTGATTTAGATTTCATTTTATTCCAAATTGTTCAGGTTAATTCAGATCTTCATGTTTAACGTTAACAGAACGAAAAAAGGCTATTCTACCCAAATAAGAATCAATCATTACAAAGATAAACCATCTAAAATCAAAAGTCAATTTTATTTATACTCCAGCAATACCCGTAACTCATTCTATATGTTTTTAATTGACCAAGAAAAATAAATTAAAAATGATAATTGAGCCCCGGAGGGGCGACCTGTTTGTAGAATAACACAGTATGAATGATAATCTGGCCCCGGAGGGGCGACCTGTTTGTAGAATAACACAGTATGAATGATAATCGAGCCCCGGAGGGGCGACCTGTTTGTAGAATTACACAGTATGAATGATAATCGAGCCCCGGAGGGGCGACCTGTTTGTAGAATTACACAGTATGAATGATAATCGAGCCCCAGCGGGGCGACCTGTTTGTAGAATTACATATTATGAATGATAATCGAGCCCCAGCGGGGCGACCTGTTTGTAGAATTACACAGTATGAATGATAATCGAGCCCCGGAGGGGCGACCTGTTTGTAGAATTACACAGTATGAATGATAATCGAGCCCCAGCGGGGCGACCTGTTTGTAGAATTACACAGTATGAATGATAATCGAGCCCCAGCGGGGCGACCTGTTTGTAGAATTACATATTATGAATGATAATCGAGCCCCAGCGGGGCGACCTGTTTGTAGAATTACACAGTATGAATGATAATCGAGCCCCGGAGGGGCGACCTGTTTGTAGAATTACACAGTATGAATGATAATCGAGCCCCAGCGGGGCGACCTGTTTGTAGAATTACATATTATGAATGATAATCGAGCCCCGGAGGGGCGACCTGTTTGTAGAATTACATATCATGAATGATAATCGAGCCCCGGAGGGGCGTCCTGTTGTATATATTAATTGAAAAGTATACCACCTTCTCGTTGAAAAGTATACCACTTTTAAAGTTTAACAAGTTGCTTTGGATTTTGAAAAGCAACTCTAAACCAGATGATAAAAATGGATACAAAACTCGAAATTTTGAGAAGGTACTTTCGCGAAAATGACAGCGAAAGGAAAATAGCCAGGGATCTGCAAATTAACCGCAAAACAGTAAAAAAATATCTGGAGGAATATCTGGAGGCACAGGAGAAGTCGGATGAAGAAGGAACAAAAGAGATTCTTCAGGATTATAGTACATCGCCACCTGATTATAATGCAGGGGGCAGGACAAAGCGTAAGCTGACAAATGAAATGTCGGCACTGATCCGGGCAGAGCTGGAAGAGAATGAGCGTAAGCGTCAAAACGGATTACGCAAGCAAATAAAGCGCAAGATCGACATACACGAGTATCTTCTTTCTCTGGGTTATCAAATCGGCTACACAACGGTATGCAACCATATCCGCAGCCAATCGATATCAGAGCGGGAAACTTTTATCAGGCAATTATACTTACCGGGTGAAGAATGTGAATTTGACTGGGCTGAGACTAAACTGAAAATATCAGGGGTACAGAAGCGTTTTTTCCTGGCAGTCTTCACTTCAGCCTATGGCAACTATCGCTATGCCAGACTATATGTCAGGCAAGATACCCTTGCCTTTATGGAATCGCACAATGATTTTTTTGCACACATAGGAGGAGTTTTCCACGAGATGGTTTATGATAATATGCGTGTAGCCATATCGGAATTTGTTGGCCGTACTGAAAAGCATCCCACAGTTGCTCTTACAAATCTGGGTGGTTGGTTCCAGTTCCGCTGGCGGTTCTGTAATGTGCGCAGGGGCAATGAAAAAGGACATGTTGAGCGGAGCGTTGAGTTCATCCGGCGCAAGGCATTCAGTCACAGGGATGAGTTTGGGAGCCTTGAACAGGCACAGGAACATCTTATGTCAATGGTAGAGAAGTTAAATAACCTGGTCACCAGTTCCGCAGGGAAAAGTCCTTCAGAGGCACTTACAGAAGAGAAGAAACATCTTTGGAAGTACCCGGGAGAGATGGAGTGTTATCTCATGTCAAGTCTGAAAATCGATAAGTATGCCACCTTCAGTTATGGGACCAATCGTTACTCTGTCCCTGATTACCTTGTAGGCAGAATGGTTGATGTAAAAGTCTATGCCAACCGACTTAAGGTATATCACAGCAACCTGCATCTATATACTCATGATCGTAATTATGGCGCCTTCGGGTGGCGGCTTGACATTGACCACTATCTTACTACTCTTTCACGAAAACCAGGGGCTGTTCACGGCTCGGTGGCTCTTGAACAGGCGCCGGCTTCAATCCGATTGTTATACCAGCGTTACTTTGAGAACCATCCAAGGGGATTTATAGATATCCTGCTGTACTGTAAGAACAATGGCATCCAACACGAAAAACTGGAAGAGGCGGTTGACAAGTTAAGCAGGCTTTGTCCAGGGGATATCTCCGCCGATAAGGTTATTGCACTTCTGGGCAACCAGGCAGATATCATAACCTCATCGCCGTCGCAGGCAAAGAAAACAGATGAAATCGAGGATCTTTCATTTAAACAATTACAGGAAATTACCTTACTGGCTGAAAGCAGTATAAATTAAAGTGCAATATGATAGACAAGGATATAAATCAACAAATTGAGCAGCTCAGCAGGACGCTGCATTTACCTGCCTTCAGGGGTGAATACCAGCAACAGGCAAGAGAGGCTGCTGCCGAAAGCCTTTCATACGAAGCATTCTTGCTCAGGCTGATGGAACGTGAATACACAAAACGTGAAGAAAACCGTAAAAAAGTGCATATCAGGCAGGCTGGTTTTGTTCAGTATAAATACCTTCATGACCTTAAAAGGGATGAGCTTCCTGCAGATGCATCAGCAAAGCTTCCCCAACTTGAAAGGCTTGACTTTATAAAAAGCGGGCAGAACATTATCCTTTCTGGAAATCCCGGAACTGGAAAATCCCATCTGGCAACAGCACTCGGAATTAAAGCCTGTCAGGAAGGATATAAGGTACACTTTACTACAATATCAAGGATGCTTACCCAGATACGTGAGTCCAGGTCACAAAAGATGTTGAGAACTCTTGAGGGCCGCTTCGAAAAATTTGATCTGGTGATATGCGATGAGTTCGGGTATATCTCTTTCGACAAGGACGGCGCTGAACTGCTTTTTAACCACCTCTCACTGCGTTGCGGCAGGAAGTCGACCATAATCACTACGAACCTCACATTCGACCGCTGGAGCGAAATTTTTGGAGATACAGTTCTTACGGCTGCTATGGTTGACAGGCTTACTCACAAGGCATTTATTATTAACATGAGTGGAAAATCATTCCGTGTAAAAGAAACCAGACAAATGATGGAAAAATGAAAAATCCAATTTACCCAAGCCGGCCGCCTTAGTTAGGAGAAAGAAGGCGGTACCGCCTTCTTTCTCCTAACTAAAACCAACAATAATCTTTTTAATTACTTTTGTGTTGTGTTGTACTTCTTAACTGAAATGGTGGTATATAATTGAACTGAAATTTACATAGATAAAATTTCGTCTTTATTGATTAATCCAGCTAAGAGTCCATCTTCTATATCATGGTGTCTTTGAGCAATTTCATCTGAAATTCTCACGACAAGAGCTTCAAACGTCCAGGATTCATTTGACTTAATTTTATTTTTGTATCTATCATAAAATGAGAGCAGTAATCCTTCTTTCGCTATTTTGCATTTTTTGTTAGCATGCCTATAATTACATTTATTGTCTTTGCTTTTAAATTCACAGTCTTTAGGCTTTACTCCAGTGTGATTTAAAACTCCCCATAAAGTAAACTCTGTAAGATTTAATCCTCCATAATCATCAGAAATTTTCTCTAAATCTATAAGAGCTCTTACACTCTGCCAATTATCTTAAAGCCCCGATACTTTAAATGAATGCTATTAAAGTCACGGTAATTTCCACAACCATTGGTCAGAAAAGAATTTAATATTCGTTCTCCTACATGTCCAAATGGTGTATGTCCAACGTCGTGACCATAAGCAATAGCTGTTGTTAATGCTTCGTCTAATTCAAGTTGAGAAGCAATTGTCTGCAAGCTTATTTGGGCAACTTCTAAAGTATGTATTAGACGATTACGAGCATGATCATCAAAACCTGCAACAAAAACTTGAGTCTTTGCTCTTTAACCTTCTAAATTCTTTTGAATATAAAACTCGATCACGATCTCTCTCAAAAGATGATCTAAATTCATGTTCTGGCTCAGAATGGATTCTTTTTGTAAAATCAGGGTTGGCTGAGAAAGTGCTTAAATTTGGCATATGTTAATATGGATTAGAGATTATCGAGTTTGGAAGAGCTTGCATACAATCGGCAATAAACGGAGGTTGTGTTACACGACGCAAGCACCGGGCAGGGAGCTGGTACTTTAGCCAGAAAATTGTCACGGTGCAAGGAGGTCTGTACGTGTCTTTTGCCGTCATGGTACAAATTTTATTGAGTGCTGGCGCGATCGAGGTACATGTTTGATAAACAGCCGGATATTTCTCCTGGTAGATGAAGCCGGGAAAAAGCACTGGCGCAGCGTCGTGCATTCCCCGTGCGAACGCAGAGAGTAACGGGGGTATAATTTGTCTCGGAAGCAGAAACTTATCAAGGTGCAGAATTTTTATTTAGGGCAATTGCACTTATCCGGGTGTCGTGTTAGCACTGGTCCTGGGATGTGGCTCAGAGTTAGGCAAAAAGTATAACAAACAACTTACCGTTATTGTCCGTGTTAGGCATAGGGTTATTTAAATTTTTATCCTTAGCAGAGATGTCCCACCTCTCTCCACAATTTATCTTGACTTTCATTTAATTTTTCCGAATAATTTCAATCATTCTCTTTCTATGAAAGGTTTTTGGATGAATAGAACCATTTTCTGATTTAGCTAATATTTTTTCTCTTTGGAGTACCTTTAGTATTTTACTAGCGATAGTCTTATCCTGTCTACTGCTAAAATGGCTTATTATTTCTGACTCAGTGTTTGTAACATTACCTAAGAAAAATGTTTTTTTGATAATTGATATCAAAATCATATGAGATGGTTTAATGTCTAGAAATTTGTCCTAATTTCCATTGGAGAAGGATCAAATACTTCAACAATACAACTAGCCATATATACTGGGAGATTATCATCACTCGAAATGCCATAAATATTTTTAATAAGACAATCTTTCAGTGTAACTTTTGAAAAGCTGTACATTGAGATATCTAGTTCATCAATAAATGAATCCACAATTATGAAATTGTCAGCCAAACTTTTTGAGAAATTTATGGAAAAAATTGAAGACTTATCTAGAACCAATCCTCCCAAATCAATTGGCAATTTTGAAGAATAGTAGATTAATGACGCTAAAATATCTCCTGAAAGAACTTTATTAACGTAGGTCAATGATTTTTTTAGGAAATCGATAAAACTGAAAGCACTTTTGTCTGAGAACATTCTTTTAGCAACTATTTCTATACCAATATTATGAATTGGATTAATCCAAACTTCTTCCATAATATTCAACCGTATTGTTATATACTGCATCAATTAAATGTTCTGCTCTTAAACCATCAAGAATATAGTGATCAATAAATTGCCTGTCAGTACTTTCTGAAGATATTCTCCCCAATGCTGGCAGCCTTTGAAGCATTACAGCAGATTCGTCCACTGGGGGTGTCCTACTAGGCGGAGGAATGATTTGCTAATTTCGGTCACTGAAATGGGACCTACATTTAATTGTTTATTTCTTGTTAGGTGAGACAATTCCTTAAGAACACTAAAAATATTTTTTGAATCTAGCAAAGGTGAAATCTTAGCTTCTCTATCACAAATGCTTAAAATTAAGGTGTCCCAGAATTCACTTGCACTATAAGAATTGACAAACATATTCTTTATCTTTTCTTTTTAAAGAGTTTATAATTTGGCATATTAATGGTCTTCGTGGCAACCAAATTGGTATATCAGTTGTTATGGCAAGGTTTTTCAGGTAATTGTTCATCTCTTCAACTGTAAATTCATCCTTACATCTAAGAATTTCTGTCTCAGAAGATTTTAGCCCGATTGCTTCAAACATTTCCTCATTTGAATTAAAATAATGCTCTCTCCCTGAAATAATTATTGGGCTTGTAGTTTTTTGTATTAAATCTTTGACTGCTGACAATGCACTTGCCCTAATTTGTTTTAGCTTGGAAGAATCATCACTCCCCATATTTGAGCTCCAACTTCATCGAATCCATCAAGAAGA
>CAWFFK010000006.1:0-456786 GCA_963815075.1 uncultured Bacteroidales bacterium
AAATATCACTTCCCAATTATATCCCTCGCTAAGAACTTTTGTATAATCACATATCAGTGTCAGGTTTTTAACAATTATGGTTTCTTCGTTATAAGCGGGGATGACGATAGAAACTAAAGGTTTTGACTTAGTGAAATGTTCTTTTTCTTCCATTTTGTTATATATACTGTTCTTAGATAAAATGCAGAGAAGTGATTTTCTGCCGGATAAGTGAGAACAAGGTTAACCTGAATTATCTCTACAATTTCTAAAATAAATTTGACAAACCCTAACAAATCGACACTTCATCATAAAGAACAATTCATGCATGCTTATGATTATTGTGAATATCTGACCGGTTTCCGGCATTATTTATCATTTCAGAGATCGCAACAATCTTATAATTATACTTTAATTTATGTAATACGGTCCTGAATACCATTACTTTCTTTTCTGTTTTAATATTCATGCCCGGAAAAAATGCAAGCTTTTGTATTTTGTCGCCACCTATTATATCCAATGGATGAAGTAAGAAGTTGATTGGAGTGTGTGTCAGTCTACATAATAAAATTGCTATATTTAAATATAGCTTCATGATTGTCAGTGATATATTGCTAATGTAAATTAAATAACTCAAATGAAAAGGGAGCCTGAAGATCGGGATAGTAGTAACAGGGATTTCCATTATTTTCTTTTCTCCACCCAGGTGGATATAATAAGGTTTTAACTTCCTGAAACCCTCGCTGAACTTTCCAAAAAGCTCCTTCCGTGCACTTTTTTCTTCCTTTGATAAACCTGATTTCGAGAAGTAATACATCCGCGCTAGTGGACCCAGGAAAGTAGGCAGTGTGGAAGAATCATATAAATAACCACGGTCCTCTAATACTTTCAGTAAATCAATGCTCCAGCTAAATCCGGGGCCTCTGAAACCCCGCGGCTTCTGACCTGTTGATTCTTCAATGGCTTCTTCGGCATCGATTATTTCCTTTTCAATTTTTTCGTATGAATAGGATTGAAGCCAGGATTCATGATTATAGGAATGGTTACCAACTTCATGACCCCTGTTTGTTATCATCCGCAGGTATTTCCCGTTCTCTTCTGATTCGGTGTCCTTTCCGACTATAAAAAATGTAATCTTCAGTTGCAATTCATCGAGGAGATCAAGAATATGAGGGATGAAAATATCAAAATATGATGGATACTTATCCCATCCTTCATCCCCATGAATTTTCATATATGACCACTGGTTGTCAAGATCCAGCGAAAGTGAAGCAAAGGGTTTTTCTTTTTTCACTACAGGTTATCTAAAATTTCTTTAAGTTTGGATTCAGCCACCTGAACGGTTTCATTAACATTAAGAGTACCGTTAATTATCTGGGCTGAATTAATAATGTAGAATCCCTCCAAAGATGTTGCTATGGATGGAAGTTTTTCAGAGTAATTCAATGTTGGCAACGCAAAAACTATTCGCGCAGATGAAACATTCCAATATGTAACATCTTTATCTGATAAGTCAGGATACATTTTAAATAAAGGTCTTAAAAAGTACTCTCGCAGTTCTTCGCTTTCCTTAAGAAATAAGTCATCTCCGGGTTCAACATATTTTGGCAGATAAACAAGGCTGCGATTACCCAGTTCCTTAGGATCAACAAGAGCTGTCATTTCAATAATTCCTGTGAAAGGTGTCCAGCTATCTGTAATATTGGTGACATAATATTTTGAGATCGGGCGTCGAAGTAAAATTGATGGGCAAACTACTCCAAGATATCTGATGGCCATATGTCTGTCAATTTCTTCTTTTGTAAGCGAAGGAGCAATCCGAACTGAGATATTAGAGTTAAGAGTGGAAATAACTTTATCAAAATGATAAGGAACAGGCGAATCAGTTTCAATTATCAACTTGTTAACGTAGTCCCTGTCGACTTTTTTTACCTTGACATTCAGAATAATTTCTACTCCCAGGCTTTTTAGTTTTTGTTCAAAGGCCGCATTGATTTTATCATATCCTCCCGAAACATATCCAAACATCTCCTTTTTCAAACCGGTCCGTCGGGCTTCATACATCCTTTGTATGGTTGTCCAGATAAATAATGCGGAAGTTGACTTATACAGGTCGCCAAGTTTTGCTTTCAGCAATGGCATCCAGATTTTATCAAAAACTCTTTTACCCGACCATCTTATAAGCCATTTTTCCACAGGGATTCCCTCCATCCTTTTCCAGTCTTTTATCAGGGATGCAAAAATTATTGTCAGTCCAAGCCTGAATTTATCAATAAGATTGATAGGTGGAAATTTCATAAATTCAAAAATATTCGACATGGAATATAACTTACCTCCGGAGAAAAATCCGGTTTTGGTTTCTACCCATTTTAATTCATTCTCAAGACCTATTTCCCTGATAATTTTCCTGGTATTTACGTCGGACATCAGAATAACATGATAGAAGCGATCCCATACGACGCCATCCATTTCTATAGCTGCCGTCAGACCTCCCAGCTTGGGTGCAGATTCCAGAATAGTAACCTTATCTCCTCTCTGAGCAAGACGAAGGGCAAGCGTCATCCCCATGATTCCTCCACCTATTATGCCCCATGATTTTGGTTGGTCAGTCATATTTTTTCTGATAATTTCAACTTTTAAATGCACACCGGACCAGTTGGCTCGAGAATCCATTATACTCGGGGATGACCTCAACTTTTCCGGGATTAGCTATCTCACAACCGGTAGAACATGTTTTCGCTAATCTCTGCACTTCAGAATAGTCAACTTTATTAAAATCATCGTAAGCATAATTATTATTATAGAACTCAATTAGTCTTAACAGTTCAAGTCCAAGACCTTTTTCCATGGCTCTGAAGCTTTCATATACAAAATCAATGAATCCCGGTTCAGGTTTTCCTGTTCCCCTTCCTATTCCATTATAAAGGCTGCCTGATGAGGCAAACATACCAGCATTGTATATATTACAGGCGTCCATTACACCTTTTATCTTGCTGTATGACAGAATCTTAACGCTTTCGCCAATATATTTCTTATGCGCAGTACACATAAAAACGTAATCTGCATCAGTTAAGGCTTCAGTCAAATCTCCTGTAAAATAAGATTCCTGTCCGAATTTGAGGAGATTCTGGTCATCCTTCTTAACATACATATCATGCATAATGTAAGATACCTTCAGGGTCCTTAGATAATTGGCAAGAACAAGTGTTGGTGAGTTTCTGGTATCCTCCGAATTGAATCTGTAAGCAACACCGAGCAAGGCAATTTTTTTGTCTTTCAAACTGCCAAAAAAGCTCTCAGCCTGATGATATGTATGAGCGGGAGATTCGTCATTAATTATTCTTGAAGTTAGAATTAAACTTGATGAAGTATCCGTTCCTCTTTCAATATTTCTCCACCAGAGAAGAATTCCATCTTTGGGGAGACAATGCCCACCTACACCTAACATAGGTATCAGTATACCTGCACTCGGAACAGCATTAGGATCGGTGGAAGCTTTATCCGATTGCGACAAAAGTGAATTGACTTTCTCTCTCATCTCATAAAAGTCAATATTATGGTTATCGCAGTAGCGTACAATTTCAGTTGAAAATGCTATTCTCACATCCCTGTAGGCATTTTCCAGGGTCTTTACAATTTCTGCAGTAAGGCTGTTAGTCTGAAAAACTGTGCCTTTGGTTACAATGTGGTTGTACAGTTTTGATATCAATTTTGGTGTGACAGGATGTAATCCGCCTGCAAGCTTGTCTGAATCTTTGATCCGTTCAACGAGACGCCCGGGCATTACCCTGTTGGGACTGTTTCCAAGTAAAATATCTTTCCCTTCATATAAACCGTATTTTTCAAAATGTTCCCTGAAGAGGGTTATCATGGTTGTCGGAGCCAGAGTGGACTCAAAAATCACCAGCGGCACTTTATCAGGAGGCTTGTTCTTAAGTGCTTCTGCCAGTTTCCCGAGCGCGCCAAACATAGGACCATAATCAGGTTCAAAGTTTTTCTTATCAGTCTGAACTGAAACCAGAATTACGTCAGCGTCCGTAAGTTGTGAAAAATCATGGCTCGCTGAGAGCAAGCCTGCTTTTACGGCCTGATGTGTTATCCAGTCCAGATCAGGTTCGATTCCTCCGATTACAGATTTGCCCGAGTTAATTGCATCAACTTTCCATCCAGAATTAACAGATTCGCGTTGAATAACAATAACTTTTGCAGGTTCATCTGTTCCGATTTTTATCCTGGCAGAGGCGAGCATTGCCGCCATTGGCATGCCAACAATTCCGGGTCCGATAACTCCTATTTTGGTTACTTTCCAATTTTCCGGACTGATAGGTGAAGGTTTATTTGCCATGAAATAATTAATAAAATGATTAATTATTCTTATCTATAAATTGCTGAAACCATAATTCAAGGCACAAAAGGCCCCATAATCCACGTCCGAATGGACGTTCTGCAGTTATCAGATTTTCAACATATTTTGAGTTTATGATATTTCTTCCCCTTGCATTTTGTGATGACATAGTATCAAGAATAAAATCTTTTGCAAGATTCTTTGCCCAAAGATGAAGCGGGACAGGAAATCCCATTTTTTCTTTGCGGTTCATAATTTTTTCTGGCATCATATCTTTTATAGTTCTCTTAAGCAGATACTTCATTTCACCACCCTTGAATTTCATACCTGCAGGCATGCATGAAATCAAATCGACAATTCTTCTGTCAAGAAGAGGTACCCTTGATTCAATTGAGACTGCCATGCTTACCCGATCTTCCACCTGCAATAATCCCGGAAGGCTTGCCACCATATCAAAATGAGTCATCTTGTTATAGTAGCTCAGAGTATCAGGGTGATTAAATAGCGTGGAAAAACTTTCAAAAATTTCATTTTCATGGTAGTCAGCCATGAACTCCCTGGTCAAAAATGATTCTGAGGATCCAATACGATTTATCAAACGAAAGTATCTCCTGTCCATAGGTTCAAACAGATCAGCACTCATAAAATTCTTAATCATTGGAGTATAAGTACGTAAGAAAGGCAAGTTAGGAAGAATAGAACTAAGGGAAACAATATGTTCCTTTTCTTCATTGTTCTCATATATGGCGCCCTTCAATGCCTGTTCAAGATATGCGACGAGGTACCTGGCGTATCCTCCGAATATTTCATCCCCGCCCTGTCCGCCAAGTATTACTTTTACATGTTCTGAAGCAAGTCTTGATACAATATACTGTGGAAAAACTCCTGGTCCCGCAACTGGTTCATCCAGGTGCCAGATTAATTTTGGGAGAAGTTCAATAAACTCCTTTTCGGTCGGGATAACCTTATAAAGTTTAGAACCAGCTGCTTTTGCTGCTTCCCTGGCATAATCAAGCTCATTGTACTCCGGACCCTCTTCAAATGTTCCTGTGAAAGATGTGAACTGCTTGCCATATTTGGATGCAGACAAGATGGTTACAAATGAAGAATCAATTCCACCACTAAGGTACGATCCAAGATTAACATCGCTTCTCAACTGCTGAGAGATTGTCTGATCCAGAATTTCACCCAATGTGACAATAAAATACTCTTCGGTATGATATCTGTCTGTTTTAAAATCAGGTTCCCAGTATTTAATCCTCTGCAACTTGCCTGAAAAAAGATCAATGGTCATATAATGCCCTGGTAATACTTTAAAGATATTTCTGAACATTGTTCCTTCATCAAGTATAAACTGAAATGTCAGATATTCATTAAGGTTTTTCCTGTCAGGCTCTGCAATAATATCAGGATGTTTGAGTATTGCCTTGATTTCGCTGCCAAAAACAATTTTCTTATCATCCTGGTACCAGTATAAAGGTTTAATGCCAAAATGATCTCTTGCAACCAATAATCTGTTTCTGTTTTTGTCATAAATAATAAAGGCAAACATTCCATTCAGATTATTGATAAAATCATCTCCGAATTCCTGATACATATGCAGGACTACTTCTGTATCGGATGTTGTCGCAAAATGATGCCCTTTCTTTTTAAGATCATCTTTTAACTCAATATAATTGTAGATTTCTCCGTTATATACAATAGTACAATTATTGAAAGACATGGGTTGTCTGCCTGTTGAAAGATCAATAATAGATAACCTCTTATGATAAAAACCTACAGGGCCATCAACATATAGTCCTTCTTCATCAGGGCCTCTGTAGTGAATTACATCTGCCATGCTTTTCAGAACATTTTTATTGATTACCTGTTCGTTTCTGCTTATTATTCCTACAAATCCACACACTGCAATTTAGATTAAGTTAATCAGGGCTGTTCGTTAGTAATTTTCAACATAATTCGCATGCTTTCGCCCCGTCAGTCACAGGATCTGTGCTAACAAGGGTTATCTGCTAAAAAGAAAAATATTTCAAAATCTAAGCTATAACTGTATTATCAGCCCGGATAGATTTTGAAATTTCTATATTGATATTTTCAATATTAATACTAAACTGTACTAAGCCTGACAGCCTTATGTCAAGCTTTCATTCTACTTAAAAACTTGCTGCTTATGTTATAATTTCGCAGGCTTGCTACTTATCAACTGGCATTCTTCTTACTTCTCACTTCTTACTTCCAACTTCTTACTTCCTACTTCTTACTTCTTACCCTTTTCTTTTATCCGCTTTGTTCTTATATCCATATCCATACCCATACTGGTCGCGCCTATACTTGTTATCATTCAATACGATACAAACATTAGTAATATTTTTTTGTTTCAGATCCTTCATAACCAGTGTGAATGCTTTTTTCACCGTATATTGAAACCTGGCTACCACTACAGTTAAATCAGCATAATTGATCAACAGGTTGGCATCAGTAAACTGGGCCAAAGGGGGAGAATCCATCACAACATATTCATAGTCATCTTTTAGCCTGGTTATCAGGTTTACAGTTTTAGCACCACCCAGTAATTCAGAAGGATTAGAAGGCACCTCACCTGATACTATGTATGCAAGATTTTCATGCGGTGATTTGATAATTATATCTTCAAGGCTGACATTATCAGACAGGTAAGCACCAAGTCCCTTCTTATGAATTTCTATTTTATCAAAATATATATTTCTTTTTCTCATATCAAAATCAACCAGGATTGTCCTTCGGCCTAACTGGGCATAACTCATCGCAATATTGAGAGCAATAAACGATTTCCCTTCTCCTCCAATGGATGAAGACACCAGGATCACTTTCTTTTGTCTGTCTTTTATAGAAAAATCAAGATTGGTGCGAAGCGTTCTGAATGATTCTGCGATACCTGATTCGGAAAATTCAAGCATCACATTATTTGTTTTATATTTGTTATGCATGATTTTCCCCAATACTGGTATATCTGTAAGGGTATCTATGTCATCCTGTGTATCAACTTTGTCAGTAAGCGCATTTCTCGTTAATACAAAACCAAAAGGTACTGCAAACCCTAAAAACAATGCAACAAGGTAATTCAATTTTTTATTAGGAGATACTGGTCCAAAACCCACCATTTTAGCAGGTTCAATTATGATGTCGTCAGGTACATTGGAAGCTTTTGTTATTTTAGCTTCAGCGCGTTTCTCCAGCAGATAATTATAAATGGCATCGTTTAAATTATATTTTCGCTCAATTTTACCTAACTGTCGCTGAGTCTCAGGCATCCGGCCTATTTCTCCTTCTATTTTCCGGATCCGTTTGTTCATTTCATCAATAGAGACACCTGTGGTCCTGCTTGATGCAGAAATATTATCCGAAATAGTTTTCTTAATATTATCAATCTGGATGCCAAGCTTCTGAACTAAAGGGTTCTTTTCCTGGTTATTTTCAATCAGGTTCGCCCGCTGTGCCTGCGCAGCAATAAGATCTTTTATGAGGCTATTCAGCAACTGATCCTGGATCCCGATTGATTCGGGAACGATCATATTCGAGAAATTGTCATTTTTCGAAAGGTAACCCGATACATAATCATAATATTTTTTACGTATAGTCAGTTCTGCCTGTTGGTTTTGCAGATTTGTGTACTGCGAAGAAATGGAGTTTGCCTGCTGGTTAATGTCTAACACCTGGTTTGATGACCTGAATCTTTGCAGCCTGTCTTCAGTCTTATTCAGTGAGTCGGAAACATCTTTCACCTGCTTTTCAATATACTCAATCGTCTTATTTGCCAGATTGTTTTTCCGGTCCAGGTTTTGCCTCGAAGAGACGTTCATAATTTCATTTACCAGGTCTATCCCTTTTAACAGAGATTCACTTTTAAGGTTGATTTCAACCACAGTGGACAACTTATCAACATTTTTAAATTCAAGTTCTTTTTGGTATTGTGTAACCAGAGAAGGAATGTCGGTAAATTCGAATCCGTACCACGATGATTCTTTGTCAGGAATCTCATTTATACTGTCCTGTTCAACAGTAAAAGCCAGATCTGGGCTCTCAATCGGTTCACCAACCTTACCATATTGTACATAACTCCATTCGTCCTTCTCATATGCAACCTCATTCTTCTCAAAATTAAAGAAAGATGTTTGTCCCGATTCTGCTCTTAGTTCAAAATAGCCTTTTTTCACAAATGAGATGTAAAACATGACATTAAGCGGCTGAACATGATTAGGCTTCAATATTATCTGAAATGGCGTATCTTTATAGGCATCAAGATACTGAAATCCTTTCTCGCGGTAATAACTTACCGATAAACCAAGGTTTTCAATGGCTTTCTCAATGACAGGGGATGATTTTAAGATCAATAGTTCATTCTGAAAGTTCTGGTTGAGACTGAATAAACCAGTATTTATGAAATCATTAGGATTCTGTGCTCCCTGTTTTGTTTCTTCTTTAATCTGAACAGATGCAGAGATCTTATATACAGGTGTAGAATACTTGTTTACAATATACGCCAGTCCAAGAGCAACTATTATTCCCGCAATGAATAATTTGTAATTCCTGAATATCAGCTCTTTGATTTTCTTAAGATCGCTTTCTTCCTGGTTAATGTTCTTACTCTGAGCCATAATGCTTAATAAATTACATTTTTATATAAACTTATTTTATGATACTATAAAACAGCAGTCCTGTGGTTAAAGCAGATAATATTGTACCATAAGGGAACTGGCTTAAACCCCAGAACTTTTTCCTTAGCGGCATTACATACACTATATCGTTTGGCCTGAGATAATAGTAGCTGGAAGAAAGAACCTCAGATTTATTCAGATTAAGATTTATCCGTACATTTTCTCCATTCTCGTTCCGGACCAGAATTATTTTACCACGATTACCGTAATCAGTTATATCTCCAGCTAAACCTAACGCATCGTATATTGTAAACTTTTCCTGGGAATAAGAAAAATTGCCAGGGTTTTTGACCTCTCCTATTACTGATACAAAACGATTTACCAGTTTCACCGAAACTATTGGCTGATTTAAGATATGGCTGAATGAATCTTTCAACATAGCACTGACTTCCGGTACCGTTTTATCCTTTACCAGGATTTTGCCGACTATGGGCAGAATAAGATACCCATCTTTGTCTATTGTATATGAGACGAGTGAGGCACCATAAGGTTGAAGTGATCCCACATAGTTGTCCTGCATGTTATTAGAAAACACATTTGCAGCTGCCTCGTCAAGGCTTTTGATCTGTATATAAAGTCCGTCGTTTGGCTTCAGCCTGTAATCTGGTAATTGAGCTTCTTTAAAGGCGATAACGTTTTTATTCTTGTTCTTAAGGTATTCCAGATTGCGATGTGTTACACAGGATGATAAAAAGCCCAATAGAATTACTAAACCTGATATATTCAGATACTTATGAAAACGAACAAATAAAGTTTTACTGCTGTGGATCATTTTAATTAAGAGTTAAGTGTTATTTATTAACTATGCGAATATAAGAGAATTATAAGAATTACTTTTGCCTGAGGTCCTGTATTTTACTAACAATATCATATTAATAGACGAAACGTTACCATTTGTTGATGAACATCTTTCAACAAGTTTTAAATACTCTTCTCCGCCGGCCTGATCATTGCATAATATGCCACCCCTGGCATTGAAGCGTCGCTTTTCTGTCCTTGTCATGGCATAAGTTCATAAAATCAAATATATAAACTTTTACAATAATTATGAAGAAATACATAGCTATCGGGACAGACGCAAAAAAAGGGGTAAAAAAGCGGGATCAAAAAAGAAAGGCTGCCCTTTTGAGACAGCCTCAGCCATTATGTTATAAAACGATCAGTTTACATTTGCGTTGACTATTTCAGCATATTTTTCCACATCAACCTTTTCGTTTTTATTTTCTTCTAATCCTTTTACTTTGTACTTCTCTTTCCAGATTTCAAATGACATAAATAAAGAATGGTTCAATTCGAATGCCTTTATCTTTCGAATTTTTACTGTGTTCACAAGGAAATAAGTCAGTGTACATGCTAAACCGACAATAACAGTCATGAGCCAGATTATTCCAATACTACGAAGTGTAACAGACAGAACAATAAAAAAGAAATTAACACCTATCAGTATTAGAGTTGCCTGCAGGTGAGTGTATCCAAGCTGCAGGAGGTAATGGTGAATGTGCTAAATTAAATTAAATAAAATTCAACTAATCAAAAAGCTTAAAAAGTCTGTTCGCTGATTATACGATCGGCTTGTTCAGAGTACTAAAATAAAAGAATAAATTCTGAGATAATTAGCAACGATCTGAATTTTGACCAAACAGTTCTATTTAAGTACGAACTGAAATAATTAGATGTTGAATGCTCGCGACAATTGAGTCTAAGGGAGCCTCACATCTCACATCTCACATCTCACTGCTCTGCGCTCTACGCTCTACGCTTTACGCTCAGTGCTCAGTGCTCTGTGCTCTGTGCTCTGAGCCATAAGTTTTCAAACACTCTTCCCCGCCAGCCTGATCAATGCATAATATGCCACCCCGAGCAACGAAGCAGATGATCCGAGATGTGCCCTTTCTATCTTCACTTCCGACCTGCAATTTTCAAGCGAATTTGAAACAGCGCTTTTTATGATCATTTTAAAATAGCTGTCCCTGGCCTCAGACATACCTCCGCCAAGGATTATTATCTCAGGAGCAAAAATGGCTATAAGGTTTGCTATCCCTATGCCAACTAAATTTGCATTTTCTCTGACAACTTTAACTGCCAGCGGAGATCTTTTATAGCTTAATTCAAAGATCTCTTTGCATGAGAGTTTCTTTTTCCGGTGAGGTTCATCCAGTAACTCATAATATCTTCTCACTAATGCCGATGCAGAAGCAAAGTGCTCGTATGATCCTCTTATCCCCTTATCGCTTATCCCTCCTTCAAAATTTATTATCATCTGGCCCACCTCACCGCCAGCATTGTTCACTCCCCTGTAAAGATTACCATTTATGATTATTCCGCCTCCAATACCGGTTCGAAGGGCAATAAAAATAATGTTGTTGAATCCCCTTCCCGCTCCAAATCGGTGTTCTGCAATAGTCATCATATTGGCATCATTACCGATAAATACGGGGAGTCCCGATTCCTGGTTGATAATCTTTGCAAGAGGCACATTTGTCCAGCCTTCTATTCCCTGGTCAGGTCCCAGCACCAGGCCATTCTGATGATCAATAAATCCTTTTACGGAAATACCGGTACAAATTGGATTCACGCTTTCCGGTGCGACAGTTTTCCGCATATCACGGATAGCTTCCAGTAGCCTTTCAATAAGGTATTCCTTTGATTGTTTTTCATTTAATGGAAACGCTTTTGAAGCAATGACTTCACCCTCCATCCTTACAACAGCAATCCTGATGGAATCGTGGCCGATATCAGCTCCTATGGCCGCGGCATGTCTGAACATTTTTTTTATTATATGATACTAAACCAAATGAGCTTTAAATTTACTATGCGTATCCGATATTAATATTAAAGGAGAATGGAAAAATTGATTAAAGTTATTAACAACAATAAGACGCTGGACGCTAGACGCTAGACGCTGGGCCCCAGACACTAGGCTCTGAGCCCTGAGCCCTGAGCCCTGAGCCCTGAGCCCTGAGCCCTAAGCCCTACGCCCTGAGCCCTGAGCCCTGAGCTCTGAGCTGAATGCCAAAAAAACAGGAGTTCTTATTTGCAGGATGTTTTTTTTGATAACTTTGGCATAACTTTATTTATGAGAGCTTTATGACAGAGAGAGTTAAAGAAATATTTAATAATGAAGCATCTGCAATCAGGAACATTCCTGTTACCGGCAGTTTTGAAGATGCAATTAATATTATTCACAATCATGTTCACCGGAAAAAAGGGAAACTTGTTACCAGCGGAATGGGAAAAGCCGGTCAGATTGCTCACGACATTGCAACTACTTTCAGTTCTACGGGCACACCCTCCATTTTTCTGCATCCGAGTGAAGCCCAGCATGGTGATCTGGGTATACTACAGGAGAATGATGTGCTTCTTGCTATTTCCAATTCAGGCAAAACCAGGGAGATTATTGAACTGATCGACCTTAAGAATAACCTCTACCCGGCAATTCCGGTAATAGTAATCACTGGTAATGAAAACAGCCCTCTTGCACAAAAGGCTGATAGTTATATTCTTACCGGCTCACCTGCTGAAGTTTGCCCGCTCGGCCTTACTCCTACCACCTCCACAACTGTAATGACTGTTATAGGAGATGCACTTGTGGTACTGATGATGGAAAAAATCGGATTCAATGCCGGAGATTATGCAAAAAGGCACCATGGAGGATACCTTGGAATGAAATCGAGAAAGATTTTAGGAAAAGGCTGAAAAAGAAAAGGGATATGGAAGTTCCTCGCTGGTCACTTCCGCTAACACCTTCACTTCGTTATCGTTGTCAAAGAAAACTACGTTGCCCAAAACGGAACGAAATTATCCTATGAGATTACCTGGACACCAATAAAGAAACGTACGAGATGCGATCTGGAGATTCCTCGCTAACGCTACCATTGACAACATTTTATATTTCACAGATTAAGACATACTTGTAAATTTGATTTAAGAATCTAGTTTACAAATTCTGTTTCTTCAAGCCACGAAGTGGCTGAATATGAATAACCCCCGGTGAAGCCGGGGGTACAATCAACATACTGATTTAAAGCCCTGAAGGGGCTTAATAAAGTTTTCAGGAACAGATTATAGTCAGTCTGGGAAGTTGATGAAAAGTAATTTCAGCAAAATAATATTCAGCTCCTCCAGAGCTGCAATAGATTGAGTAGCAGGCTACCCCTGGCTGCGCCAGGGGTTATTCAACTTTGGCTCTTTCAGAGCCGCGTGGAGCAATGGGGAGTAATTGTTAAACAATTATTTAGCCGCTCATTTTTGGATCAATTCATCCCATTTCCTGTCTCATATGCACTCCTCAACAACAATTGTTATAATCCCTGATGTACAAAAAAAATGTATGGAGACTCGGGATGACAGCTCTTTCCCTCAGGCTTTTTCATTTTTAATTGAATCCAGCGCTTTACCGATGCTCTCCTGGAACTTATTGGCATTTTCGATCCATTTCAATATCTTTTCGTTTGCTTCAGGGAATTCCGGTGTACGCATCGAAACAATCCTGTAGGCATACTCCTTTAACCTGGAAACATTTTCAAGGACTTTGACAAAATATACAACAAAAAAGGAATCCGTTAAATAAAAATATCGCTTGCGATCAGATGCTATTGTCTTATAATCAATGATCTTATTCTGCAACAGGTAATTCAATGAATTACTCACGGAACTTTTGCTCGCATTAAAGTATTGGACCAGTTCATCGAATGTTTTTTCAGGAGGATCGCTGACCGTGAAATATGCAATTATTCTTCCCTGCATGGGTGTAAAGCCAAAATTCTCAAGTACTTTGCCTGTTTCTTCAATTGTTTCACGGGTCCTGCTGTCCTGAATTGGCATAACTGATTTTTATGTTGGTTCCGGCCAGTAAATTTAAAATAAATCTGTGTTAGTTCTATAACTTTTGAACTAAAAAAACAAATTTTATTTTTCTTGGTTCAGTCATTTAAAAAGCTTAGTTTTGAATGCTTCAGTGCAAAACTTAACCTTTAAAACCTCAGGTCATGACAGACACAAGTTCATCAAACGAAATCAGCAGGAAAGATTATATTTTTTCCGTTTCAGTCATCGGATTGTTTTTTTTCATTTTTGGTTTTGTAACGTGGCTTAACAGTATTCTTATTCCATTTCTCAAAACCGCATGTGAACTCAATGATTTCCAGGCCTATTTTGTTACAGCAGCATTTTACATCGCTTATTTTGTCATGGCCCTGCCAATGACACCTATACTGAAAAGGACAGGATTCAAAGATGGAATGTCAGTTGGTCTATGGATAATGGCAGTCGGATGTCTGGTTTTCATTCCTGCTGCCCTGACAAGGACTTTTGGACTTTTCCTTACCGGACTTTTTGTAATGGGTACCGGACTTACCCTGCTTCAGACTGCATCAAACCCATATATTACCATAATAGGACCACGTGAAAGCGCCGCAAAGAGAATAAGTATTATGGGTATTGCAAATAAATTTGCCGGTGCTATTGCTCCAATTATTCTTGCAAGTATTATCCTTAAGGATTCACAAATACTGGAAGATAAGCTTGCCCGGGTTGCCGATGCCGCTTCAAAAGCTGTTATACTTGATGAACTTGCCCAAAGGGTAATAATGCCCTATATTATAATGGCAGTCATTCTTGTTATCCTGGGGCTTCTGCTGAAATTTTTCCATCTCCCGGATGTAGATACTGAGAAGGAAGAGACAGCTTCAGTGCAAAGTGAAGTTAAGAAAACAAGCATCTGGCAATTCCCCCACCTTTTGTTAGGTGTTCTTGCACTATTCTTCTACGTTGGGGTAGAGGTGATTGCCGGAGATACCATAATCAGGTATGGCCAGTCGCTGAAGATCCCCATGGAGTCGGCCAAATATTACGCATCTCTTACCATGCTGAGTATGATAATTGGATACCTCATTGGTATTACATTTATACCGAAATACATTAAACAGGGAAATGCCCTGAAGATTTGCACCATTCTTGGCGTCATTTTTGCTCTAGGGGCGATCCTTATTCCTGCAACATCAGTTATAACAATACCTTTCTTCGACCCGACTACTTTCAAGCCATTGCAACTGGTTCTCCCGATAACCGTTCTTTTTGTTGCACTGATGGGACTTGCAAATTCGCTGGTATGGCCCGCCATGTGGCCTCTGGCAATATCAGGTCTTGGGAAATTCACAAAAACCGGATCTGCAATGCTGATTATGGCAATAGCAGGTGGCGCATTAATTCCTCTTGCCTATGGTAAACTGGCAGTTTTATTTACCACCCAGACAGCATATTGGATTTGCGTACCATCCTACCTGGTAATAATGTATTATGCTTTTATAGGTCATAAAGCGGGTAAATAATATGAGGGTTACTCTTGAAGAAATATTTGATTCCTTTAAAGCTGATGGTTCATATCTGTCCGGTGAACCTTACGGTAGCGGGCATATTCACGATACCTTCAGGGTGGAAACCGCTGAAAAGGATAAGGATGATTATATTCTTCAGAAGCTGAACAATAAAGTATTCAAAAACATTCCTGAACTTCAGAATAATATTGAAAGGGTCACAATTCATCTGAAAAACAAATTAAGCCAGATCTTCGGCTCTGAAATTAAAAGAGAGTGTCTCAGCCTGATCCCTTCGAAAGAAGGGAAAAGCTGGATTGTGGATAAAGAGGGTAGCTTCTGGAGGATGTATATCTTTATTTCCAGGCATCATTCATATAATATTGTTGACAGTCCGGATAAAGCTTTTGAAGGAGGAAAGGCGATCGGCAGGTTTCAGGCTATGCTGTCAGATATGCCGGGCGGTCCTCTTTTTGAGACTATTCCATGGTTTCATAATATTGAGAAAAGGCTGGATACATTTTATCTGAAAATAAAGGAAAATACTGTTGGCCGGGTGGAAAGCGTCACTGAAGAGATTGACCATGTAATCAGGAGAGCTGAAGAAATGAAGATAATTCTCCGCCTGGGCCGCGAAGGCAAAATTCCAATACGCATCACACATAACGATACAAAATTCAATAATATTCTGCTGGATGAAAATGATAAGGCTTTATGTGTAATTGACCTCGATACCGTAATGCCGGGATATGTTCACTATGATTTCGGTGATGCCATAAGAACAGCTGCCAATCCTGCATCGGAAGATGAAACAGATCTTTCGAAAGTATATGTGGATATTGATCGTTTCAGGGCTTATTCTGAAGGATATCTATCTGAAACTGGAAACACACTTAATAATACTGAAAAAGAATACCTTGCATTTGCTCCCAGACTGATAACCTATACTATTGGTTTGCGCTTTCTGACTGATTATATCGATGGTGATAATTATTTCAAGATCCATTACGAGACACAGAATCTGCAGAGAGCAAGAACCCAGTTCAAGCTTGTGATGAGCATGGAAGAACAGTATGGGGAGATGAGGGAGATTATCAGGGGGCTGACGTAGGGTACTGGGTACTGGGTACTGGGTACTGGGTACTGGGTACTGGGTACTGGGTACTGGGTACTGGGTACTGGGTGCTGGGTACTGGGTGCTGGGTTTAGGGCCCCAGGTTAAGAATATTGGACCAAGCACCAAGCACCAAGCACCAAGCACCAAGCACCAAGCACCAAGCACCAAGCACCAAGCACCAAGCACCAAGCAACTAACAACTATATTTATATGTCCTGGAATAACGATGAAATAAAATTTCTGAAGACGATGAAAGACCCTGATAAGATTCAGGGTTTTCTCGATGCAGTGGATTATAATCCTGTCTATGAATGCAGGTCACCCAGGTGGGTGATAAAGAAAAGATCGGCTCATTGTTTTGAAGGTGCTCTGTTTGCTGCGGCAGCACTCGAATTTATTGGCTATCCGCCTTTGATAGTTGATTTGAAAGCTTTTAATGATGATGACCATGTTATTGCCGTTTTTAAGGAAAGAGGACATTGGGGAGCCGTTGCAAAATCCAACTTCACATCACTCAGGTTCAGGGAGCCCGTATACCGGTCACTTCGCGAACTGGTAATGTCATATTTTGATTTCTATTTTAATCTCAACAGAGATAAATCATTACGGTCATACTCACCCCCACTCAACCTTACAAGATATAACTCAAGAGAATGGTCTACTACCGATGAGGACCTGGAGTATATTGGTGATAAACTTGAACAATTGCGTCATTTTCCGGTTATTGACAGCGTTATGATCAGCAAGCTCAACAAAGCAAGCGATATAATGCTCAGGGCCGGAATGCTCGGGTCAAATGAGGATGGATTGTTTAAACCAGTATAGATATTTTTGAATTTACCCTGATATTGACTATTTTTGCCAACATTAAAAGTATAGGGTATGGATGTATCGGGTAAACATTATAAAGCTTTTCTTGAGCGTGAGGAAGCCCTGAAGGATCAATATAATCCAAAGAATGCACAGAAGCAACATGTCAAGGGTAAGCTCACAGCACATGAGCGTATTAACCTTCTTTTCGATAAAAACACTTTTGAGGAAATTGATGCTTTTGTCACGCCGGCGAGCCAGCCGGTTGAGTTTGGTAAAATCGAGAGAAAATACGGAGACGGGGTAATTGTAGGCCATGGGAAGATTAACGGACGACTGGTTTTTGCTTACGCACAGGATTTTACCGTCATGGGGGGATCCCTTGGCCTGGTTCACTCAAAGAAGATCACCAAGATACAGGAGATGGCTCTGAAAATGGGTGCCCCTATTATCGGGTTAATGGATTCCGGGGGTGCCAGGATACAGGAAGGTGTAGCAAGCCTGAGCGGATATGCTTCTATCTTTCATAACATTATTCAGTCGTCAGGAATCATACCTCAGATATCAGTCATCATGGGCCCTGCAGCAGGAGGAGCAGTTTATTCGCCTGCCCTTACCGACTTTGTTTTTATGGTGAACCATACCAGCTATATGTTTGTAACCGGGCCAAATGTTGTAAAAGAAGTGCTTAATGAAGATGTAACATCCGATGCACTTGGCGGAGCTGAGGTTCATGCGCGGAAAAGCGGTGTTGCTCACATGATCTATGATGATGAAGAAAACACGATCCTGGCACTTAAAAAGTTCCTGGCATATCTTCCCTCCAATAATGTCGAAAACCCTCCTGTAGTTTCGGATGACAATTCAATTCCGGATATAAATGAAAAACTCAGAGACATAGTACCGGATGACCCAAATAAAGCATATGATGTTAAAGATGTTATCAACCAGATAGTTGACAGGAACAGCTTTTTTGAAACGTCAGAACTCTTCGGGGCAAGTCTCGTAACAGGTTTTGCAAGATTAAAAGGCAAAACAATAGCTATTGTGGCAAATCAGCCAAAAGTGCTGGCCGGTGTGCTGGATATTGATTCTTCAACCAAAGGAGCCAGATTTATAAGGTTCTGTGATGCATTCAATATACCGATCCTTACTTTTGAGGATGTCCCCGGGTTCCTTCCGGGTGTGGACCAGGAACATCAGGGGATAATACGTCACGGGGCAAAGCTGCTTTTCGCCTACAGTGAAGCAAATGTTCCAAAGATTACCATCATCCTGAGAAAAGCGTACGGAGGTGCATTCATTGTTATGAACAGCAAATTCCTCGGAGGCGATTTCAGTTTTGCTTGGCCGTCGGCAGAAATAGCGGTAATGGGTCCCGACGGAGCGGTAGCCATTCTCTACAGGAACGAGCTTGCTGCATCAGAAAATCCTGTTGAACTGAAAAAAGAGCTTGTGAAAAAATACCGCGACAAAATAGCAAATCCCTTTATTGCTGATGAAAGCGGTTATATTGATGAAGTTATTGATCCCGCTGTCACCAGGAAAAAGATACTGTCAGCATTTAACGCATTAAGCAATAAATGGGTGAAAGTACCATCGCGAAAGCATGGGAATATGCCGCTGTAAGGCGGAAGGCGGAAGGCAGAAGGCAGAAGGCAGAGGGCTGTAGGCTCTTGATTCCCCCCTGTGGGGGGGTTGGGGGGTAAAAAGGTTAAGGCTAAGACAAAATTATAACATTAGATATTAACTCAAATAGTTAAAGAATTAGCCCCCCCTGTGGGGGGGTTGGGGGGTAAAAAGGTTAAGGCAAAGACAAAATTATAACATTAGATAACAACTTAAATAGTTAAAGAATTAGCCCCCCCTGGGGGGGGTTGGGGGGTAAAAAGGTTAAGGTTAAGGCAAAATTATAACATTAGATATTAACTCAAATAGTTGAAGAATTAGCCCCCCCTGTGGGGGGGGGTTGGGGGGTAAAAAGGTTAAGGCTAAGACAAAATTATAACATTAGATATTAACTTAAATAGTTGAAGAATTAGCCCCCCCTGTGGGGGGGTTGGGAGGTAAAATAATGAAGATAAAAAGAATATTAATAGCGAACCGGGGAGAGATAGCGGTAAGGATAATGAAAACTGCGCGTCTGATGAAAATTGAGACAGTTGCAGTCAGGACAGCCGTTGAACCCAATGCCATGTATCTTTCATCTGCTGATGTAATATATGATAATACTGAGGATGTCTCAGAAATCCCCGTATTTCTCGATATTGAAAAACTTATTGCAATTGCTCTTAAAACCAATGCAAATGCCATCCATCCGGGTTATGGTTTTCTTGCTGAGAACGCTTATTTCGCACAGAAGTGCATCGACAGCAATATTATTTTCATCGGTCCTTCCCCCGATGCAATCTATAAAATGGGAAATAAGACTATAGCCCGTAAAATAGCTCTGGCCGGCGGCATTCCAATGGCTATGGGAAGTGAAGGCAACATATCCGATGAAGAAGAAGCTGTTGTTATTGCTGAAAAAATAGGGTATCCGGTAATCATTAAAGCAGCATCCGGAGGTGGAGGAAGGGGTATGAGGATTGTTAGGAAGGCCGATGAGATGGAGAAGCTGTTCATCATTGCAAGCAAAGAGGCAGAGAAGGCTTTTAATGATCCATCGGTATTTATAGAAAAATATATTGAAAATCCAAAACACATAGAATTTCAAATACTTGGAGACACAAAAGGCAATGTGATTCATCTTGGTGAAAGGGAGTGTTCCATACAGCGAAAACACCAAAAGCTTCTTGAAGAGGCTCCCTCTTCTGCACTGGACTCAAAACTAAGGAAGCAGATGGGCAGCATGGCTGTTGAAATAGCAAAAGCTGTAAATTATCACTCTGCAGGAACAGTTGAATTTCTTCTCGATTCAGAAAAAAATTTCTATTTCATGGAGATGAACACCAGGATACAGGTTGAACACCCTGTAACTGAGGTCGTCACCGGAATAGACCTTATAGAACAACAGATAAGGGTCGCCAATGGTGAAGAATTACAGTTCAAACAGGCAGATATCAGACTTAAGGGATGGGCTATAGAATGTCGCATAAACGCCGAGGATGTTCAGTCGGGGTTTGCTCCCGATCCGGGGAAAATTCTGACCATGAACATGCCTTCCGCTTCTTGTATCAGAGTGGACACAGGAGTCCAGGCAGGCTCAGTAATTGTTGCAAGCTACGACTCGATGATCGCAAAGCTTATCGTAAAAGGGAAAGACCGTAAGGAGGCAATTAAATTTTGTAAGATGGCTCTTGATAAAGTCTGGATAAAAGGCACCAAAACGACCCTCCCATTCTTCCGTATGCTGATGCGACATCAGAAATTTCAGGATGGGACCTTTACAACATCATTTATTGAAAAAGATCTTGAAAAATACTATCTGAACAGCGAATATGAAGAGATGCTTGCAGCATGGCTTGCCACTAAATTATTTGTTGAAGAAAACCTCAATGATGACAGTATAAATATAGATTTTGAGCATGGAAAAGAGATGAGTCCATGGTTGCTTAATAAAAGAATAAACCAATTTTAAATCAGACTATTACAATGGCAAGTGATAAATTACAGATAAAAAAACTGTATGCGCTTTCGTCGGAAAACAGAAAATTCAGTTTTTCCATGCCTCTTAAACAAAATATCAGAATTGGTAAAAGAGAATACGAAGTCAAACTGAAGGCTGATGAAAAATATGGCACATATATTCTATGGAAAAACAGGAAATACCCCGTTGAAATTGTCCGTTCACGTCAGAACAAATATGAGATATTGTTCAACGATATAAGCTATACATTTACTGTTGAAACACCGTTTTCACTTCAAAGGATGAAGGTCCTCAACTCTACAAAAAACAAGGCTGAGAAAGAAATTATAAGGGCTCCGATGCCAGGGAAGATATTAGATGTGCTGGTAAGAGAAGGCGCAAGCGTACTCAGGGGAGAACCGCTCTTAATTCTTGAGGCAATGAAAATGCAGAATGAAATTATGTCGCCTGTAAGCGGAACAATTGTAAAGGTTTCTGCCAAACCAAATACCAACGTAATGAAGGACGACCTGCTGGTTGAGATTAAACTTTAGCAATTCATTTAAGACCTTTTCAGTAAAAAACTAATCAATTCACATATTCTTCGGAGCGGGAAACAGGTATCTGTTAATTAATTCCGACCGGACGTAAATTGTATATTGGATAATATAGATATACCACGGATATTTGTAACAGGTTTATATTTATTAAATCTGAACACTGGAAATACTAAATATAAAACAGGTAAAATATGTCAGTTGTAAACTCAAAACGACCAATTGTAAAATAAAATGGCATTATGTTAATTCTTATATGTACGTTGAAAATGTTAAAACCTGTTCAGAAACAATTTTACCTGAAAATTAACCCGGGAAGAAAGCTTCCTTATTATTTATATTTGTATCACATAACAGCTTGTTTATATTATGAGAACCTACAATAAAATATTACTGGTTCTGATCGTGATAAGCTCCTTTTTTACTTTGAGAGCTGCTTCGGCTTCTTCAGGTTTTGGCATCAAACGAAAATTTATCATCTCAAACGACACTGCAGAGGTAAACAGGTATACCAGAATTGCTTTAAGTATTGTTGAAAGTCGCAAAAATCTGAAAACCATAAAGCCATATATCGATACAGCTGAAATGATCTGCAGGGAAAAAAATATTGAAATGCCTTCACTCTTACATCTTGCCAGGGCTGAGTATTTCTTTCTTACAGGTGACTTCAACAATACATCGCAGGAGGCGTCAATTGCTATGAAGTTAGCCACTGACAATAATGAAAAAAAAGTAATTATTAAAACAATGAACCTTCTCGGTCGTTACAACTTGAGAACAGGATCCTTTAAGACGAGCATTGATTATTTTGAATCAAGTATTAAACTTGCTAAAAAAGAAGGATTAGAAGGGTATATTCCAATCAGTTACAATAACATGTCGGATGTATATCTCGCAATTGGAGATATTAATAATTACCGTAAAACACTTGAACTATTAATTAATGCTGCTCTGAAAGAAAATAACACTTACCAGATTGAAGACGGCTACTTCAGGCTTGGAACATCTTTAACCGAAAAAAAGAGGGATTTTTATCGTGCTGATTCCCTTCTTAAAAATTGTCTGGAAATCTCTTTGATTAAAAAAGATACAAGTTTCATCGCTTTATCATTGGCTAATATTGGTTGGAACTATTATCTTGAAAAGAGATATGAACAAGCTATCAAAGCATATAACAGATCTCTTTCCTACAGTATCCCATCAAAAAAATATGGGTACTCTGCTAATTCATATGGCAATCTGGGAACAATTTATCGCGATATTGGTGACACAGACAATTCCCTCAAGTACTATATAAAATCAATAGAACAGGCTAAGCTGGGGAATGATATCTATAACCGTTCCTGGGTTTATAAAGATATGAGTGATATGTACCTGCAGACACAGGATACAGCAAATGCATATAAAACTTATGTTCTATACAAGCAATTCAGCGACTCACTTACGAAGGAATCAAATACTCGTGGTCTGGCTGATGCCAGGATACGATACGAGGCTGATTCTCATAATAAAGAGCTTGAATTACTCTCTTTGAAGTTAAGCAAACAGAGACTCCTGATCTATGGCTATACCGGGCTTTTCGTATTAAGTGTCGCCATAGCTCTTCTTATTTACAGCAGGGCCAGAATTAATGCCAGGCGACGAATGAGTGAAATGAACCGGAAAATATCTGAAGTAACGCAGGCAAATCTGCGACAACAGATGAATCCCCATTTTATTTTTAACACTCTTAACTCCATCCAGTACTATATGTACCAGCATGACAAGCTGGCAACTAACAATTATCTCACCAAGTTCTCCAGCCTGATGAGAAAAGTTCTGGAAAATTCGCAGCATACATCGGTTCCTTTACGCGATGAAATAGATACTCTGAACCTCTACCTGGAACTGGAGAAAATAAGGTTTAAGGATAAGTTTAATTATCAGATAAATATAGACGAAGAGATCGACACTTTACTGTATAAGGTGCCTACAATGCTTATTCAGCCTTATGTGGAAAATTCCATATGCCACGGGCTTATGCCAGGTGAAGAAAATGGCCTGGTTAAAATTGAATTAAAATTGAAAAAAGATTATATTTCATGTATAATTGAAGATAATGGAATTGGACGTGATGCATCATGGAAACAAAAAATGAAAAACGAAAAGAATCATAACTCACTGGGAACACAGATTACAAATTCCCGGTTGGATCTGGTCAATACACTTTACGGAACAAGTTTAAAAATCATTTATACTGATCTAAAAAATGAAAGTGGAGAACCTGTGGGTACAAGGGTTGAAATACATATCCCCATAATGTCATGAAACACAAGTTAATAACGATAATAATTGATGATGAACCGGATGCTGTGGATTTCATATCATCAATTATTGCGGAATATTGCCCGGGTCTTGATGTCAGGGGAAAAGCTCATAACATGAAAGACGGGGTCAAACTGATCAAAGAGATACAACCGGAATTAGTGTTTCTTGATGTTGAGATGCCTAACGGGACAGGCTTTGACCTGCTGACACACTTCCCCGAAAAAGATTTTGATGTTGTTTTTATCACTGCTTTTAATCATTATGCAATCAAGGCAATAAAATTCAGTGCAGTGGATTATATCCTGAAACCCATAAATATTAATGAATTCATCGAGGCCGTTAACAGGGTAATTCATAAGCGCACCACAAACACATTTGCAACCAGTGAGAACTTCGAGGCTCTCTTAGAAAATATCCGCACTTCACACCCGACCAGACTTGTAATTCCAACCTCCGACGGAAGAGAGTATCTTAATCCGAATGATATAATCCGCATTGAAGCCGACAGGAGTTATTCATGGTTTTTTATTAACCCCAAACGAAAAATACTTGTTTCCAAGCATTTAAAGGAATTTCAGGACCTTCTGAATGACCGGAATTTTTTTCGTCCGCATAATTCTCACCTGATCAATCTCGATTTTGTCAAAAAATTTGTGCGTCACGACGGAGGATATATAGAAATGCTTGACGGTTCCCAGGTTCCGGTTTCAAGAAACAGGAAAGACCTTTTTCTTGCACACATGTCAAGATACACCGGGTAAAAAAAAAATCAATCTGAATGTTTCCTGAGAAAGTGACGTAAGAAAATTAATACTCCTATTATAGTTAGTACTAAGGAGATAGCTGCATATATAAGACTCTCTGATGGAGCAGGAACAACCCATGCCCATGCAATCCAGTATGACGGAGAAAAAAATGTAAGCCAATTCCATGGATGATGAAGTAGCAACCCGAGAGGAACTGCTAAAAGGAATATCCCGTAGAATTTTGAAAGAGCCAGGCCTTCAATCTTATTGCCTGCAAGACTAACGATGAAAAGAAAAACGAAAGGTGACTGAACTGACATCAGAAAAGTTACAAAAAGCGTTCGAAGCCATCCTTCTGTAGGAACAGGACTGGTAAGAATAATACTCATCCCGGTAAGTAAAAAAGTGAATACTACCGGGACTATCATTCTCATAAAGAGAAAGTTCTTTTTACCTGCAGGTGTCACAGATATTACCTGGAGCATATGACTATCATTTTCATCAAGAAGAATAAAGGCATACACCATTCCTAAAAGCATCGGGATAACAGAAACAAATGTAATTGCAGCAATTGAATAATACCTTTCAAGCAGAAAACCTGTTTTCAAATAGACAAAATCTGCAAGTGGCGGAAAAACAAGCCTCAGAATAAGAATCAGAATAAAAGGAGCAATGGATGCAAATAACAGCATCGGATTGCGAACAATGAATTTTATATCAGTTCTAAACGAATCCAATATTATCCTGAAAATCATTTTCTTATAATCTGATAGATAACATCGACAGATTCCGGATTGTATCGAAATACCATATTATCAAGGGCTATCATTTATTACATACTTATTTACTGGTGAACCTTGGTGCCTTAGAAACTTTGTGGCTAAAAGGAATTGCCACCAAGGCGCTAAGGCACAAAGATTCACCAAGTTAATCAAACAAAAAATAATACTTTAAAAAAAATCACCGGTTTTTAACCGGAATGTTTTTAAGAGAACCTACAATGAAATTCCAGAATTTTCCAACTGAGGCTATATTAACCTTTTCGTCAGGTGAATGTGGATATCTTATTGTCGGCCCGAATGAGATCATATCGAGCTCAGGATATACACCACCAATCAGTCCGCATTCCAAACCGGCATGAATAGCCTTAATTTCAGGAACCTTTCCATACATGAAGTTATAAACATTACTCATTGTCTTTAATATCGGCGAGTTGACATTTGGCTTCCAGCCCGGGTAACCTCCCTCAAGCTTAACTTCAGCATTTATCAATTGAAATGTGCCTGCAATTTTCCAGGCAATAGCCTCTTTTGCAGTGTCAACAGAACTCCTGGTCAGGTTATAGGCCTCAAACTTCCCATCTTTACATTTTACAATTGCAAGGTTATTTGACGTTTCCACAAGACCCTTCATTGACTGGCTCATCCTTATAACACCATTAGGACAAACATATACTGCTCTTATTATTCTGTATTGATCACCCTGGTTCATTACTTTTGCAGGCATACCGCTTTTTTCACATGTAAAAGACATGTCAGGTTCCGTTTCTGCAAATTCAGCCTTATACATCTTATTATAATCCTCCACGAAAGCTTCAAATTCTGCTTTTTTAATCTCAGGAACCAGAACCACCGAGTATGACTCACGGGGAATAGCATTGCGAAGGTCACCTCCGGCAGCTTCGGCCATCCTTATTCCGAAATCGGCTTCCGCCTGCATAAGGAAACGAAACATGAGTTTATTTGAATTTGCCCTTCCCAGGTGAATATCCACACCAGAATGGCCGCCCTTTAATCTTTTGGCAATTACTCTGTAGGAGATCATTCCTTTAGGTGCAGCTTCCTCAGCATAATTTTTGACAGCACTGACATCAATTCCTCCCGCACATCCTACATACAATTCGCCTTCATCCTCAGAATCAAGGTTCATAAGTATCTCTCCATGCAGCAGATCCTTCTTAAGTCCGAATGCTCCGGTCATGCCAGTTTCTTCATCAATTGTAAAAAGGGCTTCAATCGGCCCGTGCTCGATCTCTTTTGATGCCAGCACGGCTAGTGTTGCAGAAACTCCAATCCCATTATCAGATCCCAGTGTTGTTCCATTTGCTTTTACCCATTCCCCGTCGATAATTGTCTCGATTGGATCCTTCTCAAAATCGTGCTTCTTGTCACTGTTTTTCTGGGGAACCATGTCGAGGTGAGTCTGAAAGATCACTCCTTTTCTGTTTTCCATGCCTTTAGTTGCAGGTTTACGGATGATAACATTACCGACTTCATCCACAATGGTCTCAAGATTATTCTTTTTACCAAATTCCTTAACAAATTCAATGACTTTCTGCTCCTTTTTTGAAGGACGTGGTATTTGTGTAAGATCATGAAAAAAACTCCATAATTGCTTCGGTTCCAGATTGCGTATGTCGTTCATATACAGCTATTTTAAATTAATAAATATTTAATCATTAAAAGTACTACAATTTGACAACAAAAACAATTATTACGCAGAGTCAGAGCAAGATTATTATTCTTTTTCAGCAAGAATATTATTATAATCAACGTAGAATATGAAATGTGTAAAATATGACTAAAACTATTTTTGGAATCATTTTGTATTTTGTTTCAATTTAATTACTTTGCAACTTCCAAAGAAGTTTTAAATATATAAGCTAACGTTAAAGAATTGAGTATCTTACCTATTCCCCAAAATAAATTTTCATTTGTTTTACAGCCAACTGTTTTATAATTAACAGAAAAATGACATTCTTATATATTGTTGTCGGACTGGTTATTATTTTTGATTTTATCAACGGTTTTCATGATTCTGCAAATTCAATCGCAACCGTTGTTTCAACAAAAGTTCTGTCACCTTTAGCAGCAGTCGCCATGGCTGCTTTTTTCAATTTCGTGGCATTTGTGATTTTCCCTCTTAAAGTTGCCGATACAATGAGTTATGGAGTCGTAAATCCTAATATTATAAATCTTACCGTAATAGCTTCTGCAGTCGTTGCAGCGATTACATGGAATCTTGCAACATGGTGGCTTGGACTTCCTTCCAGCTCTTCTCATACTCTTGTAGGGGGATTAGTCGGAGCTGCTGTAGCCAGTTCAGGTTGGAGTACAGTAGTAATGGCAGGCGTACTAAAAATTGTGATTTTTATTGTAATTGCTCCCGTCCTGGGAATGGTTATGTCTTTTATAATATCGGCAATTGTGATCTTTATTGCCCGGAATCATTCTCCGTCAGGAATTGACAAACATTTCAGGCGCCTGCAGCTTTTATCCGCAGCAGCCTTTAGTCTTGGCCACGGAGGCAACGATGCCCAAAAGTCGATGGGTATTATCTGGGTATCATTACTTGTAACCGGTTTTGTTACAAAAGATGACCATATAAGCAATCATTTATGGATAATTCTTTCCTGCCAGACCGCCATGGCTTTAGGTACATTGTTAGGTGGCTGGAGAATAGTTAAGACAATGGGACAAAAGATTACCAAGCTTAAACCATTTGAGGGCTTTTGTGCTGAGACAGCAGGTGCACTGACATTGTTCACAGCAACCCATTTCGGTATTCCGGTAAGTACGACCCATGTGATTACAGGGGCAATAATCGGCGCAGGTGCCAGAAAAGGAGTATCAGCTGTAAAGTGGGGTGTCACCACAAAGATCTTCTGGGCATGGATGCTCACAATACCTGTATCAGCCATTATCGGAGGAATAATGTTTCATTTCCTGAACTGGACTCTGGGATAATATTTAAACAGAGAAAAATAAATATAATATCTGAATATTATGAACATAGATAAATTTCTTAAGTTTTTCGTACCGAAAGATCATTCTTTCTTTCCTCTTTTTGAAAATGCTGCACACAACCTTGTTAATGCGAGTGAACATCTTAAAGAGTTAATGGCAAATACAGAAGTGGGAGGGCATGAAAGAATTAACAAAGAAATAAAAGATATTGAACATATTGGTGATGAGATAACTGATAAGACATACGAGCAGCTAAATAAATCATTTATTACACCTTTCGACAGAGAGGATATTCATGAACTGACTGCTCATATAGATGATGTTGTGGATTCGATCAATGGTATCAGCCGCAGGGTCTGTCTTTATAAACCCAAAAAAATGATTCCGATTTATAAAGACATGTCAGAAATAGTATATCTCGCAGCCAAGGAGATTGAGGGCGCAATTCATTGTCTGAAGGATCCGGTTGCCAATAAGAAAAAAATAACACAGGCATGTGCAAAGGTCACAGATTATGAACATAAACAGGATGAGCTTTATTTTGTAGGTGTCTCTGAATTGTTTGAAAAAGAGGAAGATCCAAAAGAAGTTTTAAAAAACAATAAAATCCTCGAGATACTTGAAAGATGCGTAGATGAAGAAGAAGATGTGACCGATACCCTCAAGGCAATCCTTATCAAGATGGCGTAAAAAGGGCTCTGGGCTCTGGGCTCTGGAAGCTGGGTGCCAGCCTCCGCTCCCTTCGGCAAGCTCAGGGTTAGCTACGGCTTACAAAACCGGGTGCCGGGTGCTTGCCCTGTGAAATATTGCTTAAGCGTTTGCTTTGCGCTATTTCACAGGGCAGGGTGCCGGGTGAAATCATAATAAATAGCAAAGTAATATTCAAGTCAAAAAGAAGGGCGGCCATACCGGCCACCCTTTTTTTGTTTAATTAGCAGTAGATTTATTTCTTAATATTAGGAAGCTCAAGACCATAACCTTTCTTTTTGTCTTCCGCTTTAAGAAGGAATGCAAACAATAAGGAAAGTATGCCCAGGGATGTAAAGATCACCAGGTCGAAGAAATAATTATATCTGAGGTTTAATTTTGTCTTTTCAATAATCGGATAGATTGCTTCAGATGTTTTTATTTCAATATCCTTGTCGAACTTTGATTTTTCTTCTGACTGGTCAATGCCGGACAGTGCAGTGGCTGTACTTTCCGTAATATTGGCTTTCAGGCTTTCCATATCAAGTGAAGAATTAGAAACTGCTTCATAAACTGTATTTTGCACAAGTGAGTCAATTGCACGGCTGCTGGCTTTTTCAGCAAGCCTCAAAATTTCCTTGTCCGAAAGACCATAAGTCTTTTCAGATAACACCTTTGAATATGCACTTGCAACCGCATCTTTAACAACTATCTTATTGGGTGTTACCTCCGGATTTGTTCCGTTGAGAACAACTCCCAGCAAAAGAGGAATAGCCCATAAACCAATATTCTGGATCCAGAAAATTACAGCATAGGCGGTACCCAGCTGCTTTTCAGGAATTATTTTAGGAACAGAAGGCCACATGGCAGCAGGTACCAGTGAAAAGCCTATACCAAGAATAATGACCATTCCTGCAGCAAGCCACCATGTATTTAAAAAGGGGATAGTCAGAACACCATGTACCAGAATTAATATAAAGGAACCAATGATCATGATTGTCGCTCCTTTCCCTTTTTTATCATAAATAGTACCGAATAAAGGTGTCAGGAATATAGTTCCGAAAGGAAGCAATGCCGGGATGGACCCTGCAAGGTTTGGATTAACATGATATTTATTGATCATCAGGTCGGTTGCATAGAAGAGAAACGGGAAAACAGCCGAATAAAACAGAACGCAGAGAATAGCTATATACCAGAAGCCCCTGTTTTTGATAATAAACAAAATGTCTTTTAATTCAAAAGCCTCCTCAGGAGCACTACCTTTTGTACTCTGGGCAATAGAAGCGTCAAGTTTTTTATCCATGAAGGTGTAAATGATAAAAGAGGTCAGGGCGATCAGCATGAATACAAATGCAAGCAATACGGGAGATGAATAAGAGTAAGCTTTTGCCACAGGCAATGCTATACCAAGGGCAACTGCTGTACCCAGACGTGCTATAGACATCTGCATACCCATTGCCAGAGCCAGCTCTTTCCCCTTAAACCATTTGACCACTGCTTTTGAGACTGTTATTCCTCCTGCCTCAGTCCCGACACCAAATATCCCGAATCCTATAGCTGAAATTATAACCTGTGTTTTTATTCCAAAAATCAAAGCTCCGTCAGGGAATACGTGTCTGAGGGCCCAGTAATTAAGTCCTGTTCCTATTGTCATCATTAACGTGGCAGCCAGACCCGTAAACCTTACCCCCATTTTATCGAGGATAATTCCGCTGAAGATCAGCATAAATAAAAACACATTGAACCACGTATAAGAAGAAGTATATATCCCGAAATCAGAGCTGTTCCATCCCAGAACACTTTCAAGCATCGGTTTGACGGGTGAAAGGGCATAATTGAAATAGTATGCACCAAACATTGAGAATGAAACAATTACCAGTGCAGTCCACCTGGCTTTTTTCGAATCACGCAAAGTATTAATTATCTGCTCCATAAATATTTTTATTAATAATGAAATTTTTGTACCGGTAAATGTAATTAATATATTTTTTAAATAAATTAATTAGTCAACTATTTCAATGATTGGGAGTCAGGGGCTATAATCATAAAATATTTATTCAATATTCGGCAATTCAAGGCCATACTTTTTCTTCCTGTCTTCTGCTTTAAGCAGGAAAGCAAACAAAAGAGCCAGTATTCCAAATGATGTGAAGATCATCATTGGAATTGTATAATTGTAATTTGGTACGTTTACTCCATCCACCAGCCTCGTTCCTGTAATGCAGTATTTATCAAGCACCCATCCGATAAGTGCAGGAACTCCCATAAGGCCCCAGTTCTGAACCCAGAAAATCAACGCATAGGCAGACCCTAACTGTTTCTCGGGAATAATCTTTGGAACTGATGGCCACATTGCAGAAGGCACAAGTGAAAATCCGATTCCAAGAATAATGATAAGGACTATTGCAACAGGTTTAAAATTGAGAAAGGGAATTGAAAACAGGGTATGAACAATAATTATCAGAACTGCACCGATAATCATCAGAGTTGCACCTTTCCCTTTACGATCATAAACACTGCCAAAAATTGGAGTGAGAAGTATTGTACCAAAAGGCAGAAGCGCTGGTATGGTTCCGGCAACAAGCGGATCCACTCCGAACTTATTTACCATCAGATCAGAGGCGTACTTAAGGAACGGAAAAACAGCAGAATAAAACAGAACACAGAGAATAGCTATATACCACCATCCCCTGTTTTTAACTATATACCACAGATCACCCAGCTTGAATGACTCTTCCTCTTCTGTTAAGCCTGATAATGCGGCTTCATCTGCTACTGAATTATCAAGTTTTTTATCCTGAATTGTATAAAGGAAGAATGATACCATTCCGATGCAAAGCATTATTAGTCCAAGCAGTACAGGCTTTGCAACACCTCCCATCCAGGCTGCAAGCGGATATGCGGCAAATAATGCAAGTGCTGTGCCAAGCCGTGCTGAGGCCAGCTGAAGTCCCATGGCAAGAGCCATTTCCTTTCCCTTGAACCATTTAACAATGACCTTGGAGACCGTAATCCCGGCTACCTCCGAACCAACGCCGAAAATCGCATACCCCGATGCTGCAATAACAACCTGAGCCTTCATGCCAAGAATATGCAGCCCGTCAAGGGAATGAGTTGAAATGGCCCAGTACTTTATGGCAGTTCCGATCACCATGATTATCGTTGACATATTACCTGTAAATCTTACGCCTTTTCTGTCAAGTATAATTCCACCAAGAATCAGCATTAACAGAAAAACATTGAACCAGCCATAAGCACTTGTAAAGAACCCGTATTCAGTACTGTTCCACAGAAGTTCTTTCTCAAGCATCGGTTTCAATGGAGCCATCACATCAGTCATATAGTATGCGAAGAGCATTGTGAATGAGACAACAGTCAGTGCTGTCCAGCGAGCCACTTTTGAATCGCGAAGAGTATTTGTAATAGTTTCCATAACCGAATTTTTGACCAGATTTTAAGTGCATGAATGTAATTAATATATTTCTCAAACAAATTAAAAAATATGATATTTCAGAACTATTCCATACTACAATTGTTAAACCATGGTTAATAAAAAAATACTATTTTTGCAGATCATATCGGAGTTATTTTTTAGTATGATTGATGATAAAGAAATTTGAGAGGGGTATACATTATGAAAAAATCTATTACATTATTATTATTTGTTTTACTCTCTTCGCTGGTTTTTTCACAGCAGAAGATAAAATGGTACACAATCGAAGAGGCTGAGAAACTTATAAAAGAGAATCCGCGTCCTGTGTTTATAGATACTTATACCGACTGGTGCGGTTGGTGCAAAAAAATGGATCAGGATACATTTACAAATCAGGTCATAATTGACATTCTTAATAATAAGTTTTATCCTGTTAAATTTAATGCTGAGGGAAAGGAACCTGTTACCTTCCAGGGACATACCTATATAAATGATGGAAAATCGGGTAATGCCCATCAACTGGCAGTAGTACTTCTTAAAGGACAGCTGTCATATCCTACCGTTGTTTTCCTAAATGACCAGGGGCAATTACTGACACCTGTACCAGGATACCGTCAGCCAAAGGATATGGAAGTTCTTCTTAGCTTTTTCGCCGATAAGGCATATATATCTCAAACCTGGGATGCATTCCAGGCTGGTTTTAAGGGGAAGATACAGTAATCAGTAATCAGTAATCAGTAATCAGTAATCAGTAATCAGTAATCAGTAATCAGTAAGCAGTAAGCAGTAAGCAGTAAGCAGTAAGCAGTGATCAGTGATCAGTGATCAGTGATCGGTAATCGGTAATCGGTAATCAGGACCCAGCACCCAGTACCCAGCACCCAGCACCCAGCACCCAGTACCCAGCACCCAGTACCCAGCACCAAGCTTTTAAGTTATTGCCCGATTATATAGTTTGCGGGAAGCTGCATTACCTGTCCGAACTGGTAAACCAGCCTTCTTGAATTGAATAGTATTTCCGGGCCAAGGTTTATTTTCAAGTCAACCACATCAGGTACCCTGTAATATAATTTATCATATTTTGCTGCATCACGATCAGGCTGGGTATTATTCAGAACAGACAGTGCCCTTGTCTTTTGTTCCGGAATAAATTCAATTGTAACCGGTTTGCCTCCCTGCATATTTCCCGTAACCGGACCGGTAAGGTCAGAGAATTGAAAAAGGACCATAGGCTTTCCCAACATTTCTTTACCAGGTATAATCTGATAAGTGAATGTATGTGACTGCCTGATTGTTTTACCCGTAAATAATTCGGTATATTCTTTTTCAAGCCGGTTCATTTCGTTAATAGCAGCTTCATTCTGTGGAAATACATTGGCCTCACCTGTAAGAATAAGATGCTTACCGTCCCTCATCTCCATAAGTCGTTTTGCAGCCTTTTCGGCCAGCTGATCCCTGGACAGTTTCTTCATCTTTTCCACTATATAGGGAATCCTGATAAATGTGGAATCGATATTTACCCTCTTATATGCAGTATCAGTTTGAAGCTTGAAATACTCATCAGAGCCAAGATCGAATGACCGGAACTGACCTGTTTCAGGTTCTTTCATCCCAGTCTGTCTGTCGGTCGAATAATGTAACCCCGGATTGAGATCAAGAATAAGTCCCTCCCTTTTAAGTGCAAGGACATTTGTCTGGAACAGAGAATTGCTTTTAATAACATAAAACTCTGAAGGATCAAGTTCTTCATTGGTTTTTACCGATATATCCTCAATTGACCACGATTCATTTTCATTTCGTATAACATTATCAAGACCCAGCAAATCACCGGCATATTTAGCATATGGCCCTGGTATTTCGATTGTTCTTTCCAGCTCAACAATCACAGTAAAAACTGTCCTGGGAAGCCCGTATATTATACTGCCCTCTCTGAGAACAATTGTTTCGGAAAGTGGAAGGACCATGGTTTTATCGGCGATATTCCGGCTTGAAGAACAGGAACTGACGATAAAAATTATTGCTATTATCACGAAGATTCTGAATGAGGTTTTCATAGTGGTAAGCTTGAGTTTAAAATTTAAAATACTAAATGTAAAATGAGAGATTTCAGGATCAAAGTCCTGCTTCTCTGATTTTATTAAATGCTTCACCTAAATTATTTATTATGTCTGACGCAATAAGTGATTCATAGGATGATTTATCTGCAGCTATATCTCCCGCAACTCCATGGAGATAAACCCCCAGAACAGCAGCATCAAATGAATTATAACCCTGTGCAAGCAAAGATAATATTATTCCTGTAAGTACATCACCACTCCCTCCCGTTGCCATACCCGGATTACCTGTACTGTTAAATTTGACGGTACCCTCCGGCGATGTAACAGAGGTATGAGCCCCTTTTAAAACAATAATGCAATTATATTTTCGCGAGAAATCCTGTTGCTTCAGAAGCCTGGCAAAACCATCGCCTGACTTTCCGGCAAGCCTTTCAAATTCCCCGGGATGAGGCGTAAGTATTGCTCCTGCAGGTATCATTTCAAACCATTCCTTATTCAATGAGAGTATATTCAGTGCATCTGCATCAATTACAAGCGGTTTCTTACATATATCCAATAAGTTATAAACCGCTTTCATGGTTTCAGGTTCTGTTCCCAGACCCGGCCCTATCCCGACTGCGGTGTAAACAGACATATCCGGCAATGATGAAATACAGGTTTCAGACCTGTCAGCACTGATCATGGCTTCAGGAACAGAACATTGCATTATAATGCTTCCGCACGAAGGTATATGACATGTTATGAGGCCAATGCCTGTACGCATTGCGGCCCCGGCTCCCAAAACTGCAGCTCCCATTTTGCCCATTGATCCTGAAATAAAAAGTCCGTGTCCAAAATTACCTTTGTGGTCGAATTTTTTTCTTTTTTTAATAAGTGGAAGGACATTTTCAATCTCCATATAATAGTACGGAGTGATAGTATTTATTATTGCATGTTTGTGCAAACCGATAGGCAAAATATGCCATTCACCCAGGTATGGAGCATTATCGGCAAACATAAAGGCAAGTTTCGGAAACTGAAAACTTAATGTATAGTTTGCTTTTATTATATTATCATATGAATTTCCAGTGTTATTTTCTCCGAATAAGCCTGACGGCATGTCAATTGAAATAATCAGTTTATTAGCAGAATTATTGATTTTCCTGATTATTTCACCGGCCAGCCCTGAAACACTGCGAGTCAGACCCGACCCGAAAATTCCATCAATTATAATATCCTCCGAAGTAATGGCAGGAAACTGATCCGCCCTGTCCAAATAAATTGGTTTTATATTTGTCTCATTTTCAAGACGCTGAAAATTAATTTCCCAGTCATCTGATTTCTTCGGGGAGATATTGACATAATAAACTTCCAGTTGATATTCATTTTGTAATAGCATACGAGCCAGAGCAAGCCCGTCGCCACCGTTATTTCCCGGACCTGCAAAAATTATAAAATGCTCTGCTCTTCCATACCTTCCCACAATCCAGCTGAAAAGCTGCATTGCCGCTCTCTCCATAAGGTTTAAGGAAGATATCGGTTCATTTTTTATTGTGAATCCATCAATTTCCCTGATCTGCGCGCTACTGAATATTTTCATATCTGATAACTGATTGCTTCACAAATTTACACTCTTCATCCATTAATTAAAAGTAAGTGATAAATAATGAATGAAAAAGAGATCAGGAAAGAAGAATTTTACTTTCAAAATGATATATTTGTTTAAGTCAAAAATGGCTTTAAATATTACCTGAATATTATAATTCCGATAAAAATAAAACCATTTACCCGATAAATAACCGACTACTAACCAATAAAGAATTAATATGCTTAAGAAACATCCAAAGGGTCTGCTTGTAGCTTTCTTTACGAATATGGGAGAAAGATTTGGCTTCTACACAATGATGGCCATTCTCGTACTATTCCTTCAGGCTAGATATGGTCTCAATGAAGACACGGCAGGTGGTATTTACAGCAAGTTTTACTTTGCTATTTATGCACTTGCCCTGGTTGGAGGTGTGATTGCGGATGCTACAAGGAAATATAAAAGTATTATCATGCTCGGGCAAATTGTAATGTTTGCCGGATATGTATTGATGGCTGTTCCAAATAATTCGCTTACAGTTACAATAATAGGACTTTTTACAATTGCGCTGGGTAACGGTTTCTTTAAAGGTAACCTGCAGGCAGTAGTCGGACAGATGTACGATGACCCCAAATATTCAGATGTGAGGGATACAGCATATCTCATTTTCTATATGGGCATTAATATTGGTGCTTTCTTTGCTCCATTTGCTGCCAATGGTGTAAGAAACTGGTGGCTCAGATCCAATAATTTCCTTCACGACGGAAGCCTTCCGGCACTGTGCCACCAGTTTCAGGATGGCACTCTTCAAAATACAGAAGAGCTTCGGACACTTGCAAACCATGTAAGTTTATCCGGACCGGTTTCCGACCTGGGCACTTTTGCATCTCACTATCTTGAAGTATTTTCCCGCGGTTATAATTTTGCTTTTGGTGTTGCGGCAGCTGCCATGATTATTTCGTTGCTTGTATATTTGTTTTTTCACAAATATCTTCCGACAAGAGAGAAATCATCTACAGAATCTACAATTACGTTATCAGAGAAGCCATGGGCGCTTCCGGTTGCTCTCGCTGCAGGGATTGCTGCAGCAATCCTTATAAACCTTGTTAAAGACTTCATTACCGGAATGGCTATCGGACTTTTTATCGGATTTGTAACCTGGATTATCATGATCTCGAAAAAGGAAGAGAAGCAGAGAGTTATTGCTCTTACTCTGGTTTTCCTTGTTGTGATCTTCTTCTGGATGTCATTCCACCAGAATGGACTCACTTTTACATTTTTTGCCCGTGACTATACTGTTAAGACAGTTGACCCATATACATATATGTTCTTCACTCTTGAGAATATTCTTTCTGTAATTGCGTTTATTGCCGGTTTGGTTATTGTCATCGGTAGGAAGCGTACCCTCAATACCAGGCTTATTGGTGCAGCGCTTCTTGTCGCCGGAGGCACTGCAGGTTATTTCTTTTTTCAAAAAGGAGGAGCTCATAATCCTATTGCACCGGAAGTATTCCAGGCTTTTAACCCTCTTTTTATTGTAAGTCTTACTTTTGTGGTCATGGCTCTGTTCAGCTGGCTTAATAAAAGAGGCATAGAGCCATCCACTCCAAAGAAGATTGGTCTGGGTATGATAATCGCCGCATTGGGTTTTATGGTCATGCTTGTTGCATCACTGCATTTGGTTTCACCTCATGAGCTAAGGATCGTTGATGAGACAGGTGTAATAAAATATAATCCGGTACCTGATTCATCAAGAGTTATGCCATACTGGCTAATATCTTCATATCTTATACTTACAATAGCTGAGCTGTTTCTAAGCCCGATGGGACTTTCATTTGTTTCAAAAGTTGCACCGGTCAGATTCCAGGGTGTGATGCAGGGAGGATGGTTGCTTGCTACTGCAGTAGGCAATAAACTTCTTTTCGTTGGAAGTTTTTTCTGGGGAAAACTTGATCTCTGGCAACTCTGGCTGATCTTTATTGTATGCTGTCTTGTATCAGCAGGATTTATTTTCTCAATTCTCAAACGACTGGAAAAAGTGGGAAACAACTGATCAGTTTATTAAACAGATGAACCTTTTTGCTGAATTGTTTATATTGATAATGCCATTCTATTTAATAATTTCAAATTAAAATGGTTATCTGGTATATTTTTGCTATTATTGCAGCTTATTTGAGGGTGTCTCAAAAGTCATATTTTAACACAAAGGACGCTAAGGTTTCACAAAGTGCACAAAGGTAAAAGCATGGTATTAAAGCCTTTGAGACCTTTGTGAAAGAACTTTGTGCCTTTCGTGGTTAATGGATTTTAACTTTTGAAACACCCTCTTTATTTTATACACAAACAGATAATGAAAGTCCTGAAATTTGGCGGAACATCCATCGGATCACCTGAACGGATCAGGGGAGTAAAAAAGATAATCGAATCACAAACAGCAAATTGCGTGATTGTTATTTCGGCATTTCAGGGAATCACAGATGAATTAAAACATATCAGCGAGCTGGCTGCATCAAGAAATGATGAGTACAAACTGCACCTTGATAAGATAATCTTAAAGCATAGGGAATATGCAACACAATTATTAAAAAGCGACAGACTGGATGTTGTTCTTCAGGGAATCGATGAAATTTTCAGCGAACTAAAAGAAACACTTAGCGGCATATATCTGCTCCGGGAACTAAGTAACCATTCTCTTGACAAATCAATCGGAATGGGAGAAATGCTTGCATCGCTTATTATCAGTAACCTGATTGAAGATTGTCAGTTAATTGACTCCAGGTCTTTCATAAAAACCGATAGTAATTTCGGGTTTGCAAATGTTGAATTCAAATTGACGGATGATCTTATTGCAGAGAATATTTCAGGTAAATGCAAATTCACTGTAGTTCCCGGCTTCGTTGCCAGCAATCAGTCAGGAGAAACAACAACGCTGGGCAGGGGCGGTTCCGATTATACTGCTGCAATAATAGCTGCTGCAATTAACGCAGAGGTACTTGAAATATGGACTGATGTCGACGGATTTATGACGGCAGATCCAAGAAATGTTGAAAAAGCGTATGCAATTGACAATCTGACTTATTCAGAAGCAATAGAGTTATCGCATTTCGGTGCAAAAGTAATCTATACCCCTACCCTGAGGCCTGTATACAAAAAGAATATCCCCATCCTGGTCCTCAATACTTTTAATCCGGGATCAAAAGGTACAATAATCAGTCGTGAATCAACCAACAGGAACGGAGGCTCTATAAAAGGTATCTCTTCAATTGACCATATTGACCTTATCACATTGCAGGGAACCGGTATGGTGGGCGTAACCGGAACTTCGATGCGCCTCTTTGGCGCCCTTGCTAAAAAGAGTATAAATATTGTATTGATAACCCAGGCTTCTTCAGAATACTCAATAACCTTCGCCATAAGGCCTTCCGATTCACAGATTGCAGCACAGGCAATTCACGAGGAGTTTAAAGTTGAAATAGATCTGAATAAGGAAATTAAGCTGCTTATTGAGAAGAACCTTTCCATTATAGCAATTGTCGGAGAAAAAATGAAAAATACTCCCGGGATCTCCGCTACCCTTTTCAGGTCGCTTGGGAGGAACGGGATTAATGTTATTGCAACTGCACAGGGTTCTTCTGAGTTAAACATATCGGTGGTTATAAAGAATGAAAGTCTTAAAAAAGCGCTTAATGTCATTCATGACGGATTCTTCCTGTCGCGTTTCAAGGAAATGTATATTTTTATTGCAGGAACAGGGCTGGTAGGGTCCAGCCTACTGAAACAGATCCATGACCAACATTCTATACTTCTTAAGGAACATAGCCTTAAGATAAATCTGATGGGACTGACTAACACAAGGAAAATGCTGATTGATAAAAAAGGAATATCCCTCGATAATTATAAAGATTCCCTTAAGGCTTCAGCGGATAAGGGTGATATTTCAAGTTTTATCAATCAGATGACCAGGCTCAACCTTCGCAATTCAGTGTTCATCGATTGCACTGCAGATGAGGTCGTTGCTTCCAGGTATCATGAAGTACTTTCAAAATATGTATCAATAGTCACTGCCAACAAAATTGCTTGCTCATCAGAATATACTTATTATCAGAAGCTTAAATCCGTAGCAAATGAGAGGGGTGTAAGGTTCATGTATGAAACAACTGTCGGGGCCGGACTTCCGATAATAAAAACAATAAATGATCTTATTCTGAGTGGTGACAAAATTTTAAAAATAGAGGCTGTCCTGTCCGGGACGATGAATTTCATATTCAATGAACTCAGTCCTGATTTGCCTCTGAGCTCAGCTATCAGAAAAGCCAGGGAAAAAGGCTATTCAGAACCTGACCCGCGTATTGATCTTAGTGGAACAGACGTTGTAAGAAAAATACTTATTCTTGCCCGTGAAGCCGGGTATACACTTGAAAAAGATGATGTTATTGTACATAAATTCCTGCCTGACGAGTGTTTTGCCGGCGATCTAAATTCTTTCTTTGAGAAGGTTAAGCAATATGATGATGATTTTGAAGAGAAAAGGAAAAAGCTTGTAAAAGAGAACAAAAAATGGAGATTTTTTGCTACCCTTGAACAGGGCAAAGCTAAGGTGGAACTGCTGACAATCGGTTCTGATCATCCCTCTTTCAACCTCGAAGGCAGCAACAACATTATAATGTTTACAACTAACAGGTACAATGAGCTCCCGATGGTGATTAAAGGCTATGGGGCAGGAGCCGATGTAACGGCTGCAGGCGTATTTGCGGATCTGATGAGGGTAGTGAATGTATAGGCAGAAGACTCTGGATGCTGGACGCTGGGTAAAGCACTTTAAGATTCCCCTCCTGGAGGGGTTAGGGGTGGGTAAAAGTAAAGAGGCAGAAGGCAGAAGGCAGAAGGCAGAAGGCAGAAGGCAATAGACCATAGGCTTTAGGCTTTAGGCTTTAGATTTTACGAAAGAACGAAATAACGAATTAACTAATTGAAAAGTAAGAAATTAAAATACTATTCAACCAACCTGAGGTCACCTGAGGTTTCATTCAGGGAAGCTCTGTTGAATGGACTGGCCCCTGACGGAGGGTTATATCTTCCGGATTCATTTCCGCCTCTGACTCAGAATGAATTAATAAGTTTATCAGGTAAAAACTATCACGAAATTGCTTTTATTATACTGAATAAATTTATCGGGGAAGAGATCAACAGCCATGACCTTTCAGAGATTTGCCGGGAAGCATATAACTTTGATATCCCTCTTGAAAAAGTGTATCAACGTAAATATATTATGAGGCTTGACCAGGGTCCGACGGCTTCATTTAAAGATTTTGCAGCAAGGATGATGAGCAGGCTTATGCAGTATTATCTTTTAATTGATAATCAAAAACTTACAATACTCACTGCCACCTCCGGAGACACTGGCAGCGCTGTGGCGAATGCATTTTATGGAATGAATAATATCAGGGTGATTATTTTATATCCTGCCACTGAGGTTACTTCGATGCAAAGAAAACAGATGACTACATTAAACGAAAATATTAAAGTCGTTGCCATAAACGGGAAATTTGATGACTGTCAGAAACTGGTCAAAAGAGCTTTTCAGGATCCGGCTTTATCCCAAATTCCACTCTCCTCAGCAAACTCCATAAATATTGGAAGACTTCTTCCGCAGGCTGTTTACTACTTCTATGCATGGTCAAGATTAGCAGCCAGTGCAAAGGAGACGATAATTTTCAGTGTCCCCTCAGGTAATTTCGGAAATCTTATGGGCGGACTTATTGCAAAAAAAACAGGACTGCCAGCAGAACGTTTTATTGTATCAACAAATGGGAACAATGAGGTCCCGGAATTCCTCCGGACAGGTATTTACAAGCCGATAAAACCATCGATAAATTGCATTTCCAGCGCTATGAATGTGGGGCACCCGAGCAACCTGGCCAGGATTATATCCCTGTATGGAGGGATGATGGACGAAGACGGTAATATTTCAAGGGAACCTAATCTGAATCTTATGCGTAAAGAACTTTTCGGTGTAAGTGTATCAGACGAGATTACAAGGGATACCATTTCAAAAGTCTACAGGAAATTCAATACTCTTCTTGAACCGCATGGGGCGGTTGCATGGAATGGAATTGAAAAATATCTGAGGTCAGATAAAAGTACTCCATCGGGTAAAAAGCTATTTATTTCGCTGGAAACAGCTCATCCGGCCAAGTTCCCTGATGAGTTAGAACAGATTATCGGAACAGGCCCTGATCTCCCCTCCTCTCTTTTGGGAATTACCGAGAAGAAAGAAAATTTTATTTCATTTGAAAACAAATACGAGAGTCTCAAAGATTTCATTTTGAATAATTAACAGGAAAAATAATTAAGGTATGCATATTATTTGTTCTGATCTGGAGGGAGTGTTTGTTCCCGAGATCTGGATTAACGTTGCTAAACATACAGGCATTGATGAGCTTATGCTGACAACACGTGACATCAGCGACTATAATGTCCTGATGAAAAGGAGGCTTGAGATCCTGCATCAGCACAAGATTACAATCAAGGATGTCAAAAAAGCTATTTCGCTGCTTAGACCCTTACCCGGAGCAATGGAGTTTATCCACTGGCTCCGTACCCGGTCTCAGCTTGTAATTGTATCGGATACATTCATTGAGTTTGCCGATCCTCTTCTTGAACAGTTAGGGAGACCAACGCTTTTTTGTCATAATCTGGTCATCGATAAGACTGGTAATATTATTAATTATAATCTTCGTCAGAAAGATGCAAAAAGAATGGTAACTGAAGCACTGCAAAGCCTTAATTACAAAGTAATTGCCATTGGCGATTCATATAATGATATATCCATGTTGAGAAAAGCTGATCTTGGTATATTGTATAAACCACCGCAGAATGTAATAAACGAACATCATGATTTATTGATAGTTAAATCATTTAATGATCTTAAAACAATTATTTCTCAGCAGATCGATAATGATTAATTCAATATTTTCATATTTTTACCCCTTCACATTCTTACTAATTTAATCTGTTAACCATGAAATTACCGCCTTCCTCAAAAAACTGGCTGACAATTATCGGTTCAAGCATTGCGGGGATCAACCTTGTATTGATTATTCTTCTTTTTATCATTTCAACCATTTTTAATAAGCAAAATACTAACCTAGGTTTATTCATATATATTATCCTTCCGGGATTCCTTCTTCTTGGTCTGGTACTGATACCTGCAGGCATGATCCGGGAGAGGAGTAAGATCAGGAAAAGCGGGCAACCCGGATCAGGCAGGTATCCCTATATAGACCTTAATGATCCCAGGCATAGAAATGCTTTTGTCATATTTACCATCACAACAATTATAGTGCTTGTTCTTTCAACCATGGGAAGCTTTGAAGCTTACCACATTACTGAATCGGTGGAATTTTGCGGCACCCTTTGCCACCAGGTCATGGAACCGGAGCATACGGCCTATCAGAACTCACCGCATGCCAACGTGTTATGTGTTGAATGTCATGTGGGGTCAGGAGCTTCGTGGTATGTTAAATCTAAATTATCCGGTTTGCATCAGGTCTTTGTCACACTTACAAATACTTATCCCCGGCCGATTACGACTCCTCTCCACGATTTGCGTCCCGCCAGGGAAACCTGTGAAAAATGTCACTGGCCTCAGAAGTTTTATTCACGTACCCTAGTGACAAATAAATATTTTCTTACTGACTCACTCAATTCGGAATGGGATATCTCACTGGAGATGAAAATTGGGCCGGAATACAGCGGTCTTGGGCTCAGGGAAGGAATTCACTGGCATATAAATCCTGCAGTAAACATTGAATATATATCTGATAATGATAAACGTGAGAACATTACTTATGTAAAATATACCAATAAGACAACAGGAACGGTTACTATATACAGAAGCGAAGAAAATCCTGTATCAGACGGTCTTATTGCTGCGTCGGAAAAACGGACTATGGACTGTATCGATTGCCATAACCGACCATCTCATAACTATAATTCTCCGCCGGTATATTTTAACAAAGCAATGCTGACAGGAGCTGTTTCAAAAAATATTCCGTTTATCAAAAAAGTGGCAATGGATATATTAAGAAATAAATTCAGTACAAGCGATACTGCAATGTTACAGATTGAGAATGGTATTACAGATTATTATAAAACGAATTATCCTGATTTATATTCAAAGGATGAAGATATTATAAATAATTCGATAGCCGCCATAAAGAAAGGTTATGACATGAATACATTCCCCGCGATGAAAGTGGCGTACGACGCCTATCCGGAACATATCGGTCACCTTGAGACCAACGGATGTTTCAGATGTCATAATGGTACATTTAAAGCTGATAACGGGCATGTCATTTCCCGTGATTGTAACCTTTGCCATACCATTGTAGGACAGGGTAACCCGGCAAATATGGAATATACCAGCATAAAGAGGGACCTTGAATTCCGGCATCCCGTTGATATTGGAGGGGTATGGAAGGACTCCAATTGTTCCGATTGCCACTTGTACCTGTACTGATCTTTCAAATACATTTTCCGGTGGCTACTTACTTTATTTGATTTAAAACAGCAGTATGAAAAAAATTCTGATTTCTTTAGGTCTGGTTCTGACAAATGCAATTATTATAAGCGGGCAGTCTGATACAACAACTTATACAAAGCCGGGTGAAATGGCGCCGACCTTTGTCTGCAGGACCATTGATGGTAAAACAATAGATATCAGTAAATTGCGTGGCAAGGTAATCATGATCAACTTCTTTGCAACCTGGTGTCCCCCATGTAATCTTGAACTGCCGGTCTTACAAAAAGAAATATGGGACAAGTATAAAGATAATCCTGACTTTGTATTGATCATCCTGGGCAGGGAACATAGTGAACAGGAAGTCAGGGATTTTGTGACTAAAAAACATTTTACAATGCCATTTGCCCCTGACCCCAAAAGAGAGATATTTAAATTATATGCAAGCCAGAATATCCCAAGAAATGTAATTATCGGAAGAGATGGGAAAATTCTCTTTCAAAGCATTGGATATACCGAGGAGGAGTTTAAAAAAGTAGAGGATGTACTTGCTCAAACCCTGAAATAGATAAATTATAAGAGGCTCTAATTTATATTTTTTGCCACCAAGTCACCAAGGCACAAAGTTTCACCAAGATTTGCCACTAATAATATCTTCCTGGTGTAATTTGGTGTCTTTGTGTCTTGGTGGCATTTAAATTAAGTTGCCAAAAACAGTGGTTTACTATTTAAGTATCTCAGAAGTATATTGATCAGCTATATTAGTCTGATCTTTTGACAGACCGGAAATAATTACAATCTTGTTTTCTTTCCATGCCAGGAAAATCGTTCCGTTGTAACCATCTGCCAGCATATATTTTCCGCTTGCAATATCGTTTGGTTCCATACCCGTTGCAATCAGGTATTCATCAACAGTTTTCTTAGCGTCTTCCCCTGAATTATCAACGATTAAATAAATTGAAAAATTATCAGGCCCCATTTCGTAAACTGCCTTATAAGCTTTATTCAGGAACTTATGTCCGAGTACACTTTCATTAATATAGGTTTCTTCATTCTTTTTTTTGCCTTCTACCGGGAACTGCGACAGAACAGCTGGCATCTTTGAATCTCCCGGAAGCATATTGGCTACTTCGCGGGCAAGTGATTCTGCAGAATTAAGGATCTTTTCATTTTTTGAGTAGGTCCGAATCTTTACATAATAATCACCTTTAAAGAAATTAATTGATCCGTCAGCCATATATCCCTGGGCACCCAGGTTAATGAACCTGAAAGAAGGGGATCGCTCCGTAGAGTAAATTCCAAATGCCAAAATATTATCGCTGTGATGGTATACCTCCAGCTTTATTATATTCTTGCCCTTCTTGTATTCCGCAACCTGGAGATCGATAAAACCATATGCCAGGTAATTATCCGCAGCACCATTAATGAAATCCCAAAGATTATCAGGACCAAACACCGGATAATTGGTTACTTTTTTGAAACCCTGAAGCTTAGGCAGAGTAATATCCTGCCCAAATACTGTACCAAAAAACGTGAATAAAAATATGCCAATAATAATCCTGTTTTTCATTATCCGGATTTATAAATTATACAATACTTCTGGTTGAGACAAATGTAACCTACGTAAGGAAATCTTCAGGGACATTTACAAGTCGCGATATGTCAGCTATTTTCTCTTTAATATTAAAGTTCTTTGTACATTCAATAGTACAGTCATTGCAATCCCTGCAAGGATTATCTCCTGTTCCCAATTCTCCCAGAAGAGAATGTGCCATGGCTGTATTTGAATAACCATAAGCATACATATATGCTCTCATCAGATCGGGTACAGGCAGATTCAGCGGACACTGCTGCAGGCACTTGGTGCAACCGGTACAGTAAATACCCGTCTCTGCCTGAGCTATTATCAAATCCTTCTTTTCCTCATCGGTTATGGATATATCAGCCAGTATTTTAACATTGAGATCTAACTGGTCAAAATCTGTCATTCCCGGTATTGTCGTTGTTATATCATCATTTTTCAGCACCCACTTTATTGCAGCAGTAGAATTAATTGGCTTTGTTTTCTCCTTATCCAGGAATCCTCCGCCGGCCAATGTCTTCATAGCTATTATACCGATTCCGGCCCGGTTGGCTTTCTTAACAGCGCTGTTTAATTCGTTCATATAGGACTGTTTGAAGTTATATGCAGTAAGTATCACATCAAAAGTATCCAGTGAGGCAGCAGCATCAATAACCACAGGTTCATTAGCATGAGTAGAAAATCCTATAAATTTCACCTTACCTTCTTTTTTCAATTTTTTAGCAGCATTAATAATTGGCTTATATTCAAGCAGTTCAGGATTCCTGATGTCATGAATATATAGTATATCAACCCAATCCATCTGTAATCTTGAGAGACTCGTATTGAACTTAGTAAGAAAATCTTCAGAGGTAGTCTGGTCTGAAGGTTTTCCTTCCCTGCTTACCCCGGCAGGTTTGACTTTAGTTGCTAGATAAAATGAATCTCTCGGATAGTTTTTAAGCAGGTTTCCCAGCATGGTTTCATTGTTGCCATTCTGGTAACCATTTGCAGTATCAAAGAGTTTAATCCCTTTTTCATATGCTGCCTTGCAAAGGTTTGGGTTATCTGACCTCATAACACCGAAACTTATAACAGGTATTTTCATTCCGGTTTTTCCCAGTGTTCTGTAAATTACATCCTGCTGTTGATCGGGTGTTGCAGCAGTAACTATAGAAGGGGAAAGTGCCATTATTCCTGCAGCTCCGGTAATCCCGGTTTTGAGGAACCCTCGTCTGTTTATGTTCTTCATAATATAATTTCTATTTCAGGTTTCTGATTCTTACTATTATATCTGTATCTTTCAGAAGTTTCACCAGTTCCTCAGGATTGGAATCGCCATAATGGTAAGGATACAAAATTTTAGGTTTAAAAGCCCGGGCTGCATCGGCAACCATTGCCGGAGTCATAGTGTACGGAAGATTCATTGGGAGGAAAGCTACATCGATATTTTTCAGAGCTTTCATTTCGGGTGTGTTTTCTGTATCGCCGGCAATATAGAATCTTTTATCGCCGATCGTAAGAATATAACCAATGCCTACACCTCTGGGATGAAAAGGCTGACCCGGTGCACGTTCATTTACAATATTATAGGCAGGAACTGCTTCAATTACTATATTATTGATCTCCTGCCTGTCTCCGGGCTTCATTGCCATGGCCCAGGGTATTTGATCCAATGATTTTTCATTGCAGAATACGAGGGTTCCCTCCTTCTTTATTTGATTGATTAATTTCACATCGAGGTGATCGTAATGATCATGTGTGATAAGTATCATATCGGCTTTAGGAAGAAATTGATAATCGCCGTAGGTACTTACCGGATCAATAAATATTACATAACCATTCACTTTAAACATAAGTGATGCATGTCCCAAAAAATGCATTTCAACTACCCCTGCTGATGTATTAATCTTATCATATTCAGGAGTTTCCTGTGAAAAACCCGGATTAGTCATAGAAATAACAATTAAGGTTAATATGATTTTACAGAATTGTGCCATAGAAAAATTTAACTTTAATTAATACTGATCTCGTTTCAAAAAAAATCAGTATAAAATTACGAATTTAAATATTTAATCAAATTTATTCCGGTTACAATCATATATATATTGAAATTTTAATAACTTTCCCTCAGAATTTAGGTTAGCGTTAATTAATTAACATTGATGCGTTTAGGGAAGAATAAACAGACCATTTCCTTGGCGGTTTTTCTGCTTTTATCAGCATCAGTCACCGGACAGGCAGGAAAAAGTTACAAATACCAGTTAAATGGTAATTTGCAGAAAACTAGTGTCCTGTCCGAAAGCCAATCAATTATCATAAATTACTCTTTACCTGAATTCACTATTGAAAATATTAGTAATTCCGATGGCATTTTTTACCGTCTTCACGTTCCAGGGCACATTAATACTGTAATACCTGGAAAACCTGAGCTCCCGGTCTACAGCAGGCTGATAACCATACCTGACGGTGCCGGATACAATATTAAGATAACAGATGTAAAAACAAAAAGAGTCAAGCCTTCCGAACAACAGTTTGAAGGAATACTATATCCGGCACAGGAAGGTGAAACAAAAGAGACACAACAAAAAAAACATGTATTCTCATTCGATAAAGCGCTTTACGCAAGCAAAAGCTTAATCACAACCGATACTGTCACAATCGAGCCATTGGGAAAGGTAAAAGATGTGAATCTGGCAAACCTGTATATCTCACCGGTGCAGTACGATCCACATACAAATGTTCTTGAGGTAATAACATCCATGAAGATTGATATAAAGTTCTCATATTCAGGAGGTCCGGTTACCAGATCCCTTTTATCAGGGTCAGAACTTCTTAATGAATCCCTGACAAAAGGAGTTCTGAATTATAATCCTGATGAAGTCATCCCCGGATTCTCTGACCAACCTGTCAGAATGGTAATCATCACTGACTCCTCATTCAGAAAACAACTTAAACCATTTATCAAATGGAAGACAGAGAAAGGCTTCAAGCTTATTGTTCTTTATAAAGGCACCGGACTGGCAGGAAACACATACTCGGAACTTAAAGATACTCTGACAAAAATTTACAATGCATCCACAATAAATAATCCTCCGCCTGAATATCTCCTCATTATTGGTGATGTCAATCATGTTCCTTATTATGGCACAGGAGGAACAGGGAACATTACTGATATGTACTATGGCGAATTTACTGGGAATGGTGACTATATTCCGGAAATGTATGTCGGCAGGCTTCCCGTATCTGATACAGCTCAATTAAATACTGTGGTTAAAAAAATCATCCAGTATGAGAAATTTGAATATGTTGATGCGAATAAGTTCTATTCTCAGGCTATGGCTTTTGCAGGTTTCGATGCTGAACATGACTATTACATGAATGGGCAGATTAAGTATGCAATTACCAATTACCTTACGGTCGCTAATAATTTAAATGAGTATCACTTTAATTATCCGCAGTCTTATACGGCTAAAGATTCAATTATAAAACTTATCAATAACGGCACTGCTTTTATAAATTACACAGGACATGGAGATGCTGAAGGATGGCTTGATATTAATAACGGAAAGCCCAATCCCCTGTATGGGATTAAAGTGGCAGATCTCCCCTCTTTTCTGAATAATAACATGTATCCATTTATAATAAGTAATGCCTGCAAAACTGCTCAGTTCAATATACCTTCTTCGTTTGGAAATTCACTTGTTTTAAGCAGAAATAAAGGAGCTATCGGTTTTATAGGTTGTTCAAACGATTCATACTGGGATGAAGATTATTTCTGGTCGGTTGGTCAGGGCACGATATCTGCTAATCCTACATATGACGGAACTGGCCTCGGAGCTTATGACAGGTTATTTCATACTCATGGAGAAGTACCATCCGAATGGTACTTCACAATGGGACAGATTGTTTATGCCGGAAATCTTGCTGTGAGTGCCAGTAACACGGTCAGGAAAAAATATTACTGGGAGACCTACAACTTAGTTGGTGACCCGAGCATCATTCCTATTCTGGGAAAACCTGGTACATTTAACGTGGTTCTGCCTGATACTTTGCCAAACGGTTTAAAATCACTTGCACTTAATGTTGATCCATTTTCATATGTAGCCATTTCCCATGCTGATACTCTGTGGGATGCCTCATTTGCAAGCTCGTCCGGGGCCGTCACCCTTGAATTGCCCGGTATATCAGATGATGCTTGCCTTGTTGTAATAACCGGCCAGAACAAGCATCCCATTATAAAAACAATTAAATTATCGAACATAAGTAAAGAATTCCTGAATCTTACATCAACAAGTATTAATGATATAAACGGAAATAATAATAGCCTCGCCGATTATGGAGAATCTTTCTTCCTGAAGCTTAAAATCAGCAATCTTGGATTAACAGATGCACATAATCTATACGCAAAAATATCAACATCATCAAATTTGATTACGATAAACAGCGACTCTGCCTATATTGGAACTCTATCTGCAAAAACTGATATTGAACTTTCGGACCATCTCGGTATTACAGTATCCGGCAACGTTCCAGATCTGGGAATAGCTACTGTTGACCTGGTTCTCAAAGATCAAAAATCAGAGAAACATTACACTATTGATATTACTCTGCATTCTCCGCAATTGCAGATACTGAATTGCTTAATTGATGATTCAACGCTTGGTAATGGTAATAATATAGCAGATCCTGGTGAAACCTTCAATCTGGTTTTTAGTGTCAGAAACTACGGGACAAGTAATATATCAGGACAACTGGGCGTTATCAGTAATGATGATAATATCACCATTCTGGAACCAAGTGTAAAGTCAGGAGTTCTGAAATTCGGGGAAATAACCGAGATACCAGTCGTAGTAAAAGTATCGAATAATACAAACACCGGCAGTTTCATATCAATCTCCTCTACACTTGACTGCACTCCGTACCTTATTAATAAGGACTTTTCTTTCAGGGTCGGAAGGATAAGGGAAAGTTTTGAGGCTTCATCATTCAGAATTTTTCCATGGATAAATATAAACTCAGTGCCGTGGATCATTACAGAGACAAGTGCTTATGATGGTGGTTTTTCTGCCAGATCGGGTGCAATAACCAATAACGGAACAACTTCTCTGATAATGCGAACTGTTTATTCCGGTCCTGATTCTTTAAAATTCTATTACAAAGTATCATCTGAACTAAATTATGATTTCCTTTCTTTCAGACTTAACGGTAGTGAAATATTCAAAAGTTCCGGTGAAGTCCCCTGGTCAAAAAAGGTTATCCCTTTGCCTGCAGGACCAAATAAAATGGAATGGAGATACTACAAAGACAATTCACAGTCGTCAGGATCGGATTGCGCATGGGTAGATATGATAGATTTTGCTGAATCAAGTTCTGTAAGTTATATTCAGAAAGATCTGGAGGTTGCAAGGATAGTATCACCGATTCAGAAAGACAGGTATGGATATGAAAATGTAACTGTTAAGGTTCTGAACCTTGGCGCCGATGTGCTTAACGGATTCAGACTTGCTTATGACGTTAACAATAAGCCATTTCCCATGACTGAATTTTTTCAGGACGAAGTCCTTCCGATGGGTGATACCGTCACGGTCACATTCAAATCAAGGATTGATCTGTCAAAATATGGATTTTATGATATAAAAATCTATGGAACAGGCAATAGCGATGATTATGTTAATAACGACACCCTGCAGGTCAAACTCGAAAATACAAATATTGTCGAAAACCTTAGTGTATATCCGAATCCATTTACGGACCAGCTTACTGTTTTTGTGAATTCACAATATGCCGACAGGCTTCAGATCTCGCTCACTAATATTACAGGCGGTAAATTATATAATGCTGAGAAAGATATTGTAAGCGGCGATAACTCAATAGTAATTTCAGATCTCCGGTTATTGCCTTCAGTATACTTTCTTAACATTAGGGGTGCCACAATTAATAAAACTATACCCGTAATCAGGATCAACAGATAAACCACATTTCAGTCTTAAATTTGTTTTGATTATGTCAGAAATAGAACCGACCCGTGCAATGGCTATGCAATTGTTCAGAGAGTACAACAAATCAGAGAGTCTTTTAAAACATGCTCTTTCGGTAGAAGGTGTTATGAGATATATGGCACGAAAATCGGGAGAGGACGTTGAAAAATGGGGAATAATAGGACTTATACATGACCTGGATTATGAAATGTATCCTGAACAGCATTGTAAAATGACCGAGAAAATATTGCGTGAAAACCACTGGCCTGAAGAATATATACATGCGGTGCTCAGTCACGGGTGGGGACTGGCTTCCGATGTAGAGCCCATATCGTTGATGGAAAAAACTATCTATGCTGTCGACGAACTGACAGGGCTGGTTGCCACCAGCGCACTTGTCAGACCTTCTAAAAGCGTTATGGACATGGAAGCCCGCTCTGTGAAGAAAAAATGGAACGATAAAAGGTTTGCTGCCGGTGTTGACAGATCAGTAATTGAGAAGGGTGCTGAGATGCTGGGGGTCAGCCTCGATGAACTTATAACTGACTGCATAATGGGTATGAGGGAAGTGGCAAAAGAGATAGGCTTAGCCCCTCTTTAGCCGGATTGAAGGCAAAAAAAGCCGGATCGGATGATCCGGCCTCTTTAATATTAACTCAGGAAAAAATAAAATTACAAAATTTTAAGCTTAATGTTCTTGAACCATACGTCACTTCCATGGTCCTGAAGGCCTATATAACCCTCATGGGCCGGATCGAGAAACATTGGCCAATCCTTGAATTTTGAATTCTCAACCATTTTCTTCCAGGTATCAGTCCAGAGATGAAATTCAACAACATGTTTACCATTCTGAGAGAATACTACTGTTCCCTGGTAGCAAAGAATATCAACATGATTCCATTCACCATAAGGTTTAGTGTTCTGAGGATTTGCAGGTAAAAGGTCATAAAGAGATCCTGCCATGCGGTTTCCGTTCTCACCAAGCTGAGCATCCGGATGGTTGGCATTATCCAGGATCTGCATTTCGGGAGCTGATTCATAAATTGGCACACTGTCAATTTCCTGTGCAAGAATAAAAATCCCGCTGTTTCCTCCTTTTGAAATCTTCCAATCCAGCTGAAGTTCGAAATTGGATAATTTCTTGTCATAGATAATATCACCACCCGGACCACCGGCTTCACCATTTCCGGAACCTATGCAATGGAGTGTGCCATCTACGACCTCCCATCCCTCTGCGGGAAAAGCAGGTTTATCGTAGCCACGCCATCCGGTAGTTGTTTTTCCATCAAAAATGGGAACGAATCCTTCATCTTTTTTTGAATTCCCGTTTGATCCGCATGATGTCACCAATCCAATAACAAGAACAGATGATAAAATAATGTTTACTAGCTTCATATAGAAATAAGTTAAAAGTTTGAAGTTGAAAATTGAAAATTAAAAGTCAGAGGTATACCAACCTCTGACTTTATTACTTATTACACCGGCATATCAGGCAATGTAAAGCCTGTGCGATACGTATGTTTAATCATCTCAGTAGCAAAATCTTTTGCATTCATCTTGATATTTGGTCTGTTGAATTTAGGATCTCCATCAACAATTGTGAAGTTATCAGAAATGGTTAGTCTGACTTCATCATTATCACCAATATTTGTAAACTGCATATTTTTTCCGTCCCAGTCAAGGACTTTATTCAGTCCCTGCAATCTGACAGCAAGAACGCCCATAACAACCATTTCATTGAATGGTCCGGCTTCAGAGAAATCAGATTTTGACTTGACCCTGCTTTCGGGGCTCTCTTTACAGGCACGAATCCAATCCTGTTCATGACCACCGTTCATTGCGTTTTCAACTCTTCTCTCTGTTTTCGGTACGTTAGGTACACGACCCGATAATAACCATGGATTTACGCCGTAGCAGCCACAGACAAGAGTATCTTTTTCTCCGTGGAATAAAACACCGCCACCTGCATCATTCATATTCTTTCCTGCCGGCCAGCCATCAGGTTTTGGAGGCTGTAATCCGCCATCGTACCAGGTAACAGTAACTTCAGGATACTTAATTTTAGATCCTTTTGGAGCAACTCTTTCAGGATAAACCTGTGTAACCATCTGAGCATTAGGTGCGCACTCTGTCAATAGTAATGTTGAACTGCCCTGAGCTTTTATCGGGTACTGCAATTTAAGACCTTTGAAAACAGGATGAAGAATATGGCATGCCATATCGCCAAGGGCACCTGTGCCGAAATCCCACCAGCCTCTCCAGTTCCATGGAGTATATATGCTATTATAAGGACGCATCTTTGCCGGGCCTATAAAAAGATCCCAGTTAAGAGTATCAGGTACCCACTCACCCGGAGGAACATTTAATCCCTGAGGCCATATCGGACGATCAGTAAATGCTTCAACTTTTTTGACTTCACCAATTTCTCCGGCTCCTATCCATTCAGTTGTAAGGTTTACACCCTCACCCGATGCACCCTGGTTACCCATCTGAGTTGCAACTTTGTATTTTGCTGCAAGGTGGGTCAGTAATCTTGATTCATAAACAGTGTGAGTCAAAGGTTTCTGGCAATATACATGTTTGCCCAGTACAATAGCATTAGCTGCAACACCTGCATGTGAGTGGTCAGCAGTTGCAACAATAACTGCATCAATCGACTTGCCCATTTCATCGTACATCTTACGCCAATCCCAGTACCTCTTGGCATCAGGATTTGCATCAAATACTTTTTTTGAATAGCCCCAGTCAACGTCACATAAGGCGACTATGTTCTCTGTACGCTTAACGTTCTTAAGGTTTGTATTCCCCATTCCACCAATACCAACGACTGCTACATTCAGCTTATCGCTGGGAGCTCTGTGGCCAAGGCCACTGACCACCGAGCTGGGTAGTATAGTTAGACCTGCAGCAACAGCACCGGTAGTACCAATAAAGTTCCGACGTGTAATTTTTTTTGAATTTTCTTTCATTTCCAGGTATATTTAAATTTATTATTGATTCATAAAATTAATAATTTTAAAATTAAGTCAGGCTATACAGAGGTTATATTTAACAACATATTAAGAAATCTACAGTTCCCTGATCCAAATATTTCTGAATGCAACAGGGTTTCCATGATCCTGAAGCACGAGACTTCCGGCACCATGTTTTCTTATGAAATACTCGGGTATTCCTATAAATTCTGTTGGTCCTCTGAGACTTACATTATTCTGAATCAATACTCCGTTTTGCAGGACAGTAACTCTTGGCGGAGTATTAAAAACTGTAGAATCATTTCCGAAAGTTGGTGCTGTATAAATAATATCATATGACTGCCATTCTCCGGGCTTCTTGCAACAGTTAACCAACGGAGCATATTGTTTATATATGCTACCTGCCTGACCATTCCGGTATGTGCGGTTATTGTAACTGTCAAGAACCTGTACTTCATACAGTACCTGCAAAAATACTCCACTGTTTCCCCTTCCCTGGCTTTCACCGTTAACTTCGGAAGGTGTTCTCCATTCAATGTGCAATTGAAAATTGGAGAATTTTCTTTTTGATTTAATAACGCCTGCTCCCTTTACTGAAACAAGGGCACCGTCAGTAACGACCCATTTGGAAGGATTTCCCTGGTTATCTGTCCATTCGGAATTAATGGCACCCCCGTTAAATAATACGATAGCGTCTGAAGGAGCATCACTGTCTGTAGCTCCGGGCTGGATAATTTTCACTTCCGGTTCCCATATCTCCGTCATACCCGGAGTCATTTTCTCAAGTTCAGGATATTTCTTGACTACAGGAGTGGCTGGCTCCTGTGCCTTCAGCAAATTGAAAGTACAAAACATGACAGATAAGCTGAAGATCAATAGTTTTTTCATTTTCACTTTTTCGTTTAAGTTAAAATATAATATGGTACAATAATATAGGCGATATACAAATATAACTCAGCATTTCTTAAAAACCTAATGATATTTTTAACAGATGGAAAACGGATAAAGCCCGTTTATCATCCGTGTCCACAAAAAGAAACAGCCATCCCGGGTAATGGCGAGGGATCTCCTTCCAGTATCCTGTGAATTGCGTCAAAAAGAACTTGTCATTCCCGAGCACAAGCAAGGAATCTTCTTCCAGTATACTCCGCAGAATATTGAAGGTGATTCCTCATTTCGCTAAGCTTCATTCGGAATAACAGTTTTTTTCCAAAAAAAACCTTATCAAATGCCATATAAGTGTAATATAAACACTTATTAATGATATATTTATACTAATTTATGAACTGAATATTCCTTATATCTCATTTATTTAAATAAAAATCTTCAGAGAACCTTTTCTTAACTAAATTTATATCAGGTATTTAAAAATATATAATAAAAATTGTGGATTTTTTATTGAAAAAAACGTTAAAATATTTTAACTTTTGACAGAAATGTCTTAAATTTGGTTAACAGAGAGAATACCTGATTTATGACCGGTTACATAATTTATCACAATCACCAGTGCTTTTATCATTTTGACTAAACCTAGGTATATTTTAACTAACCATCTATATTCACATTACCAGACTTTGTATCTAATTTAACTAATCTAAAAGAATTTAACTATGGTAACTTTGCGAAATTATGTATTTTTATTAAGGAGATGTGTGCTATCTCTTCTCCTGTTCAGTTTTGCGGTCAGCCTTGCATTTGGACAGCAAAGAACAGTTACAGGGAAAGTAACTGATGAAACCGGGGGGGCTCTTGCCGGAGTAAATATTGTTCTCAAGGGAACAACACAGGGGACTATGAGTGACAGTGACGGTAATTATAGCATTACAGTTCCCGGACCCGATGCTGTTTTAACCTTTTCGTTCATAAGTTATGCCTCACTGAATGTAACTGTCGGGGATCGTAAAACTATCGACGTAACTATGGTTGCTGCCATAAGTACACTTGGAGAGATTGTGGTTGTCGGATATGGTACGCAAAAGAAAAGAGAGGTAACAAGCTCAATAGCGAGTGTAAACTCTGATGAATTCAACAAGGGCAATGTTGAAACTCCTGTTCAGTTGATCCAGGGTAAAGTTGCCGGTTTGTCTATCAGTAAACCCGGTGGTGACCCCAACGGCTCCTATGACATTCGTTTGAGGGGTCTGAGTACAATCGGAGCCAACCTGGGACCACTGATAGTAATTGATGGTGTAATTGGTGGATCCCTTGATAACGTAGATCCAAATGATATTGAATCTATTAACGTACTGAAAGATGGCTCAGCAGCCTCTATATACGGTACAAGAGGTTCAAGCGGTGTGATCCTTGTTACTACCAAGAAAGGTAAAAAAGGTACATCTGTCGTTGACTACAATGTATACATGACTGCTGAAATGGTTGCCAAGAATACCGATGTGATGAATGCAACTGAATGGAGAGCATTGTCTGCTGAAGTAGGTTTGGGGACAGACTTCGGCCAGAGTACTGACTGGTTTAAGAAAATAGAACAGACCGGAATTTCTCAGGTACACAATATCTCCATGTCAGGAGGAAGTGATAAAACCAGCTACCGTGCTTCTATTAACTACCGTGATGTTCAGGGAATTATGATTCATACCGGTAACTCGCAGCTTAACGGAAGGATTAATATATCACAAAAAGCACTGAATGACAAGTTAACTCTGGATCTGAATATGGGGGCTACTGAAAGGGAATCACAATACGGTTTTGATGCTGCATTTCGTTATGCCACCATTTATAATCCTACAGCTCCTGTCAGAAGCAGCGATGCTGCATATGATCAGTATAACGGATATTTCCAGCAGGTCTTGTTCGATTATTACAACCCGGTTGCTATCCTGGACCTGAACACGAATGAAGGAAAAAACAGGTATTTAAACATGTCATTGAAAGGGACCTATGAAATCATTAAAGGTCTGGCTATTGATGCTTTTTATTCAATACAAAATGATGGTGACCTTAATGGTGTATATTATGATTCTCATGATTATTGGGGCGGTATGAACAGGAACGGCCTCGCTTCAAGAGAAACTAATAACCATACGAGCCGTCTTTTTGAATCAACCGCTCACTATACAGGAGATATAAGTACATCTGTTAATCTTACCGTATTGGGTGGTTATTCTTACCAGGATTTTGTCAATGAGGGTTTTTACGCTCAGGGAGGAAATTTCATTACTGACGACTTTTCTTTCAATAATCTCGGAGCTGCCCTTGATTTTAAAAATGGATTAGGTACTATAACCAGTTATAAAAATTCAAATAAACTTATTGCATTCTTTGGACGTGTTAACCTGAATGTTAACAATATGTGGTTTGTTACAGCAAGTGCCAGGTATGAAGGATCATCGAGGTTTGGTACTGATAATAAATGGGGATTATTCCCGTCAATTGGCGGTGGTGTTGATTTAGCCAGTCTTATTAATATCAGTTCTATTGATAACCTCAAAATCAGGGCGAATTATGGTGTTACAGGTAACCAGCCCAATGATAGTTACCTTTCATTGTTCCGTCTGGGTCCGCAGGGTAATTTCTTCTATAACGGAGTTTTCGTTCCCGGATATTCACCTGTAAGTAATCCAAATCCGGATCTTAAATGGGAAAAGAAAGGCGAGATTGATGCAGGATTTGATTTTTCAATGTTTAATTCCAAATTATCCGGTTCATTTGACTTTTATACCCGTACAACAACCGGTTTATTATTGAATTACGAAGTTCCAAAACCGCCAAACTTTTATTCCTATGCATGGGTTAACGTAGGAAAAATGAAAAGCAGTGGACTGGAATTATCTCTTAACTACAATGTTATTAAGAAATCAGATTTTTCTTATAGTCTGACTCTGACTCCTTCCTACAACCTGGAGAATACGCTGGTTTCTCTCTCCGGTACTTTTAATGGCGCTAAGCTGGAATTTGGAAGACAGGAACTGGGTGACATGGGTTCACCGGGTCAGAACGGTACACCCTTGGCAGTGGTAGAGGAAGGCAAACCGGTCGGACAAATTCTGACATACGTATATGAGGGAATTGATGCATCAGGTAAGTTTGTTTTTAAAGATGAAGACGGTGTTGCCGGGATTTCGGCTGCTGACCGCATTGTAACAGGTAACGGGCTACCCAAGTTACTGATAGGATTTGGCAATAACTTTACTTACAAGAATTGGGATCTGAATATTTTCTTCCGTGGTGTATTCGGACATGACCTGGTCAATTCATTCCGGGCATTTTATGAAGTGCCTGCTTACATCACTTCATATAACCTGCCAAAGACTGCTGCAAATATTCGCAATGCCGACGGAACACTTCTGGCGGTTACTTCAGGTACTTTATCAAGCAAGTACGTTGAAAAAGGAGATTTTGTTGCTCTCGATAACCTGGCTTTAGGATACAACTTCAACTTTTCAAAAAGTTCGGTATTCACTAAAATAAGGCTATATGTTGCCGGTAACAATCTGTTCTATATTACAGGTTATACAGGTGTTGATCCAACCCCAAGATATGTTGATAGTGACCCTAGCCTGGGAACTTATAATAGCCCGCTCGTAACCGGTATTGACCGAAGAGATACATGGTTCAGGACCAGGTCAGTAACTTTTGGAGCTAACTTTGTTTTTTAATCCGGTAAATGAATAAGATTATGAAATCAAAAGAAAGAAATAAAATGAAAAAATCACGATATCTGATCAGAGTCATTATGATTCTGTTGGGAGTGGCTTCTTTTAGCCAGGCTTGTACCAATCTGGATGAGGAACTATACAGTGAGGTTGTACCGGCCAATTTCTTCAAAACTGATGCACAGTTCGTTGCTGCATTAGGTGCCGCTTACACTCAATTTGGGGGCTACGCTACGGGTGATATTAACGAAGTTCAGGAGATGACCACAGATGAACAGGTTGTTCCTACCAGGGGATCAGACTGGGACGATGGCGGTACCCAGAGAAGACTTCATCTACATGCATGGGGGTATGATGACGGATTTATGAATAATCCATGGGATTTCTGTTATTCGGGTGTAAGTACTGCTAACAGGCTGATCTATCAGTTCCAGACTCTGGCTGACGGAGGACAGGTTGACGCAGATGTAGCCAAAGCATATATTGGAGAACTCACTACGGTTCGCAGCTTCTTTTACTGGCAGCTGGTTGATTTGTACGGAAACGTACCCTATGACAACGACTATGCAAATGCCCTGCCAGCTCCACCTCAGATTCCAAGAGCAACAGTTTACGCTAATATTATTACCGATCTTGAAGCCGCAGTTCCTGCGCTCACAGAAAATGTTGACGGAACAACCTATGGCCGTATGAATTATTGGGCTGGAAAATTCCTGTTGGCAAAATTATATCTTAATGCCCAGGTCTATTCCGGCACAGCAGAGTGGGACAAAGTGATCTCTGAATGCGATGAAATTATCAACTCAGGTAAATATACTCTGGAATCCAATTATTTTGCCAATTTCAATGTGGACAATTCCAGTTCCAAGGAATTTATTTTTGCCATACCATACGACCAGATATTCTTCCAGGGATTTAATCTGGATATGGCAACCCTGCACTACGGCAGTCAGTATACATATAATCTTACCGGCCAGCCATGGAATGGTTACTGTACGCTGGAGAAGTTCTATAATTCATATGAAGATGCTGATCTGCGAAAAGGTGATGTAGGAACTGTCGACGGCCCTCAGGTCAGACGAGGCAACTTCCTGGCAGGATATCAATATACCCTGGCAGGAGCAAAAGTAATAGATGATGGAGCTGATGGCGCTGATCCGGATGGAAAACCTCTTAATTTCGGAAATATGGGCGACCTTATTGATGGACAACCAGCTCCGCAGATAAATGAACTTGGTCCACAGGCCTGGCGTCAGTCAGGGGTAAGAATAGGTAAATGGGAATTTCAGATTGGAGCTACTGAAAATATGAGCAACGATTATTCAGTATTCCGTTATGCCGATGTACTTTTAATGAAAGCAGAAGCTCTATGGCGCAAAAGTGGTAGTGCAACTGATGCCGGTGCATTGGCTCTGGTTAACCAGGTCAGGGAACGGGCTGGCCTTTCTGATTTAACTTCGCTGGATGGCAAACTAAGTTTTGATCTGACAGGCCCGGTTGTTTCAGGTGGAGAATTATTCAATGAAAGGGGACGGGAGATGTTCGCAGAACATTCCAGGCGTCAGGATCTGATCAGATTTGGATTCTGGAGTATGGTCGCTAAATGGGTTCTGCCATATCACAATGTTGGCGATGTTCTAAAATCGGATGCTTATCTTAGCCTGTATCCGATACCAAAAGCAAAATTGGCTACTAACAAAAGTCTTGTTCAAAACCCGGGTTATTAGTAGCAATAATATTTGAATAAATTCTTTAAGAGAGCAGGCAATTATTATATTTACCTGCTCTCTTTCTTTATGACAATTTCTCTCCTGCCTTTAAAGAGTAAGGTGCAGGATTTTTAATACCTCATCCCCCAACCCCTTCTCCCAGAGGAGTTGATTTACCTCATCCCCCAACCCCTTCTCCCAGGGGAGAAGGGGAGTAAGAAAAGAGTGAATGTTATAAAGTCCCTCTCCCCTGGGAGAGGTATTTAGGGAGAGGTAAAGAGAACGGAGAGGGATTTAGGGAGAGGTAAAAAGAACGGAGGGGGATTTAGGGTTAAGAAAAAAGAGTTGAATTATTTTTTTAAGGATTTTTTTGTTAAACCGCATACTCCAAAAAATGCCATATTCTAGATTCAGAGATTTATTTGCAGGGTTAATGATGATATCCATTTTGGCGGGTTCTTGCCATACAAGACTCTCAGATTCAAATAAAAAGCCTTTGTTTTCGCTTCTCGGTAAGAGACATACACATATTGATTTTATTAATCATCTCGAATATACCGAGGAATACAATACATACACATACAGAAATTTCTATAATGGCGCAGGCGTTGGGTTGGGTGACTTCAATAATGACGGCTTACCGGATATATATTTTTGTGGCAACCTTACAGGAAACAAGCTGTATATAAACAAAGGAAATTTTGTATTTGAGGATGTAACAGACCTGGCAGGTGTGGGCTGTCCTGGTGTCTGGTCAACAGGTGTAAGTATTGCAGATGTGAATGGCGACGGCTGGCTTGATATTTACGTTTGCAAATCTGGGAAACCGGGTAGCCCGAACCGACATAATGAATTATTTATTAATAACGGTGATCTGACCTTCACTGAAAGAGCCGCAGAATACGGACTCGCTGACCTTGGATTATCAAACCATGCGACTTTCTTTGATTACGACAGGGATGGGGATCTGGATTGCTACCTCCTGAATAATTCATTTCAGTCTGTAACTGAATTTGATATCAAATCAGGTCAGCGTAATATCAGAGATTCCCTTGGTGCAAATAAATTATATCGAAATGATAATGGCCATTTTACGGATGTAAGCAGGGAGGCCGGCATATACGGAAGTAAAATTGGCTTCGGACTTGGAGTAAGCGTTGGAGATGTTAACCGCGACGGATGGCCTGATATTTATGTTTCAAATGATTTCTTTGAACGCGACTATCTCTATATCAACAATAAAGATGGAACATTTACGGAATCGCTTGAAGACCAGATGCGCGAAATAAGCCTGGGAGCCATGGGTGGTGATATGGCTGATATCAATAATGATGCTTATCCTGAGATCTTTGCAACTGAGATGACCCCGGAAGGAAACTCCCGCCTTAAAACAAAAGCATTGTTTGAAAGCTGGGAACGATATCAGGATAAGGTAAAAAAAGGTTATTATAATCAGTTTGCGCGGAATGTTCTACAGCTGAATAACAGGAATAATACATTCAGCGAAATCGGAAGGCTTAGTGGAGTAAATAGCACTGACTGGAGTTGGGGAGCACTCATAATGGATCTTAACAATGACGGATGGAAAGACATTTTTGTGGCAAACGGTATCTATAAAGATTTGCTCGATCGTGACTACCTCGATTTTTATTCTGATCCATCCATAATGAGGTCCATGATAAAAACTGAGAAAAAGGCAATTTTGAAAGTCATTGACATGATACCCTCATTTAAGGTACCGAATTATGCATTTCATAACAACGGTAATCTCACCTTTACCAATCTTTCCGGATTATGGGGCCTGGATATCCCATCATTTTCCAACGGGGCTGCATACGGTGACCTTGATAACGACGGTGATCTTGATCTTGTTGTAAACACCGTTAATATGCCTCCCCTGATTTACAGAAATGAATCTGATAAGCGACCCGAAACAAATTTTCTTGAACTGGGTCTTAAAGGCGCTGGGAAAAATACTGCTGCTATCGGAGCAGAAGTGACACTTTATTACGGAGGAAAAATAAATTACGATGAACAGGTACCTGCCCGCGGTTTCGAGTCAAGCGTTGATAACAGGCTACATTTTGGTCTCGGTGCAGCAAGCTCAATTGATTCAATGACTGTTAACTGGCCTGATGGGAAATGTTCTGTTCTGCATAATGTGAAAATAAACCAATTCATGACACTGAACGAAAAAGACACGCCTGAAAGATGTTCAATTGTCCCTGGAAAGCTGCCTTCGTCTGTTTTTCATAAAACCGGACCGATTGCCGGACTTGATTTTGTTCATAAGGAAAACAATTTTGTGGATTTTGACCGCGACAGGCTTCTTTTCCAGATGTTATCGAACGAAGGACCTCATATGGCAATTGCTGACATAAATGGAGACGGGCTTGATGATATATATATATGTGGTGCTAAAGATTCTCCGGGATCATTGTATATACAGGATAACAGGGGCCATTTCAGAAAGACAAATGAATCACTGTTTGAAGCCGATAAAATATCAGAAGGTACTGACTGTGCATTTTTTGATGCCGATGGTGATGGCGATCAGGATCTGTATGTTGCAAGCGGAGGCAATGAGTTCCCTGCCAGTTCTTCTGCTCTGAGCGACCGTTTGTATTTTAATGATGGCAATGGTCACTTTATTAAATCAGGGCAAATACTGCCTGCAGGAAGATATGAGAGCTCTTCATGCGTAAAACCTGCTGATTTTGACAAAGATGGCGACATAGACCTGTTTGTGGGTACTCGTTTACGCCCTTTTGAATATGGTCTCCAGGCAAACGGATACCTGCTGGAAAATGACGGGCATGGACATTTTACAAATGTTACAGGAAAAAATGCTCCGAAATTGACAGGAATTGGTATGATAACCGATATGGCATGGGCCGATGTCGATAATGATGGAGATCTGGATATGGTTATTGTTGGCGACTGGATGCCTGTCAAGATTTTAATTAATGATAATGGCACTTTTAAAGACGAATCTGAGCAGTTTGGTCTTAGAAATACAGAGGGCTGGTGGCATAGAATAGTAGCGAAAGATCTGAATGGAGATGGCAAAATAGATTTTGTTTTGGGTAATAATGGACTAAATTCGCGATTTAAAGCATCGGTTAAAAAACCGGTAACAATGTATGTGAATGATTTTGACATGAACGGCAGTATTGAACAAATAATCTGCGCATATAATGGAGACAAGTCCTATCCCATGGCAATGAAGGACGATCTGGTCAGGCAAATTCCATCACTGGAAAGAAAATATAAAAAATATGAAGACTATAAGGATGCCACAATCGAGGATATTTTTTCCCCTGAGGTACTGCAGCGTTCTGTTAAATTAAGTGCCAGGATAATGGAGAATTGTGTTATGATAAAAACAGGAACAGGATCGTTTAAACTTATTCCTTTACCGGTGGAAGCTCAGTTTTCACCAGTTTATGCAATAGATGCCGATGATTTTGATAGTGATGGGAAATGTGATATCTTCATAGGCGGCAACCAGTACAGGGCAAAACCTGAGACCGGAATAAATGATGCTGGTTATGGTCTCTATCTGAAGGGTAATGGCGATGGAACCTTTCAGGCTGTTTCCCCGCTTAGATCGGGTATCTCTACCAAGGGAGAAATGCGTGATCTGAAGATCCTTAATATAAATGGAAAGAAAATCGTAACTGTAGCAAGAAACAATGACACCTTACAATTTTATAAATATTAATAAAAATCTATGAAGACTAAACTTAACTGGATATTAATAATGATTATAATTTCCGGATTTATTATTTCCGGATGTTCACCAAGGGCAAAATATGAGCGCAGGTTAAAACATGAACTGGCAAGCGGAGTGAAATATGATTCATTGTTTATGGGGTTATATTTCGGGATGCCTGAAAAGGATTTTTATATACATTGCTGGAAGCTTAACAAGAAAGGGTTGATCAGACAGGGTGAAAGTAACACGACAGTTCTATATGAAATGAAAGACGAATTAAAATATCCGGCTTCAATGTATTTTTATCCGAGATTTAATAAAGGTAAAATTTATGAAATGCCTGTGTCGTTCAAATATAAAGGATGGTCCCCATGGAATAAAAAACTTAATTCCGATAATCTCGAAGTCGATGTATTAAAATGGTATGAAAAAACTTATGGCGGGGGATTTATAAAAGTTAAGCATCCTGTTTATGGCATGGCGTATGTAAAGATAGACGGAAACCGCCGCATTGCAATATTTAAAGGGGATGACTTGTATGTGTGGGCCGTATTTACTGACCTTACTGTAAAAAAAGAGTGGAACGATTCAGCTTCCGGACTGGAGAATATTCAGAATGATACTACCAGAAGTATAAACAAATAGGATGAAAAGGAAAGTCCGACTTAACCTGACCCCTATCACGATAGCTATCAGTCCCCCTTCTTCGGCTTCGCTCAGAAGGGGAACTTTCAAAAGCATTAAGCCCCCCATATGGGGGGTTGGGGGGTTGAAGCCCCCCATATGGGGGGTTGGGTGGGTCTGGTTACTGATACCTTTATTTATTATCAGTTGCAGCAAAAAGACAGGAAATCGCTTGTTTACACTTCTGCCTTCCTCGGTAACGCATGCCGATTTTGTAAATAAATTAGATTATGACATTCAGCTGAAGAAGAAATTCAATGTTTACACTTTCCGTAATTTTTATAATGGTGGAGGTGTAGCATTAGGTGACATAAATAATGATGGTCTACTCGATATATTCATGACCTCCAATATGGGCACCAATGTGCTTTACATGAATAAAGGCAACTTTAAATTTGAGGATATTTCAAAAAAAGCCGGAATTCAGGGTAAGGGATGGTCCACTGGTGTAAGTTTTGCTGATGTAAATGGCGACGGTCTACCGGATATCTATGTATGTAAATCAGGGAGTGAAGATGTTAAACACCAGAATGAATTGTATATCAATAACGGGGATCTTACATTTACTGAAAGGGCAAAGGAATTCGGAATAGATGAACCATCAGGAAATTCGACTGACGGGGTCTTTTTTGACTATGACAAAGACGGTGATCTGGACCTGTTTTTATTGAAAAATTTTCCAAAAGCAATTGGAGATTTTAATCTGAAAGAGAATCAGCGACTTGTCCGTGATTCAGTCGGCGGTGATAAACTCTTCAGAAACGATAATGGAAAATTTACCGATATGAGTGAATCAGCCAGTATCTATGACAGCATGATAGGATTTGGTATGGGTGTCGCTGTCGGAGATATTAACCAGGATGGCTGGATGGATATATATGTGTCAAATGATTTTTTTGAACGCGACTACATTTACATCAATAACAAAGACGGGACATTCAGGGAATCTTTGGTGGATATGATAAGATCTACTCCTATATCATCGATGGGAAGCGATATGGCGGATATCAATAACGATCACTATCCTGAACTATTTACCACCGATATGCTCCCCGAGGATAACGACCGGTTAAAAACAAAAACAACATTTGAGGATTGGAACCATTACAAATCAAATGTTGAAAATGGTTACTACCACCAGTTTACACGTAACATGCTTCAACTTAACAACGCTGATGGTACCTTCAGTGAAATCGGAAGGTTTGCCGGAGTTTCTTCCACCGACTGGTCCTGGGGTGGTCTGATCACGGATCTCGACAATGATGGTTTAAAGGATATATTCGTTGCCAATGGTATTTATAAGGACCTCACTGATCAGGATTATATTCAATATTTTTCAAATCGCGATATTGTAATGTCAATAGTAGTTGGTAAAAATGTGGACTATAAAACACTTATTGACGCTATTCCCTCAGTTAAACTCCCCAGTTATGCATTCAAAAATCTGGGAAATTACAGATTTCAGAATATGTCAGCTTCCTGGGGACTGGGAGATCCGGGTTTTTCAAATGGGGCTTCATATGGTGATCTCGATAATGACGGCGATCTCGACCTGGTAGTAAATAATGTCAATATGCCAATGTCTGTTTACCGTAATGAATCCAATAAAATATTGCCTGACAATCATTATCTGAAAATAATTTTAAAAGGAGAACCCGGAAATACCGATGCTATCGGCGCTAAAGTTACTGTAAAACATAAGGGCAGGTTTTTTTATCTTGAACAGATGCCCATGCGCGGTTATTTGTCTACGGTCGATCCCCGTCCGAATGTGGGCTTAGGCCCATTGACTATGGTAGATTCTTTAATTGTTATCTGGCCCGACGACCGGACTACAGTCCTGACCAATGTAAAAACAGATCAGATATTGACTTTATATCAGAAAGATGCGATGAGGGTGCCGTTGCATGTTGTAGATTCTGTAAACTCTGAACATTACTATTTTGAAAATATAAGTAACGAGAGTCACATAAATTTTGTTCATAAAGAGAATGATTTTAATGATTTTGAACGGGAACCTTTGCTTTTTCAGATGTATTCGACTGAAGGTCCGCGTATGTGCAAAGGGGATATTAACGGAGACAGACTTGAAGATATTTATATAGGGGGTGCAAAAGGTCAGCCAGGGTCACTCTTGATTCAAAGCAGAAATGGTACATTTTATCCAGTCGATAAAGAAGTATTTGAAGCAGATAAGATTTCTGAGGATGAAGATTGTGCAATGTTTGATACAAACGGCGATGGCTATATGGATTTATATGTAGCCAGCGGAGGTAACGAGTTTCCTGAAAGTTCTTCAGCTTTGGCCGACAGGTTGTATATTAATGATGGAAAAGGTCACTTTACAAAATCATCACAAATCTTACCAGTGGGAAAATATGAAAGTACTTCCTGTGTACGCCCGGAAGATTTTGATAATGACGGAGTAATGGAATTGTTTGTTGGCATTCGTCTTAAACCGTTTGAGTATGGAGTACCGGTAAATGGTTATCTGCTTGAGAATGATGGTAAAGGAAATTATTCTGATGTTACATCTAAGATTGCTCCTGAATTACGGAATATTGGCATGATCAGGGATATGTTGTGGGAGGACGTTGACGGAGACGGTGATCCGGATATGATAATTGCAGGAGACTGGATGCCATTAAAAGTCTTTATTAACGATAATGGTAAGTTTAAAGAAAAAAAGGATGCTTTCAGTCCTGATAAAACAGAGGGTTGGTGGAACTGTCTGGCTGCCGGTGATTTTAACGGCGACGGACATATCGATTTTATTTCCGGAAATCATGGTTTAAACTCAAGGTTTAAAGCAACCCCTGAGAAACCGGTAAGCATGTACGTGAGCGATTTTGATCTTAATGGCACTGTAGAGCAGGTAATCTGTACTTATAATGGTGACAAATCCTATCCAATGGCTCTGAAACATGACCTTACAAGGCAAATACCTGGATTACTGAAGAAATACCCTAAGTATGAGATGTATAAAGATCAGCAGATTACAGATATATTTACCCCTGAACAGTTAAAGAATGCAATCCATTTAGACGCTAATATGCTTGAAACTTCAGTGTTTATAAATGATGGTACCGGGCATTTTTCTAGGAAAGTACTTCCCATTGAGGTGCAGTTTTCTCCTATTTATGCGGCATCAGTAGGCGATTATAACAGCGACGGGAATCTTGATATCTTACTGGGTGGCAACCTGTTCAACGCAAAACCCGAGGTAGGCCGTTATGATGCTGATTATGGTGATTATCTGAAAGGTGACGGACATGGAGGATTTACCTATGTTCCAGCTAAATTGTCGGGATTTCACCTTAATGGAGAGATTAGGGATATCATGGAGGTGGAAACTTCCAGGGGTAAAATTATTGTGGTCGCAAGTTGTAATGATCCATTGCAGGTTTTCAAAGTATCAGGCAGGTGAAACTTTTATATGAAAAATTCTGTACTAATTTTTCTTGTATTTGTATTGGTTTATTCCTGTAAACAGGAGAGTAAAAGAAGTGACCGCTTATTTACACTTTTATCGCCCTCCTCCACTCATGTTGATTTCGAAAACAAACTCACAGAAACTGAACAATCTAATATCATAGAATACCTTTATTTTAATAACGGAGCAGGGGTAGCGGCCGGTGACATTAATAATGATGGACTGGTAGATCTATATTTCACTTCCAATCAGAATCCCAATAAATTATATCTTAACCGGGGAAATCTCAAATTTGAAGACATTACCTCTGCAGCGGGTGTGGCAGGAACGGGTGACTGGAAAACGGGTGTTACAATGGCAGATGTAAATGGAGATGGTTTACTGGATATCTATATTTGCCAGGTAGGAAAATATAAAAGCTATCACGGTAAGAACCAGCTCTTTATTAATCAGGGCAATCTGACCTTTAAAGACGAGGCGCATGAATATGGGCTTGATTTTCAGGGTTACTCTACCCAGGCGGCCTTTTTTGACTATGATATGGATGGGGATCTGGATATGTACCTTCTTAACCATTCGGTACATACTTCGCGTAGTTATGGCAATGTTTCATTGCGTAATGACAGGGATTCACTCGCAGGCGACAGGCTGTATAGAAATGATGCAGAAGACGGGAAGCATATTTTCCATGATGTTACATCTCAGTCAGGTATATACAGCAGTCAGATTGGTTATGGTCTTGGATTAAATATATGTGATATTAATAATGATGGCTTTCCGGATATTTACGTATCGAATGATTTTCATGAAAATGATTATCTCTATATCAACAATGGTAATGGCACTTTTTCAGAACGACTGACAGACTTCATTGCACATACCAGCAGATCGTCGATGGGTAATGATGTAGCGGATTTCAATAATGATGGTCTTCTGGATATTATGGTTCTTGATATGCTTCCTGACAATGAAAAAATCAGGAAACAATCTGCTGGAGACGACGATTATGAGCTCGCTGAATTTAAACTCAAAGATGGTTATAATCATCAATTTGTACGAAATACACTCCAGCTAAATCTGGGAGGCGATATGTTCAGTGAAATTGGCCGGTTAGCAGGAATTTATTCTACCGACTGGAGCTGGTCTCCGTTGTTTTGTGATGTGGATAACGATGGGTGGAAAGATCTTTTTATAACTAACGGTATATACCGAAGGGCAAATGATCTTGATTATATAAAATTTCTGACTGGCGGGAACAGAGTTTTTCCTTCCCGCGATCTTACCCGTTACACTGACAGGGACCTGTATGAGAAGATGCCGGTCTATCCAAATATCAATTATATCTTTAAAAACAACCATGATCTGACATTCTCGAATATGGCGGGAGTATGGGGCATTAACAACAGATCATTCTCTAACGGATCCACTTATGCCGATTTGGATAATGACGGTGATCTTGATCTGATTACCAACAATATAAATGAGAATGCCTCTATCTACAGAAATAATTCTGTAACCTTGTCTGCAAATCATTTTTTATCTGTGGCCCTGAAAGGTAAAGGACTTAACACCAGAGGCATAGGTGCACGTGTTACATTATATTGCAATGGGCAGAAACAGGTAGTTGAACAGTTTCCAACAAGAGGATTAATGTCTGCTACCTCAGATGTATTACATTTTGGGTTAGGTAAAGCTCTAATAATTGATTCGTTGGTAGTGCACTGGCCTGATCTTTCTCAACAAACGCTTAATAATATTCCTGTTGATAAGCTGATCACTCTGGATATGGAAAATGCATCCGGACCGGTTAAAGAAAATAAGAATGAAAATGATAATCTTAAGTTATTTTCTCCGACAAAGATACCCGGGCTTGAATTCAGGCACAAAGAAGATCCATACGTCGATTTTTACAGGGAAAAATTGATCCCACATAGTCTTTCAGCAGAAGGGCCGGCACTGGCTGTTGGTGATGCAAATGGCGATGAACTGGAAGACATGTTCATTGGCGGAGCTAAAGGGCAGCCGGCAAAGATATTTGTTCAACAAAAAAACGGATCGTTCAAGGCTTTGGATATCCCGTTGCTGGACAGGGAGCGGTTTGCAGATGACGTTGATGCTGTTTTTTATGATGCTGACGGGGACGGAGATGAAGACCTTTATATTGTACGGGGCGGCAATGAGTTAGCCGTAGGTGATCCCTTACTGTCTGACTTGCTGCTTATTAATAATGGCAAGGGTGGCTTTGTTAAGGGTGAACTGCCGTTCATGTCGCATAACGGTTCGTGTGTAAGACCCTGTGACTTTGACGGAGACGGAGATATTGATCTTTTTGTGGGATCAAGATCAGTTCCGGGTGCCTATGGATTATCACCAGTGCAGTTTTTGCTTGAAAACGATGGGCACGGACACTTTAAGATTGTGGAAGATGACAGAATTAAAGCCTTCAGGAATGCCGGCATGGTTACTGGTGCTTCGTGGATCGATTGGGACAAAGATGGTCAGCAGGATCTGGTATTGGCAGGCGAATGGATGAATATCAGTATATTCAGGAATGACAAGGGCCATTTTACAGATGTGACCGGCACCGCAGGTCTGGGTGAAACATCAGGGTGGTGGAACTGTGTACGTACTGCTGATGTCGACGGTGATGGTAACATAGATTTGATCGCTGGTAATCTGGGGCTGAATTCGGCATTAAAGGCCTCAGAAAAAGAGCCGGTAGAAATTTACCTGAATGATTTTGATAACAACGGATCTGTCGATCAGGTTATCTGTTCATACCAGGATGGTATAAGTTACCCTTTTGCATCGCTCGATGAGTTGTCAGCCCAGATAACAGGCCTTGAAAGGAAATACCCAAAATATTCCGATTTTGGAGGTCAAACCATAAAAGATATCTTCGGCAAGAATGCGGTTGATCAATCCATAATTAAAAAAGTAGTATTGTTTGAAAGCTGCGTGTTTATAAATAATGGAGACGGGACTTTTAAAATCAGTAAGCTTCCCATGGCGGCCCAGTTCTCACCTGTCCGCGATATAATTGCCAGTGATTTTAATCATGACGGAACAACTGATCTTGTGCTGGCAGGTAACGATTATTCAGTAAGTCCCTCCTATGGCCGCTATGATGCCAGCTACGGCTGGTATCTGCCCGGTAATAAAAATAAGGGATTCATGGGTATGATGCCGGTCGAAAGCGGCCTGGCCATAAGGGGAGATGCAAGGAAAATACGACTGATTGTAATTAACGGTCTTCATTACCTGATTGCAGGTGTTAATAATGGAAATTTACAAATATTCCAATACTCAAAATAATCCGCAAAAAACCTGTTATGTCATTTTCTTTGGCTCCAGGGCGCTAAGCTTTTGGGTAGCTATAAAGGCACAAAGTACTTTTGCAATAACCAACCAATGCATTGGTTTATAATTCCAAAAAGGAATTCTGTTTTAGAAATTCTATCAATTTATCGACTGAAGGGCTGATACCTGTTTTGACATACGATCCGGAAACTGCATTTGCCATGAGAATCGTTTGGAAAAGATCCAAATCTTTGAGAAGCGCAAAACAAAAACCAGCATTGAAATTATCTCCCCCACCGGTTAACACAGTTGGCTCTGAACAATAGAAAGTACCGCATTTTTCAAAATTAATCCCGTTATATGCAAATGCATCGTTCACCCGGTGAATAACCAGAAGATCGCAGTTACATACTTTGTACATGGATCGGATAAATTCCTCTTCTGATGAATCAGTTGAAACATTAAGAGCATGGGCAACCAGTTCTGCCTCATTAAGATTCAGACTTAGAGTAACTCTGAAATAATCCCTGAATCTGCCGAGCAGATCAATTACGTAACTTATTTCTTTCCCTGATTTCCTGGAACAATCGGAAAAATCTGTAAAAAAAGTATATTTCTTTTCCATGCCGGGAAGTGTTGGGATCACCTCTTCAAGAAAGCCCGTCCAGATAGCAGAGGAATTCTCAATTTCACTCCAGTTAAGAAAGGAAATAAGTTGTTTTCCGGTAAGCATCGTTCTCAGGTTCTCTATACCAACAATGTTTTTAATATCTTCCCAGGTAAGCTTGTTGTAAGGACCGGGGTCAAAGACAATAACCTTTGAGTCATTAAATTCCAGAGCGCTGGCTGTTATTGTATCAGCGACTGTATGCAATTTACAGTTATCTGATATGGAACGGAATACAGGCAATATTTCAGGGTATCCGAATGTACCAATGCATTCAACCTCTATTCCGAGGTTACCAAGGGCGTTTGCTGTGATGACCATGTTACCTCCTATCTTCGATAATTTGGTATCCAGCTCAATACCACAGCTTTTGTTTTTCTGACTGATAAGAAATTCCCCGAATTGACTGCTGGTATTAAAATATATTTTTTCAGAATTTTTATCTTTATCCCTGACAACTCTGATTATACTATCGATACATGCATCAAATCCCAGGAAAGCACTGGCTTTAGCTGCCTCATTTTTCTTCAACCTGGATATAATTTCAGGAATAGAATCAATTACTCGCTTATTCACATCTGATATTTTAAAGATTCTCAGCAGCCTCCTTGTCAAGAAGAAGATAAGAATTCAAATGCAATTTCAGAACAGATGCAGGAAATGCTTCAGTAACTTCGCTGTCGACCAATTGTTTTGCAACTTCCGCTTTCCTGGTCCCATTCAGTTGAAGTATTACCATCTTTGCCTCCATTACATATTTAATGCCCAGTGTAATTCCCCTGGTCAATTCAACATTTCCGGAGAAGTATTTCTTCCCGACAACTTTAGTGGTTTCGTCAAGGTTCACAATATGTGAATAAAGGTCAAAAGATGTTCCCGGTTCATTTAATCCAAGGTGACCGTTCATTCCCATGCCAAGCAGCATCAGATCGATAGGACCATGTTCCTTTAAAAATGTATCTGTCCTGGAACATTCCTTCTCAAGATCAGACGATTCGCCATCAAAAAAACAAAAATTATCCCCGGAATAATCTATATGATCAAACAGGTGTTTTTTCAGGAAGGAGAAACAATTTTCCTTTCTCATCTCTCCTATTCCGGCCCATTCGTCCAGTCCAACAATCTTACATCTTTTAAAACTGACCTTGTCGGCTCTGTAGAGTTCAATCAGATGATTAAAAGTCCCTACCGATGTCTCTCCTGCCGGAAAGCAAAGCAGGGCATCAGGTTTCCTGGTGATTACATGTGCTATCATTTCAGCGGTTTTCACCGATAACTCCTTATAGTCCCTGCAGATTATTTTTTTCATTTCAAATTAATTTAATACAAGGCTTCAGTTATTTTTTTCTCGCAAAGCCGCAAAGTCGCAAAGGTATACTTTGCGACTTTGCGTCTTAGCGAGATATTCTTCAGAGTTTTATTTCTCCCCAGCCCTTCCTGTATTCCCGTTTTACAAACTGGTTAGCCTGTTCGAAGTTTGTAATCTTCATGTTTTCTCCGTCCCATTTGTAATTGATATATCTTCCCGGGAAAACATAACCTTCCATTTCGCCGTATACGGGGTCTTTCCTTTTGATTTTCTCCTGTATATTGAAACTCCTCAGGAGCAGGTTGCCCATCAGTACTGTTTCAGTCAGGGGGCCTGCATAACCTACGAACGGTGAATCAACCTCTGCATTTCCATAACCGGCTATGCAGGCATCAATCCATTGCCACCAGTGTCCATCCATATCACCTGTTACGCGCGGGTATTTCTGAGGAACATTAATCTCTTTATTCCTTGAAAGTGGCAGGAGGATAGGATTACGCCCCCCCCATCCGCAGGCAGCTTTGCCTTTGGATCCTATAAACAGTGTTCCTCCTTCATAATCATTAAGTCCAGGAGGATAATCAGCGAGAACCTCGTTCATGTTCTGATCGGGGTCAATTTCATTTGGACGTTCCGGTGTTATACCTCCATCCATCCAGTAAAGGTCCAGGTCCTTTCCGTTCTTAAGCTTGTACCTGAACCGTATTGAACTCGATACAGGTCCGCTATCGGGATAAATACCCTCAATAAAAATACCACTGTATACAGTACTTGCGCTGCCTGAAACTTCAGTCGGATATCCAAGATTCAGTAATTTGAAGGGAGGTCCCATTATATGGCAACCCATATCTCCCAGTGCTCCTGTTCCAAACCTCCACCATCCCCGCCAGTTGAATGGCACGAGGTTGTCGATGTAATCTGTTTGCCCGGCAGTTCCCAGCCAGAGATCCCAGTTAAGCTCTTTCGGTACTGGAGGATGAATTTTTGGCCAGGCAATTCCCTGCGGCCATACCGGCCGGTCTGTCCAGCAATAAACCTTACTGATATCGCCAAGGAGATCAGCATCAATCCACTCCCTTAATGTACGCATACCATCGCATGAAGCTCCCTGGTCACCCATTTGCGTCACTACCTTGTATTTTTCAGATGCCTGAGTAAGAATGCGGGCTTCATATATATCATGAGTAAGCGGTTTTTGCAGGTAAAGATGCTTCTTAAGCTGCATGGCACTCAGACCCACTATAGCATGGTTATGGTCCGGGATAGCAACTGTCACGGCGTCAAAGTTTTTGCTCTCTTTATCGAACATCTCCCTCCAGTCCTGGTAAAACCTGGCCTTCGGAAACGCCTTTCTTCTCGGAGCTGCCTGCCGGTCATCCACATCGCAGAGAAAGGCAATTTCTGCATTTTTCTTAGGTGCGATGGAGTAATGACGAATGTCGTCAGCTGCCTCACCTCCGCATCCAACAGCTGCTATAAGCAGCTTATCGCTGGGGGCGACATAACCTAGTCCGCTCACAGCGAAATTTGGCAAAATAGTCAGAGCTGCAGCTCCTGTTGCAGCTGTCTTAACAAATTTCCTCCTGGAAATTTCATTAAGTTTCGGTGATTTTTGATCAGCCTTCTTCATTTTAAAGATATTAAAATGTTAAATTATAATCAGATAACTATTTCGGCTCCTGTAATTCTTTCATCTCTTGCTTTGAAAGAGGCCTTTCAGCTACTTCTTTAAAAAATACTACATCTTTGTCGCTGTGATTCTGAATTCCAATATATCCTGAAAGTGGACGAGGTCCGCGATCAGGTTCGAAGTCAAACTTTTTTGCAGGAACCGGATCACCCTCTTTAAAATCGGTCACTTTAACGCCATTGAGATAAACAATCGTCCTTGGTCCGGCTAATGTGATTTCCATTGTGTTCCACTGCGGACCCGGCTTTCCGGTTTTAGCTAATGGTTTTGTAAGAGAATATAGCATTCCGGTATAATGATAATCATCCTCCCCTGATGCCTGAGGATTATTATCAATCTGAACCTCATAACCTTTGTTTACAGGCATCCATTCTTCTGTCGGCATGGTCGGGATGCGGATAAAAACTCCTGAATTGCTGTTAGAGTCACGCATTGCGAAAACTACCCTGATAATGCAATTCTGGAATTTCCCGGCAGTCCACACTAAAAGTCCCATTCCACCTTTTGATTTTAATAAACCATTTTCAACATAATGAGAACCCGGTCCTACCTGTTTCCAGCCAGTAAGATCTTTACCATTAAATAATTGTTTCCATTGAGTAGTATCAGAAACACTTCCAGCTGCTCTGATTGTGAATATTGCTAAACATAACATCATACCAAATACTATAAAAGATTTAGCATAGCCGAGCCGGGTTGAATTTCTTTGATTTTCAACAATTTTTTTTTCCATAATATCAAATTTTTAAATTAATTAGTATGTTTTTTTATTATTGTTGCATTTTGAACAATAGGTTTTGCCCAGAAGCTTAAACTCAGAATATAAACCAAAGGTATATATAAAATCATCATACCTGCCTGCAACCCTATAAGATCTTTTAATTTGCCGATAAGCAATGAAAATATTGCTCCTCCTGCGATTGCAGTACATAAAATACCTGCAAATGAGCCATGATACCGGGTAACACTGTTAAGAGCGAGTGAAAAAATGATCCCGTACATTACAGACAGGCAAAATCCGAGGGCCGGAAAGCCAAACAAAGCTATTCTGGCGTTTCCAAAAAGTGTAAAAGTCAGTACGACAAAGCAGGCTGATGCAAAAATGCGCAATACAATCTTACTGTCAATAATTTTCAATAATACCAGTCCAAGAACACAGCCTACAGTCATCATTCCCCAGAATAATCCAACAGTTGCAGCTCCTTCTGTTTCAGGCTTAAATCCATGATATGTACGAAGGAATTCCGAGATCCAGTTTGCAATACCCTGTTCCATACCTACATAGGAAAAAATTCCCAGGAAAAAAAGGATTACAGTCTTTTGTCTGAACAGTTCAATATGTGTTTCCCATGCTCCCACAATTTCATCTTCTTTTCTTATAACCTTGGGAAAACGAACCAAAAAAATAACTATTACCATCAAAAAACTTATAAAAGCAAAAATCCAGTATATTGAAACCCAGGGCAATTTAGGTGGCGTGAGCCAGGACATAAAATTTATAAAAGCACCCTGACCAACATGTTGATTATTAAGGTTCGATACCAGATAAGAATATACAAAAGGACTTAAAAAAGAAGCACCACCAAACACCAGCTGGACAATCATATTATTAAATGCAAAATGCTCCTCTCCTCCGGTCACTCTCAGCAACGGAAATAATGCTACCTGCAGAAGAGCCATACCGCAACCAATCAAAAAGAGTGAAAAAAGGAAAACGGGGAAAACAGGAACAAGGGAGAATATAATAGCCCCGGATAATGCCAGTATCCATGCCAACACAAGGCTCTTCTTTTCATCATATTTCTGCACGATCATTCCTGAGGGAATTGACATTAATGCATATGCAATAAAAAATGAAAAAGGCAACAATCCTGTCATTGTGCCATTAAGAGCAAAACTATCACTCACATTAGGATTTATAGAACCAAGAATATTTGTTAAAAATGAAATTGCAAAAAAGATTAGGAATATTAGGCTAACCAGATAATAATGACGTTTCATCAGCATATTATTCGAATTTTGATTCTATTGAAACTACGCTAAAATTATCATAAAGTTACTTAAAACGTAGGTGTATATCAAAATCTCAGGGAAAAAAGATAAATTGCCGGAAACTGTTGAAAATGGAAATAAAGCGATTTTCACTTGACACAAGCGAAAATACCAGGCTGATCAGGACAATCCGTATTGTTTTTGGGATAATATGCATTATTGTTGCCCTTTTCTGGTCGCGATTTAATTTTAATTCTGTAAAATCAGATGGCTCACTCTGGATAACCATAATATTCCTTGCCGTTTTTGGAATATACCAGGTTTTTTCAGGGTTAGGCAGAACGACTAAATATATTGAAATAGGAGCTGTGAATCTTATCATAAGAAACAGATCGGTATTTCCGGCTAAGGTACTGACTCAAGGCGACATTGAAAGAATTGAATTATTTCCATTGAATATTGTATTTTTCCTGAAGTCGAAGAAACGTCTCTATCTGAGGTTTGGTACTTTATATCACGAGACCAATGAAAAGATAATATCTGAAATCAACGGGTTTGCCGAGAGAAATAATATCCCGGTTGAGGTAATTGAGGAGAAGATTTAAGAGGTGACAGGTGTGAGGTGTGAGGTATGAAACAAAATTTCTATTTCACAAATTTAGAACCTTATTCCATACATCATTAATAACAGGTATTCCCTCTTTCATATTTGCCTCACGGATCTTTGCAACATTTTCACCGGGATAACGGATTGAGGCATTTTCGTTTTCAGGCACCGAATTCTTAAGATCCTCAATAATTTGCTGAATTGAAATATCTATAGCAGGAAAATTAGGCAGGTTTTCAATTCTGATAGCTATAAAAACCTGTGATACGTTGTATTCTGAAAAGCAGGACTTAACGTTGTGTGTAGCCAGACCAGAAGAAAGGACGGTAGCCAGAATATCCAGTAAAAGAGAGAGACTTGCTCCCTTCCAATAGCCTATTGGAACCGGACGCCATGATTCAAGTATCTCTGAAGGATCAAAAGTCAATTCACCATTTTTGTTGTAGCCGCCGGGATATGGAAGCTTCCTGCCTTCGCGGTAATATGTTTCCAATTTTCCATAGGAGAACTGTGTCATTGCAAAATCAAGGACAATCGCATCATTCTTATAGGGAACGGCAAAGACGAAAGGATTATTCCCAAGACGGGCATCCTTTGCGCCCCAGGCTGGCATGTTCGGGCATGTATTTGTCCATCCTATGAATACAAATCCTTTCCTCGCAGCCTGCCATCCGTAAGTTCCTCCCCTCATCCAATGATTTGTATGTGCCAAGGCAACCAGACCAATCCCATTTTCGCGTGCAAGATGAGTTGTCCTGTCCGTTGCAAATGTGGCGTTCAAAGGACCTGGTCCCAGGTTTCCCTCCCACTGTTCCACGGAGCCGCTTTTGTGAATAAGCGTCGGCACTTCGTTCGGTTTTATCAATCCTTCTTTAACATTCCTTACAAAACGGTGAAACCTGTTAACGCCATGAGAATAAACTCCTTCCAAACTATTTACTACAAATATTTCAGCACATTTATCTGCATTTTCTGAGGAAAAACCATGGTTAAGAAGAATTCTGAGAAATTCAGATTTCATCTTTGTGTAAGGTATTCTGATATTTTTTTCATCATATTCCATAAAGAAAATTCTTTATTATGAATCGCACAATATCTGTTGCATTAACAAATTTATAATTATTTGTGATATGTAGGGACGTTGCATGTAGCGTCCCAACATGTAAACCAATTATTTGTTCTAAATTTGATATTCAGATTTCTGATTTAACTATGAGAATAAGATTCAAAATAGTAATCACATTTTCCTGTCTTCTGTTCTTCTCTGGTACAGGACAATTAGAGTCTCAGATTTTAAAAGATACAGCTACTATCGACAGCATTAAAAAAGGTATAAATTATGTTTATAACTTTGAGTTCACCAGGGCTCATGAGGTCTTCATAAATATAGGTAACCGATATCCGGGTCATCCGGTGACGTATCTGCTCAACGGGTTGCTTACATACTGGGAAAATTATCCCCTCCTTCCTGCATCATCGGCAAGGAACGGATTTGAAGAAGATCTGCGCACAGTTATCAAATTATGTGATAAAAGCAATATGGTTGGTGATGAAGCTGAGAATCTGCTGGCCAGTTTGTGTGCAAGGGGATTTCTGTTATTGTATTATACTGATAATGATCTTAATTTTGAAGTTTTTCCTCTTGCAATAAGTTCCTATCCATATATGATGCAATCATTTAATTTTACTTCTTATTATTCAGATTTCTTATATTTTACCGGAGTTTACAATTATTACACAATAGTTTATCCTGAAACATATCCCATATACAAACCCCTGGCATTACTTTTTAAAAAAGGCGACAGGATAAAAGGATTGGGTGAACTTAAAATAGCTGCGGATAACTCAATATTTCTTAAAGCGGAGTCGCTGTTCTTTCTGTCGGAAATATTTTTAAGCTTTGAAGATAATTTTCAGCAGGCCACTTATTTCAGTAAGAAACTTCATGACCTCTATCCGGATAATCCTGAGTACCTGGGGAATTACGTCAAAAATCTTTTGCTGATAAAGAAATATGATGAAGCAGAAAAACTGATAAGTTTATCCGATAAATATATGGGCATTCCTGTCTTTATAGCAAAGAAGTCCATTCTTAATGGAATTATAATGGAGAAAAAATATCATGATTACAATCAAGCCAGCGAACTCTACACAAACGGCATCAAAAAAATTTCCCCTTTTGGCTATTATGGTAATGAATATGCAGCCTATGCTTATTTTGGATTAAGCCGAATCAGTGAAGCAGATGGTGATCAGTACTATAAAAATGTCTATCTGAATATGGCATTGAAATTAGCGAATTTCAAGAATATTACTTTTGACTGATAAGTATTTACAAACAAAATAACTGAATTTTCTGTCTATAATACCATAACAACAAAATATCATAAAACCATTATATCATAACGTCCTAACATCAGAATATTAGAACATACGAATATCAGAATATAAGAATATCAGAATATAAGAATATTAAAATATCAGAATATTAAAATATCAGAATATTAAAATATCAGAATATTAAAATATCAGAAAATAAAATATTAAAATATCAGAATATTAAAATATCAGAATATTAAAATATCAGAATATTAAAATATCAGAATATTAAAATATCAGAATATTAAAATATCAGAATATTAAAATATTAAAATATTAGAATATCAGAATATTAAAATATTAAAATATTAGGTTATCAGGATATAAGAATATAAGAATATAAGAATATAAGAATATAAGAATATAAGAATATAAGAATACTATAACTCCATAACAAAATAATTGTTTAAAAGCATGACACAGCTTTTTAAAAAACATAATGGGAAAATTGAATGCCTGGTATGTCCGCATTATTGCAAAATTGTATTGGGGAAGACCGGCACCTGTGGCGTACGGAGGAACAATGGCGAAAAAATTGAACTGGTCACTTATGGTGTCATATCGGGTTATGCTCTGGATCCTGTCGAGAAAAAGCCCCTTTATCATTTTTTCCCCGGGAAAAATATATTATCAGTCGGTTCATACGGGTGCAACATGAATTGTGATTTTTGTCAGAACTTCCATATATCTCAGAATATACCCGATAACCTGAAATCTGACACAAAACCATCAGAGATTGTTAAAAGTGCCCTTTCAGCAAATAATAATATTGGGATAGCATTCACTTACAATGAACCGGTCATCTGGTTTGAATTCATGAGAGACACTGCAATAATTGCTCAAAATGAAGGCCTACTGACCGTAATGGTCAGTAATGGTTACGTTAATAGTGATATACTTAATGAAATAATTGGCTTTATAAATGCTTTTAACATTGACCTTAAAGCATTTAACAACAACTTTTACAGGAAACTGACCGGCTCTGAAATTGAACCGGTCAAAAGAGGATTAAAACAAATTGCTAAATCAGGAAGACATCTTGAAATCACAACTCTCATAATACCGGGGCAAAATGATAGTGAAGAGGAAATGGCCCTTCAGGCTGAATGGATCGCAGGGGAGCTCGGGAAAGAGGTACCACTGCATCTGAGCCGGTATTTCCCCATGTATAAGCGGAACGACGAATCAACCACACAGGAAACCCTAAACAGATTGTTCGAAAAAGCCTCTGAAAAACTCAATTATGTCTACATGGGGAATATTCATTCTCAAAAAGGACAGAACACCGAATGTCCGGTTTGCGGAACCACAGTTACAATAAGGTCGGATTATAACATCAGGTTATTAAATCTCAGCGAAAACGGGAAATGCACCAGTTGTGGCAACCAGATTTACAAATACATTAATTAGCCTTCTTAGATTTTGAAAGACCGCTTAGTCTTTTAAATAACTTGTCAACTCCGGCAACCAGGTCCTTTTCTACTGATTTGTAAAAGGCCTTTATGATTTTGGGATTATCCTTGCCATCTGGGTTATTCACACGTGCAATTAGATCATTTCTGAAATTAACGGCATCGCTTATTATTGCAGACAACTCATCTGATTTATTATCGGGATGAACGCCAGAATAGACAAAACAATCAGAAATAACTTCAAACACGAGGTTATCAATATTTTTTTTCAGTTCTCTTATACTTGCCATGGGATAATTATTGAATTATTAAGGGTACAAATATAATAAATTATCTTTCAGTCATTTCAGACTATTCTATAATTTGTGCCGGAAGTACTTTATACTCTCTTCAGCTTTCAGCAGATAGAGTTTTCTAAGCTTCTCAATCATGGGTAACCTGACATTAAAATAGTTATCTTCAATACAGCAGAACGGCAGGATTATCGGGGAAGTCCCTGTCATAAAAACAGCTTCATAATCAACTATGTCCTTCATATTTACACAGTACTTCTCAACAGAAATCCCGTTTTCCTCACATATCTTCAGGATATGTTTACGCGTTATCCCGTTAAGTATACAATTATCAGGTGCAGTTACCAGTCGGTTTCCTTTCAGAAAGAAGATATTTGATCTGCTTCCCTCGGTTATCAGATTATTTTCATTTACAAGAAGTGCTTCATAGCCTCCCTCCAGAATTAATTTATGATATATGGAGGAACGCAGCTTATGATTTACCACTTTTGATTCAGGGTCTTTTCTCTCTGCAAAATAAAATATTCCCTTTACGCCTTTTTTATATTGTTCCTCAGTTGGGTAAATTGGCTCAATAATATACACAAGATAATTATCTGACCCATTATTATAATTAAAAACAATTTTAAGATTTGTCAACTTTTTCTTGTCAGATCGGGTAAGGCTGAGGATATCTTTTCGCAGAATATCTTCATCAACAAGCTTCTTCTTATGCTGAAGCTTCATACTTGTTTCCAGTCTTTCCATATGATCGTGAAAAAAGACCGGTCTGCCTTTTATCATCCTTATTACTTCATATATTGAATCACCTTCGTATACAAGTGAATTATCAAAATTATCTGATGGTTGAAGCTCTCCGTTAAGAATAAATTTTTTCCCGTAACATTCTGTCATGTGAATAATATTTGCAGAACAAAAATACGAAGAATAGTCCAATATGCCCCTTTTCTGACTATATTCGCAGTTACAATTTGCAGTATATTCACAGTGATGTATGCTATTATTGACATTGAAACCACGGGGGGGAGTGCGCGGCTTGAAAAGATCACTGAGATTGCAGTATATCTTCACGACGGGGAAAAGGTAACCGGAGAATTTGCATCGCTGGTCAATCCGGAAAGAAATATTCCCTATTTTATTACCAACCTGACCGGTATAACAAACGAGATGGTTGAAGATGCTCCAAAATTTTACGAGATCGCAAAGCAGATTGTTGAACTGACAGAAGGAAGAACATTTGTAGCGCATAATGCAAGATTCGATTATTCATTTATAAGGCAGGAGTTTAAATCCCTTGGGTTTAATTACAAAAGGAGTATTCTTGATACTGTGGCCCTAAGCAGAAAGCTTCTTCCGGGTCATCGGTCATACAGCCTGGGTAATATATGCAAAGATCTGAGAATAACGATTGAAGGCAGGCACAGAGCTGCAGGAGACGCACTTGCCACGGTTAAGCTTTTTGAGATACTGGTTGCAAAAGACAGCCTGTTAAATGGAAGTAAAAACAGGTTAATGAGGAATACCAGGACCTCAAAGCTCAATCCAAAACTTGATTTGAGTAAGTTAGACCTTATACCTGATGAACCAGGAATATACTATTTTTATAATGAGAAAGGGGATCTGATATACATTGGGAAAAGCCGAAATCTTCAACAGAGAATCAGCACGCATCTTTCAAACAATTCCACTAACCGCGCTATGGAGATGCGCGATCTGATAGCTGATATTGAATGGGAAACAACCGGAAGCGAATTGATTGCGCTTCTTAAAGAATCTTCTGAAATCAAAAAAAACAAACCAGTGTATAACAGGGCACAGAGAAGAACCGGATTTCAATGGGGTATATACAGGTTTACTGACAATAACGGATATTTAAATTACCGTTATGGACAGGTTACATTTGAAGAAACTCCTGTTTCTGTCTTTACCTCAAAGAACAGGGCAAAATCAAAACTTAATGAATTGGTCGATAAATATGGTCTCTGCCAGAAATTATCCGGATTGTATGAAACTGATGGCGCATGTTTTCACTACCAGGTGGGAATTTGTAATGGTGCCTGTATAGGCAAAGAATCATCTCAGGATTACAATGAAAGGGCATTTAGGGCAGCGGAAGAATTCGTCTTTGCACGACGTAACTTTTTCATCATCGACAGTGGACGTGACATTGAAGAGCGGTGCGCTGTAAAGATTGTAAATGGAAAATACTGGGGATACGGGTATTTTAATATAAACAACATGGGGTTTGGCCTTTCAACGGTTCATGATTGCATTAATCCATCCATCGATAATCATGATATACAGGTAATACTGAAACAATATCTAAAAAACAACCGTGTTGAGAAGATCATCGAATTTTAAATAAGGATTGTCTTGATGTTACTTTGTGTCTTTGTGCCTTTGTAGCGAAACTAATTGCCACCAGGGCACTAAGGCACAAAGATTCACTAAGAAATACGATCACTGATAGCAAGAGATTTCACATAAATGTTTTAAATACCGATCTCATGAAAATTACAATATTATTCTATATTTGTTATAGTAACCTAACTCCATTAATAAAATGCCTGTTTTCACAAGAACAACAAAAAACCTTATACTGAAGATTGATGAATTCTTTGATAATATCGATCTGGGTTTAGTGGTATTCAAGGAAGCCATAAGAGCATTTCTTGAGAAAGATATGGAATCTTTTAAGAGGCATCTGGCAAAAGTTGATGTGCTTGAAAGCAATGCCGACAAACTCCAGCGCTCCATAGAAAATGAAATGATCACTCATTCCATACTTCCACAGCACAAAGTGGAGGTTACTGCTTTAATTGACGAAATGGACGAGATAATAGATGCTCTAAAGAGTTCCCTGAACGAAATTAATATAGAAATGCCTGATATCCCTTTATCGCTCAATAAGAACTTTATAAGTTTATCAGAAACATCTGTCAGCGCTGCAGAGGAACTGGTACCCGCTGCCAGGGCATATTTTAAAGCACCATATACTGTAAGAGAAAAATTACTTAAGGTCTATTATTTTGAAAGCGAAACAGACAAGATTTCAATGAGCATAAAGAAAATTGTTTTCCAGGAGATGAAAGAATTGGATCTTGCACACAAGGCGCACCTGAGATACATAATCCACCACGTGGAAAACATCTCTGATCTGGCACAAAAAGCTGCTGATCTGCTCTCTGGTATGGCGATAAAAATCATTATGTGAAAAGCTACAAGATGCAGGGTGTAAGGTGCAAAGCAAAGGGAAAATTTAAAAACACAGAATTTTTTAACGTTTAGCACATTTCATACAACTTTTGCCTGAAACTTCTAGCTTAAATTATTTTAAAATATTTATAAAGTTATATGATCCTTTTCTTTTTAGCCAGTGGTCTCTTTCTTGGATGGTCTTTAGGAGCCAATGATGCTTCAAACGTCTTTGGGGCAGCCGTGGCTTCGAAGCTGGTCTCATTCAGAAAAGCAGCAATAATTGCTTCCATATTTGTCATTCTTGGCGCAGTAATTCAGGGTGCAGGAGCGTCACATACACTGGGAAAACTTGGGACCGTCAATGCTATAGGGGGTTCTTTCACAGTCGCACTGGCTGCAGCTGTTACTGTGTATATAATGACAAAACTTGCCCTTCCGATTTCAACAACCCAGGCAATTGTCGGGGCCATTATCGGATGGAACTTTTTTACAGGCAACATCACAGATAGCAAAACTTTGTCCCAAATAGTTGCAACATGGATATCGGGGCCGGTAATCGGTGCTATTTTTGCAATTCTGCTCTATATGCTTCTGAAAAAAATTAAAAGATCAGCCCATATACACCTTGTGAGATTTGAATCTTATATTAAAACGAGCCTGATTATTGTCGGGGCATTTGGAGCGTACAGCCTGGGGGCAAATAATATAGCAAACGTTATGGGAGTTTTTGTTCCGGCTTTCAACCTTCACGATCTTCATCTGGGTTTTGTATCGCTGAATTCAAACCAGCAACTTTTTCTTCTTGGAGGTACTGCTATTGCAGTTGGGATAATAACCTATTCACGAAAAGTGATGGAAATTGTCGGAGGCAGCATTGTGGCGTTATCATCTGAAGCAGCGCTCGTTGTGGTATTGGCACAAGCCCTTGTTTTATTCATATTTTCATCAACTTTTCTTTCGAACACGTTAGTGAAAATTGGCCTTCCTCCCATACCTATGGTACCTGTATCAAGTTCACAGGTCATAGTGGGAAGCGTCCTGGGTATTGGCTTATACAAAGGCGCCAGAAACATTAATTTCAGAATACTTGGTGAAATAGCGGTTGGATGGCTGGCAACACCTGTTGCTTCGGGAATTTTAGCCTTTATCTCATTATTCTTCATGAAGAATATCTTTAGCATAAATGTAGGCTCAAAAACGGCGCCGGGTATGAATGATTTAACCTCAGGTTTAGAAACAATAACAGGTGGTACTTATGTTTCCGGAATCATCAAATACCTTTTACTGGGTATAGTGATCTTTGGTGCTCTTGCAATTATATTTTATTTTCTCCTTGAAAGAAAAAAGAAAATTGAACTTCAGAAATCCGAAGAAAAATTCTGGATGAATCTGAAGTAAAGCATCTGCTCCTCATCCCAATGATAAGAAGTGTCTCAATTGTTTACAGGCTGATAAGAATAATTCTCTCCGTAGTAAATCATCTGACCCAGGAAATCATCTGTGTATTCAACTTTAACATCAGTGATTTCTTTATTTGCATCATATACGGGCGATAGGTAAGGATTAATAAATCCGGTATAGGGTGCCAGATTTAATTTTGCATAACGTTCTGATATTTCCATATGCAGCTTTTTATCAATCTTTACTCCATAATCTTCAATAAGCTTTTTCCCGGCTTCAAAATCACCTTCAGATTTAATTCTCTGAACCTCCCTCAATAACATACCGAAAAGTGTCCTCAGCTTATCATAATTATTTATCCTGATATAAGTTTTTTTATCACGTATGAAAATCTCAACAACATTGTCTTCCTTTCCTTTTTCATATACCCAGCGTGAAATTGCTGACCTGTTACGCATATGTGCCTCTTCGATGTCTTTCCCCGGTTTAATTCTGACTATCTGGGTGAGTAATCCATTTCGCAGATAAGTATCATAGGAAGCTTTTGCAGCATTAATATCCGGGATAAGTCCAAGTTCCAATAATTTATTATCCATCATAAAATAAAGTGCAAAAAGATCCGCCCTGGCTTCTTCAAGAGCCGATGCATAGTTTTTCAGTGCATTAGGGTCGGTTCCGGGCGCCAGTTTTCCGCTTGCATGACCAACACACTCATGAAGATCGGTATGCAAAGCATCAGCAATAGGTTCATACTTTCTAATTCGTTCAATTTCAGCTTTATCTGCAGCAAATTCCTCAAGAAAGCCGTTGCCTTGCGATGCAATTTCGATGGCCCCTGTGATATTTGACAGTGTAACCGATTTAGATCCAACCTCTTTCCTTATCCAGCTGGAATTGGGGAGATTGATCCCAAGTGGTGATGCCGGATAACAATCACCTCCAAGCATGGCGACATCAATAACCTTTGCAGCAACTCCCACGACTTTTTCTTTCTTATATTGCGATTGCACAGGAGAATTATCCTCGAACCACTGTGCATTTGCGGTTATAATTTGAGTACGCTTGGTTGCTTCAATATCTGTATATTCCACAACAGCTTCCCAGGTTGCTTTCATGCCTAACGGATCTTCATAAACCTCAATAAATCCATTTATATAATCAATCATCGTCCGCGTGTTTCCTGCCCAGGCAATATTAAAATCATCCCATTTATTAAGGTCGCCCGTTTTATAAAAGTCTATCAGACGAATTAACTCAACTTTCTGATCATCGTTTTCTGCAACCGTAATAGCTTTTTTAAGCCAGTGAATTATCCGGTCAATTGCAGGGCCATACATCCCTCCAGCTTTATAGACCTCTTCAATAATCCTACCATCCGCCTTTTTAACTTTTGAATTCAAACCCAGAGAGACAGGTTGTGGATCGTTAGCTTTAATTTTCATGGCGTAAAATTCTTCAACTTCCTTCAGGTTTACACCTTCATAAAAATTGGAAGCGGATTCCGCGATGATATCGGTACCTGTCCTTCGTTCCACCTTTCGTGCATAAAGTCCATCATCAAAAATCACCGGAATAAGAAGTGCAATAAGCTGATCTGGCTTCTGATCCTCAGAAAGTGGAAGGCTTGCTGCTTCAGTTTCTTTAACAAGACTGGAAAAATAACTTTCTGAAAAGCCTGGCATAAATTTATCAGACGAATAATGATGATGAATGCCATTGGCAAAAAATACTTTTTTTGCATACAAAATGAAATTTGCAAATTCCCGGGTTTCCCTGTCGCCCTTATAATTTCTTATAATAGCCTCGAGTGTTTTTCTTATCAGGAGATTATAGCGGAAGTTTTGATCCCACAGGATATCCCTTCCGGTCAAAGCTGCCTCACTCAGATAATATACTAATTTCTTCTGCCGGAGTGAGAGCGTTTCAAAGTATGGAAGATGGTACTTTAAGACCTGTATGTCATCAAATTTTTCAACAAAGTATTTAAAATCACTATTAGTACCTGCATCTTTCTTTCTGGGGCTTTCAAGGCCTCTTGCATTCTTAATCTTCATAATCAGATCTTATTGTCGGTTTAATTTTTATCACAAAAACTTTTCAAACAGGAATAACATTATTGAAAAAATAAGGTTCGATCTTCGAAGCAAAGCGGATGAAAAGACAAAAAAGCAGAAGAACGTATTTACAGTGAAGAAGGCAGATTATATGGAGTGAAATTTGCTGTAAAACAACGCTGTATTCGACACATTTTGCAATTGAAAAAATGCCTTGTGAGTTAAAAAAAATAGCTATTGCTAAATAATCTTTCCAGTTTTATACCTTTGCATAATAACCCTATAATAAAATGAAAAGAATCTTGACCTTATTATCAGCCCTTCTTGTAACTTTTGGAGTTAATTGCCAGGACAGGATTACCGGGCACGATTTTGCAACAAGATCAGAGGTGATTGCAAGTAACGCGATGGCTGCAACCAGTCAGCCGCTGGCCACACAGGTCGCACTGGATATCCTTAAAAAAGGCGGATCTGCCATAGATGCAGCCATCGCCGCTGATGCCGTTCTTGGTCTTGTTGAACCAACCGGATCGGGAATGGGTGGAGATCTGTTTGCAATTATATGGAGTGCGGATAAGGGGAAACTATACGGACTGAATGCAAGTGGCAGGTCTCCCAGATCTCTGAAGCTTGATTACTTTAAAGAAAATGGCTATGAGTTCATTCCTTCATTTGGACCCTTGCCGGTTTCGGTCCCTGGTTGCGTCGACGGATGGTATGAAATGCATGATATGTTTGGTCGCCTTCCAATGAAGGACATACTTCAACCTGCCATAAACTATGCCAGAGAAGGCTTTCCTGTCACGGAAGTTATTGCCTATTATCTCGAAAGAAATACAGAACTATTAAAAGATTATCCTAATATCAAAGAGGTTTATATGCCAAAAGGAAAATCTCCTTCAAAAGGTGAGATTTTTAAAAACCCCTTGCTGGCCAATACACTGGAGAAGATAGTAAAGGGTGGACGAAATGAGTTTTACAGGGGCTCAATTGCAAGGGACATAGCCGCTTTTATGAAAAAACAGGGAGGCTTCCTGTCCTATGAAGATCTTTCACGGCATCACTCGGAATGGGTTGAACCCATAAGTACCACCTACCGTGGATATGAAGTATGGGAGTTGCCGCCAAACGGGCAGGGTATTGCTGCACTTCAGATACTTAATATACTCGAAGGTTATGATATTGCAGCAATGGGATTTGGATCGACTGATTATATCCATGTTTTTACCGAAGCCAAGAAGCTGGCTTTTGAAGACAGGGCAAAATATTATGCCGATCCCGCATTCAGTGCGATTCCTGTTTCTCAGCTTATTTCTAAGAAATATGCAGCAGAGCGACGCAAACTTATAAATCCGAATAAAGCAGCCAAGATATATGATCCCGGTAAATTAGAGGCAGGAAACACTATCTATCTTACTGTTGCCGATAAATACGGGAATATGGTTTCTCTTATCCAGAGCAACTACAGGGGTATGGGCTCCGGGATGTGTCCTACCGGCCTGGGTTTTGTCCTTCAGGACAGGGGAGAAATGTTCACACTTGAGGCAGGCCATGCAAATGTATATGCCCCGGGGAAAAGACCATTTCATACGATTATTCCTGCATTCATAACAAAAAACGGCAAGCCATGGATCAGTTTTGGAGTAATGGGTGGAGATATGCAACCCCAGGGACATGTGCAAATAGTAGTTAACCTTATTGATTTTAAGATGAACCTGCAGGAGGCTGGTGATGCTCCCAGGATGCATCATATAGGATCATCCGAACCAACAGGTCAGCAGATGACAGATGGAGGAATCCTTCTCCTGGAAAGCGGTTTTCGAACGGAAGTAATTCAGAAACTAATGTCGATGGGACATAAAATTCAGTGGGACCTGGGTGGTTATGGAGGCTACCAGGCTATTATGTGGGACGAAAAGAACAAAGTCTGGTTCGGGGCTTCCGAATCGCGTAAAGATGGCCAGGCTGCAGGATATTAAAAGGCATAAAGGAAAGAAAGGGTGAGGGGGAGACTGGGTGACTGGGAGACTTCAAGCACGAGAACAAATTAAAATTTGTATATCGGATTATTCTGAATTCCTTATTTTTTTTTCAGACTATAGACAAAATGATGGTCTGAATAAACAACATCAATTATTCCAAAATAAATCAGATATGCCATAATATTTTCCGCATCATGTTTTGACAGAAAAGCGATTTTACAAAACCTTGTAATCGAGATTGACTTACTAAATTTAAAGTACTCCATAAGCTTTCTGATTTTGCCGCTGTATTCAATAAGTATTCCTCTGTTACTGGTTTTAATTCTCCACACTTTAAGGTGAACCCGTGAAGCCAGAATATTCTCATCCTTTACACGAACATACGCCAGCCATTTATCTGGCTCGCTCTGTGCAAAATACGGACCTTTTTCGCCTTTTGGCACAATAATTTCAAGAACAGTCTTTCCTGAAATAACCCATCCTTTTGATGCGAATGTAATTTCAGGTTTGCAATAGATATCAGCTGCAGCCTGCACCATATAGAATTCTTCCTCGGATCTTACGCCTGCAATTTTTCCATTATCTTTCACCCCTATAAGAAGAGTCCCTCCATCGGTATTTGAAAATGCGACAAGAGTTCTGGCAATTTTTCGGGAATCGGAAATTTCAAGTTTAAAATCCAACTGCTGATGTTCACCTTCGAGTATCTTACTCTTAATATAGTGATCCATTCCTTTCAGGTGCACATTAATATTTTTCTTTTATTGTAAAATGAAGATTTTATTCTACACGGCCTCAGGTAAATCCAGCACTTTAGTTGTACCTCCGGTTTCAAGGTTTATCCCGTGAGGCACATTAGTTTTCCATGCTCCGCAGGTAAAGTCAGGAACATCTATTGATTGTGACCTGTTGGCTACGGACCATTCGCTTAAAGGAGCAATGGAGCTCCATAGGGCACCATCATAGACATTCTGATCGAGAGGCAATCCATTCCTCAGGCAATCGATTAAACGCCAGTCCATAATGAAGTCCATGCCACCATGCCCACCTACTTTTTTAGCAAGCTCTCCCACTCGTTTTACGATCTCCGGAGTGTGCTCATCCCATATCTTTTTCATTTCATCATCGCTAAGCCACTCTTCACCAAGCGCTATCAGCTGGTTAGGATATTTAACGGCAAGTCCTTTTGTTCCTTTAACCATGTGTATTCTGGAATAGGGATGCGTTGATGAAACATCATGTTGGACCAGTATGCTCTTTCCGAGATAGGTTTTTATATGAGTATTATTGAAATTGCCCCTGAAATGGGAATCTTTCCATGGAGTATAGAAAGAGTCCTGAGAGACCAGTTCCTTTTCCTTCGGCCCCATTGTAAAATCGTTTGTTGATACCGAAGAAAGGTACTCCATCTTATCGCCCCTGTTAATATTCAAAGCCTGGCAAACAGGACCCAGGCCGTGAGTTGGGTAAAGGTTACCATTTCGGGTGGCATTCTCTTTCAGTCTCCACATATCGGTATATGCGCCGTCAACCTGTTTATCGTCTTCGGGTTTCTTGAAATTATAACCCATAAGGTTGTGAATATATGCACCTTCACCATGTATTATATCCCCAAACATTCCCTGTCGTGCCATATTAAGTGTAAGCAATTCAAAGAAATCATAGCAGCAATTTTCCAGCATCATGCAATGCTTTCTGGTTTTTTCTGATGTTTCAACCAGTTGCCAGGCTTCATCAATCGTCCGTGCAATAGGTACTTCGCAGGCTACATGCTTTCCATTCTCCATTGCATAGACTGAAACAGGAGTATGCATAACCCACGGAGTGCATGTATAGATAAGGTCAAGATCAGGAAGTTCAACAAGCTTCTTCCAGATATTTTCGTCGCCGAAAAACTCCTGTGCAGCAGGTTTGCCAATCCTGTTAAGATACTTCTGTGATCCTTTTACACATACCTCCCTTTTATCGCCAAGAGCCTTGATCTCAACTCCATCAATATATGACAGCCTCTGAACTGCATCACTTCCACGGTCTCCAAGTCCAATAATACCTATTCTGACCGTCGGCAAAGCAGAAGCCGCATATCCCGACATATTGAATTTCTGGCTATGAGTTCTTTTCACAGATTCAAGAACCACTGCAAGGTTTGAATCCTTTGTTTCAGTTGTACATCCATGTACAAGACTGCCTGCCAATGCGCCTGCCCCGGCGAAGGTTGTGGATTTTAAGAAATTGCGACGATTAATTGCCATGATTATGTTCTTAAGTTTATTTTAATAATTCTTTTGTCAATGCAAATTAATATTTATTTAAATATAAAGCCACACAAACTTTTCAAAATTAAAATCTCTGTGTAACTCTATGATTCTCTGTGGCTTTCTGTGTAGCAAAATAACCGACATGGGGTTCCACTGAGAAGACACAGAGATTCACAGATAACAATAGCCATCAATAGTTACAATGATAGCCTCATGCTATTTTAAACAATCAACCTGAAAATGCTCGATTTTAATATCTAAATACTGCCATGATCCTGATCAAAATTATTTTGATCCCTGGCCATCTTTTTTTCCCTGATCTTTACAACAAGGTCCTTGATTATACTGCCGGACAGATAACCAAATGCCAGTCCCCATAATGTACTCAGGTACCATACAGATTTTATCGGACATGTACCTGACTGGCAGCCCACATATTTCCAGTACAAAAACCCTCCTATCGCACCTGCCGCTGAAAATATTATTACAAATGAATTTTTCCTGATGAAATCTTTCATATTCCAAATTTCTGCAAATGTAAGTATTTATTGAATTTATTCTGTGATAAAAGTCGAAGAGAGCAGAATCGTCAGGGAATTGCTTTAAAATCAAATGAATTTCTTCCCAATCATTAATTTATCCAAAATACCTTCATATAGATCAGTAACTTTTTCATTCTCTGCCTCCCATCTGATTTTTTCTGAAGCAGAAACTGCATTTTTTCTGAGGGCATACAGCTTTTCCCGATTATCTCTGAGATAAGCAAGTGCAGCTGAAATTTTTTCAATTGTAACCTGATCAATTATTATACCACAACCATTCTCAGTAAGAATTTTTTTAACTTCCGGCAGATCACTTGCCAGAACAGGAATTCCTGCGCTTATATAGTCGAACAGCTTATTTGGTAAACTAAACCTGTAATTATCATTAAAATCCTTATCAAGCGTAACACCAATATCTGCTGACCTGGTGTATCTCATAAGCTCTTCCCACGCCACCCTTTTAATGAATTTTATTCTGTTGCTGATACCAAGTTCATCAGCCAGTTTCTTCAAATAATCCACTATGTCGCCCGATCCTACTAAAAGCAACGATACGTTGCTTGTAACATTTAATGCTCCTAACAGTTCTTCCGCTCCCCGCCCCATATTAATTCCTGTACCCTGTATTATCAGTAAAAGACAATCTTTATTTATACCAAGCTCTTCCCTTGAGAAAGGTATAATGTGATCAGTACTTTTACTGAAATTCCTTACAACCAGTGGTCTTATTGAATACAAATTTTCATATAATGAAGCAATAGGATCGCTTACCGTCATCACATATTTTAACTTCGGGAAGATCGCCTTTTCAATAGATTTCCACACCCAGGTTACAAAAGGACGGTCATGGAGTTCAGGCACTCCCGTGAAATATTCGTGCGAATCGTACACGACAGGAACCCCTTTCATTCGTGAAACAATAAAGTTTGGTAAAAGTGTATCCAGATCGTTTGATACCAGAATATCATATTTATGAAAGAGAAGAAAGACAAATAACCTGATATTAAAGAATTTATAAAACAGGAAACCTTTTTTAAAAATCATCCTGAAACGTTTTGTCCGGAATGGGATCATCTCCTTACCACAGCAGCCTTCAGTTATTCTACCGATTATTGTTATATCACAAGAGAGTTTACTAACTGTTTCAGCCATCTTCATAACCCTCTGATCGTAGCAGATGCAGTTTGTAACAGAGAATGCAACCCTGGTTTTTCTTGTTTGATTAGGCATGTCACAAAAGTATGTGATTAATTAGCATAGTTTGTATATTTTTATCAAAAAAACAGGATGCTCATTTATAAGAATATATCATTGAAAAAGTATAATACTTTCGGTGTGGGGTATTTGGCCGAATGTATTATACATGTGAAAAATGAAAAAGAAGCTGTTGCCCTTTTCAATGAAGAATTTCTGTGGAATAAACCATTATTTATTACGGGAAGCGGGAGCAATATACTATTCGTTAATGATTATAATGGGACAATTCTCCATCCTGAATTAAAAGGAATCAGAGTAGAAAGCCGCGATAACAAAAATATACTTATTTCGGCCGGAGCCGGAGTTATCTGGGATGATCTGGTGGCCTGGACCGTAAAAAACAGTTTCTGTGGATTAGAGAACCTTTCCCTTATCCCCGGAACTGTAGGAGCCACTCCTGTTCAGAATATTGGTGCTTATGGAGTTGAGGTTAAAGATGTAATCGAAAAAGTGAAAGCAATCAGCACTTATGACGGGAAGTTTCGCGTGTTCGATAATCCCTCCTGCGGATTCGGTTACAGAAGCAGCATATTTAAAAACAACGAGAAAGGGAATTACCTGATTACCCGGGTTTATTATAAACTTACCCTGCAACCGATGCTTAACCTGAGTTACGGAACTCTTAAAAAAGAAGTAGCCGTGCTTGGGGCTGAATCCCTGAGAAACGTACGACAGGCTGTAATTAATATCAGGAAGAGCAAATTACCTGATCCCAAAGAATTCGGTAATGCCGGTAGCTTTTTTAAAAATCCCGAAGTGGACAATACCCTGGCAGAAGATTTAAAAAAGAAATATCCTCAGCTACCCTTTTTTGCAGATAAACCAGGGAAGGTAAAACTTGCTGCCGGATGGCTTATAGATCAATGTGGATGGAAAGGCAAAAGGATACGTGATGCCGGGGTCCATGACAGGCAGGCGCTGGTAATAGTGAATTATGGCAATGCTTCAGGAAAAGATATTTATAACCTTTCAGAGGAAATAAAAAGATCTGTTCATGGAAAATTCGGAATCGAACTGGAAAGAGAAGTCGAGATAATTGGTGCTATTTAAATATTTTTCTTTTATTGAGTTCTTTCTGGTAAAGAGCGGCATAATGGTTGTGCTCTGAAAGAGTTCTTGAGAAATTATGATAGCCTGAGAAATCTGGTTTGGCAGCAAAATAGAGGTAATCGTGTTTCTCGGCATTCAACACTGCATCTATACCCTCTATAGATGGACAACCGATCGGTCCGGGTGGAAATCCTTTATGTTTGTAAGTATTGTACGGTGAATCGACCTTCAAATATTTCTTCAATATCCTTGTAATAGTAAAATCGTTCATCGCAAATTTTATAGTCGGACAAGCCTGAAGGGGAATTCCTCTTCTGAGTCTGTTAAGATAAACTCCTGCAATACGTGGTTTTTCGTCAACCTTAGCAACTTCATCATCGATGATGGAAGCGAGAATTGCAACTTCAACCTGAGTAAGACCTTTTTCTTTCGCTTCAGCCAGCCTTTCATCACTCCAGAATGAATGGTATTCTTTCAGCATCCTTAAATACAGTCCACGCGCATCTGTATTCCAGTAGAGCTCATAGGTGTTTGGTATGAATATGGAAATAATGGTCTCCTTTGTGAATCCTTCAGATGAGTAATTAGATTCATTTGTAAGAAAACTGATAATCTGAGAAGAATCTGCTTCGATCTGTTTTCCAATCTTGCCGGCTAACTGGTTGATAGTTCTTATATTACTGAAAGTCACCTTGACAGGCTGTTGGCGACCCGACCTTAAAATGTTGATCAATCTATTATAGCTTAAGTCTTTGTCGATAAGATATCTGCCGGGTTTTATTAATGATGGATAATTTTTCTTTCTGGCTATCCAATCAAGTGCTTTCGGACTTTTTATTTCAAGGTTTGTTTCAAGGGTCTTCATAACCTGTTCATATGATGAACCTTCTGGTATATATATCACTATATTCCTCCCTCCTGTTCTGACATTAGTGCTAAAAAAGATAGCTGCCATTAATGCCACCAGGATTATTAATACAAAACCAGCTCCGGACAAAATATAGATTATCTTTCTTTTTCCCATAGTTGTTTCAAACAAGTTGCAAAATTAATTATATTGATTAAAGTGGCAAAATTAATACGCTGGACGCTTGACGCTGGACACTAGACACTGGGCAACAGAAACCAATGCTTTTAACAAAATGAAATAATATTCATGTGCTTTCATATCTATTATATTGAATAATTATATTTTTCATATTTTTGTCGCATATATTTATCAAACTAATATTAAATATAATGTCTACATCAATATTACTGATTCTTATTTTAATAGGGATCGTCACAGGGATAGCGGCAGGCATGCTTGGCATTGGCGGTGCAATAATAATGATCCCGGCTATGGTATTTTTCCTGGGATTCAGCCAGCAAATGGCTCAGGGCACAAGTCTTGCAGTAATGCTTCCTCCCATAGGCATAATTGCTGCTTACAATTATTATAAAGAAGGCCAGGCAAATTTAAAGTTTGCCCTTATCGTTGCAGTTGCTTTTATCATTGGCTCCTACTTCGGATCTAAGCTTGCATTGAATCTGCCACAGCCGGTGCTTAAAAAAATATTTGGGGTGTTACTCCTTCTGGTGGCAGCAAAAATGCTTTTTTCAAAGTAGACAACATACTTTACAAAAATTAAAACAGGGTATCATAAAAACTAATTCTTAAGATACCCCGATATCTTCCTGTTAATTATATCCTAGAACATTATCCCTATACTTAATATAAATGCATTTGCCCTATCATCGAGATTAACTTTCGTCCCTATTTTATTTTCAATCTGGTTCTGGTATTTCTTAAGATTCCCTTCATATCTCAGATCGAATGTCAGAGTCTTAAAAAGGTCAAAACCGATTCCAGCCTGGTAACCTATGGTCATCCTGGTGTACAAACTTTTAAAATCCGTATCGCTTATAAGTTCTTTAGGAGAATTGATCAAAATTGAACCTGACGGGCCTGCATTCAGCCTGAGGGGACCAAGTTTAAAACCTATGAGAACCGGGATTTCAAGTTTATTAAAATTTTGCTTTACTATAGTTGAAACAGGAGCAGTAGAATTAGTAATATCTGTAACAGTATATTCATTGGTCCGGGTTGTTAATAAGAGTTCCGGCTGGATATAAATGCCAAGAAGAGTTGCCCTTATAAAAACACCTCCCTGGAAACCATATTTTGCTGAAGTCAATGCATCAACTGTATATGAAGTGTTTCCTGAGGTAACAGTTTTAAGATCAGCCATGGAGAGAGATGATGTGCTAACACCTGCTTTTATACCAAATTTTAACTGAGAAAAAGCCGGTAATGACACGAGAACTACCATAAGTATTACAATCAATTTTTTCATAGTTGTGGTTTTAAGTTTACTTAATCAATAATTCAATAGAGCTTGTTATTAAATAGACATTACTTTAACGATAATCAGAGCAAAAAGGTTGCATAGGCGGCAGTCTATAAACAAAGAGTTAATTTATAACGAAAAAACAGTCTGGTTATTTTGCTGCAAGTTCATCAAAAATTATCTTTTTCATCTGATCAAATTCATTACGGTCAAAAAGCCTTGTTAGAAAAATTATTTTCCCTGAACGATCTAAAATCACATTCCGTGTAATTCCGGCATCCTTCCCTGCAAAAAGGCAGAATATATTCGCTCCGGGATCCAGGGCCAGGGGATAAGTAATTGACATATCCTTTTGAAATTCAATTACCTTTTTAAGCGGTTCATCACGGTCGATTCCCACAAGGACAAAATCATCCTGTTTTTTCTCCTGCCATATTTCCTTTTCAATAAATGGCATTTCAGTCCTGCACACGCTGCACCAGCTAGCGGTAAACTGAAGCATTACAATTTTTCCCCTCAGATCAGATAATTTATAACTATTTCCACCAGCTTCATTAATCGTGAAATCTGGCGCCATGTCACCGATTTTAACTATGTAATTGGTCTGCGGTGCTGCCTTTTGCTGGCTGCAGGATAATGAACTGAATAAAAGCATTGGTAATATTAAAAATATATACTTCATCATCAAATTAATGTTTTTTGTTTTTTCAAAGATATAAGAGTAAAACTAATTGCAATAAATAATTACCTTAGTATGATGAAAAAAGTGATTAAAATCACTCTTCTTTCATTAAATCAGCTTAATAAGCCATGATAACAAAGAGGAGATAGCTGGAAAGCGTTGTAAAAATGTTTATTGACTGATTCTTTTGAACCCGAAGTGTAATTAATAATTAAATCTTTAAACGCCATGAAATCTTTATTTTCATTTATTCAGATTGTTTTGCTTTTTGCCTTTGTTCCATACCTGCAGGCACAAAGTACACAGGAAAAAAAACTGCATATAATAATCATTGGTGCGCACCCTGATGATCCAGATAAAGTGGGTGGAACTGCTTACAAATGGGCCCAGATGGGGAATGACGTTCTGATGGTTTCTCTTACAAATGGCGATGCCGGCCATCAAAGCATCAAAGCTAAAGAGCTTGCAAAAATTCGTCGGGAGGAAGCGAGAAAAGCCGGTGAAGTTATCGGCGTCAGGTATATAACATTAAATAACCATGACGGACAATTAATGCCGACATATAAAAACAGGCTTGAGGTCATAAAGCTGATAAGGGAGCAAAAGGCTGATATAGTCATTTTCCCCCGCCCCTATGATTATCATCCCGACCACAGATATACCGGAGTTCTGGTGCTGGATGCAGCTTATATGGTTACCGTTCCGACTATTCTTCCAAAAGTCCCGTTTCTGGCAAAGAATCCATTGTTTCTCTTCATGAGCGATGGATTTATACATCCTGAACCGTTTAAAGCCGATGTTTGCATTGATATTGATGATGTAATTGAAAAGAAAATGGATATGTATCACCAGCATAAATCTCAAATGTATGAATGGTTGCCTTTTAACCAGGGCATTCTCGATCAGGTACCTGCTTCGGATGCCGACAGAAGGGCATGGCTTGGGGTTAAAAGGAAACCAGATTCCGATGCTACACCATATCGCGATAAACTGATAGAACTGTATGGAAAAGAAAAAGGATCCAAAATAAAATACTGTGAAGCATTTGAGGACTCAGGCTATGGTGCCAGGCTCACAAAGGAGAATATGACTTACTACTTCCCTTTCTTAAAGCAGCAATGAGATTATAGTATGACCGTATTGGCATGATATTTGTTTTATAAAACATAAAATATAATGCCATGAAAAAGTTATTCTCTTTCCTTACAATGATGTTGGTTATTTCATCATGTTCAACCACAAAAGAGGTAAAATCATCGAGGATCGAATCGCGGAACGATAAAAAGCTGGCAAAACAGGAAATTGTTAAAGATGCAGTTGAATCGAGAAGGTTCATTGTTAAATTGGACCGGCTTTATCTTTCATACGGTGGTTTTGTGCAGCTGGTTCCCAGGGCGAATTATATAATTGTGGATAGGGAAAAAGGAGTCATAAGCACAGCCTATTTTGGCAGACAATTTGGTATCAAACCGATCGCCGGAATAAATATGTTTGGAAATACCAGGGATTACGAACTTACACATAACACGGACAGGGGCTTTTATAAGATCAAATTGAAGGTTGCTGAGGGAGGCACATCATTCGATGTTTACCTTGATATAAGCAAAAGTGGTTACTGCAGCGCATCTATATCTTCTCTTCTCATAAACAATATAAATTATTCAGGACATGTTGTGCCCATAGCCGGGAGAACAAACCCATCTCCTCAGAACAAAGACGCGATCTGATAATTTTGTGATCTTAGAATAAACACATATGATGCTCCAAGCTTACTGATACTCAAGATAGTGGCAGTTCTGGCTTAATTCCAGAAAATCATTCCCGGTTTCGCAATACCCATACTCAAAGCAATAATGGAACCTGTTCCCATGTGATGTTTCAATTGTATGAGTAAAGAAGCTGAAGTTATAACCAAGAGCAAACAGAGCATCTTTGTGCACTTTTACCTTTCCCTCTGAATAGAGATCGGCAAGGATTCTTCTGTTCTTTCTCAACAAGCCGTGAACATTTCTGACAAAATTATTTGAATCACGATTAAGCCTGTTGTTGTAATTATTACGGCACTGATCAGAACAGAACTTCTTATCGGTACGGCCACGCAGTTTGTCGCCGCAATCGAGACATTTCTTTTCCACAGCACTAATGTTTTTATAAAGATACAAAAAATACAAATTATGGGTATCGATTTGATATTGAAACACAAAAACGTTTTCAAATGGATACAAACGACTATAAATGCTTACAAACCGTGTATAAATGTTTAATAACCGGAACGATAAATATGAGTGGCTTAAGTTTGTTATGAAATTAAATTAATGTCAAACTAAAACTTAAAGTCATGAATTCATTAAAAAACAGAGTAATGCTCATCGGAAATCTTGGTCAGGATCCTGAAATAAAAACTACTGAAACAGGGAAAAAAGTGACTCATTTTACTCTTGCAACTGATGATGGTTATAAGAATGCTGAGGGTCAGAAGGTAAGTGAAACAACATGGCATAATATCGTTGCATGGAACGGCCTGGCTGACGTTGCCGGAAGATTTCTCAAAAAAGGTCGCGAAGTAGCTGTGGAAGGCAGGATAGTTTACCGTAGCTATGAGGATAAAAATGGTGTAACAAAGTACATTACGGAAATTGTACTCAATGATCTTCTTTTGCTGAGAAATGGCGGTCCTTCAGGAAAAGGTGCCAAGAAAGATGAGGAATAGTCAGACCAGCCGGATAGTCCCGCTGCATTACCTTGCCTGGGGTCACACTTTTGTGTGGCCCTTTTTTAAAGATTCCTGCGTCTTTCAACTTCAGCTACCGTTTCAAGCACGATGGACTTATCCGGTGGTGTTTTATCTATCATATCATAAAGAGCATAACAAAGTTCCCTGTAAGGCAGTTTCAGTCCCACATTTTTCAGCAGCATACTAATATATCTTATTGCTCTGTCAATAAGTTTATTGTTACTGGCCCTTACATATGTCATTACATTACCTTCATACCGTCCCAATCGCCCCATTATTAATGTGGAATGTGAATTCAAAATCATTTTTAAAATAAGATGCATATACAAGAGATCAGAAAAAGGTACTTCCAAAAAATAGCTTTCTTCTCCCAGTGAAAATTTAATGCCGGATCTTTCGCTTATTATTTTGAAACTATGCTGTACAATAGATTTTTTCCGTTTCTCCCTTTTCAAAACAACATTTGAGCTGAAGTCAAACCCCAGGAGTCTGTTTCGTGAGGCTATACCTTTGATTTCCGGCCATTCAAGAGTTCTGGGTACTCGCCATAACATATTTTCCCAGGCCTCTGCGCTGTTTTTGGTTTCTTTCAAACAGAGGTAGCATAATGAAATATCCTGCTCTGTTTCCGAATCATTTTCAAAAGGGAGCAGGCTGAATGTCGGCGATCTTTCTGTAGTATCCGTAATAACAGTTATTCCAAGCGTGTTATCCGTTTCATATAAAAGATATTCACCATTTTCATAACAGCCCGATTCATCTGCAATAAATCTTTCAATGAACCCTATATCAACCAATTCCCAATAGCTGACAAAATTGTCGATTGCAATACCCGTTTTCACATCGTCCTCATCAAAATTCAGGAGCGCAATTCCTGCAGCACCTAGAAGAATAGTTGATGCCTGCATTCTGGTGCTCCCGGTTATAGCCATTGGACCAACTGTAAGGTTTATTTTTTCAATGCAAGGATTTTCAATAACCAATCGCGACCGTTCAGCAGCTTCAGATAATATATCATCCGGGTTGCAATAAAGAAAAAATGGTTTCCTGATTGAATTTTGTGCAGCTTTTTCAACAGCTCCGATAACGAATGGGGTCTCCCCTCCTTCAGTTGTTCCTATCAAAAGGTCACCGTTACCGAAACCTGATTCCAGCAGTTGTCTGGCACCATATTGAGGAAAGTCTTCAAAGTTTTCAATTGACCGGATCAGGGCAACATCTCCTCCTGCCATAAAACTGAAAACACGATCTTTAAGATTATCGCTTTCATGTACCTGTCGCCAGATTGTTTCAATTGTGAGAGATAATCGTCCTGTGGCGCCACATCCGCATAAAAAAATGTTATTCCCCGAACTCAATGTATCTTTTATGATACTTTTCAGGAAGAAAATTTCTTTCCTCCTGGCGGACAGAATCCCGATAGTATGAATATCGAGATCCTTTAGAATAGAGATTGCCTTTTGCAGATCATTGCGGGCAAGATGTGATAAGTCACTTGTGGCAGGATTAGATGCTTCAGTAACAAGCCTGCCAAGTTTGAATTGCGGAGCAATTTTAAGGAATGCCTCTGCTTTTTTTACCGAATCCTCACCCATTGATTAATCGATTAAAATTCAAGCAATTCAACATTGGTTCTGTAATCATCCAGGAGATACTGAGCAAAGTAATACCAGGTTAACCTGTCAAGATATGGTGTATCTTCACCATAGGTGTGACGCTCTCCGGGCACAATTAAAAGATCAAATCGTTTATTGGCCTTTATAAGAGCATCAACAACTCTCAAAGTATTGCCTGGATGAACATTATTATCCATATCGCCATGTATTAGCAGGAGGTGTCCTTTCAGATTCCTCGCAAGCTCTTCGTTTGTCTTTATCTCACTTTTAAATGTTATTTCAGTTTCCTGCTTTTTATTTAGAGAATCCTGTTTCTCTCCTTTTTCAGATACTTTTTTATCAACTTCAGTAACACCGTTATGAGTCTCTCCCCACCACTGATTATAAATATTATTATCATGATTACCAGCTGCCGAAACAGCAACCTTATAAAAGTCAGGATAGGTAAGTATCGCTGCCGTAGACATGAATCCACCTCCTGACCGGCCGTAAATTCCCACTCGTGTGAGATCGATAAATTTAAACTTATCTGCGAGTTGTTCAAGGCCATATTTATCATCCGCCAGGGGATAATCCCGGAGATTATTATATCCGAAGGTATGGTAATAGTTATCCCGCATAGGACTTCCGCCCCTGTGGCCGAAGACTACCACAACAAATCCCATCTGGGCAATAGCAACATTTTTTTCACTGTTGACAGAAAATGAATATGGCACTCTTTCATACTGAGGGCCGGGATATACATTGGAGATAATGGGGTATTTTTTAGTCGAGTCGAAATTGAACGGTTTATACATGACACCATACAAATCGGTAACTCCGTCGACAGACTTAACAACAAATGTTTCCGGCATCTTCCAGCCTGCCTGAAACAGTTGAGAAAGATCAGCTTTTTCCAGTTTCATAATCACGGTACCGTTATTATCTCTCAAAACAGCCTGTGGAACCATGTCTACAGTCGAATATGTATCTACAAAATATTTACATGATTCTGACATTGAAAATGAGTGATTTGCAGGCTCCGGAGTTAGAAGTGTCTCACCTACTTTGTCAATTGAAGCTTTATATTTCATGCTGTAATATGGATGGACACTCTTTTCCTTTCCGAATGCTTCAAAATAAACTATACGTCCCACAGTATCAATTTGCTCCACTTTTCCCGTTACGAAGTAACCGCTGGTGATCTGATTTTTCAAATTTCCTTTGCCATCATAATGATAAAGCTGACCCCACCCTGTCCTTTCTGACCACCAAATAATATCGCCACCTTCATTCAATACCGACAGGTTGGAGTATTCATTATTAAAATATGGCCATGTTTCTTCACTGAAAAGAACAGAAACAGCACCATTGTCAGCATTCACAAGGCAGACATCGAGATTTTTCATAGGACGGTCTTTTCGTATAAGGATAATCTTATCGGCCGTTTTTTGTGAAGACCATTCCACACTTATTGTCTGATCTTTCCATTTTTTAAGATCAACATTAATTCGGCTTTTTGACGCAACATCAAAAATATCAAGTTCGGCCTGTGGAACATATTCTTCTCCTGGCATGGCATATTTGTATTCTTCAAGTGTAGGTCGGGGCTGAGCAAGGACATTCACCAGGTAAAGCTCCTTCACTTTTCGTTGGTCATACCGGACCACATATAATTTCTTTGAATTTTTAAACCATTTTACATTTGCCCTGACTCTCTTGTTTTTCGTAGTATCACCGGAATTGAAACGACCACTGAAGCTATAATAAAGCTCTCCGTCGGTTGTTAACTGGTATTCTGTACTGTCTTTATCCTTAGACTTCATCAGGTACAGGTTATGGTTTTTAGCGAAAGCAATCCAGGTACTGTCGGGAGAATAGTTTGCCCAACCGAACCTCCTCCTCTCTTTTTTCTCTTTACCGATTTGAATCAATTTTTGACTTTTAATGTCAAACAGGTATTTCATGTTATCAACTATGAAGGTGAATTTAGTTGAGCTGTTTTTTTCAAATTTGATATCCGTTATTGGAAGATCCAGTTCATTAAAAGGATGATGGGTTATCAGCTTCAATTCCGATGCCATATAGCGGCTGTCAAACATAAGCTGCCTGGATCGAGTTGCTGCATTGACATAGTAAAAATTCTTACCCGATGAAGTTTTAAAGGAATACCAGAAAACATCGCTATTCTCAATCCAGTTGGCATTTACCTCCAGATCTCCATACTTAGGAGCAAGATTATCTTCCCTGAATTTTTCAGCTGCTGCAAAATCAGCTTTCTGAGCGACCATAAAAAGTGAAAAGCTGACCATGATAAGGAAAACAAGTGTACGTTTCATTTAAAAAAGTTATGGTTAATATATGTTTAATTTAAAAACCTGCTAATTATTATATTGGTACTGCCTGTATATTTCAAAAAGCAAAATAACAAGTGTTTAAGGAGATCATAAATATATGAATATTCTTTTTGCGATCATGGTCTGTAAATTATCTTAATGAACACTCTCTACCGGCATTAAGAGCCTTAAGGTTAATATTCACAATCTCTTCGCCTTTCCTCATAAAAAATCTACGAACTGCATTTTCGAGACTTACATACGGCATATCAATGTAAGGAGAAGCTGCGCCAAGTATTACCATATTCCCTGATCTGGCCGATCCTGCCTCTTTTGCAATTTTATCAGCATCAATAATTATATGGTTCGTGACACTTTCAATCTCTTTAATTATATCCTCCAGTGAAGGGTAGTCCGGTATATTAATAAATGGATTTGAATTGGTTACAAGCCAGCCCTCTTTAGAAAGCCATGGCAGATATCTAAGTGATTCCATAGGTTCAACAGAAATTATCAGTTCTGCTTTACCGTATGGGATAAGGTCAGATGATACAGGTTTATCAGAAATGCGCAGATGAGACTGGACATCGCCTCCCCGCTGACTCATACCATGGACTTCAGACTGCTTGAGAAAGAGACCGTTTTCAACTGCAGCCAGGCCAATGGTTGCCGCTATAGTGAGGATCCCCTGGCCCCCTACTCCCGATAATATTATGTCATTCTTCATCGTTATTCATTATGATTTATTCATTTGAAATGGCAGATTTTTTTCTTCTGGCAGCAGTCTGAATACATTCTCGTGAAGCAATTATGACGGAGACTCCTTTATATTGAAACTCTTCGTTCATAATACGTACATTTTCTTCATGGTTCCTGCGTAATGGGACCAAAGTTCTTATATGTCCGGGGACCACACCAATTCCTTTACAAATTTGTTCAAGCCTGCCTGTTGCCTGGGACTTCTGTCCTCCTGTCATCCCTGTGGTTGAATTATCTGAAATAATTATTGTTACCGGAGAGTTTTTAACAACTGCATCAAGAAGCCCTGTCATCCCCGAATGGGTAAATGTTGAATCGCCTACCACAGCTACGGAAGGGAATAATCCTGCATCAGCAGCACCCAGCGCCATAGTGACTGAAGCTCCCATGTCCACACATGAATTTATAGCATTATATGGTGGCAAAGCTCCGAGTGTATAACAGCCAATATCTGAAAATACACGTCCCGGACCATATTGTTTCATAGCATCAATTAATGCATTGAACATATCAGAATGACCACATCCTTTGCAGAAAGAAGGAGGCCTCATCTTAACCAGTGCCGGCACTTCCCTTCCATGACTGACCGGTAAGCCCAGGGCCCTGGCAACAATTGCCGGGTTAAGCTCCCCATCTCTTGGAACAGTGCCGTCAAGTCTGCCATAGATCTTTAGTCCGTTATCGAGTATTCCCCTCAGGGCGTCTTCTATAAAAGGAGCTCCTTCCTCAAGAACCAGAACCTCATTACATCGTGAGGTCAGATCCTGAATAATGTCTCTTGGCAAGGGATAGGTAGTGATCTTCAGCACCGGATAATCATCGATTGAATCTATAATATTCTCTAATAAATAGTTATATGCAATTCCACAGGTTATAATTCCAAGTTTTCTGTTATTTCCATCTTTAAACCTGTTGTATTTTGATAATCTTATATCATACTTCAACGTTTCATAAGAAGTCAGCAAAGCTTTATATTTCTTTCTTGCGATTGCGGGAAGTAAGACAAACTGTAATGGATCCGCCGGAAGTGACAATGTCTTTTGAGGAATTAAGGATTTTAATTCAACACTTGCTCTGGAGTGTGCCAGACGTGTAGTAATTCTGAAGAGGACAGGCAATTTATATTTTTCTGAAGTTTCGAAGGCGTCAAAAATCATATCATATGCTTCCTGTTGATTTGATGGCTCAAAACAAGGGATCAGAGCAAATTTTCCGTAGAATCGTGAGTCCTGCTCATTCTGTGAGGAATGCATTGAAGGGTCGTCAGCTGACACAACAACCAGCCCACCATTAACTCCTGTAATGGCTGAATTAATAAAACTGTCGGCCGCAACATTAAGTCCTACATGCTTCATAGCAACCATAGCCCTTTTACCAGCGTAAGACATCCCAAGAGCAGCTTCCATGGCAGTCTTTTCATTCGAAGACCATTCCGAATGAACCAAACGTTGCGCAGCATCTTTTGATGATTGTATATACTCCATTATTTCTGTCGATGGAGTTCCCGGGTAAGCGTACATTCCGCTTAATCCTGCATCGAGAGCGGCCTGAGCTATTGCTTCATCACCAAGTAATAATAATCTTTTCATATATTGGAATAATGTTAGCCGGTTTTATAGAATAATTTTAATATTAATATTAATATAATATTGGAATATTGGAATATTGGAATAATGAAATATTGTAATATCGGAATATTATAGTTTCGGAATATTATAGTTTCGGAATATTGTAGTTTCGGAATATTGTAGTTTCGGAATATTGTAGTTTCGGAATATTGTAATATCGGAATATTGTAATATTGGAATATTGCAAATATGGAATATTGAAATGTAAAATAATTGAGTATTTTCATTCACCAACATAAATTAATTGGAACAAATATTGAAATATTTTTAAAATATATAAATGATAAATGTTTGTATAAGCATGTTAAGCAAGATTATATCAAAATAGGCAATCTATTCTTATCTTACGATAAAATATAGTTAAATATTTTACCGTTACACTCAATATTGTTTATTTTGCAGACACGTAATTACCAGTAAAATTAAAAGTTCTAATTGAACAAAATAATTCATACCGCTGCAATCCTCATTTTATACGCTTCTGCTTTGTTTGGCCAGGCAAATGGAACAGAGAGGTTTATCCAGGTAAGCGGAATTATTACAGATGCTTCACATTACCCTGTGGCAGGCGTTACCGTAATATCTAGTAAATTACACAGGGGTGCTGTAAGTGAGAGAACCGGCATCTATTCAATAACAAGCACACCCGGCGACACCATTTATTTCAGGGCTCTTGGGTATAAAAGATATCATACCATTATTCCTGAATCATACCCTGACAGACATTGCAAAGTTGATATAGAGCTGGATATCGATACAATTCAGATCAAGGAGGTAGCTATTCTTCCATGGAAGAGTTACAACGAGTTTTTAAAAGATATAACCAGAGAATATCCTGTTGATCCGAAAATTGAAAACATGAATGACAATATTGCGTCAATTTATGTCGCAATCGCTAACCAGACCAATCCGGCTATCTCTCCGGAAGCAGGTTATAAATATGCCATGGAACAGAATTTCAATGCTTTAGCAACTAAAAACCAATATCCTTTCAATAACCTTCTTAACCCGATTGCATGGTCCAAATTCATCAAAGGACTAAAGAACGGCCTTCTTAAAAATCAAAAATTTAATAAACCGATCAAGGCGAAAGTCAGAAAGAAAAAAAAGAATAAATAGTCAAAGGTCACATCAATTTTACAGACAGGATCAAGGAAATTATTAAAAGCATATTCTTTCGGTGATGTGCAAAGTCTTCGTTTTATATAGAGATAAAAGCAATAATTTATAATTTCGCACTATATGGTAAAAAATGAAGGCAGACTGGTAGGGATCCTTGGAGCTGTAATAATTCACCTTATAGCCGGAATAATCTTCATGTCGTTTCAGCTCAGATCTTTACAGAAGGGTAAAGCAGATGAATTTGTCGTGGAATTTGCACCTGAAAAAGAGCCTGAAGCCAATCAGAAAATCGTTGAATTACCTGTAAGATCAATCGATAAAATCCTTCAGGATGATCCTGAAATGCTTAATATAGCCAGAAATCTTGCTAACAAGAGTGAAAAAAAAATCAATCCGGCAGATTATATCGATAAGGTGAAGGAGGAACTTATTAAAAGCGGTAAGCTCGGTGCTGATAATTTTATAGACGAGCTGAAGAAACAAGAACAGAGCAAAGGTGACGAAAAGATTGCTTTTGCGCCCGATAGTGCAAAAACCATGAACAAGAATAAACCTGAAGAATCTCAATTAATGGCAGCAAACTATAAAGGGCCCACACGAATATATTACGACCTTAAAGACCGCACCCACACTTATCTTCCTATTCCTATATATATGTGCGAAGGATCGGGGAAAGTTGTACTTCTGATTGAAGTTAACCAGACCGGAGATGTTGAGAAGGCTCAGGTTATTGCAGGTGAAAGCAATACATCAGATCCATGCCTTATTGAGACAGCCGTAAAAACAGCCCTTGTTTCGCGATTTAACCCTGACATAAATGCTCCAAAGATACAAACAGGCACATTAACCTATCTGTTTGTAGCGCAGTAATTTATTTGTCTTGCGGTCCTGCGGTCCGACAAAGCTTTTAAATCACTCAGAACAGCAGGTTTTCGGACTTGTAATTATAAGGACGAATTAACTCTGGAGTATTTCGGTCTGCGTTCCTGTCATTGACAAGTGGACTTATGGTATGCGCCTTTAGAATACCGTCAGGGAATGGTTTCAGAAGGCCTGATGCATCAGCAGGGGAACCGGAAAGATCAATCCATTTTCTTTCTGAAGCTTTATCAAGTATAACCGGCATTCTTTTGGTGGAATTGTGTATTTCGGCCATCATATCATTTGCATCAGTGGTAAGTATGGTAAAAGTACTTAATATCTCACCAGTATTGCTGCCAGTCCACTCGTCAAACAAACCTGCAATCGATAATATCTCATTCTCAGAATGATATATATACCAGGGGATTTTCTCTTTCCCTGCATGTTGCCATTCAAAAAAGCCTTTAACGGGAATTATACATCTTTTGTATTTGAACGATAAAGAAAATGATGGCTTCTTATCTATTGTTTCACTTCTGGCATTGAAGGTTTTGAATCTGATAACATTTGCATCCTCTGTATTTTTTGTCCAGGATGGTATCAATCCCCATTTCAATAACCTGATTCTGTCGGGAGAACCGGAACAGACTGCCGGTAATTCCGGAAGTCCAAAGGAATGATAATAATAACTCGGCCTGTACTTGTCAGGATCGATTAGAGTGGCTCCATACCGGTTTTCAAGCTCCTCCTTAACCAGGTTGACATTTACTGAAAAACACATTGCTATTCACCCGGATATCCGGAAAGATTAGTTTTAAGCGGTACAGGTACGGAGTGGGCAAAAAGATCATTTTCAGGCCATTGTTTGATCTGTGAGAGTACTCTGAACATCATATTATTTATATAGGAGTATATTTCAGGACCATTCCATGCACTGGAATTAAACAATACCACCCATGATATTCCGTCTGATTGCCTTTTCATCATTCCTGTACTTCCCGGGAATGAGCCGGTCCTCCACCAGGTTCCGTTATAAACAGTACCCTTCCAGCCTACCGGAGCAAAACCGTTTTCATTATCTGTCATGAACCTGATGCTTTCGTCGCTTAGAATATCAGGACGTGTCTGGAATCCATCAACCGAAAGGAGTAAACGCATCAGGTCAGGCGCTGTTGCAAGCCATGCTCCTGCACCTCCCAGTGCTGTTATATCATTTCCGCCATAATTTGGAGGTACCATTTCACCTGTTCCGTATATTGATGGTTTAAGCTCCGTGTCAGATGGTTCATAGTAGGTGACTTCATACGGTGCCCTGTCAGACGGCATGTTTCCTGCAATAGCCATATCATAAATTCCAAGAGGCTGAAGAATAGCATTTTTACAAAAATCCTCATATGACATGCCAGTAACTTTTTCAATTACCAGTCCCAGGATACTGTATCCAAGGTTTGAGTAAGCCTTGCCTTTTCCGGGAGTATACTGAAGCCTCCTGTCCAGTGCAAATCTAACAATTGCCTTTGTATCAACAGGCGGTTTCAGACCCATCTTTTCTGCAACAGTTATTGGCATAAACATCTGATCTCCATATCTCTGAGTCCATCCCGCTTCATGACTTAAAAGCTGCGCAACAGTTATACCGTAAACCCGCTTATCTTTCGGGTTACTGAAATACGGATCATTGAGGATTCCATCAGCACCAAAGACCTTGTCATTAAGCGATAGCTTACCTTCTTCATGAAGCTTCATGATACCAATAGCAGTAACAAGCTTTGAGATACTTGCTATCCTGAACTGATTATATGGTTGGGTTTCTGTCTTTTTTGCGGTATCCGCAAAACCGAATCCTCTGGCAAAAACCAGTTTGCCATCTTTTGTAATAGCAACCGATGCGCCTGCAATGGACCATTTTCTCAAAAATGAATTTACGGTCTTATCAATTGCCGGGTTATCCAGGTCCGCCGAATCACTATTTGTCAGTCTGACATTATGGGGTACGAGCTTGTCAACTAACACAATCCTGTTTTCCTCAGCTCCGCGATTGAAACTGACCAACGAAAATAAAAGTGTGATTAATAATATTTTTCTGAATCTTGCCAACGAATTGAATTCAATATCGGGACAAAAATATAAGATATTCTTTTTTTCTCAACATTAATCCGACAAATAATGAAAAAAGATTTTAAAATAATGCCTTTGTAAATCCGGCATAGGAAGGTTTTTATTTATTTTTTTTAGCTTCTGACATGAATTATACTGGGTAATTAACCCATTTTGACCCTGGTAACCTATTCAGTAAACAAGCTTATATTGCTTAATAACAAAGAATTAATACTCCTTTCACTAAGCAGTCAGATTTATAGAATAATTGTTTGAAAAATTCTAATCCTAATTTTCAATTCGACAATTAAAATAAGAATCAAAAAATTAACTTTGTATTTATGTCAACATCCGGCTCAACATTTATGCGTTACATTTTTATTGCAGTCATGCTGTCAGTTACCTGTAAAATTTATGGACAGGTACATGAACAGGACAGCCTTGCAACGAGAAGTCAGGCAATCGATTCTTCAGATTATATCCCCTTTATTTTTGATGATGCACTTGATAATAATCTTATGATAGCTGCATCAAAGGGTTATTCATCAGAGATTATACGCTTAATAAACAAGGGTGCTGATGTGGATGCTGAGACCGATGAAGGGGCAACACCATTAATATTTGCGGTATCCAATAACAAGGCAGAAGCAGTTAAAACTCTTATAGAATTCAATCCCACTATTGACGAGGTTACAAGAAACTCAGAGACACCGCTTCTCATTGCCGTTAAGAACGGGAATGCTGAAATCGCAGAACTGCTTATACGAGCAGGTGCTGATGTCAACTATACTGACAGATATGATGCGACCCCTCTACACTATGCTTCATTATATGGATATCTGAATGTCGTCGATTTGCTCTTATATTACGACGCGTCGATCAACGCAAAATCGCTTGAAGGAACGACACCTTTGCTTGCCGCTGTCTGGGCAGGGTATGATGATGTTGCTGACCTTCTTACCCAGCGGGGTGCCAATGTTGAGATTAGCGATAATGAAGGGTATACACCTTTTCTTATGGCTTCGTACTACGGAGACACTTTGATTATGGATATTTTATATAAAAAGGGAGCCAATATTTACGCTGTAAATAAGGCCCATCTAAATGCTTTATCACTTACCATAATAAGAGGAGAAAAAAGCGCTGCAGAATTTCTTTTCAAAATAGGTGACAAATGGGGAGAAATGGGAAAGGATGTCATTGATCCTTATGAAGTCGCAGCAAAATACCAGAGAAAAGATTTATCAAATCTTCTTCAGATAAATAATATTCCCGGACAATTTCGGCATAATTTCGATCAGGTATCATTTGAGATATCGGAAAGATTTTTTCTACACGATATATATACTGGTTTCAGCGTTTCATTTAAAGAACCATATTTAAACGGGGGAATTATTATGGGATTAGACACCAAACTATGGTACACAAGAGTATTATTAAAGAGCTCTGAAAATCTGTTTTATCAATATATGGATAAGGAATCGCTGGCTTATGCAGGGTTATTTAAAAATTTTGCTTTAACAGAACGACCCGATAAAATTAACTTTTCTTTGTCAACTGCTCTTCTGGCAGGCTATTCTTTCGGAAATACTTTGAAAGGCACATCGGTTTTGCCTGAGAATAAATTTAAGATTATTCCCTCAGTATCGATGAAAATGTCTAAATGGAACTTCGATCTGAACATTGGAGCAGAATATATAAGTTCAAACTTTTATCATACAGGACCAGTATGGCTGCGACTTGGATTATCATATAATTATTTTTTTGATAAGATAAAGGCAAGAATTAAACCAATAAGATGGAACTAGATATATGCAGAGAATTATTAAAATAGCAGGCCTTCTTGTTTTGGCACTGTTTTTCTCATGCGAAAAACAGGGCCTTTTCGTTAAGTGTTTCGAATGTACCAAGGATGAACCTGTTGATACAGACCTTGAAGTTAAAGCAGATGTAAATGATAACGGAAAACCAGTATTAATTAATGTATATGAAGGTAACCTTGAAGACAGTATATTGTATGCTTCCTATACAGCAAGCAGGTCAATTAGCTACACTAACGTTACACTTAACAAGCAATATACAGTTACAGCTACTTATTTTATATCCGGTATCACATATATTTCAGTTGATTCAGCAACCCCCAGGGTCAGATATGATAAAAATCAATGCGATAATCCCTGCTATTTTGTGTATGATGATGTTGTCAACCTGAAGCTGAAGTATACAAAATAAGTTGGAAGGCGGAAGGCGGAAGGTGTCAGGTTCCGGAATATTTGAATAAAGGAATCCCCTTAAGACCTCTTTCTTTTATAATTTGGGCTTCATCGCCTGTAAGTGGCTGGAGATTATCCGCTACCGTAAGTGCGATCTTCCAGAGTTCTGCTTCGCCCGGAGGAACAGCGGCGGTTACCGGATGAGACAAGGTAAATCTCAACCCCATCCTTATATCGTCAGTACTGGTCAATGGTTCATACCAGCATTTTGAATATTTTGAACGGTCGGCACCTTCAGGCCATGGGCCTTTAGCCATCGCCTTGAGGGCAAGTATTCCCATCCCTTTTTCTTTTGCACGTTTTAAAACCTTAGGTCCGAAGTTACCGGCGTTCCATGTTGTAAAATTTACAGGAAATAATATTGTATCGAAATCAAATCTATCCATCAGTGCAAGGGCTGCCTCTACAGAATGGGCAGAGAAACCGAGGAATCTGACTTTTCCTTCCTTTTTTGCTTCGAGGAATGTTTCCATTGCTCCTCCGGGGCCCATTATTGCCCCAACCTCTTCAACAGAGGTAACTGCATGATGCTGATATAGATCGAAATGATCTGTACGAAGGTTCCTTAAAGATTGCTCGAGTTCCTTTCTTGCTCCCTCCTTTTTCCGTTCTCCGGTCTTGCAGGCTAAGAAAATATTTTTTCTGTAAGGTTCAAGGGCAGGTCCCAGCTTAATCTCTGCATCACCGTATGAAGGTGCCACATCAAAGTAGTTTATCCCGGAATCAATGGCCAGTTTAACAAGAGAGGAGGATTCCCCGGGAGAGGCATCTTTAACGAGTATTCCTCCAAATCCTATGATTGACAGTTTTTCTCCGGTCTTTCCTAATGATCTTTTCTCTATTGTTCCCGGGAGTAACTCCCTTGTAACAGAAGAGAGATCAGCAGGAAAGAGACTTACAGCTGACGCTGAGATAACTGTTGTTCTGATAAAATCACGTCTTTTCATTTTCTTGCTTTAAAGTAAAAAGAATAAACACACATCTTAAATAACTTGTAATAAGTTTTACTCAGGCACATTCTCTTAATTAAGAAAATCGCGGATATATTATAATAACCCTATAAGTTACAGAAAAGTTCAGATAGTTCAAAATTATGTTGGCATAATTTCAATTGTATTTCAATCCCTCTCAGGTTGAATACCCTGATCCATACCTGATTATAAGAATATAGAATTAATATAACCTGATATCTGTATTATCTGGTATAAAAATTATATTTTTGAAAATGTCCTAACCACTTTTTAGTATGAAAAATTCCGTATATATACTACTCTTTGTTTTCCCGCTGTTTTCATGCAGCAACAAAAATAACAAAGCTGAGTCAGAAAATTCAGCAAGAAAAGAAGTTATGGATATTGCAGTTAAGTATGTAAAAGATAAATTTAAAGAAACAAAAGAGACGGTCGCAGCTAATGGAATTATAACAATAGTCGATAACCAGTTGCAATTTGTGGAAATGACAGATAATCATACCAGTTATATCATTGATCCTATGAAGATTGTCATTGGGCTAATAGATGCTGACAATAAAGAGGATGCGATACTGACTATTAATTCTTTTAAAGGCCAGTATGAAGAAATGCCGGAACATCTGATATTTATAAACTCAGATGGAAAGCTCATACTTAGCAGGGTTATTGAAACCGACATGAAGGTTTTAGGAATCAAAGACGGAATAATAACAGCCGAAGTATATGAACATTCTCTTAATTCACCACTGCACGATTGTGCTTCCTGTAAAGAGGTAGTCAAATATCGATTCAGGCAGGGTGATCTGATTAAAGTTGAATAAATTATTAAAATATCATTTTTAACAATACCTTGTTTTATAATCGTGTTATCCGAATTCACACGTTGAGCAGTTAAAACAGTGAAAATTAATCCTTGATACATCGCACAGAAAATCCACTCTTCTTTTCATCATGACCCTGGTAGATCTTATTACTACCGTCATCAAGTCCCTTGCACCAGGCATCCGTTTCACTGTAGCCTGAAGCGGACCACCAGATTGCATAAGAACTGCCAAAAGCAGGGAAAATACCCATACCTAACCTCATCCCTCCTGGAAGAGCTGTAAAATCCAAGTCGTCAGTTCCACTATTTGAATAATTTTTCCAGTGATCTAAACCTTTCTCCTTCAGCTTTGGAGCTGAAGTGCTCTCGTCTCCCAAAAAGGTTATCATAGATGACCATTCCAGTTTTGTAGGTACATGCCAGCCTTTTGGGCATAATTTCTTCGTATCAACGGCATACCAGTTATATAAAGCACCATAAATCTCTTTATTTCTACTATCATTATTATACCAGCAATAAGCAGGTCTGGAAAGTGATTTCCATACAGCATTATCAACAACCAGGGATATATTTTCCCCGTCATTAAATTTTGTGGTTTTTAAATTTTCTGCCATCCAGATCTGATCTCCAATTGTTATTGTAGCATAAATATTGCTGTCAGCATCCATAACTGTCTGTGCACTCAGTTTTATTAAACCTGAGAAAATAAAATATAAGGCCAGATAAATTAATCTTGCTATTTGAGTTTTCAAAATTGATTTAATTTCCATTTTATAAAGATTTAACATTGTCTGCTAAGTATGCAGGCTTAAGTATCAAAATTAAGAATTTAAAATCAATACTCTATTTTATATGTTCGAAAACGGTGGTTTTTGCCCTGTTAAAACCTGCAACAACCAGAGAAGTATCTCCTTTAAAGTACAGCAGTGATTCTACCATACCCTGAAGCAAAATGCCACTTTGAGAGGGAGTAAGTATTTCAAAAGAAGGTTTCCCTGCTTCTTTATTTTTTCCTTTATTTAATAAAACAATCCCTTTATTCGCATCATAATATCCTGTTTCAATATCATATGAGTAATCATTGCCACCTACCAACACGTCAGGCCAGTTGTCTCCGTTAAAATCCTGAACAATCATTTTTTTAACAGGAGAAACCTGCATGAGTACCGGAAGTTTTTCCCATCTGAAATTACCTTTGTCATTCCAAAGAACATAACTTGAAGTTGTATTAACATACAGTTTAAATTTCAGTTTTTTCAATATGTCTTTATTCAGAATGTCTTCAATACCGGCAAAGCTAAAGGCAGCATAATCACGAAATTTCGCAGAAAAATAGTTCGACTGTGAAGCCAGCTCATCCAAGTAGTTGATTGGATATTCCTTCATTTTGCCATCTTTATCCGGCCAGTAAGCAGAAGTTATCGGATCAATATTACCGTCATTATCAAGATCAATCGCATAAAGATTTAACGGATATTTGTCGCTTGCGGTGAATCGGTTGTTATCACCAATATTACCTACAATATAGTCATCGTCTCCATCCTGGTCAAAATCGCCTGCTACCAAAGAGTACCAGATTCCATGCTGAGATTCCAGGCTCGGTATGTTCTGGGGAACCAGTTCTTTCCCATTCATATTCTTCAATATTACCACAGAATTCCATTCCCGCACAACCATCAGATCTTCCCATCCATCTTTGTCATAATCGGTCCAGATAGCATCCGTTACCATACCAAGGTTCAATTTTGATGTAGAGTCGACGGATAATTTCCCTTTATCATTATGTATAAGCCAGGAATTGTTTGCATATGGAAACATTCCTTTTTTTACCCTGGACCCAACAAATAAATCAATATCTCCATCATGATCATAGTCACATGGTCGAACAACTGAAGCTGGAAACTGTGGTATAGGAAGTGGAGTTCTGGTAAATGTTCCGTTTTGATTTTCATACAGATAATGCTGGTATTCACTTTCCTGTATGTTTTCATATCCTCCGGCAACTGCAATAACATCATTATCTCCATCTCCGTCAATATCAACAATGGCAAAATCTGCTTCTGAAAATGGCTTCTGAGTTGTCAGTCCTTTCAATTTAGCTGGTACAAACCTTTTCCCCTTCCTTAAAAAAACCATAGTAGGTAGTATATTTGTTGAACCAACAATCAGGTCTTCCATTCCATCGTTGTTTAGATCACCTTTGGCCATGCGCGGTCCTATCTGTGAGAATTTATGAGGTAGTATTTTCTGATTTAGGGTGAAATCAATAAAATCCTTTTGTTCATGCATATAATTCAATACATCGTCACGTTCATTGAACATCAGGTTATTCTTATTCATATCCGAAAGAATCTTATGAAAAGGAATGGAATTCTTCTCAGAGATCTCGACTGTCTGATTAGCTAAGATATTCTTAAGTATCGTCACCCTACCACTGGCAGGCCATGTGACTCTTACAGAATCAATGGTGTTGTCCTGGCCTAATCCAAAGTGAATGACCGGATCAACACAGGAGGCATATCCCCTAGTTAAAAAGTTTTCAATAAACTGGTATTTCCCTTTTTCCCATAATTCAACTTTTGCTCCTATAGCCATTGTATTGAAACCTTCCCCTATGAGTTTTATTCTCAGGTAATTTGCATTACCCTTTGATTTTTCAATGGTTGTATTCCTGAGAATAAAGGCTTCGTCGTCTATGTTATTGACAACATAATCAAGATCACCGTCATTATCAAGATCCACAAATGCAGCTCCATATGAGAAAGAGGGTATATTAGGCAGCCAGTCGTTTCTTTTTTCGAAATGCAGATCACCTTTGTTCTCATAGGCAACATTTGGTATTTTAACTGCCGGAGCCATGTTAATAAGCAGTTGTTCAGAAGCAATTGACCCTGCAGGTCCTACTTTGAAGCGCGTCCAGTCCTTGTCGGTCATATCTTTTGGAAAGCCATTCGTAATAATCAGGTCCTTATCACCATCGTTGTCATAATCGGCAAACAAGGGTGACCAGCTCCAGTCGGATTGATAGATGCCCATCATCTGACCTATTTCACTGTATGGCAGCATTTCTCCCTTTATAAATCCGTTATGGAGATGTAGCATGTTTCTTAAAAACTGGTGTTCAAAACCATATTCTGCATCCTTTAAATAGAAAAGATAGCTGAACCCATTGATTGTCTGTTTCTTTTTATAATAAGCCTCGGGAAACATATCGAGAGTGAACATATCAGGATTACCATCATTGTTTACATCGGCCATATCATCACCCATTGATGATTTAGACTGGTACGACATATATCTGGCAATTTCATTCCGAAATGTTCCATCGCCCTGGTTTATATAAAATAAGTCATTGGAGATGAAATCATCCGATATATAAATATCCGGGTATCCGTCCTTATTCACATCACCTATTGCCATGCCGAGTCCAAACCCTTCTATGACAATCCCGGCTTTTTTGGTAACATCGGTGAACGTGCCATTTCCGTTATTATGATATAGCCTGTCATTATTTGGTGCACTGCCATCGACCATTTTCTTCCGATAGGCTGTGTTCATCCTCTGGCTCACTGTATTATTCAGAACATAAAGGTCAAGGTATCCATCGAGGTCATAGTCAAAAAATTCTGCATTAATGGACTGGCTTGTATCAGCAACTCCGTACTTTTCAGCCATTTCACTGAAAGTAGGGTCCATACCTTCACTGGCTCCATTGTTTATCCACAGTCTGTTTTTTCGTTTTAAGGGATTCTTATTTTCCGTAACTGTGAGATAAATATCCGGTCTGCCATCGCCATTAATATCTGCAACAGTCACACCGTTGTACCATAACCCATCCGAAAGTTCGTTAAAATTCGATGTTATATCTTTAAACTTAAAATTTCCCTGGTTAAGATAGATGCGGGGAGAAACCTGGTTACCTGCGAATATGATGTCTTGCAATCCATCTCCATTCAGATCACCGATACCTATTCCGGCACCGTTATAGATATATTCATACTTCATAACATTCAAACTGTCCGACTCAACAATGGTGTTTTTAAAATCAATACCTGTCTGTCTTGAGCTTAATAATTGGAACTTTGTTGATTTTGAGCAGGATAATAACAGGACGCAGCAGAACAGCAACAATATTTTCTTCATATTGTACAATTACATTAATAAATATATTTTATACCTCATCTTAATTCCCATTGCCAGTTTTTCCCTCAGCCTAAATACATCATACATGAAAAAGGGACTTAAGCCTTTCTCCCTTTTCTTACATCTTTTTCCCCTGGCATATGGGTAATATGGATACGGTAACAATCCGTAAATGTATAAAAAAAATGGACTACCAGTTAAGGTAGTCCATTTTAGCATTAATTTTAAAATAAATATTATCTATTCTGCTTCAGATTCCCGTTACTAAGGTCAATCTGGCGTTGTGGTATCGGGTATGTTACATCTTCAGGACCAACAGTAGCCTGGCCATATGCATTACTTCCCCATAGCATTGTCTTCTCATAAACAAGAGCCCTGTTAAGTTCGGAAACGGTAATTCCCCATCTGTTAGTGTCAAACCACCTGTGACCTTCCTGGCCGAGCTCCAGTTTCCTTTCCATATAAAGTGCCTTTTCTGCAGCTGCTTTATCTGCAAATGCGGTAGTATATTCTGATATTTGGTAGTTAGCTGCATTTGAACCATCAGGCATTTTTACCCAACCGGCAGAATTTGCAGCCCTGGCACGTACTTTGTTAATATTAACCTGAGCGTTGACAAGATCACCGGTTTCAATCTGACATTCTGCAATTAGTAGAAGAAGATCTGCAAAACGAATCATACGATATCCGTTAGCGGTCCATCCTGAGGTCCAGTTCCCGACTTCTGTATACGTACCTTCCTGTGATTTTTTATAAACCTGTTTCTTTGGACTATATGGCCCGTCAATGCTCTGGTCACGAATCCAGTCAGCACCGGTCATTAGCCCCCAGTCCCAGTAAGGAATTCCCCTTCTGCCAACTGACCAGTCTAATCTAGGATCAAGCGGGCCCGCATCAGTCACAAAAGGATCAGGTTGACCCAGGGGTGCCTTAGGTAAACCTGCATCATTTTTAACAGCATTAGCAGGTGTATCAAACGAGAAGTCAAGAAGTGGTAATCCGCCTGCTGTTCTGAATGAGTTAACAAATTCCTGGGATGGGTTGAAGAAACCGCAGCAACCTCCGGGAGAATTTCCACCATAAGGAAAATTCAATACTTCACCATATCCGCCGTTATTTCCTCCGGACCCGTCATTTACAGAATACTGAACTGTGTATATTGTTTCGATACCATTGCGGTTTGCGATGTCAAAAACCTCACCATAAGTTGGAGCAAGTCCAATGGCAGATCCATCAGCTTTTGACCCGGTCAGGGCTAACTGAAGGATTGGCAATGCACCGGCATAGTCATGATTCATCTGCATCATAGCTTTTCCAAGGAGCACCTGGCTTACTGTTTTATTGAATCTGCCAACAGCACCCAAATTGGTTGGCAATTTCGTACCTTCTTCTAAGTCGGCAAGGATCATAGGTCTGGGATCATCGTCGTTAGTAACAGCTCTTGTATCAGTGTTTTCATCCAGATAAGGTACTTTTTCCCACATTCTCCAGGCTTCGAAATGATACCATCCGCGAAGTGCTCTGGCTTGTTCCAGGTACAAATCAGCCTGATCCTGATCAATAGATCCTTCAGCCAATGCTGCATTTAGTATCGAAATAAAGTTGTTGCATCTGGAAACACCCTCGTAACACAACCTCCACTTTTGATTAAGGTAGCCGTTTGAGGCTGTTTCACTAAATGTCTGAATGGGGTTGATTTCAGGTTGGTCATCAGCAGTTGTTCCTTTGTTCGCTTCCAAACCCCTGATAGAACCATACACCCAGTTGGAAGTTTGTGGCCCCCATGTTACATCAGAGATAGTCCATCCGTCAAGCAACGAATAGCAACCAACTAACACGGCATCAAGACCCTTGGTGTTAGATAGCACACTTTGGTCCAAGCTCCCAGCCGGCTTAATGTCAAGAAAATCACTCTTGCATGAACTCCATAATCCGATCACAGCAAGAACTATTAATATTATAATATACTTCTTTTTCATAATATGAAATTATTTTTAATTAAAAACTCACATTGATTCCGAAAATTAATTGCCTGACAAGCGGATAGTTTCCTGCATCAATACCAAATGATGTGTCCCAACCGCCAATTTCGGGATCAAGGCCGGAGTATTTGGTAACGGTGAAAAGATTCACAGTCTGAACATAAACCCTGAGAGATTGAATACTAATCTTACTCAACAGGCTTTCGGGAATCGTATAACCAAGCTCCAAATTTTTCATCTTCAGAAATGACCCGTCTTCAAGCAGAAAGTCACTTATATCAGTGCTAGTTGAGAAATTGGAAGTGACCGAAGCTTTCGGTATAGTTGCGCCTGTATTTGTTGGTGTCCAACTATCATACAACAGTTCCTTACCCTTCTGTCCCAATCCTGAATAGAAATCAAGTCCCCACTTTATCCAGTTAAATATATCATTTCCCTGCGATCCATATAGAAAAGTTCTCAGGTCAAAATTCTTATAGGTGATCCCCAGGTTAATTCCAAAAGTGAATTTCGGGTTAGGATCGCCAATAAATCTCCTGTCTGCAGGAGTAATTGTACCGTCATCATCGGTGTCCTGATACTTGAAAAATCCGGGTTCAGCCCCGTCCTGTGCAGGTATATTATCATTGAGCACAAGGGCAGATTCACCATTAACAACTGCTGTGTGGAAATCTGACTCCTGGAAAAGGCGTTCTACATGATAACCAAAAAATGCAGACATTGGATGTCCTACCTCGTTCCTGTTTGGAACACCGTTGATCCTGTTTGCCGTATTCACTGCATTACCCGGATCAAAGAATGTTATACCCTCAGCAATCTTATCTATATTATTCTTATAGGTAGTCAAAACAACACTTCCGTCAAATCCAACTTCACCAAATTTATCTTTGTAAGATAATTCCATGTCTATTCCTTTATTGGACATTGCCGCGATATTTATATATGGAGGAGTTGCATCTCCTGCAGTTGCTGGTAATTCAGGATTAAACAACAGGTCTTTTGTTTTCTTCTGGTACCAGTCAAATTTAACCGAAATTTTATTGTTCATAACAGTGGCTTCAAAGCCTATGTTGGTAGTAATGTTGGTTTCCCACTTGGCATCGGGATTCCCAATACGAGTAGCGTGGAAACCCTGGACTGATGAAGTTCCTGTCCCGTTTATGTCATAAAAAGAGGCACCCGGATTCCCTCCATAGTTAAAGAACTGGTTTTGTGGAGAAACGGCCAGCTGGTTACCCATTGTACCCCATGAACCCCTTATTTTCAGATCATTGATAAATCCAACTCCCTTTAAGAATGATTCGTCGCTTACACGCCATCCTGCAGAGAATGATGGGAAAACACCATAACGAGTATCCGGGCCAAACCTCGATGAACCGTCACGTCTGACTGTGGCGCTTAACATATACTTGTCCATCAGTGAATAATCAGCTCTTAAAAACTGAGAAATCAATGTAGTCGGAGTATTCAGAGTAGAGTTCGCATGCAAAGTCTGAGCACCATTATTTAATGTCCAATAAAGGACATCATTAGAGTAATAATCTGCACGTTGTCCCTCTACCCAACGTCCTATACCATATTTTACAGCCTCATAACCTCCAACAGCAAGAATCTTGTGCTGACCGAATGTTTTATCTAAAGTAATAGTGTTTGTCGATACCCAGTCATTTCCATAATCTGCACCTTCAGTGAAATTATTGGTGGCAGTATTTTCTGCAGCCTCATGGGTTACATATCCAAAGGAATTATAATAATGATATGCGAAGGTACCTCCAAGAGTGGATCTGAAGTTCAATCCCTGTAAAATTTTAACATCTACAAATACACTACCTAACAGACGAGTGCGCCAGTTAAGGTTGTCCTTTTGCCTCCATTGTTGTGCGACAGGGCTTTTAGTAGCACCCAGTCTTGCAGAAAGTCCTGTTCCTCCCCAATCGCCGACCGCAAACGGACCAGACAATCCGTCCGGAACCGCAACAGTCATCGTTACGGGAATAATACTCATGTATCCGTACATAAAGTTAATCGGCGTACCTTCTACCTGGTTATCCATACCATGGCCTGTCTGATATTCCATAGTAAAGTTCTCCCCCACTTTAACGTGGTCATTCAGGAAGGTGAATTCGGAATTGAATCGTGCATTGTATTTTTTGTAATCATTATAGATAATAATACCATCTGCAGCAAGGGCACCGAATCCTGCAAAGTATTTTGCCTTATCATTACCTCCTGAAAGAGTGAGATCATGATTTTGAGTATGTGCAGTACGGGTTATGGCCTTGTACCAGTTTGTATTTGCAGCCCAAAATGGTAATGTAGGTGAAGGATTTGTAGAGAGTCCGTAAAGCGGATTATCATCAACTGTTCCATCATTTTTGTAAACAAGCCATTGCAGGTCGGCTAATTCCTGTGTATTACAAAGATTTGTCGGGCCTTTACCCGGGAATGAGGTACCATAATACATGCTATAAGTTACTTTTGTTCCCATGCTTCCTTTTTTCGTAGTTACGATGATGACACCGTTTGATGCCCTGGATCCGTAAATGGAAGCAGCCCCGGCATCTTTAAGTACAGAAAGTGATTGAATGTCATTCGGATTTATTGATGAGATGTCCTGGGTTGGAACTCCGTCAACAATATACAGAGGATCGTTGTTTTCAAAAGAACTAAATCCCCTGATCCTTACTCTTGAAGCCTGTCCCGGCCGTCCGTCTCCAACAACCGTAACACCAGACGTTTGTCCCTGTAATGCGTTACTCACCTGGCCTGTAGGTACAGCAGTCAGTGCGGCAGGTTCAACAACACCAACAGAACCGGTAAGGTCCCTTCTACGTTGACTTGTATAACCTGTAACAACAACTTCCTGAAGTCCTAATACCTCAGTTTGAAGTACAACATCAATTACTGTTTGAGCACCAACAGTAACTGCTTTGTTAACATAACCGATAGAAGAATACACAAGTACTGCATTCGGACCCGGCACAGTAAGCTTGTAAGTACCATTCACATCGGTTATTGCTCCGATAGTAGTCCCCTGGACTGTAACGTTTACGCCAGGCAAGGGCCCCTCACCTTCAGCAGAAACCTTTCCGGTAACGGTCTTTTCCTGGGCAAATAGGAAGCCCATGGAAATAACCATACTTAGAATTAACAGCGTTAGACGCCGTAAAATGGTAAAAATTTGCATAGTCGATGGTTTTTTTAACATGTTAGTTAGATAAATAGGGTTCATTTTATATAGCAAGCATACACTTGATATCAAACATAAGGTTAACAATTTGTTCTCACATTCAAGTTAGGTTAAGAGTTTATAATCTTAGGTTATGATTTTACAATATTATAAAAAAAAATAACATCAACAATAAAAATAAAAAAAAATATCACTTAAATCTGAGACAAGATTATCAATAAAACCATCAAAACATTGTTTATAAATAATATACACGACGTTTGACAACTGAAAAATTTCACTTATTTTAATGATTAGCAACAAACAAAACTGGAATATTTAATTTTTCAATTTGAAAATACAAATAAAATTAACTAACGTAAGCCATTTTTCAGGAACTTCAGAACCATCATCCAAATGGGTTCCAGACACAGCTCCCGGATAACACAATAATAAATGTACTCGCTTTCGCTCGTTCATACAAAAATATTTCTTTTCCGCCGCAAACAGCTGGAAACTAATCCCTCATGAGATAAGAATCGGTTATTATTTAGGGCATTTCGAAAAACTATTTTACCATTTCTTTTTTTAAGAGAACAGCCCCATCATTTGTGCTGGAGTTTCGCAATACAGCATTTGCACCATCGCGCAACATTATTGCAGAAAACCCTTTTGAATTAGGAGCAGGGTTTGCATCAATATCTTCCAGCTTAATATCACTAAAATGGTTTATCTCAATTGCATTGGTAAAGAAAGAAGGCAGTCCGGCTCCCCAGCTCAGTTCAAACTGAGAAACTGTAAGATGCTTAACATATTGTGCATATAAACCTGGAATATCGTGCTTGAAAAGAGCAATATCTATCGGGTAAACAGGATTAAGATCGAAGTTTCCTCCATAAGATTCTGTATTCTTACCATTGTTGATGGTGAGTTTAATACCTTCCATACATATATTATCAATAACACTATTCTCCGTGCCATAAATCAATATTCCTGCTTCACTGGTTGCCGTGATATGTGAAAAACGTATATTGTTAATGGTTCCTGGTTTTCCGTTCTTGGTATCCTTTCCGGCGGAAATATGAATGGGTTCACCTTTTCCCCACCAATGTCCCGCATATAACCGCGTATTAATGATTATATTCGAAAAAAGGACGTTTTTGATGGAACTGTTGTCGCGAGCAAATACTCCAATTCCCCTGTTGGAATTGTACATCACCAGGTTACTGAATACGAGGTTCCTGACTGGATGGGGGCCATAACCCACCCTGATGCAAGCAGATGCTGAGGATAACACACAATTTGTAACAGTGACATTCTCTGCATAACCGGTTTTATTTCCAAATGAAGGAACCTTCCAGTCCGGATCATTTGGAGAGGGCTGATCGCTAAAACCGGTAACACAAATGGCATCATCACCGGCAACGATATTACAATCGGATATGCGGATATTGCGCGAATTGGTACAATGAATGCCATCACTGTTAGGTATTAGCATATTATTGAGAAGAGATATCCCTTCTATATTTGCATTGTCACAGTCTGCAATTCTTACGGTCCATTCGGGTGAATCCCTAAGTGTTACGTCGGAAATATGAATATTCTCGCATCGTTCAAACACAATCATCATCCCTGGCCGAAAATCATACGAAACAGGACCATCCTCGAAAACAGTTCCCGGCTTCATGAATTCATTTCCCTGTCTGGTGAATTTCCTGTCGAAGGCTCTTAATATGTGTGGTTTATCAATACCATTCATAAAATAAGTACCGTTCCCGTTGATCTCGCCTGTTCCTGTAATAGAGACATGTTCGGCATCTACTGCAATAATCAATCCATTGCGGTTATACCCTTCGCTGAAGAGTGGGCTTTTCAACAGAAGGTAGTCAGAAGTATCTTTGCTTCCAACCAGTTTTGAGCCCGGTTCAAAATGAAGGTTCACATTAGAAAGCAAAACCACAGTACCCGAAATGAAGGTTCCGGAAGGGATCACCACAGTACCTCCGCCTTTTTCGCTTGCTTTTTCAATAGCACTATTAATAGCTTTGGTATTGAGGGTTAAGTTGTCGCCTTTTGCACCAAAATCAAGAATATTGAATGAGGCAGTTTGCTGCTGACAGCCCATAACGGACAAAACAATCAAACCAAATAGCAGAAGTATTAAGTGATTTTTAATTAATGATTATTAGGGGCACCTCTAAATACTTCATTTTTCGATGCCATTATTTGAAGTAAATATACAATACGGTTTCATAAAAACCAAAATTTATGCTTCGAGGTTTTATACCGCATGTTATGCACAGTAATTATATTATTTACAGTCTATTTTGTGGGTATTACTTCTTGTATTGTTCCATCTTCATTGTAATACAACTTATCAAAGCATATTGATCTGCGAAATGGATGAGGGCTTCCTTCATATCCCCAGCCAAACTTTGGTTCTTCTTCAGGATGTTTCTTAAAATACAGGTCAGAATTGTGATAAAACATGTACCATTGACCCTTATATTCAACGATAGAATGGTGATTTGTTCCGCTGTTCATTTTTGGCAATATCACCCCTTTGTATTCAAACGGACCTAATGGATTTTTACTCATACAATACTTAATTTCACCACTGTTAGCTGAATACGAGAGATAATAATTGCCCTTGTATTTATGCATCCAGACAGCTTCAAAAAAATCATCTGTCCCTTTTAGCAAGTGAACAACACCATCATAGGAGATCATATCTTCGTTAAGCTTTATTGCATTGACAACCAACTGTCCCATATAAAGATAAGCCTGTCCATCATCATCTATAAAAACTGCCGGATCGATAAAGTCGCGGTTACATACAACTCCTTTAGAGTTGGTAGTAATTAAGGCTGAGTCCAAAGGATCCTTAAAAGGTCCATAAGGTTTATCGCTCACAGCTACTCCAATCTTACTATGCTCAACAGGATAATAAAAATAGTATTTACCATTTCGTTTGATGCAATCTGGTGCCCAGGCTTCGGATTTAGCCCAGCTGATATCCTTTAGTGAAAATGCCATGCCATGATCGGTCCAATTTTGCATATCGGTAGTAGAGAAAACATGCCAGTCTTTCATACTAAACCATGTTGCTGTGTCTTCATCGTGAGAAGGATACACATATAATGTATCGTTAAATACTCTTGCTGATGGATCGGCGGTGTATATATTAGAAATGAAAGGATTTTGAGCGACACAAACATTTCCAATTAATATACAAATAGTAATGAAAGTAAATCTAGTCATATTGCTTTTTTTTATAGTTGACAAATTATCATTTTTATTGTCCAAGATTGTAGTTAAGTCCTGCTTTTACAAAAAGGGATAGTGATCAGGTAGGGTTCATTCATAGGCAAAAAATTATCAATTTTGACTTATTACAGCGGACTCATCTGCTTTAATCTCAAGAACCAGCACACTTCTGGCTTGCAGTTTCTCAGTTCTGATAAAAGAGCCTGAATTATACCTCTTTACTCTCCCAGCACCAACTCCCTCGATAATCTTTACATTATACTTCTTGGTTTGGGGTAGTTTGTATTGTTTAGGATCCACAATGTAGCTAATGGAGTGAGCTGAGTTATCCATGTTGGTGAATACCAATCCCAGAGTACCATCCTCTGCCTTCCATGCAGAGTGTGAAACTGCCGGCATATCAGTATTCTTTTGATTTGCATCCCATGCCGCGCTGAGAACCGGATTATCTCCTTCAAGCTTCGGAGGACGTACCATTTCACCAAAAAATAGAAATTTTTTTATCACATCCTTATCTAGTGCCTTGCATAAAGCTTTTAAATATTTAGCCTCAGGACTCTCAATGGTCAAAATATTTGGATCAAACCAACCCATCTGCTCACCCCATAAAAACATCTGTGCATTCCTCATCAAAAAGGATAACCCTGCTGAATAGTCCGAACCTTCTATACTGTCCCAATAACTCAGAGCGGTGGTTTTTCTCCCAAATTTTAAACAGAACCCAGAATATACATAATTAAACATCGGGATAAGTTCAGGTGCAATACTGGCAGCATTACAGGCTAATAGCCCGTCAAAAACATCAATATAAGGCTCTGCGAAATCTTCAGTGGTGAGAATCATCTCCGGATTCTTTTTCCGGGCATTTTCTTTACATAGCTCAACCATCTTTCTGTTGCCTTCAACCCAGTAACTTCCCCCTCCAATGGAATGTCCATGAGTGGGATCAAAACAATATACCGGCTGACATGAGGCTGTCTGATCCATATACACTCCGTCAACGCCATACTCGGAAACCAGCCTGGTTATTATTTCAGACTGCTTATCCTGCCAAAACTTGGTATATGGACACATTATCGCTTGTGGATTTCCGTCCCAGTGCTCTAAATAAATAGTAAGATCCTGCCATACGCTTGTTGGCCACTTTGAATAACTTATTAAATCATCAAATAATGTATATGGTACTTTGCAGGTATATGGTTCAGGATACTCATTCTTCCAGCTTTTGGCATTTGTTGCCCAGAATCTCGAATCAATATATGGTACCAGTTTTATGCCAGCACCACTCAAATTTTTAATTTCTTTCAAGAATAACTGCTTGTCTGGGATATTATCAAAATAATCTGGATCAGCAAAACAGCTGGAAGGAAATTTATACCAACTATACCACTGATATGCTATTGGGACATCTAAATATTTTGCAAGAGGTATCATCTTGTCGGTTGGCTGACCTGCAAACCATAATGGGGTATTCAGATACCACTTTGGTATATCCTTCCGCTGTGATAGTTTGCCCTTTGAACACCATTTTTGATTGATTGCCCAATCACGGTATATCTTTGATGCTGTTATCCAATCGCCCTCGTAAACGCCAATTACTACTTCATAAGGCATAGTATAGCTACTTTTGCTTCCAGGAACACCCATTCCCTCCGGATAGTTCCTTATCCCATATTTCAGGCTTCTGCCTTTTTCATCAACATCATAACCAAACTTCTTTACATAGGATTTCCCGTCATGCGTTGCCAGATACAATCCATTATTGTTTTTCCCTTCAAAAAGAGTACTATATTGCATTGTACATCTTGCCGACGGATAGGACATAACCTGTGGTGGTCGGGGATCGTCATCTAACATCTCCGGTATCCTTTTTACTGGATTTTTTAACAACCGTCCACTAAAATCAGGAATAGCTAACTGTACATCTTCATCCTCTGAAGCTCTCAAGCCTTTTATTGAGGGGTATGTTATTTCCCACGTTCCAAACTGTTTACTCCTGTTTTCTACATTAATCTGCCAATATGATTGAGACGATTTGTCAAGTCTGATCGTCGCATGCACATTCACAGCATTTTTCTCAGTATCAAGAGTAATATCCTTCCAATACAAATGCAGAGTGAGGTTGCTGCCATCAGCCGATTTTTCTATATTATATGTCCTGTTACATTCTACTTTGTTATCAATAGTCACAAGTCGATTAGACGTATGTTTAAACTCTATCTCCCATATGGTGCTATTATTGGGTTGCTCCAATAAAAAATCATGATCCTTCTGAACATTTCTTATGCTCTTCAATCCGAATCCGGATTGTTCTTCAAAAAACTTCAGTTCAATAATCCCATTGGATATTGATATGCCTTTCCCTGTTTCCTCTACCGTAAAATCCGTCTTAGCAGGTTTCTCAATAGAATTAAACACCGATGTTTCAGTGACTGAAAAAGATGAAATCGTCAGAAAAAGCACAAATAAACTAACCCTAAGAGTAATTTTGCATAACATTTGAACCTCCTTTTTAAAAAATATTAAAAGCTTTTGTTAATTATGAGATTTGATATACAGATATACACGTAAAGTGCTTTATACTACTACTATTACTACAACTATAATAAATTTATTCATTTCCCATATTTTATTCGGGTATTATTCCCGCAACAATAAATTTAAACCAGGCAAGTTTGTTTTTAAATATTCCCAAACTATTCTCCATCTGCCTTAATCTCAAGAACGAGTATACTTCTGGGAGGTATTTTCTCAGTTCTGATAAAAGAGCCTGAATTATACCTCTTTACTCTCCCAGCACCAACTCCCTCGATAATCTTTACATTATACTTCTTGGTTTGGGGTAGTTTGTATTGTTTAGGATCCACAATGTAGCTAATGGAGTGAGCTGAGTTATCCATGTTGGTGAATACCAATCCCAGAGTACCATCCTCTGCCTTCCATGCAGAGTGTGAAACTGCCGGCATATCAGTATTCTTTTGATTTGCATCCCATGCCGCGCTGAGAACCGGATTATCTCCTTCAAGCTTCGGAGGACGTACCATTTCACCAAAAAACAGGAATTTTTTTACCGTCTCTTTATCTAGCGCCCTACATAAACCTTTTAAATATTTAGCCTCCGGACTCTCCATGTTCAAAATATTTGGATCAAACCATCCCATCTGTTCACCCCATAAAAACATCTGTGCGTTTCTCATCATAAAGGGTAATCCAGAAGAATTGCGGAAAGATCGACCAAACCTTAAACAGTACCCGGAATACACATAATTAAACATCGGAATAAGTTCAGGTGCTATACTTGAAGTGTTGCATGCTAATAATCCGTCAAAAACATCAATATAAGGTTCTGCAAAATCTTCAGTCGTGAGAATCATCTCCGGATTCTTTTTACGGGCATTTTCTTTACATAGCTCAACCATCTTTCTGTTGCCTTCAACCCAGTAATTTCCTCCACCGATTGAATGTCCATGAGTGGGATCAAAACAATATACCGGTTGACATGAGGCTGTCTGATCCATATACACGCCATTCATACCATACTCGGAAACCAGTCTGGTTATTATTTCAGACTGCTTATCCTGCCAAACTTTTGTAGTCGGACACATTACTGCAAATGGATTTTCATTCCAATGATCCATAGAAATTGCAAGATCCTGCCATACGCGTGAAGGCCACCTTGAATAACTTATTAAATCATCAAATAATTTATATGGTACTTTGCAGGCAGCTGACTGAGGATTTTCACTACTCCAGCTTTTTGAATTCATATCCCAAATTCGGCTATTTATATATGGTGTGATTTTTATTCCTGCACTTTGTAACTGTTTAGACTTTTCCGAAAATTCTGCAATTGGGGGAAAATAATCAGGATAAAATGTGTCAAAGGGAATCTCATGCCAGTTATACCATTGAAACGAAGTTGGGACATCCAGGTATTTTGCCAGGGGTATCATATTATCAGTTGGCCCTCCTGAAAACCATACCACAGTATTCAGATACCACTTTGGGATATCCTCCCTCTGTGATAGTTTGCCCTTTGAACACCATTTTTGATTGATTGCCCAATCGTGGTATATCTTTGATGCTGTTATCCAATCGCCTTCATAAACGCCAATTACTGCTTCATATGGCATAGTATAGCTGCTTTTGCTTCCCGGAATTCCCATCCCCTCAGGATAGTTCCTTATCCCATATTTCAGGCTTCTGTCTTTTTCATCAACATTATAACCAAACTTCTTTACATAGGCCTTACCGTCATGCGTTGCCAGATACAATCCATTGTTATTCTTCCCTTCAAAAAGAGTGCTGAATTGCATTGTACATCTTGCCGACGGATAGGACATAACCTGTGGTGGCCGGGGATCGTCATCTAACATCTCCGGTATCTTTTTTACTGGATTTTTTAACAACCGTCCGCTAAAATCAGGAATAGCTAACTCTACATCTTCATCCTCTGAAGCTCTCAGGCCTTTTATTGAAGGGTATGTTATTTCCCATGTTCCAAAATGTTTACTCCTGTTTTCTACATTGATCTGCCAATACGATAGAGACGATTTATCAAGCCTGATCGTAGCATGCACATCCACAGCATTTTTCTCAGTGCCAAGAGTAATATCCTTCCAATACAGATGCAGTGTGAGGTTGCTGCTATCAGGCGATTTTTCTATATTATATGTCCGATTACATTCTACTTTGTTATCAATAGTCACAAGTCGATTAGACGTATGTTTGAACTCTATCTCCCATATGGTGCTACTATTGGGTTGCTCCAATAAAAAATCATGATCCTTCTGTACATTTCTTATGCTCTTCAATCCGAATCCGGATTGTTCTTCATTAAACCTCAGCTCAATGATCCCGTTGGATATTGATATGTCTTTTCCGGTTTCCTCTACTGTAAAATCTGATTTACCAGATTTCTCAATAGAATTAAACACCATTGCTTCAGTGACTGAGAAAGATAAAAGCGTCAGAAAAAGCATAAATAAACTAATCCTAAGAGTAATTTTGTAAAACATGTAAACCTCCTCTTTTTTTAAATAAAAAACTTTTGTTAATAATGAGATTTTATATAAAGAGATACTTGTAAACTGCTTTATACTACTACTACCATAATGAACTGAGTCATTACCCTAGTTTAATACGGATATTATTCCCACAATAATAAATTTAAACAATGTTAGTTTGCTTTTAAATATTCCCAAACTATCTATCTTCCATCTGCCTTAATCTCAAGAACGAGAACACTTCTGGGAGGTATTTTCTCAGTTCTGATAAAAGAGCCTGAACTGTAGTTCTTGACTTTTCCAGCACCAGCTCCATCGATCACTTTTACAGTATACTTATTGATTTGGGGCAGGTCATATTGTTTAGTATCCAAATTGTACCTTATGGTGTGGACTGAGTTATCCAAATTGGTGAATACCAATCCAAGCGTACCATCCTCTGCCTTCCATGCAGAATGTGAAACTGCCGGCATCTCTGTTTCCTTTTGATTTGCATACCACGCAGCACTGAGAACCGGATTGTCCCCTTCAAGCTTCGGAGGACGCACCATTTCACCAAAGAATAGGTATTTCTTTATTGCATCTTTATCTAATGCCTTGCATAAACCTTTTAAATATTTAGCCTCCGGACTCTCCATGTTCAAAATTATTGGATCAAACCATCCCATCTGCTCACCCCATAAAAACATCTGTGCGTTCCTCATCATAAAGGGTAACCCTGTTGAATAAATACTACCCCCTTCTGGGCTTCTTCCTGTTTTAGAAAAGAAATTACTGGTATATCTGCCAAAAGTTAAACAGTATCCGGAATACACATAATTAAACATCGGAATAAGTTCAGGTGCTATACTGGAAACATTACAGGCTAATAACCCGTCAAAAATATCAATATAAGGTTCTGCGAAATCTTCAGTGGTGAGAATTATCTCCGGATTCTTTTTACGGGCATTTTCTTTACATAACTCAACCATCTTTCTGTTGCCTTCAACCCAGTAATTTCCTCCACCTAAAGGATGTCCATGGGTGGGATCAAAACAATATGCCGGTTGACATGAAGCTATCTGATCCATATACACACCGTCAACTCCATACTCTGAAACCAGCCTGGTTATTATTTCAGACTGCTTATCCTGCCAAACTTTTGTAGTCGGACACATCACTACTTGTGGTTCGTCATTCCAATGCTCAATATTAATCGTAAGGTCCTGCCAGGTGCGTGAAGGCCACCTTGAATAACTTATTAAATCATCAAATAATGTATATGGTACCTTGCAGACAGCAGACTGAGGATTTTCACTACTCCAGCTTTTTGAATTCATATCCCAAATTCGGCTATTTATGTATGGTGTGATTTTTATTCCTGCACTTTGTAACTGTTTAGACTTTTCCAAAAATTCTGCATTTGGTGGAAAATAATCAGGATAATTAATGTCATGAGGATACTTTTGCCAGGTATACCAATGATATGCAATGGGTACATCCAGGTATTTTGCAAGAGGTATCATCTTGTCTGTCGGCAGACCTGCAAACCACACTACAGTATTCTGATACCACTTTGGTATATCCTTCCTCTGTGATAGTTTGCCCTTTGAACACCATTTTTGATTGATTGCCCAATCGTGGTATATCTTTGATGCTGTTATCCAATCGCCTTCGTAAACGCCAATTACTGCTTCATATGGCATAGTATAGCTGCTTTTGCTTCCTGGAATTCCCATTCCCTCAGGATAGTTCCTTATCCCATATTTCAGGCTTCTGCCTTTTTCATCAACATTATAACCAAACTTCTTTACATAGGACTTACCGTCATTAGTTGCCAGATACAATCCATTGTTATTCCTCCCCTCAAAAAGAGTGCTGAATTGCATTGTACATCTTGCCGACGGATAGAACATAACCTGGGGTGGCCGGGGATCGTCATCTAACATCTCCGGTATCCTTTTTACTGGATTTTTTAACAACCGTCCGCTAAAATCAGGAATAGCTAACTCTACATCTTCATCCTCTGAAGCTCTCAAGCCTTTTATTGATGGGTATGTTATTTCCCATGTTCCAAAATGCTTACTCCTGTTTTCTACATTAATCTGCCAATACGATAGAGACGATTTATCAAGTCGTATCGTCGCATGCACATCAAAGGAATTACCTTCATTTTCCAAGGAAATACCTTTCCAGTACAGATGCAGAGTGAGGTTACTACCATCAGCCGATTTTTCTATATTATATGTCCGATTACATTCTACTTTGTTATCAATAGTCACAAGTCGATTAGACGTATGTTTGAACTCTATCTCCCATATGGTGCTTTTATTTGGCTGCTCCAATAAAAAATCATGATCCTTTTGAACATTTCTTATGCTCTTCAAACCGAATCCGGATCCTTCTTCAAAAAACTTCAATTCAATAATCCCATTGGATATTGATATGTCTTTTGTAGTTTCTTCTACCGAAAAATCCGTCTTAGCAGGTTTATCAATAGAATTAAACACCATTGCTTCAGTGATGGAATAAGATGAAAGCGTCAGAAAAAGCACAAATAAACTAACCCTAAGAGTAATTTTGCATAACATTTGAACCTCCTTTTTTTAAAAAATACCTACAAAAACTTCTTTTTTCGATGCCGTTATTTGAAGTAAATATACAATACGGTTTTCTAAAAACTTAAATCTTTCCTGCCATTATATATCTAATAATCAATACATCACGATATTATGGTTATTATACCTGTACATAACTATCCCATGGCAACCACAATTATTACTTGAGTTCAGCTGCAAATATTTCACCCTGTGAAATAGCAAAACTAAAATTTCACCCTGTGAAATAGCAAAACTAAAATTTCACAGGGTGAATCATGTACGGATGCATCAGTAACCATATATTAATCAATCATTTCTGTCCTCATATCAGCTTTTTCTGATTTTATTCTAAAAAAGCAAGAATTTGAACATTAAAGATTCTTTAAATATGTCACACTATTTTTTAGGGTAGCGGGGTCAGATTCCATTTCGACAAAGACCACTTCTACTCCACCCGCTTTTGACGCATTAAAAAAATCTTTCCAATCAACGATACCTTGTCCTAAAACAACTTCTTTCGTTGAATCATTGGGTGAATAATCCTGCAGGTGAGCTGAAATAAAACGTCCCGGATATTTTCTAAAATATGTCGATTCTTTATAACCCAATGTTATAACCGCAATCTGAAATTATTATTCACCTATTAGTTCACTTGTCTATAAAGTCATACAAAGATCTGTTCATTACAAATATATATAATAATTCAATCTAAATCCGAATAGTCATCTTCATTATTAATTTTCTCTAAACCAAAGTCCACAAAAACATATCCAGCATCTTTGAGAGTCATTATAAGTTTTGCTTTCAGATCAGACCCTCTATGATCGACAACAATTCCAATGTGAGTCAAAGGCCTTGATAATATGTTTCATAACCTAATTTATTTATTGAATTATTATTCGATACAATAAATTCAGACGTAATAAATTATTTTATATCATTCTCCTTGAATTCATTCGGATATGCGAGGATTAGCGCTTTGCGGATTGCTTCACGGCTTGACTGGTAAATGAATTCACCTTTGAATTTGCCAATATTATATCAAGGGGATAATCTGGTTGAATAATTGCTCAATAAACGATCTTCCTATTTTTCCTGCACCAAAAATTACAATCGATTTTTCAGACGGCAAGTTTTTCATTACTCTAAAACAATTTTTCTTCCTGTTTTATGCGATACCAGAGCAGCAGTAAAAAGTTCGTGACTCCATCTCGTTTCTTCCGGTGTTACATTTTTAAAAGGATGGTTTGAATCCTTATGGGAAAGTTCATGAATAAAGGCACCAATCATTTGCTGAAAAGCATCCGAAAAACCGAATTCAAATATACCTCCCGTAATTGATGGAATTGCTGATTGTGATCCATAATCAATTCTGGTCCAGCCCTGTTCTTTTCCACTAGTTGTAAGGAATTCAAAAGCTTTTGGGTTATGAGTTGAAAACTTAGCAGAGCCTTCAGTACCATATACTTCAAAAAACCAGTTATTGGTTGCACCGGGTGCCATACGCTTGGTTTCAACTACCATCGAAAATTCCTTTCCTGTTTCAGGATCTTCACATTTACAGGTCAGTACTGCATTATCCCATGTTTCACACGGGACCAATAATCCATTTTTGTCAGGACGTGTTTTAGCTATTTTCTGAAGGTCAGAAAAAACACTTATGGGTTTCCATCCCATCCGGAACGGAATATGTAAAGTATGCATCCCCAAATCACCCATGCAACCATATTCTCCATTGACCTCTACCATCCTTTTCCAGTTGATAGGTTTTGAAAGATCAAGATCACTGGAATGGTGAAAACCGGTTCTAACTTCAATAATTCTTCCGTACATTCCTTCTTTTAACCATTTAATCAATTTCTGACATGCTGGAAAATAAGGAAATTCTGAGCTGCAACGAACAATTATTTCAGGGTTTGACCTGATTGCTTTCAAAATGTTTTCATTGGCTTTTTTATCGATTCCAAATGGTTTCTCTCCCAACAGATGCTTTTTTCCCTTTATAATGTCAATATAACACTGCTCATGCATATTGTTCGGAACAGCACAATAAACCGCATCAATTTCATCGGATTCCAGAAGTATTTTATAGTTATCGGTTTTGACAATAAGTTCCGGAAAATTATCAATGTACCATTTCCAGCAGTCCTTGTTTATATCGCATATTCCAGAGAGCACCGGAATATAAGCATTGTCTGTCAGATGACACCACCTAGCAACTGAGCTTGCAAACTCTTTGCCCATCAGGCCTAATCCGATTATTCCTATTCTGATCCTATTTCTTTGCATATAAGTTTAGTAATATCCAAATTCCTTTTCAACTTCAGTAATAGCACCCTCGATAAGATCCATGCCTATGGAGGCGTATTTTTCATCCATGATTAATGGTGGGGACATTCGAAGGATATGTCCGGCCGGAATCCAGGCCAATCCTTTTCTGAAAGCTTTCTGGTATACTAATTTACCGGCTTCCTCAAAAGGTTCCTTGGTTTTCTTGTTCTTTACAAGTTCTATTCCCAGCAAAAAGCCTTTTCCCTTAACATCTCCAATTATCGGATGCTGTTCTTTCATTTCAGACATACGATTCATAAAAAATTTACCTACAGAACGAACATTTTGTAATATATCTTCCTCTTCAATAACTTCTATAGACGCCAATGCTGCCGCACAAGCCATCGGATTACCTCCATAACTCGAAGAAGCTGAGATTTTTTCGAGAGCTTCACCATTTTCTTCTTTCACAACCATTGCCGTGACAGGGAAACCATTACCAAATGATTTTCCGAATGTGACAATATCGGGTATTACTCCCCAATGGTCCAACGTAAGCCATTCTCCGGTACGTCCCATTCCTGCCAGTACTTCATCGTCATAAAGAAGCATTTTATATTTTTGACAAAGCTTCTTAAGTTTCGGGAAAAAATCATCAGGGGGGAAAATACTCCCTGCCCAACCTTGGACGGGTTCCAGAACAAAAGCTGCCACATTGCCAACCGTACCTTCCTTCAGAAAAGTTTCATAAAAACTTATGTATGCATCAGTATCAATTTCACCATCACCCTTTGTCCAAAGAGGACGATAAGGATCCGGTCGCGGAACCATGTAAAAGCCGGCTGCACGAGTGGGCCCATAGCTATAAGTATCGCCACGATACATTTGGGCACAACTAACGGCTCCAAGAGACTTACCATGGAAATCGCGGTAAGCAGAGATAAATTCATGTTTATTGGTTATTGCCCGTGCAGCCCGGATAGCTGCCTCCACAGCTGATGTGCCATCGGAATACAATTGAATTGCGTTCAGTTTCCCTGGCAGTATTCCGGCCATTTTTTCCATAAGTTTTTCTTTCACCGGAGTAGTAAAATCATGAGCATTCATCAATTTTTTTGCCCAAAAGGAAATTGCTTCTGAAATTTTTGGATGACAATGACCAAGAGATGTAACATAAATACCAGATGAAAAATCAAGATATTTATTACCATCAACGTCGGTAAGCGTAATACCAAATCCTTCTTCAAAGCAAACTGGAAACAATTTAACCTGAGAGCTAAGCCCTTTCATATATCTGGCTGTATTAGCATGCATAATCTTTGATTTCGGGCCCGGAGTTTCCGTAATAAGCCTTGGAGCATCTGCTGCGCTATTTTTCCACCAGTCTTTTGATACTTTATCAAAATTCTTCATGTAATTATTTTATATGATTATTTATTCAATCTCTGAATATTTAAATTCCGCATAATAATTATATCAGCGAATCAAAAGAATACTAGTTCGTTGCTTACCTTTTTGATTTCGTCTGTCATCTCCTCCCAGCCATCGAGATCCTTATAGATGTTAGTACAATACAGATTGTTTCTGCCGGCGATTACGGCATATTTTAAAGAAGATCCGGGATCTTCTCCATTCAGAATTGCAGTAAGAAATGCAGCAACGGCAGTATCTCCGGCACCTGTATTATTTATGAATTTTGAATTATCAACCTGATACGAATTGCACAAGATTTCACAATAATTCCAGTCTTTCAGTGACAGTCTGAAATCGAGCTTCTCACTAACGGAAGAAATATCTCCGGTTAAAAGATAAGCTCCCCGGTGTGACATTTTTAACAACAGGATCTTAACACCCGAATTGATGATATGTTTTGCCAATGTGCGTACCAGCTCAATAGGGATGTCTTCAATAAATTCTCCTTCTTTCAAAGAAGCTTTTATTTCAGCAAAGTTCAAGGGATCCATAATCTGCAGAGCTTCGTCGAGGCTGGGCGCAAATATATCGGTGTAGGGAAGAACTCTTCCCATTAATTCCGTCCAATCGATTTTACCTGATTCAGTTTCAGGATCAGGTAAACTGAAATCAAGAGAAGTAACTACCCCCATCCGATTGACTTCAGAAAACAATTCACATAGCTGATTCCCTCCATTTAAATAAAATTGCTTTAACAGAGGGGGATATCCGAAATGAAACAAATGTGATTGAGAAATTGCAGTATAATTGATGAATTTAGTATCGAAGACTTTATTGCATCCGGGCGATTCAAAAAAAATGCGATCAGTACCAGGAGGAGATATCACAATGGACAGACCGGAAGCTTCTTTTTCTGCAACTTCAATACCTTCTGAAAGATCATAATTACCAAACCAATCTTTCACAATTTTTCCAATTATATCGTCTCCTATCAATCCATTAAGAAAAACTTTCGTGCCGAATTTTTTCATTGCCAGTCCTGTATTTGGTACTACACCTCCAAGGATAAAATCCAGCCCATCAATTTCTATTAATTTCCCCGGTATGAACAGATCAGTTATACTGGTTGAAGATTCATTTTTCTTAAAACCGAGGACCATATCAACACAGGTATATCCGGCAATTACTGCATCATATTTCTTCATAATTATTTTTTAAACAACTCTGATATTCTTTATAAAACAAAAGTCTTTCAATGATTGTGAATGATCACCATAGGCTATAATATAATGCTGTCCAGTAATGTTTTGCGCAAATTCCTCAACAGGATTATCAAGAAATATTTCAAGACTTGGTAACTGAGGGGCTGGATAAGCCCATCCGGCTTCCTCCCATGCTTTCAATTTCCCTTCACCTGTGCAAATGTGCATTGTATATTCAGCACCCGTGTTTGACAGTCTGGCTATGGTTAGCCTTCCTGTCTTCAACATTGAAATATTTAAAAGCCCGCCGCTGATATTACCAAATGCAGCAGAAGTAACTCTAACTTTACCTTCAACAACCTCAGCCGGTACAAAATCTGGTACTCCCAGCAGAACACTCTTTTCAAAAAACTCATAAAACTCCAGGTAAGCGGCACATTGTCCTGAAAGATGTTTTACTATTAACTGAGTTACTGCTCCCATTGCATCATTTTCGGGTATTGTACAAATATTCAGCTCATCTGAGAGCAGCATGAAGATCATTGCCGGTGGAAAACTCAGAAGTTTTTTCATGCCGTCGACATCTTTTAACGATAAAGCGTCATATCCGTTTTCTTCAACAAGATTTTTTACCGCCAGATAATAAGTTATGCCTTTTTTGAGAAATTCGTTATCGATAGGTTTCACAAATTTCCACTCCTTTTTAATCTTGCCCAATAAAGCCAGAACTTCATTGTTATCAATGCTTTTACTCAATTGAACAAGTTCCAGCATTTCAAAAAATTCAATTTCAGTCCCAATCTGAGACTTTAGAGAAAGCCCCTCGTAAAGAGTATTATAAAGTTTCATGTCGCGAAAACCCATCATACCCACCTTTGTTTTTTCAACAGATTTTGCAGCTGTGGCTGCAAGTGCGAAACTTTTAATTTTATCTAAAGGGGATTTTTTACCTATTACGTTATATACATACCTGAACTTGTATCCAAGATCCTCAAAAACCTTTCTAAGAGCAGTAGTTCCAGCCTGGGGTGCTGCTGTAACTATACGTCCATCTTCGATGTCTCCGGCCAGTCCCCATAAAATCATAGGTTTTGATTTAAATTCATTTGTTATTGCGATAACCGCATGGGAAGGGATCCATCCGGCTAAACAAACAATTAAAAGGTCAAATTCCTCTTTTCTCAAGTCCTTTATCGCTCGTTTCACATCTATACCTTTGAGATCGTCAGTTACATGATCGGTGCTTACAAGTCTAATACCAAGAGATTCAATTTCTTGTCTGGCCTTTAAACATTTGTCTTTTATTAATTGTTGTGGTGAGTTAATTTCTCCAAATCCAACAAATGCTGCGTTAATTGAATATTCTCTCATTTTCAGTAAGTTTTTTTCTGTTATTAATGATTGCCACAAAAATCAAATATAATATGCACAGAAGAGGTACAATAAATGCAAATAATATTGAAGTCCTATCGGCCACCATTCCCATAATAGGGGGAAGTACTGCGCCTCCTGCGATAGAAGAAACCATCAATCCCGACAATTCGTTTGTATATTCAGGCATACTTTCTAATGTAATCGAAAACAAAAGCGGGAAAATATTCGCAAAACCGAGTCCTACCAGAAAAACGCCTATCAGACTCAGCGTAAATGAATTGCAAAAAATAAGTAAAATTCCGCTGAGAGCGGTTATGCCTGTAATTAACAATAACTTTTTTGGTACAATGTGTGACATTATAAATGATCCCAGAAAACGTCCGGCTAAAATCGGAAGGTAAAACAGTGACCAGCTGATTAACAGGCCCATCTTTTCGACTGAAATTGAATATTTACCTTTTAAAAGAAGAGGCACATGCGAACTCATGCAGATTTCAACGCCGCAATAGATAAAAACTCCAAATACCATCATGAAAACATAAGGATTTTTAAGCAGTCTTAAACACGATTTTAATGAGGCATGATGATTATCGAAAGTCTTCTTCTCATTTATCCTGAGCGAGCTTAACCAGATTAGGGCGATTATCGCAAAGAAGAAATACATTGGGAATATTATACTCCAATCAAGTCCAAATGCATACAGCATTAAGGGGGGTATAAGAAAACCCATAGAAGATCCAATAGTTATGAAAGCCTGAGCTAGGGACAGGTTCTTTGAATAGTGCCCCTCTTCAGATACATCACGCATAAAAGGATTACCTGCAACCTGAAGAATAGAACCACCTGCCCCTAATAACAGTATTGCTGCAAGAATCTTATAAAACTGCAGTAAGGAGGCACTATTGACAACCATTCTCCCGTACATCCCCGATAAAATCGGAATCAGAAGGCCTAAAGAAGCTATTGAAAGGCCCAGATTTAATATATATTTCTTTCCCTTCTTGTCCTGTAAGAGACCAATCGGTACCGAAAGCAAACCATACATAATGTAACCTAAAAGTGGCAATAAAGTAGCCGCTGTAATTGAAATCCTAAATGATTCTTTGGCAAGGCTTACCATGGGTCCAACTGCATCTATCATCCCCATACAAAGAAAAACCAGATAGATAGGCAATGTCTTTTTTATCATTTATTGAAAAGTTTTAAAGCTGGTACTTACTTCATTGAACATAATATCTTTACAATCGATTAACTATTTTATCAATAATTTTCAAGCTGCAAGAAAAAAAGATTCATTACTACATGGTTTTCTCACATAATCCGATCATTGTTCATAAATGTGAATAATCTGGAAAATTCAATCTTTTTTTTGCAAATTGTTTGTTATCAAAATTATTGTATATGAACTTATTAAAAAACTACTGCTTTTTCAATTTATGACACTCCATTTGCATAAATTAATTCTTTTATGTAGTTTTCTGCACAATTGATGAGGGACATTATGCTACCAAAACTCGAAAAAGTAATTCCAAACCTATATTCCTCAATTTTTGTAAAAAGAGAGATAACTCCTTATATGGATTATTCATGGCACTATCATCCTGAGTTTGAAATTATTTTTGTTGAAAAAAGTTATGGCATCCGGCTTATGGGTAACCATGTAGGTAATTTCAGTGATGGAGATTTAATGTTTATCAGTCCTAATCTGCCACACGTCTGGAGAAATGACGATGATTTTTATAAAGATAACAAAGACCTTATGGTTGATGTTTATGTAATTCAATTCCGCGAAGATGCACTGAGAGAAGGCTTTTTTGATCTTCCGGAGTTTGCCCATTTTCAAAAAATGTTTTTTCTTGGGCAGCAAGGTTTAATAATTCAGGGTAAAGAGCACAAGGAAATATCGGGGTTAGTCAAGAAAGTCTACAATTCTTCAGGAGTTGACCGGTTAATTTTATTCTTAAAAACTCTTGATGCATTTGCCAACGCCAAGGAATATAGTCTGCTTTCAAGTCCAGGTTACACAAGTTCCATAAATTTTTCCGACGAAGAAAGAATAAATAAAATAATGAGCTTCTTAATGGAAAATTACAGAAAGGAAATAAAACTGGAAGAAATTGCTGATCTCGTTAATCTGAATAAATCATCGTTTTGCAGATACTTCAGGAACAGAACTCATAAAACCTGTTCTCAATTTTTAAATGAAATAAGAATTGCTCATTCCTGCAAACTGCTAATAAACAGAGATATGACTATTTCTGAAATTTGCTATATGTCCGGATATAACAACATATCCTATTTTAACAGGACTTTTAAACAAATAACAGGTTTGACTGCAGGGGAGTATGAAAGAAAGTATTTGAAAAATGCTAATTATTAGTTTTTTGTTCTTTGTCCCGACATTTCTAATTCAACAGGCCATTAACCGGCTGGTTGGCGGGGAAACACATCTATCGGCATTCTCTGCATGGTAGATCGAGATAAGCACTTCAAAGTACCGGTCAGACTCTGCGGTCGGCATTCCTTCCGACTTGCGAAGGGTATCTTCGATTATTACTCTGAGCATCAATGTACTCCAGCGCCAGGAAGATGCCACATATGGAGCTATTGTCTGTGAGAACCGCATAATTGACTGTGAGATCAACTATAAATATTTCACCCTGTGAAATAACAAAACAATATTTCACAGGGTGAATCATGTACGGGTGCATCAGTACCCATATATTAGTCAATCATTTCTGTCCTCATATCAGCTTTTACATGATTTTATTATATAAAAGCAAGAATTGGAACATTAAAGATTCTTTAAATATGTCACACTATTTTTCAGGGTAGCGGGGTCAGACTCCATTTCGACAAAGACCACTTTTAATCCACCCTCTTTTGATGCTTCAAAAAATTCTTTCCAATCAACGATACCTTGTCCTAAAACAACTTCTTTCGTTGAATCATTGGGTGAATAATCCTGAAGGTGAGCTGAAACAAAACGCCCCGGATATTTTCTAAAATATGTCGATGCTTTATAACCCAATGTGATAACCGCTACCTGAAACTGCATCTTAACCAGATCGGGATCCAATTCCTCTAATAATAAGTCATAAACCGGCCTGCCGTTGATTTTGGTCTCAAATTCACCATTGTGATTATGATAAGCTGCAATTAATCCTGCTTGCTTAGTCTTTTCTCCAACAATATTCATCTGTTCACAATTCTTTTTGAGTTTATCAGAATCGGGAGAACCCAATCCACCTGAACAAACAATATATTTAAGTCCTAACTGATGGGCAAAATCAATACTCTCATCTAATTTATCAAACAGTTCCCCTAACTGAAAATGACAACTGATACACGATAGACCAGAGTCCTCAATCATTTGTTTCAGCTCTTTCCCGGAATATTTTACAAGCGGCCCAAATCCCGCATTTCTATATCCTGATGGAGAACACATCTCTACCTGCTGATAGCCATAACCTGCCATTGTCTTACAGATGCCCACTATGTCTTTGCCTATCTCTTCTCTAAGAACATAGGATTGAAAACCTATCGGTACTTTTACCAGTTTCCCACCTGTTGAAGCATATAACGATACCGGAAGCTGTGATAATAAACCGGCTGCTGCTAAGCTTAATGTACTCTTTTCTAAAAATTGTCTTCTGTTCATTTTAATGTAGTATTAAATTATTTAACTATCAAAGTGATTCCGGAGACCAACCGTCACGATATTGCCGCGAAAGCATGCTATTAAGTTCAGGATGATTGATGATTTTCCCGTTTTTTGAATCAAATTTCAGTGTTTTTCCAGATCTCAGAGCTACTGAATAGAGGGTGGAAGCATCACAAATGTGCATGGCTTCACGAAAACTACCCCCCGTTTGCTGGCCACTTTTGCAAGCATTGGCAAATATTTGTATTCCATGTAATTTTTCATTTCCGGCAATAGGGTTTCCATCTTGCTTATCTCCTATAAATTCAAAATCTTTGGTAATTATTTGCGGATTACCTAATTCAAATGCAGAGATAATTTTTCCCTTTTCTCCCACAAACATCATTCCTTCGTTCGGAAAAGCCTGGTCGGTCTCATAGAACTCTTCCGGAACAGGAGGTCTCATTCCCCCATCGTACCAGATAAGATCTACCGCTGGTCTGGATCCTTTTGCAGGATATTTAAAACGGACTCTACTTGCTGTTGGATAAGAATAATCATTCTTAACAGTAGATGCCACTTCATTATTCTTAATCTCGCAAATATGAGTGTAATATGGGTCAATAAGCATAGGATTCTCTAACTCAAGAGCCTTAAAAACAGTCCATAAGCTGTAATAACCCATATCAGAAAACGAGCCACCTCCAAAATCATACCAACTTCTGAAGGTCATATTGGTATAATGTGGATGATAGGGACGAAATGCCTCCGGGCCTATCCATAAATCCCAATTGAATCCATAGGGTACTGGTGGAGTTTCTGTTGGTATAAAATCATATTGCGGCCAAACCGGACGATATGTCCAGTTGTGGATTTCTTTTAGTTTTCCAATCTGGCCTCCATTTATCCACTTCATCACCTGATCCATTGATCCATTGGTATCCCAGGGTATCAGGTGAGTTATCACCTTAGATTCTTTTGCCATTTCAACCACTTTTCTGCCTTCCAGCAATTTGGTTGACAGCGGCTTATGCATTACCACATTTATCCCTCTTTTTATAGCAGTCATCGCAATTAATCCATGAAGATGATCGGGTGTCATCACTTTAACGGCATCCAGATCTTTCTCTTTATCAAAAAGCTCACGGAAGTCAGCATAAGTCCTGCACCCTTTGTAATCCGGGTTAGTCCTGGAATAAAAGGCATCCACCACCTGCTTACCAACAGTTCTGCCACCTGGAATAGAATTATTCCCCGGAGGGGTCCAATTGGGATCATTTAGAACCTTTCTCACCATATTCCTCAGGGAATTAGGATCCCAGTCATGGTAGCTAAAGGCTTTTTCCTGAGGATCACATACAGCAACTACATTAAAATCAGTTACATTTAGCAAATCGAACATCTCACGAAGTCCTTGAGTTCCAACACCTATATAAGCTAAATTTATTTTATCACTAGGAGCAACCCGGTTAACACCTCCAAGTACATGCCTCGGTAAAATGGTTAGTCCCAATCCGGCACTTGCAACTGTGCCAATGAATTTCCGACGATTAAAGGATAATTTCCCGTTGCTAAGTTGTTCCTTTTTGTTTTCGGAAACATTCGAAATTGAATTCCTTTGTTCATGATTTTTTTTCATGAGATTATCTTTTTAAGTTATTTGTAATTAAATTTAATATGATTATAGAAATTTTTGATCTTGTACAGTACTGATTTCACCTACATAACAATGATAAACCCTGCCGTTTGATTGAGTTCCTTTTCATCGATTCGGATAGTCAGAATCCCGTTTTTCCAGTCCCATTTTCTTGCATCTACCAATTCCTGGTTATTCACTTTTTCAATCTTTTCTGGTGCCGATGATAGTTTGATACTTATGAAACCTGCATCAAATGGAATTACAGCCAATCGACCGGCTTCAAAAATTCCATTACTGGTTTGAGAAACAACGGCCCATCGTCCCTCCCATTCAAATGCATCAAGTTCTTTCAATGTGTTATCCTTTTTCCCTCTTAATACAATGGCTGTTATTTGATCTTTGCCGTCAATATTTTCGGTACGCCCCCAACAATTTAACCTGGGCGCTGATTGCATATTCCCAAGTTGGCTGTTGAGCCAAACAGGTTGCCATTCAATACTTTTCCGGTACCATTTATTCACAGCGTACCTTCTGTTTATGTATTTTTCAGGAACTTCAGAACCATCATCCATATGGGTTCCAAGCACAGATCCCGGAGAACCTAATATGAATGTATTCAGGATAACTTCGTCGTCGGCATTCCAGTCATAAGATGATGAACCACTTATTGCAACCTGTTTGTCAGACAACAATGAAGCCCAGATGGTCCACTGGTCGTGACCTCCTTTTACATCATACCACAGATCGCCCTGATCGTCCAGTGAAACCATATCAAAATGTGTAAGATATAGCGGATTTATGCAGTAATACATAATGGTTACATCGGGATCGACACTTTTTGCCGCATCTGAAATAAGTTTCATCATTTCGAAAGAATATCTTTCGCCCCTTAATTCAGGATTTCGAGGAACCCCCAGGTTTGGGTTAGGCATGCCATATCCAAAATCAAGTTTGATCAATTTGGGCTTCAGCATCTTCATGGTCCGGATGGTTCGTTCAATAAGAAAGTCTCTGGAATGCTGTGAACTAATGTCGATACAGAAATATCCAGAGCTGAAAGGATTGAAAGTCCAGCTTCCAACACAGGGATTGCCATTTTTATCGCAGATAAGATCAGCTCTTGTCAATCCACAGGCTATTGTATCTCCAATCCACCCGATACATTCCCAAATACCATTTGACATTTTTTGCTGATGTATGTATTCCATATCACCCTGAAAATTGGGAAATTTCACCGTATCAGGTTTTCCAAGCCCTTGCGAAGCTTCCCATGGATCATCTATTACAAATATTTCGGCCCCGGTTCTTTTAGCAAAATCGGCAATTGGTCGAATAGGATATTCTCTATTTTTCCAGTTACCCCATGTATTCCAGATTGCCTTTTGGTGAATGGAAGAAGTTGTTCCCTTTTCGGGAAAAGAATTGAAATACTGTTTGTAAGCCAACCATGCATTTTCTCCAAAAACAATGCGCAGCGGATTCTGCCAGATTCTATCCCTGGCTCCAGCTCCCCACAAATCTTCACGGTACAAAAAATCGATGCAGCCAGAAAACGAACGCATCTTTAAAGTCATTGAAGCATTGGGGATATTTCCTGCACCGATAACCATCCACCCATTATCGTCACCCATTGCCAGAGACAATATTGGACGGGGAAAGGCAGCCCCGTAGGGGGCTCCCATGGATAGGCCAAAACTGCCCAGGGCAATGTTGGCTTGCCCAAAATCCCAAAAGCGGAAGAAGCTTTGCACCGTACCTTCCTTGGCACCCGGAATGCAAAAACCAAAAGCTCCCCAATTGGATGAAAACGGCGGATTCGTTTCGTCCATCAAACTTTGCCTGCCTTCAGGACATGCCGATGTTCCAAAATACAAATCAATTATCTGAGGAATATTACTGTTCCAGCTTACCTGAAAATCTGTAATCGAGATACCCCAGCTTTCTTTTACAATAGACATGCTGCCTGTACCAATATCGGCAAACTGAAGCTTTAATTTTGTCAGGTCCCCTTCTGTGGCCGTGTTTATAACCACAGCCTTTATATACTTTTTTTGCATGTTTGAATTCTGAAGCCAGAAAGCAGGCAACATACTTCCCTTCCAGATGTTCTTGTGTGGGTTTATCTGAGACATCTGTGCTTTATCAGTTGCAAAATTCCATTCAAACTGATAATTTCCGTTTGTATATTTCCACGTTTTCACAAACTCATCATTTCCACTGAATACCGAATTCATTATAGCGAAAAAGAAAATGCAAAAAGTCAGGGCTTTAATTATTTTTTTCATATGGGTAGGATCTAGTAATTCATTTTCAAACTGTTTATTCAAGAAAAATCGTTGAAACCGTTAACCGATTTTTTAAAATCGAAGTCAATTTATGATATTTTATTACATTTATCGAAATTACAAAAATATTTTATAAATTTATTTTCAAGATCATTCATCTAGCTTTTAAGTTTCTGCTTAATATATTCTACAAATTTGGGTAGAATCTTTTTATAAATATATTGTGAATAATGTAGTTATTAATATATTAAGATTAATTCATTAGCAATCAATTAATTAAACAACTGTATTGTCTCTAATTCAAGTTAGTTCTTTTTATTCAAACTAAATATTAGCACATCAGTTATTTTTGTAAATCAGATCTTAATGAAATAAAAAATTCTATGAAAAGAACATCCTGTTTAACTATTAGAAATCTAATAATACTCCAAGTATTATTTGTATGTTATTTAAATTCATCTTCTCTTTATGCTCAAGCAGACAATAAGATTCAGAAGAGTGATTGTTATTTCAGGGAATCTGACAGCACCTGGTTATTAGGTAACTCCAGGATAGAGATTAAAATTGACCCGGTAAATGGTGCGATAAAAGGACTCCTCAACAAGGCGTCCCAGGTTCAATTTACAGGTAATTGTATTCCTGAATCATTTTCATTGGTATTTTCAACATGGCAAAATCAAGGGGCAGCAGTCAAAGATCTGTGGAGCGCGGCCTATGGCTATTTAATCCACAGTCATAATCAGAGAGTAACATCAAAAAAATTTGAAAGTACCAGGGTTGGAAGCAAACTTGAGATAAGTTACGGACAAATTCAGGCTGATAACAGAACCCTGGATATAATTGTTACCTACACCATCGAAATCAAGAATGGAAGTGAAGAAACAAACTGGAAGATAAAGGTTCAAAATAATGATCAGGGCACTGTAAGGGAGGTTCATTTTCCGGTTATATCCGGCCTGAAGAAATTCGAAACTTTGCTAATGCCCAACCAATCAGGAACGGCCCTTAAAAATCCGGTTGATCATTTGTCAGATGAAATTCCTGATCTTTCAATTGAATATCCTGCAAGGGCTTCAATGCAATGGTTTGAATATTATTCTTCAAATGCTGGTCTTTACATGGCATCATATGATAAGAACCTTGATTATACTAAACTCTGTTTCGGTCTGATGAATTGCAGGAAGGATGTAGCAATGTGGATCGTTAAATATCCTTTTTGCATTACAGGGGATTCATGGGTATCACCGGATCTGTGCATAGGAATACATAAGGGTGACTGGCACTGGGGTGCAAATAAATACCGTTCCTGGATTGAAAGTTGGGTACCTAAAGCAGTTGTTCCAAAAAGAATCCTTGAAATGTGTAGTGGAATGGATGAGATTTTTATTAAGGATGTAAATGAAAAACTCATGGTTAGTTATGACGAGTTAGATAAGGAGATCCTGAAAAGACGACAGGGTGAAAGCACGACCCTGGTAGGTTGGATGTTCAACGGACATGATACCTATTACCCTGAGTACAATCCAATACCTGACCTGGGAGGCGAGAAAGGTCTATTAAAGGCCATAGACCTGGCTCATAAAAGTGGTCATTATCTTGGTGCGTATGTGAACCTTCGACTATGTAATAATGAAACTGAAACGTATAAGAAATTCGGAAAAAAATGGGCTGTCCTTACAAAAGGTCCGGATCTGGGTGTATCCATCCTTGCTTTTGGTGAACTACATGAAGAATGGAATAGAACCTGGGACAAAGACAAACAGGGAGAAGGCTGGTTTTCGGTTATGTGTCCATCTGCTATGGGATGGCAGGACTATATAGTTTCAGAAACAGAAAAGATAATACGTGATTATCACTTTGATGGTTTGTTTCTCGACCAGATATCATCATATTATGCTGAGCTATGCTTTAACAGGAACCATGGACATTCCACTCCCGCAACAGCCTGGGGTCGTGGTTATATGGAAATTGCCCGTCGTATAAGAGAAGTGACAAGAAAAGCCAATCCAGAATCATATATCTATGTTGAAGGCATGAATGATGCCTATGGCCAATATATAGATTATTACCTTGATAAAAACCTTGTATGGGAACCGATGCGAATTCATCCCGCGGTGGAGTCTTTTGTCGAGATGTGGCGCTATACTCTGCCTTCATATATAATAGTAAATGATCCGGCCGCATATTCATTTCCTCCTGCAAAAAACAAGGTATATGGCATTAATTACAACTTTGTAATGGGTATTCGTGGAATAGGAGCTCCTGAAAATGAAAGATCTTTCAGGACCAATGAAGAATTGGTGATGAAAAACGCTGTCGTAGAAAAAATCAGGAAATTATTTAACGAAGCAGGAGAATTCTTCTTTTACGGTACTTTTATGGATGACCTTGGAATGAATATATCTGACCCTGAAATTTTAGGAAAGGTTTATCTTTCCAGGAATAAAGAGCCAGGAGTTGCTTTGTGGAATACTTCTGCTTCATCTTCTACTTTTACTCTCTGCATTGACCTCAGTGCTCTTGACCTTTCCGGATTGAAAATTATCAAAGCAATGACGCTAAGCAATAAAAAATACATCTCCTTTAAGCTGAAAGATAATTTAGTTGTTATGCATGGTGCTCTTCCTCCTCATGAAATTGAGTTTATTTCCCTGGATGGCATAAAAAAATAACCAGAGGGCTGTACCTCTAATGAACAAATTAACGAACAGACCTAAAAGTAATTTTTCTTAAAGGTTTTTAATTATTTTTATCTTGAATTGGTTAATCACTAATTAGTCCTGACAACCACTTAAGATAATTAACAGTTATTTCTGATGATGAGGTTTTAATTGTTTTATTCAACACTGACCTCACCTCCATTTTCTCTTTTTCAGGAGCGATAGGATCAGAAGCTTTTGCAACAATATCAAATAGCGCTTGTTTGGCTCCATTTTTTGCCATAGGATTTTCTCCTGACATAAAGTCTGCCAATCGTGGAATCATTTTAGCACCAAGGGTAACGGAAGCAACCACTGCCAGGTTTCTCAACTGATCATTTTTGTCGTAAAATCCCTTTAGTACATAATCGGGTTCAGCATCCAGGTCCCGAATATAAATGTTCCTGAATTTCTCAAATTGCCCTTGCTCGTCTGCATGGTTTCCCTGAATACCAATGACTCCAAAATAAGGTTCACCATCCATCGATTTTACTGTATCAATGTTCGCCAAAGTTGTAACTTTATCATCAATGGAAACCGTGACTATATTTCGATCACATTTAATTTCCATTTTATGCCAGATACCGGTTGTTTCATCAGGTCTGTTTGTCACAGCCACATGTCCGTAAATTGAACCAGTACAATGAAGGTCATCTCTCCAGGGAGTCCATGGAGCAAGCAATTGAACTTCAAATCCTGAATCCGGGTCAGAGGGGTTACACCTTATAAAAATCCCGCTGTTTCCTACCTTTGATAACATGAATTCAAGACGCAAAATGAAGTTACCATATCCTCCTTTAGTATACATATCATAACCTGGGCCAAAACTCCTTGTAATTAATTCGCCATCAACTACTTCAAATCCTCCAGGTTTTTCAAGGTTCCAATTAGTCAGGTCTTTCCCATTAAAAAGAGGTTCAAAATTTTCATTGGTTTGGGAAAAACATGAGACTGCATATATAAATGCAACAGTGCTGATAAGAATAAATTTTTTCATTCTAAGATTTTAAAAAGAGGTTATAAATTATTCCGGCAATGCCCATGGAGCTCTGTAAGCTCTGGATAACAGATAATTGGCAGCATCATCTCCAATAAATTGTTCTTTCATACTATCCCATTTCAATTTTCTTTTAAGTCGGTATGATATAAGAGCAAGATGCATAGGGATCGTCATATCACGGGCATATAAGAGATTACTTTCAGGTTGTTGCCGTGATTTTACGGAATCAATAAAATTACGCTGATGACCAGGAGAGCGTACTATTGTCTTCGGAACTTCAGGAATGTCATTCATAACCTCTCCAGCAATACGGATCACACATGTATTATAATCGCAAGTCAACGAGCCATCTGTACCTTCAAAATGCGCTCCTATTTCCATTTTATCAGCTCCCGGTATATTAGGTGGCTCAGTAGTCCAATAGACATCAAGATCTTTAAATTTAAAGTCTACATCAATCCAGCGGGGAGCATCTGCGATGCCATCATGAGGTCTGTCTCCCCTGCTCTCAATACTGGTTAATCCTTTTGGATGAAGTGACATGTACATGATATCGGCTATGTGACACCAAAAATCAGCAAATACACCTCCTGAATAATCAAGAAAATAGCGAAAAGTATCGTGACAACGTACAGGAGTATATTCTTCGTAGGGAGCAGGTCCCAGCCACATATTCCAGTCGAGAGTATCAGGAGGGGTTTCATTTTGCGGGAATCCAAGTCCGGGCGAACCACCTGTTCTCCACAGACGGACTGTATGAATTTTCCCAAGCTTACCTGATTGAAGAATTTCAGCAACGCGATGGTAATTATCTCCGGCATGTATCTGAGTTCCCAATTGGAAAATAGAATTATTCCTGTTCAGGCTTTTTAACATTGCACGTCCTTCTTCAATGGTATATGAAAGAGGTTTTTCACCGTAAACATCTTTCCCTGACTGAAAAGCCATAATAGCAATTAAAGCATGCCAATGGTCAGGGGTTGCACATGTAATCACATTTACATCTTTTCTGTCGAGTAACTTCCTGAAATCAGTATAAGTGTCGACCCTGGCATCCTGATTTATTGATAAAAAACGTTTTTGAGTCTTTCCTAATCTGACTTTGTCAACATCACACAGAGCAACCACTTCAACATCAGGAAGGGCATTGAACCAGTCTAAATGACTGTTACCCTGTCCTCCCAGACCTATATGTGCTACTCTTACCCTGTCGCTGGGTGCAACATTTCGAAAGGTATGCGACATAAGAGGCATACCTAAGATACCAAGGGCAGTATTACTTATAAATCTGCGCCTCCCTATTTTTCGTCCTGTACTCATTATTTTCAAGTTTAATTTTATACCAGTTTTATCTTAAACCGATTTGTCCGTTGAATTAATTTAATCAATATATTTAAAAATTCACTTAAGGTTCATAATATGAACCTACTGCTAAAGTAATCATTTTATTTCAATAACCTAAGTACAATCTAACAGGTATATTTACTTATTTTTACATTATTAATATGAGCAAATTGAAATATATAAACTCTCCTGGACTAGTAGACGATCATTTTTTATGCAAAAATTCTTTAACCGGAGAACATGAGGCCAACAGCATAGCTATGCTTAAATGCAGAAATATCCACATTATAATGTATTGTTTATTAGAGATATATAAAATGGAGGTAATGGAAGGTAAAATTAGGTTTTTAAAAAACTAAAATATATATTTGACTTAAACAATGGCACCGAAAAGTGTTATGTGTGGAGGTGTCTTTAATCAACTGAATATCTTAATGGATATAAATATGATGATATTAAAATATAAATAGTCAATAAAACCTGAATAAATGAAAACATCAAGGAGAAATTTTATTAAAACCAGCAGTTTAGCACTTGGGTCACTTGCCCTGTTTCATAAACAAAGCCTGGCTATGGGAGCAAATGAAAAATCTGTAAAATCATTTGGATTTCAGTCATGGACAATCAAAGAAGAGCTTAATCGTGACCCCGCCGGTACATGCAAAAAAATGGCTGAATATGGCTATCGGGAAATTGAAATGTGTTCGCCATTAGGATATATTGATACCGGTTTTGCTCCACTGAATAAGTACAGTGGCACCGAATTACGCAAGATAATTGAGGATAGCGGTCTTAAATGCACCAGCTCTCACTTTGTTCTTGCCGAACTGCAAAATAGCCTCGACAACAGGCTTGAATGGGCACATCAGATGGGAATGAAACAGATGATTCTTCAAAGTTTCTGGTTACCTGAAGCAGAACAAACAATTGCCAATTACCAAAAATCAGCTGACGGACTGAACGTTATTGCTGAAAAGACGAAAGCTGCTGGTATACAACTGGGGTTCCACAATCACAATATGGAATTCGAAACAAGAGACAATGAATTAATTTACGATGCGTTAATGGATGAATTTGATCCTGACCTAGTAAAAATGGAATTTCAGGTGGCGGTTATCACACTGGGCTACAAGGCATCGACATATTTTAGAAAATATCCGGGACGGTTTATTTCAGCACATTTATCCGATTGGAATATTGAAAGAGATAAAGAGGTACCAATAGGAGAAGGCATTGTTGATTGGGAAGACTTCTTCGAAGCTGCCAAAATCGGCGGCGTTAAAAATTTCTTCGTTGAAATGGCTCCTGAAAATTTTGAACCAAGTGCAAAGTATTTACTGGAGTTGTAATTATATTTCTCTACAATAAATTCAGAATGGTATCCTATCTCCTGTCGGATTGCTACTTGTGGAATGGCGTGAGCACAAGTATCCAATCGCTTTGTCCTGCACTATTTAATACTGGCGGAACAAATTCCAATGTGCCTTTATTGTTAAAAGGAGAATCAGATACTTTGATAAAAGCACCATTGGTCGGATCGAACCATGATGCTGCAATAAGATCTCCAATCCCGATTGTATTGATTGTGAAACTTTCGGCATGAACTGGCGGCACATAGGCTACTAAATATGTTCCCGTTGGGGTCGCTGCTGCTGCAATATAGTCTGAACCTGAATCGGAGCCTTCTCCCGAAGTGATAAGCTTTCTCATACCATTTTGACCAGAAGGAATAAGTTCCCACCAGGGAATCATCTTAATAAAATAATTCAGGTGCTTCATATCCCCTGACCCTTGTGTATCGAGATGATTTTTCCAATGCGGATCGACAAAAGGCCAGACAAAACCATTTCCCGAAATATATCCTCCGATTGTCGTTAGCCATCCCCACCATTGAAATCTTCTTACTGGTTGAGTGGCATGGGGATTTACGCTATTCCCATCTGGGCCTTCTTCATCATAGGGCTCTTCCAGTAAAAATGCGGGCAGGACAGGATCAAACGAATAGGCATGAAGTCCTTGCTTTGCAATTCCAACTGAATCCCATGTATAGACACCGTTGAGTGTCATTTCATCACCAAAGTCTTTCTGGTCCCTGCTGTTTTGCCCCGAATTCGCTTCCGCGGTATAAAGGACAGACTGTTGATCGGATACGCTTTTCAGTCCTCTAATCAATGCAGCTTCTGTATTTTTTTGTTGTGTATTGAAAGTACCCATGTCTCCAAGAAGCATCCACACAATGTTCTTTTGATTTTTATAACGGTTGGCGATCCATGCACCATATACTTCAACTTTTTCGGGGCCATTCACGGTCAGTTCTTCCATCCAGCCCTGATTGGTTCCGGAATAACCGACATAAGCAGGGAAAAGGAAAACTAGTATTCCTCTGGATGCACAATACGATAGAAAATTATCCACATATATCCAGTACTTCTCATTGGGTGTTGTCATATCCGGAACCTCCTTATTAATGTCATTGTAAACGAGTGAACCTTCCCATTTGGCATGATCCATCCGTTTTAAAAATGGCTTATCACCGTTACCGTTAAAGGGGGGGTGATTTCCGCGAGGATCATGGTTAATTACGTTTATCTCAATAGCATTATACCCATAGGAAATACAATTGTCTATGAAATTTTGATAAGCATTTACAGGCTGAGAAATAATAAACCATGCAGTTCTTCCGAGTATAGGGAAAGGATCATTATTACTGTCGACCAAATAGCGTGAGTTGGTACTAACCCTGACTGGGAAAGAAACATTTTTGCTTGAAATCGTTTGCGTACTAGAAGTTGACTGTTTACAACCGACTAAAGGAACTATATAGCACAGCAATATGAAATAGTATCTGATGTTCATGATAGTTTAATTTTAACAGTAGATTCAATTGAACGATACAAAAAATCTCAGCCCATGTGGGGGTTATTCTCCAATGCGTAATGAACTTCATGTTCAGTACTCTCATTATATCCTAAAAATTTTGAACTCCTTTCATTCTTCGGGTTTAAAACACCATTTTAAAAGCTGTCCCAAAAGTCAAAAAGGTGCTTTTGTCAGCATTCTTTCTGACCTAAAAAAAGTCAGGTTGTTATCTATATCAATTTATTTTCTTTTTATAAAATTATTTATCGCAATTCAGGTAAATTGCTGTAAACATTATCAATTATCAAAACCCAATCGTTATTTGTTCCGCTTGAAGGTGGGACCAATGTTTTTAATCCTTTATTATCCATTTGAGCTCCCTGAATTACTGTTCCTTCGCGCGGGTTGAACCATAAGACTTTTACTTTTGAGCCGGTAATTTTTTTCATTACTATGGTTACTGGTTGTCCGACAGAAAGGTATGCGATTAAAAAAGAGCCGTCTGAAGCTACCGCTGCCCTTATTTGCGTGCTATCCTTCAGGTTTTCACCATAGACAATTGATTGATCAGGAATTAATTTAGAAAAAGGACGAGATTCGAAAAGTTTTCGTATATGAATGATGTCATTTGAGCCAGGTCTGTTCATCGATTCCTTCCAGTCATACAAACAAGGAATGGCAAACTTTCCGCCTTTTTTAAACATTTGCCAGATTGCGTTATTGCCATAAGTATAACCAGCGGCACCTGACAAGATATTCCAGTATGCATGAATTCGGACATCATAATCCGTAAAAAACCCGGCTTTAAAATAGGAATAGTCTTTAATTAATTTATTTGAATCTAAAATTTCGACTGGAACAATCAACGGATCAGACCAGTTGCAAAATTCCCAGAATCTCACTGGTATATCTTCATATGCAGGTTCTCCATCAATAAAGGGCTTGGCAGGGTTTAACAAATAGTCGTGCTCTGCAAATTCATATACCTTATTAAAATGTCTGGCATGTCCGCTCTGATACATATTAATGTCAAGCCATTCTTCATTATGGAACCATTCGCTTGATGATTTATCACCGCGCGGATGCATGGTAATAATGTGGTTACCCCCGTCACCCGATCGTAATCCTTCTGCCATTGATTTCCAGATTAAAAAAACAGTATCTGCATCTACATTGCGATCACCCCCGAGTATCCAGATAATCGGTTTATTTTTGTAACGCTTGCCAAGAAATTCACCGTATTTACGTGCATTATCAATATTAAATACAACGGGGCCTACACCCGGATTGGTATTTGGAACTTTATCACCCCATGTAGGGAGCATGCCTATATATAAACCCAGTTCTTCAGCTTTGTTTACAATAAAATCAACATGTTTAAAGTAGTTTTCATTGGGTTTTTCGGGATCCATATCAATGAGCGGTAAATCTCCATATGCATTGGGAGTTCTTAGTCCATCCATTTCCGCCAGCACAACAGCCTGAATCACAGTGAAACCTTTAGCTGCCCGGTTTTTAAGATACTCCGTGGCTTCTTCGCGGTTCAGGCGATGAAATAGTTCCCAGGCTGTGTCGCCCAGATATAAAAATGGCTTACCTTCCTTAGTCTCCAGGTAGCGACCATTTTCACTTATTTTCAGAAATTTATTTATTGAATTATCTTGCTTTTGGCAACCTATTGAAAATATGGCTCCGAAAATGAAGAATATTAACTTTTTCATCATATTAAATTTATAATGGATTATATAGTATTTATGTTCGCGTTTGAAAATCATGGTTGTTTTATAAATTATTTAATCCCTCTTGAGTTTTGAAAAGGAATCATATAACTCGGTTATTACTTCACATTTATTCTTTTTACCCCATTTTTTGTGTCAATATTTGTCTGAATTCCATCCTGGAGGAATATAGGGAATGCCTTTAAGTTAACCGGAGAAGCTGTCCCTTTAAAATTGCGAATCACCAGATCCTCAAAATTATTAACTTCAATTCCATGTGTAAAATAGGGCATTCGTGTGCCCTTCCATTCCAATCGGAAATTTTCAATGGTCAGACCTGTAACATATTGGGCTAAAAATGCAGGAATATCACGTTGAAACAGTTGGTACTTTTCATCCAAACAAGCACGAAGATCAATGTTTCCGCCCGCAACATCATTTAATCTTGAATCTATTAATTCCAGTGTTAAATTATTGAAGGTAATATTCTTGATGATACTTCCTTCGGTCCCGAATAGCAATATTCCGTTTTCACCTTGGCAGGTGACATTATTAAATTTCACGTTTTTAATTTCCCAGAGTTTAATACTGTCCTCTCCCCGAATAGCCGAAATATGGATAGGTTCGCCATTCCCCCACCAATCGCCGGTTCGTAACTTGGTTTCAATTGTGACATCAGAAATATTGATATTTTCCAATGACCCTTCACCCCGCACAAAAATACCGATACCACGGGTGGAATTAGTGATATTGCAATTTGAAATATTGATGTTACAAACTGAATTTTGATCAATAAACCCAACACGGATACCACTGGAATATGATTGCAAATTGCAATTTGTTACGTTAATATTGCCAAAAGAATGACGTAAATGTTTAAAGCCCGGAAGCTCAAAATGATGGTCGTATCCCGCAACAACAATGGCATCATCCCCAGAGCGAATATCGCAGTTTGAAATAGTCACATTATTGCAGCTTGTTATGTCAATACCATCGGAATTAGGCACAAGCATGTTGGTCCAAAGACGGATTCCATCCACTCTCACTCCATCACAATCGGCAAAGTGCAACGTCCAAAACGGCGAATTTGTAATGAATATTTCCTTTACGGTTATTCTTTTGCAATTGCTGAAAATAAACATCTGATAGGGACGGTTTTTGGGTACAACAGGACCATCACCAATCCCGTCACCAGCTATTTTTCGGTAATTCTCCTTTTGACGGGTATATTTTGTTCCTTCCCGTCCAATTTGTTTGGCTTTGTTGTGGATGAAAAAATTGTCACCATTGCCGTCAATGTTACCGAAGCCTGAAATAGTTACGTTTTCTGCATTTTCAGCATAAATCATTCCATAATGCACCTCATTGTAAGGTGCGTAGTCTTTAAGATCTGGACTCCCCTTAAGTAAGGCCCCGGTTTCGAGATATAAATGAACATTGCTTTTCAGATATACTGTTCCGATAACAAATACACCAGTTGGAATGATAACCTTTCCACCCCCATTCTGATAGCACGCATCAATTGCTTTCTGTACTGCTAAAGTACTTATTGTTTTTCCGTCATTCACAGCCCCATAGGTTAAAACATTAAATGACTGTGCGTCAATAACAAATGAATTTAAAAAAAGTATTAGAGCTACCAGACTTGTTTTCATGTTAAACCAGATTAAGAAAAATATAGAATTTCTTGCTGGATTATTTTTTTGTTACAGATGTCAGGCGAAGCACAATCACATCATGATTTTGCAATGAGCTGACAAATTCATTACTTGTGCTACCAGCCGATTTCTTTTGCCAGACATTCCAAACTGAGTATTGACCATCAATATAAATATCCTTTCGGTCAATTTTTGATACTAACAGAAGAGGTTGTGAATCACGGGTTGCTGATAAGCTCATCGAGGTCCAATCAAATTTAATCTGGATGGGATAGTCGAGTCTGTTGAAGAAACAAATTGCCATATCGCTGTTGCTCAAAGGTTTATAATAGACTTCTATTTCCCCGAAGTCTTTTATTTTAAATCCCTGTTTGCCTAGTTTGTCCTGATCTATAGCAATCATGTCCTGATTGATTAGAATATCCTTCGATACAGGATCCATTTGGGTTAAGTCATTTCCAGCAATAAGTGGTGCAGCCAACATGCACCAAAGACTGAAATGTGAACGGGCTTCGTTACCAGTAAGTCCTCCATTACCAACTTCAAGCATATCAGGGTCATTCCAGTGTCCTGGTCCGGCATATTTCTCCAATCCCTGTTGCATATCAAGGTTAATCAATACACCACCGGCCCAGCATTTCCCTTCTTTTGCATCTGGAATATCCCAATTGTTTTGAATATCACCGGTGGTCCGCCAAAGGTGTCCTGTTTCGACTGCCCATTCCCAGGGTTTGCTCAAACCCCATTCGCAAATACTGAATACCATTGGCCTTCCAGCCTCAAAAATAGCATCGCGCATTAAAGAATAAGATTCAGGAGCATTTTGTCCTGCGGTATTACACCAGTCGTATTTCAAATAATCCACTCCCCAATTTGCATATGATATAGCATCCTGAAATTCGTGTCCCCTGCTACCGGGTCTGTTTCCACACGTTTTTAGACCTGCACAGGAATAGATACCAAACTTCAACCCCTTGGAATGAACATAATCGGCTAATGCTTTTATTCCGGAGGGAAACTTTGCAGGATCCGCAACAATAAAACCCAGGATGTCACGTCCGGTCTGCCAGCAATCGTCTATTACAATATATTTATACCCAGCCTCTTTCATCCCACTTGAAACCATTGCATCTGCTGTATGACGAATGATGTTCTCATTAATGTTACATCCGAATTTATTCCAACTATTCCAGCCCATAGGGGGAGTCAATGCCAGATTTTCAAATTTTTGAGTATAAGCATTCAGGCAGGCTACCTGGATAAGAACTACTATAATGGCGCTTAATTTTGTACTTCTCATGGGGTTTAATATATTAAATATTAAAAATGAGTTACATTAAGTTTTTTAATAAATAATTAATCAGAAAAAGTTGGGAACAAATTTGTACTCGATTAATTTTTCACTTCTACCACTTTTTTAAGGCTTTCATTTTCAAATGAAATACCCTTTCTTGATTTTTTCAAACTGTTATTTCTAACTTCTATTTCTTCGGTGACAATTCCTTTAAAACTTACAAAAGTTCCACATCCTTCAATTGCTTTTGAATCACGTATTAAACCATCCGATGTATCTATCATTTCAATTGCAGGATTATCGCTATTTTTCAATCCCTGGCGTCCTTTAAATGAAACAATTTCAAAGTCAGAAACCTTTTTCATGACAATTGCACTTTGCCATTTTTCCTCGACATGTTCTTCATCCCAATCGATTGTCAAATATTCAATGCGCAAACCTTTAACATTTTCAATTTCCAATGCGTTTTTGGTCCTTTTATCCTTTGCATCTTCCGGAAGCATATTCATTTGAACATTAGATATTCTGATATTCTCCAGGGGCTGATCAACATTACCTTTAATGGTACTGGTTCCTCTTGGTGCACAAATTATGTTATCAATAATGATATCTTTAATTCTGCCCAATTTTGAATCCTTCTCACGCTTTTTCAAGACAAACTTGCACATTTCGGCACTCCCCCACCAGTTCCAGTGCCTCCTGTTCGTTTCAATAGTCAGATTACTAAATATTATATCATGAACAGATGCCCCATCCTGAACATTGATACCAAAGCCTTTATTCGAATTACGAATGGCGCAATTGTTAAAAAGTACATGTCTGACATCAGCAAAAGTCTCTGTCCCTATCATCAATGGAGTAGATGAAGAGGACAAAATACAATTGGTCACTACAATATTCTCGGTTACATTAACAGGTCCCTCCTGCCCTATTTCTTTTGGGGTTTTCAAAACAATTGAGTCATCTGCAGTAACAATAACAGAATCAGAGATAGTCACATTTCTTGATGAACAAATGTCTATACCATCAGCATTTACCCCTTTTTCCAGATCGGAATATATATAAACCCCATGAATCCTGACACGATCACAGTTATTTAAGCGTACTGTCCATAATGGCGAATTAATTATTGATATATCTTCCAACATTACGTTTTTGCAATCATTCAGCACAAACATAAATGTCTGCATACCAGTTCTGTAATAACGGCGCATATCGACACCGGCAGCACGAGCAATCTTAATTTCTTCAACAATTTCAACATCGACACCCTGCATTTCAACAAACTCGTACTGAGCCAATCCATTTAATGTTCCCCTGCCTGTAACAGCAAAATTATTTGCATCTTTTGCATAAATCATGGAAAGAGCTCCCTGTATAAAATCATCCTTATCCTGACTCAGGAAAAAAGTTGCCCCGGCTTCAAGGCATAGGTCAACATTATCCTTCATTTGAATAGTACCAACTGTATAATCACCGGGTGGAACATAAACAGTCCCGCCACCTGCAGAAGTGCAAGCTTCCACTGCAGCCCTGATTTGATTTGTTGCCTTTTCCTCACGTTTGCCGGAAGCGCCAAAGTCTTTCACATTAAAAATATTATCTTTTTGCTCTAAACCTGGTATTTCAGCTCTACTGGTAAAAGAAGCTCCAAATAATCCTGCACCGGATAACATTGCTCCACGCGCAATCATATCTCTTCGGTTTACTTTTTCATATAAAATATTTGAATTCTTAAAATTGTTTTTTTTCCCCATTTCTCCTATGTATTTAATCTTATTTACTTATTGAAATAGAATTTCCGGTTGTATGTGTCACTGTAAGAATACCACCTGTATCAAGTGTCTGCCAGGTCCAGCCTTCGTTTGAATTATCAGCCAGTTCCTTTAAATTTGTTCCATTTACTTTTACTTTTTTGGGGCGTGATATTAACCTGAATATTTCCTGTGATTTATTATCAAAAGTGGTATAATTAATCAGGTTAAGTTGATAAGTTATTTTGTTTACTATGGAGGATGAGTTTAATAAATGGTCAGAACTTCCTGGCGCTAATTGAGGCGCTGCAGCCATTGCCCGCAAATAATGACGGGTATAATCGCCATAGCCATCAGTCATCCAGATAGCATTGGTTGGGTAAAAATTCTTACCGTCGTTGTCAACCGTATAGGTTGCCCAGTTTAACATTCGTACGGCATTCCTTACATATGTAGTGTCGCCTGTCAGTTTCCAGTACAACAATTCCATGGATGCCTGACGGGAAGAATGGCTGTTTCCGGGTTGACGGTAAGCTGTTTGTTCGTCTGTACAAATTACACCGTATTTATTATATCTGTCATCATCAAGTTCATTGTGTACCCATTCAAAAATGCTTTTAACAGTTTCTTTCCAGTCAGGATCCAATTCTGGATTCTCCATAATAAACATAGCGTAAGTTATAGCATTTATTTGTGTGTCGGACCATCGTGGAACGTCTTCAAAAAACGGTCCCCATTTATTTGTTTTGACGGGATAAGTCTTTAACCAATCAACAGTGATGTCAAAAGCTTTTTTATACGATACTACATCACCTTCATTTAATTTAATTAGATCAGTAAATAAGCCTAAAGTCGGTGTCCAGTTTGTTGTATATGCTGATTCGATTTTTCTTTGCCCGGATGTTTTTACATCTTTATCCATTCCCTCGTACCATACTACCTGATCTAATATTAAAACCCCTGTTTCCCCTGTTTCAGCATTCAGTTTGAACGGCCATGGTGAATGATCGTTGTCGCCTGGCTTAACTTTGGCAGCAAGCGTATTTGCTATTTTAACGGCAGCATCCAGGTATTTTTTGTCACCCGTTTTCTTATAAAGTTTGACCAGTTCAAATCCAAATGAGCCAGCTTTATCAGGCTGAAGGTATCCTTTGCCAATAATCATGTCACCATCGTAAATACCCGATTCTACATCCATATTATATGGATATGGTAAGTATGGCCATTTTGCTTCCGGTGAAGATAATGAATTGGCTAGGTAATAATCTGCCATATATTTCATATTATCAATAACCGATTCATCACCGGTATAATTATAGTACAAATCCCACGAAGAAAGAGCCATCATTAGTTGATCGCCACCCAGTCCCCGCTTATCATGGCTTGGTGTCCAAACCTGATGGTTCATGTAATATTGCATTCCGTTGGAATCAACCTCCATATTTTTCCAGAAATTCCAAACCAGGTTTAATACATGATCGTACGATTCTCCCAGATTCGCAGAATACCAGGGAAGTATATTTCCATTTTCATCAACACGAACTTCATGATAAACGATTTTATCGGAAAGGATGGTGTTCTTTCTGGATTTAATTATATTTTCATTTAATCCCTGGTATTCAGGAGTATTAACTTTACAACCTGTTAGAAAGACCAGGGCTAAAATACACTTTGAAATTTTATTCATAATTTGAATTTTTGATATACTGCTTTCCTCCATCCAGTTAAGGATTATGATTAAAACATGACAGGAACCAGCTCAAGGCACGGTAGAAGGGATGATAACATCAAAACGCAACTATCTATCCTAATGGTATTTATGTGTTTTATTAAGGATTAAATTTCTATATAATTGACAATTAAATATAATCTTTCATGCCAATTATTATTTAATAAAAGTCACGTCTCTTGATCTAACAGAATAAACTGGTTTATCTTTATTTCCAGGCTGGACTACTTTGAGAGATTTGAAACTAGCATCAGCAACATCATCCAGGATTATTGCTTTCCTGTAATCTTTTTTTTCACAGATAAGAGTTACATTCTCGAATGTCAGCCCCTGAGCATGACGAATGTAAAATCCCCAGGCAGGCAACTCCTTGAACATTGAGAACTCAGGATAATTTGACGGTAGTTCAGGGACCTTATCCAGCTCATTAAGGCTTACCCTGGCATAGGCAGGGTTTCCACCGCCAGGGTAATGAATTTCAACATTTCTTAGTGAAACATTTTGTATTAAAGCATCAGGCATTCCGACTATTGATGACGGCGAGACATTTCTGGGCATATCTTCCACAGGACCTTCATAATTATATCCTGCATCGGGTTTGGTCAGAGGAACCTCACCATATACATTTGAAATGCTTATGTTGCTCATCTTACCCTTCTTTCCGGATATCCTTTCACCTATCCTCAGGAAAACAACGTTACCTGTATTGATTGACCTGAGGCTGTCAACTATTACATCTTCTACAATGCCTCCATCAACGGCATCAAAAGTTATTGCTGACCGGTAAGTATCAAAAACCAGATTCTTAATGATTTTAATATTTCGGAAACCGCCGTATGAAGCTGTTCCAAACTTAATACCGTTAGCGCTTGTACGAATAGTATTATTATGTATATATACATTCTGACAAATAAAATCCGCACTATGAGATTTTAAGCATATCCCATCATCGGCAGCATCAAAATATGAGTTTGTGACACTCACACTATCACAGTCGACGATATCAATACCATCATTGTTCCAGTACGATTTACTATCAACCATAATCCTGTCGATAATAACATTCCTGCACTGATCATATTCCTGGTTCCAGCTTGCCGGATCTCTTAAGGTTATTCCCCGTACAGTAATATTTTTACAGCCTCTGAAATAGATATTTAAAGGGCGGATTGTTTCGCTGGGCCGGTCGTTTCTCAAAGGATCCTTCACTACCCCATTTTGAATAAGATTGACCAGATTTGTGGCAACAGTGAATCCCTGTCCGTCAATTATGCCTTTACCGGTGATACCTATATTTTGCTGATCGTGGGCAAAGATAAGAGCTGTCCATCCTGCCATATGCTCATAATCAAATGGATTCGTTGAGCCAACCAGGATAGCTCCCTCCTCTAACTGAAGAGTGACGTTTGATTTAAGATGAATGGTTCCCGTAAGGTATCGTCCAACATAGAAAACCAGTCTGCCTCCGCCGTTCTCATGAATGAAATCTATAGCCCTTTGTATGGAGTTTGTATTTAAAGTCGTTCCGTTGGATTTTATACCAAAAAGCGAAGTGTTATAATCCCTGGCATTTAGCTGCAGGGTAAACAGGATCAGGAAAATGAACATTGAAAAAGACAATTGGTTTTTATCAGAGATCTTGCTTATGCAGTCCTTCATTTCTTTGAAAATAATACTGCATAATAATTTTATCTTATACATTTTCCATAATTTAATTTTAGACGCATTCTAAATAATCATTTCTAGACTGGTGATTCAAGAAGAATCGCACAATACACTATGTTAAGGGCTCTTGAAAAACTATTTTACTCTTTCTTTTCTTAAGAGTAAAGATCCATCATTTGTGCTGGAGTTTCGCAATACAGCATTTGCACCATCGCGCAACATTATTGCAGAAAACCCTTTTGAATTAGGAGCAGGGTTTGCATCAATATCTTCCAGCTTAATATCACTAAAATGGTTTATCTCAATTGCATTGGTAAAGAAAGAAGGCAGTCCGGCTCCCCAGCTCAGTTCAAACTGAGAAACTGTAAGATGCTTAACATATTGTGCATATAAACCTGGAATATCGTGCTTGAAAAGAGCAATATCTATCGGGTAAACAGGATTAAGATCGAAGTTTCCTCCATAAGATTCTGTATTCTTACCATTGTTGATGGTGAGTTTAATACCTTCCATACATATATTATCAATAACACTATTCTCCGTGCCATAAATCAATATTCCTGCTTCACTGGTTGCCGTGATATGTGAAAAACGTATATTGTTAATGGTTCCTGGTTTTCCGTTCTTGGTATCCTTTCCGGCGGAAATATGAATGGGTTCACCTTTTCCCCACCAATGTCCCGCATATAACCGCGTATTAATGATTATATTCGAAAAAAGGACGTTTTTGATGGAACTGTTGTCGCGAGCAAATACTCCAATTCCCCTGTTGGAATTGTACATCACCAGGTTACTGAATACGAGGTTCCTGACTGGATGGGGGCCATAACCCACCCTGATGCAAGCAGATGCTGAGGATAACACACAATTTGTAACAGTGACATTCTCTGCATAACCGGTTTTATTTCCAAATGAAGGAACCTTCCAGTCCGGATCATTTGGAGAGGGCTGATCGCTAAAACCGGTAACACAAATGGCATCATCACCGGCAACGATATTACAATCGGATATGCGGATATTGCGCGAATTGGTACAATGAATGCCATCACTGTTAGGTATAAGCATATTATTGAGAAGAGATATCCCTTCTATATTTGCATTGTCACAGTCTGCAATTCTTACGGTCCATTCGGGTGAATCCCTAAGTGTTACGTCGGAAATATGAATATTCTCGCATCGTTCAAACACAATCATCATCCCTGGCCGAAAATCATACGAAACAGGACCATCCTCGAAAATAGTTCCCGGCTTCATGAATTCATTTCCCTGTCTGGTGAATTTCCTGTCGAAGGCTCTTAATATGTGTGGTTTATCAATACCATTCATAAAATAAGTACCGTTCCCGTTGATCTCGCCTGTTCCTGTAATAGAGACATGTTCAGCATCTACTGCAATAATCAATCCATTGCGGTTATACCCTTCGCTGAAGAGTGGGCTTTTCAACAGAAGGTAGTCAGAAGTATCTTTGCTTCCAACCAGTTTTGAGCCCGGTTCTAAATGAAGGTTCACATTAGAAAGCAAAACCACAGTGCCCGAAATGAACGTTCCGGAAGGGATCACTACAGTACCTCCGCCTTTTTCGCTTGCTTTTTCAATAGCACTATTAATAGCTTTGGTATTGAGGGTTAAGTTGTCGCCTTTTGCACCAAAATCAAGAATATTGAATGAGGCAGTTTGCTGCTGACAGCCCATAACGGTCAAAACGATCAAACCAAATAGCAGGGTTTTTAAGTGTTTGATTTTTTTCATAGTGTTCTTTAATTTTTATTTATCTTAATTAATATATATCAGGGGCAACTCTTATTACTTCTTTTTTCGGTGCCCTTATTTGAAGTAAATATACAATACAGTTTTCTAAAACCAAAATCATATCCTAAGATGTTTAATACCGTATGTTGTGCAACGTAATTACATAATTTACATTCTACTTCGTGGGTACTACTTCTTGTATTGTTCCATCTTCATTGTAATACAACTTATCAAAGCATATTGATCTGCGAAATGGATGAGGGCTTCCTTCATATCCCCAGCCAAACTTTGGTTCTTCTTCAGGATGTTTCTTAAAATACAGGTCAGAATTGTGATAAAACATGTACCATTGACCCTTATATTCAACGATAGAATGGTGATTTGTTCCGCTGTTCATTTTTGGCAATATCACCCCTTTGTATTCAAACGGACCTAATGGATTTTTACTCATACAATACTTAATTTCACCACTGTTAGCTGAATACGAGAGATAATAATTGCCCTTGTATTTATGCATCCAGACAGCTTCAAAAAAATCATCTGTCCCTTTTAGCAAGTGAACAACACCATCATAGGAGATCATATCTTCGTTAAGCTTTATTGCATTGACAACCAACTGTCCCATATAAAGATAAGCCTGTCCATCATCATCTATAAAAACTGCCGGATCGATAAAGTCGCGGTTACATACAACTCCTTTAGAGTTGGTAGTAATTAAGGCTGAGTCCAAAGGATCCTTAAAAGGTCCATAAGGTTTATCGCTCACAGCTACTCCAATCTTACTATGCTCAACAGGATAATAAAAATAGTATTTACCATTTCGTTTGATGCAATCTGGTGCCCAGGCTTCGGATTTAGCCCAGCTGATATCCTTTAGTGAAAACGCCACGCCATGATCGGTCCAATTTTGCATATCGGTAGTAGAGAAAACATGCCAGTCTTTCATACTAAACCATGTTGCTGTGTCTTCATCGTGAGAAGGATACACATATAATGTATCGTTAAATACTCTTGCTGATGGATCGGCGGTGTATATATTAGAAATGAAAGGATTTTGAGCGACACAAACATTTCCAATTAATATACAAATAGTAATTAAAGTAAATCTAGTCATATTGTTTCTTTTTAAAATTAACAACAAATTAGCATTTTTAGTATACAAGTTTGTAAATAAGACCTGCTCTTACAAGAAGGGGTAATAATCAGGCAAGATAAATTCATAGACAAAAAATTATCAATTTTGACTTATTACAGCGGACTCATCTGCTTTAATCTCAAGAACGAGAACACTTCTGGGAGGTATTTTTTCAGTTCTGATAAAAGAGCCTGATCTGTAGTTCCTGACTTTTCCAGCACCAGCTCCATCGATCACTTTTACAGTATACTTATTTACCTGGGGCAGGTCATATTGTTTAGTATCCAAATTGTACCTTATGGTGTGAACTGAGTTATCCAAATTGGTGAATACCAATCCCAGAGTACCATCCTCTGCCTTCCACGCAGAATGTGAAACTGCCGGCATATCAGTATTTTTTTGATTTTCACTCCATGACGCACTGAGAATCGGATTGTCTCCTTCAAGCTTCGGAGGACGTACCATTTCACCAAAAAATAGAAATTTTTTTATCGCATCCTTATCTAGTGCCCTGCATAAACCTTTTAAATATTTAGCCTCCGGACTCTCCATGTTCAAAATATTTGGATCAAACCATCCCATCTGTTCACCCCATAAAAACATCTGTGCGTTTCTCATCATAAAGGGTAATCCAGAAGAATTGCGGAAAGATCGACCAAACCTTAAACAGTACCCGGAATACACATAATTAAACATCGGAATAAGTTCAGGTGCTATACTTGAAGTGTTGCATGCTAATAATCCGTCAAAAACATCAATATAAGGTTCTGCAAAATCTTCAGTCGTGAGAATCATCTCCGGATTCTTTTTACGGGCATTTTCTTTACATAGCTCAACCATCTTTCTGTTGCCTTCAACCCAGTAATTTCCTCCACCGATTGAATGTCCATGAGTGGGATCAAAACAATATACCGGTTGACATGAGGCTGTCTGATCCATATACACGCCATTCATACCATACTCGGAAACCAGTCTGGTTATTATTTCAGACTGCTTATCCTGCCAAACTTTTGTAGTCGGACACATTACTGCAAATGGATTTTCATTCCAATGATCCATAGAAATTGCAAGATCCTGCCATACGCGTGAAGGCCACCTTGAATAACTTATTAAATCATCAAATAATTTATATGGTACTTTGCAGGCAGCTGACTGAGGATTTTCACTACTCCAGCTTTTTGAATTCATATCCCAAATTCGGCTATTTATATATGGTGTGATTTTTATTCCTGCACTTTGTAACTGTTTAGACTTTTCCGAAAATTCTGCAATTGGGGGAAAATAATCAGGATAAAATGTGTCAAAGGGAATCTCATGCCAGTTATACCATTGAAACGAAGTTGGGACATCCAGGTATTTTGCCAGGGGTATCATATTATCAGTTGGCCCTCCTGAAAACCATACCACAGTATTCAGATACCACTTTGGGATATCCTCCCTCTGTGATAGTTTGCCCTTTGAACACCATTTTTGATTGATTGCCCAATCGTGGTATATCTTTGATGCTGTTATCCAATCGCCTTCATAAACGCCAATTACTGCTTCATATGGCATAGTATAGCTGCTTTTGCTTCCCGGAATTCCCATCCCCTCAGGATAGTTCCTTATCCCATATTTCAGGCTTCTGTCTTTTTCATCAACATTATAACCAAACTTCTTTACATAGGCCTTACCGTCATGCGTTGCCAGATACAATCCATTGTTATTCCTCCCCTCAAAAAGAGTGCTGAATTGCATTGTACATCTTGCCGACGGATAGGACATAACCTGTGGTGGCCGGGGATCGTCATCTAACATCTCCGGTATCTTTTTTACTGGATTTTTTAACAACCGTCCGCTAAAATCAGGAATAGCTAACTCTACATCTTCATCCTCTGAAGCTCTCAGGCCTTTTATTGAAGGGTATGTTATTTCCCATGTTCCAAAATGTTTACTCCTGTTTTCTACATTGATCTGCCAATACGATAGAGACGATTTATCAAGCCTGATCGTAGCATGCACATCCACAGCATTTTTCTCAGTGCCAAGAGTAATATCCTTCCAATACAGATGCAGTGTGAGGTTGCTGCTATCAGGCGATTTTTCTATATTATATGTCCGATTACATTCTACATTGTTATCAATAGTCACAAGCCGATTAGATGTATGTTTGAACTCTATCTCCCATATGGTGCTACTATTGGGTTGCTCCAATAAAAAATCATGATCCTTCTGTACATTTCTTATGCTCTTCAATCCGAATCCGGATTGTTCTTCATTAAACCTCAGCTCAATAATCCCGTTGGATATTGATATGTCTTTTCCGGTTTCCTCTACTGTAAAATCTGATTTACCAGATTTCTCAATAGAATTAAACACCATTGCTTCAGTGATGGAATAAGATGAAAGCGTCAGAAAAAGCACAAATAAACTAACCCTAAGAGTAATTTTGCATAACATTTGAACCTCCTTTTTTTAAAAAATACCTACAAAAACTTCTTTTTTCAATTCCTTTGGCAATAAATGGAATGTTCAAATGGATATAAAATAAGTATAACCTGTTTTATTTCCTTAAATGTTATTGAGTTTCAATGTCCCTGGCAAAGGATATTTTTTGTAATCCGTTTGTATCCTCAACATCAACAACCATCAGCCAACAGATCCTACCTTTCAACCACAACGACATCTAACCCCTGGCCCTGAAGGGTTAACGGGATGGTTAGCACCCCGTCATCAATCCTGTGGGGAATTCGCCTGCTGGTATCGAGCGAGCGCACGCTCAGCCGCCTGTCAGAGACAATGCCAAGTTTATTAAGTTCGATTTTAATCTCAGTGCTAATCGCTTCGTGATGAGTATTCCAAATCGGCACTGCCAGGCAGGATACACTCTTATAAACCTTGGCCAGGATGGCTGTATCCGGAATACCAAGACCTACATCGTCCATGAAGTGACCGTGAAAAAGGTAATCACTGGCGGCAATGGACAGCCGTTCAATCCTGGCCACCACCTCTCTGCGCTGCGCTCCATCTGGATCGTTGGTGTTATCCTGCTCAATATCACGTTCCGGGCTGAGAAATATGCCCCGTACACCGAGCACGAAGTGATATTTCAGTCCGTGCACCGGGTCTTTGGAAGGCGGAAAAGAATATGTGCCCGGGTCATTGACAATGATGTAATCCGGCAGGGTATATCGCCACATTTCCACAAAGGTTTCGCATTGTGGGTGTATCCGCATGGGCTGCCAGAGGGGATTCTTGTCCATTCCATAGTCCATATATTGTCCGAACGCGTCGTTCATGCCCTCGGTCCAAAGCACCGATTCGGGGTTGATCCTGCGCATCTCTTCTCGTACCCGCCTGAACATTTCCAGATATCCTGGACCCCAGGCCGTGGCGGGGTTGCTGTGACCATGGCGCTCGTTATAGCAAAGCTCGGCATAGTACGAACCGGGCTGGTCGAAAAAGATGCCGTCGAAGCCATACTCACCGATCACCCGGCGGACCTCTCCTACGATATGGTCCTGCCATTCGTGCACAAAAGGACACATCACTGCATGCCAACCGAGCGCTGATCGAGTGCTGTCCCACTGCTGGTTCCATGCTTCATGCAGTTCAAAAAAATCGACTGTATTTACGCCCAGTCCCGATGCTTTGCCCAATACCGACCAGCTTTTGCCATTGCTCCTGTACGTGTCGGCATCGACACTGGCCAGCCGCCCATTCACATAGGCCGTGAGGGTGGCGCCCTGCCGGTGCACTTCAGCGATGGCAGCTTTCAGTCTCGCATCTCCACCCATATCGGGTATGGCCCGGTATTCGGGGTAATAAGTGTCGTGGCCGTCGTACATCCAGCCGGCCACCATAAAGGGACCTCCACTGGGCGATCTGGCAACCTGGGAAGCCAGCACCGGCATTTCGTCATAAGAATGAATTACGGAGCCGTTCCGGTTTTTGATTCCCATCTCCCGCAATCCTCCGATCATCTCCCGGACGGTCAACGGTACTTCGGCTTTCTCAATCCAGCTTTCCAGCCAGACCCGATACCTGTCGGCCCCACAATGCCAGTCGCCGGTATGGAGACATACAGCAAGGGCCGGAGATTCCCAGGATATGCCCCTTGCGGCGAAGGGATAGTTGACAAACCACATTCCGGCCTCCGGCCCCTGCCCTAGACGTCCAAAGCACATGCGTGTGTAATGCAACTCCTGATTGTAGGAAGCCATGTAGAGTCCTGCATCGTCTGAGTAATAGTCAAACCACTGCATTGATCCCCTCCCGGGGTATTCAAGCCATACCACCGGCAATTCGTCTGAAAGCACATCGATCGGATCGGTGATTTTCTGGCCCGATTCATTGGGCATGATCAATGTCTGAAAGCGGTTCAGACCATTGAGCATGGGAAAGTGGATTTCCTTCACAACACCAGCATCACGGTTTTGCACCCCGATCTTCCATATTGTTTCCGCATCTTTGTCTCGTAATTCTATGCTGACAGTTACTACCACATCAATGTTTCGCTTTTCCAGCCGAAGACGATCATAGTGCAAAGTCAGGCGTGCACCCTCTGCAGTTTTCTCGAAATGTTTTCGGGCAATTTGCTGGGCAGAACCTTTCACAGTCGTGCCGTCCACTGCGCTCCAGGGATCATTAGCCGGTGTGCCGTGGTATTCGGTGCTGGAGTATATCAGGTTGAAAAGCTCTGGCACTGAAGGATTCAGATACTCGATGCTGCGGGTCTTGTTATACAAGCCCGTAACAACACCACTTCCGGGATGCAGCCTGATTTCGACAACCGAGTTGCCGAGCAGGAGTTCATGTTCTGTCTCCCGGAAATAGCATTCGTCGCTGCTAGCTGAAACACCGGCAATAGGCAGGAATATGCCGAGCAGCAGGCAAAGATTACGAATCGATTTACCACCACAAGCTTTTTTGAAAATGTCTGTTATTTTATCCATTTTTAACCTTTCTTTTAATTTAAGGGCACCTCTAAATACTATATTTTTCGATGCCGTTGGTTAAAACAAATATATTTATTAGTTTTCTAAAAACCTAAATCTTACATACCACTATATACCTAATAATCAACACATAACTATATTATGATTTTTATACCTGTTCATAACTACCCCATGGAAACCGCTATTTTTAATTGAGATCAACTATAAATATTTCACCCTGTGAAATAGCAAAACAAAATTTCACAGGGTGAATCAAATACGGGTGAATCAGTAACCATATATTAGTCAATCATTTCTGTCCTTCTATCAACTTTTTCTGATTTTATTCTAAAAAAGCATGAATTGGAACATTAAAGATTCTTTAAATATGTCACACTATTTTTCAGGGTAGCGGGGTCAGACTCCATTTCGACAAAGACCACTTTTAATCCACCCTCTTTTGATGCTTCAAAAAATTCTTTCCAATCAACGATACCTTGTCCTAAAACAACTTCTTTCGTTGAATCATTGGGTGAATAATCCTGAAGGTGAGCTGAAACAAAACGCCCCGGATATTTTCTAAAATATGTCGATGCTTTATAACCCAATGTGATAACCGCTACCTGAAACTGCATCTTAACCAGATCGGGATCCAATTCCTCTAATAATAAGTCATAAACCGGCCTGCCGTTGATTTTGGTCTCAAATTCACCATTGTGATTATGATAAGCTGCAATTAATCCTGCTTGCTTAGTCTTTTCTCCAACAATATTCATCTGTTCACAATTCTTTTTGAGTTTATCAGAATCGGGAGAACCCAATCCACCTGAACAAACAATATATTTAAGTCCTAACTGATGGGCAAAATCAATACTCTCATCTAATTTATCAAACAGTTCCCCTAACTGAAAATGACAACTGATACACGATAGACCAGAGTCCTCAATCATTTGTTTCAGCTCTTTCCCGGAATATTTTACAAGCGGCCCAAATCCCGCATTTCTATATCCTGATGGAGAACACATCTCTACCTGCTGATAGCCATAACCTGCCATTGTCTTACAGATGCCCACTATGTCTTTGCCTATCTCTTCTCTAAGAACATAGGATTGAAAACCTATCGGTACTTTTACCAGTTTCCCACCTGTTGAAGCATATAACGAAACCGGAAGCTGTGATAATAAACCGGCTGCTGCTAAGCTTAATGTACTCTTTTCTAAAAATTGTCTTCTGTTCATTTTAATGTAGTATTAAATTATTTAACTATCAAAGTGATTCCGGAGACCAACCTTCGCGATATTGCCGCGAAAGCATGCTATTAAGTTCAGGATGATTGATGATTTTCCCGTTTTTTGAATCAAATTTCAGTGTTTTTTCCGATCTCAGAGCCACTGAATAGAGTGTGGAAGCATCGCAAATGTGCATGGCTTCACGAAAACTACCCCCCGTTTGCTGGCCACTTTTGCAAGCATTGGCAAATATTTGTATTCCATGTAATTTTTCATTTCCGGCAATAGGGTTTCCATCTTGCTTATCTCCTATAAATTCAAAATCTTTGGTAATTATTTGCGGATTACCTAATTCAAATGCAGAGATAATTTTTCCCTTTTCTCCCACAAACATCATTCCTTCGTTCGGAAAAGCCTGGTCGGTCTCATAGAACTCTTCCGGAACAGGAGGTCTCATTCCCCCATCGTACCAGATAAGATCTACCGCTGGTCTGGATCCTTTTGCAGGATATTTAAAACGGACTCTACTTGCTGTTGGATAAGAATAATCATTCTTAACAGTAGATGCCACTTCATTATTCTTAATCTCGCAAATATGAGTGTAATATGGGTCAATAAGCATAGGATTCTCTAACTCAAGAGCCTTAAAAACAGTCCATAAGCTGTAATAACCCATATCAGAAAACGAGCCACCTCCAAAATCATACCAACTTCTGAAGGTCATATTGGTATAATGTGGATGATAGGGACGAAATGCCTCCGGGCCTATCCATAAATCCCAATTGAATCCATAGGGTACTGGTGGAGTTTCTGTTGGTATAAAATCATATTGCGGCCAAACCGGACGATATGTCCAGTTGTGGATTTCTTTTAGTTTTCCAATCTGGCCTCCATTTATCCACTTCATCACCTGATCCATTGATCCATTGGTATCCCAGGGTATCAGGTGAGTTATCACCTTAGATTCTTTTGCCATTTCAACCACTTTTCTGCCTTCCAGCAATTTGGTTGACAGCGGCTTATGCATTACCACATTTATCCCTCTTTTTATAGCAGTCATCGCAATTAATCCATGAAGATGATCGGGTGTCATCACTTTAACGGCATCCAGATCTTTCTCTTTATCAAAAAGCTCACGGAAGTCAGCATAAGTCCTGCACCCTTTGTAATCCGGGTTAGTCCTGGAATAAAAGGCATCCACCACCTGCTTACCAACAGTTCTGCCACCTGGAATAGAATTATTCCCCGGAGGGGTCCAATTGGGATCATTTAGAACCTTTCTCACCATATTCCTCAGGGAATTAGGATCCCAGTCATGGTAGCTAAAGGCTTTTTCCTGAGGATCACATACAGCAACTACATTAAAATCAGTTACATTTAGCAAATCGAACATCTCACGAAGTCCTTGAGTTCCAACACCTATATAAGCTAAATTTATTTTATCACTAGGAGCAACCCGGTTAACACCTCCAAGTACATGCCTCGGTAAAATGGTTAGTCCCAATCCGGCACTTGCAACTGTGCCAATGAATTTCCGACGATTAAAGGATAATTTCCCGTTGCTAAGTTGTTCCTTTTTGTTTTCGGAAACATTCGAAATTGAATTCCTTTGTTCATGATTTTTTTTCATGAGATTATCTTTTTAAGTTATTTGTAATTAAATTTAATATGATTATAGAAATTTTTGATCTTGTACAGTACTGATTTCACCTACATAACAATGATAAACCCTGCCGTTTGATTGAGTTCCTTTTCATCGATTCGGATAGTCAGAATCCCGTTTTTCCAGTCCCAATTTCTTGTAAGTACCAATTCCTGGTTATTCACTTTTTCAATCTTTTCTGGTGCCGATGATAGTTTGATACTTATGAAACCTGCATCAAATGGAATTACAGCCAATCGACCGGCTTCAAAAATTCCATTACTGGTTTGAGAAACAACGGCCCATCGTCCCTCCCATTCAAATGCATCAAGTTCTTTCAATGTGTTATCCTTTTTCCCTCTTAATACAATGGCTGTTATTTGATCTTTGCCGTCAATATTTTCGGTACGCCCCCAACAATTTAACCTGGGCGCTGATTGCATATTCCCAAGTTGGCTGTTGAGCCAAACAGGTTGCCATTCAATACTTTTCCGGTACCATTTATTCACAGCGTACCTTCTGTTTATGTATTTTTCAGGAACTTCAGAACCATCATCCATATGGGTTCCAAGCACAGATCCCGGAGAACCTAATATGAATGTATTCAGGATAACTTCGTCGTCGGCATTCCAGTCATAAGATGATGAACCACTTATTGCAACCTGTTTGTCAGACAACAATGAAGCCCAGATGGTCCACTGGTCGTGACCTCCTTTTACATCATACCACAGATCGCCCTGATCGTCCAGTGAAACCATATCAAAATGTGTAAGATATAGCGGATTTATGCAGTAATACATAATGGTTACATCGGGATCGACACTTTTTGCCGCATCTGAAATAAGTTTCATCATTTCGAAAGAATATCTTTCGCCCCTTAATTCAGGATTTCGAGGAACCCCCAGGTTTGGGTTAGGCATGCCATATCCAAAATCAAGTTTGATCAATTTGGGCTTCAGCATCTTCATGGTCCGGATGGTTCGTTCAATAAGAAAGTCTCTGGAATGCTGTGAACTAATGTCGATACAGAAATATCCAGAGCTGAAAGGATTGAAAGTCCAGCTTCCAACACAGGGATTGCCATTTTTATCGCAGATAAGATCAGCTCTTGTCAATCCACAGGCTATTGTATCTCCAATCCACCCGATACATTCCCAAATACCATTTGACATTTTTTGCTGATGTATGTATTCCATATCACCCTGAAAATTGGGAAATTTCACCGTATCAGGTTTTCCAAGCCCTTGCGAAGCTTCCCATGGATCATCTATTACAAATATTTCGGCCCCGGTTCTTTTAGCAAAATCGGCAATTGGTCGAATAGGATATTCTCTATTTTTCCAGTTACCCCATGTATTCCAGATTGCCTTTTGGTGAATGGAAGAAGTTGTTCCCTTTTCGGGAAAAGAATTGAAATACTGTTTGTAAGCCAACCATGCATTTTCTCCAAAAACAATGCGCAGCGGATTCTGCCAGATTCTATCCCTGGCTCCAGCTCCCCACAAATCTTCACGGTACAAAAAATCGATGCAGCCAGAAAACGAACGCATCTTTAAAGTCATTGAAGCATTGGGGATATTTCCTGCACTGATAACCATCCACCCATTATCGTCACCCATTGCCAGAGACAATATTGGACGGGGAAAGGCAGCCCCGTAGGGGGCTCCCATGGATAGGCCAAAACTGCCCAGGGCAATGTTGGCTTGCCCAAAATCCCAAAAGCGGAAGAAGCTTTGCACCGTACCTTCCTTGGCACCCGGAATGCAAAAACCAAAAGCTTCCCAATTGGATGAAAACGGCGGATTCGTTTCGTCCATCAAACTTTGCCTGCCTTCAGGACATGCCGATGTTCCAAAATACAAATCAATTATATGTGGAATATTACTGTTCCAGCTTACCTGAAAATCTGTAATCGAGATACCCCAGCTTTCCTTTCTTACCGACATGCTGCCAGTTCCAATATCGGCAAACTGAAGCTTTAATTTTGTCAGGTTACCCTCTGTCGTATCGTTTAAAACCACAGCCTTTATATACTTTTTTGCATGTTTGAATTCTGAAGCCAGAAAGCAGGCAACAAACTTCCCTTCCAGATGGTCTTGTGTGGATTTATCTGAGACATCTGTGCCATATCAGTTACAAAATTTCATTCAAACTGATAATTTCCGTTTGTATATTTCCACATTTTTACCAACTCATCATTTCCACTGAATACCGAATTCATTATAGCGAAAAAGAAAATGCAAAAAGTCAGGGCTTTAATTATTTTTTTCATAGGGGATGAAAGGTCTAACTAATACATTTTTAAACTATTGATTCGCTATAAATAGAAGAACCAGTTAACCGGCCTTTTTTAAATCGAAGTCAATTTACAATAATTTATTATTATTTAATCATTATTGACTCGTTTACTCATTAGATTTATTTATATATTACTGATATATAGCGAACTATATACGCCTTTTTAATTCTTCGGACAGTTTACCGCCCGAAGTTGTTTGAGACATATTTGACTCTGCCTAGAGGTAACATACCAACATTTATCCACAATACAGATGTTAAGTATCATGATGTCAATGCTATTGTTGAAATTGAAATCATTCTAAATACTATCTACTTAATGGATAAAGCTTATGTTGATTTTTGACGCCTATTCATCCTAAATGAAGCAGATGTATACTATGTGGTTGCTTACCTGATCTATCAACTTCGTAGTCCACATTCGGTCTATGAAATGATGCATATATTGGGTATTTCAGCTTTTGCTCAAATACTTATAGCTGAACTTCTTACAAAATCACAAATCGAACAAAATGGCAAAGAACAGTTAACTTATTTAATTTCAATGAAATATTAACGTATCACTATTGTTATCGATATTCGAATAAATATTGTAGTTTTATGATGATTTGAGATATTTGTTGACGGGTTCTGCGATTTCTCATGAATCGTCATAAAAAATGAATTTTTAAAATCCATCTGAAGTTTTAACTTTTTACAAAATATTGTATCTTACGAAGCTAATTATTATTTCATATTTATTCATAAGTCCAATAATGATAAAGAAATTTTTACTTCCAATCTCCTTCTTTATAAGCATAATGTTTTTTTCGTGTTCATCCGATAATATAAAAAATGAAACGGTATTAAAGCGCAATATTCCGATAGACAGCAACTGGAAATTTCTGCGCGACAGTATAGCAGGAGCAGAAAATCCAGACTTTAATGACTCTGGCTGGAGAAGCATTGATCTTCCTCACGACTGGAGTATAGAGAATTTTGCCGATAACGATAATGAAGATCATATCGGTCCTTTTACGAGAACCAGTGAAGGAGGCCTTGCCACAGGTTACGTTAAGGGTGGTATTGCATGGTACAGAAAACATTTCATGGCCGATAATACCTTTAGTAAGAAACAAGTTACTCTTTGCTTCGATGGTGTTTATATGATTGCCAGCGTGTGGGTTAATGGGAAAAAGGCAGGGGATCATTTTTATGGTTATACCCCATTTTCATTCAATATAACAGATTTGCTGGACCCTGGAAAAGAGAATGTAATTGCTGTTAAGGTAAGGAATCCCGGGAAGAACAGTCGCTGGTACAGCGGATCAGGTATTTACCGTCATGTCTGGCTTACAGTTACCAATCCTCTGAGGATAGCCGAAAACGGTCTTTATATCACCACTGCCATTACTTCAGAAGATACGGCCAAAGTTCATTTTTCCGTCATTCTAAAAAACAGTGGCACTGACTACAACAGAGCCAGTCTTGTTACTTTTATCAGTGATTCAGATTCAAATGTAATTGTTAAGTCAGAGAAGTCTTTTAATATAGAGGCAAATGGTTCTCTTAATATTGATCAGACACAGAATATACTCCATCCCGCTTTATGGTCGATAGATAATCCACACCTTTACATGGCTACGGCAGAGGTGGTCCTGAACGGTAAAATAATTGACAGTTATTCAGTACCATTCGGGGTAAGAACACTCAACTTCAGTGCAGAAAAAGGCTTCTTACTAAATGGTAATCCTGTATTACTGAAAGGGGGGTGCATGCATCATGACAATGGCCTGCTGGGTTCAGCAACATATGATCGTGCTGAAGAACGACGCGTTGAATTAATGAAAGCCAATGGATTCAATGCCATACGTACCAGCCATAATCCTCCTTCAAAGCAATTTCTCGATGCTTGCGACCGGCTTGGTATGCTTGTAATAGATGAAGCCTTCGATATGTGGGAACATCCGAAAAATCCGCAGGATTACAGTAATTATTTCAGGGCAAACTGGAATAGTGATCTTAAATCCATGATACTACGTGACCGTAACCACCCAAGTGTAATTATATGGAGCATCGGCAATGAGATATATGAAAGGGCCGACACGTCGGGTCAACGCATTGCACAACAGCTGGTCAAGGTGGTCAAAGAGCTTGACAACACAAGACCCATTACAGCTGCTATCTGCAAGTTCTGGGAACAGCCAGGATTGGATTGGTCGGATTCTGAACGGGCTTTTGCCAGCCTCGACATAGGTGGTTATAATTACGAGTGGAGAGAATACAAAAACGATCATAAGAAATTCGCCGGACGAATCATGGCAGGTACAGAATCTTTTCCAATGGAAGCATTTGAAAACTGGCAGCAGGTGGAAAAAGATCCTTGGGTAATAGGCGATTTTGTATGGACAGGAATGGATTATCTTGGAGAGTCTGGGATCGGTCGTACTTATTACGACAAAAAAGATACCGCGTTCAGTATGCCATGGCCCTCCTGGTATAACGCTTGGTGCGGAGATATCGATATCACCGGTCAGAAAAAAGCTCAGTCCTATTTCAGAGATGTGGTATGGAACAGGAGTAAACTGGAGATGGCTTTACATGCTCCCATCCCCTCGGGTAAAAAAGAAACTATATCTCGCTGGGGATGGCCCGATGAGTACCAGAGCTGGACATGGCCCGGAGAGGAAGGAAACAGACTTCAGGTCTCTGTATATTCTCGCTGCGATGAAGTTCGCCTGGAACTCAATGATAAAGTGATAGGACAGAAACCTGTGTCAGAAAAAACCCGGTTGACAGCCAACTTTGATGTGCCTTACATTCCTGGTGAATTAAAAGCTGTCGGACTCATTGATGGAAAAGAAGTTGCAAACAGGGTATTCAAAACAGCAGGAAAACCAGCAAAACTGATCTTAATATCGGACAGAAGCCAGATCAATGCTGACCGTAACGACCTGGCATATGTTTCAGTTGAAGTAAGGGACAAAGACGGTAATCTTGTTCCTGATGCAGACGTACACGTTAAATTTACTGTATCAGGTGATGGTGAACTACTGGCTTCAGGAAACGCTGCACCGAACGACATGCGTAGCTTTCGCAAACCTGAATGTAAAACCTTTAACGGCAAGTGTCTTGCTATTATCAGACCGTTTACAAAATCAGGTTCAATAATAGTGACCGCTAAGTCAGAAGGACTACCTGCTGCTGCTGTCGAGATTACAACAGAGTAAATTTAATTGACAGAACTAATAATCAAAAGTATACACCCGTATCATGAAACATTAAATTTATTCCAGCTTGTTTTGTCTCCTTTTATCAATGGTTGGTTGCTATATCCTATTTCCTGAACAAATGAAAACTTCAGGATAAGTCTGATTGAAACTGATCTATTCAAGTTCCAAATATTATTTTTACTAAAATCGATTATTATTAAGATAACCTCGAAAAACTATTTTACCATTTCTTTTTTTATGAGAACAGCCCCAGCATTTGTACTGCAGTTTCGCAATACAGCATTTGTTCCCTCGCGCAACATGATTGCAGAAAGGCCTTTTGAATTAGGAGCAGATGTTGCTCCAATATTTTCCAGCAGAATATCCCTGAAATGGTTTATCTCAAGTGCATTGGTAAAGAATGAAGGTAACCCGGCTCCCCAGCTCAGTTCAAACTGAGAAACTGTAAGATGTTTAACATATTGTGCATATAAACCTGGAATATCGTGCTTGAAAAGAGCAATATCCAACGGGTATGCTGGACGAAGATCGAAGTTTCCTCCGTAAGATTCAGTATACTTACCTTTGTTAATGGTGAGTTTAATACTTTCCAGACAGATATTATCAATAACACTATTCTCCGTGCCATATATCAATATTCCTGCTTCACTGGTTGCCGTGATATTTGAAAAGCGTATATTGTCGATGATTCCGGGTTTCCCATTTATGGTAGCCGGAACAGAGGAAATTTGGATTGGTTCACCCTTTCCCCACCAATGCCCCGAATATATCTGAGTATTAATGATTATATTCGAAAAAAGAACGTTTTCGATGGAACCGTTGTCGCGGGCAATTATAATAATTCCTCTATTGGAATTATACGTCACCAGGTTACTGAATGCGAGGTTCCTCATAGGATGGTAGCCAGCACCCACACGAATGCAAGCAGACCTTGATGATAGCACACAATTTGTAACAGTGACATTCTCCGAATAACCGGTTTTATTTCCAAAAGATGGAACCTTCCAGGTTGAATCGTTTGGAGAGGGCTGATCGCTCCAACCGTTAACAATAATGGCATCATCGCCGGCAACGATATTACAATCGGATATCCGGATATTGCGCGAATTACTACAATTGATGCCATCGCTGTTGGGTATAAGCGGATTATTTAGAATAGATATCCCTTCAACATTTGCATTGTCACAATCTCCAATCCTTAAGGTCCATTCGGGTGTATCCTTTAGTGTCACATCGGAAATATGAATATTCTCGCATCGTTCAAACATAATCATCATCCCCGGACGATAAGCATACGAAACCGGGCCATCCTCGAAAACAGTTCCCTGCTTCATGAATTCGTTGCCCTGCCTGGTGAATTTCCTGTCGAAGTCGCCTCCTATATGGGGTTTATTAAGGCCATTCATAAAATAAGTACCGTTCCCGTTAATTTCGCCCGTTCCTGTAATAGAGACATGAACGGCATCCACTGAATAAATCAATCCATAATGGTTATACCCTTCCTTGAAGAGAGCGTTTTTCATCAGGAGGTAGTCAGAAGTGTCTTTGCTTCCAACCAGCTTTGAGCCCGGTTCAAAATGAAGGTTCACATTAGAAAGCAAAATAACTGTACCCGAGATGAAAGTCCCGGGAGGGATCACCACAGTACCTCCGCCATTTTGGAATGCTTTTTCAATTGCAGTGTTAATAGCTTTGGTATTGATAGTTAAAGTGTCGCTTTTTGCACCAAAATCAAGAATATTGAATGAGGATGTATGTTGTTGACAGCTCATAACGGTCAAAACAATCAAACCAAAAAGCAGGATTTTTAAGTGTTTTTTTTCCTTAGTACTTTTCATTATTATTTATTAGCGATACCTTTATGAACTTCTTTTTTTGATGTCCCTGGTTAACACAAATATATTTATTGGTTTTCTAAAACCTGGTTCCTGCTACCTTCATATATCTAATAATCAACACATCACAACATTCCGGTTTTTATGCCCGTACATAAGTATCCTATGGCAACCGCTATTTTTAATTGAATTCAACAACCAATAATCACCATGTGAAATATTGTTTTGATATTTCACATGGTGAATCATGTACGGATGCATCAGTAACCATATATTACTCAATCATTTTTGTCCTCCTATCAGCTTTTTCTGATTTTATTCTAAAAAAGCAAGAATTGGAACATTAAAGATTCTTTAAATATGTCACACTATTTTTCAGGGTAGCGGGGTCAGACTCCATTTCGACAAAGACCACTTTTACTCCACCCTCTTTTGATGCTTTAAAAAATTCTTTCCAATCAACGATGCCTTGTCCTAAAACAACTTCTTTCGTTGAATCATTGGGTGAATAATCCTGAAGGTGAGCTGAAACAAAACGCCCCGGATATTTTCTAAAATATGTCGCTGCTTTATAACCCAGTGTGATAACTGCTACCTGAAACTGCATCTTAACCAAATCGGGGTCCAATTCTTCCAATAATAAGTCATAAACCGGCCTGCCGTTAATTTTGGTCTCAAATTCACCATTGTGATTATGATAAGCTGCGATTAATCCTGCTTGCTTAGTCTTTTCTCCAACAATATTCATCTGTTCACAATTCTTTTTGAGTTTATCATAATCGGGAGAACCCAATCCACCTGAACAAACCATATACTTAAGTCCCAACTGATGTGCAAAATCAATACTTTCATCTAATTTATCAAACTGTTCCGCTTTCTGAAAATGACAACTGATACAAGATAAACCAGAGTCTTCAATCATTTGTTTCAGCTCTTTCCCGGAATATTTTACAAGCGGCCCAAATCCAGCATTTCTATATCCGGAAGGAGAACACATCTCCACCTGCTGATAGCCATAACCTGCCATTGTCTTACAGATGCCCACTATGTCTTTGCCTATCTCTTCTCTAAGAACATAGGATTGAAAACCTATCGGTACTTTTACCAGTTTCCCACCTGTTGAAGCATATAACGATACCGGAAGCTGTGATAATAAACCGGCTGCTGCTAAGCTTAATGTACTCTTTTCTAAAAATTGTCTTCTGTTCATTTTAATGTAGTATTAAATTATTTAACTATCAAAGTGATTCCGGAGACCAACCGTCACGATATTGCCGCGAAAGCATGCTATTAAGTTCAGGATGATTGATGATTTTCCCGTTTTTTGAATCAAATTTCAGTGTTTTTCCAGATCTCAGAGCTACTGAATAGAGGGTGGAAGCATCGCAAATATGCATGGCCTCACGAAAACTTGCCCCGGTTTGCTCTCCGCTTTTACAAGAATTAGCAAAGATTTGTATTCCACTTAATTTTTGATTTCCGGCAGAGTTTCCAGCTTGCCTATCTCCCTGCAATTTAAAGTCTTTGGTAATTATTTGCGCATTTTCCATGTGGGATTCAGAAATAATCTTCCCCTTATCTCCGACAAACATCATTCCTTCGTTTGGAAAAGCCTGGTCGGTCTCATAGAACTCTTCCGGAACAGGAGGTTTCATTCCCCCATCGTACCAGAAAAGATCCACCGCCGGTCGGGAGCCTTTTGCCGGATATTTAAAGAGGACTCTGCTTCCTGTTGGATAAGAATAATCATTTTTAACAGTAGATGCCACCACATTATTCTTAATCTCGCAAATATGGGTGTAATATGGGTCAATAAGCACAGGATGCTCTAACTCAAGAGCCTTAAATACAGACCATAAGGTGTAATAAGCTATATCAGAAAAGCAGCCACCCCCAAAATCATACCAACTTCTGAAGGTCATATTGGTATAATGTGGATGATAGGGACGAAATGCCTCCGGGCCTATCCATAAATCCCAATTGAATCCATCTGGTACAGGCGGTGTCTCTGTTGGTATAAAATCATATTGCGGCCAAACAGGGCGATTTGTCCAGTTATGAATCTCTTTTAGTGTCCCGATCTGTCCTTCATTTATATATTTCATCACCTTATCCATTGATCCATTGGTATCCCAGGGTATCAGGTGAGTTATCACCTTAGATTCTTTTGCCATTTCAACCACTTTTCTGCCTTCCAGCAATTTGGTTGACAGCGGCTTATGCATTACCACATTTATCCCTCTTTTTATAGCAGTCATCGCAATTAATCCATGAAGATGATCGGGTGTCATCACTTTAACGGCATCCAGATCTTTCTCTTTATCAAAAAGCTCACGGAAGTCAGCATAGGTCTTGCACCCTTTGTAACCGGGGTTCTTTTGGGAATACCACCCGTCTACCACCTGTTTGCCAACTATTCTGCCTCCGGGAATAGAATTATTCCCCGGCGGGTTCCAATTTGGATCATTTAGCACCTCTCTTACTTTATTCCTCAGGGATGTCGGAGACCAGTCATGGTAGCTATATGCCTTTTCCTGAGGGTCACACACAGCAACTACATTAAAATCAGGTACTTTTAATAAATCGAAAATTTCACGAAGCCCTTGAGATCCAACGCCTATATAAGCCAAATTTATTTTATCACTCGGAGCGACCCGGTTAACACCTCCAAGAACATGCCTCGGTAAAATGGTTAGTCCCAATCCGGCACTTGCAACTGTACCAATGAATTTTCTTCGGTTCAGGGGTACTTTCCCGTTGCTCATTCGTTCCTTGTTGTTTTCAGGAATATTCGAAATTGAATTCCTCTGTCCATGATTTTTTTTCATGAGATTATCTTATTAATTTATGTAGAATGAAATTGAAATTTAACATTTAAAAATACAATATAAAAGCAAAAAAGTGATGTAAATTATTTATCATTAGGGTGTTAAAAAATATTAAAAAAAACCAATCACTTTCATGATGAAAAATACAAATAATAAATTATACAACCAAATAAAGATTATTAATGTCTAATTATAGGCATAAACATTACAAAATATTCATGGCTCAATACCGTAATTAACTACCTATTATTATTCCAGAACTTTCATACCTCACCCTTATTGACCATTCTCTCGTATATGTAATTATTTTGTATGCATAAGGTTTGCATCTTTTATAATCCTCTGAACTATTGATTCCCAACCCATTGTCATAATGTGAATTCCATTCACTCCCTGTTTCCGTTTTATTGAATCGATCAATTCAAGAGCAATCTGCACACCTTCCTCTGGTGCTGATTGTCCGGCTCTGGCCAGGCGGATAAGAATACTTTCAGGAATCCTGATACCAGGAACTTTTGTATTAAGATACTCCGCTATCTTATAGCTTTTCAGGGGTGCAATACCAATAAGGATATACACTTTATCAAGGATATTCCGCTTATAAAGTTGTTCAAGCCAGAGATCTAGTTTTTCCGGTTCGAAAATAATATTTGTTTGAAAGAATTGTGCTCCGGCATTTATCTTTTTATGGTCTCTTATTGCCTGTAATACCGGGTCTGATGCGAAAGGAGAAACAGCTGCACCAAGAAATAATTTTGGTGGGTTCTTCAACTTCCTGCCATCGAGATAGATTCCGTCATCTCTCATTCGTCTGAGTATCCAAAGCATCTGCACTGAGTCCAAGTCCAGGAGATTCAGGCTACTTATCGGAGAAGGGCCTATTTTAGCACTATCGCCAGAGACACAGAGAACATTGCATATTCCAAGTTCATTTACTCCGACAATTTCAGACTGCAGGCCAGTTCGGGTTGTATCACGAGCTGCTATTTGCAATACAGGTTCCAAACCCATCTCATTGGCTACTTTACAACAAGCAATACTCGACATACTTGGCCGTGCGCTTGAAGAATCTGTAAAATTGACTGCTGTAACATAAGGTTTTACCAGTTCGATATCCTTTTTAAGTTTATCGGCATTTGCACTCTGAGGTGGTTTTACCTCTGTTGCTACAATAAATTCTCCTGTGCGCAAACGCCTCTCAAGTTCAGAAACAGGTTCATGGTAACAGGGGGTATGATAATCCGAATCTCCCTGCCACCAATCTGGTTGCCTGACAGTTTTAAAAACAGAATCCCATGCTTTTGTTTTTGTTTCTTTGTCTTTTGATAATATTCCACCTATGAAGGTACCAGTACCAACCTTCCTTATCTGCCTGACAACATCTCCCCATGTCTCGGTTCCCACTTTATTCCAGTCGAGTGGAGGCAACACTTCAAGCAGTTTTTCTTCCCTTTCTGTTTTCTGAGCTCTTTTATAGATGCAGTACCATACACACTTACGAGTTTCGTCGATATAACATCTTTTTGAGGGTGTTATACCACCGCAAGGACCGTTTCTCATTCCTTTCGGACATTCCATCGGGCAGATGAAGGCAGTCTCCTGTAGCAGACAGTTGCCACACATACGGCATCCAAAGAGAGTCCCTTTTATTAAAAGCTCTGTTTTAGTTAAAAGCCGTTTGCCGAATTTATCCCTTTTAAATGAATAAAAAGCAGGTTGCCATCTGCGGGCAGGTTTGATTGAGGACATTATTTTTAATTAAAATAATTATTGAACTTGCTGAATTAAATACTCCCTTGAAAATATTCGACAAATCGAATAGCATAAGCGTCTCTGCCCAAAATCAAATCGGCTGCGCGAATAAAAGCTGTAATTTTCCCAGGGTTTGCAATCGGACAGGTAAGCCCGTTAAATATTGATAATGTCATAAAAGCAGCATTCAGGATTTCCCTGTCTGGTAAACCGAAAGATATATTGCTTGCTCCCAGAGTAATATTTAGTCCCAATTTCTGGTGTATAACCCTTATCGTTTCCAAGGTTATCATGCAGGCATTCGGATCGGCACTGACAGCCATCGCCAGAGGATCAATGACAACGTCTTCCTCTTTTATTCCTGCTTTGACCGCTCTTTCAAGAATTTTCCCGGCAATAGCCAATCTCTTTTCCGGATCGTGGTTAATGCCATCATCATCCATGGTCAAGCCAATAATTGCAGCTCCATATTCCCTGGCAACAGGAATAAGAGCCTCCATGGATTTTTCTTCTCCATTGATTGAGTTGATCATGCATTTACCTTTAACGACCTTCAATGCAGCTTCAATAGCCTTGAAATTTGGCGAATCAAGACAAAGAGGGATATCGAATTTTTCCTGAATTCTTATTACCGTTTCTGGTAGCAATTTAACATCATCCACACCTGGAAATCCTACATTAACATCCAGCACATCGGCTCCTGCCTTGATTTGACTTTCAGCAAGTTCCAGAACATACTCAAAGTTCCCCATCTGCAGTGTCGCAACCAGTTTTTTTCTTCTTGTGGGATTGATACACTCACCGATAACGACAACCGGACCGTTTGTATCAATTATTACCTCTTTGGTTCTCCCTTTAAGTATTGTTTTCATATCCTGACTTGTACGCTATGATACAAGTTGATTTAAATAATTGACTGCTCCCTGAGGATCGGGTGCATAGAAATCGGCTCCGATCTTCTTACAATATTCCATAGTTACAGGAGCTCCCCCAATCAATATTTTTGAATCTAAATATTTTTCTTTAATGGCTGACACTGTCTTTTTCATGTTTTCCATGGTCGTGGTTAGCAACGCTGATAAGCCTACTGCTGCACCAGGATTTTCATCCAATGCCATTAGAAATTTCTCTGTCCCGACATCTACGCCCAGGTCGATCACTTCCCATCCACCACCTTCTATCATCATCGCAACAAGATTCTTCCCTATATCATGAAGATCACCTGATACCGTTCCAACAATAAATTTCCCCTTTCTTTTGGTTTCGCCGGACTGGAAAAATGGTTTAAGGTGAATCATTGCACCACTCATTGCTTTTGCTGCCATCAACATTTGAGGCACATATATCTCTTTCCTGCTGAACTTATCTCCGACCTTTGCCATGGCCGGAATTAATGCATTCTCAAGTATCTCATTTGGTTTGTAACCTTGTTCCAGGGCACTCTTTGCAAGTTCATAAGCACCATCCTGATCTTTTAATTGAGGAGGATATGGGGATTTCATATCTACTTTGCCCAATTCCACTGCTTCAAGAAGTTTTTCGAGTAATTCTTTCATTTTATAGTGGTTTTATATAATACATTCTTTTTATAATTATTCAAAAATAATGTCCAAGGTAATGGATATCTACATCAATTTTTACTACTTTTAATGCTATATTAACATATTATATAGTTTTTGTACATTCATTACTATTATGACAGCTCTATTAGAGAAATTAATTGAAAAAAAGGATGAATCGTTTTCTATTGGGATATTCCAGGATAATCTGGAGAAAAGCACCTGGCATTACCACAATAATTTTGAAATAAGCTTCATAACTGAAGGTTCCGGAAAGAGAATTGTTGCAGATTCTATCGAAGAATTTCAACCTGGTGATCTGGCATTTATTGGACCTAATCTCCCGCATGTCTGGTTAGCTGATAAAGAAACACAGATGCTTTCCAGGCGAACTCTTGAGATGGTTTCCCTTCAGTTTACCATGAGTATTTTACCTTCCCAATTAATAATCCTTCCTGAGTTCAGTAATGTTAAGAGAGCTTTGGATTTGTCAGCAAGAGGCATTCAAATTGTCGGGGATACGCTTAATAAAGTGAGTGAAATTATGCTACAGCTGCCCTTTTTGAAAAGTTTTGAAAGGATGCTTCATTTCTTAATGTTGATGGACATTATTGGGAGAAGTGAAACAAACATTCAACTGGGGAGCAAAGAATATTTTAAAAGACGTTTCACAACCGGGAATAAGCGGATAGCAACCATACACGATTATCTAATGAACCATTATCGTGATGAGGTGGATTTAAAAAGACTGGCCGATCTTGTCAGTATGGCTGAAGGTTCATTATGCCGGTTTTTTAAGATGAACGTGGGGCTTACCATATTTGAATACCTGAATAAAATCAAAACAGACTTTGCCTGTAAATTATTAATGTATCAGGACCTTAGTATGACAGAAGTATGCTTTGACAGCGGTTTTAATAATGTCAGTCATTTCAACAAGCAATTTAAGAAAATTACGGGTGTACCACCAACGGAATATCGGAAAAGGTTTAAAGGATTGAGATAACTATAAAACTGGACCAATTGATCACCTTTGGCCATTCCACTTAAATTTGTCTTAATTAACAGGATATTAAATCATTAACAGGAAATATTAATCAGATAGTTGAAAGTTTTTATTAGTATTTTGATTGATCTTTCCTTTTATTTGAAATTTCTTGCAGTATCTATCATCATTTTTAGATTTTCTGAAGGTGTATTTGGAGGGATGGCACAGCCGGCATTAAGAATAAAACGGTTTGAATCTTTATATAAGGTCAACAGTTCCAGAGTCTTTTTCTTCACGTTATCCACTGAGCCCAATGCTAAAACACCACTTGGATCAATGTTTCCAATTAACGTTGCAGTATTTTTAAAGGAGTTATAAATTTTAGCAATGTCAGTTTTGTAATCCAGTTCAAATGCATCAGCTCTTGTTTTCAGCATATACTCAAGTATAACATCAGTATTTCCGCAAATATGCAGAGCGTATTCTTTTCCTGCTTTATGAGCTGTATCAATAATTTTTTTTTCGTATGGCATAGCATATTTCAGGTACATTTCTGCCGAGATCATTTCCGGGCCGGCAGGACTATCTCCATTAGAAACCATATCGCAACCGGTCTGTGACATCAAATTTATAAATTGAGTACTTGCATCAGTACAATATTCAAGCAATAAGCTGACATGCTCTTCATCGCCTATCATCAAGTCGATCATCCATGTCTGTGCCCCACGCATCATACTAGCCAGGGAAAAGGGAGCCTGGTCGCAGTTACCCCGGATATAAATCTCATCTTTATAATAATCTTTTAGTAGCCTTACTGCCTCGAGCCAGATCTGTATATATTTATAATTTTCTACCCTGACAGGCTTTAAATGGACAACATCTTCCAAATTTAAGATATTTCCATCGTGACTTCTTGCAGCATCATCAACGGGAAAATCAACCTTAACCCCAACTGCTCCGGCAAGAGTAACTGTATCAATATCAATCAGTATCCCATCATACTGATACTTATCTACAGCAGCAATAAATGTCTCTGATATTACCTTAGGGCTGTTGCGATATTGTTCCATTGTTACACCATATTCTCTGGCAGCCATTAGAAAGTTATGTAGCATAATGGGAACTTTATCAGGTTTTTCATCTTTCAGCGCAGCAGTTATTCTTTCATATCCGTTCATTGGTCTCTTTTTTTTAATAGTTTAACAAAGAACCTCTTTTTCTATCTGTTCCAGTGTCTTACCCCTTGTTTCGATAATGTGTTTCTTAAAATAGAAGAAACCAATAAGTGTTACTAATGACAGAAAGATAAATGCATAGCTCATTCCTATCTTCTGAGCAGATTGAGTTGTTCCGAAGAATCCAATTGCTACAGGAAAAAGGAAATTAAGAGAAGCACTTACACCCCAGTTTGCAAAGGAGCCAATTGATGCTCCTCTGGCCCTTATGATGTTTGGGAACATCTCAGACAATAATACCCATACCACAACTCCCATCGAGGAGGCAAAAAATGCAATATAGGCAACCAGCAACACTACTAACCAGTACCCTGTTATATTTCCTGAAAGCAATCCGTATCCAAACAAGCCAAGTACTATCACCATTCCTACCTGTCCTGTAAGTAACAATTTTTTACGGCCAATCCTGTCAATTACTGCCATGGCAATTAGGGTGAATATCAGATTAGTAAGACCCAGTATTACACTCTGAAGCATTGAACTATCGCCAGAGAAGCCTGCAATACTGAATATTTGAGCTGAATAATAAAACACAACTCCTATACCTGTAAGTTGGCTGAAAACACCTACAAATATTCCAATATAGATAATTTTCCGGTAGGGTTTTTTGAACAGGTTAATTTTCCTGCTAATATCTTCCATTCTGATAGATTCCTGTATATCTAAGAGTGTTTGTTCAGTATCAATCTCATGTGATGATAAATCTTCAATATTTTTCTTTGCTTCCGCTACCCTCCCTTTCTTTACCAGCCAGCGAGGACTCTTTCTTATAAAGAAAAGCATCAGAAAAAATACTACTGCAGGAACAGATCCGCTGAAAAGCATCCATCTCCAATTTTGGTCACCAATATTCAACAGAAGATAGTTGGAAATTAATGACATCAGTATGCCAAGGACTATTGCCAGCTGAAATGTTGAAGCCAATACTCCACGATGTCTCGGTGGAGATATTTCGGAAATATAAACCGGGCAAAGCACTGATGCACCCCCAATTGCAAGACCACCAATAAACCTGAAAAATATAAATACGTTTATAGTCGGCGCTAATCCGCAGCCTACTGAAGAGGCTAAAAACATGCTTGCCAAAAGTTGAAGCAACCGCTGTGCTCCGAATATATCGCCGGGTTTGCCTATTAAGATAGCGCCTAAAATGCATCCCACCAAAGCCGAGCTCACTGTCCATCCTTGGGCTGTAGGATTAAGTTGAAAATACTTAATCAGGCCAAGCATAGCTCCGTTGATAATTACAGTGTCGTAACCAAATAGTAGGCCACCCAATGCTGAAGCAATTGTGCATCTTAAAAGAACTTTATTCATTTGGTTAAATCATTTAATAGTCTATAGCTCTAGTTATGGTAAGGAATAAATATTAAAACTGCTCCATAAAATTGAATTTTTCAAAGGCCCAACAAAGTGTAGTCGCAAAAAAGTCTTCGTAAAAAAGGCTATGCTTTACAATCTAGGGGATCATAATATAAATATCAAGTAAATCTATAGATTTATAATGATGATTAAGTCTAACACTAAAATCTTTCCAATCTCTGTTTTGCCTTTCGGTCCATCCCACTTCTGCCAGTGCCAGAATTCTTGGAAAAATCTGATGATCCATGTTGGGTTCCGTACGATCAATATGCGACCAGAAATTAGCTTGCACACCCAGAATATGATGTGTATCAACATTTTCAAGTTTACCCGATAATGGTTCGAACGAGTATACTTTCTCAATTGATATTTTTCCATAGGAATAATCGAAATAACAATAAGAAGTCGGGCTCATAATTATATCATTACCCTGATTAACAGCAACTAAAGGAACATCTTGCTTCGAGTCCCTCCAATACATTAAAGTAGCTGTGTTACTAAGACCTCCTTCAATTATTTCATCCCAGCCAATAAGTTTTTTACCCTTGCTGTTAAGATATCTTTCTATTCGCTTGATAAACCAGCTCTGTAATTCATTTTCATCTTTTAATCCTTCATCCCTTATTCTCTTCTGGCATAATGGACAGGCCTTCCATGCTACTTTTGGTGCTTCATCACCTCCAATATGAATATACTCTGATGGAAACAATTCAATTACTTCAGAAAGAACTCCTTCAAGGAATTCAAATGTCTCCTCTTTGCCTGCACATAAGATTTCATTGTGTACTCCGGGACCCTTGAAATAAGGTTTAATTATTGAAGTATCACCTGTACATGAAAACTGTGGGTATGCAGCAAATATTTCTGAAGTATGGCCGGGCATTTCAATTTCAGGAATTATCTCAATATTCCTCGCTGCTGCGTAATGGACCAGTTCCCTAATATCTTCTTTCGAATAATATCCTTCTCTTTCCCCTGGTTCATGATAAATTGTATCAAACTTTGATGCTATTTTAGTGAGGGCCGGATAATTGGTAATCTCTAACCGCCATCCCTGATCATCTGTAAGATGCATGTGTAACTTATTAAGTTTATAATAAGACATTGCATCAATATATTTCTCCGTTACTCTCTTGTTCCAAAATGTACGGCTATAGTCAATCATTAAGCCTCTCCAACTGAAACGGGGTTTATCAACAATACTTACACATGGAATAATCCATTTTATATTATCAGCAATAGCTTTTCTCAATATTTCATCAGGTAACATTTGACGTAACGTTTGAATACCATAGAAAATCCCATTTGATTTATAAGCAGAAATAAGAACTTTTTTGCTTGTAATATTTAGTTTATATCCTTCTTCACCAAGAGAGGATAACTTATCTGATAATTTCAATTCAATTAAATTTCCACCAGTTATTCTCTTATTAACGGGAAGTATAAAACCGGAAGCCGGAGAAAGATAAGTCCTTAACTGCTCAGCCTGCAATAATAAATCGCTACAAGCTTTTACGGATGTTTTATTTGTCAGTTCGAATGTCCCATTTAAAACAGATATTTTGCTGGGCCTAGGAATAATTTTTATTTCTGATTTGATATCTGCTTTTGAATATTCCTTGCATGACAAGGATGTTATTATTAGAAAGGAAAGCCACAATAATTTTTTCAAAATTCCAATTTGTTTTAAGACCAGTTCAAAACTGGCTCTAAAAATAAGAAAAATTCATTATAAGCATTGTGTATACTTATATTCTCTCAACTTCTTCAACCATTATTCTATAATTCTGGAGTGTACGTTCTGAAATATTCCGACCGTATGGGGATGCAGAGGGCATTAGTACAAATCCTCTGCCTTCACCTGATGTTCCATCAGCAATAGTCTGTTTTACAACTCTTTTGAACATATCATTTGGCATATTCTCAATATCAGCAATTTCTATATTCCCAAACAGAACCAAATGCCTCCCATATTTTCTTCTTACATATTTTAACTCTACGTCGCCATGAGGTGGTGGTTCAATAGGGTCAATAGCATCGGCTTCCATATCTATGATATAATCGAGTATATTCTTTATGCAACCATGAGAATGGATCCGGACAAAACCACCATAATTTTTAATCTGTTTCACCATTGGCTTTGTGTACTTCACCACATAATCATCAAAAAGAGTGGGAGGAAGAAACGGTTCTGTAATGAATTCAGGGCCATAAATACGCCATAACCTGCCAGGAAATTCTTTTGCTACTTTTTCAGTACGTTTATGAATATAGAGGGCATGTTTTTCCAATAGTTTATGACATAACTCTGGTTCAGTTAATGCAAAGATTGTGAAAGTCTCAAGATTAAAAAGTGAAGCTACAGCACACACTGGATCTTCAGTATCTACCATCACTATGCCTCTGTCTCCTAACCTGTTTTCCTGCTCTTCCAGATGACCAGTATTTATATTCTCCTCAAATATTTCGTCCGGGAGTTTAAGAAACAAATTCACATCATCAACATTTTTCAATAAAGGTTCTGCTGTCCATACAGTATCAATGTTCTTGTCTCGACGGGTGAGACAGGTTAGTTTTTTTGTACCAAGCATATAGGTAAGGCGAGTAAAACGACTATTGTTTTTTTCCCATGCTTTCTCTTCAACAAATTGTTTCCTAATATCAACCGTTGAACTTCCATTCCAGGATAAGTGTGATTGGGCTCTTACAGGACTCACCATTCTTATTATATCAGTGTGATTTTCGGCCAGTTTTAATAATGGTTGCCACGAGGGTGAATTGTAAATATTATAACCATCCGGATCATCGGGATTTACTAAAAAGCCTCCAATTTCGTAAAAATTCACAGGTGGACGGTCTACAACCTCACCTTTAAGGATTGCCATTAAACGGTCACGCCTTGTCATATGCAGCAATTTATATAAGTCGTTTTTATTGATTGAATTTATTTAATACGTATTTTATACCCGTTCACGGCGTAGAAAAGAAAATATAGATAAATAGGCAACAACTTCCAATATGTCTGCTAATATGAGGAATAGTAGTCTTTCAATAAACCAAGTACGGATGGCAACATGTCACCTCCGGCTATGCCCATAGCTTACAAGGCAGCCTCTGTCACTATTGGGTTAACTTCTTAACTTTAGAAAAATAAAATTATAATTTCTCAAGATAAATCCTGTATAATATAAAATTTTTATCAATCGCCTGACCGGAATTTTCTTTTAAAATTACAGTTATAGTATTAGTACCTTCTTTAATATAAAGCTTACCGATATATTCTTTCTCAATAAAGGTGTCCTCTTTTGAATACCCAGTAATGAACTTCTTTATAGGAATTTGCCTTTGATTAACCTGAAAAGCGCTACAATTAGGACCTTTGAAGTATGACATATATAACTTGTATTCACCTTCAGAAGGTACCTCAAGTTCAAATTTCACAAAACCATTTTCACTCGCCGAGAATCTCAGCACATTGTAGCTTACTTTGGTTTTACTATCAGTCCACCTTTCATGAGATATTGTTGCCCTGTCACTGAAAGCTTTAATTGGTAATAAAGCAAGCCAGTACTCCAGAGTCGATGGAGGATTTATTCCTGATAATAATCTTGCTGACGGGGTATTATTTTCAACCGGAGGTTGATCACAATAATAAAATGCAATTGAAGTATAATCAACAGGTATATCATTACCATGAGGTCCATGTTCAATCGTTAGTTGAAAGCTTTCCTTAAAGGAAATTTTATCCGAAATATAAAAACGGTAACCTCCTGTTCGTGCCAGAGGTATAGAGTAAGCCAGAGCACCATGAACGGGTAAATTATATGCCTGATCCCATCTGTCAGCTAATGCGTACCAGCCCCCGTTAAAATAATCTTCGGACCCTGTTCCATGAAGCCTCAATTCTCCATCTATTAAGCACATATCATCTCCTTCAAAGAAGAGAGTAATTCCTGAATTTAAACCTTGCGCCTGTAAAATGGTACCTACATAATGTCCATGTCCCTTTGCCTCAAGTATAGTATATGGTTTACCATGCTCAGGATCAATTTCTCTTCTCCATTTTGTATATAGTCTCCCTTCATCAGTTCTTTTTTTGACATCATTATAATATATTTTAACCTTAAACGATATTTCTTTAGAAACATTTTGCTCGTTTTTAAGAAATACTAATTCCAAATTAGCATTTTTTTCATAAGGCATTGGCAAATAACAATAATGAAGCTTATCATTTACACCAATCAACATCGATTGCATTGACGGCTTACCAAAAGCATATCCGAAAAAATCTGTTAACGGACAATTTATTGCAGCTACTTTCTCATCATCCCAGGTAGCTCTGAGCAAAAGATCTTTGAAACCACTGCTTAGATCTGATTGTGGTATAAGTTCAAATCCTATTATCCTCCCTCCGTTATTATCTTTAAAGAGGGTAGTTACCTCACCAGATTTCAATCTGATTGTTGACGTTTTGGATTTTATCCCTGAACTGTCTGATTGTGATAAATCAATTACAGCTTTACCATAACTACTCCATGTCTTTATTGCAAGTGCCAACGCGTCTGCATCTTTCTCTGAAAATTTCTTAGGGAAAGAAACTATTGAATTTTGATCGGTATTCTGGCGATACTGTATTTGAATAAACTGCATTCTCTTTCCTTTATACACAATTTTACAGGATTTTTGATATGGAATTGGCAAATAACAATAGTATCCACCAACTTCATTCCCAACTATTGGTCGTAAAAACGGATATTTATCCCCTGTAAAGAGATCAATAAACTTGATACTAATTCTGGGGCTATTCTCTCCATCAAAATAAAACTGTATTGTATCTTCTGTTGGTGTTGGAGTCCAAATTCGTTGAATGACACCTGATCCTTTCAAATCAGCAATAACAAGATTATTATTTTCAATTCTCAAGAATGAATACTTACCGGAAAAACCATCATCATTGCCTCCTGTAGTATCATAACTTGATATTTGATGTACAAGTGAGTTATCTCTGTATTGAGGCAAAAAATCAATCCTGGACAGTGATAATAATTCCTCATAAATTCCACCCAATGAATTTGCCGGTTTATTGATTATTTCCCAATCCTGTATATTTCCCCTGCCATCCAGGGAAAATGTATCTGTGCCAATCCTTCCTATTGGAAGAGCAATCTTACAGGTATGCTCCTGGTCATACTTTTTAAGTAAAGGCCAGTCAATCGAATAAGTAGACTGAAATAAAAATAGAAATATGCAGAGTGTTGCGGAAGCTAATTTGTTTTTCATAATTTAATTTATTAATTGCCCATTTTTCATAATCAATATTCTTTCATCAAAGTTGTCAAGTGCACTCCCATGAGTCGTTATAACAAGTTTTATATGAGGTTCATTTTTAAATCCAGAAAATTCACATATTATTTATCATGGATTAATATGAAAAATCCCAGTTTATCAATTGGTATAATACTATTATTTATTTCCAACTGAACATTTCTGGCATTCCGTATTTGCAATATCTTACCAAAATATTGATCATTTGTGAGCCTGTCAACGGATAATATCATCTTATTATTGACAAAGTCAGCAGTCTTGACTACAATCCCATTTATTCCAAAGGCATGCTTAACTTTGGGATCAATAAAGAGGTCGCCATATCTGTTTATTAAATTTATACTGGTACACAATGCACTTCCCGTTCCCCAGTGAAACCCTGACTGACCGGAACGGCTATCTGTGCCACAGTGGCCATAGTTTTCAGCCATTCCCCCATGTATTTCAAATTGTCTTTTTGTTCCTTTATAATTATAAGGCGCCACATCTTTATTCTCATCAATAACCATTAAAGTAAATGAGGCTTTTGCTGCAGCGATTGCCCTTTCCATATATTCACTATTTCCCGTAAGATCATAAAAATTGGTCAGTGTCTCAGCAAATTGTGCCTGGCGGGCATCATTCCATTCTGCGTCAGTGTTCATTACGCCAAAGCCACCAAAGGCATAAAAACTCAGGTAATCAGGATTCCAGACCTGTTGGTATAAGCATAAAATATCGATGCAATACAAAGCATTTTTATAATCCTTTTCACGCTTAAACAATTGGTATCCTGTGCGGAATGCTTCTGCGCACCATTGCATACTAAGCGTATTTTGCCCATACATCTCAGAAACAGAATCATAAAAATCCAATGGTTTACTTGAACAAGAGAAGTATAATTCAAAATCTTCAAATTTTTGCCGGGGCAATGTTTCTCTTTGAATATGATCCAACCCGGCTTTTATAGAATTATCAACCGATTTCTCATATTTTTCCGGGATCAGGCCTCTCAAACGCATTTCAGCAAGAAACCATATCGAAAGACCTTCAGATGCAGAACCGTTTAAAACAGAATCAGGTCTTAAGTTATTTATAAATACACGGGTGGGGAAACTACCATCTGGTTGTTGGCATGAAACCAGCGCCAGGGCATAATTGAGGATAAAATCATTAATTTTTTTATCAGGTTCGCATTCCTGATTAAACCTCATTAACCAGTAAGCAGTCCAGGAGTTGTCAGGCAAATGATAGACATTTTCACCTCCGCCCTGACCAGACGCCACCCATGAATTTGCTCGGGAGTTGTATATAGTACTAAAAAATCCATTCTTAACAGGGGCGTTAAGAATTAAGTTTTTTACTTCCAAAGCTCTTTGTTTCCACTCAGGTTTTGCCAGTTTTTCTCCCCATTGATAAAGACCATAGGCAGTTCGCATATTATTAAACCAACTATGAAACCATAAATCGTCCGGATAGTCACGTCCTCCCCATTTTTTGTTTTCTTTATCAAAATATGTTGAGAGGGTAATGCCACCAGAATTTGGATAATTTGCGTTAACCCATAATTCTTTTAGTGCCATATCATACCCATATTCAGCATATTGTTTAAATGGGACTGTTTGAGGCTGCTGGTGAAAAAAATAGTTTTTGCCAAATTTTTCCCATAACATGGCATTGGTTTCTCTCAATAATTCATTTCTGGAACTTGTCTTGTCGATAATTATATAAAAGCCAAGTTTTAGTATCCCATTTTTTATAACAAAAGGATCACCACTTTTAGAATAATACGTATGGGGTTCTACTTTGGCAGGGGCAATGCCATAGATAATCTTTGGAGCTTCTGTTTCAGAAAATCGCATATCAAGATAATATGGAGCCGGCCTGTTTTTATTAATCAGATCTATGTCAGGAATTAAAGCGACACCAACAATATCAGACATCATAATAACAGCTGGTGAACGGAAAACATGGTCAGATGCGATTTGTGACGGTTTGGATTTAATATTAGGTATCCAATGGAAATCCTTCCCGCATTTCGACCATGCGGCAGTATCCCTCGGTAGAAAATTTAAATGAAAAAACAGATCACTAAGTCTGGTTAAAGAGTCTGCGTATATGTCACATTCCAAATGGATGATGTTCCTGCCAGCCTCAGAAATCGTTATCCGGGCTGAGAGGTTATCTTGTCTCAGATTATTCCAATTGTACAATTTTTTTATTCCATCACCATACTCCTCAATTACAAAATCAGATGCTGAAAGGCTTAAAACAGGAAGATTTCCAAAATAAACTTGTCCCTCTTTCTGATCATAAGAAATATTATCAGAGACTATTTTATTTTCAATAATTAATTGGGCATTACAATCCGGAATTGAAAAGAACCAGACAACAGCAATAAAACAAATTGTGTTTCTCATGGATACATAAAACTAAATTTTTTTTTGAACTTTATCTAAGAAATCATCAATATAGTCATTATTCTTGCTTAGCTTTCTCCTCTTGACGAAAAAAAATAAATAGTTTTTAACATTTGAACTAATATTCAGGATGATCATTAAAAGATGTATTTGGATGGAAGTATCCTGATCAGTAAACCGACCCACTAACTTTGGATTCTTTGAATTTCAAGTTGCCCTTTCCAATTGGAAACAGGAACACTTTCTTTCACTTCCCGATCTACAATTAATTCAACCTTACTTATTGGCATGGTTACACTTGTTGCCTCCCATCAGATCCTTCTTGTCAGAGGTATGCAGGAAAATGATCCAGGTTCCTGATTGAGGTATGATATTTAATGTGAATGTATCATTTTGAAGAATGCTAATGAGAATATCATACTCCAACTCTTAGATTAGGATCGCTTTAAAACAACCATTCTGCTTAAGTTATGAAGATAATTCTGAATTTTTAACTCTTTATAAGCTAAACAGAGGTGAAAATAAATAAATATGGATAAATTTAGTTTGTTAAATATTATTGCTTCGACGGCCATTTTTGTTACTTTACTTCTAGAAATTCTGCCTTAATTATTCAGGCATACCTTGGGATTTGGCTATTGTAGAAGAATATAAATAATGCAAATATTTCCTTTTTTAAAATTTAACCAAATAAAAGCACTTAAAATGAATCGAAAACTGACTATAATTGCTTCTTTTGCCTTTCTTCTTTGTTTTTCACTTCAGGCCCAGCCCTGGAAAGATCATGGTAAACTTCAGGTTTCTCAAGTAAATCCACATTATTTTGCCTACCAGGATGGCACTCCATTTTTCTGGCTGGCCGATACCGGTTGGGAAATGCTTCACCGCCTGAGCCGTCAGGAGATAGAAACTTATCTTGAAAACCGGAAAGAGAAAGGTTTTAATGTGATTCAAACGGTTCTGGTCAGCGAATTTATGCATGCCGACAAAGCAGTCAATTTTTATAATGACAGCATTTTTATTGGAGGAAATCCGTTGAAACCAGCTATTACTCCGGGAAATAATCCGGAAAATGCGAAAGAATATGACTATTGGGATCATGTGGATTATGCTCTAAAAACGGCTGAAGACAAAGGTCTTTACCTGGCTTTGTTGCCTTGCTGGGGCGAATATGTGATTCCGCGTGAAGGGCGGGGTATTTTTAATACCCCTGAACAAACCTATGCATATGGCAACTGGCTTGGAAAGCGATTTCACGATCGGAAAAATATTATCTGGATTCTGGGAGGTGACCGTATGCCGGATGAACGCCCAAACGGACTGGAACTTTGGAGAGCCATGGCAAAAGGGATAGCCGACGGCACAAATGGCATTTTCGATATGAAAGGGAAAACGGATTATTCCACTACATTCATGTCCTACCATTGTTTTGCCGCAGCTTCAAAATGGTTCCAGAAAGATGACTGGCTCGATTTTGATATGTGGGGATCGTATCATGCCGAAGTGAACAATAGCCGCTCATACGAACAAACCCTGTCCGACTGGCAATTAACGGATCCAAAGCCGACGATTAACGGTGAGCCCAATTATGAAGGGGCCGGAATCAATTACGCGATTGACGACAATGGCTATTTTACCTCTACCGATGTTCGAATGGCTGCTTACTGGAGTGTTTTTTCAGGTGCTGCCGGATTTACCTACGGCGCTCAACCCATATGGCAATTCAACGACGAATTCAGAAAAATACTTTCCTCGAAGACACTAACCAATTGGCAGCAGGCGCTCGATTTGCCCGGTGCTTTTCAGATAGGAATTCTGAAAAAGCTGGTTGAATCGCATCAAATGACCGATCTGGTTCCCGATCAGTCGCTGATTGTCGCCGGACAAGGCGATTGCGGCAGCTATTCCAGTGCCATCCGTGGAAAATCTTATGCCTACATTTATATTCCAACAGGAAATAAAACAACAATCAGGATGGGTGAAATTACTGGTGATATTGTTAAATGTTCATGGTTTAATCCCCGTAACGGTGAAACAACGCTAATCGGAGAATTCCAAAATTCCGGAGAAAAAAGTTTTAAAGTTCCCGGAATGTCGAAAGAAATGGACTGGTTGCGTTCGGGAAGAGGCTGCGACTGGGTGCTGATTATAGAGGATAACTCGAAACTGTCGAACTGAATAAGTACTGTAATTAATTGATCCAATACAAATTATATGCTAAAAAATATTTCATTCCTGTTTTTCCTGCTGGGCTTTTCGGCAGCATTTTCACAAACGGCCAAACGACCTTCCGATTACGTGAATGTTTTTACCGGTACCTCCAACTCGCGCTGGATGATGAATCCCGGACCAGCCCTGCCTTTGGGAATGGTTAAACTTGGTCCTGATAACCAGGATCAAAAGTGGTGCGGCGGTTACGAATATACCATCAACAGCATTGCCGGGTTCAGTTTTATTCACGGAATGGGTTTGAGCGGTGTGAGTATCATGCCCATGTCAACACAAGTCCTTTCTCCTGAAGGAAACTCAAGGCTTTTCCCTGGATCACCAGATGGCGCTTTTGGAGGCCAATGGACCGCCGGATACCGTTCGCGCATTAGGAAACAGGACGAAAAAGGTACGGTTGGTTATTACAGCGTTTATCTTTTCGACTCAAAAATTCAGGCCGAATTGACCACCAGTTTGCGAACAGGAGTGCTTCGCTTTACCTATCCTGAAACCAAAGAAGGTCACATCCTGGTCAATCTCGATATGATGGCTGAAGAACCGGCGGAGATCAAGGAAACCTGGGTCAGGAAAGTAAACAATAACGAGATTGAAGGTTATATTCGCCAGAAAAGTCATTACCCGGGTGATTACACGGTTTATTTTGTGCTGAGACTCGACAAGAAATTTGATTCCCTTGACAGCTGGCAATTCAAACCCTACATGGGTGCCTGGCACGACTATGGCGATGATTTTAAACGCCCGTGCAATATTACTTCTGATTTTTCGGAATTTAGAAGTGGACCGCAAAGTGGTGTGGTTATGAATTTTGCAACTAAAAAAGACGAACAGGTAACTCTTTGTGGCGGAATTTCACTAGTGAGCATAGACAATGCACGGCTGAATCTGGAAACTGAACTGAGCCCACTCGATTTCAATTTCGATAAGGTTCGGGCAAATGCCGTAAAAATCTGGAATGATCTACTGGAAAAAGTGGAAGTTTCGACCAGGAATGAAGTGGATAAAGAAAAATTCTATACCAACCTTTATCGTTCATATTATGGGAAAATGCTGGCCAGCGATGTCAACGGTCAATACACCGACATGTGCGAAAAGGTTCAGACCGTTCATGAGCCTGCAACGGCCGTATTCAGCAGCGATGGATTCTGGGGAACGCAATGGAACCTGGCTCCGCTCTGGACTTTGATTTCGCCGGAAATTGCCAGTCAGTATTCAAGCGCTTTCATCGAACTGGGTCGTGTCGGAGGATGGATACCTGAAGCGCCTACCGGAATTTCATATGCTCCTATCATGGGTTCAAACCACCACAATGCTTTAATCATCAGCGCGTACCAAAAAGGAATCCGCGATTTTGATTACAAACTGGCTTTCGATTTGATAAAGCATGATTACACCACACAGGGAATCGATTATCCTTGCGGCGGTTTCGCAGGAGACCGGCACATGAAACCCTACATGGATTTCGGTTTCGTTCCGGATGAATTTGGCGCGGTTTCGAACACTATGGAGTATGCCTACGACGACTGGTGCTTAGGTCAATTTGCCAGTTCGCTGGGAAAGAAAGATGATTTCAGATACTTCCAGAACCGGTCGATGAATTACAAAAATGTTTTCGATCCTGAAACCAAATATATTCGCCGGAAACACAAGGATGGAAGCTGGGTTCAGAACTTCGACCCGTTTAGATTTGGTACGGAGGGCGGTTGGAATGGCCCGGGTTACATGGAAGGAAATGCCTGGATTTATAGCTATTTTGTTCCGCATGATTTGCATGGAATGATTGCTCTCATGGGAAAAGATGAATTCAATGACAGGCTGGAAAAAGGCTTTGAGACTGGTCAGGTCGATCTATCAAACCAACCCAATCTCGAAGCTCCATTTCTTTTTAATTACTCCGGAAAACCATGGTTGACACAAAAATATTCACGTCATATCACCGATGTTCTGCTCGATCTCGATCCGCTGGTGGGCTGGCTTGGCGACGAAGACGAAGGGCAAATGAGCTCCTATTATGTGCTGTCATCGATCGGTTTGTTCGAAATGGATGGTGGATGTTCAGCTAACCCCTATTACGATTTGGGTAGCCCGATTTTCGATAAAGTGGTCATTCACCTCAATCCAAAGTATTATTCCGGAGGAACGTTTACAATAGAAACCAAAAATAATTCGAAATCAAATATTTATGTCCAGAGTGCCCAATTAAATGGGAAACCTTTCAATTCTCTAAAATTACCTCATTCAGAAATCGTAAAAGGTGGCGTTTTGGTGCTTAAAATGGGTGATCAACCCAATCTGAATTTTGGAGTTGAATAACAAAAATTCAAATTAATCAATCTGAAAACTTTAAAAGTAGTTTACTTTTTCAGATCATATATTTGTTTTAATAACGGCAAAAAAAATGATTTTTAGAAGTGTCCAAATTATAAATAACCAAAAAACCAGGAGGAAAATCAAAATGTCAAAGAAACATCTGTCCAGTACAAAAAGAATTATATTTCTACGTGTTTTTGTTTATAGCTCCTGCAGCATGGGGGCAGTCCAATATGGCAGTCATCAAGTCCCCGAACGGTCAATTGGTAATAACGCTCGAGACCATCTCTAACAATCAACCTGCTTCGGAAGGAGGTCAATTAGTCTACGCGGTCTCGTTTCAGGGTAAAGCGCTTATTGATCGATCGGCATTATCCTTGGAATTAAAGGGTCAGAAATCTTTGGGATCAAATGTGCGAATTGTAAATACTTATGTTTCAAAAATTGACGAAACATATCAACTGGTAACCGGAAAGGTAAGTTCAGTTCATAATTACTGCAGTACACTGCGTGTTGACCTGGAAGAAAACGCATCTTCTGCGCGCAAGCTGATAATAGAAGCAAGAGCTTATGATGACGCTATAGCTTTCCGCTATGTTGTTCCAGAACAAGCTAATATTGACGAATTCCGCCTTACAAATGAAACAACGGAATTTCGAATCAGTAAAGATGCAACGAGCTATTCCCTTATACTTCCCAATTTCAGAAGTATGTACGAAGATGAATTCGTCAAACTTCCGATCAGCTCGTTTTCCAATCATCACGATGGTGTAGCCAAAGCCGCAAACGCTCGAATAATTGGTTTGCCAATATTGATGGAAGTTCCTGGTGTAGCATGGATGGCAATCACTGAGGCCGACTTAAGAGATTATAGTTCTATGTATTTAATCAATCCATCAGGCGGTTGGTCAGACCATTATTTCGTATCCAAACTTTCCCCTAGTGTCGAATTCCCTAACATTTGCGTAAAGGGCACTCTCCCTCATAATTCTGCATGGAGGGTGTTAATGGTAGGTACTGAACCAGGCAGGCTTATAGAATCCAATGTTATCATAAGTTTAAATCCACCTTCCACCGTTAAAGATATTTCGTGGATCCATTCAGGTAAAGCTTCCTGGGATTGGTGGAACGGTTACATAGGCCTCGATGGCAAAAGCGCTCAAACGACTGAAAATATAAAATACTTCATTGATTTTGCAGCCAAGTCTGGTCTGGAATATATGCTGGTTGACGGAGGATGGAATGCCCCCAATGATATAACCAAACCCGGCAAAATTGATATTCCCGAGATAGTACGCTATGCGGCGAACAAAGGAGTAAAAGTCTGGATATGGGTAAGTTATATTGATGTTGTGAATAGAATGGATGAAGTTTTCCCTATTTACGAAAAATGGGGTATTGCCGGACTAAAGATCGATTTCATAGAACGGGACGATCAAGATGGAAATAATTTTTATTACCAGGCCGCCGAGAAAGCTGCTCAGTATCATCTTATGCTAGACATTCACGGCAGCACCAAACCATCGGGCATTAACAGAACATATCCTAATTTGCTGAGTTACGAGGCTGTCCTGGGCCTGGAACAATCACAAGTCGGGACAAGAGATAATCCTGAAAATCATGTTACAGTACCTTTTACCAGAATGCTAGCTGGTCCAATGGATTACACACCAGGCGGGTTTAACAATGTTACACGAGAAGAGTTTGCACCTCGCAGGCATGCTCCAATGGTTATGGGTACGCGTGCACATACTCTTGCAATGTATGTGGTATACGAAACTCCTTTTCAAATGGTTTCAGATCATCCGGGTGCATATGAAGGACAACCTTCATTTCAATTTATTAAAGATGTACCAGCTACATGGGATGAAACAAAAGTACTCAGCGGTTTACCCGGCAAATATATCACCATAGCCCGTCGTAGTGGGAAAGACTGGTTTATGGGAGGTATGACAAACTGGGAACCTCGACAGGATAATGTCTTGTTAAATTTTCTTGGTGATGGAAAGTATACTGCTGAAATTTATTCAGATGCACCTGGCGCAGATCGCTTCCCAAAGAATGTAGTTATTGAAAAAAAGTCTGTAGACCGTAATACAAATCTCAAGTTGCAGCTTGTTACTGGTGGAGGGTATGCCATACGGTTCATACCTTCTCACTAAAAAACATGAGATAAAAAATCTAAATGAATTAGTACAATTTGACTATAATTTTTTATTTAAAACTCTCAATTGACTTGGAGATATCCCACTAAGGATGTAGAACCAATAGAAGCCAATAGTTAAGAGAAATCAAAGACAGATATATGTATAGAACACTTATTTGGATTTGAAGAAAATAGCATGAACGGTTCCTTTATCAATGTGATTTAAATTACAAGAGCGGAATCAAAATCGAAGGGATTCATAATGTAAAATAGTAAACCTTTTATTTAACGGAATGAATTTATAGTACAATAGTTCTCTATCATCGATATCAAAAAAAGTAGTTTTTAGAGGTGTCAATAAATATTATTAGCTGACAACTATTTTAATTCTATCTTTATACAATCCAAAAATTGCAACTTTAATTAATTAAATACATCTTATGAAAAAATCACTACTATTAATTAAGAAGAAAATCATAGATTATCCTGGCAATCTACTGCCTCTATTCAGCCTAACTTGTTTACTGTTGTTTGGACTGTTGACTCAGGCTGCGTGCATAGAGAAGGGATCCTCTGTATTTGATGTAAGGGAATTTGGTGCTGCCGGAGATGGCAAAACCCTGGATACTCCAGCCATCAACAAGGCGATTCAGGCCTGCAATCAGTCCGGAGGAGGAACCGTTCTTTTCACACACGGGGAATATGTGACTGGCACTTTTGTGCTGCTCAGTAATGTGACTCTTAAGTTGGAAGCCGGAGCGGTCATCAAGGCCAGCACCAATCTCGCAGACTATAAGCTCAAATCCGAATTTAAAATCGAAAACAGAAGCGGAATTTCCGGTGAAGGTGCAAGATTAGGCCTTATAGTGGCTACTGAAGCCGAAAATATCGCAATCATAGGACAAGGTGCCATTGATGGACGTGGAACCTATTTCATGACCACAGACAGTATACATAATCCTAAGGACTGGGATCCGGCGTTGGTTCGTGAAGGCAAGAAATTCTTGAGTACCAAATCGATCCCCTGGGATGGGCCGCTCGAACCGAGTATGGCATGGGATGACCGCCCTGGAATACTCATCTTTCTATCGGATTGTAAGAACGTGTTGATCAGGGATGTGACGCTCAGAGACTCGCACAATTGGACACTTCACATTACCAAGTCAGAAGATGTCGTGATCAGCGGGATCAACATTCTCAACAATCCAATGATCCCCAATAACGATGGAATCAATATCTCAGTCAAGAATGCGCGGATATCGGATTGCTATGTCAATGCTGGCGACGATGCCATCGCCGCCAATAATTGCGAGAACCTGACAGTGGTCAACTGCACATTAATTTCCCGTTCTTCTGCAATCCGCTTATACCAAAGCACTTACTGCACATTTTCTAACATGGTGATCCGCGACTCCAACCGCGGAATTGGAATTTATGGAAGCGACAATCACATCTTGTTTTCTGATATCCTTATTCAAACACGCTTGTTCAATGGTGCCTGGTGGGGTAAGAGCGAGCCGATATTTATTACTAGTGGCGGAGAAAGCGCTTCAGTCAGTGACATTCGCTTCTCCAATATCATCGCCGAGGGTGAGGCCGGCATTTTGGTATACGGGGATGGCCCAGGGTCTATCGAGAATCTGTCGTTCGATCGCATAAAGTTATTGCTCAAAGGAGGCCCAGCCAGTGCTTTTGTGGGAGGCAACTTCGATTTGCGAAGCGATGAAAACATATTCAAACATGATATTCCGGCATTCTATTGCCAGAATGTCGATGGGCTGCAAATTCACGGATTTGAGGTGGATTGGGCAGACAATCTGCCCGAGTATTTTACAGAAGCTATTTATTGTGAGCACTTCAGCAACCTGATTATCGACGGGTTTATCGGAAGACAGGCGCACGCATCCGTAGAGGCCGCCGTGGTATTGAAAGACGGTAGTAAAGTCTCCATCACTAACTCGAAAGCTGCTAACGGCACAAGCTCTTTCCTCTCCATGGATAGAGTAAAAGACCAGCGCCTATTCATCAACAATGACCTGTCCAATGCTAAAGAGGCTTTTAGCCCTGCGCAATTTAAATTCAGTGTTATCTCAGGTAACGACCTTGGTGAAGGATTACACCAAACGGGCAAGACAAAGTAGATCATACCTGCATGGTAAGTCACTCGTAATTTGCTTTGTACGATATTTTCAGTAATAAGGACAATTTTTAAAATAAGTAAAATTCTTAATCTTGAATTTTACTTATTTTTTAGACAATAAAATGCCAAAGTACTCTGAGGTGACTTGATATGAACCTCTTGGAAGGGATTTTCAGGAGTAGGGATAAACTCTAAAATGAGTAAGATTCATAAAGGTTGAGTTTTACTCATTTTTTCATTTTAAGCTATTTCAAATAGTTTTTTGGTTTGATTTTAGACAAAAGTTTAATTCTGGAACATCCCTAATTAATTTTGAATTCTTACAGCTGACTAATCTGCTTTTATCTCAAGAACGAGTACACTTCTGGCCGGCATTTTCTCAGTTCTGGCAAAAGAGCCTGAATTATAACTTTTTACTTTCCCTGCACTAACTCCATCGATTATTTTTACACTATACTTTTTGGTTTGGGGTAGTTTGTATTGTTTAGTATCCACAACGTAGCTAATGGTGTGGGCTGAGTTATCCATGTTGGTGAATACCAATCCCAGAGTACCATCCTCTGCCTTCCATGCAGAATGTGAAACTGTCGGCATGTCAGTATTTTTTTGATTTGCACTCCATGCCGCGCTGAGAACCGGATTATCTCCTTCAAGCTTCGGAGGACGTACCATTTCACCAAAAAATAGATATTTTTTTACCACATCCTTATCTAGTGCCTTGCATAAAGCTTTTAAATATTTAGCCTCAGGACTCTCAATGGTCAAAATATTTGGATCAAACCAACCCATCTGCTCACCCCATAAAAACATTTGTGCGTTCCTCATCATAAAAGGTAACCCCGTCGAATAGGCCGAACCTTCTATACTGTCCCAATAACTAGTGGTATATCTCCCAAATGTTAAACAATACCCGGAATATACATAATTAAACATCGGGATAAGATCAGGTGCAATACTGGAAGCATTACAGGCTAATAGCCCGTCAAAAACATCAATATAAGGCTCTGCGAAATCTTCAGTGGTGAGAATCATTTCCGGATTTTTTTTACGGGCATTTTCGTTACATAACTCAACCATCTTTCTGTTGCCTTCGACCCAGTAACTTCCTCCACCAATGGAATGACCATGAGTGGGATCAAAACAATATACCGGCTGACATGAGGCTATCTGATCCATATACACGCCGTCAACGCCATACTCGGAAACCAGCCTGGTTATTATTTCAGACTGCTTATACTGCCAAAACCTGGTAGTTGGACACATTATCGCTTGTGGATTTCCGTCCCAGTGCTCTAAATAAATAGTAAGATCCTGCCATACACTTGTTGGCCACTTTGAATAGCTTATTAAATCATCAAATAATTTATATGGTACTTTGCAGGTATATGGTTCAGGATACTCATTCTTCCAGCTTTTGGCATTTGTTGCCCAGAATCTTGAATCAATGTATGGTACCAGTTTTATGCCAGCATTACTCAAATTTTTAATTTCCTTCAATAACACTTGCTTGTCTGGGATATAATCAAAATAGTCTGGATCAGCAAAACAGCTGGAAGGATATTTATACCAGCTATACCATTGATATGCAATGGGGACATCTAGGAATTTCTTAAGAGGTATCATGTTATTGGTCGGCAGACCTGCAAACCATAAGGGAGTATTCAGATACCATCCTGGTATATCCTTCCTCTCTGATAGTCTGCCCTTTGAACACCATTTTTGTTGAATTGCCCAATCGTGGTATATCTTTGATGCTGTTATCCAATCGCCCTCGTAAACTCCGATTACCACCTCGTATGGCATCTTATAGCTGCTTCCGCTTCCTGGAATTCCCATCCCCTCAGGATAGTTCCTTATCCCATATTTAAGGCTTCTGCCTTTCTCATCTATGTCATACCCGAATTTTTTAACATTGGCTTCCGAATCGTACGTTGCCAGATACAATCCATTGTTATTCTTCCTCTCAAAAAGAGTGCTGAATTGCATTGTACATCTTGCCGACGGATAGGACATTACCTGTGGTGGCCGGGGATCGTCATCTGACATCTCCTGTATCCTTTTAACGGGATTTTTTAACAGACACCCATGAAAATCAGAATAAGCTAACTGTACATCTTCATCCTCTGAAGCTCTCAATCCTTTTATTGAGGGGTATGTTATTTCCCATGTTCCAAAATGCTTACTCTTATTTTCTACATTAATCTGCCAATACGATAGAGACGATTTATCAAGCCTGATCGTCGCATGCACATCCACAGCATTTTTCTCAGTGCCAAGAGTAATATCCTTCCAATACATATGCAGTGTAAGGATGCTGCCATCAGCCGATTTTTCTATATTATATTTCCGATTACATTCTATAGTGTTATCAATAGTCACAAGTCGATTAGACGTGTGCTTGAATTTTATCTCCCACAGACTGCTTTTCATCGTTTCCCCAAGCAGGAAATCAAAATCCTTCTGCACGTTTTTTATGCTATACAAACCGAATCCGGATCCCTCTTCAAAAAACTTCAATTCAATAATCCCATTGGATACTGATATGCTTTTTGTGGTTTCTTCTACCAAAAAATCCGTTTTAGCAGGTTTCTCAATACATTTAAATGCCATTGCTTCAGTTACTGAAAAAGATGAAATCGTCAGAAAAAGCACAAATAAACGAACCCGAAGAGTAATTTTGCAAAACATTTGAACCTCCTTTTTAAAAAAAACACCTACAAAAACTTCTTTTTTCGATGCAATTGGTTAAAACAAATATATTTATTAGTTTTTTAAAACCCTGGCTATTACCCCTTCATTGAGCTTTCAGATACTACCCCTCATTCATAAAATAGATCAGATCACTTAGCCTCGAGGTTGTTTGTACATTTAAAAAGATTCACGGCAGTAGAAGGTGAGATGGCTGTCCTTGCTTCTCTCAGATCATTATTCATAAAAAAACTGTTATCTTTTATATTCTCTATTTCTAAGAATACATTCGTACCCGGCTTGGCCGTGCAATCTTTGACCGTTGCGTTCGTCCCGTTTTTCAACTGAATGACAGCATATTCATTACCTGGGTTGAGTTTTGTTCCCGAAAAGCCATCGATTTTGATATTGGAAAAATCTTCGCAGAAGATGCCGTTTGTGCAAAAGTCAGGCAGGTTATCATCGCAAGTCAGGTCGTACTTGGAAATTGTCAAGTCTGAAACATTTTTTGCATAAAAAGCGGGGATGTCATGCTTAAATACCGCGTATTTATTATCGAAAGCAGGCCTTAATTCAAAATTTCCACCCCTTGTTAAATCATAAGGACTACTTTTAAAGTAATGACGAATATTAATAAAATCAATATTTTGGATGGAATTTGGATAATACCCATAAATAAGTACACAGCTTTCAGAAATAATATTCATATTAGAGAACCTGATATTTCTGATAACTCCATGATTTTCAATATTTTGTTCAACTCCATACCATGTACCTAATGGTATTTCGGAAATATGTACTGGTTCGCCGCTACCCCACCATCCAGTATGCAAACGCGTATTTATAATAATGTTATCAAAAAGAAGGTTTTCAATAACTTCATTTTCTTTTGAGAAAATACCAATTCCCCTGTTGGAATATATAACAAGATTTTGGAAAGTACAATTATGTATATTTTTTGCGGCCCAGCCGATTCGGATACCCGAGGAACGGGAGGTAATTGTGCAATTCGAAACATTAATATTCTCAGTTTCAGTTGTACAAAATCCGTCCGCACAAGGGCTTATTGCTATACCATCGTCACCTGCAATTATAATACAATCTGAAATATTTACATTTTTCGAATTACTTACATCAATCGCATCAGCATTCGGCACGAGCAGGCTATTAAGAAAATCCACACCTGTAACTTCAACACGGTCGCAGCAGGCTAAGTGAACACACCAGTTAGGAGCATTTTTGATAGTCACATCCCTCATCAGGATATTGTTACTTTCAATAAATGTTATGAGTATTCCTGGTCTCCTTCCATGATTTTTTATTGCGGCTGGTCCATCAGGAAAAGCATTTTGATAATTTTTACCCTGTCTGGTGTATGCAGGATCATAACAGCATTCCGGATGTACAACATCCCAGTCAACAAAAGCAGAGTCATTACCGTCAATACTTCCATGTCCTGTAATTGCTACATTCGATACATTTATACCATAAATCAGGGATGTGTTTCTCTGTTCGGATGTACGCCCCATATTTTTATAATCTGAAACATTTGGACTGCCTTTTATTATTGCGCCTGCATCCAAATGAAGGGTGATATTGCTGAAAACTTCAAGAGAACCTGACAGGTATGTTCCCGAAGGGAAAAAAACCGTACCACCACCCGCTTTCGCGCAAGCAGTTATCGCTGATTGGATATAATTTGTATTAAGGATTTTATTATCCCCCACAGCTCCGTAATCCACTACGTTAAAAAACGGACTATTTTGAATACTCATACCAGATTTTTCACTGAATATCAGAAGTATAACCAATATACATTTTATTAAATGGGTAGTTTTCATTTACGTTAGCATACAATTGATTAAATAAACGACTAAAGTTTTGCTTATGATTTAAAATCACCTCGAAAAACTATTTTTTGGTACCGGTGTCTGATACAAATATATTTATTAATTTTCGAAAAAGATAACTTTTGATACAATATGTTAACTTTCCAAATAAGCAGCCAAAATATCCCTACAGGACCATTATTTATTATGTTGTGTATCTTAAGGTATGTTGAATTTTATTCAGAACACTAAGTCCAGTAAAAAGGTAGATTATTATTAATGAAAAGTTAAATCTCATTATATAAAAGTTAAAAAAATATTAAAATCATATATATATATAAATATTTAAATTCTTCTGTACATAATTAAACTGAAAGATTGGTGTTTGGATATTAGAATTAAGCATCTATCTGTATTTCTGACATATAATTATGCAGTAAATCTGTCTGAGAAATTAGTCCGGAACTGCCAGTGCTAAAATATTTCCCCTAATGAAACGTTAACATAAGATTGCAGAACAATACCAGCGTTTTTTTTTAAAATTAAAAAATGTATATTTACAGCATCATTTTCACCCCTAAACCATGAATAAAACGATAAAAAAAAACAATAAAGTATATGAACGTACGTTCATAACTGGCTTTCTGATTGTTTTGATAATACTCGCTGGATGTCAATCCAATACCAAAAAATCATCTTCTTCCCAAAAACAACCTGCTGCAAATGTGCCTTCTGCAAATGATGATTATTTTCAGGAAATAGGTCAGCAGATCGGTATCGATTTTATACACTCGATCGGTGAAGAGCATTTGAACAATATTGTAGAATCAAGCGGTGGTGGTACGGCGTTCCTCGATTATGACAAGGATGGCCTAATTGACATTTATGTTTGCAGTGGAACATGGGTGGAAGGATTAACAAAGGACAATAAACCTAAAATTCTGCCACATAACCATCTTTATCGCAACCTTGGAAACGGAACTTTTGAAGATGTCACAAAAAAAGCCGGACTTGAAGAGCCCTGGTATAGTATGGGAGTAACTGTTGGTGACTATAACAACGATGGTTATCCTGATCTGTTCATCAGTAATTATGGTTCCAATGTTTTATATAAGAATAATGGTAATGGAACATTTTCAGATGTCACAAAACAGGCAAAAGTAGAAGGAGGAGATCATGATTTCAGCGTTGGAGCAACATGGCTCGATTATGATAATGACGGCTTTCTTGACCTTTATGTAGGCAATTATATCAATTTTGATCCTCAGTATAAATATTTCTATGCACCCGATGGTTTCCCCGGGCCTCTTGCGTACGACAGTCAGTCTGATGTCTTATACCATAATAATGGTGACGGCTCTTTCGAGGATGTGACAAAAAAAATGGGAATCGTGGATGTCGATGGAAGGGCAATGGGTGTGGGAGCGGCTGATTATGATGATGACGGGTTCGTGGATATTTATGTGGCCAACGACCATACCCTGAACTACCTGTGGCACAATGACGGCGGAAAGGGATTTACTGACAGAGGCACTATGTCGGGCACAGCCTTTAGCCAGGCTGGCGAATCGACAGTAAGCATGTCGGTCGATTTTGCAGATTTTAATAACGACGGATTACTTGATATTTTTCTATCGGATGACAAATATTGCTCGCTTTACGAAAACCTTGGAAACGGGATCTTCAGCGACAAGTCATATACCGCAGGCATTTCAATGCCGGCAGGACAGTATGTCGGATGGTCGACCGGGTTCGTTGATTACGATAATGATGGGGATGTTGATATCTTCAAAATAAACGGGGAATTAAAACATCTTTACGGGCAGGAAGATCAATTGTTTGAAAATGAAGGAAATGGAATATTCAAAGATGTTTCAACCGAAAGAGGAGCATATTTTCAGAAAGAAAATGTAGGTCGAGGAGCTTGTTTCGGGGATTATGACAATGACGGTGATATTGATGTGTATATTGTTAATCTTAATAACCATGGTTCATTTCTCCGGAATAATAAAGGAAACCAGAATAACTGGCTTGAGATTAACCTGATAGGAACCATCAGTAACAGAGATGGTGATGGCTCAAGGATAAGAATAACATCCGGGGGTAAAACTCAGTATGCACAGAAAAAAAGCACCACCGGATATCTTTCACAAAGCGATCCCAGGGTACACTTCGGCATTGCAAAAGATGATAATGTTGATAAAATTGAGATAAAATGGCCCTCGGGTAAAGTGCAGATACTCGAGAATGTTAAAGCCAACCAGATTATTACTGTTACAGAACCTAAAAACTGACCTTTGGATGAACAGATTCAGGACACGTATTATCCTCATTGCAGCCGCGGTAATAGGATTTTCTTTCATTCTATTAACATCGTGCAATAAAAAGTCTCCGGACGGGATGATCATCGTTACCCAGGTTAGCAACAAATTGCAGGAAATAAATTATGTAAACGGAAATTCCTGGAGGTATATACCTCAAAGTCAAATCGCAGCCTTTTACCCTGCTGACCCGGAAAAATCATATAAGGTTCTTACACCTGATTTTTATTCAGCCCGGTCTCCTGAAGTATCAAACGACGGAAAAAAGTTACTTTTTGCCGGACAGCAGAAAGAAAATGATCCCTGGCAGATATGGGAAATTGATCTTGGGAGCTTAAAGACAAGGAGAATTACTTCCACTCATAATAACTGTACGGACCCTGCATATCTGCCTTTGGGAGAAGTAGTTTACACTGAAAACCTGCCGGATGATTCATTGAAATCAGGTCATTCTCTGTACACCGGCAATCTTGACGGTTCCGACATGAAGAGGATCACATTCAACCCTCATACATATTTTGCTTCCACTGTGCTTATGGATGGCCGTGTCCTTTCAATCAGCAGAAAGGTTTATCCAAAAAATGGAAAGGCAGAATTAATGGTTATGAGGCCTGACGGAACAAAGTGCGAGTTATTTTACCGGGGGCCCAATGGAAGAATGATCACAAGCAGGGCGTGGGAGACATCGGGTAATGATATATTGTTTATTGAATCGGATGAAAATAATCCTGAGAAGGATAAAATAATCAGCGTAAACTATAATAATCCTTTTGATTCAAGAAAAGATGTGACAGCCGGGACCGAGGGTGCTTTTCATTCTCTTTTCCCGGAACCTTCAGGAAAATTACTGGTTACATACAGGAAATCAGGTGATGAAAGGTACGCTCTCTATGAATATGATCCTGAAACGATGAAACTCGGGAAGTTAATATTTAACAGCACTGATTTTGACATACTGGAAGCTGTCGAAGTTTATGTCCACCACAGGCCCAGGAAAATGCCAAGTGAAGTGCATCTGGATATAAAAACCGGTCTGATTGTTTGCCAGGATGCCAATCTGGTTGATCGCGGTGTAGCTTCAGGGAAACCAGGATTACCTGAAACTGCTCAAATTGAGATAATTGGTGTTGACTCCTCCATGGGAGATTTCCAGCCGGAACCTGACGGTTCGTTCTACCTGAGGATAAGAGGAGACAAACCATTCAGGATCAGGTCAATTGACAGCAAGGGCAATGTTATTCAGAGTTGCGATTGGTTATGGTTACGTCCCAATGAACGCAGGGGATGCGTCGGATGTCATGAGGATCCTGAGCTTGTCCCGGAGAACAGGATACCTATGGCAGTAAAAAAATCTCCGATCGCAATGCCCATACATGTTAGCAAAATAAAGGAAATAATGATTGATACAGAATAACTATGAACAGATTATCCAGATTACTGCTTTATACAGGAATAGTCGTTGTTTTAGTTCTCCTGATTTACTTTCCTGGCAGGAATGCAGCAAGGGCGCATGTGAATTATATTACGGCTACGACAGATCATCCCCTTCTTTGCACTTCCTGTCACCTTTATACTCAAAAAACCGGGTTCGTGGCAAAAATGGTAAATGCTGATTACCTGTCGCCATTTAACCTGGCAGTTTCAGAGGATGGAAAACGTCTGTATATTGTTGCACAGGAAGCCAATGCACTGTTGATAGTTGATGCAGAGTCACAAAAAGTGCTGAAAAGAATTAATGTCGAAAAACAGCCTCATTCTGTTATTCTCAGCCACGACGGGAGAAAGGCTTATGTAAGTAATCAATGGGCAGATGATGTTTCAGTAATCGACCTTGAATCTCAAAGCGTGGTAGATTCTCTCAAAACAGGTAATGGTCCTGCAGGGTTGGCTTTGAGTGCAGACGGTCAATATCTTTACGTTGTCAACTCCTATACTTCTGATGTTTCAGTGATCAATCTGAATACAGGTAAAGAGATAAAGAGACTAAACGCCGGTGATAACCCTACAGGTATAAAACTGTCACCTGATGGGAAAGTGTTGTTCGTAACCAGCCGTCGAGCCAATATTGTACCTTATGGTGAGCCTGTTGTTACGGAACTCACTATAATTGATGACAGTACTCGCAGGGTTGAGGATTATAAGGATATGGTGTCGGCATATATGATGGAAAACGTAGCCTTCACTCCTACTGGCGATCTTGGATTTGTCACCCTTATACGACCAAAAAACCTTATGCCTGCCATTCAGGTTGAACAGGGCTGGATGATGACACATGGATTTGGTGTTATCGACAGGAAAAACAATAATAAAGTAGTCCAGCTGCTAACCGATGAACCTAATGCGTATTATTCCGATCCCTTTGGTATTGCAGTTACTCCGGATGGTAAGAAAGCATTTATTTCAAACTCAGGTGCCGACCGTATATCAGTAATAGATATTGACTCGGTACGTGCTTTGATTTCAGGAGCTACTCCTGAAATGCTTAAATCTTATCCCGACAACATGGGACTAAGCAGCCATTTCGTCATCAAACGTATTCGCACCGGGGCAAATCCGAAAGGACTGACCATATCACCGGACGGAAAAAAATTGTATGTGGCTGAGACTCTGGAAGATAAGATTGCTGTCATAAATACAGAAACACTTGAAAAAGTTGCAGATATCGACCTGGGAGGTCCGAAAAGAATTACAGTTGCCAGGCTGGGAAGAAGGCTGTTTAACAATGCGGGTCACACATTCCAGAACCAGTACTGTTGCTATACCTGTCATCCCGATATGCACGAAGATGGCCTGGTTTATAATATGTCGGGGAAAGATATGGGACGTAATGTAACAAATACCGAATCGTTACGCGATATAGGTGAAACAGCACCGTATAAATGGTCAGGAACCAATCAGAGCGTCTATAAACAGGATGGAATGCGTTTCTCCACTTTCCTGACCAGAACAGAGGCATTCAGCTATGATGACCTGGATGCTCTGGTAGCTTATATAATTACCGGCATAGACTATCCGCCAAACCTTCTCTATAATCCAAATGGTGAACTCACTGAGGCACAGCTCCGGGGGAAAAAAATCTTTGAAAGAACTGTGGATAACTTCGGAAAAGAAATACCACCAATGGACCGGTGCATAACCTGTCATCCCCCACCCTATTATACCAACCGAAAGCTGGAATATGTTCAGACACTTTCCAAAACAGATGATTCAATATTATTCGACACACCTCATCTGAACAATATCTATGCTTCAGCTCCTTATCTGCATGATGGTCGCGCTGCTACACTCGAGGAGATATGGACTGTGTATGGTAAAGGTGACAAGCACGGGTATGTTAATGACATGACAAAAAATAACCTTAACGATCTGGTGGAGTACCTTAAATCATTACGATCTCCTGAATATGATCATCAGAATGTAAAGAGTCATCAGGCATCAATAAAACCTAATTACAAATGACCATGAAGAAACCTTTTTATATAAAATATATTAAATATACTGCAGTGACAGTAGCCCTTTGTGGTATTTTTTTCCTGGGCTTTATTTGTCGGGAAAATCCTTCAGCAAAAGTCGACCCTGCAGGTGCCGGTAAAATTGCACATACTAACAGATCCGGTGAGATTTCAGTAAAAACTAAGTGCATTCCCGCGGTTAAAAATGAGGTCAATTCCTTACCTGTGTATGGGCACTGGCGGAATTTCTCCACAAAAGACGGGCTGCCTTCCGACCATACGTATGCAGTCAGAATCGACGGGAAACGAGTCTGGGTAGGAACCCATGATGGCCTTGCGGTATATGAAGACGGGAAATGGCGTACCTATACAACCAAAGACGGGCTGGCACATAATGGAGTTATTGCTATCGATGTCAGCAAAGAAACAGGCGATTTATGGATAGGAACATTCGGAGGATTAAGCCGGTTTTCTGCGGGGAAATTTGAAAACTTTACCCAGCTGAACAGCGGCCTTGCAAACGATCTTATATACAGTGTTATTTGTGATGGAAAAGATGTATGGGTTGCAACTGGTGGCGGTGCCGGTCATTATGACACATATACAAAAAACTGGGAAATATTCACTGAACAAAATGCCCCGATGCACGAACCATGGACATATGGTGTTTGTGCAGGCGATGGAAAGATATTTATTGCGGCCTGGGGAGGAGGAGTTATAGAATACACTACAAAAACAAAACATTTCAGGGATTATACTGACCCTGACAATGAAATGGAGATTGACCTTTTGCCGGATGATGGCCCTGTTCATGATATCACAACCGGAACATCATGGTCAGATGGCATTTTATGGGTGGCAACATACTTTGGTTTAAGCCGTTACGATGGTGTACACTGGAAGGGATACTTTGATGATGATAGTGGTCTGGCCAGTAATTTCATCAATTTTGTCAAAGCTGTAGGTCCGGTTGCATACCTGTGTACCGATAAGGGATTAAGCTGTACTGACGGGAACAGCTGGATCACCTATAATAAGAATGACAAGTCAGTTGATGGAAAGATGATATTTAGAAATTATGGTCGTAACAGCGATTCTACAAGCAACAAATCAACAAAAGAAATACCGATATCCCCTTCTATATCACACAATTTTGTGCTCGGTGTGGATGAGGAAGGCGGGATCTTGTGGGTTGCAACGGAACATGGTGTCAGTCGGGGGGAATTATTAAAGTAACAAACTGCATATACGGATATCTGAAATAAGACCAGCTAAAATAATTTCAAGCCTCTATGGATAAATACCAGCTATTAATAGATCTGACAAAACTCACTTACGGAGAGCGTACGGAGATGAGAAAACTCGGGATTTTATCGGATGATAACAATATCATCGGGTCAGTTTATCCTTCTCTGCACAATGAGCGTCCTCCGGTTGATAAACATGTGGTGCATGTTCCACAGGTACTTAACGAAGCTTATAATTATCAGAAACCTTCTTCTTTTTCCCGTGCTTTATGTCTTGATCTCGGAGGTTATAAGGTTCTGGTAATCTCCGGAACAGCCAGTGTCAATGAAGAGGGCAAAGCAGAATACATAGGGGATTTTAAGGCCCAGCTATGGAGAACTTATCGCAATATAACCAACCTGCTTGAAGCTGAAGGAATGTCGTGGCATGACGTGATCAGGACAACTAATTATCTCAGGGACATTGAAAGGGATTATGCTGAATTTAATAAGATACGTACATCTTTTTTCAAATGGATGAATCTTGACCCTCTTCCTGCCAGTACCGGTATCCAGGCCAGGTTGTGCTGGGAAACACTTCTGGTGGAAATTGAAGCGTATGCAATTTGTAAATCAATCTAATTTCATGACCATGAAACTTATTACTAAGTTACTATCATTTATCATCCTGATTTTTGTTTTACCTTTATCTACCCTGAAAGGGCAGGAGAAGAAAATGAATTATGGCAAGGCTCCTGATGAAATCTTTCCTTTTGACAGATTTACCAAGGCTCATGAATACTTTTTCCTTAAGCCAATAGAATTTTACGGGGCTGGTCGTGAAATACCTCCTCCCAGGGATATCAAGGATGTCAGGATAGGATTCCTTGGGCCACTTGAGGGTTCAATGATTGTGGACCTGGGTACACAGATGTTACAGGGAGCTGAACTTGCAGTTGATGAGGCTAATGCAAAAGGAGGATACAAAGGTATTCCATTTAAACTGATGGTTCATAATGATGTCGGATTATGGGGAGCTGCTGCTAATGAAATTGTGAAGATGGATGATGAAAAGGTCTGGGCATGGCTTGGATCAATTGATGATATTGTCTCTCATGTGGCATTACGCGCCACCCTGAAACTGGAGATACCAATGGTATGCTCAGGTGATCCGGACCCCACCTTTACGGAAACAAATATTCCCTGGATGATCCGCGTAATAAGTGATGACAGGCAGAGCAGCTATGCACTGGTTCACCAGATTTATACAAAGGATCATCATTCACGAGTGGCAGTTATCAGGACCAACGGCCGTTATGGAAGAGTTGGAGTTAAGATTTTTTCTGAAACTGCAGTACGTGTGGGGCACCCGATTATTATTGAAGAACGCTTTAACGATGGAGAAACAGACTTTAAATCGCAGCTTGAGAGAATTCAAAAAACATCTCCTGATGCTATACTGATATGGGGCAACGCCAAAGAATCCGCTTTGATCTTAAAACAGATACGGGCAATGGGACTTCAACAACCCGTATATGGATCTGACAGGATGGTTTCTGCAGATTTTCTTAAAATAGCCGGCGGGGATGCTGACGGAATTATAACTACATGCCAGTATGATCCCACAGCAAGCAATCCCAAACTTAAAGCTTTTCAGGCCAATTATCTGAAGAAATTCGATGAGGAGCCTGATGTTTTTGCAGCCCATGCTTATGACGGAATGAATATTATTATCGAAGCTATTCGCAAAGCAGGATTAAACAGGGTTTTGATCCGTGATCTGCTCACTGATCTGAAAACGTTCCAGGGTTATCAGGGTGTGACCGGCAAGATTGTATTTGACGGATCATGGAACGACATAGGTGATATCTATATGGCAGAAGTGCATAACGGTAAATTTAAATTTACATTAGCTCCTCCTCCTAAAGACATTGAGAGGCATACAAGTTATCCGACAGCTTATTAATCTTAAGGGAAAATGAATATGGAGATTAATTCATGCAATATTCCGGCAGATTTCGAATTTACCGTTCCAACTAAGGTGAGCCGTATGACAAAACCTGAAACTACAATTGTGAAAATCAATGAAGTTGAAGTGGGCGGAAGCGAGGTTGTTATTATTGCCGGACCATGTGCCGTAGAAAGTGAAGAACAGCTTTTTGAAACTGCCAGGGCGGTTAAGAAATCCGGGGCTAAAATACTACGGGGAGGGGCATTCAAACCCCGCTCTTCCCCTTACAGTTTCCAGGGGCTTGGAGAAGAAGGTTTGAAACTGCTCGGCGCCGTTAAAAAAGAAACAGGATTGCCTGTTGTGTCTGAGGTAATGGATACACGACAGATAGAGCTTGTCACCGAATATGCCGACATGATACAGATAGGCTCACGTAATATGCATAACTATCCCCTTTTGAAAGAAGCAGGCATGTGCGGAAAACCGGTGCTGCTTAAGAGAGGTATGATGGCAACCATTGAAGAGTTTTTACTTGCAGCAGAATATATTCTTCACCATGGCAACGATCAGATAATTCTTTGCGAGCGTGGTATACGTACTTTTGAAACTTCCACAAGGAATACACTTGACCTTAGTGCCGTCCCCATGCTGAAACGGGTAAGTCATCTCCCTGTTATTGTGGATCCAAGCCATGGCACAGGCCTCAGGTGGATGGTACCGGCTATGGCAAAAGCAGCTGTGGCAGCCGGAGCCGATGGCCTGATCATTGAAGTGCATTTTAATCCGGAGAAAGCATTATGTGATGGACAACAGTCTTTAAGCCTGGATGAGTTCACCCTGCTTATGACTGATCTGAAGAAGATTGCCGAGGCTGTAGGCAGGTAAAATTCGTTTCAGGAACCCTATCTGGAGAAACGGTTCAATTTACCGGTAAATGAGAGGATTGAAATTACAATTGAAGGTTTGCTTAATATGTGCAATCGGGGTATGCTTTACCCCGGACATGTTTGCATTAAATATAATCAGAGAGAATGATACTGTAAGAATCGGACTTTTAATCTCCAAAAACGGGGATGTTTCAGCTGTACATGGCGCCGAAATTGCCATAAAGAACGAAAACTCAAAGACTGGTACTGACAGCCATTATTTCAAACTGGTTGTCCGCTCGATGGAAGGTCCCTGGGGTACCGGCTCAAAACAAACCGTAAACCTTCTCTACCAGGAAAAGGTGTGGGCTATCCTGGGTTCTCACGATGGCAGAAATGCGCATCTGGTGGAACAGGTCACAGCAAAAGAGCATAATATTTTTTTATCTGCCTGGGCTACCGATCCGACACTGTCACAGGCCTTTGTCCCCTGGTATTTTAGTTGTGTCTATAATGACCTCCAGCAAGCATCTGCCCTGATTAAAGAAATATATAAAATCAGAAGAATTTCCAGAGTAGCCACAGTCTCTGATAATGGATATGACTCGAAGTCTGCATTAAAAAGTTTTGTGAAACAAACCGAAACGGAAGGCCAACCTGACCCTGTGCAATTTTACTATGATGATTCAGCTGAAAATTTTGATAATCTTATAGACAAGGTAAATAAAGCAGATGTTGACTGCGTTGTATTATTCGGACATCCACCGGCTTCTGTAAAAATAATTCTGCAAATGAACCTGAAAAAGATGAATCATCCTGTTTTTGGTGCATTATCCCTTCTGGGAGGCGATAAACCTGTTGAACAGGAATTGGCGGATTACGAAAACGTTTTTCTTGTAACTTCAGGAGACTGGCTAAAATCAGGTGGATCAGCCTTCAGGCAGAAATACAGGAACGAGTACGGCCATGAGCCAGGGGCTGTTGCAGCTTATGCTTATGATGGTATGAATGTGATTATTAAGGCCATTAAGGAGGCTGCATTTAATCGTGATATGCTTCAAAAATCGATGGCAAGAATTGTTTATGAAGGTATAACAGGTGAGATCAGGTTCGACGATAAGGGGAACAGACAGGGTAATGCCCCGCTTGTACAGATAAAAAACGGCAATCCGGTAAGAGTAGACAGGTAGGCATGACCTTAAATTCTTTTTATTTCATAATTTTGGTGGCATGAAAAACTTACACTATTTGTTTTTAATCGGACTTTGCAGCATAATGCTATTCAGTTGTAAGAACAGCACCGAAAGGAGTAAACAGAAAGCTACGGATCTGATGACGGCCAGGACCCTTGGTCTGGCCTATCTTGAAGAATTCAAGCTTGATGAAGCTGAGAAAGAATTTCTGAAGTTTATCAGGCTTGCTCCAAATGAAAAGCTGGGTTATGCAAATCTGGGGCTGACCTACTTAAGAATGGGCAAATACCCTGAAGCTGAGAAGCAGTTGTTTCATGCAATCAAAATCGATCCAAAAGATCCTGATATTATGCTGATACTGGCGACAGTCTATCAAATGAATGATCAACGCAACCAGGCTATTTCAGTATTGAACGATGCTCTGAAGTTTGCACCAGATCACGTAAAAATTCTATATGCCTTGTCCGAATTATACTCTGCCGGCAATGATGAGGAATCTCAGAAGCATCGGGAAAAATGTAACCTGTCCCTGGTAGAAAAAGCGCCTGGGAATCTTGTCCCGTATCTTAATCTTATCGAAATCTACATAAAGCAGGGAAAAACAGATAAAGCACTCGAACTATTGGAAACTGTACATAAACAATTCCCGGAATTCCCGAAAGAGGCTGTGGATTACTATGATAAAACAGTTGCATTTCTAAGAAAAGGAGACAAAGAAAATGCTCTTATGCAGTTTACCATTTTTCATAATTATATGAAGGTCACTTCTCCTTACCAGGCTGGCATTATGGATCTGAAAGGTCCCGGAGGTTCACTCATAGGGTTTCCTGTTATCACATTCGACCAGCAGAATTCTCCTCTTCTTGAAGACAATAACTCTCAGCCTGAAGCTATAAAATTTACCAATGTAACATCGTCTGTCGGATTGAATATTATTCCAACCTACGAAGATGGAGAAAACAAAGAATTCAGGTATTCCGCACATGTTGAAGTTGCTGATTATGACGGAGATGGCGACGGTGATATTTATGCAGGAAGCTATGATCCGGCCACTTCAACCTATGAACATTATCTTTTCAATAATGAACTGGGAAGTTTTAAAGATGTCTCTGCAGAAGCAGGAATAACCCACTCCGGAAGAGAGACCTCAGCGGCTTTCGGAGATTATAATAATGACGGGTTTCTTGACCTTTATATTGTAAAAGACGGAGGCGACATTTTATACAGGAATAATGGCAAGGGAGGGTTTGACAATGTCACCTCAAAAGCCAATATAGGCAGTAAAACAGGCGGAAACAAGGCATTATTCGTTGACCTTGATCATGACGGTGACCTCGATATGTTTGAGGCCAGATCAAACTCAAACCTTGTGTTCCGCAACAACGGCGACGGAACATTCCAGGAACAGTCTGAGAAAATGGGATTGTCAGGAGGCAGCTTAAAAAGCCTCGATGCAGCATTTGGCGATTTTGACGACGATGATGATATTGACCTCTTTGTTGTAAATGAAAATGGCAGTAACGTCCTTTACTCAAATCAACGTCAGGGACTTTTTAAGGATATAACTGAGAAATGCGGACTGAAAAGTGAAGGAGGATCAAGTGCCGTAACAGCAGGCGACTATAATAATGACGGGTTTCTGGACCTGTTCGTAACCTCCCTGAACGGAGCCGATTGTGAATTGTATCGCAACCTGGGTAATGGAACATTTGAACCTGTTAAAAACGAAAAAGAAATGTTCGGTTCGCTTCAGCATGTGAAAGCTTATGATGCCCGTTTCTTTGATTTCAACAATGACGGGTATCAGGATCTTCTTATTGCCGGCGAGTCCGAAGAAAAAGACGGAAGGGGAATTTTACTATACCGGAATGACGGGAAGGGGAACTTCAAAGATGTTTCTGACCTGCTGCCTGATGAACCCCGATCGGGAAAACAGATTGCTCTTTTTGATTATAATGAAGATGGTGATCTGGATGTGGTTATAGCCGGTTTGAATGGTGGTGCATTCCTGCTGCGTAATGACGGGGGAAATAATAATCATTATATCAGAATGAGCCTGGTTGGCTTACGGGCCGGAAGTGCTAAAAACAATCATTTTGGCATTGGGGCAAAAGTGGAAATGCGGGCAGGTGACCTTTACCAGACAACGGTAGTTACCGACCCTGTTTTTTATTTTGGACTGGGATCACGGCCACAGGCTGATGCAATAAGAATTACATGGACAAACGGGGTGCCTCAGAATATATTTTTCCCGGCTACCGACCGGGCTCTGATAGAGGCCCAGACATTGAAAGGCTCATGTCCTTTCCTTTACACATGGGATGGAAGTCAATATGTTTTTGCAAAGGATATTTTATGGAGAAGTGCGCTCGGAATGCCTCTTGGCATTATGGGAGGCACAACTGCGTATGCCTTTGCTGATGCATCGGATGATTTTATAAAAATACCCGGCGAAATACTTAAACCACAGAAAGGTAAATACTTAATCCAGATCACCTCTGAATTATGGGAAACAATATATTTTGACAAATTGCAGCTGGTGGCAGTGGATCATCCCGATTCTGTTGATATTTTTGTTCCGGAACAATTCTCGCCACCTCCATTCCCGGGTTTGCATTTGTATCAGGTTGGTGAAAAACATTTTCCCGTTTCCGCAGAGGATGCTCACGGTAATGATGTTCTTTCATATATAACCGCGAAAGACAACAGGTACCTGTCCGATTTCAATCCTGGTAAATACCAGGGTATCACAGATATGCACGATCTTATACTTGACCTTGGCAAAATGGCTCATCCCGATAAGGTGTTTTTGTACCTGAACGGATGGATCTTTCCTACCGATGCCAGCATAAATGTGGCCATTTCACAATCGCACGATCTGAAAGTTATAAATCCTTACATACAGGTCATAAATAAAGAAGGCAAATGGGAGACAGTTATAGAAAATATGGGCTTCCCGATGGGCAAAGATAAGACGGTCATCGCTGATCTCTCCGGTAAATTTCTTTCAAAGGACCATAGGATTAGAATAAGGACAAATATGGAAATTTACTGGGACCAGATCTTCTATTCTGAAGGTCTTTCATCTTCCCCTGTTAGTACAACTATTTTAAATCCTGTCAGTGCCGGTCTTCATTACAGGGGCTTCTCCAGCAGTTACAGGAAGGGGGGCCGGTATGGTCCACACTGGTTCGACTATTCAAAAGTTGACAAAAACAGGAAATGGAGAGATCTTACAGGCAATTATACCCGTTACGGCGATGTTCTTCCGCTTCTGAAAGAATCAGATAACAGGTATATCATCTCAAATGCAGGTGACGAAACATCTGTCGGATTTGATGCCAGTGCATTACCTGAGCTGAAAAAGGGATGGAAAAGAGATTTTCTGATCCATAGTGTAGGTTGGGTTAAAGATGGTGATATTAATACAGCAATGAGCCAGACAGTATTGCCACTCCCCTATCATGGTATGAAAAGTTATCCTCCTGCCGCTACCGATTCCTATCCAAAAGATCCTGAACTTCAAAAATATCTTAAGGAGTACAACACAAGAGTGGTGACTGAAGATGATTATCGGAATGCTCTTAAAAAAAAAGCCAATTAAATTGATTTAATGATTACAGACAATAAGTTGATCATAATTCGCTCTCTTAGGACAGCCTTTGTGAACCTTTGTGATATACTTCGTAGCCCTTTGTGTTTTAATGTATTAGAAATTTTTCCACAAAGGACACTAAGGGCTTCACAAAGTAACACTAAGGAAAAAACCTTTATTTTCTTTTTATTGATCCTGATATTCCTGCCTGTTTCAGTAACTGCTCAGAAAAATGGGATAATATTTACAGATGTTACAAAACAGGCTGGAATTGATTTCAAATATAATTTTGGCGATTACTCATATGTCAATATCCTTGAAAGCAGTGGCTCAGGTGTTACAATTTTTGATTACAACAACGATCAGCTGATGGATCTGTATATGATGAATGGTACTTATATTGAAGGCATATCTGATCCTGATGGTGTTGTATTTAAGAATACCCCGAACAAGTTATATAAAAATAACGGTAACGGTACTTTCACCGAGGTTGCCGAAAAAGCGGGAGTGGATGACCATCACTGGAGTATGGCTGCCGGTGCCATTGATATTGATAATGATGGCGACCAGGATCTCTATCTGCTGAACTATGGTCCGAATGTTTTCTACAGGAACAACGGTAACGGGACTTTTACCGACATCACAAATACTCTTGGATTAAGCGGACCTGACACATTAAACGGATTTACAAAGTGGAGTATTGGTGTTTCTTTCTGGGATTATAACAACGACGGAAGGCTGGATGCTATGGTTGGCAACTTCCTTGCCTTCGATCCTGCCTATGTTTCGCCTGCGACGCCGGGTATGATGCCCAGCCCCGTGGAGTACAGAGGCCAGGCTTCAATGCTGTACCAACAGCAACCGGATGGAAAATTCGTTGATGTTACCCGTAAAAACGGACTCTATTTTCCCGATTCAAAATGCATGGGACTGACAGTTTATGATTACGATGATGACGGTGATATTGATATTTTTCAGGCTAATGATCATCAGCTTAATTTCCTTTTCAGAAATGACAATGGGATATATAAAGATGTTGCCATCCAAAGTGGTGTCGCAGCTAACAGCCAGGGAGTCGGAACAGGATCAATGCATGCATCAATCGGAGATGTTGATGGTGATGGATTAATTGATATTCTGGTTAGCGACCTCGAATACGGAGCACTTTACCGCAATGCAGGTAATGGAATCTTTGTCGACATCACTGAATCAAGCGGAGCAGCAAGGTCTATGAACGGCAAAGGCTGCTGGGCTGCTCAGTTATTTGATTATGATAATGACGGAGATCTGGATATTGTGGCAGCCAATGGAACAGCTGAAGAACTGATGCTGCAATATCCGTTACTGCTTGAGAATGAAGGGGATGGTCATTTTAAAAACGTGGGACAGCAACATGGTGCATATTTCTCAACTAAACGCTCGGGAAGAGGACTGGCTGTATGGGATTTTGACAATGATGGTGACCTCGATATTATCATCTCCCATGTTGACCTGCAGGCTACCCCGGCACTCCTGAGGAATGACGGAGGAAATAAAAATCACTGGCTAGGCCTGACCCTTAAAGGAGAAAAAGGTCCTGCTGCTTCTATCTCGGCAAAGGTAACGGTAACGGCAGGCGGCAAAAAACAGGTACTTATAAATCAGTGGTCGACCTGCTATCTGTCGAATAATGATCCCCGGTTGCATATAGGTCTTGGTCAGCATAAAATGATCGATCAGCTTGAGATAGCCTGGACCGATGGGAAGAAGGAGGTATATAAAAACATACAGGCTGACCGATATATTACTATTTTACAGGGAAAAGGAATTATTAAATAACCACATAAATTTCAATAACATGGACAGTCAGTACGTAAGCAAAGTTGTGGATCTCACAAATCCTGAGAAGAATGTCATTTATAATATGACACACGAAGAAGCTGTAGACCTTTTAAAGTCAGGGGATGTTGAAGCTGTTCGCAAAATCGACGGACAATTCTCTCTTATTTCTGTTGTCGGGAAAACAATACGGATGGCAAGATCAATTGGTCGTCCATTACGCTATTTCATTGCAAAAAGACCTGTCGGACCACAACTGGTGATTGCTGAACGCATTGATATTATTTATGATTATCTTAAAAAGGAAGGAATGGATGACCAGTTTCATCCTTCGTATACAAGAATGGTTCCGGCCCATTATATTACAAAAATCGAATTGTTGGGCTGTCCTGACCCAAATCCCGTTTATACCCGTTTTTTCAGACCCGAACGTAATAAATTCATACCTGAAAATCCTGAACAGATAGGCAAAGATTATATCGACGCGTTATACAATGAAATTAAAAAGTGGCTGCAATACCGTGCCAAAACAGGCTCTGTCGGTGTAAGTTTCTCCGCCGGGATTGACAGTGGCTCAGTTTTTCTTCTTACCTATCACGCATTGAGAGAACTTGGTGAAAGTCCTTCGAGGCTGAAAGCATTTACACTCTCTGTTGACGGTGATGGTTCCGATTTAATTCAGGCAAGGAAATTTCTCGAATCACTTAATCTGGAGATGTTCCTGGAACCAATTGAGGTGAATTATTCATCATTGAACTGGGAAAAAGCTGTAAAAGTGGTTGAAGATTACAAACCACTTGATATACAATCTGCTACTATGAGCTTAGCTCTTTTGCAGGGAATAAGGTCACGCTACCCCGATTGGAGATACATCGTCGACGGGGACGGAGGTGATGAAAATTTAAAAGACTATCCGATTGAAGAAAATCCTGAACTTACAATTAAAAGCGTACTTAATAACCTGATGTTATATCATGAAGGATGGGGAGTTGAGTCTATAAAGCATTCCCTGACGTATTCAGGAGGATTAAGCAGAGGATATATGAGGACCTATGCCACATCCGATATGCTGGGATTTGAAGGATTCAGCCCTTATACTCTGCCTAATGTGATTGAGATCTCAGAAGGAATCCCATATATTGAGCTTACCAACTGGGATCATGAGAAACTATATGAACTCAAGGGAAAAATTGTCTCCTATGGAGTCAAAGCCATCACCGGCATGGATATGCCTGTCTTTTCAAAAAGACGCTTTCAGCATGGCGCAGCATCGCAGGATAATTTTAGAAGACATTTCCCTGACCGGGAGACAGCATACAGGAAGAAGTTTCTTTCTAACTATGAATGATAAGTACTACCCAGTTATTAATGACCAATGGATTTTATCCGGCAGGGGAAAGAAAAATTCTGTCGATAAACTTAAACCTTATGCCTGGCTGGCAGAGAAAGAACTCACCGGCGAAGGTAAGATTGAGGATACGGCTACCATCTTCCTTACTAACAGCGAATGCACTTTTCATTGCCTGATGTGTGACCTGTGGAAAAACACTACGGATGTTCCTTCCCAGGCCGGAACTATACCTGATCAGATAGCATGGGCTCTTGAACGGCTTCCTGAAACCAGGCATCTGAAGCTATATAACAGCGGTAGTTTTTTCGACGAAAAGGCAATACCTGAATCGGATTACAAAAGAATTGCCTCCCTGATTAATCACTTTGAAACAGTTATTGTTGAAAGCCATCCCAGTCTTATCAACGATAAATGCCTTCGCTTCAGTGATATGCTTAAACCTCATTTGCAGGTGGCAATGGGTCTTGAAACCATTCACCCTGAAATACTTCCAAAACTTAATAAACATATGACCCCGGAGGATTTCCATAAATCGGTACGGTACCTGAAAGAGCATGGAATCCTTTCAAGGGCATTTATTCTTTTAAGACCACCGTTTTTATCTGAATCGGAAGGAATACACTGGGCTATGAGGTCAATTGATTACGCCTTTGAATCCGAAGCTGAATGCTGCACCGTTATTCCTGTAAGGGCTGGCAACGGCGCTATGGATATGCTTCAGGAACAGGGTTTTTTTACACCTCCTGATATTCGTTCCCTGGAAACTGTACTGGAATATGGAATAGGCCTGAAAAAAGGCAGGGTATTTGCAGATGTATGGGATTTGGGTATGTTCTCAACCTGTAATAAATGTCTCAACGACAGGACCAACAGGCTAATATATATGAACCTGAACCAGGAGATCATTCAAAGGGTAGAGTGTAGTTGTAATATCAGGAATCAGGAATCAGGAATCAGAAATCAGGAATTAAGAGGAAGAAATTCATAATTCGTAATTTAATACATTAAATATTTATTAATGGTCTTGTCTGGTAGCTTATCTCTTCTTTCCTGTAGTAAACTTTCTCCAGAAACAAGCCACTTGGTGGGGCCGTAAGTTTAGCCGGGATATCAGTTTTGATTTTAAAAAAAGAAGCTATCCGGGCAGGCGATAATTTCCCTCTTCCTGCCTCAACAAGAACTCCTGTCATACGTCTTACCTGTTTCCAGAGGAAATGTGATCCGACTACATGAAAGATAATTAAATCACCATAATCCTGAACCTGTGCATGTAATATTTCAACTTTAGTCGATGACTGTTCTGCATCCTCATCAGTAAAATACCTGAAGTCTTTCATTCCTACGAAAATTTTTGTCACCTCAGTCATTAAACCGATATCAAGCTGATCTTTAATCCACCAGACATACTTTTTTCCAAATGCAGTACGTCGTCTGCTTACCTGGTAAATATAACTCCTGGCACTGGCATCGTTGCGCGCATGGAACCTGGGATGAGCCTCTTCAACATTTACAATACAAATATCCGGGGGGAGCCTGTCATTGATCCCATATTTGATCCTCAGTGGTAAGAGGTCAGTTTCAACACCGAGATGGGCAACCTGTCCGATGGCATGAACTCCCCCATCCGTTCGCCCGGCTCCGAAAAGATCCAGCTCTTCATTTTGAAAAAGGTCTCTGCAGGCATCAAGTATCTCTCCCTGTATCGTTTTACCGCCTTTTTGCATCTGCCAGCCGGAATATCTGGTACCATCGTATTCTATAGTTAATTTAAATCTGCCCATTTTTCACGAATTATTATTTTATATAAAGATAGTATAAATACTGGGTGCTTGCCCTGTGAAATAATGCTTAAGCGTTTGCTTTGCGCTATTTCACAGGGCTGGGTGCTGGGTGCTGGGTGCTGGGTACTCTCACCTCTCACCTCTCATATCTCACCTATCTCATATCTCATATCTCATATCTCATATCTCATATCTCACCTCTCATATCTCCTATTCTCCGGTTCTCCCCCTCTTTCCTTCACTCTAAAATTATTCCCTGAACATTATCCACTAACAGACTGTTTGACTATTGACTCAAATTAAATAGTTTTGTACAGAATTAAAGATCCATAACTGAAGATTCTCAGAAAGATGAAAAAGAAGTATATGAATCCATATCTTGCAGGTACCATGCTTGGAATAGTCCTCCTTCTTGCCATGTACCTGTCAGGACGGGGGCTAGGTGCAAGCGGCGGCATAAAGTACTGTGTGGTATCGTTAGTTGGTGTGGTCGACCATCAACATGCGGAGAATTCAGTTTATTATAATAAATATTTTGAAGGTGGTAAAAAGCCGCTTAAAAACTGGCTTACCTTTGAGATACTGGGGGTGTTGGCAGGTGGTTTTATTTCAGGGGCAATAAAGGGAAGACTTAAATTTAAAATTGAGAAATCACCAAAGATATCAAACACGAGGAGGTTGATCTTTGCATTTCTCGGAGGGATGTTCTTTGTATATGGAGCTCAGCTGGCGAGAGGATGCACAAGCGGAGCGGCGTTATCGGGTATGGCAGTACTTTCCGTAGCGGGCTTTGTTACCATGGTAGCAATATTCGGATCGGCATATCTTTTTGCCTGGTTTTTCAGAAAGAACTGGATCTGAAAAAGGGCGCAGTGGCTCAACGGCGCAAAGGCATAACAATTTAACGAAATAACAAAATAACTACATAACAACATAACGACATAACGACATAACAATATAACGAAATAACGAAATAACGATCTTCATGGGACCAATATCATCATTAATATCAATGCCGGAATGGCTCAGTTTCCTGATAGCGCTGCTGATCGGCATAGGTTTCGGGTTTTCCCTTGAGCAGGCGGGATTTTCCTCAAGCAGAAAGCTGGCAGGAATGTTTTACGGCTACGACACTACTGTTATCAAGGTGTTCTTTACTGCAGCCATTGTTGCCTTGATCGGATCTCAATTCCTTAGTTACTTCGGACTTCTGAACCTTAATATGGTATTCGTAAATGAATACTACGTTAATGCCTCAATAGTTGGCGGCATCATCATGGGTGCCGGTTTTATTATGGGTGGATTCTGTCCCGGAACAGGTTTGTGCGCCCTTTCAATAGGTAAAATAGATGCTATGATATTTGTTGCAGGCGGGCTCTCCGGGGCGTTCCTCTTTGCTGAAACTTATCCTTTAATACAGAACCTTGCTAATGGCTCATATAAAGGTCCTGAGAAAATTAATGAAATCATGGGTCTTTCACCCGGACTTTTTATATTTCTGATGATCATAGCAGCAATAGTAATGTTCTGGCTTGCTGAAAAATCAGAAAAGAGGTTTGCACGTCCGGAAATTACTAAAGAACTTTAAATAATAATTATATGAACACCAGAGAAAAATTTTCAATAGGGTTATTGTGCCTTGGAATAATTCTTGCCTTATTACCTTTGTCAGCAAGCCGTTCATTTACTGTCAGACCACAAAAACTTTTACCGGAAATAGTAGACAATAAATCATATTTTACAGTTGATCAGGTGGCGCATTTTGTGGTTTCTGAAGACACCTCCGTAAGAATTATTGACCTCCGTTCTCCTCAGGAATTCAGAAAAATGAATATACCAGGCTCCGTAAACATACCCTACAATAGATTTCTTGATTCTGATCCCGGCAATTATCTGAATAATAACGACATAAGGAATATTTTCTATTCAAACGGTGACATTTATTCAAATTATGCTCTTGTTATCGCCAAAGGGATGAAATATAACAATGTATATGTTATGAAAGGAGGCCTCAATGAATGGTTCAGAACCATCATGAACAGCAGTTTTACAGGAGACAGGATTTCAGCCAGGGAAAATGCCATTTTCGAGACCAGAACCAGGGCAAAGAAATTATTCACCGAAATTAACAGCCTGCCAGACAGTCTAAAATCTAAATACATTGAATCTAAACAAATTGAAGCGAAAAAACTCGACGGGGGATGTGAATAAGGAGGTGTGAGGTGTGAGGTGTGAGGTGTGAGGTGTGAGGTGTGAGGTGTGAGGTGTGAGGTGTGAGGTGTGAGGTGTGAGGTGTGAGGTGTGAGGTGTGAGGTAGAAGGCTGTAGGCTTAAGTGTGAAATTGAACATTGATAAATGGAGTTAATGAAGAAATACGGTGCATTAATTATTATTGTTCTGACGATTATTATTCTTGTGATAATAAGGCAGTTTGGAGGCAATAATTTTAAGGTTAATGCAAAAAAATGGGCCGGGCCCTCAATGTCGGGATCGAATATTATTGCTGCAGATCAGTACCAGGCTCTTCCGGGCGAAAAACTGGTAATCAATCTTGACAAAAAAGAAATCAGTAACATTGAAAACATTAATAACGTGATAAATATTCCTGCAGATTCAATACTTAATAAGAAAAATATTCACTTAATCAGGAGGTATACCGGACCCGTTTTACTCTACTCATCGGAACCGGAAGTTTTATCAAGAGTATGGATGGTACTCAGTCAAATGGGCATAAGACAATTATATATACTTACCACTGAAAAAGATAATGAGGTTCTAAAATATAAATTCCGGCCGGATACTATATCCAGGCCGGAATTTTAAAAGCAGAAACTCCTGAAATTATTTTATAACATCAAAATTATTTGTTTCGGCTGCAGTAAATGGCAACCATGACAACGCAGATCTCTCTTTGATCATCTTATCATACATAAAGCTGTTATTCCCGCATTTAAGGGTCCTGGCATCATAACCGAAAAGACGCAGGTAAGCAGTTGCAAAACCCGAATTATGTCCTGTACCGCAATAGACAACCACTGTTTTACCGGTGGGTATAGAAGCCATCTCATCGACATATCCCAGCGTGCTCTCTGGTTTATATCTGACTGCTCCGGGAATATGCCCATCTTCATACTTATCTTTCCGTTCGAAGTTAATTATGTAATATTTCTGCGGGTTGCTGAATACTTCGTCAGCAGTAATCAGGATATTGCCGGTACCCTCTTCAAAGAGCTTTTTGAACCTGGCTGCTCCAACCTCAGCTCCTGTTTTCATCCCGGTATTGAGGTCTGGCATACCGGTAGCTTCAGGTCTTTCATTTACTTTGGTTTCAAGGTCAGCTTCATATTTATCTGAAACATCTTTGAACCAACCTTCATCTGCATATTTTTTATTCCATGCGCTCATACCCCAACGCATGGAATATACATTTCCATACCCCATAAGTCTTAACAGAGAAGTTGTGTAACTGGAGATCTGGCCATCTTCACTTACCAGGATTATCCTATCATACTCGAAGGGCTTAATTCCGGTTTCAAAATATGATATTAGTTCTTCAAATTTTTTATTGACAGCTCCTTTAATATGACCTTCTGAGAACAGCTTTGATGATCGGAGATCTATAACCAGCTGGTTATTAGCCAGATTGTCATGAACAACAGATGCTTTAATGAGAGAAGGGTACTCCTTACTTTTGACATAATCGCCATTATCCGCAAGATCTTTTAACAGCAAGGACGCTTCTTCACCTATAACGATGTTTTTTTTGACCTCCGGAACAGGTTCAGGCATCTGCTGCTTGTTTTCTGTCTTATTTTTATTTCCTGAACATCCTGCGATAGTAATAATTACAGCCAGTGAAAGAAAGAGTACCCTGTAATAATGTTTCTTCATAACAAAATTTTTCAGCTTAATTATTGTTTAACAACAACATGGTCCTTATCATATAACATCGTTTCCGTACGATGGCCCAGGTCATCGTATTTATAATCGGTAATGGCAACTCCATTTGAAGGATTGTTCATCAAATTGCTATCCTTATCCATGCTCCTGGCTTCTGTCAGGGCACCATGACTGTCGTAAGTATACTGAGTTATCGGCACTAGTTTTCCTCCAACATATTCATCATCCTGATCAAAATATGAAGTTTCAACCGGGTAACCATTTTCATCAAACTTGTCGATCCTTTTTGACCAGCCCCAGTATAGATTTGACATCTGCCCTGTAACATTGAATACCGAAAAGGTCTCTACATCACCATATTGGTTGGGAGTGAATGTGAAATATGACACACCTATATCACCACAATTCTCAGCAGTACAGTTATATAAAGTATCTGCTTTATAGTTTGCCATTTTTACAGGATACCCTTTGTCATTATAGGTGAACCTGAGTTCATAAAACGGGCAGAAGGGATTCATTACCGTTTCCTCTCCTTTCAAATTATATCGGAGTTCTCTTACCATTCCGTTTGGGAGAATGCTCCATGACCATGAATGAATTTTATTCCTGTTTTCCACCATAGATCCATCCTTGCCCAAATTCATAAGCCCTACCCGATTCCCATCGGAATCAGTCATATATTCGGAAGCAAATACTCCTCCTGATTCGATTGGCTGGTTATCCTTATCGAAATAATGCTTCGTCTGCTTATTCCCGTCATAATCATAGGTAATTTTTGCCGCTCCGCCCATTGAAGAATAACCCAGGAGAACATTATTTCTGCAAAATTCCACAGATAAAAGGCGTCCTGCTTTATCATATGTGAACTTGTAGCTGTTAACTGTCTTTGCTTCATCGCCCGTCAGAGGATGGGTGCCTTTCTCAATGTCGTAGGGAGTCTCACTGAATTGAAGATCCCTGTAATATTCCACACCTGAATGCATCGGTTTTTTTGTTTTATTTCCCGTACAGGATACGATTGCAATCCCAATCACCAATGAAAGGATTATCGGAATTGTCATTTTACTCAATTTCATAAGCATTTTTGTTTTGATTAATATTAATTATAAAAGTATTATTTTTATTTCAACGAATCGAGCTAAATAATTATTATGCAAAGCCCAAATCTTTAATGGTTTCAAATATAGCTTACTTCTTTTTAACAAGTAATATCACTAAAAGTTTAAAAAACGATTAAACCTTTTTACAATTAGTTCATCAAAGAAATAAAATCAATATAAAAAATTATTCATGAGCAAGAAAAGAATTTTCCATAAGAGCCTCCTGAACTTGCTGATAATAATACTGACTTCAGTAACGCTGTCAGCTCAGGATGTAAAAGAGACTGTAACGAAATCTCAGACTAAAGGTGGAAGTTTATCGGAAGGACAGATAGCTGCCATAAAAGAAATCAGGCAAAACCAGATTAATTTCAGGAATGCCTTCAGGGAATCGCTTACAGGGAATCAACTTGATATTCTTACTAATCCCGGATTTACACGTGAAGAAAAGCTGAAATCATTTCAGGCCTCCTTATCTGCTGATCAGATCAGAATGATCAAAACTCACAGGAATGAGATAAAGTCGCAAAAATATGCTATCCGGGCTACTCTTTCTGAACAGCAGAGAATGGGAATCAGAAGAATGGCAATGACTAAGGCACAGCAAAACAGGGCATCATTTCAGAGAGTCCGTTTAAGAAACAGACATCCTGGCATATAAAACTGGTACAGGAATAATGGATTTAAAAAATATCTCAAATGACTTTTATAGACCATTTCCGTAACAAAAACAAAATAACCACAATCTTTCAGGGTTAACGCTGACCCTGTAGAAAATATTTATCCCCTGATGAAAAGAATTGGACCAATTATTATTATGATATTGTTTTCTTCCCGGGTTATTGCCCAGGAGGGAGCAGTTAACGGATTACTTGATGAGTTTCTGTTTGGAAGTAATACGCGGGATTCTCTACTGGAAGCCGTTCTGCTTAATGAAGCGGACATCAATGATCTTTTAAATACTATGACAACCGACAGGTTTATTTATGCCAGGAGCGAATTTGAGAACAAAACATATTTTTCCGGGCAGGACCTTGGAATAGACCAGTATAATATTTCAAACCAGGTATACTATTTAGGTCCTAAGGGACTTAATGTATCAGTGGCAGGTATATTATATAGTGGTTTCCAGCCAAAATATAATACAACTATAGCCTCAATCGGTTATAATAACAGTATTTCGGGTTTGACGGGGCTAAGAATCAGAGCTACTTATAACCGGTTCTTTTTTGCCAAAAACGATTCAATCGCTGAGAGTGATTTTAACAGTTCATTCAACCTGGGAGTAACTTATCAGAGAAAACATATTGGCACATCAGCCGACATTTCCCTGCTTGCAGGAAATGATCCTTCATTCCAGGCATCGTGGGATTTATTCACTGATTTTACAATTATTAAATTCGGCCTTTTCTCCAGCCTTAAATTTTCTCCGGAGCTATCAATGTACTTTGGTAACCAAATAGTTATACCCAGTCAGTACATTCAATTTCAAAGACATTCAGTCGAGATAACCTCCGAAGATAACACCTTTGGCCTTATGAACACAATGATCAGGTTGCCCCTGGGTTTTATCTACAGGAATTTTGATCTCAGGGCAGGGTATAATTTTAATTTTCCCAGGTCCCCGGGTTCTGATACCAGACCTGAGAACACATCATTTTTTAATCTCTCGGCCGGTTACATTTTCAAATTCTAATTTCTGATTCCTGCAATCATCACGCATTTATGAGGACCTATCAATAGTCCCGCCTTTGTGCCATTATGCCTTTGCGCCTTTGTGCCTTTGTGTCATTGCGCCATAATTACTATATTTGTTATCACACTAACTACAAGCATCATGGATACTTCATTCTTGAATTCAAATGTTTTCAGCTACGTAATGATACCTGTTTTTATTTTTCTTGCCCGGATCTGCGATGTATCGATAGGTACAATGCGAATTATCTTTGTTTCAAAAGGGAAAAGAAATATTGCTCCTTTCCTTGGCTTTTTTGAAGTCCTCATATGGATTATCGCTATAAGCAAAATAATGCAAAACCTCGACAACTACGTAAATTATGTGGCTTACGCTGCAGGTTTTGCTACCGGGAATTTTGTCGGGATGATCATAGAAGAGAAGCTTGCAATGGGCATTCAGATGATCAGGGTTTTCGCTCACGAAAGAGGCCAGGAACTTGTACAGATGCTTAACAAAAGCGGGTTTGGGGCCACAGTTGTTGAAGCACGAGGAGCCAGGCAGAATGTACATCTGATTTATACTATTGTTAACAGGAATGAGCTTGCGAATGTTCTTGAGCTGATTGAAATGTTTAACCCGAAATCTTTTTACACTATTGAAGATATAAAGGGTGTCAATGAGGGTATATTCATGGCAAAAAAACGTAATGGAGTTATACACTTTGGGAATGTAATAAGGTACTGGAGGAGGGGGAAATGAGGTGTAAGGCGTGAGGTGTGAGGCGTGGGGCGTGAGGTGTGGGGCATGAGGCATTTAATTTAAAATTATTGTTTAGATTTGAAAAAAATATTAACCATGGATCAATTCAGCAACCACCCTTTATACCGAAGACATAATTTAGACAGCGCAATGGGCACATTATGGGATTTTTATAAGAAGCACTTTGTCTCCCTGTTCATAATATCACTGGCTATGTCGCTGGTAATACAATATGCCACAAGTATATTAAATTTTAAAGATTTACAGAACACTACCGATCCTATGGTTATGCTGGAAAAGATAAAGGAGATGATTCTGCCCATTTTAATAATATCGTTGATAAACCTTCTGTTTACTAATATATTACAGTATTATATCCTGTATAATCCGTTGGACAGCACGAACAATATTTTCGTTTCAGCTTTAAAGTCGCTTAAATATTTTATACCATACATCATAATAATTATTCTCCTGGCTTTTGCTGGTGGTATTGCTATTGTTCTTGGATTCTTTGTGCTTATTGTCGGCGCCTTTTTTGCAATGGTATATGTTATGACAATTTATCTTTTAGTCTTGCCTGTACTTATGGTCGAGGGACCTAATATTGCAAATGCCATTTCCAGGATCATAAGGCTTGTCCATAAAAATTTCTGGCCCAACATTGGCTGGGTAGCCGTATTTATTATCATACTCATTGTTATTTCAATAATACTATCTGCTGTCATCCTTCTCCCTTTTACGGGAGATTTTATAAAAACCATAATAAATCCTCAGTCCGGATCAAATCTGGTTAATGATACGACAAATCCTCTTTTCATTATACTTTCAGCGGTTGTCAGCGCTTTGACGCTTCCTCTTATGCCTATATTTGCAGGAATTCTCTATTTCAACGGGAAAGCCTCGGAAGAACAGGATAATATAACTATTGAGCCGGTTCCGCAAAATGATAAAGTAAAGGTTGAAGATCTTTATGCCAAACCTTATTCAGATGACCATCCGGAGAACCCTGAGAAAGAATGAAGGGGTGAAGGGGTGAAGGGGAGAATGGGTGAAAGGGTGAAGGGGAGAAGGGGAGAAGGGGAGAATGGGAGAATGGGAGAATGGGAGAATGGGAGAATGGGAGAATGGGAGAATGGGAGAATGGGAGAAAGGGAGAATGGGAGAAAGGAGCCATGGAGAAATGACTAAGGGACTAAGGGACTAAGGAACAGAGAGACCTGACCGCAAGACTGCATGACTGCAAGACAATTAAAGATCATTTTCCCCTTTTACATAGCCGAAGTTGGCAAGAATACCTCCATCCACATAAAGTATATGGCCGTTTACAAAATCGCTGGCTTTTGATGCAAGAAAAAGAGCAGCATTGGCAACATCTTCAGGCTCGCCCCACCTGCCAGCAGGCGTACGTGTCATTACAAGGTCATTAAACGGGTGCCCCTGTTCACGTAACGGAGCTGTTAATGAGGTGGCAATATATCCTGGTCCGATCCCATTGATCTGAATATTAAACTTTGCCCATTCGCAAGTCATATTCTGGGTGAGAAGCTTTAGCCCCCCTTTTGCCGAAGCATATGCAGAAACCGTATTCCGTCCGTATACGCTCATCATGGAACACATGTTGATAATCTTTCCCCTGCGCTTCTTTATCATCTCCGGCACAACTCTCTTTGAAACAATAAATGGAGCAACCAGATCAATATCAATCACATGCCTGAAGTCATCGGGCGCCATATCGAGGATTTGTATTCTTTTTATTATGCCAGCGTTATTTACCAGTATATCAACCGGACCGACTCTTTTTTCAATCATGGAAATTCCTTTATCCACCTCTTTCTCATTGGTAACATCAAACTTAAGGGTGAAAACTTCAAGGCCCTTTTTCCAGAATTCATCCTTGCAGTTCTTAAGTTTTTCATCATTACGGCCGTTAACACATACCGAGGCTCCTGCTTTTGCGAGTAACAGTCCCACTGCCAGACCGATACCCTGTGTTCCGCCTGTTACAAGTGCAACTTTTCCTTTTAAATCAAATAAATCATTCATAGTATCTCTTTTATTCTCTGTGCAACTCTGTGCCTTCTCTGTGGTTCTCTGTGTAACTATTTTTTTTAAGAACTTACACAGAGTTACACAAAGGAGCACAGAGTTACACGGAGTTTAAAATTATTTAAGTGTGTCAGGTTGTCTAACATCCATATCTCCATAATCGAGGTTCTCCCCTGCCATACCCCAGATAAAGGTGTAATTTGAAGTACCAGCGGCGCTATGTATGCTCCACGACGGGGAAAGAACAGCCTGATCATTCTTCATCCATATGTGCCGTGTTTCATCAGGATCTCCCATAAAGTGACATATTGCCTGATTATCAGGTACCTCAAAATAAAAATACGCCTCCATCCTCCTGTTATGAGTATGAACCGGCATGGTATTCCAAACGCTTCCTTTCCTTAATTCGGTCATGCCCATCTGCAACTGGCAGGTTTCTATTATACTGTTTACAAGCAGCTTATTCACTGTCCGGTGATTGGAAGTATCCTGACTGCCAAGAACCACAACCTCTGCATCAGCAAGAGTGACTTTCCCCGATGGAAACTGGTGATGAGCCGGGGCAGAATTAATATACAGCTTAGCCGGTTTTTTGTGATCTTTCGATGTAAAAACGACATCTTTGGTGCCCTTGCCCAGGTATAATGCTTCTTTAAACCCCAGGATATACGAATCTGTTCCTGCTTCTACCCTCGCCTCCCCTCCTGTATTAATGATTCCCACCTCCCGTCTGTCGAGAAACTGTTCGGACTTCAGCTCTTCAGTAGTTTCCAGTTTTAATGGTTTCTTAACCGGCATTGCACCACCAACTATATATCTGTCGTACATAGAATATACGAGAGATATCTCATCAGGAACAAAAATATTTTCAATCAGGAACTCCTTCCTTAATTTTTCTGTGTCATAATTTTTAACATCCTCAGGATGTGCAGCATATCTGATTTCTAATTTCATATATTGTCGTTGTTTTGTTACACCTTCGCTAAAGCTACGGTGTACATGTATTTCGTTATTTTGTTATTTTGCTATTCTGTAATGCCTTTACGCCATTACGCCTTTAAGTCTTTACGCCTTTAAGCCATTATTTCCCGAACAAAGCATGCAGCACATCATAATTTATTTTGCACTTTTCAATTTTTACATTCCCGGCCAGTTCCATTAAAGTTGCCCGGGCTTCATCAACACTGGGTTTTGGTCCCTTTCCCTCCCAGTAACTAATAATCTTCTTATATCCAGCTGGCTCAGTAATGGTCATTAGACCACTTTCAGAACCTATCTTTTTTATTGTCCACCAGGACCAGCCAATATTATTTGATTCAAAGAGTTTAACGGCTGATTTAAACCATTCATTTGTATTTTCGCCTGATTCACCCATCCAGATGGGAACATTGAATTTATTTCTTATATCAAGATATTTCTGTATAGTTTCGACTGTGGTAGCATTCCAATACTTATGGAAACTGTAAGCCATATTATCATCCCAGGGAGGAGTCAATCCTGTGTAATCATTTGCGAACTGATTTCCTTCAATAAAAATGATATGATTTTTGTCGACCTTCCTGATCGCACTGGTTAAAGACAGGAACAGCTTTTTCAAAGGTTCATTTCCTTCCATTTTATAATTTGTCTCATTTAACAGGTCATAACCTCCAATCCATTCTTCATTTGAATAGCGTTCTGCCAGTTTTTTCCAAAGCGCAATGGTTTTCTGTCGATTGGCTTCACTTTGCCAGAGATTAGGTTTAAGAGTGTCAACATCAGCTATCGGCCGGTCATTTCCCTGTCCTCCCGGTGCGGCATGTAAATCAAGGATAAGATAAATTTGATTTTTTTTACACCAGGATAAAAGCTTATCGGTAAGGTCAAAGCCCCTTTTCAACCATGTATTTTGTCCCGCAACCGGCTCTTTATCGACCGGCAATGTAAAAAGGTTATAATGCATAGGCAGCCTGATAGAATTAAAACCCCACCTTTTCAGAGAATCGATATCTCTTTCAGTTATCATGTTATTAAGATAATTATCATAAAAAATGTCACAGTTTTCCTTACCGATCAAATCTGCTATTTTTGACTTGATCTCAGTCTGTGTTCCTGCGGCTTTTGAGAGCTGTAACATATAAGGTTCCTGCAGCATCCACCCACCCAGGCCGATACCTTTCAAAAGGACATTTTCACCCTTCCCGTTTACAATCTCTTTTCCCTTTGCTTTAAGAAATTCCTGACCATTTAGACAAAGTGTTGCTGCCATAATAAAGACAATCATCAATATAAATTTCTGTTTCATAATATGTTACAGTTAAATTGCAATTCGTAACTTCTATTACCCACTGAGTAATACAGAGTTTCTAACGGAGTATCACTTTGATGTCTCTGCTTACCCTTAGTCTCCTTTTTACCTTAACCTTAATACCCCCCAACCCCCCTCAGGGGGGGCTAATTCTTCAACTATTTAAGTTAATATCTATTGACATTATTTTGTCTTTATCTTTACCTTAACCTTATTACCCCCCAACCCCCCCTCAGGGGGGCTAATTCTTCAACTATTTAAGTTAATATCTATTGACATTATTTTGTCTTTACCTCAACCTTAACCTTATTACCCCCCAACCCCCCCACAGGGGGGGCTAATTCTTCAACTATTTAAGTTAATATCTATTGACATTATTTTGTCTTTACCTCAACCTTAACCTCAACCTCAACCTTATTACCCCCCAACCCCCCCTCAGGGGGGCTAATTCTTCAACTATTTAAGTTAATATCTATTGACATTATTTTGTCTTTACCTTTACCACAACCTTAACCTTATTACCCCCCAACCCCCCCTCAGGGGGGCTAATTCTTTAACTATTTAAGTGAATATCTATTGACATTATTTTGTCTTTACCTCAACCTTAACCTTATTACCCTTCACCCCCCCCTCAGGGGGGCTAATTCTTCAACTATTTAAGTTAATATCTAATGTTATAATTTTGTCTTTACCTTAACCTTAACCTTAACCTTAACCTTAACCTTAACCTTAACCTTAATTACAGTATTCCATGATCTATTAACCTTACCATTTCCGTGCCAGCCATCAGGAACCCGCCAACACCGTATACCTCGGTCATTTCCCTTGTAACACTTTTTGGATCAGCACCAATAGGTTGAATAAAACCAACTTTTCCGTCGGGCCATACAGATGTGACCATCGATTTCCATCCTTTTACAATTGCAGGAAGATAGGTATCCTTTTCAAGATAACCATTATCAATCCCCCAGGCCATTCCAAACACGAAGAACGCCGTAGCACTCATTTCCGGGTTCGGATAGCTTGCTGGATCGAGAAGACTGGCATGCCAGAACCCATCAGCAGACTGAAGGGAGATCAGCTTCGCAGCCATTTCCTGAAAAATTTTCACAAAGTATTCCTTGTGTTTATAATTGGCAGGAAGTTCTTTCAGTATAATAGGAAGGCCTGCAAAAACCCAGCCATTGCCTCTACCCCAGAATACCCTGGCGCCATTGGTCTCCTTTTTTGTAAAATAGTTTGAGTCTCTGAAATAGAGATGTTCATCTTTGTCATAGAGATAGTCGGTGGTAGCTTTATATTCGCTGTACATAAAATCGCGGTACTTTCGCATTCCCGTGACATTTGACATTTTTGCCCATACTGTCGGCCCCATAAACAGGGCATCGCACCACGACCAGCGCTGAGATGACCAATAATCATCAGTATCGACAAATTTCAGGTCACCTTTGGCCGGATCTTTAAGGATCTGATCAAGGTAAGCCCGCAGCGGACTGATCATATTTTTATCATTATACCTGCGATAAAGTTCAATATAGACCTGTCCGATACAATAATCGTCGGCGTGGTACCTTCGTAAGGGATTGTCGTGTTTGAGATAGGTCCATGAACATTTGTCTGCTATTGCTTTCAGCCATTCATAGTAGGAATCATTTCCGGCTATCCCGGCCCATTCAACCATACCTGCATACAATGCGGCATTTGTCCAGTCAGCAAGATCATGTGTAAGTGGAGTCTTGATCTGCCAGTCTGCCACGGCTTTAAGTACGGTTTTTATATCGGTCTTATTTATATCAGTTTTAAATGCAGGGGATAATTGATCCTGTGAAGAAGCGGACAAAGAGCTGATCAGAAAAATAAATATCAGAAAAATAAATATCAGAAATTTACATTTAATATTCATATAATCGGTTTTTTGCATAAGAATGATAAGTTAAACAAAATATCTTATAATCTGAGGATACAGTAAATTTCTTTTTGGCTGTCAGACGATGTAAATAATTGTTAATAACTCATATAATTTTTGATATTAGGTATGAAATTTATATTTTCGTGATCGTTAACGACACAATAAAATTCAAATTTATCAAAATTTTCAATCCGGGTTAATAAGATGAAACCATTTATTCATGATAATTTTCTTCTCTATAACAAGACAGCTGAAAGGCTATATCACAAATATGCTTATAATCAGCCAATCATAGATTTTCACTGCCATCTTTCTCCCGCCATGATAGCAGAAGATCGCCAATTTGACAATTTATCACAGGCATGGCTTGAAGGGGATCATTATAAGTGGCGCGCCATGAGAACCAACGGGATCGAAGAAAAATACTGTACCGGCAATGCTTCCGACGCTGAAAAGTTTATTAAGTGGGCTGAAACAGTGCCCACAACTGTAGGCAATCCCTTGTTTCACTGGACTCATCTTGAACTGGCAAGATACTTCGGCATAACAAAGCTTTTGTCTGCCTCCACGGCAAAAAGAATATACAAATTTGCTTCTGAGATGTTGCAAACCAGAGATTTCAGCGCAAAAGCGCTGATAAGAAAAATGAAAGCTGAAACAATATGCACCACAGATGATCCTACTGATAATCTGGAACATCACCGGAAACTGAAAGGATCGTTTGAGGTTAGCGTTCTTCCCACATTCAGGCCCGACAACATTATCAAAACTGAAGACCCTGAAAAATACAGAACTTATATTTCTAAACTTGAGAATGCCAGTGAAACTGAGATAAGAAATTTCGGGTCGCTTATTGATGCGCTTGATAAACGTCACCAGTTTTTTCATGAAATGGGAGCCCGTCTCTCTGACCATGGCCTTGATCGTTTCTATTTCGACAACTATACCCTGCCGGATATAAACAGGATCTTTAAAAAGCTGCTTAAAAGAGAGTATCTGTCAGCTGAAGAAACTGAGAAATACCGGTCAGCAGTCTTGCTTGAAGTATGCAGGATGAATCATAAAAGAGGATGGACACAGCAATTTCATGTGGGTGCAATAAGAAATAACAACGAACGCATGTTCAGTAAAATGGGACCTGACACAGGGTGGGATTCAATAGGTATTTCCCAGGATGTTACAAAAATCTCAAAATTTCTGAGTACCCTGGACAGCACCGACCAACTGGCAAAAACCATTCTTTATAACCTTAATCCGGCCGACAATGAAGTAATGATTACCATGGCCGGCAATTTTAATGATGGATCAACTGTTGCCAAAGTTCAATATGGTGCGGCCTGGTGGTTTCTGGATCAAAAAAACGGAATACAGAAACAGATCACCGATCTTGCATCATTAGGTTCATTAAGATGGTTTGTCGGAATGGTCACCGATTCACGAAGTTTCCTCTCCTACCCCCGTCATGAATATTTCAGAAGAATTGTCTGCAACTGGGTAGGCGAAGAGGTGGAAAAGGGACTGATCCCTGACGAAGAAGAACTGCTCGGGCAGCTTATAGAAGGCATTTCATATAAAAATGCCAGGGATTATTTCGGATTCAATAAATGAATATTACAAATGAACGATTTTAATCTTAAAGGGAAAGTGGCTGTACTCACCGGAGGTGCAGGCATAATCTGTTCAACTATGGCCCGGGCCCTTGCTGCACATGGAGTAAAAACCGCAATTCTCGATCAGAATATTGAAAGAGCAGTAAAGATTGCCGAAGATATTGAAAAAGAGTTTAATATATTATCAACAGGAATGCATGCAAATGTTCTGGATAAACCCTCTCTTGAGAAAGCCAGTGCAAAGATTCTTTCATCCTTTGGTGCCATTGACATACTGGTTAACGGAGCCGGGGGTAATTCACCCGATGCCACCACAAGAGTCGAAAAGATGGATGGAACAGAGAATCAGGAAGATACATTTTTTGGACTCCGGTTTGAAGGATTCGACAAGGTATTTGACCTCAATTTCAAAGGTACTTTAATACCATCGATGGTTTTTGCCGCGGAAATGATAAGGAAGAGGTCAGGAGTCATCATTAATATTTCTTCCATGAATTCGTACAGACCTCTTACCAGGATACCTGCATATTCTGCGGCAAAGGCAGCAATAAATAATTTTACCCAATGGATGGCAGTTCATTTTTCATTGACAGGAGTCAGAGTAAATGCAATTGCACCGGGTTTTCTTCTTACGGATCAAAACAGATTCCTTCTCACCGATGAAAAGACAGGAGAACCAACACCCAGGGCAAAGAAAATACTTTCGAGCACACCCATGGAACGATTCGGAACACCTGAAGAAATGACTGGAACTCTGCTGTACCTGGCTTCAGATCTTTCAAAGTTCGTGACAGGCGTGGTGATCCCGGTCGACGGAGGGTTTAGTGCGTATTCCGGAGTCTAGGGAGCACGACATACGACGCACGACTTACGGTAGATGGAACATGGCACCAAGCAACTAGCAACGAGCACCGAGCTACGAGCTACTAGCAACTGACAATAAAAGAATTAAAAGCAACAAAATTCAATACCAATACATTATTATAACTAATAAAGATGTCAAGAAACGTTATTGTAGCTCAATCGGGTGGACCATCACCGGTCATCAATAATTCATTAAGGGGAATTGTTGAGGCATGCAAAATGTTCCCCGATAAATTTGGCAAAATTTACGGAGGCTGGCATGGAATTGAAGGAGTATTGAATGAGGAATTACTTGATCTCTCGATGCAGAAAGAAGAAGAGATTGCCCTGTTAAGAACGACCCCTGCAGCAGGAAGTATTGGAACATGCCGTTACAAACTCAGAGACAGCCAGCATAAAGATTTTCAAAGGATCATGGATGTATTTCAGGCGCATGAAATTGGCTATTTTTTCTATATAGGTGGTAACGATTCACAACATACTGCTTTGAAAGTAAGTGATCTGGCCAGAATAAGAGGTCTTGATCTTGTTGCTGTGGGCGTTCCAAAAACAATCGATAATGACGTTGGTGACAATGAATTTAAACTTATCGATCATACACCCGGATATGGAAGTGTTGCCAGGTACTGGTCGCATATCATCCAGAATGCCAACGAGGAAAATCAGGGTTCTTCTCCTGCAGATCCTGTACTTGTTATGCAGGCTATGGGCCGCAAAATAGGGTATATTCCTGCATCAGCCAGACTTGCTGATCCTGAAAGGATTATGCCTCTGCAGATCTACATGGCTGAGTCGAAAGTATCAGTTGAAACTATGGCTGATAATATAAATGAACAGCTAAAAAATGACGGACGGTGCATTGTCGTTATTAGCGAGGGATTTGACGCAGGTGGTATTGGGGAAGTTAAGGATGCTTTCGGACATACTTCCTTCGGATCGAGTCAGAGCTCAGTATTTCAGACCGTTGTAAACTATCTTAACAAAAAGGGTCTTAAAGCAAGGGGAGCTGCCCGGGGTCAGGTTATGGGGACTGACCAGCGTCATTCAACTGCCTATACGTCAATAGTTGACCTTGATGAAGCGTATAAAGTAGGACAGAAAGCAGTTGAAATAGCCGTATATGATGGCAATGGATGGATGGCTACAATATTGAGAGAACCCGGGATAATCTATAATGTCAGGTACGATAAGGTACCTCTTGAGAAAGTTGCATTATCAGAAAGAACCTTCCCGGAGAAATGGATTGCTAAAAATCGTTACGATGTCACCGATGAATTTCTTGCATATGTGAGACCTCTTATAGGGGAAGACTGGCCATCTGTTCCTATGATAAATGGAAGACAGAGATTCGCACAGTTTGAGATGAAATTTGCAGATAAAAAACTTGCAGATTATCAACCGGAAGCTTACAGGCAGGAGGTTCCCGGTAATCAGTAATCGGTAATCGGTAATCGGATTTTGACTTCAGACTTCCGACTTCAGACTTCCGACTTCCGGCTTCCGACTTCCGATTTTTGACTTTTAACTTTTGACTTTAAATATTATGAACCCACATGCGCAATTACTTGCCTTTAAACCGGAAAAGGAGTTTTTCATTGGAATAGACTCAGATGGTTGTGCATTTGATACTATGGAGATAAAGCAGAAAGAGTGTTTCTGTCCCAACTTTATAAAATATTTCAGAATGCAGCCTGTATCTAAATACGCCCGGGAGACATGGGAATTTGTGAACCTCTATTCCACCACAAGAGGCTGCAACCGCTTTCTTGCCGTATGTGAGACTCTCAGGCTTCTGGCAACTCGTCCCGAAGTAAATGCCAGGAACTTTACGGTTCCTTCTTCTGATTCTCTTATCGAATGGACTAAAAAAGAAACTAAGCTGGGAAATCCAGCGTTGATGAAATATGCAGCTGAAGTAAATGATCCGTTTATAAATAAAGCTCTTGAATGGTCATTGAAAGTAAATGAAGATATTGAAAAAATGGTCTTTGGCCTGAGTCCTTTTCCCTATGTAAGGGAATGCCTTGATAAAATGAAATTAAAAGCTGATGCCATGGTCATTTCGCAGACACCGTTTGAAGCTCTTAAACGTGAATGGGAAGAGAACAACATCGACAAATATGTAAGGATGATCGCCGGTCAGGAACATGGTACAAAAGCCGAACATCTCAAATTTGCAGCTAAAGGCAAATATCCTGATGATAAGATACTTATGATAGGTGATGCTAATGGAGATCTTAAAGCAGCCAGATCAAATGGAGTCCTCTTTTTCCCTGTTAACCCGGGAGAAGAGGAAACGTCGTGGGAAAGATTGTTCAAAGAAGGCCTTGACAGGTTCTTCGCAGGAACATATAAGGGTGCTTATGAGGCTGAACTTATTAAGGAGTTTGAAGCTTTCCTGCCGGAACATCCGAAATGGAAATAGGTGTTGTATTATATATGACAGGCGATGTATTTCAGGCGATGTTTTAAATATTATTGACGATAGAAAAAAATCTTTAACTAATGGAGAAGACAGAGGAAATACATGGTCTTAAAAAAGTAAAAAATGATCTATTTCAAATCAGGTGACGAAAATATGTTTTTAGATCTGCAGGACCTCGAAGCCGGGGTGTATTCTGCATTGGAGAAACTGGGTATCAGGAAAAAGGTACTTGTTGTGCCACCTGATTTTACACGTTTCCATTCCAGGGCTGGTGACATTACAGGTATGATATATAATTATTATCATCATAACCTTAAAGACATTCTTCCAGCTCTGGGTACTCATGCTCCAATGTCAGAAAATGAGATTTCTGAAATGTTCAGGGGTATACCTGAAAATTTATTTCGCATCCACAACTGGAGAAAAGATGTGGTTACAGTAGGAACGGTACCCGGGGATTTCATTTCAGAAATAACCATGGGAGCACTTAATTATTCCTGGCCGGTACAACTTAATAACCTCGTATATAACGGAGGACACGATCTTATTCTTTCTGTCGGACAGGTTGTTCCGCATGAGGTAATAGGCATGGCCAACTATAATAAAAACCTGCTGATCGGTACAGGTGGCCCCGACAGCATAAACAAAAGTCATTTTATAGGTGCAGTCTACGGGATGGAAAGGATAATGGGCAAAGCCGGTAATCCTGTTAGAACCCTTTTAAATTATGCATCTGACAGATTCCTTACTCATCTTCCTGTCGTATATATTCTAACGGTTATAGGGCGTGATAATATTGGAAATCTGGTAGTCAGGGGGTTGTATATTGGTGATGATCAAGAGGTTTTCAGAATGGCTTCTGATCTGTCGGTAAAAGTCAATTTCTCCATACTTGATAATCCATTGAAGAAAGTAATTGTATATCTCAATCCGTCTGAGTTTAAAAGCACATGGCTGGGTAATAAAAGTATATACCGCACTAGGATGGCAATGGCTGATAATGGAGAGCTTATTGTACTGGCACCGGGGCTTAAAGAGTTTGGGGAGGATAAAGAGATCGACAGGTTGATCAGAAAATACGGTTATTATGGCACACAGGCTACCCTGAAATATGTCAATGAAAACGAAGAGTTACGAAACAACCTGAGTGCTGCGGCTCATCTTATTCATGGAAGCTCAGAAGGAAGGTTCTTAATAACATACTGCCCGGGACATCTGACAAAAAAGGAAATAGAATCAGTCAACTTCAGATTTCACGACCTGGCGGAAATGGTTAAGAAATACGATCCGGAGAAGCTTAAGGATGGTTTCAATAATACGTATGATGGAGAGGAGATATTTTATATTTCAAATCCGGCACTGGGTTTATGGTCTTCAGCCGAAAGAATAATTGAATAGTAGAATAAAACTAATATAAAATGATAAACTGGGGTATAATTGGTTGCGGTAGTGTTACTGAAGTTAAAAGCGGACCGGCTTTTAATAAAGTTAAGGATTCAAGGCTAATTGCTGTAATGCGGAGGAACAGGGATCTGGCAGAAGATTATGCAAGGAGGCATAAAGTACCAAAAGTTTATTCTGACGCCTATGATCTCATTAACGATAAAGAGATAAATGCGGTTTATGTAGCAACTCCCCCCGTAAACCATGCAGAATACGCCATTGCCTCAATTAAAGCCGGGAAGCCTGTCTACATTGAAAAGCCCATGGCACTTAACTTTGCTGAATGTCAGAAAATCAACAATACTGCTGAAAAACATAAGGTCCCTGTCTTTGTCGCATATTACCGAAGGGCTCTGCCAGGCTTTCTTATGGTAAAAGATCTCATTGAGAAAGGAAGCATAGGTAAGGTACGATTCGTCCAGTTACAGCTGTTCAAATCGCCTTCAAAAGATGAAACAGAAGGAAATCTGCCATGGCGTGTCGACCCTGTAATTTCAGGCGGAGGCCATTTTTTTGATCTTGGCTCACACCAGCTTGACTGGCTTGATTATGTATTTGGCCCGGTAAGAAATGTTAGATCAATAGTTCTGAATCAGGCAGGTCTGTATAAAGCAGAAGATTTTGTCACTGCTGAATTTTTAATGGGCAACGATATAGTCGGGACGGGTACCTGGTGTTTTAATGCATCCCTTGAAAGTGGAAGAGATACAATAGAGATCGTAGGAGACAGCGGGTCTATAAGTTTCTCAAGCTTCAGCTTTATACCTATTGTTCTGAAGACCGGATCAGGCACTAAACAGTTCATTAATGAACGTCCCGAACATGTTCAGCTCAACCTTATCGGGAAAATAGTCCAGTCTCTTCACGGGAAAGGTACATCTCCAAGCACAGGGTTGACAGCTGCCAGAACATGTAAGGTTATGGATGAGATTGTAGCCGAATACTATAAAACAAAAGATAAAAGATAAAAGACAAAAGATAAAAGATGAAATTATGAAAAATCTATCAGACATAGGATTAATAGGGCTGGCTGTGATGGGTGAGAATCTTGTTCTCAACATGGAAAGTAAGGGTTTTCAGGTTTCTGTCTTTAACAGGCATACAGAGAAAGTCGACAACTTTCTTGCCGGAAGAGCAAAGGGCAGGAACATCGTCGGTACTCATTCAATTGAGCAACTAATCAGTTCGCTGGAAAGGCCAAGGAAAGTAATGCTAATGATAAAAGCCGGTGACGCTGTGGATGAGATGATCGATATACTCATCCCACATCTTGAACCAGGCGATATAATAATTGACGGCGGTAACACCCATTTCCCCGATACGAACAGAAGAACAGCATATGTAGAAAGCAAAGGGCTTCTTTATATAGGTACCGGTGTATCAGGCGGAGAAGAAGGGGCATTACTCGGACCATCTATTATGCCCGGAGGATCAAAAGCTGCCTGGCCGCTGGTCAGGACTATTTTCCAGGCAATTGCTGCCAGAGTTGAGGACGGTTCTCCATGTTGTGACTGGGTTGGAGAGAATGGTGCCGGCCATTTTGTAAAAATGGTGCATAACGGTATAGAGTACGGTGATATGCAGCTTATCACCGAAGCCTACCATATAATGCGCGATATGCTGCACCTGAATGCCGACGAGATGCACCTGATTTTTAAGGAATGGAATGAGGGAGAGCTCGACAGCTACCTTATAGAGATAACAAGCGACATTCTTGCTTTTAAAGATACGGACGGGAAACCTCTTGTTGACAAAATACTTGATACTGCAGGTCAGAAAGGAACCGGAAAATGGACAGCCATCGCGGCACTTGACCTCGGAATTCCACTCACGCTTATCGGCGAAGCTGTTTTTTCCAGATGTCTTTCTGCTGAGAAGAATGAAAGAGTATCTGCTTCGAAAATCCTTCATGGTCCGGATGCCAAATTCAACGGAGACAAAATAAAATTCATAAATAATCTGAAAGATGCTCTTTATGCATCAAAGATTGTTTCATACACCCAGGGTTATGCACTTATGAAAGCAGCTGCCGACGAATACAAATGGAATCTGAACTACGGCGGTATAGCTCTTATGTGGAGGGGCGGCTGTATTATCAGATCTGCTTTTCTGGGCAAGATTAAGACAGCTTTTGACAATAATCCTTCTCTAAATAATCTGATGCTCGATACTTTCTTTAAAGACAAGGTCGAAAAGTCACAGGAAGGATGGAGAAATGTTGTGGCAACTGCTGCAACAAGAGGGATCCCGGTGCCGGCAATTTCTTCAGCTCTCGGGTATTTTGACGGATATCGATGCGATAGACTGCCCGCTAATCTGCTTCAGGCGCAACGCGATTATTTTGGTGCCCACACATATGAACGAACAGACAGGCCACGTGGACAATTCTTTCACACAAACTGGACAGGGCACGGAGGAACAACAGCTTCAACAACCTATAATGTCTAACATATAACAACCCTAATGACATGCCGGAAATAAAAAAAATCGGATCCTACAGATGGACAGTATGTGCTCTTATATTCTTTGCAACTACAGTGAATTATCTCGACAGGCAGGTAATAGGAATATTAAAACCGATACTGGAAAGTGACCTGAATATCGGGGAAGCTGAATATGGTTACATAATAACTGCTTTTCAACTATGCTATGCTTTTGGAATGCTGCTTGCAGGAAGGCTGATTGATAAGTTTGGAACAAAAATCGGCTACGGGATATCTGTTTTATTATGGAGCATAGCTGCCATGGGTCATGCTCTGGCAAAAGGTGGTCTTGGATTCGGGTTCTGGAGAGGATTACTTGGAGTAAGCGAATCCGGTAACTTTCCTGCAGCTATAAAAACTGTAGCTGAATGGTTCCCCAAGAAAGAGAGAGCCCTGGCAACCGGGATCTTCAATTCCGGCACAAATGTAGGTGCAATTGTTGCGCCCCTCGCCGTGCCTGCAATTGTCACAGCACTTGGCTGGCAGGCAGCATTTATCATTACCGGTGCTTTCGGATTTCTCTGGATAATCCTATGGTTTATTTATTATGAAATACCCGAAAAACAAAGGAAGCTTTCATCAGGGGAACTGGAGTATATTAAAAGTGATATTGAGAAAACAGAAGATGACACCACACCTGTTCCCTGGCTTAAGCTTCTGAAATTCAGACAGACCTGGATTTTCTTTATCGGAAAGGCACTGACCGATCCTATATGGTGGTTTTATCTTTTCTGGATACCGGGATGGTTGTCGGAAGTAAGGGGTGCCGGACTTAATATTATAACATTTGGCCTGCCTCTGGTTGTGATATACACTTCGACAACCGTGGGAAGTATATTTGGGGGATGGCTGTCGTCATTTATGATTAAAAAGGGGATGTCACCATTTAATGCACGGAAATATACCATGCTCGTCTTTGCAGTTCTTGTGATCCCGATTTTTTTTGCTCAATCGCACGGTGTAAGCACATGGAGCGCTGTTGCCCTGATAAGCCTGGCAGCATCATCACACCAGGCATGGTCGGCCAATATCTTTACAACAGTATCTGATGCTTTTCCTAAAAAAGTTGTAAGTTCAGTTACAAGTATTGGTGGTATGGCAGGTGCATTAAGCGGGGCATTTGTTTCAATTTTTGCGGGTAACATACTCGAATTCTATAAAAAAGCAGGACATGTAGAATCAGGATATACGGTTATGTTTACCATTGCCGCATGTGCTTATATTCTTGCATGGATAATAATGTTTATAGTTGCCCCAACTAAGAAAAAGGTTGTTTTGGATTAATAACAAGTAATATAAAACCTGGCAGGTGAAATATTCTGGTAAAAAAATCAGGTTGAAAGATATTGCAACTCTGGCAAGAGTTTCAATAGGCACTGTTGACAGGGTTATTCATAACAGAGGTGAAGTAGCAGAAAAGACAAAAATTAAGATCCAGGATATACTTAAAGAGACCAATTACTCTCCAAATCTTATGGCTCAGGTATTGAAGTCAAAAAAAAGATTTCATCTTGTATCTCTTCTTCCTGAACCAACTGAAACAAATTCATACTGGCAAAAACATTCTCTGGGCATGAATCGTGCCATGGAAGAACTGGAGTCTTTCCATGTAACTCTGACCCAGCTTTCCTTTAATATCCAAAACGAAAAAAACTACCAGAAAAAGACAGAAGAGGTTTTAAAGTTAAAACCTGATGGTGTGATCCTTGCCCCTATCTTCAAATCAGAATCAGTTTTGTTTTGCTCCCTGCTTGAAAAAGCAAAAATTCCAGTTGTATTTATTGATGGATACATTGAAAACGCTGAATTCCTTGCCTATATAGGTGAAGATGTGTTCAGAAGCGGCAGGGTAGCCGGACAGCTTACAGATATGATTACGCCAGAATCAAAAGATATTCTTGCAGTGAATATTACCAGGAATATTAAAAATGTGCACCACCTGAACAAACGTATTGCAGGTTTCCTTGATTATTTTGAAAAATCGGGAACCAATACCGGTAAGAAGATAAATATTTCTATTCCTGATCCTTCGCCTGTAATGGTTAAAACGGAAATGAATAAAGCACTTGAAGAAAACCCTGAAGCAGGATCCATTTTCATATCCGGGTCCAAATCTTATCTGGTGGCACAGTATCTTGAGGAAAAAGGCTTAAAATCAATTAATATTATTGGCTATGATCTCCTTGAACTCAATGTAAAATACCTGAAATCGGGGTTTACCAGGTTCCTTATTGGGCAGAGACCTGAAGAACAGGCATATAAAGGAATTAAAAAATTGTTCGATTACCTTTCACTTAATAAAATCCCGGATAAAATAGAATTCCTGCCCGTGGATATAGTTACATCAGAAAATGTTGACTTCTTTTTAAAATTACCATATAAATAGTGCTGACATAATTATTGCATTTACAAGTTATCATGAAGACGATTGGCAAATATTCCATAGGTCTCGGAGACAGATTTGGTCACCAGGGTGCTGCCCAGATGAGAGCAATAACAGAAGTATCAGCAAAAGGGATCGAAATAACACCTGTATGGAACAAATCCAACCGCGAGCACATTATTATAGGCACGAAACCAGAAGACGTCAGATATGAGGCAGATTCAGTTATTAAAAGTGCAGGATATAAAAAGCAATATTTTGTAGATGCAGATCATATTAACCTTGATACTGTTGACAGATTCATAGATAGTTCAGATTTTTTTACAATTGATGTTGCCTCCTATATTGGCTGGAAAGCAGAAGCCCGGGATATAGCTGAATTTATGGAAAGTGTCAGAAAATATATCGGACACCTCAGAATTCCCGGAAGCAGATTATCGTTCAGAATTTCTGAACCGCAGATCATTGAAATTGCCGAAAAATATTTGTTTGCAGCTGTCAAAGCGTACGAGATATACAGGAAGATTGAAAAGGTCAAAGGAAGTGGAAATTTTGTAACGGAAATATCAATGGATGAAGTTGCACATCCTCAAACTCCTGTGGATTTGTTTTTCATCCTGAAGATGCTCGCCTCTGAAGACATACCTCTTCAGACGATTGCACCTAAATTTACGGGAAGGTTCAATAAGGGAGTGGATTATGCCGGTGATCCCCTGGTCTTCGCATCGGAATTCGAAGCAGATCTCCTTGTTATTGACTATGCGGCAAAAGAGTTTGGCCTTCCGGCGAACCTTAAAATGAGTATACATTCAGGTTCTGATAAGTTTTCAATTTACCCCCATATAGGTTCAATAATCAAAAAATATGATAAAGGCATTCACATTAAAACTGCTGGTACTACATGGCTGGAGGAGGTTATCGGCCTTTCTGAATCTGGTGGTGAGGCGTTTGAATTTGTCAGAGATATATACATAAATTCTCTCAACAGGATCGAAGAATTATCTGCGCCGTATGCAGATGTTACAGATATCAGTTTTTCATCACTTCCTTCAAAACAGGAGGTATTATCCTGGGACGGTAAAAAATTCGCTGAGACAATAAGGCACATACCTGGTAACAAAAAATACAATGCCAGTATGAGACAGTTATTACATGTCTCCTATAAACTGGCAGCATTAAAAATGAAAGATTTTTTCAGGTTTCTGGAATTAAATGAGCAGACTGTTTCTGAATGTGTTTTTGAGAATATATATACCAGGCATATCTGCAGAATCTTTAACATTACTCCATAGTTTTCATGCCGGGTACAGGTTCGGGTCTGATCTGGTGGAGATCAAAAACAATAATTTCGTTCAGTCCCGTCCTGAGCCAGGATGCCGGACAGTACAACCTCTTTTGAGGACCTATATTCCAGTATCTTCCGAGGTTATGACCGTTTACCCATACCACCCCTTTCGTATATCCGGACATATCAAAGAATGTATCCCCGGTTTTATTCAATACAAAATTACCCCGGAAGAAAAGTCCGGGTTTTTTTAAAGTTTTTCCGCTTGACCGGAGGTCGTAGATAAATTTCCTGTCCATTGGCAGGTTATACACCTTCCAGTTCATTAGCGTCATCCCGTTCAGAGTTACTCTGTCCGTTATACCTTTTCTGTCAATAAGATACTGGCCGAAATTAATCCGTCCCATTCCCTCAACGAATATTTCAAGAACAGGAGTATCAGATCTGCTCTCAGGTATTTCAATTGTATCTACCCCTTCTCTTCTGTCGAGCTTACCGATATATTCTCCATCCAGAAAAACAGTTGCATAATCGTGAATATCTGTTACGGTAAGCTTTCCTTTCTTATGTCCAATAAGTTCGGTACGGTATAATATATACCCGTAATCCTGTCCATACGCTTCAAAAGGTTTTGGCTGAACCGAGTTAACCGGGTCGGGAAGATTATCCCAGACTGATGTTAATACCTGCAGTGCAATCGGAGGAGTCTCAATTGCACGGATTTCATCCGGAACTGCCGGTAGTCTCTGGCCTTTAGGGAGGTATGACCCGATAAGGTCCCTGAGAAGCTTATATTTTGGAGTAGCCTGACCATGTTCATTAACAGGAGCATCATAATCATAGCTGGTAACATCCGGCTCATAACCTTTTCTACCCGAATTTGCTCCTGCAGTAAAACCGAAGTTGGTCCCTCCGTGAATAACATAGAGATTAAATGATTTCTTATTGTCCATAAGGAACTTAACCTCTTTCAGCAATTCGTCATTATCAGGTTTCGCCCATTTTTCTCCCCAGTGAGTCAACCATCCGGGATAAGTTTCGCTGCTGAACACAGGTACTCCGGGATTTATTTTCTCTGCAAGAACAAAATCAGACAGAGAACTGCCGGAATCGAGGCCTACCGCACTTCCCGGAAGTGTGCCTGCTTCAAGCATATAAGTCGTTGGGCCATCACCTGTGAAAGTAGGGATTTTAATACCGCAACTGTCCCAGACATTCCTTAATCTCAACAAGTAGTTTCTGTCATTTCCGAAACTACCATATTCATTCTCAATCTGCAACATCAGTATTGGTCCTCCGTTGCTAACAAGGAATGGTTTGATCACTTCAGCAAGATGTGCAATATATCGTTCAGCAGCATCCATATATCGCTGATCCATACAACGCAGTTTGATATCCGGTATACGCAACAGGTACGGAGGAATTCCACCAAGCTCCCACTCTGCACAAACATAGGGACCTGGTCTCAATATAAGCCACATATTTTCTTCCTGAACAATTTTGAAAAATCCGGCAATGTTATGGTTCTCTGTAGTAAAGTCATAGACCCCTTCCTCAGGTTCCTGGTAATTCCAGAAGATGTAGGCCGATATAGTATTACACCCCATTGCTTTTGCCATTTCAATTCTCTGCTTCCAGTACTCAACAGGAATTCTTGCAGGATGCATCTCCCCGCTTATTATCTGGAAGGGCTGACCATCAAGAAGAAAGTCAGAAGTACCTAAGGTAAAAGTGTGAGTTCCGTTCTGTGCCTGAACAAAACCTAAAGACAGAAACATTATTATTAACAACGACACTATATTTCGCATAACCGGAATTATTTTTAAAACATCTGTCTCCCCCTCTCCCGCTCACCTCTTCACCCCTTCAAGTTCATCATATTGCCTGAAAGCTGCGAAGCTTACTATAAAATCCATCTTTTAAATCCATGAGTTCTGAATGGGTGCCTGCTTCCATTATCCTGCCATCATCAATCACCACAATCAGATCAGCATATTGAATAGTTGAAAGACGGTGTGCTATTACCAGGGAGGTCCTGTTTCTCATTAACTTCAGAATAGCGTCCTGAACAAGTCTTTCAGACTCGGTATCGAGCGCTGAGGTAGCCTCATCGAGTATCAGGATTGGTGGATTAGCCATAATAGCCCTTGCGATACTAATTCGCTGGCGCTGGCCGCCACTTAGCTTATTGCCCGATTCTCCCACAAGGTTTTCATACCCTAATTCAGTTTCCATTATAAACTCATGTGCATTTGCAATTCTTGAAGCATTTTCAACCTGATCCATTTCAGCCTTTTCAACTCCGAAAGCTATATTCTCTTTGAAAGAAGTATTGAAAAGTATCGGACTCTGGCTAACAATGCCCATCAGGTTCCTCATATCCCTTATTTTAAGGTCACGAACATCAATTCCATCTATCAGAATACTGCCCTTATCCGGATCCATGAACCTGGGCAACAGATCCGCCAAAGTTGATTTTCCGGCTCCCGACTTCCCAACGATAGCAATAGTCTGACCTTTCTTTATTTTAAGGTTAATATTGCGCAGTACCGGCTCGCTGTTATATGCATACCATACATTTTTAAATTCAATCGAATCAGTGAATCCGTTAATAGCAATTGCATTCTCCTTTTCTGTTATCGTTTCCACCGCGTCAAGAACCTGGTCTATCCTGTCAATTGATGCCATTCCTTTCTGAATGGCAAAATATGCAGTTGTAATGTTCTTTGCCGGCTGTATGATCTGGGAAAATACAACCAGATATACTATAAGGCTTTCAGGGGCCATGTTACCTGAACCATTTAGTACAAGCTTGCCTCCGACATACATCAGGATCATAACCACTATTGTCGATAGAAATTCGCTTAGGGGTGATGCCAGATAAGCTTTTCTGATTACCCTCTTGAATACTTTTGCATATCTTTCATTTGACTCCGCAAACTGAACCTTCATTTTTCCTTCAGCATTAAAACCTTTGACAATCCTTAATCCCGTGAGGGTTTCCTCTACTACTGTAAGCAGTCTTCCGAGATTTTGCTGCCCAATCAGTGAAGATGACCTGAGAGTCCGGCTTGCACGTCCGATGAGCCAGCCACTTACAGGGAGAAGGGTAAGGGCAAAAAGTGTCAGTTCGTAACTGGTTACAAAAAGGTAAATAACAAAAACCATGATCAAGATAGGATCTCTGAACATCATTGTAAGCGAAGACATTACAGATATCTCGACCTCCTGCACATCATTGGATATTCTGGTCATAACATCACCTTTCCGCGCATCAGTAAAGTATGAGAGAGGTAATCTGAGTATTTTATGATAAAGTTTCCTGCGCAGGTCGCGAACTGTACTTGACCTTATAAATGCCATACAATTATTGGCAAGAAAAATAAAACCATTCTTAAACAAGCTGGCGCCTATTACAATAACCACTACCAGCATCAGTGCTCCTTCCTGACCGTTTTTCTGAATAAAAAGAGAAAGATAGTATTTGCTGAAAGTTCCGATGTATGCAGATGTTAACTGAAACGGACCAGGGTTTGCTACAGTCTCAACGCCACTGAAGAGCACAGATAAAAATGGTTTTACAAGGGTAAATGTGAGGAGAGCAAAAAGAGCACTTAATATATTGTAAATGATATTCTTTACTGCCGACCATTTGTAAGGTGCAAAATATTTTAGCAGTAATCTGATATTCTTCATCTGTTAAATATATTATTAATAGCCGGTATAATTAAATGGCGTGATTTTCCTTAACTCTTCCTTAACAGCCTCGTTGAGGTCAAGGCCATCGATAAAATCACGAATATCTTCAAAAGTAATTTTCTGATTTGTCCTGGTAAGTTCGAGCAGAGCTTCATAGGGTTGTGGATAATTCTCGCGTCTCAGAATGGTCTGAATTGCCTCTGCTACAACGGCCCAGTTGTTATCAAGATCGCTCCTGATCTTTTCAGTGTTAACAATAAGCTTATTAAGACCCTTAAGCAAGGAATGAAATGCTATAACTGAATGTCCTACCGGAACGCCAATATTTCTTGAAACTGTCGAATCTGTCAGATCGCGTTGAAGTCTGGAAATCGGTAATTTCATTGAAAGATGCCCGAATACAGCGTTTGCATAACCCAGGTTTCCCTCTCCGTTCTCAAAATCAATTGGATTAACTTTATGGGGCATAGCTGATGAGCCTATCTCCCCTTTTTTTATTTTCTGCCTGAAGTAATCCATTGAGATATATGACCAGAAATCACGGGCTAAATCAATGAGAATTACATTGATCCTTCGCATGTTGTCAAATAAGGCAGCCAGGTTATCATAATGTTCGATCTGTGTTGTAGGATGTGATCTTTGAAGGCCAAGTTCCTCATTAACAAAATTATTTGCAAATTCAATCCAGTCAATATCAGGATATGCTGCCTTGTGAGCATTAAAATTTCCGGTTGCTCCACCGAACTTGGCTGAATAAGGTATCTGTCCGAAGTATTTGATTTGTCCGTCAATCCGTGCAATAAATACTTCTATTTCTTTACCAAGCCTGGTAGGAGAAGCAGGCTGACCATGCGTTCTGGCAAGCATCGCTATGTCTTTCCATTCAACTGCATAATTGGCCAGTGTCTCTCTCAGTTCATAGAGGAGAGGGAAATAGACATTTACCATGGCATCTTTAACAGATAACGGGACAGCTGTATTATTAATATCCTGCGAGGTGAGACCGAAATGAATAAATTCACTCCATTTGCCCCATCCCGACTGAAAAAACCGTTCCTTCAGATAATATTCCATTGCTTTTACGTCGTGATTTGTGATCTTCTCCCTTTCTTTTATTTTCTCCGCATCTGTTAAATCAAAGTCTTCGTATATTGACCGCAGAGGTAAATAGTTTTCCTTTTTAAAATCAATTAATTGCGGAAGCGGTATATCACACAACGCAATAAAATATTCTATCTCAACCATCAGGCGGTACTTAATCAGGCCAAATTCAGAAAAATAGAGATCAAGTTCATCAACTTTTTGCCTGTATCGTCCGTCAAGGGGAGAGATGGCAGTTAGAAAATTTAATTCCATTTTAATCAGAATGTGTTTCCTATTGTTATATGAATATCCACAAATGTAGTACTTTTAGACATTGTAAAAAAGAGTATGGATAAAATCAGGATTTCAGCTGTAAGATACGCTAACACGTACCCATTTATATATGGATTGAAGGAGAGCGGGTTTGAAAAAAAAGTTATTCTCGAAACTGATCACCCCGCCGATTGTGCAGCGAAACTGATAAGTGGAAGGGCAGATATCGGACTTATTCCGGTTGCGGCTCTGCCACTTCTGAAGGAATATCATATTATCAGTAACTATTGTATTGGTGCCAACGGGAATGTCAGAACAGTGATGCTGTTAAGCAATTGCCCTTTTGAAGATATTGAGACAATATACCTCGATTACAGATCGCTATCCTCAGTTAATCTCACAAAGGTTCTGGCAAAAAACAGCTGGAAGAAAGATTTCAACTGGGTCAATACCTCAAAAGGGTTTGATTTCAGAAATATCGGTATGAAGGAAGCAGTTGTACTGATAGGAGATCAATGCTTTGAACTGGAGAAAAGTTTCAGGTACAGGATCGACCTTGCCCGGGCATGGAAAGATTTTTCCGGTATGCCTTTTGTCTTTGCCTGCTGGACAGCTAACCAGATCCTTGAAGATAAATTCATCATGGAATTTAATGAAGCACTGTCGCTGGGTGTGAACAATATCAAAGCTGTAGCAGAATACTTTGGGGAAACAGGAACAATTGGTGGAAATGATCTCAAAGATTACCTGACTGATAACATCGATTTTAATCTCAATAATGAGAAAAAGCAGGCCCTTGAATTATTTCTTGAATTAATGAAAGAATTATGAATGATCCGATAGTATAACCAATGGCTAAAACTGGATTATCCGGCAACTTTGTCATACGACCATACCGTCATGGTGACTTTGCAGGAATAAAATATTTATGGGAAGCAACTGACATGGGAAATCCCGGGAGGGGAGATGATGAAGCAATTATTGAAGAAAGTATTAAAATAGGCGGTACACTACTGATACTTGAAAACACTTCTTTAAACACAATATGCGGCACATCGTGGATGACGTTCGACGGAAGAAGAATACATCTGCATCATTTTGGCATACTGCCGGAATACCAGGGAAAAGGGTATTCAAAAACCCTATTAGAGCATTCTCTAACATTTGTTAAGACTAAAGGTTACCAGGTGAAGCTTGAGGTCCATAAAACAAATAAGCGGGCAATTAACCTTTATGAAAGATACGGTTTTAAATCACTCGGGGATTTTGACATATTTATTATCAGGGATACTTCGAAAATTAAATGATGATTTTCTAATTATTTATTTTATGATTAACTTTGGATTTTAGTGAGATCTTAACAATAATATTGACCAATAAATTATAAATGCTATGGACAAAACAATCACCTTTAATGAACTACGGAAAATTAAAGACCAGTTGCCCTCCGGTAGTATCAGACAAATTGCAGAAAAACTGGATCTTAATGAAGAGACAGTAAGAAACTACTTTGGAGGGAGAAATTTTGACAAGGGCCAAAGCGTTGGAATACATTTTGAACAGGGACCTGATGGAGGAATCGTAACATTTGATGACACTACTATACTTGATCTGGCAAAGAAAATGATCAACTACTAATTGATTGTCCGGAAGCCTGTTCAAAAGCAAAAGGCTCTGTCTTTTGCTTTTTTTTTAAAATTATGAATCTTAAAGGCCAAATAGAATCTGCAGAAACTCAGTATAAACAGATCCTTGAAGACTACTTTATTTCTGTTTTCAATGAAAAATTACTCTCCTCTCATGGGATTGACCATCACAGGAGGGTATGGAAATACTCAAAAGAACTGCTTTCCGTTCTTCGGGAACAGAATATTTCCCCTGAAAATAAATTGCCTCAGAAATTAATCATTGCAGCTTACCTGCATGATATAGGGATGGTCATCGAACCAGGTGCCAGGCATGGTATCCACAGCAGCGAACTTTGTAAAAGGTTCTTTGTATTAAATAATCTGCCGGCAGAAGATTACGGTGATGTACTTGAAGCTATAGAAAAACATGACCTGAAAGACTACCGGAATGATTCAATAGTTCACGATCTTCTCACAATACTTTCAGTTGCTGATGATCTTGACGCATTCGGCTTTACAGGTATATTCAGATACTCAGAAATCTATCTGAAAAGAAAAACGGATCCTGAAGATATCGGTTCATTTATTATGGAAAATGCAGCGAAGAGATTTTACCACTTTATCAGGAACTTTGAGTATTATGACAAATTGATTGAGAAACATAAGAAAAGATATCTTCTGCTTGATGATTTTTTTAAAGAATATAATAAACAATTTTTGTCATACCCCTGGGAAGCACACCATCCTTCAGGTTATTGCGGAGTGATAGAAATTCTGGACGGTCTGTTAAGCGATAAAAAAGATTTGCTGGAATTCTTAAGAGCAGAAGAACAGAATAAATATGATCCTGTAATACGTTGGTTCTTTAACGGACTTGAAAAGGAATTGTCTAATGATATTTAATGAGAACATTTACCTTATATAAATGAATCGCCTTAACCACAATATACCAGCTCCATTTGATCCGGAAATATTCAGAGATGAAGGACACAAGATAGTCGATATTTTGTCGGATTACCTTCATGAAGCATTATCTGGGAGTGAAATGCCGGTTCTGCCCTGGAATGATCCGGAAAAGCTTACAGACATGTTTGCATTTGGATCGGGAGGCGGTGAAAAGGAACCACTCGACTTATTCATAAAAAGAATCATTGATCTTTCTATACATATACACCATCCAAAGTACATTGGTCACCAGGTTACTTCTCCCCTGCCGCTGACAGTGCTTACTCAGTTTTGCACTACCCTTCTTAATAACGGTGCCGCAATATATGAGATGGGACCTGTAAACATGGCTATGGAGAGAAATGTAATTGACAGGTTTGGATCACTTATAGGTTATAATAAAGGGTACGATGGAATATTTACTCATGGGGGAACAGCCGGCAATCTTACTGCAATGCTTGCTGCCAGACAATCCAAAACAGATTATAATATATGGGAAGAAGGTGTAAAAGAGAATCACCGTCCCGGGTATATGATGTCAGATCAATCGCATTACAGTATAGCCAGGAATGTTAAAATAATGGGATTAGGGGAAGATTCAATTGTCAGGATACCTTTTGATTCTGATTACCGGATTAAAACAGATCGTCTCGATGAGTATAAAAAAATTTCGGAAGACAGAGGTATTAAGATAATTGCTGTAATAGCAAATTCATGCTCCACAGCAACAGGGTCATATGATGACCTTGAAAAGATTGCAGACTTTTGTGAAAAGCATGGATTATGGTTACATGTTGATGGCGCCCATGGGATGGGAGTGCTTTTTTCCAATAAGTACAGGAAAAGGGTCAGCGGCATCGAAAGAGCCGATTCAGTTGTTATCGATTTTCATAAAATGCTTCTTGTCCCGGCTCTCAACACACTTGTGATGTTCAGGAATGGGGAAAGATCATATGAGACTTTTGCTCAAAAAGCTTCATATCTCTTTAAGAAGATACACAATAATGCATGGTTTAATAGTGCCACCCGCACTATTGAGTGTACAAAAAGCGCTCTGGGCATAATAGCATATACAGCACTTAAATATTATGGGAACAATTATTACGGCGAATATATCGACAGCAGGTATGATCTTGCATCCCGGTTTGCAGCTATGGTCAGTATTGACCCGCAATTTGAGCTTGCTGTGGAACCAATGAGTAATATTGTATGTTTCAGGTACATTCTTAAAAACAAGAATGAGATTTCTCTAAACCAGATCAATGAGGCTATAAGAGAACAAATAATTAAAGAGGGTTCATATTATGTGGTTCAGACTGAAACAGAAGGTAAAATCTGGATCAGATTAACAATAATCAACCCTTTAACCTCAATGGAAAACCTTAAGAACCTTCTGGTTCGCATTAAAGAACTTGGAAAAGATGCGACAATATAAAAAAATGGCATTTTCGGTGTTAATGATTTAACAATAGCTGTTATAAGAATAACACTGAATTTCAAAAATATGCCAATCATAAACATCCTGTCAATTCCAATCAGATTGCATCAGTGTTTGGAGCATGATTTATAAACATCTCAATACCTGATCTTTATAGAGTATCTCTGGAAATTTTATAATTTCTATTTCGGGTATATCCCATATCTTCAAGGGTAATTCAGCCGTTAAAGCAGATCTAAAATAGGACTATTTGCATATTGGAAGATGTGTATAAATACCAATATGATTATCGCATAATTGCCAATGATTCATTCCATTGTCTGGTTTACATTTGATCAAACCTGAAATATATTTAATATGCTCGATGTTCTATTAAAACAACCTGAAGAGAAACCTGATAAAGAAGGTATCATTAAGGTCAGCGACCGGGCCGATAAACCTATTAAAAGTTTTATGAAATCAATTTCATGGCGCATAGTCGGAACAATCGACACCATGATAATAAGTTATTTTATTACCGGAAGAATGACTCTGGCAATCTCCATTGGGACTATAGAAGTTATAACAAAAACCATTCTCTACTACTTTCATGAGAGGCTATGGGCTCATATCCATAAGATAAAACTAAATCTCACAATAAAAACACATGGGAAGCAATATGAAGTTAAAAGAGTTGAATGATCAGCTTGAGGGGATGTCTATCGAAGAGCGGCTGATAAAACTTTCGACAATATTTTCCGAACGGATTATATTCACAACAAGTTTTGGAATTGAGGATCAGGTAATAACCCATAAAATCTTCACTAAAAACCTGCCAATAAAAGTTGCAACCCTGGATACAGGCAGATTATTTCCTGAAACTTATGAGGTTTTTGCCCATACTATTGTCAAATACAATAAAAAAATAAATGTCTATTTTCCTGAATATGAATCTGTTGAAAAAATGATTACTGAAAAGGGCCCAGAGAGTTTCTATAAATCGAAGGAGAATCGTCTTGAATGCTGCAAGCTGAGAAAAGTTGTGCCCCTGAACAGGGCTTTGAATGGGATGGATTGCTGGATATCGGGGATCAGGAGGGCTCAGTCCGATAATCGTAGTAATATGAGTTATCTGGAACTTGACGAGGATAAAAAAATATTCAAGTATCATCCTCTCTTTGACTGGTCGTTTGAAGATGTTGATAACTATATCAAAGAGAATAATATACCATATAACTCTCTTCACGACAAAGGATATCTGAGCATTGGTTGTGAGCCTTGTACACGTCCTGTTTTAAAAGGTCAGGATTTTCGTGCCGGCCGGTGGTGGTGGGAAAATGACGGGCCTAAAGAGTGCGGCTGTCATGTTAAATAAGGCAATAGGCTGTAGGCTGTAGGCAGAAGGAAAAAGCAAAAAGTGATTTAGGTTTCCCTCCCTGGAGGCCTGCCCCGACCGAAGTGTCAAAGGGCCAGAGGTGGGTCAAAGAAGAATAAAAGTGTAAATACAAAAATATTAATGAAGAGCCACATTGAAATAAGTGATGAGCACCTGAAGGAGCTCGAGAATGAAGCCATATTTGTGATGAGAGAGGTAGCTTCGCAGTTTGAGAAAAAAGTAATACTGTTTTCAGGCGGGAAGGATTCAATTGTGCTTGTGCATCTGGCGAGGAAAGCATTCTGGCCAGCAAAAATACCTTTCAGTCTGATGCATATTGATACAGGACACAATTTTGATGAGACGCTTAAATTTCGAGATGATCTTGCAGCGGAATTCGGTGTTGATCTAATAGTTAAAAAAGTTCAGGACTCGATAAATAATGGCAGAGTTGTTGAGGAACAAGGCATAAATGCGAGTCGCAACAAGGCACAGTCGGTAACATTGCTGGATGCTCTTGAAGAACTGAATATTGACGTAGCTATTGGCGGCGGAAGACGAGATGAGGAAAAAGCAAGAGCCAAGGAAAGGTTTTTTTCTCACAGGAATGAATTTGGTCAATGGGATCCAAAAAACCAGCGTCCTGAATTGTGGAACATATTCAACGGCAGAAAACGTATGGGGGAACATTTCAGAGTATTCCCCATAAGTAACTGGACCGAACTGGATATCTGGCAGTTTATACTTAATGAAAACATAAAACTTCCCGGATTATATTATACACATAAACGGAAAATATTCGAGCGTAGCGGTGTTTATCTTGCCTGGGCTCCATTTATGCAATTAAAACCAGGTGAAAATGTTTTCGAGGCCGATGTGCGTTGCAGAACTATCGGTGACATTACATGTACAGGCGTTACCATATCAAAAGCACAATCGCTTGAGGAGATAATTTCTGAAATTGCTGCGACCAGAGTCACCGAAAGAGGTGGCCGTTACGATGATAAAAGGTCAGAGGCAGCAATGGAGGACCGGAAGAAAGAGGGGTATTTCTAAAGGGTGCCGGGTCTGGGTGATGGGTGCCGGGTGCTGGGTGCTGGGTGATAAGGGGAAAGACAAAAAAAATAAAAGTAAAAAGATAAAAGTGTAAGAATAATATGAAGGTAAACGGGAAAAAAATATATAAAAGTCTTTTAAGATTTACAACGGCGGGTAGTGTTGATGATGGCAAGAGCACGCTGATAGGCAGGCTTCTTTATGACAGTAAATCAATATTTGAGGACCAGATGGATCACATTGTTCAGTCGGGAAAACGTTTGGGAAGGGAGGAGCTTGATCTGTCGCTGCTTACGGATGGATTGAGAGCAGAACGTGAACAAGGGATTACAATAGATGTGGCTTACAGGTATTTTGCTACTCCGGCAAGGAAATTTATAATTGCAGATACACCCGGGCATACTCAGTACACAAGAAATATGGTAACAGGGGCAAGTACCGCTGATCTGGCTGTAATACTTATTGATTCGCGTAAAGGAGTACTGGAGCAGACAATAAGACATTCATATATAGCATCTTTGCTTGACATACGGCATATTATATTTTGTATCAACAAAATGGATATGGTGAACTGGTCCGAACAGCAATTCAATAATATTAAATCAGAGCTGGGTTTGCTGGTAACAAAACTTGGCGTGGCCGATGCCCATTATATTCCAATCAGCGCCAAATATGGAGATAATGTTGTAGACCGGTCTGTAAACATGCTATGGTACACCGGAAAGACATTCCTCGATCTGATTGAAACCATTGAGATAAAGAAGATAAAAAATTCTGATAACAAACGATTTCCTGTTCAGACCATTATTCGTCCTCATACATCTGATTTTCACGATTATCGCGGATATGCAGGAAGAGTGGCAGGAGGCATTTTCAGACCAGGTGATGAGGTAACTGTTCTTCCGTCATTTCTGAAATCAAGAATAAAAAGTATCGATGTGCTCGGAAAAACACTTTCCGAAACAATAGCCGGTGATTCTGTTGCTATATCACTTGAGGATCAGATAGATATCAGCCGCGGCGATATGCTTGTTTCACCTGATGATATACCCGTAATAAGCCAGGATATTAACCTTATGTTATGCTGGTTCAATGATATTCCGCTTAAGGTAGGTGGCAAATACCTGATTAAAATAAACAGTAACGAAGCCGGATGCATTATCAAAGCGGTCAATTACAGGATGAATATCAATACAATGGAAAAGGATATAAATAACCTGACTGTAAAAATGAACGATATTGCCAATATTTCTATAAGGACATCAAAATCCATATTTTTCGATAGTTACACAAAAAATAATATTACTGGCAGCATGATTTTTATTGATGAAGGTACAAATGAAACTGTTGCAGCCGGTATGATTGTCTGAGTACAAAAGCTCAGTCACATTCGTCAAAAAGTAATAATTGCCTGTCAGCACAATCTTCTGTTTCGAGGTTGGATATACTTATTCCCAGTAACCTTATACGTACTCCTTCCAGGCTCATCTCTTTCCTGATCTTTGAAACCTCCCTGTGCAACATATCAAAATCGCGAATATAATATTGCAGTGTTTTGCTGCGTGTTAATTGTCTGAAATCAGAGAACTTAACTTTCAGTGTTATTGTCCTCCCGGCTGTTTCAGCATGTCCGAGACGATCCATAAGTTCTTTTTCAAGCTTATATAACTCTGCAATTATTTCGAAACTGGTTGTAAGATCTTTTTCATAGGTAAGTTCAGTGCCAACAGATTTTCTTTCCTGATCCGGTTCAACAGGACGGTCATCTTTCCCTCTTACAATATCATAGAAAAAAACACCGGCCTTACCAAAGTTTCTTACCAGATCAGGCATATCCCACTGCTTCAGATCAAAACCCTTGTGAATACCGAGTTTATGCATTTTTGCCGCTGTCACTTTTCCTATGCCATAGAATTTTTCCACAGGCAGCCCTTCTATGAACTTTTCTGCCTCTTCAGGGCGGATCAGGAACAGACCGTCTGGTTTATTGATATCAGAAGCTATTTTAGCAAGGAACTTATTTACCGAGATTCCGGCAGAAGCGGTGAGGCCTGTTTTTTCCCTGATCTCAGCCCTGATTTTTTTTGCAATGATGGTAGCTGACCCGATTTTCTTTTTGTCATGTGTTACGTCAAGGAAAGCTTCATCTATCGAAAGTGGTTCTATTACATCAGTATAGTCCCTGAAAATCTCCATAACCCTTCCTGAGATCTGGTTATACCTTTCAAAATGATGTCTTACGAATATCAGATCCGGACACAGCCTTTTTGCAGTTATCGACGGCATAGCTGACCTGACACCAAATTTTCGTGCTTCATAACTTGCCGCCGCCACCACACTCCTTTCCCCGCTTCCTCCTACTGCAACAGGCTTACCTCTCAGTTCAGGGTTATCGAGCTGTTCAACAGATGCAAAAAAGGCATCCATGTCTATGTGAATGATCTTTCTCATTAGTAAGCAAAACTAATAAGAAAATGCTTTGATAATTGCCCAACATTAACCATCATTGCAGGATATTTAGATTTGAAGCTTTTGGAAAACGGTTCAGAAAAAAAAATCAGGCTCTTCGCTCTTGTGCTGGTTCATCACAGGTTATGGGGGTTCATGCTATTGCCCTATATAATTGTCAGGGAGGCAAACAGGAGTTATTTTAAATTATCGGAATGTCTTTTCCCTTTTCCAAATATCGATACACTAAGTTTGCTTCTTTCTGAAGAAAGAGAACTTGTTAATATTATAAATGAATACTCTGAACGTACTCTGTTCAAGCTCTTTTCAAAAGAAAAAACAGTAAAGGAATTTCTTGAAAAAGTCACAGCGGAAAAACTGGAGTCTTTTATCAGACCATATATAGAGAGGAGAATATACAAATCAGTTATAATAGCCAGGGATGAGAATATCCCGGTGTTCTTCCAGAAAACAAAGACAGGGACCCTTCATGAGGAAGACAGGCTTATACTCAGTGCTGAATATGCATTTCCGGTCTTCAGGTTTATAAGGAAAGAAGACCATAGTACATATAATCTTAGCCTGGAAGCAGGAGGGAAACTCATTAACCTGAGAAATAATTCCGTAGATCTGATTTGTATGTCACCATGTCTGATCAGGGAAAATTTCAGGTTATTGTTTGTAACAGACCTTGACGGACCAAAACTTAAACCTTTTACTGCCAAAGAGTATATTATTATACCAAAAAAAACTGAAAATAAGTATTTCAGCAGCTTTGTCCTGAATGCAGTAAATAATTACAAAGTTGAGGGAACCGGATTTGAAATAATTATATCTGAACCTGATAAAGAGGCTGTTCTGGAGATTGATCCCGGACTGAAAGGCAGTCCTGCATTAATTCTGAAATATAATTATCAGGGAAATTTCATATTTGCTAATGAGCCTGGTACATCATTCACACTATTTGAGAAGAACGGAGATCAATTTCTTTTCAGAAAATATTATCGCGATTTTGAATGGGAAAAAAAATGCCGTGAAGTTTTAGGAGAGTTGGGCTATTTTTCCGACGATGAAATCAATTTTTTGCCTGTTTATGGTGAAAACGTGAAAAAGGATGAATTCTATTCAATGATAGAAACTGTAAACCGGAATTATTCTGAGATAACAAAATCAGGTTTTGTTCTGACATCACGCCTTGACCGGAATTATAATTTAAAGCCTGTCGATATCGAAATGACCAGTCAGTTGGAAAACGACTGGTTTGATTTGAAAGCCGTTGTTAAGATCGGTGAATGGAGAATACCCTTTACGCTCTTCAGAAAAAACATCCTTGCAGGCATCAGGGAATATTCTTTGCCAGACGGATCAATAGCAATTCTTCCTGAAACATGGTTTGCCAGATACAAAAATATCTTCGAATTCGGGAAAAGTTCTGACGATTTGCTCAGGATCCACAAACAGCATTTTTCCTTGCTGAAGGAGACTATGTCTGATGAAAAAAATATCGGATTCGAGAAACTTGAAAAACTACTGAATAGGGAACAGATACCCCTGCTTGAGCCGCCCTCAGGGCTCAGATGCAAGATGCGACAGTACCAGGCTGAAGGTCTTAACTGGCTGATTTTTCTTCAAAATGCAGGATTAGGGGGATGTTTGGCTGATGATATGGGACTCGGAAAAACAATCCAGGCTCTCGCAATGCTTCAGCATAACAGGGAAAATGTTGCCCCTGTCTTAAAAAATACAATCCATACTGAGCTGACACTTTTCAACGATCATGAAACAAAACTTACTTCTCTCCTGATTGTCCCGGCATCACTTATTTACAACTGGGAAAATGAAATCAGAAGGTTTGTTCCCGACATGAAAGTTTGTAGCTATAAAGGGAACCTGAGGAAAAAATCAACCTCCTATTTTCATAATTTTGATATTATTCTTTCAAGTTATCATACTGTAAGGCAGGATATTGATTTAATAGGCTCATTTTATTTTCATTATATTATTCTTGATGAAAGCCAGGTAATCAAAAACCCGGCTTCAATGCTATATAAAACAGTAATCCACCTTAAATCCGACTTTAAACTGGTTCTTACAGGAACACCTGTTGAAAATTCACTCACTGATCTGTGGACACAGTTGAATTTTGTCAATCCCGGACTCCTTGGTGACTTATCTTTCTTCCGAAGGGAATTTGCAAAACCAATCGAAAAAATGGGTGATGATGAGAAAGAGGTTAAACTCAGAACGATAATACACCCGTTTATTCTCAGGCGAACAAAAGATATGGTGGCAGGCGACCTGCCCCCTGTGACTGAACAAACTGTGTTCTGCGATATGACTGATGAACAGTTTAAGTTGTATGACGAAGAAAAATCATCAGTCAGAAACAGTATTTTAAAAAGCATTGCATCAAAAGGCGCAGAGAATTCAACAATAGTAGTCCTTCAGGGTTTGATGAAACTAAGGCAAATAGCCAATCATCCTGTTATGGCGCACGAAAACTATAACTCGAGTTCAGGGAAATTCGAGACTGTGCTTCAGGATATAGAAAGTGTTATTTCGGAAGGGCATAAAATCCTTGTGTTTTCATCATTTGTCAGACATCTTGATCTTTATGCCGCGATTTTGAGGAAGAAAAGAATATTATTTGCCATGCTTACCGGGGCCAGCACCAACAGGGAGAAAATTGTTAACTCCTTTCAGAACGATAAGGAAAACAGGATTTTTCTGATTTCGCTAAAAGCCGGAGGAGTAGGTCTCAACCTTACTGCTGCAGATTATGTCTTTATTCTCGATCCGTGGTGGAACCCAGCTTCGGAAATGCAGGCACTGAACCGGGCACACAGAATCGGCCAGGAAAAAAGCGTATTTGTGTACAGGTATATAACCAGTGACAGCATTGAGGAAAAGATTGTCAGGTTGCAGGAGAAAAAATCAAAGCTCGCCGATACCTTTATTTCGAGTAACAACCCGCTTAAAGACATAGATATACAGCAGATATTAAATATAATAGGATAATTTAAATTTATTATGAAAGTACTTGGTATAAATTGCAGTCCCAGAAAAGGTGGAAACACAGAAATACTCATAAAAGAGGTCTTTAGTGTTCTCGATAAGGAAGGTATCAAAACTGAGTTTTTCCAGCTTGGGGGAAAGAACGTTAACGGATGTATTGCATGTATGAAATGCAGGAAGAAAGGCGACGGCAGATGCCATCAAAACAATGATGTTATAAATGATTGCATAAAAAAAATGGTTAAAGCTGATGCCATCATTATAGGGTCTCCTGTCTATCATGCTGATCTTACAGCAGATACGAAAGCTTTAATAGAAGTGGCCAGCTATTCTTTAAGCGCATCCGGAAGTCCGCTTAAATATAAGATCGGAGCCGGTGTAGTTGCGGTAAGGAGGGCAGGTGCCATACATGCCTTTGACAGTATAAATCATTTTTTTCTTATTAATGAAATGATTATACCCGGGTCGTCATATTGGAATATAGGCATAGGCAGAGAAAAAGGAGAAGTATTGAAAGATAAAGAAGGTATGAAAACCATGCGGGATCTGGGTGAGAATATGGCCTGGCTTATGAAGAAGATAAAAGATAAAAGATAAAAACAAAAATGAGGGTGTCTCAAAAGTCAAAATCCATAAACCACAAAGGGCACAAAGTTTTTCACAAAGGTCGCAAAGGATTAAATATCATGTTTTTACCTTTGTGAACTTCGTGAATCCTTAGTGTTCTTTGTGTTTAAAAATGACTTTTGAGACACTCTCATCTATATTATCCATTCTATGACTCTATCCTGGCCAAATTTTAATTCTCAGGATATCATTAAAAACTATCTCGTTCTACATAATGTGTATGAAGAAGTTCGTGGGATTTATGGCTGTTGGGCTCATCGAGAAACTCCTTATAAATTGCAATAACGTCAGGATTTTCGTGTGATTTGCGAAGGACCATATTTTCATCCTCGGCATAAATTGCTTTCATACGGTTTTTCCTGATCTCCATATTTGTTGGAATAGGCTGTCCGCCACCACCAATACAACCTCCGGGACAAGCCATAATTTCAATAAAATGATAAGCTGCTTTCCCTTCTCTTACCATCTTCATGATTTTATTGGCATTAACGAGTCCGTGAGCAATGGCAACTTTAAGTTCAACACCCTCAAGGAATTTCCATGCATCCACGCAGCCCTCAATTTTAAGCGAGGCTTCCTTTACGCCATCCATTCCTCTGACAGGGGTTATATTCAGATTACCGAAAGGGATCTCACGTCCCGTAACAATCTCATAAGCTGTACGTAATGCAGCTTCCATTACTCCTCCCGTTGCACCGAAAATTACTGCAGCACCTGTCGAATTGCCCATAATTGAATCGTATTTTACAGGTTCAAGGTTTCTGAAGTCGATGCCTGCCTGTTTGATCATAACAGCAAGCTCACGTGTTGTCAGAACATAATCAACATCTTTGAAACCGCTGGCACGCATTTCCGGCCTGTCTGCTTCAAATTTCTTGGCTGTGCACGGCATGATTGAAACCGATACAATCTTTGATGGATCAATATTTCGTTTATCTGCATAATATGTTTTTGCAAGTGCCCCGAACATCTGCTGAGGAGATTTACATGTTGAAAGATTCGGAAGAAATTCAGAGTATTTATGTTCTATGAACTTTATCCAGCCGGGCGAACATGAAGTAAACATCGGAAGCGAAATTTTATGATCGCCGTCCACAAGCGCTTTTTTCAATCTGACTAAAAGTTCTGTTCCCTCTTCCATAATAGTCAGGTCGGCACTGAAATCTGTGTCAAGAACTGAGTCGAACCCAAGCTGCCTCAGGGCATTAACCATTTTACCGGTCACTCTTTCTCCCGGATCATAACCCAGGTCCTCACCAAGAGCAACCCGCACTGCCGGGGCAGTCTGAACAATAACATGTTTATCAGTGTCATATATTGCATCCCACACCTGGTCGATATAGGTCTTTTCAACGAGCGCACCGGTTGGACAACGGTTCACACATTGCCCGCAATTTGTACATACCACATGGCTCATAGGCCTGTCGTGGAAAGATGAAATTTTCTGATGAGCACCTTTATTGGCAACAGCTATAGCAGAAACAGACTGCAGTTCGGAACATGTCCTGACACAACGCTGGCAACGGATACACTTACAGTCGTCTTTGATGAATGCAGGAGAAGACCTGTCAATATTATATTGTTTGCCCTCAACAAGCGATAACAGGATATGATCACCAAAAGCAAATTCATTTGCCAGGGCCTGTAATTCGCAATTCTGATTCTTATAGCATTTTGTGCAATCTGATCTGTGTTCTGACAGCAGCAGCTCAACAACATGTTTGCGGGCATTTCGAACTTTGAGGGTGTTGGTGTGTATCTCCATTCCCTCGAACACAGGTGTTGCACAGGATGCAATGAGTGTTCTGGCTCCTTTTTGTTCGACCAGACAAACACGGCAATTGCCGGCAACACACAAGTCATCGTGATTACACAATGTAGGGATATTTATTTTGAGTTGTTTGGAAGCCGCCAGAACCGTTGTTCCTTCCTTTACTGATATCTTCTGGTCGTTTATAGTTAAATGTATCATATTTCTGTAATTTAGAATTAGTAATTAATAGATGATCTCTTCTCTGAAGTTACCAACTATCGATTTGAAGGCATTCCCAACGGACTGCCCGAGGCCGCACTTTGCGGCGATTTTCATGGTATCTGCCAGTTTCATAAGTTCATTGAGGTATGTAGATTTCACCTCACCCTTTTTTACCGTTTCAACACCCTTTAATAATTGCTGACATCCAACACGGCACGGAGTACACTGACCGCAGGATTCTTCTGTAAAAAATTCAAGGTAATTATGGAGAACATTATACATCGATCTCGAGCTGTTGAAAAGCTTCATCGATCCTCCTGTTGGTACGCCTTCAAAACCAATGATCGTTTCTATGAATTTCTTTCGCGGAACGCAAAAACCTGAAGCACCTCCAACCTGGACTGCCTTTGTATCACCGTCACCAAATTCATTCACGAATTGCTGGACTGTCATACCCAGCTCAAGTTCAAAGATACCTGGTGTAGGTGTGTCACCCGAAACGGAAAACACTTTTGATCCTCTTGAATCGCTGGTACCATATTGAGTGAAATCTTTTGCACCATGCTTCATTATCATCATAGCCGTTACCAGAGTCTCTACATTGTTTATTGAAGTTGGCTTACGAAACAAACCTGAAACAGTTGGATAAGGAGGTTTGTTTCTTGGCTCTCCCCTCTTGCCCTCAATAGACTCGAAAAGAGCGCTTTCCTCCCCGCAGATATAGGCTCCGCTGCCCATACGGTATTCTATTTGAAAATCATAACCTATTTCATGAATCATTTTATGAAATGAGTCGAGTTCGTACATCAGTTTAGGCAGCAAATACCTGTACTCACCCCTCAAATAAACAATACCCTTTCTGGCACCAATGGCTTTGCCTGCAATCGCCATTCCACCATGAACCTTATTAGACACCCTGTCGAGTATTTCACGGTCCTTGAATGTACCTGGTTCGCCTTCATCTGCATTGCATATCACATATTTCTCATCGCTTTTCTCTGCTGCAGTATATTTCCATTTTAAGCCGGTTGGGAAACCGGCCCCGCCTCTCCCTTTCAGTCCTGAATCAAGCATCTCCTGAATTATATGTTCTCTGGTCATACTGAAGGCTTTGGCCAGCACTTCACGATTATTAATTTTCTCAAATATTAGGTCAACCTTATTTAAACCTGTATTTTCCATGATTTTATGGGATTTTTATTTTTGCATATAGTCTTTTATAATCTCAGTCACCCTTTCCGGTGTCAGCTCAGTATATGGAATTTCATTGATCAGAATTGCCGGAGCTTTGTGACACCATCCTATACAATTAGTCTCAAGCAGACTGAACTGATTATCTGCAGTTGTTTCCCCTACTTTTATCTTAAGCATTTCTTCAAGAGTTTGAATAATATCGCCTTTCCCCTTCATTGAGCATGTTATTGTTTTACAAACCCTTATAACATACTGACCCTTCACCTGGGTATCGAGAAAGGTATAAAAAGAAGCTGTTCCATAAACCTCAGCAGCAGAGATATCAAGTTCCCTGGCTACCTCAACCATAACCTCATCAGTGAGGTAATTATGTTTGTGAACAATCCCCTGGAGAATTGGCATAAGGCTCTCCCTTTCCCTGCCATATTTGTCGGACAACTCCTTAATTAGATTTCCTACCTGGTACATTTCTATTTGATTTTTAAGTAATTAAATATATTTCTAAATAAAAAATAACAATTTTAAAAGAGCTGTGAATTTAATAACAATACTTTTTAAAAAAAGCACTCATTTGTCAGTCTTTATAATTTAGAATGAAAATAAACTGCAAACAATGATTTATCATAAATATAGCTGAATATTGCCATTTTGTCAAATATAAGGTATATAATCCTCATTTACAAGTAATTCAGTAAGATTCTTCCAGTAAATCATAATCAGATGAGAATTTTACTAAACAACACTATGTGTAATTGTCAGGCCAAAATAAATGGTCAGCATAATCTCTGTGAGGGTGGTATATCTGACTTCGGAATTGTTAAATTAAATATTTATTGCTACCTTGGAAAAAGTACCTGTTATTATTTTGCAATAATATAAACGGGGTAAAAGGACATTATACACCTGTCTTGCCAAAAGTGTGTAATCAATTTCCTGATAGTAATTAATATGATTTGAGGCATGAAAGAGATACTCGAATACAAATTACTTGAAATCGGTACCTACTCATTATCAGTATATAATATCGCATCGATAATAGTATTGATACTGGCAGTTTGGGGCATGCTGAAAGCGTTCAAAATTTTCATTACAAACAACAGGCGCCTGAGAAAGTCAAAACAGTATGCCATATACCAGATAATTAAATACCTGATCGTGGCTATTTCATTGCTCGTTGCCCTTGAAATACTCGGTGTCAAAGTAGGAGTTATGCTGGCTGGATCGGCTGCCTTACTTGTTGGTATAGGTCTGGGTTTGCAGAATCTTTTTAATGATTTTGTTTCAGGAATTATAATCCTTCTGGACTCTACTGTAAAGGTAAATGATATCATTGAGGTAAATGGACTGTTTTGTAAGGTCCAAAGGATAAATATCCGTACAACCACGGTTCTGACCCGCGATGACAAATATATAATTTTGCCTAATTCGACTTTGACCGGCAACCAGTTGATCAACTGGACTCACCTTCATAACACATCAAGATTTGAAATAAGGATAGGTGTCGACTATTCAGCGGATATCAGCCTGGCCATGAAACTTATTACAGGTGTTGCAGGCGAACATCCGCTCGTTGTAAAAGATCCTGAACCATATGTCAGGCTTTTTGATTTTGGCAATTCATCTATAGACCTGGTTTTGCTCTTCTGGTCTGATGAGATCTTCAGAGTTGAAAACATAAAAAGTGAGATCAGGATTAAAATCCTTGAGAAGCTTAAGGAGAATAACATCACTATTCCTTTCCCTCAGAGGGTAGTTCATATTAAGGAATAATATTTTATAAAACAAAAACAAAATCAATATCAATATATGCTTAGAATAAGGAAAATATCTAATCCCTTTCTCGAATCAAACCTGGCCGCCATGGAAAGCGTAAAAAACATCATGGCTAAGCAGTTTCCATTAGTGTGGAAGAGTAAAATAGGAATGCTTGATGAACAATTAGTTAATCCGTTAAAATTTAAATATCAAACTAACCTTTTTGTGGCGGAGAACATCCATGAAACAATACTTGGTTTTGCAACCATGAAATTCATGCCGGATCAGGGGTTTTGTTTCCTTGATTTTATTGCTGCATTGCCTGGAAAAACATCATCGGGTGTCGGGAGTTTTCTTTATCAGAGAATCAGGGAGGAAGCAGAATCACTTGATTCAATAGGCCTTTTTTTTGAGTGTCTGCCTGATGATCCCGTTCTTTGCAGGGATCAAACATATATTGAGCAGAACAGGAAGAGACTTGCATTTTATGAACGTTTTGGAGCCCGTCCTATCGCTGGCACAAAATACGAAACTGCCGTTAAACCTGAAGATGATTGTCCTCCTTATCTTTTGTATGACGGACTTGGCATTCATACCTCACTGCCAAAACATAAGACACGCAAAATCGTAAGGGTAATTCTGGAGCGTATTTACGGAGATTATTGTCCTGAAAAGTACATAAAGCTGGTTGTAAGCAGCATAGAATCTGACCCGGTAACTCTTCGTCCTTTCAAATACCGAAAAACGATCAAACCTGCTGAATTCCAGACAAAATTGTCAGAAAAGAACAAGATATTCTGGATTATTAACGACAAAAGTTCAATTCACAATATACATCAGAGAGGGTATGTGGAATCACCTGTAAGAATTCCACATATTAAAGTAGAGCTGGAAAAAACAGACTATTTCAGATTGGGAAAGGCTGAAGAATTTCCGGAAAAACATATTCTTAATGTTCATGACAAAGGCTATGTTCATTATTTCAAGAAAGTCTGTAATAGTCTTGTTACGGGGAAATCTATTTATCCTTATGTTTTCCCGATCAGAAATTCGGCGCGTCCGCCCAAGGAACTTTCTGTGAGAGCAGGTTATTATTGCTTTGACACATTTACTCCTTTAAATAAAAATGCACTCCTTGCTGCCCGAGCCGGTGTTAATTGTACTTTAACAGCTGTCAATGAGATTTTATCAGGAACAAATGCAGCGTATGTTCTTACCCGTCCACCAGGTCATCATGCAGAAAGATTCGTATTCGGTGGTTTCTGTTATTTTAACAACAATGCTATTGCGGCAAATTATCTTAGCAGGTACGGAAAAGTAGCGATCATGGATATTGATTATCATCACGGAAACGGACAGCAGCAAATTTTCTATTCCAGAAGTGATGTATTAACAGTCTCCATACACGGCCATCCATCGTTTGCTTATCCATATTTTTCAGGTTTTACTGAAGAAAAAGGTGAAGATGAAGGAACAGGCTTTAATTACAACTATCCAATGGAAGAGAATCTCACACCGGAAGAATACAGTGAAACCCTGCTCAAGGCAGTTAAACATATCAGGACCTACAAACCTGAGTATCTAATCGTGGCTTTAGGCCTGGATACAGCAAAAGGCGATCCAACAGGTACATGGAAGTTAACAGCGGCTGATTTTGAAAGAAACGGCAGGATTATCGGTGAACTTTGCCTGCCAACATTAATTGTACAGGAAGGCGGATATAAAATCCAGACGCTGGGCAAAAATGCAAAAGCCTTTTTTGATGGGTTCGTACAGACGCATAATGTCCCGGTAAATAAAAAAATTCCAATCTGACCTCTTTTACAGGACCCCCGATTAGCTTTACAATCAGATTATACAGCAAATATGGAGTATCAGTCAGTACTTGAAACCCTTCAGCCGGAACACGAGTTCTTTATTGGTATTGATTCAGATGGCTGTGTATTTGATACCATGGAGATAAAGCAAAAGAAATTTTTTATTCCCAATGCTTTAAAATATTTCGATCTGTATACAATTTCAGACATACTTCGCGAAACATGGGAATTTGTAAACCTTTATTCAATTTACAGGGGCGGTAACCGTTTTTCATCATTAATAAAAGTTTTTGACTTCCTGAAGGAAAGAAAAGAAATAAGGGATATCGGGATTAAACTGCCTGATCTTGATTCCCTGAGATACTGGACAACCTCTGAAACAAAGCTGAGTAACCTGAACCTTCGTAAATATTTTGATTCGTTCAATAATCCGGAGCTGGAGAGAGTTCTCCTCTGGAGCGAAGCAATCAATAAAGAGATTGCCGAAGGGCTTGGAGATATTCCTCCCTTTGAGCATTCAATAAGAGCAATCAGAGAGATCTCGTCTGCTGCTGATCTTGTTATTGTTTCCCAGACTCCTCTCGAAGCTCTTGAGAGAGAATGGGAGGAACATGATATCAGAAAATACGTTAAGGTTATTGCAGGGCAGGAACATGGGACAAAAACCGAACATCTTTTTCATGCAGCAAAAGGGAAATATCCTGATAAAAATATCCTAATGATAGGTGACGCAAAAGGAGATCTTGATGCCGCCAGGAATAATGATATTCTGTTCTACCCGGTTATTCCTGGTAAAGAAGATGATTCATGGCGAAGGTTTATAACAGAAGGTATGGACAAATTTACAAAAGGTACTTATTCGGGCGCGTATGAAGAGTCACTTCTTGCTGATTTTAGAAAATCATTGCCTGACCGTCCATTTTGGAAATAATAATATTTGATTTGGATAATAACTTTATTATCTTAGTAAGAAAGTTGCAAATCATATAACTATAAAAAAACAGACAGGAGGTAACCAATGAGTAACGAATATCTGTGCAAAGTATGCAGGGGCCATCTTAAAGTAAAAACATCAATTGTCCTTGCTGCAACAAACCTTAAGGATCGTTCCGAGAAGGGATTAATATTTCTGAACCCAGAGATAGGGAACTATACTATTACAACTCATCCGTCATTTAAGATAACAGAGGGTGAAGAGTATATTTATACATGTCCGATATGCTCAGCGCAGTTAAATAGCATGAAATATCTGCATCTGGTAAGAATAATAATGATAGATGAGAAAGGGAAAGAGTACAATATTTACTTTTCCGGGATAGCCGGAGAGGAATGTACTTTCAAGATCCGGGGAAACAAGATTGAGGAAAAGACAGGGCACGATGTAAAAATTTACAACAAATATTTTGAGGTACCGGAAGAAGACCGTAAGTATTTATAAATTCATATTTTATTCTGACCATTATCCAGAGGTACCCACACTTCCACTCTTGTGCCTTCAGGATGGCCTGTATCATTATACAAGTCGGTAATGTTATGTTTAATAGGCTTTTTATTGATCTGATTCAGAATATCATAAAATTCTCCGTTAATTTTTAATCCTTTCCCTGTTGAAGTGCTGTGACCCGAAGCTGCTTCTCTGCCAATACCATTATCCTCAATGGTTAACTTAAGGTAATCATTCTCCTTTTCAATTCTGATCTTAAGTACCCCTCCCTCGGCTTTCGGCATTATCCCGTGTTTAATGGCATTCTCGGCAAAGGTCTGCAGTACCAGTTTTGGCACCTGTTCCTTCTGGTTAACCTTCTCTCCTATCTCAATTTCATATCTTAATTTCTCTCCAAAACGCAGTTTTTCAAGATCAAGATATGTTGTCAGAAAATCAAGCTCTTCACCTAAACTCCTGTAAATTCGTTCTGCATCATTCAGCATGCCTCTAAGCAGTTCGGTAAATTTGATCATATAATCATAGGCTGCCTGGCGCTCTTCAAGATATATAAACGAGGCGATCGAATTCAGAGTATTGAAGGTGAAATGAGGATCAAGCTGGGTTTTAATACCTTGCAGCTGAAGAGTGATAAGTCTTTGTTTCAGACTCTCTTTTTGTACAACCTGCAACGTATTAATCCTTTTTATCAGGAGAATGAACATGAAAAACAAAAAATAAATGCCTGGATATGCAAGGTAACCAAGGTAATAAAAGTCTTTGCGGTTTAAGGTCAGGAAATATCCGTATTCCCCTCCTGTATTAAGAAATAATTTATTCTTATGATCCTTTGATGAATAATGAGAAAACCTGAATAGTTCTTTAGTTGCTTTAATTTTCGTCTCGGCAACTTTTTGAAGATTTGCATTATACATGACCATTTTTTCTTCATCCGGATAATGAAGAAATAATTCATCTTCACCGTCAAAATCAATATCTGCTTTGTAAATATTGAACCAGGAATTGAGTGGAGAAGTGACTCTGTTTTTGATTTCCAGTCTGTCATTTAGCTCAATAATAAGATTGGAAGAGAAAAGATAAATTTTGTCAACGTTTTTGTATTTTAAAACTATCAGATGGATTTCGCCTCTTAAGCCCATATCGAAGATCTGTCTTTCTCTGATCTTTTCACCATCTAAAGAATAAAACATAATTCTCGGTTCAAGTAATGATGTATCTGCTGCCCCTGTTACATAGGATACTACATACCCCTTAAATTCTCCTTTTGAATAGGCTTCTGTTTCCAACCGGCTGGTAATTCCCGGAAACTCAACAGGTGGAAATTTAAATTTCAGACTATCATCATATATCATCAGCCAGCCGCTCCAGTCACAAAAGGGATACCATGTTTTGGTATTTCCTCCTGCACCATTTATTCCAAAAATTTCCCGTCTTCCATCTCCGTTGGCATCAACCATCTTTGGGTATTGAATGTTCACTCCGGTCAGCTGACTTGATTTTAATTTCCTGTTAACGATATCATAAGAATAGAGATTTCGAGGGTCAACACCAAAACCCGTAAAAATGCCGAAATAAAGTTCATCCTTCCCGTCACCGTTCGTATCATAAAAGCCTGCCGGCCATACACTGGAGGTTATCACTTTATTTATAACCCTGATTTTTGTAATGAATATATGATTTGATTTTATCCCTTTGGGATCAAAAAACTCATTAACATTAAGGAAAAGCGAATCGTCCCTGAAAGTAAAAATATAAATTTCCTTATACCGGTCATGATCAAAATTTCCAAAGAAAAAATCTGACATATTCAGATCCATACTGTCCGGCAGATTCCACTGATCATACACCTGCATATCATTATTCATAACAATGATATGGTAATAAGGAACACCTTTCCCTGTATGGACAATTTCCGAAATGGAGTCTGAGTTCAGATCCTCATAAACATTTATGGATCTGGTTTTATCCACAGGTTCAACAATCAATCTGGATTTAGTCCCAAAAGGCGGGAGAAAAAAAATTATCAGAACCGCAGGGATTAAGGCAAGAAACCATGAAGAATACAGGATTCTTTTCAGGAATGAAAAACCTTTCATAGATTATATATTATCAAGATCTTTCATGTGCTGCCTTGGTACTTTAACTATCGCAGATTCCTCATTTCTCGACAATGTAACCGTACCCTCCCTGCGATCAAGAAGAGTGATGAATTCAAAATTTATTATCAGAGATCTACCTAATCTTATAAATGTTTTTCCAGGGAGCATCTCAGCAACTTTTCCAAGATTCATGGAACATAAATGTTGCTTCTCTCCTGTACAGATAACAGTATAATTTCCATCAGCTTTACAATACAGGATTGAAGAAGGATTAATGAAAACGGTACCAGTTCGCGTATTTACACGGATTCTTGTTAACCCTTCTTCTTTTTGTATAACTTTTATTGAATTACTGGTCAGAAAATCTTCTTTTTTTCTTTCGTTAAATCTTACAATACATCGTTTCAGCTCTTTCCTGTTTACCGGTTTAAGAAGATAGTCAAAAGCCTGGCTTTTAATAGCTTTTATGGCATATTGATCATAGGCAGTGACAAATACTATTTCAGCTTTATGATCTTCCTGTTTGACATCTTCTACAAATGCAAATCCGTCTTTTCCAGGCATCTTAATATCAAGAAAAATAATATCAGGTTCAAAATCAGATAATTCTGTTTTAGCAGAGACAGCGGAACCGGATACTCTTATTTGGCTGAAATAAAGTGTCTCCTCCAGCAGAGCTTTAAGCAATTTTCTGGCACTCTCTTCATCATCAACGATTAAAGCCCTTAGTTTTTGTTCCATAGATCAGGAAGGTTAGACTTTGCATGTTAAATGTACGAAAAGATGTAATACATCAATTACTCCAATATGTTTTTTCTCTCGCCGAATAATTCTATTTTTGTTAGTATTAATGTTCCATAACAACACATATTCAAATGACTATTGATATTAACCACAGAGCAGCAGACAATATTCGCATACTGGCGATGGCGATGGTAGAAAAGGCAAAATCGGGCCACCCGGGCGGTGCCATGGGAGGCGCCGATTATATTCATATACTTTTTTCAGAGTTTCTGAACTTCGACCCGGGGGATCCGACATGGATTAATCGCGACCGTTTTTTTCTTGATCCGGGTCACATGTCTCCGATGCTTTATTCTGTTCTTACCCTTACAGGACGGTTTACGATTGAAGAACTGAAAAATTTTCGCCAGTGGGGCAGTCCTACCCCCGGTCATCCTGAGCTTGATATTCACAGGGGTATTGAGAATACTTCCGGACCTCTTGGACAGGGTCATACTATGGCCGTTGGAGCAGCTATTGCAGAGAGGTTTCTTGTCGCAAGGTTTGGGGAACTGTTTTCACATAAGATATTTACATACATTTCAGATGGTGGTGTTCAGGAAGAGATTTCACAGGGGGCCGGCCGACTTGCAGGTTTTCTTGGTCTCGGAAATCTGATCATGTTTTATGATTCGAATGATATCCAGCTTTCTACCGAAACAAAAGCAGTTACATCGGAAGACACCGCCATGAAATATACCTCGTGGGGCTGGAATGTAATTAAGATTGACGGTAATGATCAGAACCAGATCAGAAACGCCCTTATCACGGCTATCAATCAAAATGATAAACCCACCATTATAATTGGCAAGACAATAATGGGAAAAGGACTGCTTGATAATGAGGGGAAAAGCTTTGAGAGGAAGACATCTACCCATGGAATGCCAGTGACCGAAGCAGGAGGTTCTTTTGAAAAATCACTAGTCAGTTTGGGAGGCGACATCTCAGATCCATTCAAGATCTTTCCTGAGGTTACGAACCACTATAATAAAGTACTTGAAGCCAAATCTCAAACAGCTTCAGAATGGAAAAGGAAAAAAGCTGAATGGGCCGCTGCCAACAGCGAACAAGATCAAAAGCTTACCTCATTTTATTCTGGCTTAGTTCCTGAAATAAACTACAGGTCAATTGTCCAGAAGGAGGGATCAGCTACCAGGGCCGCATCATCAACCGTACTGGGTGTTTTGGCAAAAAATGTTGAGAATATGGTTGTTGCATCGGCCGACCTTTCTAACTCTGATAAAACGGATGGGTTCCTGAAAAATACTCACTCTTTTACCAGGGGTGATTTTACCGGTGCTTTCCTTCAGGCCGGTGTTTCAGAACTGACCATGGCTGCCATAATGAATGGAATTGCTCTTCATGGAGGCATTATTCCTGCATGCGGTACCTTCTTCGTTTTCTCAGATTTTATGAAACCGGCTGTAAGGCTGGCATGCCTGATGGGATTGCCGGTAAAATATATCTGGACACACGATGCTTTTAGAGTCGGCGAGGACGGGCCTACCCATCAACCTGTTGAACAGGAAGCACAGTTACGTCTTATGGAGCATCTGAAAAATCATCATGGTGAAAATAGCATGTTAGTCCTCCGTCCAGCCGATGCAGCAGAAACTACAGTCGCCTGGAAGATCGCTCTGGAAAATAAACGTACACCCACTGCACTGATCCTTTCACGACAAAATATCAAAGATCTTCCATCTGCTACCAATGACAGGTATACTGATGCGCTGAAATCAGCAAGAGGCGCATATATTGTTCAGGATTGTATCGGCAAACCTGATGTAATTCTTATAGCAAGTGGTTCCGAAGTTTCAACGCTTGTTGAAGGGGCTGTGCTTCTGAAAAATGACAATCTCAATGTAAGGATCATTTCCGCTCCGTCAGAAGGTTTATTCAGGAATCAGTCCGCAGATTACCGCAGATCAATTTTACCGGAGAACATTCCTGTATTTGGATTAACAGCTGGATTATCAGTTACATTACAGGGACTCGTCGGTCCTTCAGGTGTTGTATGGGGTATGAACAGTTTCGGATATTCCGCCCCTTACAAGGTACTTGATGAAAAGCTTGGATTTACCGGGAAGAACGTTTATGCCCAGGTTAAAAATTACCTGTTGAATATCAGACCCTGATAAACTTCGACATAGTCCCCAGTAAACTGCTTTTGCTTATTGGTTTGCTAAGATAATCATCGCATCCTGTTGCGAGAATTTTTTCCTCATCACCCAGCATTGCGTAAGCCGTTATGGCAATTATCGGAATATCCGCACTTATCATCCTTATTTGCCTGATGGCTTCAATTCCGTTGATTCCCGGCATCTTTATATCCATAAGAATCAATATTATACCAGGATTTTTTTTGAACAATTCTATTGCTTCATTCCCATTTGAAGCATGCAAAATATTATAATTGGTTTCATGAGTAATCAAGGCATTCAAATAAAAAAAGTTTGTTTCATCATCCTCCGCAATAAGTATTTGAGTCCCACTTTTATCTTTTCTGTGAAATTTCTCAGGTACATCCATTGGAATAATTACTGACCCGGTTTTTAACGGAACTAACAGGAAAAATGTTGACCCCACTCCCATTTCGGATTTCAGGTTTATCTTTCCACCAATTAATTCTGACATACCTTTGGCTATCGACAATCCTAATCCGCTTCCTTCAGAATTTCTCAGGGGCCCGCGGTCCTCTTTTATAAAACGCTCGAAAATATTATCCCCCGATTCTGAACTAATTCCTATACCTGTGTCACTGACAAAGAATTCAAGATTTTTTTCGATTATTTGAAACCCATAAGATATTTTACCTTCTTCCGTAAATTTTATAGCATTATCAAGAAAATGAGAAATGATTTTTTTGAAAATTTCAGGATCTGAATGAACGGATAAGGTCTCATGCTGGGCAGGAATGTCGAGGTTTAGCCCCAGATTTTTCTTTAAGCATGCCGAGTTATATTTATTAAACATGTCTCTGAGAATCTGGGCCGGATAAAAGTCTTTATTTCGTAAAGATAAAGTTCCCGACGTCAGCAGGGAAATATCCATATAATTTGTAATTGTGTCCAGAAGCCTGTCACTGCTTTCAGCAAGCATCGATAATGAGTCCTTTCTGTCCTGTTCAGAAAGATCGCTTTTAGTAATTAATTCAGCAAAACCCAGGATACCGTTAAGTGGAGTACGTACCTCGTGTGAAATATTATTTAAGAATGTTGTTTTCAGTTTATCTCCTGCTTCCGCTTTTAGCAATGCATCTTTTAGTTCTACGATTGCATTCTGACGGTGAATTGACTGACTAATCTGATTAGCAATAAATTCCAGCATGTCTACGTCCCGGATATTATAAGCATTGGGAGTTTCATAATTCTGAACAACAAAGGCACCATAAACCTTTTCTCCTATTGTTATAGGTACTCCAAGCCAGCATTCAGCAACTGTACCAACCATTTTTATTATTCCTGACTCAACCATTTTCAGTATGTCTTCTTTATTCAGGAGGACTGACTTATTGTGTTTAATTACATGCCACGTTAACGACTTTTCAGCCGGCCAGGTAACAAAATCATCCTTTTCATCATGTGTATAGGGAGATGACAGGTTTCTGGTTTTTTCATCATAAAAAGCCAAATAGAAATTTCGTGAGTCTATTATAGTTCCTATCTGTTTTTTTATGACCTCAATTAGAATCCCAAGATCGTTCGTAGTTACGACAGTGCTTGAAATTATAAAAAGAGCCTTTTGTATCTGCTCCGATCGCTTTTTCTCAGAAATATCTTCCTTGATTCCCAAAAAATGAGTTATCTCGTTTTTCTCATTTCTTATTGGAGAAATTGTGGCACTTTCCCAATATAATTCCCCATTCTTCTTTCTGTTATGGAATTCGCCTGACCAGTCATTTCCCTCTGTTATTGTTTCCCAGAGAATCCGGTATTCATTTTTCGTTTTTTCTCCTGAGCTTAAAATTCTCGGATTTTTCCCGATTAAATCATCATGTGAATAACCTGTTATTTCGCACATTTTAGGGTTAACATATTCAATTACCCCATCAGTATTAGTAATCACGATTGAAGCGGGGCTTTGTTCAACAGCTCTTGAAAGTTTATGCAATTCTGTTTCAACCAGATGTCGTTCGGTAATATCCGTTATAGTGCCAATGTAACCACTAATATTACCGTCAGAATGTTCAGGAATTGCATTACCCATAACCCAGCATATTGAACCGTCAGGTCTTAAGAACCTGTACTCAGCAAAGGAGTTCTTTTGTAAATCAACATCAGATGCCCAATTTTTTATTACAACTTCTTTGTCTTCAGGATGTACCGCTTTAAGCCAGCCAAATCCGGCGGCTTCAGCCGATGACAGGCCCGACAATTCCGTCCATTTTGGATTGACATAGGTTGTATAACCGTCTTCCCTGGTTCTGAAAATTCCTACTGGTGCCGTCAATGCAAGTGTTTCAAAAAGCTGCTGACTTTCTCTCAGTGAATTCTCGACCTGTTTTTGACTGGTTACATCAGTTATAAAACCTTCCAGAAATTTAAGTTCACCGCTATCTGAAAATATCCCTTCACCTTTTCCCCAAACCCAGCATATTTCACTGGTCTTTTTTACGACCCTGTAAATAATCTGGAAATGCTTCCTTTCGCTCAAAGCTTTTTGAGTTTCATTCCAGACATATTCGCGATCGTCTTTATAAATTATATCATTAAATGAAACAACATTATTAAGAATAATTTCTTTTGGTGAGTAACCTGTAAGGTCCATGGTTCCGTCGCTCAGGAACTCCATCGTCCAGTTTTTATCATTCCTGCACCTATATACTATTCCCTGGAGATTGCTTATTAGAGTATTAAGTGATCGGTGGCTCACTTCAAGCAGGTGTTCGGAGTCAAGTTTTTCCTTTTGCATTCTGACCTGCTCCAATGCTTCTTTAACTGCGAAGGGAAGCCGGGTCATATGTTCTTTAATAACGTAATCGGTAGCGCCAGCTTTCATACACTGTACAGCAATTTCCTCATTTGTTGAACCGGTAAAAAGAATGAATGGAATGGATGGATCAAATTCCCTGCAATCATTGAGCGCCTGTAATCCGTTGAAAGAAGGCATGATATAATCAGATATAATAATATCGGGGTGGAATTCTGAGAGAGAAGCAATAAATTCATCACGTGTATCGACCCTTTGATGTTCAAATTCAAGTCCTCCCTTACGCAATTCCATAACAGCCAGTTCAGCATCGGAAGGCAAATCCTCGGCAAACAATATTTTGAGTAATTTTTTTGACTCCATAATCACTAGCCTACTTAATAATTATTCCTATTTAGTTATTATTATCATTTGATATTTATTTCTACCAGATCATTATTACACTTACCTCTGATTCCATTTTTGTTATTTTTTTAATACATCATATATCATAGATCGTTTACCGGTAAACTAAAATAAAATGTTGCTCCTTGCCCTTCTTCCCCGTTTGCCCACACTTCCCCCCCATGCCTGTGGATAATTCTCTGTACAATAGCCAGCCCTACACCTGTACCTTCAAATTCGTCTGATTTGTGCAACCTTTGAAAAACACCAAAAAGTTTATTCTTATACTCAGAATTAAATCCTACTCCATTATCGGAAATAGAATAAATATTAAATCCGTCTTTTAAAAAGCCCCTGATCGAAATTTCAGGATTCTTTTTCTTTGATGAGAACTTCACCGCATTGGAGATCAGGTTAATCCATACCTGCTTCATATATGTAGGATCTGCAACAGCATCTGGCAACTCATCTATACAAACCTTAATTTCCCTGAGCTTTTCATCTGCAACAGTTTCATTAAGCATAGAAATCACCATCTTTGTCATTTCAATCCTTGACGCTTTGTGTTCACTCCGGCTGACTCTCGAAAGTGCGAGAATATCTGTTATTAACTGATCCATTTTTTGTGTATTCCCTCGTATCAGGTCAAGTAATTTTTTCCCATCCTGATCAAATTTAGATCCATAGTCCTCAAGTAAATATCTCGAAAAACCGGCAATTGCCCTCAAGGGAGCTCTGAGGTCATGTGAGACTGAAAAGGCAAATGCTTCCAGCTCATTATTAGCAGTTTCGAGCTGCTTTGTACGCTCCAATACTCTCTGCTCAAGTTCCGTATTAAGCTTACTGATCTGTTCTTCGACTTTACCTCTTTGCCCCATCTCCTCTCTTAGATCTTCGAGAAGTCCCGAAGTTTTGGCTTTGCTTATTTCCAATTCCGTGTTTGAGGCCTGAAGTCTTAGCTCGGCTTTCTTTTGATCAGTAACATCTATTGTGTATCCTGCAAGATACTTTGGAGTACCACTGATTATAATCGGGAATTTTATCGTAGTATAGTATCTTCCGTTTAATTCCTCATCAATAATTTTCAACCTGCCTTTCTTTAAAATTCTCTTGTCGTCGGCAATCATCTTCTTTGCCAGATCAGAGGGAAAAAGCTCGTCCATTGTTTTGCCAAGCAAGTCTTCGACGGATCTTCCAAGCATTCGCTCATAGTTTTTGCTCAGTCTTAATGAGCGGATCTCAGAATCTTTGAAAAAAACGTATATGGGGCTATGCTCCATGAAATGGTCAAATATCTCTTCACTTTCATAAAATGCTTTTTCGGCAAGTTTATATTTTGTTATGTCCCTCGAAAAACCTAGTACCGAAGTTATTTTCCCGTTTATATCATATTCAGCTGTTAACAACAGGTGCAACCAGATAAAACCGCCATTGGTTTCCCACTCAAACTGGTCATTAAACTGGTTGCCTGTTTCAAATACATTTCTGATCTTTTCCTCCATAAAATCACATTGCTGTGACTTGTAAATTCCTGATTCACGATGGGTTTTTCCGATTATATATCCTCTTTCAGACCCTACTGCCTGCAACCCCGTCCGGTTTATATACAAATACCTCAGATCACTGTCGTACCTGGTAATAAAGTCAGGGCTGTTTTCTACGATAGACAGGTAATCTGAATTGTTGCTGGTTGATATTTTATGCATTAGTTAAGCTCATTTTTTATTTAGTATAATTCATTGGTAAAAATTGGATCCAAATCACAAATCCCGTAATTAAAATGGTTGTTCGGATGCCGGTATCGTAAAATAAAATGTACTTCCCTGTCCGACCTCACTTTGAACCCATATTCTGCCATTATGCTTTACAACAAACTCCTTACAGAGAAGTAAGCCGAGTCCGGTACTGGCTTCACCATCTGTACCTTTTCGGCTAGTCTTTTCATTGAGAAGAAACAACTTGCCAATTAGTTCCGCAGGCATTCCTATTCCATTGTCACTTATACGTATCTCAGTCTCATTATTATCGCTAATCAGGGCTTCCACTCTGACATTTCCCCCGGACGGAGTAAATTTAATTGCATTGGATATCAGGTTTCGGATAACGCTATCGAACATGTGTTTATCAGCGACTAATGCCATATCAACAGGAACATATAAATCAATTCCGATTTCTTTCTTTCTTGCAGATTCGGTAAGTAAATCAGCGCATTCTTTGATCTCCTTATTAAGATTAAACTTCTCTGGCTCGAAGTCCATGAGCCCTCTTTGAAGGCGCGACCACTCAAGCAGGTTCTCAAGAAGACTGTAGATATTGGTTGCTGACTCTTTCATGTTGACAGAAATTTCCCGTATTTCCTCGAGGTTCATCGACTGTATCTCTTCAGTAAGTATTCGGGTTGCATCTACAAATGAACTTAAGGGACCTCGAAGGTCATGGGCCAGAATTGAAAAAAACTTATCTTTCTCAGCATTTATAGCCCGAAGTAATGCATTTTTCGACAGTATCTCCTCTTCTGCCTTTTTTCGTTCAATGGCGATTGCAATCTGGCTTCCAATTGACATCAGGAGTTTCACATCGTTTTCCGTATAAACATCAGCCTTCTCATAATGCTGAAGAACCATGACCCCTATAACTTTTGAGGGTGCCTGTAAAGGAATACCTATCCATGAAGGGGAAGGAGAACCAAGCGCCTCCACTTCATCCAGTTCAAGAAGGCGGTTATAAACTTCTTCCGTAAAAAGTAATGGCTTCAAAGTACGGAAAACATAAGCGGTGCAACTCTTTCTCATCGACGAAGGTGAAGGTGTGGAATCATACTTATCAACAAAATAAGGGAAACTGAAGAGCCTGGTATCATCATTGTACAGTGCCACAAAAAAATTGTCAGCATTAACGGCTTTGCCAAGAGAATGATGGATCAACTTAAGCAATTCATCTAGGTTCGAAGTTGATGTAACACCCTGGGTAATATCATAGATGATCTGGTTTTCCAATTCAGTCCTTTTCCTGCTGGTAATATCGCGTACAATCCCGGTAAAGAATCTGCCTTCAGATGTTTCCCATTCGGACAATGACAATTCTATGGGAAAAGCATCCCTGTTCTTTCTCAAACCCGCCAGCTCGAAATGCTTATATTTGTTATATTCCGGTTTTCTTTTTTCAAGCAGGATTTTGCTTTTTATATGCTGTTTGATAAAATCTTCGGGAATGATTACATTAAGTGATTCACCAATGATCTCTGTTTCCCTGTATCCAAAAATATTTTCTGCACCCCTGTTCCATCCAAGAATATTACCGTCATAGTCAATTGTAATGATAGCATCATTGGCTGATTGTGCTACTGACCGGAATCTCTCTTCACTATGTTTCAGAGTTTCCTCCGCATACTTTTGTTTGGTTATATCTCTTGAAATGCCAAATGTGCCGATTATTTTGCCGTCGTTACTGAACAGGGGCATCTTCATAGCATGGAACCATACCGTAGTATTATCCTTTCTGGTTAATTTTTCTTCTTTAATAACAGGCTGGCCAGTCTCTATTATCTTTTGTTCATCATCAAATGCCTTCTGTGCTGCATCTTCCGTAAAAAAATCAAAATCTGATTTACCAACCGCCTGATCAGGATCATCCAACCCAAACGACTGAGCATGAGCTATATTATTCCTGATAAAACAGCTTTTCCTGTCTTTAAAATAGATATGGTCGGGCAGGTTATTCATTATGGCATTAATGATCATCTGCTCCTGCTCAAGAGCCTGTTCTGTTTTCAGTATCAAAGTGACGTCCCTTGTGACATTCAGTATGTGAGGCACACCATCAATGTCTATAAGAGAAGCCGTCATCAGTCCATTAACCGGGGTACCATCTTTTCGCCGGAAAACTGCATTGAAGTTGTTTACCTTACCATTCTGTCTGAGCTTTTTTATCAGTTCATCACGATTTTCCGGATTTACCCATATATCCAATTCAAGGGATGTTTTCCCGACTGCTTCTTCTTCGGAATAGCCTAAAATTTTAGTAAACCCTTCATTAACAGATATATACATTCCATCTGATAATCTGTTAATATTGACAGAATCCGGACTTGTCATGAAAGCCGTCTGGCATTTTTCCTCGCTTTTCCTTACTTTATCTTCCAGCGTCTTTATAAGAGACATGTCCTTATAAGATTGTTCCTTTAATTCATTATATGATTGCTGCATTTTCAACAAATCAGATATAATGACATTTTTCGATTTGTCTTCGTAATTCATCGCTGTAGTTATTTCAATTCCCTGATCTGCTGATTTATATTTAAAACCAGACATCTGTCTTTAACAGAAATTCCCCATAATGCATAAAGCACAAGATATGAATTTCCATAAATTTTACAATATATCCTTTGATAAGCGGCAAAAAAATTCAGAATAAACAGTGATGATTTGTTTCAACACAGAGAGTTCCGCTATTCAAATTTCTTTATACCTTTGCGGCGAAAAAAAATGAGATGCAATACGACATAAGGCCCGGGATAAAAGGATTAATATTTGACCTTGATGGTACTCTTGCTGATACGATGCCATATCACTTTAAAGGATGGAGATCGGCATGCAGAAAATTTGGTGCCGATATTGATACTGCATTTCTGAGAAAACATACAGGTACACCGGGTTGGATAATTGCAGATGAAATTATTAAAAAGTGCGGCCTTGTAGGAACTGTGACAGTTGATGAGATTATTGAAGAAAAGCTCAATGAGTTTAACAAGGAACAACATCTGGTTAAACCAATTTCACCTGTTGTTGGCATCGTAAAAAAATATCATGGCATTTTACCAATGGCGGTTGGCACGGGAGGACACAGAGCAGCTGTTGAAAGAACTCTTGAAATTACGGGACTTAAAAAGTACTTCAATATTATAATAACAGCTAACGATGTAGATAATTTTAAGCCACATCCTGAGACTTTTCTCAAATGTGCAAACCTGATGAATGTTGATCCACAATTCATTGAGGTCTTTGAGGATGGTGACCTTGGCATCGAGGCAGCTCTTGCTGCAGGAATGATCCCTACAGATGTACGTTCCTGGTACGATTCAAGCTGGTAGTAAAATTTTTGCTGGGTGCTTGGTGCTAGGTGCTGGGTGCTGGGTGCTGGGTGCTGGGTGCTCGGTGCTGGGTACTCAATACTCACATTAAGTATCAATCTTCTACTCACTACTCACTACTCACTACTCACTACTCACTACTCACTACTCACTACTCACCACTCACCACTCACTTCTCAATACTCACTCCTAATACTTCAAGCCAGTATTTTTGTGATCAGGTTGGTTAAACTTGTTTGTATAGCATCAAATGGTTTCCCGTCTTTAGTGCTGTCCTGCTCAACAATCATATATTTCATACCTGCAGTCTTCTTCGAGGCCAAAATCCTTTTAAAATCTATAACCCCTTCACCTACAGGTGCAAAGTCATTGCTGATAGTCTTGAAGAAGTGAGCTTCTTTTGTATACATATCTTTCATATGGAATAGCTGGAACCGTCTCGGATATTTTTTGAACAACTTAACCGGATCCTGGCCTGCCTTGGTTGCCCAGAAAAGATCTAATTCCATGGTTGTGAGATTCTTATCAAGATCTTTCATGAAAATATCAAAATAAGGGACAACACCATTAATGTTTTCAAATTCAAAATTATGATTATGGTAACCGTAAATGATGTCATATTCTTTCATTACCTTACCAACTTTGTTCATTTCCGCCACCATATTATGATAATTCTCGATTGTCCGATCGGCATCATTTACAAATGGCTGCATACAATACTTTGCGCCAAGTTTTGCATGGTCCTCAGCCATCTTTTTTGCATCGTCCAAAGAAATACCTTTGGGTCCGAACCCGGCATGAGAACTCAGTATCTCCATTCCAAGATCATTGACAAGCTTCTTAAATTCTGAAGGCTCATAACCGTAGAATTTACCGTTATTGTAGTCTGCGAGCTCAACATATTTATAACCTATATCCGAAACCTTTTTAAGAGAACCTGGTGCATCAATTTGCATTGCCCCCCTGATAGTATACAACTGAAGTCCTATTCCGAAAGATTTTGGATCTTTTACCGGTAAATCACCGTCCGGGAAGCTGAAAGGCTTCCAGTTATTTTTTGAAATAAAAAATGCTCCCATTGCGCCTGTTGCAGACACTCTAAGGAATTCCCTTCTTGAACTTTTTGTTTTCATCGTTAAACCTGTAAATATTTTATAATGATTTCGTAACTAAAAACATTTTGCAATTAATATGATAAAAATAATACAATAACTTTAAAGACAAAAGTTAAAAGGAAAAAGACAATAGTAAAGAGTAACAAAGTTGATCAAATTAGTCATAACCTCAGATGGTTCACATACATTATATGTTCCGGAATTGAAAGAACATTATCATTCTGTATATGGGGCTGTACAGGAATCAGAATTCATATTCATCCGGAACGGGTTTGAAATCTGTAAGGCGGATCCGATAAATATTTTTGAGGTGGGTTTCGGCACAGGACTGAATGCACTTCTTACAGCGATACAAAGTATTAAAGGGAAACGACCTGTAAGCTACACATCGATAGAAAAATATCCGATAAGTGAAGAAATGATAAAAGCCCTTAATCATTCAATCTTTGCAGGTTATGAAGGTAAAATAATTTATAATTCAATACACTCGGCACCATGGAATATCATGACAAATATCTGCAGAAATTTCCAGCTGCTTAAAATTAATGAAGATTTTACATCATATTCAATTACAGGCAGTTATGACCTGATATACTTTGATGCTTTCGGTCCTGACAAACAGCCGGAAATGTGGACCGATAACATGTTTGAGAAAATAGCCTCCATAACAAATAAAGAAGGTATTTTAGTTACATATTCCGCTAAAGGGGCGGTGAAAAGGAGCCTAAGGTCCAATGGATTCAATGTTACTTTGCTACCGGGGCCTCCGGGGAAAAGACAGATGATCAGAGCTGTTAAAATTTAAAATTTATTTTTGCGCATGCTTTTTTACGTTCGGCAAAGTGTTATCTTAGCGGAAATTTAAAAATTTAAAAATGTATCTTATGAAAATCAATGGATTAATTGTATTGACAGCTGTAATAGCCTTAATGCTTGACTCTTGTACTAATAGTGCACTTAAAAACGCAAAACTTAAAAATCAGAATGATTCACTATCTTATGCTATTGGAATTGTCAATTATAATGCTCTTACACAGGATAGCCTTATGCTAGATCCTTTAATTTTTGCAAAAGCAATGGTCGATGGCAAGCAGGGAAAGGCTTTAATGGCAGATGATATTGCCAGGTCATTTATAATGGGATTTATTAATAAACGCGAAGCAGATAAAGCCGAGAAGAAAGCGGTTCTTGACAAGGAAGTTTACAAGGATTATATTGCAAAAAATGAGGAATTTCTTGCAAAAAATAAAGAAAAACCAGGCGTAATTACCACTGCAAGCGGACTTCAGTACGAAGTGATTAAGTTGGGAACAGGACCAAAACCTACGGCGCAGAATACAGTGAAAGTAAATTACGTTGGAACTCTTATTGATGGTACGGAATTTGATTCTTCCATTAAAAAGAATGAACCTGCACAATTTCCTGTTGCTGGCGTCATACCCGGTTGGACAGAAGCGTTGCAGCTAATGCCTGTTGGTTCCAAATTTAAGCTTTTTATTCCACCGACCTTAGCTTACGGAGCAACTGGAGCAGGGGATGTTATTAAACCGTATTCAACACTTATATTTGAAGTTGACCTTCTTGAAATTGTAAAATAATATGGCTAGTGCAGAAATACAAACTCCAAAAGGTACCATGAAAGTAAGCTTTTTTGGAGAAGATGCTCCGGGTACCGTAGAGAACTTTGTCAACCTTGCAAAAAAAGGATTTTATGACGGACTCGCTTTTCACCGTGTCATACCTGATTTCGTTATCCAGGGAGGATGCCCTTTCTCAAAGGACATGAAGGATCCGAGGGTTGGGACAGGAGGACCAGGTTACAAGATAAAGTGTGAATTGACCGGAGGTAATCAGTACCATGACAGAGGTGTCCTTTCAATGGCCCATGCCGGAAGAGACACCGGCGGATCGCAGTTCTTTATTTGCCATAGCCGTGCAAATACAAAGCACCTCGATGGACAACATACTTGTTTTGGAAAAGTATATGAAGGAACAGATGTTATAGATAAAATACGTCAAGGTGATAAAATTGAAAAAATAATCATTCACGAAGAATAGAAAGAAATGGCATTCGAAATTACAGGAAAAGTTATTGACATTTTCCCTGTTAACCAGGTAAGTGACAAATTTAAAAAACGCGAATTTGTTATTGAGAAAAAAGAAACAGGTGGAGCCGCAGTATTTATAGACTATATCAAGTTTCAGCTTATACAGGATAAATGTGAACTGATCAACGAATCTTTCTTAAATGAAGATGTAAAGATATGGTTTAATCTAAAAGGCAATAAATGGGAACGTGACGGTAAGATCAACTATTTTACCAACCTTGATGCCTGGAAGATAGAGAAAGTAACGGCATCGGGACGGGATCAGGATGTTGCTACTCATATAACTCTTGAGGATATACCTCCTGAGAATGATGAGCTAAGCGATTTACCATTTTGAAAAAGCGATACTGAGGCTGTCCTGATATTGGACAGCCTTTTTAAAATACAGTATAATGAAATATATCTTTCTTACAATTCTTGTCTTAGCAACTACCTGCATTCAATCGCAGGTGCCACCTGGTTCACATACATCCGGATCACACCAGTTTCAGCTTCCGTATAACAGAATGATACAGCCAGCCGGCATCCAGATATTCTTTGGTGATGCCTCACGGGAAAATCATGCCCTTGATGCTGTCTTGTCACCCGATGGAAAATGGCTGGCGGTGGAAGAAAGGTACAGCGTTGTATTTATAAGTACTACGGATAATAAAATCAAATTCATTCTCAGAAATATTGATAACAGGTTGCTGGGAGGCGGAATGAATACATATTCAGGCATTAGCTGGCACGTAGGGAAAGAAGGACCTGAAGTTTTCTGGAGTGCAATTGGAAGGAATGACAGATCTTTTGTAGTGTCAGCTACCTGGAACGGAAATAGTGCTGAGTTCGGTCAAATGTTTGAATATAAATCGGAACCGTGGGCTGATATGGCTCTTCCAAATGAGATTCTGATCACTAAAGAATCCAGAAAAGAATATTTATATGTTGTTCTTAATGGTAATAATCAAGTGATCAAGCAGAACCTTATTAAAGGCGATACTGTTTGGGTTGCCGATCCTGGTGTTGCGCCTTATGGTCTTACTATTGCAGCGGGTAAACTATATGTAACTAATTGGGCCGGCAGACATCCTGCCAAGGGAGATAATGATGTCGCAGGTATTCCCTGGGGTCTGGCCAGGGTAAATAATGATGCCGGTGGCTCAACCAGGGAAGGTAGCGTAACTATTATCAACCCGGCAAACGGAAAGATTATAAAGGAAATTCTTGTCGGACTTCACCCAAACGAGATCATAAGCGATAAAGAAGGAAAATTCGTTTATGTAACCAATTCAAACAGCGATAATGTAACAGTAATTAATACCTCAACAGATAATGTTGAGGAAACAATAAGCGTAAGATTACAACCTGAAATAAATCCATTCTTCGGTGATTCGCCAAATGGATTGTGCCTCTCATCAGACGGGAAAACATTATTTGTGGCAAATGGAATGGACAATGCTCTGGCTGTAATCAGTCTTAAGAATACAGGGCTGCCTTATAATGAAAAGAACAGAAGCAGGGTGATCGGATTTCTGCCTACCGCAGCATATCCTTCATCTGTGACAATGTCAGATAAGGGCACGCTGTATGTGTCAAATCTTGAGGCTATTGGCGCTCGACTTGGACTTCAAAGTAATTCAACAAGCAACCTGATCTATAATTCTCATAATATGCTGGCTTCGGTTTCGGTCATTCCTTTTCAGAATATGAAAAACCTAAAAGCATACACAGACACTGTAATTGCTGTTAATAATCTTTCCAGAGCAACATCGGTAATGCAAAAACCACGTGCATCAGTTCAGCCTGTAGCCGTACCAGCAAGAATTGGAGAACCTTCTGTTTTTAAACATGTTGTATATATAATTAAGGAGAACAGGACGTATGACCAGATTCTGGGGGATATGAAACAGGGTAATGGAGATCCGGCTTTATGCGTCTATGGAGCGAATATCACTCCAAACACACATAAACTTGCTTCAGAATTCATGCTCCTTGACAATTTCCTGGTATCGGGCAAATGTTCAGCAGAAGGACATCAGTGGACTGATGCCTCAATAGTTACCGATTATATTGAAAAAAACATGAGAGCATGGTTCAGAAGTTATGCACATGTGCAGACAGATGCCCTTGTTTATGCTCCCTCCGGTTTCCTTTGGGATAATGCGATGAGAAGCGGCAAATCAGTCCGTATTTATGGAGAGGCGTCGGTGCCCTTACTGAAAGAAAAACTCACATGGGCTGACGTTTACAAAAAATACTTAAACGGAGAAAAGGTTGAGTTCACTAACTACACTACAATTGAACCGGTAAAAAAAATACTCTGCCAGACTTATCCATCTTATGGAGACCATCAGTTTTCTGATGTAATGCGGGCAGACGCTTTGATAAAGGAATTGCATGATTTTGAGTCGATGCCTGATGACAAGCTTCCGGAACTGATGGTAGTTGCTTTGCCTAATGATCATACTGCCGGAATGAGACCCGGATCTCCCACCCCTAAAGCCATGGTTGCCGATAATGATTATGCACTGGGACTTATTGTGGAGGCCTTTTCCGAAAGCAGGTTCTGGAAAAACACTGTAATCTTTGTTGTTGAGGATGACTCACAAAATGGATGGGATCATGTTTCTGCTTATCGCACCGTTGCACTCGTGCTAAGCCCCTATTCAAGATCAAGGAGCACAAATCATACTTACTATACTCAGCCAGCAATGGTCAGGACTATCGAACAGATATTGGGTTTGCAGCCAATGAATATAGAAGATGCAATAGCAAACCCAATGACAAATTGTTTCGGGAAAGTTCCTGACTTTACTCCATACAGGGCTCTTAAAAATATTTTTCCGATAGATTCACTTAATCCACCCCTGTTTTCACTAAAAGGAAAAGCTCTTCACTTTGCAAAAAAAAGTATGCTTCCTGAATTTGACGGAATTGATAAAGGGAATGATGACCTGCTTAACAGAATTCTCTGGTTTGCCGAAAAGGGCAATACTCCATATCCTGCAGAATACGCCGGCAAGAATTTGAAGGAGACAGATAATGATTAATCCACTTCTTCAGGAATGGAGGACTCCTTTCGCCACACCTCCATTCCAAAAGTTTAAAAGCGCCCATTTCAAACCTGCAGTTGAGGAGGCAATAAAACAATCTGAAGAAGAAATAAATGCTATAACTCAGAATATTGAATCTCCGACTTTTGAAAACACAATTGCAAAACTGGAAAGGTCAGGTGAAATGCTGGACAGAATCACTTCAGTACTATTCAATCTTAATAATGCTGAAACCAATAAGGAACTCCAGTCCATAACACAGATTGTGTCTCCACTTCTTACAAGATTCTCCAATGACATTACTTTGAATGAAAAACTTTTCGAACGGGTATCTGAAGTATTCAGAAACAAAGAGCTGTCAGGGCTCAAGGTCGAACAGAAGATCCTTACAGAAAGAAGATATCGTAATTTCATTCTTGGAGGAGCAGGCCTGAAGGGTAAAGAAAAGAAAAGATTCAGAGAAATATCGGAAGAACTGGCTACACTTTCATTAAAATTCGAGGAAAACGTACTGGCAGAGACAAATTCATTTGAACTCCATCTTACTGAAAAAAAGGATTTGGCAGGATTGCCCGACAGCCTGGTAGAAATGGCATTCATGGAAGCAAAGAAGAGGAAAAAAACGGGATGGATATTCACGCTTCATTTTCCAAGCTATATTCCTTTTATGCAATATGCCGAGAACCGGTCTCTTCGTGAGAAAATGCTCAAAGCATTTTCTTCAAGGGCATTTAATGGAAACCAGTTCGATAATCGCGAAAACGTTTTCAGAATAGCAAATCTGCGTCTTGAAATCTCAAGGCTCATCGGCTTCAGGAATTTTGCAGAAATGATACTGGGAGATCGAATGGCAGATACCCCTGATAAAGTTGAGAAGTTTCTGAATGAGCTATACGAAGCCTCGCGACAGGCGGCATTAAGAGACTTTGATAACATAAGTGCATTTGCGAGCGAGAATGGACTTAAAGACAGGTTGACCAGATGGGACTGGGCTTTTTATTCTGAAAAAGTCAAGAAAAAATTATACAACATCGACGATGAATTATTGAAACCCTCTTTTAGCCTTAAAAATGTTGAGCAGGCTATTTTCAATCTGGCCACAACGCTATATGGTATCAGATTTATCAGTAACAATTCAATTCCTGTCTACAATCCAGAGGTAAAAACATTTGAGGTATACGACAATGATGGTTCATTCCTGTCAGTTCTCTATATTGATTATCATCCCCGACCCGGTAAAAATGGCGGGGCATGGATGACAACTTACCGGGATCAGAGAAATGACAATAGCAATGACATAAGACCTTTTGTATCAATTGTCACAAATTTTACAAGACCAACGGAAACAAGGCCTTCACTATTATCATTTAACGAAGTTACAACATTCCTGCATGAATTCGGACATTCGTTACATGCAATGCTCACAAAATGCACATATGAAAGTCTTTCAGGCACCAATGTAGCCCATGATTTTGTAGAGTTGCCTTCACAGTTCATGGAAAATTTCGCCTTCGAAAAAGAATGGCTCGATTCATGGGCTGTGCACTACATTACGGGTGAAAAGTTACCTTCAGAAATCATTAATAAGATCAGAGAAGCTTCAACATTTAATGAAGGATATTCGTGCTACCGGCAACTGAGTTTCGGATTCCTCGACATGGCCTGGCATACAATTATAAAACCTGTCGCTCTTGATATCTCGCGGTTTGAATCTGAAGCAATGACAAAAACCGAACTTTTCCCACCTGTGAAAGGATTAAATATGAGTGCATCCTTCAGCCATATTTTTAGTGGAGGATATGCAGCAGGTTATTATGGGTATAAATGGGCAGAAGTGCTTGATGCTGATGCATTCAGCTATTTCACTGAAACAGGAATATTCAATACGGACACCGCAAATTCGTTCAGGAAGAACATTCTCGAAAAGGGAGGTACTGAAAAGCCCCATGAATTATATGTCAGGTTCAGAGGAAAAGAGCCTTCGATCGATGCCTTCCTGAAAAGAAGCGGATTAAAATAATATCGTTGTTTAACTCTGTACATCTGAGACAAGGGCTATTGAAAAAGTCCTTTGTGCTACTTTGTGTATGCCTTAGTGGCCTTTGTGGTAAGATATAATTCATTAAAACACAAAGGATCACTAAGTACATCATTAAGGAACACGAAGTAGTAAATCAAAAATACCAACTTTTTCAACAGCCCCTTCCACAGAGAAATCGTAATAGGAAATTCTTGAAACTTGAATTATATTTACAGAATAATATTATGCAAACATACCTCCGCATAATATATTATTAATCAATACTATAACATCAGTAACATGATTCTCTTTTTCGAAACTCCCGGAAATAATTTAATAGCAGTCGGCGACTCTGAAACTCTTTTAGAAAAGGAAATTGAAAAACTCAAATGGCTTTTTGGTGAAGCCAGCCTTTTACAATCCGAAAAATTAGCCGGCGTATTCATAGGTCCAAGAAAAGAGATGATTACACCCTGGAGCACAAATGCTGTTGAGATAACACAGAATATGGGGATCACAGGAATAAAGAGGATTGAAGAGTTCTCTATCGCGGATACTGTCGAACCACATTTCGACCCTATGCTACAGGCATTATACAATGGGTTGGACCAAAGAATATTCACTATTGACAAACAACCTGATCCTGTGATTTATGTGGAAGATATCAGACAGTATAATAATAAGGAAGGTCTTGCTCTTAACGAAGATGAGATAAATTATCTTAACAGGCTGACTGAAACCATAGGACGCAAACTGACTGACAGCGAGGTTTTTGGCTTTTCCCAGGTCAATTCAGAGCACTGTCGTCATAAGATTTTTAACGGCTCTTTCATCATTTCAGGAGTAAAAAAAGAAAATACACTTTTCCAGATGATCAAGGAGACAACCATAACCAATCCTAACAAAGTAGTTTCCGCCTATAAAGATAATTGCGCGTTTATTCGTGGGCCTGTTGTAGAACAATTTGCGCCTGCCACACAGGACAGTGCCGATTATTTCTGCACAAGCAAATATGAATCCGTTTTGTCGCTAAAAGCCGAAACACATAACTTCCCTACAACTGTTGAACCTTTTAATGGGGCTTCAACAGGAACGGGTGGTGAGATAAGAGATCGTATTGCAGGTGGCAAGGGCGCATTTCCTGTTGCCGGCACAGCTGTTTATATGACATCCTATCCCAGACCTGACGGTGGCCGTTCATGGGAAAAAGCCATCCTGGCGAGACCGTGGCTTTACCAGACTCCTGAAGATATACTTATTAAAGCATCCAACGGGGCAAGCGATTTTGGAAACAAGTTCGGTCAGCCACTAATCTGTGGTTCAGTCTTCACTTTCGAACATTATGAGAATTTTAAAACATTCGGTTATGATAAAGTAATTATGCTTGCCGGAGGCATAGGAACCGGCAAGATAAATGACAGTGAAAAGGGTATTCCGGTAAAAGGTGATATAATAGTTTTACTCGGAGGGGATAATTACAGGATAGGAATGGGAGGAGGTGCGGTATCATCAGTTGATACCGGAAGATTTGACAGTTCGATTGAGTTAAATGCCGTTCAGAGAGCAAATCCCGAGATGCAGAAAAGGGTCTATAATGCTATTCGTGCCCTTGGGGAACTGGCTCATAATCCTATAGTTTCAATACATGACCACGGAGCAGGAGGTCATCTTAACTGTCTGTCAGAACTAGTGGAAGCGACAGGCGGCAGGATTGACATTAGTAAACTGCCAGTTGGTGATCCAACACTTTCGGCAAAGGAGCTAATCGGCAATGAATCTCAGGAACGCATGGGACTGGTCATGAATAAAAATGATATCAGCATTTTAGAAAAGATTGCGGAAAGGGAACGGGCTCCTATATATATTATTGGAGAAGTAACAGGAGATATGCAGTTTACCCTTGAAAATCCAATAACCAGGGAAAAACCCATCGACCTGGCATTGACATCTTTATTTGGTGATCCGCCAAAAACAATAATGAAGGACGTTACTGTTGAGAATAGTTATAGCAAAATTGAATACAATACTGAAAATATTTACCAGTATATTGAACAGGTACTCCAGATAGAAGAGGTGGCATGTAAGGACTGGCTCACCAACAAGGTCGACCGATCAGTTACCGGAAGGATTGCTAAACAGCAATGTGCCGGGCCCCTGCAGTTGCCTCTCAATAACCTGGGAGCTATAACTCTTGACTACAGGGGTAAAAGAGGGCTGGCTACTTCCCTTGGTCACGCCCCGGCAGCCGGATTGATTGATCCTGCAGCAGGATCGGTGTTATCAATAGCAGAGGCACTTACCAACATAATCTGGGCACCTTTAACAGACAAGATGCGAAGTATTTCACTTTCTGCTAACTGGATGTGGCCATGCAGAAATCCCGGAGAGGATGCAAGACTTTATGAAGCTGTTAAGGCAGCAAGTGAGTTTTCTATTGCTCTTGGTATCAATATTCCCACTGGCAAGGACAGCCTTTCTATGACTCAAAAATATAATGATCAGGTTGTTTATTCACCCGGGACAGTCATAATAACAGCTTCCGGAGAAGTTAATGACATCAGGAAAATTGTTGAACCCGTTATTGTTAACGATCCTTATACAAGCCTCCTTTATATCAACATGAGTCGTGATGGATTCAAAACAGGAGGCAGCAGTTTAGCGCAGATTCTAAACCGGATCGGCGACGATGTTCCATCAGTTAAGGACCCTGTATATTTCAAAGATGTTTTTGACACAATACAGGATCTTATACTCAATGATAAAATTCTATCAGGTCATGATATTTCTGCAGGTGGAATGATAACCGCTCTTCTGGAGATGTGTTTCTCAAATACAAGCGGTGGAATTACAGTTAACATCACTGCTATTGATGAAGGGGATACTGTAAAGATGCTTTTCAGTCAGAACCCCGGAATAATAATACAGGTAAAAGATGAGAATGATGTGGCTGAGATTTTTCTTGAAAATGGAATATCATATTATTCTATAGGTCATCCTGTTAACGAAAGGTCACTGTTTATCAGGAATGGGAAGGAAACCTTTACTTTTGATATCGATCAGCTGTGTGATAAATGGTTCCTTACCTCCTATCTTCTTGATCGACGTCAGTCGGGTTTAGATCTGGCTAAGGAGAGGTTTAAGAACTATAAAAAACATGAGCTGAAGATAGATATTAAAGAATTCAAAGGATCCTTTGGTTCCGCTGGAATAACACCTGACAGGAAGAAAAAATCCGGTATAAGGTCAGCAATAATTAGAGAAAAGGGTGTCAATGGCGACAGGGAAATGGCTTATGCTTTGTACCTGGCCGGTTTCGATGTAAAGGATGTACATATGACGGATCTTATTTCAGGCAGGGAGACACTCGAAGATATTAGTATGATAGTTTTCGTAGGTGGTTTTTCAAATTCCGACGTACTGGGTTCTGCCAAAGGCTGGGCAGGCGCTTTCAAATATAATGATAAAGCCAGGGTAGCTCTTGAAAAGTTCTATAATAGACCTGATACTCTGTCACTTGGCGTATGTAATGGATGTCAGTTGATGGTCGAACTCGACCTGGTTTATCCGGATCATGCCGAGAAACCAAGGCTTCTCCTGAATAAGTCTCATAAGTTTGAATCAGGATTTCTCGGCGTGAAGATCATGCAAAACAGATCGGTGATGCTTGGAAATATGGAAGATATGGAACTGGGTATTTGGGTGGCTCACGGTGAAGGCAGATTCAGCCTCCCTTATCCTGAAAGTAAATACAGGATACCATTAAAATTCAGCAGACACACCTATCCAGCAAATCCTAATGGATCCGATTATGATGTTGCAGGGTTATGTTCGGACGATGGACGGCACCTTGTAATGATGCCACATCTTGAACGTGCCTACTTTCCCTGGCAATGTGGTTATTATCCCGCCGATAAAAAGAATGATGAAGTCACACCATGGATTATGGCATTTACCAACGCTAAAGAATGGATTAAAGCAAACAACCTTTGATATGCAGGGAGCAGAGGTCTTTAACATCCAGATCAGAATTTACCTGGCAACCAATCAGTGAGTGGTCGGAGTCAATACAACAGACAACAGTTTAGTATTAGTGCCGGGAGAGGATCCATCGGCTTTATCTTCTTTAGGAAGAATTTTATCGCTGATTACCTGAACATTGTACAAACCAGTATCCTGTATATAGAGAGAGCCCAGGAAGGAATCGGCCCTGAAATATGGGTAGGAGACATCAGTTGAGTTATGTATTATCTTATCACAGGTAGGGCGCCCCTCAATCATATTGTCCTGAAAACTAAACATTACAGAATTCTTATACAGGAGATTCGTTGTGTCCTTTGTTGCACTCGACAACCATACATTAAATCGTCCGGATTTTGAAACAACAACACTCCATTCTGCAGTATTACTGGAAGGATTCTTATTGTCGCGGTAACAGGCTGCTTTATCAACTTTTAATGAAATTGTACCGTCTTTCTGCTGTAAAATTTTGTTTTGAACCGTATTATTTTCCGACATTTTCTGCTCACCATTATTGCATGAATATAATAAGGTGGCCCCCACAAATATCAACGACATAAAGAATTTACTGTCCATTTTTCAATTTTAATTTTAGTTTCTATTTGTTATAACGATCCAAATGCAATTTCAGTATGTCAGAACAAATAAATGACATAAAAAGTTCAAATTTTTAGGTCAGTAAAATGAAATCAATACTGTAAGTATGTTACTTAAGCTGCTGGATAAATTTGGAGTAAAGTAATTCCTCTTATGTAATATTAGCCAGCTCTTTTATTGAGCGAAGCTGCTTGCTTAGATTTATTTTCACAGAATGGTCCATAAGAGCTTCCGCAACAATTTCTGAAATATCTGCAACCCTGGTTTCAGTAACAGGGGATAATGTCTTCTTGCATAAGGGGCAGGCTGTTGCAAGAATATCGGGTTGCCTTTCGGTTAAACAGGCAGCCGTATCTCTTGCTATCATTTTCCTCTTACCTGAACTTATTTTTATATTGGCCAGGCTTCCTCCACAGCAAAATGAATTCTCATCCTGAAACCTGGTTTTTTCCAACCGTGTAACGTGTCTTAGTACTTCTTTGGGTTCATCATAAACACCTGAACCCCTGCCAAGGTCACACGGCGTATGATACACAACTCTTTTGCGAAGGAATCTCATCTTTACCGACTTTTCATCAATCAGCATTTTAATAAATTGGGTATGATGAAGAACCTGAACATCGAGATAATAGCTTTCCCTGAATACTTTATAACAAATAGGACATGAAGTAACAAGTGTATGAGCACCTGATCTCCAGATTATCTGTGAATTATAATTGATAAGCTCCCTGGCCTCTTTATCCTGTCCTGCCAGCATAAGAGGACGTCCGCAACAGACCCCTCCGTCAGCATCCATAAAACTGTAATTCACTCCCGCTGATTCAAGTATCTTTATCATCGAGTTCTTAATTGCAGGTGTAAGATGTGTCATACAGCCAGCGAAGTAAAGAATATCAACTTTTTCCGGTTCATTTTCAGGAAGGAAATTAAAGGATGGGAATCCGTTTACTTTTTCTGTCGTCACATTCTGTTTGCCTCGAAGATAACCATGATAAATATTTTTAAAATAATTTTCACCTTCACCTCCCCTTCTCTGTATCATCCTGATCGGTGAGAGTTCCAGTCCCACGGGACATTTCTGATCGCATCTGCCACACATCAGACAGTTAAAAGCAATCTCTGAAACATCATCGTTTTTGCGTAGTCCTTTCATGAGGTATGCTGACTGAATATTGGTAATATCAGCTGAAAAATTCAGCTGGCAGGCATCAATACAAATGCCGCATGAAGAGCAGGAATGGATCTGTACCTCGGAATATGAACCTGCCTTGTCTCCTGTTCTGATACCGGAGTTTCTCATGAAAATAAGGAATAGTTCAGTCGGAATGTGCATATATCGGGTAACCGGGAGCAATATAAAAAATGTTCCTAATGAAAGCGAATAGAGCCACCAGAAGGGATATGCCATTTGCTGTGCAGGAAGAAAAGAGGCCAGCCATGAACCTAAAGAACCAGTAAGAAAATTTCCTGTACCATAAGCTCCGCTCGTGAAACTCTCGGCAAGCAGACGGCTTGGAAAAATCAGCCATAATGATATTAGAGCGATTTTATCATTTGTTCTCAGGCGGGTTGTCTTTTTCATTCCAACAATCTTGGAGTAAACTCTCTTGATAACAGCAAGAAGAAGGCCGGAGAGAATAAATGCAAGAATAAGATCCATCAAAAAGCCATAGGCACGTTCAAAGCCCATCCTTCCATGCTCCGGGTTAAAAAACCTGAAAAATATAGCCTTGTATGGAGCATTCAGGTGTTTTGACCCGAAAATATCAGCCTCAATTGTTCCGAAAAGAATTAGCAGAAACCAGCCAAATGCCAGGCTCATATGCATGTAACCAAGCCTCAGGTTTGTCTTAAGTATCTTCCTGTGAATCAGACTTTCAAGAAATATTTCTTTTAAACTTGCCCCAAAGGCCTTACCAAAAAAACCACGTTGAAGCCTGAGCTTATCAGCCCTTGACAGGTCGCGAAACCAGATAACGCTTCTTGTTACAACATATATTAGTATGAAGTAAAGTCCGATATTGAAAGGTATTATAAAAGGATCAAACTGCATAGCCGTTATACATTTGAAATGCCTGTTTTGCGAGGAAAACAATATTTCGCGTATTTACACCCCGGGGACAAACAAGAGTACATTTTCCACAAAGCATGCATTTTTTTATATCTTGCCTGACCTTATCATTCTCACCACGCTTAATTAGTATATGAAGTTCTCTCAGACTGAATTTTGTAAAAGCTCCGCTTGTACATGTAGCTGAACACCCGCCGCATTCAATGCAAAGTCTGAAACTGGGCTCTTTGCTTAAGATATATTCAGCTATACTCTTATCGTTCGATTCATAATCAATCTGTCGTCCTTTTGTTATTGTAAATCCGAATTTTTCCATCTTATGGCCTGTCGTTTTTCAAATAATCAAGCACTTCAGAAACAGCTGAACGAGCATGAGTAATAGTTTCAGTTATATTCATTGGTGCGGTGCATGTTCCTGCGTAAAAGACACCGCTAACATTACTCAGGTTACTTCCGTAATGGTTATCTGTTGGCTGGAAGAATCTGTTTTCTCCTGTTCTAAGTCCCAGCATTTTACCAATACTTTTACTACCTTCAGATATTTCCATCCCGGCCATGAGAACCAGCATATCAAGTTCCATTTTCAGAGGTCTTCCGGCAAGCGTGTCTTCCACTTTTACAATCAGCTTATTAGTTATTGATTCTCCCACCTCTGAAACTTTCCCTCTTATAAAATTAATCCCGTATTTTTCCTGGGCCTCCATATAAAGCTCCTCATAAAGCGCCCCGGCCATTCTCATATCCATATAAAAGCAAAAAACCCTCGATTCGGGTAAACGCTCCTTTATTTCAATTGCCTGTTTAACAGCTGTGACACAACATAATTTTGAACAATAAAGATTACCAACTTTTTCATCTCTTGAACCAACACAGTGAACAATACCGATTCGTTCAGGGTTTTCTCCCGTATTAACCTTCAGGTCTCCATCTTTAAATTTCTTTTCAAGATCAGATGAAGTGATAACATTATCATAAATTCCGTACCCATATTCTTCTTTCCTCTCACTTTTGAAGAGATCAAATCCTGTTGCTACTACTATTGCATCAGCATCCAATTCATTTCCCCCCGTAGTTCTAATCGTGAACCTGTTTTTAGTTTTTTCAATATTCTCAATTATGCTACCCTTCATCATGCTAATATTCATGTTATCAACTCTTTTGTTCAAATATTGAACCACGTCTGAGCTTTTCCGTCTGTCAGGAAATAAATGATACCATTTAGCAAGATGTCCTCCTGCTTCTGCATTCTTTTCAATCAAAGCGACCTTTAACCCGGCTTTAGCCAGCTGCCCGGCAGTTTCCATACCGGCTACACCGCCTCCCACAACAACTACGTTAAAGTTCATCATCGGGTGTTTATGAGGTTTTCAGGTATTGGCATTTGTCTGCCGTTTTTTGTTTTATACTTATCGGAGCTGTCAAATTCAACTCCCATTTTCCTTAATAAAGGGTCTGATTGAACCATATGATACTGCAATCCAAGATCCCATGGATTATAACCCAGAACCAGTCCGGCAAGTTCCTCGTAAGTCAGAACAGGTATTGATTTTCCATTTTCTCCGTATGATATCCCTTCCATTTCCTTAATAGTGTATTGCCATCTGTCCATGAACATATTACATCCCGGACAATTTGTAATAACCATATCTGGCCTGAAAGGCTCCATGGAAGCAAACTTCTTTGCGGTGTTTGATACAGAATAACCCCTGTTTGCCTGTACAAGGTATTGTCTGAAACCGAAACCACAACAGTGCCTTCTCTCAGGATAATCAACCACCCTTCCGCCCCAGGCTTCAGCCATACCACTGAGAACACGAGGAAATTCAGCTCCTCCCACTCCCGATTTGGGAAACATTTTAGCATAATGACAACCAATATGTTCCACGATATTAAGAGGTTCCCCGGTTTCTTTGTTTACAAGCAGGTTTTTTGCCCTTGCGGCAATTTCATCTCTGAACTTATAAATTATATCACTTGTGTGAGCTACATTTTCAGGAAGGTCAAATTCCCTTCCAGTAGCCCTGAAAAGATAATCACGGGTTTTTTCAAGTTCTTCAGGAAAATGCTTCCATGTTTCAAGAATTTCAGTATACAGACCAAAAGAGGTGACACAGGAGATTGCAATGTTTTTGTATCCTGATTCTTTCATCAGTGCAAAATGTCTTGCTATTACCGTCATTATTGTAGAAGAAGGAACGATATCACTGTGATAACCAATGCCCGTACATGTCGTATGAGACGGGTTCTCATAAACATCTTTGCCCAGGATATTGCGCAGGAGATCCAGGAAAAACTGTTCCGAGCCGGGAAAAAAGCTCTGACGGATACATGATCTTACATAAAAGAAATGATCATCGGCAATGTCCTTCTGGTAATCTGACCATATCCTTTTTTTCCCGTCCGTTTTCATCCCTTATCTGCTTTATAATGAGTCGTATGAGTACCGTTGTTTGAAGTATAAACCTCAACAAAATAATCATTATCAATGCCTTCGCTTTCGAATTGCAATCCCATTTTTGCAGCTTTTTCCTTAGAATACTTTTCAATCTGATCAAAAAGCTCTGTTCCACCTGTCACGTCAAATATCTTTTTCAATTCATCAAGTGCATCCTGGGGTATCTTCCTTAATGGCCCAGTTCCTATCCCATTAACCTGTCCACCAATCCTTTCAAAGACATCATCGGTATTTTCAAGAATATATTCCCAGATTGGTCCCTGTTCAGGATGCATCTTTGGATTTACAGCATAAGTGGCTGCACAATAACCATATTTAAAGATATTCTCACCAACAGTCCTCTTGATAGCCAGTTGCTGACGTCCTTTTTCTGATTCGGTAAAGTATCCGAGTTTCTGGGAAAGTGATCTGAGAGCCATTATTATTAAACCCGGTGTGTTGCCACGGGGACATCTTGTCTTGCATGACATACACTCACCGCAATACCAGATCGTTTCAGACTTAAGAAGACTTACCAACTCCTCCTCATCCTTTTTCTGAACTGTATCGACAATTTTTCTTGGGTCATAGTCGTAGAACTCTGCCGCAGGGCAAATAGCTGTGCAAACTCCGCAATTCATACAAGCTTTCAATCCCTCTTCATACCTGACATCTTTTTGCAATAGATCGAAAAGATTTTCCATTACCCGGGATTAATTAATTTTGTTAAAATATTAACACAAAAATACCTTTAAAACAGGCAGACCGAAAGAAGCTTAAAGCCTATTTACAAGGGAGTATTTATACTTATTACATGAGATCAGGGATCAGGGATCAGGGATCGGGGATCAGGGATCGGGGATCAGGGATCGGGGAACAAGGCAGAAAGCTATTTAATTTTTGTCTTGATAGCAATCAGTTTCAGGACATTATCAACGTCAGATTTATTATAGACTTTAAATGAAATTGGTCTTATCAGACCGTATTTTTTGGATGTTCTGAAGTCCTCCTTAATTTTATCAGGAAGATCACTGTTTTCTATTACGGGCACAGCCTTATCACCAAAATAGAAAGTAATTCTGAATGTATCAGCAAATATACCTGCCCAGAAAATAGTTTTCTTCTTCTGAACAAGCTTAAACAGCCATTGTTTTCCGTCATTGTAATAATTCCAACTGCCTGATGCATCTTTATATTTTTCTGACACATAGCTCATTATACTTTGCCATAGCCCTTTGTGCTCACCTATGAACGAAAATATTTGATCATCAGTCGGAATAACTGATTTATCCGGCAACATCATTTTTTCTTTTTCAGCCATTTAATAACAGGTTTTAATAAGAGCGGAATAAACCTAAAGCAAAGAATCAAATCACCGATTTTCAGAATTTATAATTAATGGTCAATTCAGGCTTTTGAGATTCAGAATTGCTTCAGGAGCATATTTATGAATACCTGAAACAATTGCACATGTATCCATTTCAGCACAATCACCGCATGTATCAAAACCTTTCGCTTTAACACAATTCCTGATTTCGCATACGCTGCAATGACCTAATTTTACACCCTCTTCCCTGCATCCTGTACAGTTTATCATAGCAGGTGACATATCAGATACATTATACATTGTTTTCCATTTTTCAGCAACTTCTTTCCTAAGCTTATCATCATTGCTGATTGTAGCTATTCTTGCATCACAGGCAGCACAATTAAGACCGCAACAGGCAACAATTTTTTCCATTGTTTTGAATTTAAAATTAATATATACCTTCTAACAGTTCCTGACGAGTTTTTAATCAGTTTTTTGATATTAATATACAAAATTTATTCTGAAAGTAAAGAATTATTAAAAAAAATCTTTATGCCCGATTTAAGAAGTTTGAGATTCAATAACTGCTGGTTCCTGGAAATCACGATGAGTTTTTTCATAATCTGCAGCCTTGACTAATTTATAATTTTTCCGACTTTAAATTAGTTCGGTGTTTAAAAGTGAATTTCATTTTTATAAGTTTAAAAATGAAACATTTAATTTTCTGAAAAAAGTGTTGTAATTTTCAAAATCAGAACTTTCTGAGAAAGATGATAATACCTGCGCAGGACATAAAAACTGTTTTGACAACATGAATAAAGCTAAATCTTTCATCTCTAAACTATTATACAACAAGTTTCTCTGGCAGATCATTTTTGCATCTTTTCTTATCGGGATGGCCATATTTTTTATCCGGCATGAGAACCTAGAACTTTCCAGGATAAAGGAGCAGTTGTCAGCCAGTAATCCATGGTATGTATCTTTAGGAATAATCCTTACCTGTGTTTACATTATATTACAGGCACAAATGTACATACACAGTTATAAATCCATGGGAGTAGATATCCCGCTCAGGGTAGCATCAAGACTTTTCCTTAAGCGTAATTTTATAAGTGTATTCCTGCCTGCAGGCGGTTTTTCGTCACTGGCCTTCTTTACTTCAGAAGTTGAGAGCCATGGTGCAAGCAAATCGCAGGTACATCTGGCATCTGCATTTTTTGCCTTCTTCAGCATTTTATCAGTAGTAGTTATTGCCTTCCCTATATTCGGATTTGCCTTGTTTGCATACAATTTGCAGAAAGCGGAATTAGTTGGATTCATTTTCCTTATTGTGTTGATAGCGGTTTTTTTCGCATTCATATATTCAATATCAAAAAAAGGAAAAGCTTATCAATGGCTGTCAAAAATTCGTCCTTCTTTTACAGTTACGCTCGATGAAATGGTAAGTCAGCGCATTAACCGAAAGGAGCTTTGGGTAACATTATTTTTCTCTATAGGGATTGAAATAGTCGGAGTGGTGCATCTTTATATTGCCATGCTGGCGCTTGGCTTTAATCCTTCATGGCCTGCCGCATTTATTGGTTATATAGTTATGGTGCTTATCCTTATAGCCTCACCTTTTCTCCGTGGGCTGGGTGCAATTGAGGTCTCACTCACATTTATTCTTAATCAGTTTGGATTTCCGTTACTTGCGGCTGCATCTATCACCCTGTTATACCGGTTCTTTGAATTCTGGCTGCCCCTGCTGGCAGGAGTAGGAAGTTTCATCTCGCGGAGGAACAACATTTTCCTACGCATAATGGCTCCCGTAATAATTTTTGTTCTTGGTGTGGTAAATATTCTTTCTTCAATAACCCCCGCAATTCCCATAAGGTTAAAACTTGTACATGAATTCTTTCCCAGAAGCCTGGTCAGTAATACAAATGAGTTTGTACTTGTTGTTGGACTACTCCTTATCATTCTGAGCGTATTTCTGTTCCAGGGATCGAGAAGAGCATGGTATATTGCATTGTTTCTTACAATTGTCTCAGTCTTAGGCCATCTGATCAAAGGAGCCGACTGGGAAGAAGCAAGTCTTGCGATACTCGCTGCTGTTTCTCTTGTTTACACACGTTCGCATTACACTTTAAAACCTCACCGGCGTCTCACGCGGATAAGTTATTTTGTTTTGCTGTACAGTTTCGCCGCAGTGCTTCTGTATGGAATCATTGGTTTGTATTTTATGGATAAACATCATTTTGGAGTTGATTTCAAGATATGGTCTTCCGTTAAAATTATATTCAAAATGTTCTTTTTGTTTGATGACAGCGGGCTGACACCTTTAACAAATTTTGGAAGGCATTTTCTGTATTCAATATACATTTCAGGAGGGCTTGTGATCAGCTTTATATTTTTCAGTATTCTTAAGCCTTATTTTACCAAACCCTATAATACTGTTGAGGATTATAATATAGCGAAAGATCTTGTAAAACAGTATGGTAATTCTCCTCTTGACTTTTTCAAAACCTATCCTGACAAATTCATTTTCCTGTCAGATGATCGTGATGGTTTCATCTCATTCAAAATGACCCGTTACTTTGCCTTTGTTCTTGAAAACCCTGTATGCAAAGATGATAAAGCCCTGGTAAAGCTTGTTCAGGATTTTGATAGGTTTTGTACTGAAAACGGATTTGTAAGCATATATTACCGAATTCCCTTACAAACACTTAATCTTTACAGGGATCTGGGAAAGAAGAGCTTCCCTCTTGGAGAAGAGGCTATTGTCGATCTGACAACATTTACCATGGACGGGGGAAAGATGAAAACCACACGGAGTGCAATTAACAGACTTACTTCTGAGGGTTTAGATATTAAAATCTACCAGCCTCCTGTAAAAGAAGGACTTCTGCAGAAGATTGAAATGGTTTCAAATAACTGGCTTACATCTATGAATCAGAAAGAAATTGCATTTACTCAGGGCGTTTTTGACAGAGCGATACTAAAAGAACAAACTATTATTACAGTTGAAGATAACGAGGAAAGAGTATATGCATTCCTGAACCTGGTACCTGACTATGCACCCGGTGAAGCAACATATGATCTTATCAGAAAAGTACATGATGCACCAAATGGTGTTCTTGATCTTCTGATGGCAAAAACTCTGTTGTATATGAAAGAGCAGGGTTTTACCTCAGCCAATCTTGGTCTGGCGGCTCTTTCAGGAATTGAAGGTGATAACCTTGCAGAAAAAACTATCCGTTATGCATACCAAAACTTAAAAGCTTTCGGCCATTTCAAAGGGCTCAGAAAATATAAAGAGAAATTTTTCCCCCGTTGGGAGAAAAAATTTCTGGTTTACAATTATGATTTCCACTTATTGCAGGTTCCTAATGCCCTCAGAAGGGTATCTGAAGGAAAATAGCAAAAATATTCCTAAATACCTGGATCAGTTGATTTGGTAAGCGTAAGAGGCACTTCACCTTCAGAATATATAGCTTTACCTGACATCCTGGCTTCATTTTCCACCTTCAATAATACTCTTACATCCTGGTTTTCTACAAATACTGAAAATATTAAACTATCATTGGACGATTTCACATTTTCCCCGGGGATTTTATAATCGCTTCCCGTAAACGACATAGATGTCGTATTTGTCTGTTTTTCAAACCCGACAATGATAATACCGGAAGTATATCCTTCAGGTGCATAAGGGGCGTCAAACTTCCAGGTGCCAACAGGGTTGTTCTTTTTACTATTATCCTGACCGTTTGCAGCAATAACCGTAAGTAATAAAATAGCCAGTAATGTTAAGGTTTTCCTTTTCATTGTAATTAATATTAATTTGATCTCAAATATAGATATCAAAATCAAATATTCAATACATGGAATAAAAATCTAGCAGCCTCCTGCTGCTCTCTTTTTCTTGGGGATTGGCATGATAGCAGGCTTAGCTGAAGTTGCGGCCTGTTCCTGTGTTACCTGTACCGGACCTCCTCCTCCAAGCGCCTGACCGGCACTTTTGCGGAAATCGTATTTTGCAAACTCCTCATCAGGACTTGTCGAAGATGGTCGCTGTGGATTGAGTATTGCTTCAAACCAGTAATTAAGTCCTCCCTCAAGAACAAAATTATTGGTATAACCAAGCTGTCTTGTAATCATCCATGCTTCATTTGCTACGAGGCTTCCGTTTGAATAGAATACATTCATTTTGACATCCTGGTTCAGGATATCCGCATACTTATCAGAAAGAAGGTCCGGTGCCGGAATATTAATTGCCCCCGGAAGGCTGTATTTTTCGAATTCTTCCTGACTTCTTACATCAATAAGACGAAGAGTGGGATCCTTTTTAACAATCATATCCGCTATAACCTCCGGGGTGACATATTGCGTGCGGGCGTTGGCCTCGCTCAGTAACTGCGCCGCAGTCAGTTTATATGGTTTGGTTTTATTCTGAGGCACTGCTGCAATTATAAGTCCCATGGGTATTATGAACAATGCTAATAATGTACGTGGCTTCATGATTATTTTTTTTAGATTTTCAAATAAAATGTATTGTTAATATTCCTCTCTGGTAAATTTTTTCTCAGCCCATTCTGCAACCCAGAACATTGCAAGGGCAATAACGATAAGCAAGAAAGCAAATACCCCGTCAGAAAGTCCCAGCCTGGTGCTTATTTTTGGAAAGCCAAGAAAATTAGCCATGTACATACCATGCCACCAGTTATAACCTATCCCAAAAATAAAAACTCCAAGAAAGAGGCCACCAATAAAGACAAGCGCATCTAATTTGCCGATAGATGCAGCACAGAAACTTGTACCGGGGCAAAAACCTCCCATAATAAACCCGGCTCCCATTATGATACCTCCCACAATACATGATGTAATGTATGTAGGATTGATATAAATAAGGTTAAGGTCAATCCAGCCAAAAAGGCTGAAGAACAGCAGTCCAAGCATTCCGGTAATTGCTGCAGTAAAGAACACTTTCAGTACTACAGTGTCATAACCATAAAACATTCCGGCCAGTTTCCTGCTGGAAGAGAATCCGCTTGCTTCAAGAACAAATCCAAAACCTATCCCTATAATAAAAGCCAGGAAAAGGTTTGTATTATCTGATATTATTTCATTAACTGATAGTGGTCCCATGATAATTGTATCGTTATTTCGTTATTTCGTTATTTCGTTATTTCGTTATTTGTTATTGTGTTATGTTGTTGTGCCGTTGTGCCTCTGAACCATGTGCCCTCTGTCCAGTGTCCAGCGTCCATCGTCCAGTGTCCAGTGTCCAGCGTCCAGCGTCCTTTATATCCAGTTCTTCCTGAAGAAATATGCCAGTGCAAAAGCAGTTCCGAAAATTGCCACCATCGAAATAAATCCTCCCAGGGAAAGAACAGCCATGCCACTCAGGGCAGAGCCGCTGGTACAACCTCTTCCCAGTTCCGCGCCAAATCCAAACAGGGTTCCTCCGGCAAATGAAAAAATCATTCTTCTTCGTGAAGTTATTTTCGGAGAATGTTCAACTCTTAATTTAAGGCGTCCTGCCAGGGCTCCTGAAAGGAAACCGCCCACCAGTACACCCAGCATCTCAAACACAAGCCACGTTTTCATAGGCTTACCCGGATGTGCTTCGCTGTATTCTTTAACGAATCCATTTTCGGCAGATGCAGCCGGAGCAACCGTAGTCATTGCTGATACGATGGTACTTTTAATGGCCCCGCTCGCTCCAAGTCCTCGTCCTGAAACAAAATTTGCAGCCAGAAGAACCATACCAAGTAATACCCCTCCCAAATATGGATTGATATACTTTGTTTTCTTTATTGCTTTTGGTTCACTCATTTTATTTAATATTAATCGTTATCTATTTATAATTTTTCTGGTGTAGATTGTTTAATGGTCCCGGGCTCTGGATTATTTATCTCTTCTTCCAGCACCCGGCACCCGGCACCCGGCACCTAGTACAGCCACCTGCTCATCTGACCGGCATACACTATCACAAACCTTAACATCAGGCTGCCAAAGATCACAAGAAAGGCTGGTATTTTTACAGGGATATGAAATTTCCCTAGTTCCATTATTTCCAGTGCAGCAGGCAAAAGCATACCCAGTATAACAACAAATATCCAGAATGACATTGTATATGGTCCGCCAAGGAACATTTTTGCAGCTTCGATTTGTACCTGTGTGCTTGCAAGAAATCCCATGAACATATGTATTATAAGGAAAAGCTCAATCCCGATAAGAACCAGGTCGATCCTTGAGAATTGCTTTCTTTCCTTTTTGTCTTTTGACAACACAAGAGTTGCGGCTGCTCCTGCTGATAAACCTGATGCAAGGAACAGTGGTCCCAGGATCGAAGTGTTCCATAAAGGACGTGCATTAAAGGCTGAAAGAAGAATACCTGTATAGATGCCAAGTACTATTGCATAAATTAGCATAATCCAGGCCAGTGTTTTTTTGTATTTGTTCAGAAAAGCTTCGAGATCATATAACCATTGAAATTTCCAGTCCCATTTCGGAAATAATTCCTTAATATGAAGTGCACACCAGATAAATGAGACCGGCGTGATAACCATAAGAGTCCAGGCTCCCCATGACATTGGTGACTGCAGCCGGATATGTGTGTAAAGCTGCCAGAAATAGAGTTTATGACGAAGATCAATTAACAGGGCGATAAGACCTATTATCAGCAATACAGGTGCCAGGAACGGCGTTATTCTTACAGCTGTCCGGTAATCCTTTTCCCTGCCCCTGATATAATAGAGTGCGGCAACGGCAAGAATACCTGCTGCCATGCCTCCGAGGAAGAGATAGAGTGATATTTGCCATCCCCAGATATGCAGATGCGGGTCGACAAGCTGATTCATCCTTCCGCTTACTATTAGTTCTTCTTTCATATTGAATTGAAAATTAAAAATCTAAATTAAAAAGTACAATTGAGGATTGGTTCCTGCTTCAGGAATAAGGGTTTTGGATTTTCTCTTCTTAAGTACCACAGAAACATCACTGTGAGGATCATCAAGATCACCAAAGTACAGGCATTTTGTTGGACAAACGTCAACACATGCCGGCAACATTCCATTTTTGATCCTGTGTTCACAGAATGTGCATTTATCAACATATCCTTTCGGATGAGGGTACCTTGCATCGTAAGGACAGGAAGCCATGCAGGCTCCGCATCCAATACATCTGCTATGTTCAACAAGAACTATTCCGCCTTCAACAATATGACTTGCACCCGTCGGGCAACACCGTACACAGGGAGCATTGACACAATGATTGCATCTTTCCGATCTGATCTCTTCCTCAAGTTGCGGGTAGGTTCCATCCATGATCTCAACAACCCAGTCGCGGCTATATCCGATGGGAACATTATTTTCAGTCTGACAGGCTACAACGCAATCGCTGCATCCCACACATTTCCTGGTATCGACTGCCATTGCATATCTCATGATGCAACCTCCTCTCCCGGATTTTCTGTAACAAATGTTACAAAATTAGACCTCATTCCTGTTCCTCCCATAAGTGGATCAACAAGTACATTTGTTATTAACAGAGTATCGCTTACTCCTTTTCCGTAACATCTTGTCATTTGTTTCTGAGTATGTCCAAATCCATGGACTATGTAAACCGAATCCCATCTTATACGCTCAGTAACTCTTATCTTGACCGGAAAATCTGAAGTAATATTATCCTGATTTTTTAGCCATATATACTGATTTGTTTTCAGACCCCACTCCTTTGCCACTTTGGGATTTATCCATACAGAATTTTCAGACATTATGGCATGGAGATTCGGATTGTTTGATGTGCGTCCGAAAGTATGCATTGGGGCACGGCCGTAGATCAGCCTGTAAAATCCATCTGGCGGTTCCGGGTGGGGTATATATTTTGGAAGCGGATCAAAACCAAGTGATTCAAAATACTTTGAATATAATTCAATTTTTCCTGAATCTGTAGGAAATTGCATCTGCATGCCTTCTGTGATATAAAGGTCATCATATTCTCTCTCAAAGGTCTTAACACCTGTTCTTTGCATTTCCTCAAGCGAAGAGCCTGCCTTCTTCAGTTGCCAGTCAAGCAGATCCTCTATTTTTTCATATGGAAAATAATCTGCCAATCCGAGCTTTTTGGAGAGTTCCCTGGCAATCCAGTATCCTGGTTTAGTGTTGTACATCGGCTCCGCGGCAGGCATTCGTAACGCAATTGCAGGTTTACGGTGAGGGCTTATCCTGAGATAATCATATCTTTCAAGATATGTGCATTCCGGGAGCACAACATCAGCCCAGCCGGTGATCTCCATCGGCATTGTATCAATAGTAACAAGCAGGTCCAGATTCTGTATTGCTTTTATTGTATTCGCCCTGTCGGGTATACTTGAAATAAGATTTGTTGCATTTACCAGCCATCCTTTAATCGGATAGGCAGACTTATTTTCAGGAATAGATGCATCAATGAGGGCATTGGATACCGGCATGCTTGCAATGGGATATTTCCCGGGAAATATATCCTGCCATTCTTTTGATGGTTTTTTAAATGCAGGTATTGTTGCAGAAGCAAGATCAAACTTCGATGGCCTGTAAAAACCACCGCGCTGCCCCCAAGAACCCAAAAGTGCATTCAGTATTGCAATCGCTCTGACTCTCTGAGTATCATCCCCATACCACGTAACATGACGACCCGGATGAACAATTACGGCCGGAGAAGCATCTGCCATTTCCTTAGCCGTAGTTCTGATAAGTTCAGGGTTGATTGTAGTTATACCGTATGCCCATTCAGGTGTAAAATCCTTAACATGAGATTTCAGCTGGTCAAAACCCGTACAGTACATATCGACATACTTCTTATCATAAATATCATTATAGATTACTTCATGTATCCATGCGAGAAGCAGCGCAATATCAGTTGATGGTTTAATCGGAAGCCAGAATTTTGATTTTCCTGCGGCCGTTGAAAACCTTGGATCAACAGTTATTATTGTAGCTCCTTTGTCGATAGCATCAGACATCTCCTGCACCTGTCCATTATGCATGTTTTCACCAATATGTGAACCAATCAGCACCAGGCATTTTGTATCGCGAATATCTGTAACTTCAGGTGAAGATACCTCTTCCCCGAATGTCGCGAAGAATGCTTCATCTCTGGGGCCCTTGCATTGTGCATACGAAGGCTCTGTGGAATTAGGTGATCCGAATGCCTTCATAAGGGTCGTATAATATGATGAACCGGATCCGTGCGTTAATAAAGCCATGCTCTCCGGTCCATATTTTAATGAAATCTCTTTCATTCCGGATGAAACAACATCAAGGGCTTCATCCCAGGTAGCTTCTCTGAAAACCTGTTTACCCCGGTCCTCAACGCGAATAAGAGGTGTCTTCAGACGGTCATTATCGTAATACATTCCGACTCCCCCCGTACCGCGTGGACAAAAACGTCCATTGCTGTGCTGATCTTCATCATTACCAATTATTTTCCAGATTTTCCCTTCCGATGTCTTATATACCCAGCCTGCACATTTCCAGAAACAAACCTCACAATAAGTTGGAGTGCGCTTTAGATCAACAACCAGTTTTTTTACCTCCTCGGGTGAAGAAAGGCTTTTGAGAGTATTGAATTTTCCTGTCCCGACAACAAATGCACCGGCTCCCAAGGCCGAAATTTTAATGAAATCTCTTCTGGTAGTCATTTATTTGTTTTAATAATATTCCAAAATTATAAAAAAAAAATCGGGCTTTTATGTAGGTATTTAGATAAATAAATATTTAAATAAACCAGGTGATCAACATAGTATTGTTAATAAATTAACAATCTGATAAATATCGATTATATGGAATCATTCTAAATTACTTTTACCGGAACACAGCAGTGTCTTCAACCAGCCAAATTACCTTAATGGCTAATGATGCTGATCTTAATAGATCAGAATTTTAAACCCAAGAAGATTTAACAGCTTTTGTCCCGGACAGAATATTTTAAATGCTGCGGGCCACACTTTTTTAAGGTATAAATCCTGCATCTCCCTTATTCTTATAATAAGCTCATTTATAGCTGGAGAATTGGTTTCATCGAGGTATTTATAGTCAAGAGCTTTGACAAGCTGAGTCAGGTCATTGAATTTTCCAAGATTTTGGGTCAATCCCTCCAGTTTCTTTTCAAGAGATTTGACCATAGACTGGTTCAACGGCCTGAAATAATAAAGCTGGTAAAGAAAATCCTTTGATTTTTTCCTGAATTCATGAAGGTTACGCCTCCCAGGCTTATTTCTGCATGCAAGGTAAATATTAATCACCCTTGAATATGTCCTTTCAAGTTCTTTAATCAGTATCTGAGGATCTATATTATTCATAGAATGAAACCGGATCCTGTAGCCGGTTTTATAAAGAATATCTTCAATAACAGCAACCTCGTGTTTTTTTTCATCCGAAGGCTCAGCAGAAGAACTTTTTTTGTTCAGGATGGCTGCAAGCTTTTCATTATCCTTCAGGGCGACAAAAAGAGAAGGAAATTCTTTTTTTAACTCCTTAAGTATTTTCCTCTGCACTGATATATCTCTCCAGCTACACATCAATCTGCCTACCTCTCTAAGAGATCTCATATCCCTGTCATATGAATCTTTATCAATCTGAGTTGACAGCAGTTTTAATGTCGCCCTTGATTTCTTCATCAATACACGCACGTCGTGAACAACTTTTTCATCCGGCAAATCAGGATTTTTTAACAACTCCCGGGCTTCCCCAATATATCCTGAGAGAGCAGGTTTTATATCCTTCAACTTCACATAAACTGGTTCTATCATATTACTGCTTAAAAGTTAATACCATCCTATAAAGTTAGTTAATAAATGGATATTGATCAATGAGATATAAAATTCAATCATTTATCAGATAAGATTTTACAAGGGAAATTATTTATACAGATAAAGCGATATGGTGTTCTTTTGTAACCAATTATGTCGTGTAGGATATTAAAAGAAAAGGTTAAATTTGCTTATGATAAAATTTAAGAATGCTTCGATGAATAAAATAACAATGGGTCAGAGAATAGGCATTTTGACTGCCGGTGGCGACTGCCCGGGTATAAATGCTGCAATACGTGGCGTTGGTAAGACAGCTATAGTTAAATACGGGATGAAATTAATGGGGATCAGCGATGGTTTCATGGGAATGATAAATAAGGAATACAGGGAACTCACCGAACATGATCTGTCAGGAATACTTACAGTTGGTGGAACAATTCTCGGAACATCGAGAGAAAAACCATTCAAAGGAAGCGGAAAAGGCAAAAATGAAATAAGCAAACCTGTATTAATAAGGGAACATTACGAACAAATGGGACTCGACTGTCTGGTATGTATCGGGGGTAACGGGACTATGAAAACCGCCCACCTCCTCTCTCAGGAAGGGCTTAACGTTGTAGGCATACCCAAAACGATTGATAATGATGTATGGGGTACCGACCTTACTTTTGGATTCGACTCAGCAGTAAATATAGCAACTGAGGCAATTGACCGTCTTCATTCAACAGCAAACTCGCATAAGCGGATCATGATAATTGAACTTATGGGCCATAATGCAGGTTGGATAGCATTATACTCTGGAATAGCAGGAGGAGGCGATGTCATCCTGATTCCTGAAATTGACTATAAGGAAGATAAAGTAGCACAATATCTTCTCAATCGAGTCGAAGGGAACAAACCATATTCAATAGTTGTAGTTGCTGAAGGAATTAAAAATCCGATTAAGGACAGCTGTTCTGCTGCTCAGTCATTAAGTAAAAGGATCAATGATATTACAGGCCTTGAAACGAGGGAGACTGTTCTTGGTTATATCCAGAGAGGAGGAACACCTTCTCCCATGGATCGTGTTCTTGCAACAAGGTATGGAGCAGCAGCGGCCGATATGATTGCAGAAAGAGACTTTGGAAAGATGGTTGCGTTAAAGGATAACATGATCGTATCTGTTCCTCTGGCGGATGTATCAGGAAAATTAAAGCTTGTGGAACAGCATAATCCATTGGTGATACAGGCGCAAAATATGGGAACCAGCTTTGGAATCTGAACCGTAAATTAAGTTCCTGAGAACTAACTTCGCAAATATATGATAAATGAAAAACCTGATTTTCGTCCGGCATGCAAAAGCAGAAGTGCAAAATTCCTCAATATCTGATTTTGAACGTTCACTTACTTCTAAAGGAAAAGTATTTTCATTGCTGATGGCCGGCAAACTTAAAGAAAAAGAGGACATTACAGGTATTATTATTACAAGTCCGGCATTCAGAGCATTAGAGACAGCAATTATCTTCAGCAAAGTGCTGGGCATAGCAATGGATAAAATAGTTATGAGTGATAACCTGTATTTTAAGATGAATTATCATTATTTACTAGAAGTTCTTTCCGGAGTAAATATTGGTACTGATACGGTTATGCTTTTCGGACACAATCCTTCATTTTCAGAGATAACTAATAATCTCTGCCGGGGTGGATGCGATACCATGCCAAAATGTGGTATTGTCAGCATATCCTTCAATATACAAAAATGGTCAGAAGTAAAACAAAACGCCGGTCATCTGAAATATTTTCTCAAACCTGAACAAGTACTATGAGTAAAACGTATCTTCCCAAGGAGATAAGCTGGCTGTCGTTCAATGAACGAGTTTTACAGGAAGCTGAGAACAAAGATGTTCCTCTCATAGAGAGGTTTAAATTTCTGGGAATCTATTCCAACAATCTCGATGAATACTTTCGCGTAAGAGTGGCAACATTAAAAAGACTCTCTCTGTTTGGAGCCAGATCGAAAAACCTGCTCGGCTATGGCCCAAAGGCTACCCTTAAAAAGATACACGATATAGTTTTGTCTCAAAATGCCAGGTTTGAAAAAACATATTCATCTCTAATCCAGGACCTTGATAAACACAGGATACATATAATAAATGAAAAAGAGCTAAACCCCGAGCAGACCGATTTTGTCAAAGCTTATTTTCATAATGAGGTGCGCACCAGGTTAATGCCATTCCTTATAGAAAAGGAATCAGATCTGCCAAATCTGACCGACGATGCCATTTATCTTGCAATTTATCTTATCAAGAATGGTACTAATAAACCGCGATATGCACTTCTGGAAATACCTACCAACGTCCTGCCAAGATTTGTTGTGCTTCCCGAAGCCAATGATGAGAAATATATTATTTTCATCGACGACATAATCCGTTTTGGACTGAAAGAGATCTTTTTCATTTTCGATTTTGATGTAATATCTGCTTACACTATTAAACTTACAAAAGATGCTGAACTGGAGATAGCAGACGATATTTCAGAGAGTTTTATCGATAAGCTTTCAAAGAGTCTTCAGCAGCGTAAAAAGGGTTCTCCGGTACGTTTTATATATGATCGCACCATACCTGATGACCTGCTGAAAATAATAACGAAGAAATTGCACTTTGGCCCCGATGATGTGGTCATTCCGGCTAACAGGTATCATAATTTTAAAGACTTCATGAATTTCCCTGATCTTGGAAGGAAAAAATTATACAGTGAACCTCTTGTTCCTATTTCCCACAGGGATATTCTTCCCGGCAAAAGTATTTTATCAGCAATAAAGAAGAAAGACATAATGATGTTTTTCCCTTATCACCCGTTTGATCATTTCATTGATCTCCTCAGGGAAGCTTCCATTGATCCGGATGTTACCTCAATACAGATAACTCTCTACCGTCTCGCAAGAAATTCAAGTGTCATAAATGCTCTTTTAAATGCGGTAAGAAACGGTAAATCAGTGACGACTGTAGTTGAGTTACAGGCAAGATTTGATGAGGAGGCAAATATACTGTGGGGAAATAAACTTCTTGCCGAGGGTGTCAAAGTTATTTATGGTGTACCAGGATTAAAAGTCCATTCAAAACTTTGCCTTATAACCCGATTTAAGAATGACATTACTCAGAGATATGCCGCAGTTGGTACGGGCAATTTCAATGAAGATACAGCAAGGGTATATACCGATCATCTCCTTCTGACAACAAATAAAAAGATAACGAATGAAGTTTTTAAAGCATTTAATTTTTTCAGTGTTAACTATAAAAAGGATAACTTCTATCATCTTGTACTTTCTCCTTTCTTCCTCAGAAATAAATTAATTCTTCTGATAGAAAAGGAGATAATGAATGCCAAAGCAGGGAAAAAAGCATTTATCTATCTTAAGCTTAATAATTTAACTGACACTGAAATTATTAATTACCTTTATGGAGCCAGCCAGGCAGGAGTGAAAATAAGATTGATAATCAGAGGTATGTGTTCATTAATACCTGGCATAAAGAAAGTAAGTGAAAACATCGAAGCCAGAGGAATCGTAGACAGGTTCCTTGAACATTCAAGATTTTTTATCTTCTGCAATAATGGTAATGATCAGATCTATATCTCCTCTGCCGATCTGATGCCAAGAAATCTTGATCACAGAATAGAGGTAACCTGCCCCGTATTTGATAAAACTATTAAATGTGATTTCAGGAGAATTTTTGATATACAGTGGCAAGATAACGTAAAAGCAAGGATCATTGATGAAAATCAATCAAATAAATTTTTTAGCAAAGGCAAGAAGCCTTATCGGTCACAGGTTGAGGTTTATAACTACATGAAGACGATGAACGAAAAAACATCTGAGAAGTGACTTAATTTACTATATGTTTTATTTTTCCAACAGAATGAGTACTCTTTAAATTTGACTTCCTTCAGGTATTTTTCACTTTATACAAGACGCGTAAATGCAAATCTCTCTCTCAATCGAGCTAATAACAGGAACAGTTATCATTGTCTTGTTTTCCTGGCATAAAGGTGTGAAGGTGTAATGGCGTAAAGGCGTAAAGGCGAGCCTTTATTATCACGAATTAATCCAGGCGACAATCTTGTCGGAGTCGGGTTTTTCTTTCGAGTAGATAACATCAACAAGTTTACCGTTTTCATCAATAAGATATTTCTGAAAATTCCACATTACCTCTGAATCCATTACACCATTTTCCTTTTTCGATGTGAGCCATTTGTAAACCGGGGACATATCGTCACCTTTTACAGATACTTTTGCCATCATGGGGAATGTAACGTTGTAATTTTCGGTGCAGAATTTCCTGATTTCCGCCGCCGTTCCGGGTTCCTGGTTGGCAAAGTTATTTGCCGGAAATCCAATAATGACAAAATTGCCTTTATATTTTTCATAAAGAGCTTCCAGGTCCTTGTATTGAGGAGTAAAACCACATTTAGAAGCAGTATTTACTATCATTACCTTTTTACCCTTAAGGGTGCTGAAGTCAAATTCGTGTCCATCCAGTGTTTTTACTTTAAAACTATAAAATCCCGATCCCTGCGCAAAACTTCCCAATGAAAATGTTAATAGAAAAAACATAAAGCTTATTTTAATTGTTTTCATAATAATATATTTATTTTTAAACATTGATGTAATCAGCATTTTTAGTATTTTTTTTTATAAACTGTATTCTAAAACATGCAGGATACATATCATATGTTATATTTTTGCAATTTACAACAATATTAAAAAAGTTATGTTCAGGAAGACATGGAAACAGATAAAGATTTTCATAATTTTAATTATTGTTTTGCTATTCTTTCCCCGTTCGTTTCTTCCGCGTCAGGCAGAAAATCACCAGTCAGATGAAACTGAAACGTATTTCAGGCAGAACGACGGCGAACTCAGGCTCTTAGAATACAAGGATGACAATAAAGCTCTTAAGCTCAAGCTTTTGCAACTTGAAGTAATAAATAAGAGCAGGAAGAAGTACAAAGCCCCTCCGGTTAAACTTGATATTCTTGCCTCAAGAGTTGCAAATAAAATGTGCAGGGAGGCAGCTGAAAACAATTTTATTGGTCACTGGAGCCTTTCCGGCGAAAAGCCATATCAAAGGTATGCGTTTGCAGGAGGGTACGACCATATTACAGAGAACGCGTTCGGTGAATGGTCATCGGCAAAATATAATAATGACGGATCAAATATCAGTTCCATGATGGAGGCCGGTCATAAGACTTTCATGTCAGAGAGAGCACCCAACGACGGGCATAAAAAAAACATTATTAATAAATTCCACAATTTTGTAGGTATCGGATTTTATCTTTCAGGAAATCAGTTCAGGTACTACGAAGAGTTTATAGACAGGTACTTTGAATTCGAAAAAATACCTGAAGAGGTCAATACCGGAGTGCCAACAAGCATTACAATTAATACCGACGGAAATAATTATCTGTATTTTCTTATAATATATTACGAGAAGTATCCCCAGCCTCTTACTCCATCCCAGATAAACAGAAAAGGAAGTTATGAGGACTTTTCAAGGGATGAATATCAGAAGATTTATCCCTGGGAACTTGCGCGTTACCGGAACGGATTATCCTATAAGATCCCACTAACCTTCTCAAAGGAAGGTTTATATTATATCCAGGCATATTATGATAAAAAGGAGTTCTTAAAACCAGTGTCATTCAACACTGAGGGAAGAACTCCTTTTAGTGGTATTGTTATTAAAGTCAGAAAATAGAATTAATTTTCACTTTACCAGCTCATTCGTGGTGGTAATATCCATCACTAACGGAAAAGACATGTCCTGGTCGGTTATTTCAACGGTCCCGTTCATTTTGGTTTTTACTGTTTCGCTGATGAAATATCCCTCTTTAACCGCAAACAAAAGTGTTCTGGAGCCCGTATATGTTCCGCTGGTACTAATATTCATTCCCTGGGCCTCGTTGGTAATTTTCATAGTGCCTGATAGATCCGAGGTAATTTTTACACATTCGAAGCCATTATATTGTTCCATTCCTTCAAATTTACAATTTGCTTCAACCGGCATCCATCTTGTCATTGTTGATGCTTTAATATCTGAAGTGTCATGAGTGATCCATGTATCACCGACTTTTACCGGAACATTTTGCAGAACGGGGAAGAAATCTGAAAATGTCTGAGAAGCGTCGCTCTCACCGCTTCCGGGAATACTAATAGTGATTTTAGCAGCTTCAGACAGATCTATAATCTTTCCATCTGAAGTTATAACAACATTAAAAGCTTTATCCTTAACCTCATTAATCGGACCACCTGCAACACCCTGAGGAGAATCAATATTCTGTGCCATCGAATCAATCTTAATTTCCAGGGTCATCTTGTCGTCCTGCTTTCCTGTTGATTTGACATTACAGGCCACAAAAGTAGATACATTAACCAGCATCGATTGTCCATTAACATCCATATCCTGAACTATTTTCCCGTCAATATGGTATTTAACCGATTTGTCTGACGGATAATTATAGACCAGTTTCACGATTCCCGACGGAAGATTCTCAGCAGGTTTATTCTGCGAATAAACCGGTGAGTCAATTAACAAAGCTAAAGTTGCCAAAGAAACAAACAGCACTTTACCAGGGGATAGTTTAATCATAGCAATGTTTTTTAAATAACGTATAATCAATAAATTGGATTATTCAAATATCGTAAAACAGAAATATATAAACAATATCATTTAAATAAAAAATAATTTATTCTTCGTAACGTTATGATAATCGAAAAACTCGTTATAATTTTGCGACTCTTTTGGAAATGCACCTTCGCCAAGGCTACGGTGCACAGAGCGGGGTGTAGCGCAGCCCGGTTAGCGCATCTGGTTTGGGACCAGAGGGTCGCAGGTTCGAATCCTGCCACCCCGACAAAAGAAAAAGCCTTTCCGCGAAGCGGAAGGGCTTTGTTCATTATGAGCGTTGCAGGTTTACCTGCATAAGCGATTTAATGAACAAAGCCCGTTGCCACGCACATCGTGGCAAGGCTTTTTCTTTTAGTTTCACCCCCACCAGGATCACCGCAGGTAATCCTGCATTTTGCCACGTACAGCGTGGCAAGGCTTTTTCTTTTAGTTTCACCCCCACCAGGATCACCGCAGGTAATCCTGCTTTGCCACACTCAGCCTGGCAAGGCTTTTTCTTTTAGTTTCACCCCCACCAGGATCACCGCAGGTAATCCTGCTTTGCCACACTCAGCCTGGCAAGGCTTTTTCTTTTAGTTTCACCCCCACCAGGATCACCGCAGGTAATCCTGCTTTGCCACACTCAGCGTGGCAAGGCTTTTTCTTTTAGTTTCACCCCCACCAGGATCACCGCAGGTAATCCTGCTTTGCCACGCTCAGCGTGGCAAGGCTTTTTCTTTTAGTTCCACCCCCACCAGGATCACCGCAGGTAATCCTGCTTTGCCACGCTCAGCGTGGCAAGGCTTTTTCTTTTAGTTCCTCCCTATCCGGATCACGGGTGTACAAATTTTTTCCCCCGTAGCTTGCTTAAACACATGTTACGAAAGGGAGGAAGAAGCGTAGATGAAGAGAGTGGGCAGCTCTTAATCATATCACTAATTATAATATGCAGAAAATACAGACATTTTTTATTATATGGTCCAAAAAGAATCGTACTTTTAAACAATAGTATTAGGATAATTTAATGCAGTTCTAAAAAAATATCAACTGAGCAATATCAAAACAATTTTGCAATATGAAAAAAATTCAGGAGTTCTGATAGTTATATAACTATTTGCAATTCCGATATATATTTATGCGCACAAAAGTTCAGAATGAAATGAAGAAGTCACTTAAATCTCAACTTTTAACAAGCCTGATACTGTTCCTGCTGTCAGGGTATGTACAGGCTAATGTCAAACTTCCTGCTCTGGTAAGCGATGGTATGGTACTGCAGAGGAATACCAAAATAATAATCTGGGGATGGGCATCTCCCGGAGAGAAGGTGGTGGTTAAATTCAATAAAAAAACAGGTAGCACTGTTACTGATCCTGAAGGGAACTGGAAAATTACATTACCACCTATGAAGGAAGGCGGCCCATACACCATGGAGGTGAAAGGGAAAAATACTATTATTATAAATGATATTTTACTCGGCGATGTATGGTTCTGTTCAGGTCAGTCTAATATGGTTCTGCCAATGGAAAGGGTAAAAGAAAAATATCCTGATGATATCGCAGATGCAAATTTCCCGGAAATAAGGAATTTCTTTATCCCAACAGCGTCAGATGTCGCCTCAGTCCACAAAGATCTGCCGGGTGGAAAATGGATCGCATCCTCACCCGAAAATGTACTTGGCTTTGGTGCAGTTACTTTTTTCTTCGCAAGAAGTATTTATAAAGAGTATAAGGTGCCTGTTGGAATTATCAATTCCAGTGTCGGAGGAACGCCAATAGAAGCATGGACCAGTGAGGATGGACTAAAAGAGTTTCCTCAGCTGATATCCAGGATCGGAGAACTTAAGGATACTGCTTATCTTAATCCAATACTCAGAGCAGCAAGAAAGAGATCAGAAACAGGTCAGGGACCTTCCTTAAATTCCAGGTCATCGGATAAAGGCATGAATGGCCCAAAACCATGGTACGACAGCTCCTACGTACCTGAAGGATGGCACAAATACTGGCTCCCCGGATACTGGGATGATCAGGGTGTAAGAGGACTAAACGGGGTTGTCTGGTTCAGAAAAGAGATCAATATACCCGAATCAATGGCAGGCAAGCCGGCTAAACTCTTCCTCGGACGTATAGTTGATGCTGATAATGTTTATGTGAATGGAGTCTTTTCAGGATCAATAACTTATCAGTATCCTCCGAGAAGATATAATCTGCCGGCCGGTTTACTGAAGGCCGGGAAAAATATTATTGTGGTCAGGATCACAAACTATGCCGGAAAAGGAGGTTTTGTACCCGACAAACCTTATTACCTGGTAGTTGGCAATGACAGCATTGACCTTCGTGGCGAATGGTTATACAAAGTCGGACAGGTCTTCAAACCTGTTGCTTTTGGATCTGGAACAGGCATCCGGTCAATATCGATGCAGAATGAACCAACCGGGCTCTACAATACTATGGTTGCACCATTAATAAACTACAGGATAAAGGGTATTTTATGGTACCAGGGTGAATCCAATACGGGCAGGCCCATGGAATACCAGCGACTTCTGCCGGCTCTGATAAACGACTGGAGAAATAAATGGCAGGAGGGGTCTGTCCCATTTCTTTTCGTTCAGTTACCCAACTTCATGGAAGTTCAATATCTGCCTTCTGAAAGTCAATGGGCCGAATTAAGGTTCGGGCAGTTTAAATCATTATCTGTCCCCAATACCGCAATGGCTGTTACAATCGACGCCGGCGAATGGAATGACATACATCCGCTTGAGAAAAAGGTTGTTGGTGAACGATTGGCCCTGGCAGCCAGAAAACTGGCCTATGGAGATGAAAAGATTGTTTACTCCGGTCCTCTCTATAAATCGGCTGTTAAAGAGGGAGATAAAATAATTATTGAATTTGACCACATTGGCAGTGGTCTGGTAGCAAAGGGAGGTGGTGACTTAAATTATTTTGCCATTGCCGGAGCCGATAGAAAGTATGTGTGGGCAGAGGCCAGAATTGAAAATAATCATGTCATTGTATGGAGTGATGAAATAAAAGACCCGATGTTTGTGAGATATGCCTGGGCTGATAATCCGGAAGGCGCTAATCTTTATAACGTTGAAGGATTGCCTGCCTCTCCTTTTGAGACGGGTCAGATCAAATAGAATTGTAAATTTATTAATCCGCAAACATGAAAAAGTTGTTACTGCTGCTGTTGGTATTATTTTGCAGCCGGCTTGTCGCCCAGGATCCGGCTGGTTCATCCGGCCAATATCCTCCACCTGTTCAGTTCACTTCCGCTCAGGATCATCAGAATATGATGGATCAGCTCGGGATCAAACGACTTCGGCCAGGGCCAAATGGTAACGAGTCAGCACCAGACCATGCAAATTATGATGAGTCGTTGGCAACACCATATCCCAATCTCCCCGATTTACTGACCCTGAAAAACGGTAAAAAGGTGACAACACCAGATATATGGTGGAAACAACGTCGTCCTGAGATCGTGGAAGATTTGGAAAATGAAATATATGGTCGACTGCCGGATAAGATCCCTCCTGTTATCTGGAATGTGGATATTTCAGAGAAGGAAATGGTTGGTCTCATACCTGTTATTGCCAAAAAGCTTACCGGCCATGTTGATAATTCAGACTATCCTCTGATCGATGTAAATATTTCGATGGTTCTTGTTATACCGGAAAATGTTAAAGGTCCTGTACCTGTACTTATGATGTTTGGAAGGGCCAATCTGCCTGCTCCCGCTCAGCCCATTGCAAATGTTGATCCTCCATCCACGCAGCAGCTTCTAACTGCCGGATGGGGTTACGCTACCATAGATCCTTCATCAATTCAGGCGGACAATGGAGCCGGGTTAACTAAAGGTATTATAGGTCTTGTGAATAAGGGTCAGCCACGTAAACCCGATGATTGGGGTTCACTGAGGGCCTGGGCCTGGGGTGCTGCCCGCGGACTTGATTATCTTGAGACCGATACTTCCGTTGATGCAAAGCATGTTGGTATTGAGGGTGTCTCACGTTATGGAAAGGCAGCTCTTGTCGCAATGGCGTTTGAGGACCGTTTTGCAATGGCACTGGTCGGCTCATCCGGGAAAGGAGGAGCAACTCTTCAACGCCGTAATTTTGGTGAAGCTGTGGAGAACCTTACAGGTACCGGTGAATATCACTGGATGGCAGGTAATTATTTAAAATACGGGGCAGCTGAATCAACTTTCGGAGCCGGAAATGCGAGTCAGATGAAAGTTGATTCCCATAGCCTGATCGCACTTTGTGCACCAAGGCTAACATTCATCAGCTATGGAATACCTGAAAAGGGTGATGCAAAATGGCTCGATCAGAAGGGCAGTTACATGGCAACGGTTGCAGCCGGATCTGTATTTAAGTTGCTTGGAGCAAAAGATATCGGAGTTTCAAATGATTACAATAAAGAAGTGATGCCTCCCTGTAATACAGGTATGCTGGATGGTGAGCTTGCATGGCGTCAGCATGACGGAGGACATACCGATGCACCAAATATGAAATATTTTATTGAATGGGCTAATGGAAAGATGAATTATCATCCTGTACCACAAGGAAGAAGATAGAAATAAGATAAATTAACACATACGTTTCCCATCGATATCTTTAAAATCGATTTCATATTTTTCACCGTCAGATAATACTATAAATGCTCCCAGAGTTGAATAGCTCGGCGTTATATCTATAATTCCTATTTCCTTAACAGGGGATAGTTCTTCTTCTGTCCATTCTTTATCATTCATTTTATGCAACATCACAGTAATCATCAGTTCCATTGGAGGATTTTTCTGCACTCTTTTCTTGTAGGCATAAATTACGGTGCTTTGATCAGCTTCGGCATTTCTGTTTGAATGAACCATTTTATCCAATTTGTCCCATCCACCATATGAAATCAATGCAATTTGCCTTCCGGGTATCGATGCCGTGATTACCTTTTTTGTTTCATCTTCGAATTGCAAGATTTCAGCTTTTTGTCCCAAAATATGAGGCATTCCGAAATGCCCGAGAGTGATTTCGTATTCGAATGCCAGGCGAGACCGGTCGACTCTGATGATCCCTCCTGGTATTGTTATATCAGCAAGATCGATAATGTAACCTAATCCGTTATTTGGAGGTCTTCTCATAATTGCCTGCCGGTACAATACACCACCCCGTACACCGTTAAATAACATGTTTTGAGAAATGGTATACTCATGGCTTTTATCAGGATTATTTTCAACTGCCTTTCCGGTCAGATAAAAGTTAACATCATCACCTCTCACATCGCGGGGATCCAGGCTATGGTAACAGTATTCCATAGCTGTCCCTCCATGGGGATTATGATCTTCCCATGGAAAATGAGTATTATATACAAGTTTTGAATAATTCGGATCATTGTAGTAGACTTTTCCCTGTATAATTTCTGATGTTCCTGTTTTGCCATGATTAACCAGGACCAGTCCGGGACTTTCCAAAACTGTTTTAATTGAATTATTTCCCATGGTTTCCCAAATCCCCTCATTTTCCCTGGCTGTCCAGAAAGGTGAATCATCTGGCAAAGCAAGGTTTATAAATGGCAAAAACATTAGGAAAGGACTCCCGGCACAACTATAATTTTGCAGCATATATTCTTTATGCCCATAAAATCCAAGACTGGGGATATCATTAAAATAGAATTCAGGCTTAGTGACAAACTGCAACAGGGAACCCGAACAAAGCCGTCTGGCCCAACCAGGGTCAAGCAATGATTTATCTTTAAGCATGAATGCAACAGGGAAAGCACCTGAAATCCAGGTCCGGTAACAGATACTTCTTGACCACATATTAAGATATCCATCCCTTGCAAAAAATTTTGTTATGAAACCCATTAATTTTTGAGCGGATTGTTCAATTATTATGGCAATTTCAGGATAATATTCATCGCCAAATGCTCTGTTCCAAATAGATGTATAAACAATAAACAAACTAATGGAGTAGTAATTATAGGTTTGTTCCAGATACCACCCATCTCCTGAATGATAAGATAAGATCCATAAAAGATGACTTTTTAACAAATCGTCATCAATTTGATATCCATATTTCTTGAGGAATGAAAGTGCCACAATATTAAAAATTCGCCAATTATTTTGGGTTGTTCGGTGGTGCGCCCATTTTGAGATGGTTTTGGCCATGTCATCTTTTTGTTGCTGGGTGTATTGTGTCCAAATCGTATCGGGGATGAGCAACAGAGTTTTACATAATCCCCCAAGCTCACAGGTGAATTGATAATTGGAATCGGGAAGATCCTCGGGAAAAGGAAGGGAGTTTTGATGCCCGGGAGTAAAAGTATTATAAAATTGAAGGCTATAATATTCTCTTAAATTGAGATTATTGATTGTTATTTCAGGATCGATATGAATCAGGGGGCCTGCCAGCGTAAAAGTTCGTTCAAGTGATTCAAATTCAACTGAACGGTAACGCCAGTCCTGTGCCTCCGGTTGTGGATAAGTCTTACCTGGTACAGTTGGAAATGTCAGAGGCGTTTCAATTGAACCAACATGTTTCAGGGCTCTTTCCAACAGATACTTTGCCAATTCAATATAATGTTTCTTCGTCATTCCTGTATAAGGACTTAACTCAAAATCAGGATCTTTAACTTTATAAGCTGGTTCCATACAGGACAAAGGTTAAAGAAATGAAAAAATGAAAATTTCTGTTTTATAGTATTTTCTTATTACCGGCAGTTTATATCAAATCACGATTATTTTAAATTTAAAAAAGGAGTTGCAATTATGCACAACTCCTTTTTTCATGATTTAATAATTTACTTCTTCATCAATTAGTTGTATCCCGGGTTCTGATAAGCAGCTTTTTCTTCCGGGGTCATTTGCATACCATCGATCTGGGTTTGTGGAATTGGGCGCAGATAGAGATAAGGTTGAATACTTCTCGTAATTGTTTGTGCATTATGGTCTCCTTTAACGCTTGAAGCAATACTGTAAGTAGAAGCGACTTCGACCCATTTTTGTGTACGCACCAGATCGAGCCAGCGATAACCTTCGCCGTAATATTCACGCGAACGTTCTGCCAGAATATAGTCTAAATCTATTGTCGCCGGTGTGGCAGCGATCATGGCGGCGCTATGATCCTCAATTCTTGAAGCATTTTGAGTCCTGTCGAACTTCCACATACCTGCACGGGCCCTAATAACATTGATAAGTTCTCTCGCGCTTTTACCAGCTGTTGTTGTAGCGCCTTTCACAGCTGCCTCGGCCGCAATGAAGTATAATTCCGAGAATTTGGCTATGTTAAAAGGACGGGTAATTGCGGCATTGGGTTGTCCCAACCCACTACCGTTGTCGGTGCGGTAGGTGCTCATTTTCCAGGTGCCCGGATATGTTACCCGGCTTATACCGCCTGGTGATATTACATAGTCAGCTCTTCCCGGTAAAGTCCCTCCTCCGACATTACTTGGACCTGCACCGTCAGGGTAAGTAATAGGCGTTCCTGGTTCATCCGGAAGGAAAGTCAGTATCGGATCACCCGGATAAACCGGTATAAGGTTTGCACCATAATAAAATGGAGTAAGGTCGTTATTTTTTGGCCAGTTGCCGCGGTAAACATTTGTAAATGTACCGTCATACCTTGAATCATCTGTTTTGTCGGCAAAGGTGTTTACAATTGCACCGATAGTGGGGCACATACGTGTCCAGGGACGACCCAGATCCTGAGATGCTTCACGATAAACAGTACTTGTCGGACTAGTCCCGTCTGCATTTTTGGCACTTCTGATTTCCGTATAGTTCCAGGTCATCATCCAGGCAGCAAAATTATCTGCGTTGCCACCACTTCCATATGTCAGGCTTGCTCCGTTATATTTTTCGCTTGCCTGTGTATGATCGGCGTAAAACAGCATTTCTTTGTTACGCTCATTTCCACCCACGTTTACTTCATAAAATGTTGGCATTAAGCCGTAATTACCCGGATTGTCAATTGCAGAGGTAGCAACATCATAAGCCTGTTGGAAATAATATTGGGCATCATGGCCATCAGGGTCAGTTCTGGCTGACTCAGGATAAGTAGGGATATTATTGGGGTTTTGCAACCACCACGCATAGGTCAGGTAGGCTTTTGACAAAAACAGGCGTGCAACCGTTTTCGTTACGGTGCCCGTTAAACGTCCCACATCCGGCAAATCGTTTATCGCAGTCAGCAGGTCCGGGAATATGGCTCTGGTATAGACCTCTGGCACAGTGTTGCGCACTGAGGTTCTGACGGGTGACGTGTTGAACTTCAGTTCCCCTGCACCCATATCCAAAGGTACTCCGCCGAACGTTTGTACCAGCATAAAATAGTCAAATGCACGGAAGAACCTGGCTTCGGCAATCAGGGATGCATCGAGACCAACCTCAGAAGCATTTTCAATGATACCGCTGGCAGTGTTGATCGCCGGGAATGCATTGTCCCATAAAGTACCGGAACCTCCGGTGTTAGTGGAAGTAAGATCCCCCTGGCCGCTGATGTCCATAGCCTTGAAGTTTTGGTCCGCACTCTGGGCGTATGTTGCTTCGTCAGTGCCGGTTACGCCTGAGTTATAGTAATATGCATTCCCGTATATGTAGCGCAGGTGAGCATATAGCGCTGTCAGTCCGCCATTAACACCCTGTTCGGTCTTAAAAAAACCGGGTTCAAAAACAGTGCGTGGCTGTTCATCCAAAATTTTTGTGCATGCTAGCAGGAACAACATCAGCAGAGTTGTTCCAATTATAGTTTTTATATTTATGTGTTTCATAATTTCCCTTTTTTAAAATGTCAAATTTACACCAAATATGAAGTTTCGGGTTGAAGGCGCATTAAAACCTACAGTCAGTATACGACTATTGTAACCAGATGTTGCAACATTTTGGTTACCGTAAGAGTTGGTTTCAGGATCCAATCCCATTTCCTTGTTAAAATCTGAGAACATCACAAATGGGTTCTGTACGGTGATGTATGCGTGTAATATAACATCAGGGATTTTGATCAAATTTTGACTGAAGTCATATCCCAGTGTAATGTTACGCATCTTGAGGTATGAACCATCGAAGTATGCCATAGTGCTGAGATACTTCGGATTATCTCCACTTAAGACACCGCTGGGAGCAGGATACTTGGCGCCGGTGTTATCAGTTGTCCAGTAGTCAACTTTGATATTCCCCCTGCGTCCTGTCATCAGATTGAGGTAGCTGAACGGTCCGTTAAGGGTGCTGACGAGGATACCGCCACTCTGGAAGCTACCGATAAGGCTTAGATCAAATCCCTTATAAGCAACGTGGGTATTAAAGCCTCCCAGAAATTTGGGGTCAACATCCATAATCTGCCTGTCGTCGGCTCCGATTTGTCTGGCCGGTGTACCATCAGCATTGAAGTCGCCGGTGTATTTCACTTTAATCATACCTACATTACCGCCCGGTTCCAGGATACTCAGATAAGGATCATCCGCCTGCCATAAGCCGATCTGTTCGTAATCGTAAATTGCATTGATGTTATGACCAACGAACCATCCATTACCTTCGTCCCTTGTTTGTCCGGAAGCGAGGGATACAAGTTTATTTTTGTTCGTATAGAGGTTAATGCCGGCTTCCCATGTCCATCCGTTGACATTGTCCAGGATCGTGCCATTGAGAGAAATTTCAATACCCTTGTTTTGAGTTTCCCCTATATTTGCCGTGTAACTGGTCACTCCGGATGTTTGGGGTAAGCCAAGACTCAACAGAATATCTTTGGTATTTGTTACATAGTACTCTATAGTACCGGATAAGCGATTATTCAGTACGGCAAAGTCTACACCAAAATTCCAGGTTTCAGAGTACTCCCAGCCCAAATTTTCGTTAGGAAGTTGGGTTACATAGTACCCGGTTGCATATGTAGTGCCAAAGTTGTAATCTCTGGAACTTAAAAGGCCAAGTGTACTGTAAGCGCCTACAGCCTGGTTAGACGTTTGTCCGTATCCTGCGCGAATTTTCAACCTGTTTATGGCTGAGATGCTCTGCATAAATGCCTCGTTTTTGATATTCCATCCTACTGATATGGCAGGATAGGTATGCCACTTATGACCTTTTGCCAGCCTTGATGAAGCATCAGCACGGACGGTAGCCGTTAGCATATACCGGTTGCTGTATTCGTACATAATTCGTCCCATATAAGAAACTAAGCCAGTCTGTGTATAGCTACTATTATTGGTAGTAATTTCACCAACAGACTGCGCCAGATTGTAGAATTGGAAATCCGGCGAGGGAATTCCCTTTGCTGAAGTGCCAGAGGTGAAATTAGTGTATTGATCGGCTTCGTAAAGAGCTACCGCATTTACCCGGTGTTTATCAGCAAAAATATGGTCGTAATAAATGAGGTTTTGAATGTTCCAGTGATAGCTATGTGAATTAGTGATAGAAGCAGTTGATTCAGTAGTTGGATTGTTACTGCCAATGCCCTCTCCGGTGTAGGTACCGTTATTATCCTGCATAAAATCCAGGCCAAGGTTGATGTGATACTTTAAGCCATCAACTCCCGGGATTTTCACTTCACCATACATTGAGTTATACGTCGAATATCCCCTGGTCTGACTTAACCATTGATCCTTTAATCCCTCCACAACGCTTTTCGTTATGGTAAACTGGTCATCCAACGGCATTTGTATGGACCTTTTTAACGTTCCGTCAGCGTTATAGGGATTAGAAATAGGCGACATGCTCAGTACACCATACAACCCTATCTGATTACCTTCTACCAAACTATAATTACTATTTGAATTGAAACCAAATTTGAAATACTTACCTACTTCCTGATCAATGGAACTGCGTAAACTATAGCGGGTGAAAGTGTTTGTAGGGATAACTCCCTGATTGCTGAGGTAGCCAAGGCCGAAGCTGTAGTTGCCATTGGCGGTGCCACCACTAAGACCTAAATCATGACTTGTCTCGCTACCGTTTCTGAAAAACAAGTCCTGCCAATCGGTATTTACATTATCGGATTCATCAGGCCCATTTGTGTACCTGCCTGAAGCTGTGCGAAGAGCAACAAATTCCGGCCCGTCCATCATTGGGTATTTGGCAAAAATTTTGTTTACGCTTAGACGACCATTGTAGGTTATTCTTGCCTTTTGTCCTTTTTGTCCTCTGTCGGTAGTAATTAAAATGACACCATTGGCACCACGTGAACCGTAAATGGCAGTTGCCGAAGCATCTTTCAATATATCAATGCTCCTGATATCGTTGTTATTGATTTCATTGAGAGAACCGACAAAAGGAATTCCGTCAAGCACCACCAATGGATCGTTGCTAGCAGTCAGTGAGCGAGCACCCCGGATGCGGATTTGTAAAGTAGAACCTGGCCGCGAATCAGTTTGAGATAACTCCACACCAGGCAACCGTCCTTGTATAGACTGTGTTAAATTAGACGACGGGATTGCACGTATGGCATCTCCACCTATTGACGACACTGACCCTGTCACAGCTTCTCTCCGTTGAGTACCATACCCAACCACAACAACTTCTTCAAGCCCGGTCACACTTTCAGCAAGCGTAACGTTTATAATGGCTTGTGAACCAACGGTTATTTCCTGCATCTCATAACCGATAAAAGAGAAAACAAGTACAGAACTGGATGAGGCAACGGAAATTGAATAATTTCCGTTTGATTCAGATATTACCCCATTGTTCGTACCTTTTTCTACGACATTTACACCGGCAAGCGGCATATTTTTGGAGTCCGCTATAGTCCCGGTTATAACAATTTTCTGTAAATTGTCTATTTTATAGGCAATTACATCCGACGCTGCCAAAACCTGGAATAAACCCTGCATTAGCAGGAGACAACAAATTCCGGAAATCAGCAGGGTTTTTTTAAAGTATTCCTTAAGTAGAATACTTTTCGTAGGGTTTTTTACCATAAGTTTGAAAAGTTTAGGTTAATTATAAATACATCATTTTAAAGTGATCTTTATCAATAGTTTACTTCGTATTACATTAGTTATTGCAACATCTCCAGTTCAATTACATAATTCCAGACCATACGTATAACTTATTAATTATTATTTAGTTAAAGAAAGTATTCCTCATTGATGGCTGGGTCAGGTACAGTTTAGCCAATAAATTTAAAAGAATTATTTTAATTATGCAACCGATTGCAGTACTTTTTTACAGATTTTTAAAATCGGAATATTGAATATCCTGCTAACTGCCTTATTGCAGATGCGTTTTCAACATATAGCCCCGAACTTCGGATCACAGAGTTTGACCAATAACCCGGTAACTTTATTTTTTAAAGAATCCAAAGCTCTCAGGTGGACCCAGGTAGCTGGCACCTACTCCTCCGGTATCCACAACGATTTTTTCAACTACCACACCCGGATCTATCATCCAAATCTTAAGAGTATGATAACCAGGTGTCTTGATAATCTGTCTTAAATCGATAAATCTTGCATTGTCCATTACTGTATGTTCCCAATCCTTATTGCCGTTCATTGCATTAAAATCTTTTGGAACGACAATGATAACACTGGGATCCTCCTCATCAAATGATAAACCGATTTTAATATCTCTGTCCGCAAGGAAGTTAAGGGTTGGTGAAAGAATGATCCTTATGCCGGCCTCTCCTGAAGAGAAGAGGTACATCCCATATTCAAGACAGGGGGCATTTTTCCCCGGGATAGCTGAGGGAGCATCCGTAAATGTTGAAGCACGCATCCCTGACAGTGTCCTTCCATAGTCTTCAATCTTTTCCCATTTCCGGTCAGCCGTGTTGCTTATTGCAGTGTAATGTTCTGCTTCCATTGAAACGTAACCGTCAGCCTCAACAAATCCCTTAATAACGCCGGACTGCTTAAGGTCAGGGTTAAACACCGGTATACCAACATTAACTTCCGTGCCGGCGCCTTTGATCCTAATGGTCCCGTCTTGTTTTCCGGCAGGAAGTTCTTTCCAGTCAATATTTACAGCTATCCGTTTTCCGGTGCTTATTGATCCTGCTGTATCACTCAGCAGTATCCAGGGTATGTCGCATGTTATTGAGAATGAAAATGATTTACTTCCCTTATTGAAAATCTCCAGGTATCTTTCCTGCCTGTTAAAAACATCAAATGAAGGAAGAACAGCAGGCTCATTTGTGCCGGGCCATACTTTTTCCGATCCTTCCAATGCTATACCCATTTCAGCAGTATCAGGAATCTGTATCCTGTAAAGGTGTAATGCGTCCAGACTGTTTACACGGGGATCAGCCCAGCTTTTGTATCCCAGAACAGGCTGATCCATAAAATGATTCCATTTGCCTCCTGCATATGTGTGGTTGTAATAGCCCATCAGGCTTGTATCAGCTCTGAAAAGCTTTTCTGTCTTTTCTGCCAGTTCATTTGTTGTTGCCCTTCCCTGTCTCGCATATAATGCATTCTTTCCCGCGGTGAAGTACAATTCGTTCACAATCGAGCTGGCTTTAACCGGAAACAAGACCAGCTGATAAAATGAATCGTGCATTTCAACAGGCAGAAGATCAGAGATTTGAGCAGCTTTTTCTGCCAGTATTCTAAAGTCTGTTACAACCTTTTCAGCCTCCCGATAGTTGACAAGGCTGTAAGTGGATGGACTAAGAAGCTCGGGCTTGCGGCGGCCATTATACTTTGTGGTTTTTTCTATTATATCAGCAATTTCCTTCGTGTAAGCAGTTCCGAACGTCCTTTCAACCCACTTTTCTGTAAAATCCTTCATGTCAGAAGCTGTGTGAGCTTCGCTGTTCCATGCCAAGGAAAAAAAGTATTCCATCGGAAATTCATAGCCCCGGAAATGACCCACATTAACAATCCAGATCCTGTCGGCACCATATTGTTTTGCGAGAGCCATCTGATCCCAGATTTTAGGGATAGGGTTTGTGTTTATCCACTGGTAACTTCGGGGTCCGCCATGATAATCAAAGTGATAATAAATCCCTGCACCCCCGGTCCTGGTACGTTCCCCTGCCGTAGGCACTCTTCGCAGGTTTCCCCAGTTATCGCCTGCCCAGAGTAAAGTTACGTCATCAGGTACACGCATGCCGGCATTGTAGTAATCCTGAACCTCCTTATAAAGGCACCATAGCTGAGGTATCTTTGTCACATCCGGGTTCATCTCTTCAGAAAGTATTTTTCTCTGGACATTTACGATTCTCTCAAGCTTGTCTATGTTAGCCCGGGGACCTCCCGGTCCCATCTCGGTGTCGTCGGCGCCTCTGAGTCCGATGGTTATCAGGGATTCAAAGCTCCGGTTGCGTTTTATACCATCACGCCAGAATTTTACAAGAGTGTCTGAATCTTTTGTCCAGTTCCAGCTGCCAAGAGTTCTAAGGTACCGCCGGTCCCATTCCTTCTGTGCCCTGAGCATGGGCTCCTGATGAGAGGTCCCCATAACTATGCCATATTCGTTTGCAAGGGCGGCATTCAATGCATCATCCTCATTAAATGCATTGTTCCACATAGCAGGCCACAGGTAGTTAGCCTTCAGTCTGAGCAGCAACTCAAAAATCCTTGAATAGAATTCATGTCCATAGTCTGCAACACCAGGTGGAATAGGAGGTTTCACAGACAAGGGGACCCTTCCGTACTTCCAGGCTACCCAGTTGGTGAGATCCGGAGCTTCATCATTAAGGAAAATCCCACGGTATTTTACTGATGGCTCGCCGTAAACCAGGCGTCCCGGAGAAACAAAGAGATCATTACTTTTCCTTACAGGAACATCCGCCCACCAGTACCATGGAGAAACCCCTATTTCACCGGAAATCTCGTAAATCCCGTAAATTGAGCCACGTTTATCGCTTCCGGCAATTACGAGTCCCTTTTCCACCCCCGGAAATGGTTTATCGACAACCTGAATGATGAAGGATTCCCATTTGCCTGAAATGTCGTCAACCCGGATTTTTCTCCTTTTTACAAGATCTTCAATCAAAGGACTTTTTCCAATAGTACCAGCTATTATCACCTCTGAATGAGAACGCTTCTTATTAAGTGACAGCAAAGGCAAATTACCGGTAACAGTTTTAATATCCATCTGAAGATCTTTGAACGCCCTGATTACCCCCGGATCATCCTTTTCACTTATGACCATCTGGGCAGAACTCGTCCCGGATGAGATCGTAAAACTTCCTGATTCTTTCTGAGTGGAAATTTTAAGTCTATCTGTCTGAGAGCTGGCGACAACGGGTAGGATCAGAAGCAGAAATAATATTATCGGGGTATTTTTCATCCTTTAAGATTCAACGCTAAGTTCCGTCATCTGAAGGTCGATATCCCTTGATGAACTTCCTGTCATTATCTCGAAAATGCCGGGTTCAACCACATAATTCATTTCAATGTTGTGAAAAGCAAGCTTTTCCGGATCTATCCCGAAAGTAACCGGTTTTGTTTCCCCTGAATTCAGTCTAATCCGTCTGAATCCCCTGAGTTCCTTCACAGGCCGGGTCACTGAACTCACCTTGTCCCTTATGTACATCTGGACAATTTCCTCCCCTGCTGTCTTACCTGTATTTGTGACCTCTACCGTGACTGTCGTTGATTCATTCCTGCCAATAGAATTCCTGGCAAGACGGGGACTTCCATATCTGAAATCAGTGTAACTGAGACCAAATCCGAAATGATACAAAGGATTGATATCCTGTGATATATAGTCAACGAACTGCGCACTGGGCTTATGATTGTAATACATAGGCAGCTGTCCCACTGATTTGGGAAATGTAATAGTAAGCTTTCCGGATGGATTAACATCGCCGAAAATAATGTCGGCAGCAGCTTTCCCCGTTTCCTGACCCATGTACCAGCCTTCAATAATTGCATCTGCTTTTTCAGCCAGCATATTTATCGAAAGGGGACGTCCGTTCATAAGGTAAACAATGACCGGTTTCCCAAGTTTAATTATCTGGTCAGCAAGTTCATTCTGTTCCCCGAAAAGGTTAAGGGTCATATCATCACCAATGTGATTTTTTGCCCAGGCTTCCCGGCAAAGGTGTTCATTTTCACCAATAGCAAGGATGATGATCTCCGCATTACGGGCTATGCTTACCGCTTCGCTTATGAGTTTGAGGTTTTCTTCCCTTGAAGCAAATACGATCTCGTCATATTTCCAGTTAAAATAGCTTGTTGATGTATTTGTTGTAAGCCTGCAGCCCTGCGCAAAAAGCACCTCAGCCGATGATCCAACCTTATCTTTAATGCCTTGCAATAGACTCGTCTTTCTGTGAGGTTCTCCCGAATAACCTCCAAACCACAGGTCATTTGCACATGGACCAATAACTGCGATCTTCCTGTGTTTCCCTGGAGAAAGGGGCAGCAGATTATTATTTTTCAGCAAAACAATCGACTCCTGGGCAGCTTTAAGGGCAAGTAGAACGTGTTCATCCTTTCTGCTTATACTTGTAGCAATTGCCTCATCAATATATGGATTTTCAAAGAGCCCCAGCTCGAACTTCATTGTAAGAACCTGCTCAACCGCCCTGTCAATATCTATGAGTTTTACCTTGCCCTCCTTCAGCAGCTCAGGAAGAAATTTATAAAGGTTTCCCTGAGGGAATTCATACTGAACACCCGAATTAAATCCGGTCATAGCTGCTTCTTTCAGGTCACTCACAACAAAATGTTTGTTGAAAAGCTGATCTACCCCATAATAATCCGAAACTATCATCCCGTCATAGTGCCACTCGTTACGTAGGAGGTCCTTAATAAGCCATTTGTTTGCGTGGGAAGGAACACCGTCAACCTCATTATATGAAGGCATAACTGATGCAGGTTTTGCATAATCGATGCACATCTTGAATGGAGGGAGATGATAATCCCTGAGTACACGCAGAGAGTGATTCGCGGGGCCCTGATTCTGACCCCCTTCTGATTCCCCATGTCCTGCAAGGTGTTTAAGGGTGGCAGCAACATGCCCGTCTGCTATTTTGCCGTTGTCGGTACCCTGCAGTCCTTTTACTGCAGCGCATGAAAGACGTCCGTTAAGGTATGGATCTTCACCATATGTCTCCTCAACCCTTCCCCAGCGGGGATCACGGCAAACATCAATTACAGGAGTCAGAGCATGATGCGTGCCTCTCGATCTCATCTCATTTGCAACAACGCTATATACCTTTTCAAAAAGGTCAGGATTCCACGAACATCCAAGACCTATCGCCTGAGGAAAAACCGTCGATTCAGGCCTCATCATGCCATGCTGACCCTCATCAACAAAGATAGCCGGTATACCAAGCCTGGTGTTTTCAATAAGAAATTTCTGGATCGTATTTCTCATCCCGACAGTGTCCCGGATATTCAGAGGAGAAGGATGAACAGAATGACATCCTCTCCCGAAAATCTCCTGCATTCTCACAGAATCGCTCAGAACTTCGGGTTTAAAATCTTCTACGCCGCCATTCCACACTCCCATAAGCTGGGCAGTTTTTTCTTCTATGGTCATCCTTTCCATCAGGTCGGCAACCCGTTCCTCTGTTTTCAACGCCGGATCAAGATAGGGAGCATTAGTTTTCATATTTTTATTATTTATTAATTCCATCACAGATATTTAAAAGGCTTTCCCTTATATTTTTGCTGTTTTAATTACGGCATAAAAAGCCGGCTTAGGGTTATAGTTCCTGTCAAATAAGAGCGGATAGTTTGTTCTTCCTTTTACCGGCCAGTTGTTCTTCCATGAATAACCGTCATTGACACCCCAGAAAGTCACACGTGTTACGGCTTCCTTATGTTTCATGAAAAGTGAGAAGAGATCAGCGTATCTGTCTGCCAGGCTCTTACTTACGGAATCCGGAAGACCTGAGACGTAGGGGTTTAAAGCCTTTTTATAATCAGCATTATCTGAAACATTCGCACCGGAAATATTCTTCGGCGCTGGCAGCACATCGATATCCATCTCTGTAATCATTATCTTAAGTCCCATTGACCCATATTCCGTCAAAGCTTCAGCAATCTCGGCCAGCGAAGGAGAATCCAGATGCCAGTGGCCCTGGATACCCACTCCGTCAACCTTTATACCATTCTTTCGTAAATCATTTATTATCCCGATAGCTCCGGATCTTTTTTGTTTTAACTCAATATTATAGTCGTTATAATAGAGTTCAGCACCCGGGTCAGCCTCTCTCGCAAATTCAAATGCTTTTTCAATATAGTCGGGCCCGATTATCCTGAGCCATTTTGTCTGACGAAGTGAACCATCTTCGTCGACAGCCTCATTCACAACATCCCATCCATTTACTTTGCCCTTGAAATGACCTACGACTGTAAATATATGATCCTTCATCCTTTTTAACAGTCCATCGCGCTCAAGAGGATTCCCTAGTGAATCCTGGAAAACCCAGTCGGGTGTCTGGGAATGCCAGATAAGGGTATGTCCGACGACGAACATTTTATTTGCAATGGCGAAATTTACCATACTGTCAGCAATAGAAAAATCATACCGATCAGGCTTGGGATGGATTCTTTCCCATTTCATTGCATTTTCTGCTGTGACTGAATTAAAATTTGCAGCAATAAAGGGTTTTGCCTTCAGATCAGTGCCATTTATCTGAGGAATATTCATGCAGGTGCCAATAAGGAAGTCATCCGAAAAAACATCTTTTAAGCCCGGGTCCTTTTTTTTACATGAAAATAAAGAAAAAGTCAGAACAAGGATAACAAGACAATCTCTTAAAACTTGTGAAAATGAATTTTTCATGATGGTAAAATTTAATTTGTATATTTCGCATTAAGCAAAGTTTTTCCGGCGTTCAGCCAGTTCATCCTGCATTGTATTTTCGATGTTTCTGTTGATCCCATAGATAAAAAGAAGAACCACGCAAAGTATTATTGCTATAGCAGGATAGATACTTACCGTAAGTCTGATACCGCGTACAGCATCCTGACTCTGTACAACATTGGGAACATACCCGTACCGCGAGAGCAAATAACCTGCCAGTGCCCCTCCGATTGCCATACCTACCTTCAGTCCGACTACTATGCCTGCAAAAACAATTCCTGTAGCACGACGGTTATTTTTCCATTCTGAATAATCTGCGACATCGCCCATCATTGCCCATGGCAGAGGCATTGTCACTCCCCATGAAAAGTTAAAGAGGACGGAAAGCAGGAAAGCAAGGGTGACTGCCTCCGGGGGTAAGAAAGCAAAGAGGACTGCAACGATTCCTGCGACGCCGAGCCATAACCTGAAGATATCGCGTTTACCATACTTTCGCGCAAGTGAATTTGAAAGGGCTATGCCCAGTATGGCGGCAAGCTGGCTTATAATGTTAATCACACTGAAGGTGTTCCCCGCAATATCAGTATTTGCCCCTGTCATTCCGACAAGACTTAAAAGTCCCATCAGGATCTTATCCGCATTAACAAGAAATGCATGCTGACTTTCAGGATTAAGATAATATTTGAAGTAATAAAGGAGGATGCTGTTCCTCATTGCAAGAAAGATGAACATAAACAGGAATACTAAAAACATCAGCACCCATTGACGGTTTTTCAGCAGATCTGAAAGATCCTGCCTGAGAGAAGTTTTTTGGCTGGGGTGTGGAACTATTCTTTCCTTTGTTGTAAAGAATGTTATAAGAAAGAAGATTATAGCAAGGGCGGAGAAGATCCCCATGGTGATCTGATAACCCTTGCTGCTGTCACCCTGCCCGAAATGGTTAACCATTGGCAGAGTAAATCCCTGAATAGCAATTGTTGCAAGAGTCACAGCCACAAATCTGTAAGAGGAAAGGCTTGTTCTTTGTGCCATATTCCCGGTGATTACTCCGCTCAGGGCAGAGTAGGGATTGTTATTTGCCGAATAAACAGTCAGCAGCAGAAAATAGGTGATATATGCATAAATTATCTTACCGGCAGCACTGAAATGGGGTGTTGTAAAAGCGAAGTATCCAAGGATCCCAAATGGAACAGCTGTCCATAATATCCATGGCCTGAATTTGCCCCATCTTGTATGCGTCCTGTCAGCCAATGCCCCGAAAACAGGGTCGCACACAGCACCCCATAATCTTGCGATCAGGAACAGGGTTGCAGCAGCAGTAGCTGTAAGCCCAAAGGTGTCAGTGTAAAAACTGAGCTGTAAAAGCATGAATGTCTGAAAGATAAAGTTAGCAGCCCCATCTCCGAGACTGTAACCTACCTTCTCCCTGACAGATAGTTTTTCGGTTTCTGTTTGCATAAAATCAATAATTCAGGTTAGTAAATTTAAAGAATATTCGCGACATAAATTAGGACCGGGAATATAGCTGCCTGGATTAATTAATGCCATAAAACAAAATAAATTTAAATAAAAGATTTTATTTTGCAACCGATTGCATTAATTATTTGAAAATATTTCTGTTAATTTGGATATTATTAGCTTTGTTGACTAATTATGGCAGCTTCAAAGAAAAAAGGAGAAGTAACGATATATGATATTTCGAGGGTTCTGAATATTTCGGCCTCGACTGTTTCAAGGGGGTTGAACAACAGCACACAAGTAAGGAAGGAGGTTCGCAGGAAAATTATCCAGGTTGCAAATGAAATGGGGTATCAGCCGAATAAGTTCGCTTCCAGCCTCAGGCTCAAAAGAACCCGGTCGCTGGGAGTTGTAATACCCAGGATCGACAGTCATTTCATGTCCACTGTTATATCCGGAATGGAAAAAGTGGCAAAACAGGAAGGATACCAGCTGCTAATCAGTCAGTCTGAGGAATCAGCATCCCTTGAGGCTGAAAATATACAGGCATTGTTTAAAGGCCGCGTCGATGGCTTCCTTGTTTCTCTTACCTGTGAAACAAAAAACCTGGATCATTTCCAGAATGTTTTCAGGAAAGATATCCCGATACTTTTTTTTGACAGGGTTTTTTGCCAGAGCAATTGCATATGCATTGTAATTGACAATTTTAAGGCCGGTTATGGTGCCACACAGCATCTTATCGATCAGGGATGCAGGAAGATAGCCTGCGTTACGGGGAGCCTTAACCGGAATGTTTATAATGACAGGTTTAAAGGATTCAGGCAGGCTTTGAGCGACAATTCTGTTCCCTATGATGAAAGTCTTCTGATAGTCACCGACCTGAGTGACAGCTCGGGGGAAATGATTGTAAGGGAACTCAGGAAGCACGAAACCATGCCTGAAGCGATCTTCACCGCCAATGACAGCTCTGCAGTTTCGGCAATCTGTGAACTTAAGAAAGCCGGCTACAGGATACCGGAAGACATTGCAGTTGTCGGCTTTAATGATGATCCTGTTTCAAGGGTTGTTGAGCCCAATCTGACAACTGTTCATTATCCTGGCAGGGAAATGGGAGAGATTGCTGCTTCTACTATAATTAAAATTCTTGAAGGCACCCAGTTTGAAAAAGTAAGTACAATAATTCTTAATACGGAATTAATAGTTCGACAATCATCAGTCAGGTCAGTGAATAACCATAAAAAAACAGATGAAGATAATTAAGACATTTACCTTTTTACTCCTTTTATAATGGCAGGTTCCTGATTAAAAGGCAGATGAGATTTATATAATGATCCATGATTTTTGAGGGATTTCTTATATATGAATCCTGAATTCAGATATGTTCCTGGAATTTGAATTGAGTTGGGAATTTTTTTATTTGGAAGACATGAAAGAAAAACATTGGGAAAACCTGATGAAGATTATTGAAGGGGAGCCTACAAAGGAAAAACCATTGGGTTTTATTGTTGACAGTCCCTGGCTGCCTAAATGGTATGGTTCAAGCATAATCGATTACTATGCTGATCCTGAGATATGGTTCAACTCAAACGTGCAGGCAATGAAGGAATTCCCCGAAGTCATGTTTTTGCCAGGATTCTGGGCTGAATTTGGTATGTGCACAGAGCCTTCGGCATTCGGTTCCAAACTTGTCTGGAGTGAAAATGATTTTCCTTACCCAAATAAAATCAGTGCTAATCCGGAAAATATATCCGGTTTGTTAAAACCTAATGTCAGGACCGACGGCCTTCTGCCATTTTCAATAAACCGGATGCTCAGATATGAGGACAGGATAAAGCAGAACGACTGCAGGTTCAGGTTTGCGACCAGCCGGGGTCCTTTAAATATTGCATCGTTCCTGTTCGGGATGACCGATTTCATGCTTTCTCTTGCCATTACACCCGAAGAGGCTCATAAAGGGCTGACTACAATTACCGATTTTGTAATTGACTGGCTGAGTCTTCAGTTTGAGAAATTCAGGGATATAGACGGGATCCTTATTCTCGATGACATAGTTGGATTTCTAGGGGAACCGGATTTTGAGACGTTCGTTCTTCCACATTTGAAGAGAATTTACCGCTCATTTAATGCAAAAGTCAATTTCTTTCATAATGATGCATCAGGTCTTATCTGCGCAAAATACCTTAAGGAGATAGGAGTCAATCTGTTCAATTTCAGCTATAACCATTCGATAAATGAGATCAGATCTCTGGCAGGTGATTCGGTGACATTGTTGGGTAATATTCCTCCCAGAGATATCCTGGCAATGGGTTCAGAGGCTGAGGTCCGGGCAGGCGTCAGTAAAATGATAAGGACCTGCGGTGATCATTCCAGAATTATCTGGTCATGTGGAGGGGGGATGGCGCCTGATACTCCGACCGGGAATATCTTGGCATTTATTCATGCCGTGAAGGAAGCGGATTAAGCATCATTCTTATAAGGAGTCATCAATTCAGACTGATTTCCCTATCTAAAGATTCTCTGAGTCTGCCTTCTTTTTAAATTTTTAAATCCTGACATTATAGTGTAACTATGAAACAGAATTTTGAACCGTAGCGGGTTTAATTTGTTATATAATATTATGATAATTAAACTAATAATTATATCAATGGTAACTGTTCTTATAGCGTTCGTACTAATAGGTTTTAAATTCTTTAATAAGAATAATAAATATCCTTCGTCCGAATGCTGTATTAATATTTCAGCAGATAAGATAACTGATAATGGAACAATTTGTGACTCCTGCATTAGAAAATAAACTTTAAATTGAAGCATATGAAACTGACAGAAAAAAGATGTATACCATGCGAAGGGGGCATGCCTCCATTAAAGGAGGAGGAGATTTCTGAATACAGGAAACTGATTGATAAAGACTGGAAAGTAATTGACGGGAAAAAAATAATCAAAGATTATGCTTTTGTGAACTATAAGCATACAATTGATTTTGTAAACAAGGTAGCTGATCTGGCAGAGGCAGAAGGACACCATCCGGTGATGCATGTATCCTATGGCATGATACAAATTGAATTGTGGACGCATGCCATAGATGGATTGTCTGAAAATGATTTTATTATGGCTGCTAAAATTGATGAATTGATGTGATCTTTTCTTAAGGACTCTAAATCATATATACAGGCAAAAATATTAAAGATTTATTTCATGACCCCAACAGATAAAACAATCAGAACAATTTCAACACCTCTTGGTAATTATAAATATTTTTCGCTGAAGGAATTGAGTGATAACAGTCATAATATTGAAGAATTACCCTTTTCCATTCGTATCTTACTTGAAAATATAATTCGAAATTTTAATAATGGCAGCTTCAATGAAACTCACCTTGATACTATATTAAACTGGAATTCAAAACAGGGTAAAAGCGAAATACCCTATCTTCCTGCAAGAGTATTAATGCAGGATTTTACCGGAGTCCCCTCTATTGTTGATATAGCATCATTACGTTCGGAAGTGGCACGAAAAAATAAAATCCCCGGCCTTATTAATCCCCGGATTCCTGTTGACTTAATAATTGACCATTCTGTACAGGTGGATTTTTATGGTACCAACTACGCTTATGAAAGAAATGTGGAATTGGAATATGAACGCAATAAAGAGAGATACTCTCTTTTAAGGTGGGCAAAATCATCTTTTGACAATTTTAATGTACTTCCTCCCGGCATGGGAATATGCCACCAGGTAAATCTCGAATACCTGGCAACTGTCGTCACCTCGAAAAATGGAGTTCTTTTTCCTGATACTCTTGTAGGAACTGATTCTCATACTCCAATGATAAATGGTATTGGTGTATTAGGATGGGGGGTCGGAGGCATCGAAGCTGAAGCTGCTATGCTAGGACAACCAATTTACAGCATGCTCCCGGAAGTAATAGGATTAAAACTGACCGGTATATTAAAAGAAGGTACAACATCCACAGATCTGGTGCTGTCTGTTGCTGAGCTCTTAAGAAAGAAAGGTGTTGTTGGAAAATTTGTTGAGGTTTCAGGTGACGGCTTAAATCGTCTTTCTGTACCTGACAGGGCAACAATTTCAAATATGTCGCCGGAATTCGGGTGCACGGTAACCTATTTTCCTCCAGATTCAAAGACTCTGGAATACCTTAGGATAACCGGAAGAAAAGAGGAACAAATAAAAACTGTTGAAAAATATTTGAAAACAAACATGTTATGGCGGGAAAATGAAAATAAGATAAAATATACCGAAGTAATAGAATTGGATTTGGGTGATATTGAACCTTCAATTGCGGGGCCAAAACGACCCCAGGACAAAATTGTGCTGTCCGATGTAAAGAACAGGTTCATCAATATTTTAAAGGAAAGTTATGAGAGAGAATATATTTCTCCTGATGAGAGAGCAGAAGGACGATGGTCAAACGAAGGAGGTCATCTGCTGGAAAATATTCCTAAAACCAACTCCGGTCAGTTCAGGATTGAGCAGGCAGGTATTGAAATAGGCCAAAAAATCAGGAAGAAGGATGGTCTTAAAAGTGTTAGAATCATAGCCGGCAATTCAGAATACCTGATCAGTGACGGATCTCTGGTGATTGCTGCAATTACCAGCTGTACAAACACTTCTAATCCTGATGTCATGGTTGGTGCCGGATTAGTCGCCAGAAAAGCTGTCGAACGCGGGCTCATGACAAAACCATGGGTTAAAACAAGTTTTGCTCCCGGATCAAAAGTTGTAACAGCATATCTGGAAAAAGCTAATCTAAGTTCATATCTTGAAGCTCTTGGATTTCACACAGTCGGATATGGATGCACAACCTGTATCGGAAATAGCGGACCATTGCCTGCCCACATAAACAAAGCAATCACAGATAATAAATTAATTGTTGCCGCTGTTCTCTCAGGGAACAGAAATTTTGAAGCTAGAATACATCCGCTTATAAAGATGAATTTCTTAGCCTCCCCCCCACTTGTTGTGGCTTATGCCATTGCCGGAAGGATAGATATTGATTTTCAAAGTGAACCTCTGGGATTTGACCCCAATCTTGAACCGGTATATTTAAAAGATTTATGGCCTGAAATGGAAGAAATACGGGATGTAATTAATAAAGTACTGGTCGCAAATGATTTCGTTTCAAATTATGAGAGTATGTTTCAGAGTAATGAAAAATGGGAAATGCTGGACACTCCTGAGAGCAATATTTATCCATGGGATGAGAGGTCTTCCTACCTCAGAGAGGCCCCGTTTTTTAAGAACATATCGATGGAACCGAAAAAAATATCCGATATCAGATCCGCCAGAGTCCTGCTGAAGTTAGGTCATTCTATAACCACAGATCATATTTCTCCTGCAGGATCAATCGCAGAAGATTCCCCCGCAGGAATTTATCTTAAAACGCAAGGAGTCGAAAAAAAGGATTTTAACTCTTACGGATCACGTCGCGGAAATCATGAAGTTATGGTAAGAGGGACATTTGCCAACGTACGGTTAAAGAATGAATTGGCAGACAAGGAAGGTGGGTTTACAAAGTACTTCCCCGACAATTTGGAATTAACCGTATATGATGCTGCAATTAAATATTATAAGGACAATATTCCTCTTATAGTGCTTGCAGGCAAAGAATATGGAAGCGGCTCATCGCGCGACTGGGCGGCAAAAGGTGTATCGCTCTTAGGAATTCGTGCTATAATTGCCGAAAGTTTTGAACGAATACACAGGAGCAACCTCGTTGGAATGGGAGTTTTGCCTCTGCAATTTATTGAGGGCCAGAGCATTTCTTCCCTGGAATTAAAAGGAGATGAGTCCTTTGATATTTTAAATCCTGACGATTTGACACCTAATATGGAGCTAACTGTTACTGCAACAAAACTTTCGGGAAATAAAATAGAATTTAAGGTTATAGCACGGCTTGATTCCTTAATTGAAATTGGCTATTATCAAAATGGAGGGATATTGCAATATGTGTTGAGAAACTTCCTGAAGAGTTGATTCGTATCATCTCCATAAACAAACCTTAATTCTTTGCATAAATTTATTAGCCTTTTATCATAAGTAATTTTAACCGAATTTTATTGTGACTATCATGAATAACAGGATTGAAACTGACAGCATGGGGGAGATTGAGGTACCGGCAGATAAATACTGGGGAGCCCAGACTCAACGCTCATTAATACATTTTCAAATTGGCCCTCCTGCATCTATGCCTATCGAGATAATACATGCATTTGCAGATATAAAGAAGGCTGCCGCTATCACAAATAATAAATTCGGATTATTATCATCCGACAAAATGAAAATTATTTCAGAAGTGTGTGATGAAATTTCAGCTGGTAAACTTGATGACCAGTTTCCTTTGGTAATCTGGCAAACCGGATCAGGAACTCATACCAATATGAATGTTAATGAGGTTATTGCAAATCGTTCACATGTTTTGGCAGGTAATGAACTGGGAGTCGGAGAAAGATTGATTCATCCAAATGACGATGTGAACAGATCTCAATCATCAAATGATACCTTCCCGTCAGCGATGAATATTGCGGCATATAAAAGGATTGTTAATTCAACTATCCCGGTTACTAAGTCATTAATAAGCACATTGAAAGGAAAATCCAAATCAATGGAGGGAATTATAAAAACAGGACGTACTCATTTAATGGATGCAACCCCTATTTCACTGGGACAGGAATTCTCAGGCTATGTATCACAGCTTGAACATGGAGTTAGGGCATTGGAGAATACCCTGCTCCATCTCTCTGAATTATCATTGGGAGGAACAGCAGTAGGGACAGGACTTAACGCACCTGAAGGTTATGACCGGGAGGTTACATCCACCGTTGCCAGATTAACGAACCTGCCATTTATTCCTGCTGAAAACAAGTTTGAATCCTTAGCGGCAAATGATGCCATTGTTGAAACTCATGGAGCTTTAAAGCAATTAGCTGTAAGCATAATGAAAATAGCAAACGATATCAGGCTGTCTGCCTCCGGGCCAAGGACAGGTCTTGGAGAAATATCTATCCCGTCCAACGAACCCGGATCATCTATTATGCCCGGAAAATCTAACCCGACACAGGCAGAGGCAATTACGATGGTTTGTGCACAGATTATGGGAAATGACACAACCATTACAGTTGCGGGTTCATCAGGTCAGCTGGAACTGAATGTCTATAAACCGGTAATGATCAGTGCCTTATTACAGTCGGCCACCTTGCTTGCGGATGCCTGCAAATCGTTTAACGATTATTGTGTTACCGGACTTGAACCAAATCCGGAGCGAATTAATGAAAATCTTAATAATTCGTTAATGCTTGTGACTGCCTTAAACAATCATATAGGGTATGATAATGCGGCAAAAATTGTTAAAAAAGCGTATGCAGAAAATCTGACCTTAAAAGAAGCTGCAATAAAATCGGGTATAATTACTGAACAACAATTCAGTGCATGGGTAAACCCGGGAGATATGATACATCCTGCTAAACGTTAAAGATGACTCAATAATAATGACAATAAAGTTCAGTTGACATTATCATTTACGATATTGTGGGTAAGAAACTGAATACTCTTGTGCATAGTTATTATCTGCCCGGAAGTTATAAAGCAATATGGAATGCGAGTGATGATAAAACAAACAAGGTCTCTTCTGGCATCTATTTCTGTAAAATTATGGCAGGTGAAAAAAATATTTTAAAGAAATGAATCGTAAAAGAATAAGTTTTCTTAAATTAGATCTATTATTTTCGTAATAAAACTAACCGATAATAATTAATTCAATACTAAGCCAGATTATGAGACGGATTATAATTATTCTAGCACTACTCATCAGTTCCGGTATTGTCTTCGCCCAGACACATTTTACCCCAATATGGTCAGGAAGCGCATTAGACCAGATGAATTTCAATGTTACTTCAGCAACTATTGATGAAGTTGGGCTACAGACCGGTGACGAGGTCGGGATTTTTGACGGGGTAAATTGCGTAGGTGTAGGGGTTGTTACCACGCCGGGGGATATTATTTATGTAATTACCTCAAAAGACGATCCTGACACTCCAGAACTTGATGGCTATATTGTAGGTCATCCTGCCACAGTAAAGATGTGGGATGCCAGCGCCGGTACGGAAATTATTGAAATAACAATGACTATTGCTTCAGGTGCGATGATTTTTGAAGGATCGGCCAGCACTTTGTTATCTCTTGCTGGCACAACATGTTTGAGGCCTGACTTGCCTGGAGCTATGACAGGTAATAGTAATCCATGTCAGGGAGCAACCGGTATCACGTATTCGGTACCTGTTGAATCTGATGTAGATACTTATACATGGACAGTGCCTTCAGATTGGTCGATAACAGGCGGAGATGGTACAAGTGTGATCACTGTAACTGTCGGCACCAGCTCAGGGGATATCAGCGTGGAGCCATCTAATACCTGCGGTACCGGGTATGCAAGAACACTCGCTGTTACTGTAAATACAATTCCGGCCCAGCCAGGTGTTATAACGGGTAGTGACGCTGTTTGTCTGGGTTCGGTTCAGATATATAGTATTGTCGCTGTCGATGGGGCTACTTCATATACATGGACATTACCTTCAGGTTGGACAGGCAGTTCCGATATAGAATCAATAAGTGCTACAACTGATGTAAATGGCGGAACAATTTATGTGACTGCCAATAATGTATGCGGAGACAGTGACCCAGGTACACTGGATGTAACAGCGTTGACTGTGCCGGAAGCACCAACGGTTTCATTAACACAACCTGATTGCGGAGAAACGACAGGAACCATAACTATCACAGCTCCTTTAGAGTCAGGCATGACCTATAGTATTGACGGTGTGACATATACTAATACAACAGGCTCATTTGATCAGGTAGCTTCAAACACTTATAGTGTAACTGCAAAAAATGCCGCAGGCTGTGTTTCGCAAGTGACAGATGTATCAATTGATCCTCAACCCGTGACACCAGTTACTCCGGTAATAACACAGAATGTCAATACATTACATTCCGATGCCGTAACAGGTAATCAGTGGTATAATCAGGACGGAATAATTGTCGGAGCGACAGATCAGGACTACACAGCTGATGCAGATGGTAACTATTATGTTGTTGTATCAAATGGCAGTTGTTCTTCATTACCATCAAATATAATCAATGTTGTTCTTACCAGACTAGAACAAATAGAACTATCCAATGCTATTAAAATTTACCCCAATCCTACAACCGGTAAGGTAATCCTGAGTGTTGAAGGAAAGCTTGATGGGAAGGTTGAGATTGATGTGTTGGATATTCTTGGTCATACACTAAATGTCGCCAGAACAGAACTATCTGAAAATCAAACAGTGCTTAATTTTGATGGATATTCAAAAGGCACCTATCTCATAAGTATAAAGCATAATGGGTATTCAATAATAAAAACTGTGATATTGAAATAACGATGCCACAAAAATTTTGTACTGTATCCTAAGATTCACAAAAAATAAAGAAGAACAATAGTCAGAATAGCTTTAAATTGAAAAGAACAGAAAGGAAGTCAAGTCATTTCTGTTATTATTAGTTAATGAAACCCTCCCTTAATATTATCGGGAGGGTTTGTTTTCATTACATCGTATCTGATTAATTATTTGAATTTTAGCATCATTCCCATACAAACGACTGAGACTTATTAAGTTGTCAGATATAAACAGGAATATTATCTTTGTATTAAAGCATAATATGTAGTAATAAACTTACTCTATTTGGCTATTTTATAATCTCCTCCGAATTAGCCGTGTAAAAATGCAAAGGTTTCATCCTGACAGTCAGTCAGGATGATATTCCAGGGTTGAAATTTCCCAGGCCCATGGTTTCTTCAAATGCTCTTACGAACCTCATAAAAAATGCAGAATAATCGGTTCTGTCGAAATAACCTGAAGTTTCTGCTGTAGTTGTAGGAATGTCTTCGAATTTAATATCAACAGCTGATTTTTCCAGGTTATAAGTTGCAAAGTCAATTCGTTCGCCATCTATCCTGTTATAGAAATGCCAGCCTTTTTCCTCATGTGTTTTCAAAATTTCTCCGCCGAAAACATCATGGATCAACATTGAAATTTCACTGTCCTGAACAACAACCGGATTAGCTCTATGCCTGCCAGGCCTATTGTCTATTGTCAGGCAACGCCTAAGTACTTCCTGTACTACCTTCTTGTAAAACATCACCCTAACTTTTTAAATTAATCAAAATTAAATTTATTAAACGCCAATAATATGATCTTAACAGCCATACAAAACCCTTAGAATTCTCAAGAAAGTTACAAACATTCTGACAGATTAGTGTTAAATAAATTTATTATAATGTTATTATTATCATAAATTTAACGTCAGAATACGACTTAATTATAAATATAATTCACAACCGTTGTCACTGACAAGAAAACAATTATTCGGATAAAATTGTTCGAACGAGGTTTAATAAGTGAATTCACAATCCCTTTGAAATTGAAAGGGATCAGGGATACAATCTAAAGTTAATTTGCAATAAAACAATCGCTATAAAAGCGGGTTTAAAGTTATTTCCGTATTATAATGTACCCGCTTAACGATTTTCCATTAGCTGTTTTCAGAGTATAAAAATAGGTATCGTCAGGTAAAATATTGTTATTGAGGTCAACTCCATTCCATGAATTATCATAATTCTCATTTTTATAAACCAGCTTTCCCCTGCGGTCAAATATTACTAACTGAGTTTTGCCCAGAGTATTAATTCCTCTTAATACGAAATAATCATTTTTTCCATCCATATTCGGAGTGATCATTGTGGGAATAACCAGGTCATTTACCTTAATAATTACTGAATCTCTGGATGGCAGACAAACGCTATCGGTTATGGTCCATAGCAGTATATTCTCTCCTACAGTAAGGTTTATAACTGTGGCTATTGGATCAGTTAAATCTGTGAATTCTCCCGAACCTGACAATAATGACCATAGACCTGTTTCATTTTCACCGATATCTGCGGCTAAAGTTGTTTCAAACTCATATTCAAGTACCTGATCAGGTCCGGCATAGGCTACTGGTTTTTGTTCAATCAGAACGGTTACAGGTTTAATATCAAAATATCCTGATTGGTTTGTACCCTTAATATAATAAGTTCCTTCATCTGCTGTAGCAGGTGTATTATACGGATTCGTTGCCCTGGCATCCATCCAGTAAGTATATATCAAACCGGGGGTTGATCCCTTTGTAATCTCAGGAGTTGTCAGATCCACGGTTTCCGGAGCACAAACCGGTTGCGGATCAGTAATTTTCAAAACAGGTTTCTCCACATCCAGAATTATTACACTTTCTGATTCGGCTGATGAGCATCCTGAAGAATTTGTTACATTGAAGGTATATTCTCCTGCCGGAATATCAGGAACAGTCCTGGCTGAGCCGCTACCTGTTATTGTTGCATCATCTGGTGAGCGTGTTAACATCCACATTCCTGTTGCCGGCAAACCATAAAGGATTACACTTCCTGTTGTTGACGGGTAAGTCGGTTGTGTGACAGTCTCTATCAAAGGTGCAGATGGTGTTAATGGTTGTTGAGGAATCACAACATTAAGTGAAGGCAATGAATTGCATCCATCGGCATTCATAACTGTAAAATTATATGTACCCGTAGAAAGTCCTTCGATAATAGATGAAGCACCTGTTCCAATCGAAGTCACAGTTCCAGGATAACGAGTAAGTGTCCAAACCCCGGATACTGGCAGATTATTCAATTCCACGCTGCCAGTTGCCAAAATACATGTGGGTAGATTTATTGTTCCGATCGTTGGCGCTTCCGGGATTTCAGGCTGTTCATTGATTACAATACCTGCAGAAGGAGCTGATATGCAACCATCTGCATTAGTAACAGAATAGGTGTAGCTCCCGGAAGGGAGTCCTGATATTGTTATACCCGATCCTGTACCCGTTGATGAAATACTCCCTGGAGAACGGGTTAATATCCATGGTTCTGCCGATGGCAATCCGCTTAGTTCAACGCTACCGGTGGAAATGTTACAGGCCGGATGTGTAATTGTCCCAACTTCCGGAGGTGAAATGTTTCCAGGCTGGTCTGGAATCACCACATCCTGAGAGAGTATCGAAATACATCCCTCCGAATTGGTCACAGTAAAATTATATATCCCGGAAATAAGTCCGGTTATAGTTGTTGTGGTGCCCGTACCTGTAGTAACTAAATTGTCAGGATGCCTGGTCAGCGTCCATGTTCCCGAAGACGGCAGATTATCCATAACAACACTTCCGGTTGGTAAAGTACAGGTGGGCGAAGTAATGGTTCCAACCGAAGGTGCCCCGGGGGTAACTGGTTGTGCATTAATATCAATACTTGCTGATGGGGCCGATATGCAACCATCAGCATTAGTGACAGTATATGTATAACTACCTGAAGGCAACCCTGTTATTGTTGTACTTATTCCGTTTCCTGTGGATGATATTGCGCCCGGAGAACGGATCAACGTCCATGTTCCCGAAGATGGCAATCCGTTTAGCACAACGCTTCCTGTTGATAAATTACATGATGGCTGGGTAATTGTCCCTATTTCCGGTGGCGTCAGGTTTCCTGGTTGTGCAGGAATTACAACATCCTGGGATGGAATTGAAATGCATCCTTCTGAATTGGTTACTGTATAGTTATAAGTTCCAGAAACAAGCCCGGTTAAAGTTATTGTGGTACCTGTCCCTGTTGAAGTTATATTATCAGGATACCTGGTTAATATCCAGGTTCCGGATGAAGGCAAATTATTCAATACAACACTTCCGGTCGGTAAAGTACATGTTGGTGAAGTTATGGGTCCCACTGATGGTGCTGCAGGATCAACAGGAGGCGCATTAATAATGATATTTGCTGAAGGAATTGAAATACAACCATTTGCATCTGAAACAGTATAGGTGTAATTACCTGACGCGAGTCCTGATATTGTTGCACTTATTCCTGTTCCGCTTGTTAAGACTCCACCCGGAGAACGGGTCAAAATCCAGGTGCCGAATGAAGGTAAACTGCCCAACACCACACTACCCGTAGGTACCATGCATGTTGGATTAGTTATTGTTCCTATGGAAGGCGCTGCCGGATCAGCGTATACGCTTACAGCACAAGTTGCAAATGCTTCACATGCCAATGGCTCTGAACTGATTGCATTTACTGTTATTATCACAATTTTGCCGGCATCTGCCGAGGAAGGAGTATAAGTAAATTCAAACGGAGAAGTATTTGTTGTCAACGGGCTCAAAGTACCTGTCCCATTATGAGTTAAGGTTACACCTGTGGCTGTACCCCCGAAAGTATTGTTACTTACAATTACAGGTGATATATTGCACGTCATTACATTGGCAGAGCTCAGAGTGACTGTGGACGAATTTACACATTCGCATGATACAGAAAAACTGTTGCCGACAGTTGTACATCCGATTGAATTTCTCACTGTTATATTATGGTTTCCGTCAGTAACACCGGTGAAGGATGTACTAATCTGGTATGTTCCTCCATCCAGGCTGTATTCAAGGCCTGTCCCTGTAGGACTAATCACTGTTACTACTGCGCTGCCGGCAACACATTCCACTGATTGTGTTGGATCTGATGGAGATACAGGCTGCGCATTTATGACAGCATTTTTCGATGATGGTGATATACACCCTGCAGAATTTGCAACGGTAAAAGTATAAGTGCCGGGTGACAGCCCTGAAATAATTGTACTTATCCCCATGCCTGTCGTCACTATCCCACCCGGACTACGAGTAATGGTCCAGGTTCCAGCTGACGGCAGACCACTTAATGCAATACTTCCTGTGGATACTTCACACGTTGGATGGATGATTGTCCCTATTACCGGTGCAGCCGGGTTGTCCTGTACTGTTAATGTATAAGTAGCTTTAGCTGCCACGCATGGAGCTCCCGATGGATTATCTGTAGTAATGGTGATGATAACCGTTTTGCCAACATCACCTTTTTTAGGTGTATAAGTAAAAGTGAATGGAGAAACATTTGCTGATGCCGGGCTTACCGCAGCATCTCCATCATCCTTTATTGTAACTTTTGTAGCACTTCCTCCAAAGGTATTGCCGGTAACGGTGACAGGTGCCGTCTTGCAGGTACTTCCAGCTATACTGCTGATTGTAACTGTCGGAGGATTCACACATTGTCCGAATCCTGCTGCTGAGATCAACAAAAGGAAAATACCCGAGAGCAAAACTCTCGTAAGAATAAAGTCACTGATATTATTGTTTTTTAAATAAAAAACGGCTTGCATATCAGATTTTTTTATATTTCCCGGTGAACCATAGGAATATTATATTCATTATCAGTATTTTAATATTTCCTTATCCTGCAATTTCTAACCTGTTTAAGAAGTTCAAAGCTAAAATCAGCCACCCTCATCCAGATCATATATATAAATTCCCGGTCTTTTTATATATAATTTTACATGATGACAGTTCAGGCTAATTTACAAAATTAGTTATTATCAGCTATATACAAAGATTAATAATTTGACTAACGATTTGACAAATGATATGTAATTGCATTTTAGAGGATTTAGATTCCTGTGGCTTAAATGACCTTTAATAGTAAATCTGGTCAATATATGCAATGGATTCTGATGAACCTGATATTCTTTATAAGTTTAAATCAGCAATGTTTGTTGAAGATATTACTGGTTCTTTGCTTTTAATACTATTTCTTATCTTAAAGTCAGATGATTCATGAAAAGTAATAGCCGGAAAATTCTCCCGTGCAAGTTTAAGCATCCATTCACTTTCGGCAAAAAATACCGGGTTATCCTCTTTATCATAGGCAATAGCCGATAATTTTCTTTTAAGGAATGCTTCAAGTTCTTTTCTATTATCCGTTGTTATCCAGCAGGCTTTCACATAAGGAAGATGGTTAAAATTACACTTTGCACCATATTCGTGTTCCAACCTGAATTTAATGACTTCATATTGTAACTCTCCAACAGTCCCGACAATTTTCCTGTTTCCCGGCTGCTGAATAAATAGCTGAGCTACACCTTCATCGGTCATCTGCTTTACGCCCTTGTCGAGTTGTTTGGTTTTCATAGGATCAAGGTTAATGACTTCACGTAATATTTCCGGAGAAAAACTTGGAACACCCTTAAAATGAAGTAACTCCCCCTCAGTCAGAGTATCGCCAATTTTAAAATTAGCACTGTCGTAAAGGCCTACAACATCTCCCGGAAATGCTTCTTCCACAATACTTTTATTATTAGCCATAAAACTTGTGGGTGAAGAGAAACGCATTTTCTTTTCTGTTCTTGTATTTAAGTAAAATTTATTACGCTCAAATTTTCCGGAGCTGATCCGCATAAAAGCTATCCTGTCGTGATGTTTAGGATCGAGATTGGCGTGTATCTTGAATATAAAACCTGTTAGCTCTTCTTCATCAGATTCCACAGTACGCTCAGAGGCCTGAATATTTCCCGGACATGGCGCTATTTCGAGGAAGGTTTCAAGCAGTTCCAGTACTCCGAAATTATTTAATGCACTTCCAAAAAACAATGGGGCCAGATAACCTTCACGATAAAGAGACATATTAAAGGATTCAAACATGCTGTGAACAAATTCAATCTCTTCCCACAACCTGTTAATACTCTCAATACCAACATAGTCTCTTAGTTTTGGATCCTTAATATCCTTCGTTTTAATCAGACTTTCAGAAACAGTGCTTTTTTCAGGAGCAAATATCTCTATCTCCTTTTTGTGAAGATTGTAAACACCTTTAAACTGCTTTCCGTTTCCAATTGGCCAGGTATAAGGACATACTGCAATTTTCAACTCCCTTTCTATCTCATCAAGAAGATCATACGGGTTTATTCCTTCCCGGTCCATCTTGTTTATAAAGATCATAACAGGCGTATGTCTCATCCTGCACACATCCATAAGTTTGCGGGTCTGTTCTTCCACTCCTTTCACACTATCCACCACAATAATAACGCTGTCAACTGCTGACAGAGTACGATAGGTATCTTCTGCAAAATCTTTATGACCCGGAGTATCAAGTATATTGACTCTTATGTTATTGTAATCAAATGCCATGACCGATGTTGAAACTGAAATTCCTCTTTGTTTCTCAATTTCCATAAAATCAGAGGTTGTTGTTTTCCTGATCTTATTGCTTCTTACTGCACCCGCGGTCTGGATCGCTCCTCCAAACAATAGCAATTTTTCTGTAAGGGTTGTTTTTCCTGCATCTGGGTGACTTATGATTGCAAAGGTCCGTCTTTTCCTTATTTCACTTTTTAAATCCATACATTTATTTTGTAAACTGGCACTTTCACCTGTCAGCAAACACTTTTCTAAATAATTACCCTGTGTTAAACTTTTACACGGAGGCGCAAAAGTACTAAAAAATAGGAAGAAGCAACCTTTTTGCTATATTTGCACCTCAACAAATAATATTTCAACAATGAAGAAGATCATAATTTTACTGACGATAATCCTGTCGACAACATTCTGTAAAGGGCCAAAGTCGGGGCCACTGGCAAAGGAATCATTCGATAATAATGAAAAAACACAGCCAATGGATGCACAGAAATCTACCGGTCCTGCCCAGCCTGCTAAGGTCAACGTTACTGTTACACCATGTGAAGGTTGCGTCAAAATAACCGATCTTTTGGCAAATAAGAAGTCATATGACGGGAAAATAATTAAAGTTACAGGTACCGTAGTTAAGTACAATCCGGCTATAATGGGAAAGAACTGGATTCATATCCAGGATGGGACAGATTATCAGGGAGTTTATGATCTTACTGTTACCTCCAGCCAACCGGCAAAAGTTGGAGATATAATGACATTTGAAGGAAAGATAGCTCTTGATAAAGATTTCGGATACGGCTATTTCTACCCGGTTATAATGGAAGATTCGAAAACTATGGAATAAGTGTATCAATAACACTTAACTTATAATGTCATAGTTTTCTCATTATTATTTCGATAATATTTCTGTTACAACTATAACTCCAACGAGAACGATCAGAAAAATATAAGCATAAGGACTGGCAAAATTGAATGTCCACCCTAATGACGGATGAAGCTTTGGCACCATTAACCTTGGATCTTTCCTGTTAAAATAAAACGGCCCTTTCCAGTAAGCCGGGTTCCTGCTCATATTATCGAGATATTGATTATCAGGTTTCTTTTTCATTTGCAAGATTTTTGACTTTTTACTTTTAAATTTTGATGCATTTAACACAGCCCTTCCTGTTCCGATAATTATCGGGAGCTATCGGGAGCTATCGGGACCCTCCCATCAGGGTAACCTGGTCACCTGTCTCTCAGTCTCTCAGTCCCGAAGGTGGAGCATCCCCCGGAGCTGATCCCCACGAATAATCTGGTTTTGATCCCATCTCAAGCATTAATTCACTGCCGTTTTTAATGTCATCCCATCTGAACCACGGTTTAGTCCATTCCCTGCCGTTTAAGGTTGCTTTCTGAATGAATTTATTCTTATCGCTGCTTTTTTTTGCAACTATTCTGAATACCTTGTTATCCTGTAGTTTAACTTTAACTTCAGTAAAAACAGGGCTGGCTATGTTAAAGGCAGGCATTCCCGGAGTTACCGGATAGAATCCCATACTGGAGAAGACCACAAATGCGGATAAACCACCACCGTCTTCATCTCCGGGAATTCCGAATGGCGAATTGGCAAACCATGTATTTAGAAGCATTCTTACCCGTCGCTGTGTCTTCCATGGTTCCCCGGCATAATTATAAAGGTAGGGAATATGTAAAGAGGGTTCATTGCCCATTACAAACTGGCCAACCTGTCCTGTTGCATCGGGAAACTTAGCCATATAATCCGGCTTCCACATTCCCAGGGGCTCGATAAATAACTGATCGAGTTTTTTGACAAATTTCTCCCTGCCTCCAAGTAATCCGATCAATCCTGCAATATCATGCTGTACATCCCATAAATAGGTCCATCCGTTATTTTCATCGTAATAATCCCTGTTTCCCATTCCTCCTGAAAGCACAGGATCAAAATCCTTTACCCAATTACCATCGGAAGTACGAGGTGCAAAAAAACCGGTTTCCTTATTAAACAAATTTTTGAAGTTTTGCGAACGCCTTAGAAAATATTCATAATCATCATTCTTATTCAACACTTTTGCAAGCTGAGCAATGCACCAGTCGTCGTAGCTGTTTTCAAGCGTCACTGCAACAGCCTGCCTTTTTTCAAAAGGATGAACCAGTGCAACTGTTTCTTTTTCACCAGGATTAAGGGCAGGGTAAAATCCGTTATTAAGATAAAAAGTATCAAGTGAGCACATTGGCCCGTTGCGCCATGGAAGCAAAGTAGCCTGCATGGCATTTTTCTTCACGCCTTCGTATGCTTTTTCGACATTAAAGTTCCTGATACCTTTAAAATAAGCATCCGCAATAATAGCTGCGGAATGATTTCCGTTCATGCAGGGATTATCACCAAAAAGAATAGGAAATGAAGGCATCCATCCGCTCTGCTCAAACATTCTTACATATGATTGAATTTTTACTCCTTCTGTTTCAGGATTGAGTATAGCCTGCAAAGGATGAGATGCGCGGTAAGTGTCCCACATCCAGTCATCTGCATAAAAAGGAATGCCAGTGTCATTATGGATGGTGTCATCATAGCCACTGTAATATCTTCCATCCTCCGAAATGTTAACCATCCTTTCATAATTACGGTACAAAGCTGTATAAAAAACTATCTTCTGGTCGCGGGTACCACCTTTTACTTCAATTTTTCCCAGTTCTCTGTTCCATTCCTCTCTACCATTATCTTTCATCTTCGTAAAATCCCATCCGGGTAACTCCTCTTCCAGGTTAACCCGGGCCTGGGCTGCATCGACAAATGAAATCCCGTATTTAATTCCTGCAAACTGTTTACCGGGTATTTTAAAAATAAGGGCGACTGATGGCTCCGTGCCTTCAAGCGTTGTTATTCCTGATGAGATATTCTGATTAATATCCATGATAGTATCAGAATAGAAATCCTTTTCGGTTTTTAAATAAAAGAAAACTTTGACCTTATCTCTGTAAATCTCGTAACCTTCCACGGTATTATTATCAATAACATGAATTGCACCCCTGGATGTTACCTTCAGCATCAGGTTTTTCTGTTCACTTCTATTCCATTTTATATGATAAAAGGCAGACTTATGGCCTATTGTAAACTCAAGGTTTATATCCGGATCTTCCAGCCACACCGAATAATAATAAGGAGTACTAACCTCAAAATCATGATCATAATAACTCTGCCAGGTTTTCTCACCAAATGAGATCTTTCCTGATGAAGGCATTAGTAGCCCTGCAGTGCCGTTACGATGTCCACACAGAATTAAAGGAAAACCACTTACCTTTTCAGAAAGATAATTCCCGGGCATCCTATAGATTCTCATCATGCTGTTGGGAAGATTGACCAGCGGAACGGTAGTCTCGAGAAGAGGACTTATACCCCCGATAGCGGAATTGACAAAATCAACCGGATTCGTACCTTTTTCACTGCATGATAAAAGAAAAAGGCACAGAACCGTGACAAAAAAACCTCTGAATTTCATTTATAATATATTCTGAGCGACTGATCACTTCAGCCATGTTACTCTTGCAGATTTTACATCACGCGAATTGGGGCCCATATAAATAATAAAATCACCCTGTTCCCATACATATTTCAATTCACTATTATAAAACATAAGGTCGCCTGTCGCAACATCAATACTAACTTCCTTTTTTTCACCAGGCTGAAGCAAAACTTTTTTAAAATTCTTTAACTCCTTTACCGGACGTGAAATTGAAGCTACAGGATCCTGAATGTATAACTCTACCACCTCTTCTCCGGCAACCTTCCCGGTATTGGTAAGAGTAACTGAAGCTGTGAGCTTATCGTTCCCTTTAAGCTGTGTTTTACTCAGCTTAAAATCGCTATAGTCGAATGTTGTATAGCTAAGTCCGTACCCAAAGGGATATACAGGATCGTTGGTACTGTCGAGATACTTTGAAGTGAACTTATTTTTAGGGTCCATTGGCCTTCCTGTATTAAGGTGGTTATAATAGAGCGGTATCTGACCAACGCTAACCGGGAAGGTTGTTGTAAGCTTGCCGGAAGGATTATATTCACCGAACAATACTGTTGCAATAGCGTTCCCTGCTTCAGTGCCTCCTGCCCAGGCTTCAAGAATAGCATTTACGTGTTCGTTCTCCCATGGTAATGTCATGGGCCGTCCGTTTACAAGAACAAGGACAACAGGCTTCCCGGTTTCCAGCAGAGCCTTTAGCAGGTTTTGCTGCACTTTTTGAAGGCCGATTTCCGTGAAGCTTGATGCTTCCCCTGACCATGCAGCAGGTTCACCAAGGACAGCAACAACAACATCTGCTTTATCGGCTGTCTGAAGTGCTTCCTTCAATAGCTCTTCAGAAGACAGAGCCTTCGTGTCAGATTGTTGCTGATCCTGCATACCAAAAGGATTATTGCTCCTTTCCAGCCTTGGATTATCTGTTAATTCGGACCCCTGGGCATACAGAATACTAACATCGCTGCCTCCAATGTTCTTCAGCCCGTCAATAACTGAAGAAATTGAGTTTGGATCCCCGCCCATTGCCCAGGTGCCTAACATATCCCTTTTACTGTTTGCCAGTGGACCTATTACGGCAATAGTCCCGGATTTTTTAAGAGGCAATATCTGTTTATCGTTTTTCAGTAAAACCATCGATCTTTCAGCAATTTCCCTGGCCGTTTTCAGATTTTCAGGTGTCATTACATCAGTTTTTGATCTTTTTTCATCCATATAACGGTAAGGATCATCAAATAAACCCAGTTTATATTTGGCCTCAAGCACCCTCCTGCAGGCCTGGTCAATATCCTTAATACCTATTTTACCATCATCCAGGGATTTTTTAAGTGTGGTAAGAAAACCCTCCCCTACCATATCCATATCTGTTCCGGCTTTCAGAGCCAGTGCTGATACTTCCTGGAGATCACCCATACCATGATTGATCATTTCGTTTATGGCTGTATAATCGGTTACTACAAAACCTTTGAAACCCCATTGATCTCTTAAAAGATCCGTAAGAAGCCAGTGATTTCCCGATGATGGAATATAATCGACAACATTGAAAGATGTCATGGCACTTCCGGCGCCTGCATCAAATGCTGCCTTGTAGGGAGGGAGATAAAAATTATACATGGCTATTTTGCTCATATCAACTGTATTGTAATCACGCCCGGCCTCAGCAGCACCATATAAAGCAAAGTGTTTCACACAAGCCATCATGGTATTATTAAGAGACAGATCGTTACCCTGATACCCTTTGACTAAAGCTTTTGCAACCTGGGAACCCAGCCACGGATCTTCTCCGGCTCCCTCGGCTATTCTTCCCCAGCGAGCATCGCGTGCTATATCAACCATAGGGGAATAGGTCCATGAAATACCATTTGATGTAGCTTCCTGAGCTGCAATCCGTGCACTTTTTTCAACAAGCGACATGTCCCACATGCAACTCATCGCTAATGGTATCGGGAAAATTGTTTTGTAACCATGAATTACATCCATACCAAAAAGGACAGGAATATGATTTGTTGATTCCTTTACTGCTATCTCCTGTGATGCCCTCATTGATGCCACTGAAAACCCATTGAGCATTCCGCCAATCTTTCCTGCTTTCAGTTTTTGCTGCATCTGATCATTAACAGCAGACCCGGTAACAAATCCACCGGCTGTTGTAAGATTAAGCTGCCCGATCTTCTCTTCAAGGGTCATTTTAGCCATAAGATCTGAGATGAAATTGTTCATCTTTTCATCCTGTGCCTGTACCTTAATTATTAAGGCCAAAAGCAAAAATATCAGTCCTGATTTTTTCATGTTGGTTTTATTTGAAATTTCTAAATACAGATTGCTAAATTTAAGAATAAGCTTTAAATATTTCTATAAAGAAAATGTATCTCAACTAAATTTAAAACCTTTTCATATATGGTTTGTTAAATAACAAGCAGAAGAACGGGCATTTAACAAACATCCTGCCTAAATAAAAAAGCATAAAGAAAATATTTTATAACTTTCAAAAATAATCCTATGGAAAATTTTAAAACAACCTGCATGGGAATTGATCTCATGAGTCCCATAATAATAGGAGCATGTAATTTAGTCAACTGAAATTTTGCCGGTATGAAAAACAAATCTTTGCTTTTCCTGACTGTTCTTCTTATTCTTTACGGATGCGGAAGTAAACCTGACAACAGTATGATACTGGACAATATCAGAGAAAATATAGAGTCAGGCAATCTGATTACTGCAGTCAGGCTTGCAGATTCTTTGAAGAAATCCTGTCCACAGAATCCTGAGTTGTTCTTTACGGCTGATTCCCTGCGACAGGTTGCTGAAAGAATTAGGATTGATTTCACGGTTAATGAAGAACAGGCAATAAACCAGATTGAAAAGAGGATTGGTACCTTTTCTCCCGAAGAAAGAGCTTCATGGGAGAAGAAAGGCTGGCTGGAATACAAAATGATCGATGGCAAAAAGATGTATTTCAAAAGAGCTGTCTCCAATCTCTTGCTTATAAGGGAATACTATGAAGACAAAGGAAAATGGCAGCGCAATATCTGGAATGGTCCCGAAATGATCTTTCGCCTTAATCACATAAAAAAAGTGTATAATGAATCGGGGTATAAGGATGAACCGGTTGAACCCGTAACTATGGAAATTACCTATACAATTAGTGTTCATCCTGATGTTATACCGGCAGGTGAGATAATACGATGCTGGCTTCCGTGGCCCAGAGAAAGAATGCCACGTCAGTACGGGATAAAGTTACTGAGCGCTTCGGCCAGGGAATACCTTATTGCTCCTGATTCTGCTGTACATAGTACAATATACATGGAAGAAGTGTCAAAAAAGGATACAGCTACCACTTTCAGCGTAACATGGAAATATATTTCAAATGCTCAATATTTTAACCTATCCGGACATAAAGTATTACCATATGTCAAAACTTCACCAGAATATAAAGTGTATACATCTGAGCAATTGCCTAATATTTGTTTCACTTCCAACATAAAAAGGCTTGCTGATAGTATATCTGGTGCCGGTGATACACCGGATGTAACTGTCAGAAAGATCTACAGCTGGTTCAAGGATAATATTCCATGGACAGGTGCGCTGGAATATTCCATAATACCAAATATTCCGGAATATGTTTACCATTATAGAAGAGGAGATTGCGGCATGCAGAATTTCCTGTTCATGTCGATGCTAAGATATAAAGGAATACCTGTGAGATGGCAGAGCGGATGGATGGTTCCTCCTGGCGCCGACAATCTTCACGATTGGTGTGAGGTTTACTACGAAGGAATCGGCTGGGTACCTGTGGATGTATCATACGATCTCCAGGATTCAGAAAATCCTGATATAAAGTATTTTTATCTGTCGGGGATCGATTCTTACCGGCTAATTATCAATACAGGTACGGGTGGTCTTCTGCATCCGGCAAAAAAATATCTCAGGAGTGAACCTAATGACTTCCAGAGAGGCGAAGTTGAATGGAAAGGAGGAAATCTTTACTTCGACAAATGGGATTATGATATAAAAATCAGTTACCTGTGATTCAGCCACTCGAGCCATAGCTTCAGACTGTTTGTCCATGAAGCCACATGTGGATTATTGAGCCCCAGTCCAAAACCATGGTTACCCTCAGTCAGTATGTGCAATTCTGCAGGTATCTTTTTTTTCCGTAAAGCCTGGTACATAAGCAATGAATTCTCTACAGGTACTCCGGTATCATTGTCAGCATGAACAAAAAAAGCCGGAGGAGAATCATCCTTCACCTGTAGTTCATTTGAAAAATAAACTGTCAGATCTTTATCGGGGTTTTTCCCAAGCAAAGCATTTCTTGATCCAACATGCATGCATGAGTCGGTAAATGAGATAACAGGATACATTAGGATCATAAAATCGGGCCGGCAGCTTAACCTTTCTACGGAATCAGTTGAAGTTTTATTACCGTAGTCGAAATGAGTTCCAAGGGTCGAAGCAAGATGGCCTCCCGCTGAAAAGCCCATAATACCTATTTTAGCCGGGTTAATATCCCATTTACCAGCATTATATCGTACCAGGCGCATTGCACGCTGGGCATCCATTAAAGGCGACTTATAGGGTTCAACGTTATTATCTGATGAAGGCAGTCGATATTTCAGAACGATACCGGCAACGCCAATCGAATTAAGATATCTTGCAATGTCTGTTCCCTCAAGGTCGTAGGCAAGACCACCATAACCACCACCGGGACAAATTATTACAGCCAGTGTTGTGGCAAATCTTCTGGTCGGAAGATAAACCGCAATATCAGGAACCTGAACATCATAAATCCATGTAATTTCGCTCTTTTCAGTCTTTTCAGTATTTGCAGAAACCTTAGAGTTGGGAATCCTTCCATTATATAAGGGAACGCGATATTCCTGACCATAAGTGTTAATGCAAACTGCACATAAAACCAGGGTCAGAATCAGGATTGATTTTTTAAGCATATGAAGAATTTTAAATATTGGAATTAATCAAAAATATGAATATCAAATATCTGAATTTATAAATAAAAAATACCCTTCTAATATTTTTATTCTTACAGTCATTCAGCAACATCCTTTATTATTCCGATAAGGAAATGATTGACAACCTACTAAAAGCTAAAATACACTAAGATCAAATGACCACCGGTAAATAACTAAATACCTGAAGATGCAACATTAAATAGTTTATATTCGTATACAGTTACGAAAGCGACAGTCATATAATATTAGAGTTTTTCATTCTTACCGGGATAAGAAAAAATGAAGATTTTATTTCTTTCATTATTCCTTTTATTAGACTCGCTTGCTCTTTTAGGGCAGGATTGCAATATTATATCCAAGGCAAACATAATTGTTCCTGATAAGCTATGTTCTCCGTTATCGGTTAACTGGAAGGTGGATTATACCGGAGTCAATAATGCAGGAACCAGCGTACAGATCAGGTACGACTGGGATGATGGTTCGGTAAATACTGAAACAGCCACAAGTCTGGGGCCGGGAATTTTTGAGGCAAATGCAAACCATACCTATGTTTCTACTGGTGATAAATGCAATTACAGGCCAAAAGCCACTCTGGTTGTCAATGGAATTCTCTGCTCTTCATCAACTCAGGAACAAATAGTAACTGTTTGGGATAACGATGATCATAATGGGGGGCATATGCATATATCACCGGAGGTTTATCCAATTTGTTTCGGAAACGGCGCCAATGTTAAATTTCAGGATCTTACCCAGTTCAACTGCGTCCCTCCTCAGGAACATGACGTGCCCAATCTTTATACAAGATGGATACAGTGGATCTATGGTACTGAAATTACGATGACCGGGTCTCCGGTAACTATAAACGGAACAAATGTGACATACCCTTATTCAGGACCAATAATCACTCTACCAGGACCTGTTACCGGATCAGGTGTATATTCAGATATTATTAATGTCGCAAACGACAAGCTGATTGGACAGTACTTCCAGGTCACTTTGAGAAACTGGAATTATTGCAACCCTTATGACGATCCCGACATTCCGGGTCCTCCTACAAATCCGGTCGATGGTGATAATCCTCCTGTTGTTACCACAGCAATTATCCTGATAGTGCCCGATCCTGACGCGACAATTACGCCGGTTGATACATTATGTGTCAACAGCAGTCCGGTTACCTTAAGAGCACACGATCAGGGAGGGACCTGGTCGGGAAACGGAGTGACGAATAATAAATTTAACCCTGCAGTGGCAGGAACCGGAGATCATATTGTAAGATATGATTTAACCGATTCAAACGGGTGCAGCGATAATGATCAGATTACCATTACTGTTATGCCATTGCCGCAGGTCACAATCGAACCGGTGAAAACTCTTTTTCTGAATAGCCCTCCTGTTACCTTAACAGCAGTACCAGCAGGAGGAACCTGGACAGGAAACGGTGTAATCAATGACATATTTTATCCCGATTCAGCGGGTCTGGGGGACCATATAATTACGTACAGGACATTAGCAGACAGATACGGATGTGCCGGAACAGATACCATACACATAAACGTTATAATGCCTGAGGCTCCGACAGCCTATTTTGAACCCGATACTTCAGGTTGCTCTCCGTTAACTGTCCGGTTCAGGAATATGAGCATGTATGCAGAAACATATTTATGGGATTTCGGGGATAAAACTTATTCATCCGAACCAGATCCGGATCATATTTATTATTTGCCCGGAAGCTACATTGTAAAACTGACAGTCACAAATATTGCAGGTCAAGCCTCATATAACGTAATAATAACTGTCTATCAGAACCCTACGGCACTTTTCACTGTATATCCTATTGATGTGATTAATAATTCACAGGTAGTGATTTTTACAAATTCCTCATATTACGGAGCCAGTTACTTTTGGGATTTCGGAGACAGCAGCTCTTCAATAGAAGAGAGCCCATGGCATAAATATGAATCAGCCGGGACATATTATATAACCCTAAAAGTAACCTCAGACGATGGATGTACAGATTCCCTGCGATATGAATCGCCGGTTAAGGTAGATTTTAAATTCGGCGATATAAAATTTCCAAACGCTTTTAAATGGAATGGCTTCGGACCTACCGGAGGGTACTGGGAGGAAGGTGAGATTAATGATAATGTTTTCAGACCGTTTTTTAAAAATGTTATAGAATATAAGCTTCAGATATTTAACAGGTGGGGCGTTTTAGTCTACGAGAGTTATAACCTTAATAAAGGATGGGACGGATATTTTGGAAATAGCAATCTGGCTCTGGAGGGTGTATATGTTTATAAAGTTTTCGGGCAATATGCTGACGGAAGTTATTTTAATAAAATAGGTGATGTTACATTTTTACACTAGTGAATTCCTACCTGAAAATGGACCTTTTTTATTGCAACAAATAGATTATAAAGAAGATATAAATTCCTTCTCATCTTGGGGATCATTGTACGTTAGAATAATATTTTAGAAGAACAACAATTACGAAAAATAATCGTTTAAAATAATGTATTGAACATATGAATAAGTATATTGTTTAATATCCAGGTCTGGTGCAATTATTTTGAATTTTGTGAAGTGAATTTATTAACGTCAATACTTAAAACTATGAAAAGGAAAATTGTGTTAACTGTAATCGTTTTTAGTATTATTGCCATGGGTTGTCAAAAAATTGATACTCCGCCACAGGGACTAAAAATGTCAATCCAAAAGGCTTCTTCTGACATTAATACTGCTATATCAAGGATCTCAACAACAAAAGCTTATCAGCTTCTGACTTCAGGCACGGCTGTTACAGCAAAATCAGAAGTTGTTTTTAAAGATAGTATCACTCTCGGCCTGGTTGCTGGAATTTATGACTATCAGCCGGATACAGTAAAGCATTTTCATTCTCCCATGTATCCCTTCAGATTATTTAAAAAGACGGGAGAAAGTAATGATATGATTGTCAATTTGCCTCAGAAGCTTACATTCCATTGTAACTATCTCCATAATTATAATCCTTCCGATTCTGTTCTTAAAAATGATTTTACTATAGATGCTTCCGATTATCATTTTTACTATAACTGGTGGAACAATCTCGATTACAAACTTACTGCAGGTCTTACACTTAATTCGGAAGATCTTGGAAACATGGATATTTCAGCTGTTTCAAACTCTTATAAAGACCAGTCGTATTCTTCCGGCTATAACTTCCCCGACGGATACAGCATATCAGCAACATGGCAGACAGGGGATACAGCTGTTTCAACATTTGATCTTCAACAGAATGATAATATTCTTTTAAAAGAAACAACCTCTTTTATTGGGACAGATTTTCACAGGAGAGAAAGACAATATGAACTGACAATAGGAAATATTGACATTAAAAGGGGTTACGGTATTGACTCTATACAGGTTTATCTTGATGGAGTGCTTCAGAAAACTGCCGGAGCTAAAATCACTGACAATGCTGACACTACAGGCACCATTTGCAATAAAAGAGATATTCTTCTGACTTTTGATGATGGGACAACGGCTAAAATTAGCGATCTAATAGGTCCTGCTCTCACTGAATTAAAAACACTCTGGCCCTCGCTTCATGACATGTACTTTGCCAAGAATGTTATTGATTATATTGCCATAAATATCTACTATAACAGCAGGTAATATTATTTATTCTTATAATAATAAGTCTGCGGGAAATATAAAGGCTCCTGTCTCGATGGGTCTTCTGATTCCCGCAGATTTTTATTTTGTCCCTGCGATGATCAGAGAGACCTGACTGGCGTGAAATTCTTCACAATTATGGTAACAAATATGCCAAATTTTTATTTATAAATCTTTTTTTTATAAGTTAAGGAAATTACCTTCGTGAGCTCGTCTTTCTAAACACTGAATCGGTTCCCCGACATCGTCTACTAATGACAATATTTTACAAAATAAATTTTATAAATCAATTATCTTTTTGTCCAAAAGACCTTTTGTACACCTATAAGTTAGAATTTTCTGTAATGTACGAGGGAGATCCCTCACTTCGTTCGGGATGACAGGGCCATTGAGGAGCATATGGGGGGATGAAGAAGTGGCGATTCGCAGTACAAATCAGAATAACAAAGATATTTATAATCGAATCGCCACTTCTTCATCCCTCCCAGTGACCACCGAATTGACATGTCATTCCGAATGGAGCAAAGCGAAATGAGGAATCTCCTTCTCACTATAACTTATGATCCAGAAAATCCTTGTCATTTGTAATGAGGAATCCGTTGTTTGTTTAGAAAGACGAGCTCACCGAAAGTAATCTCCATCTGGTATATGTCTTATTCTTAGAAAGATATGATTATATGGGATGCTTAAGGACAATGAGAGTGTTTAATTGAACAATATTTACACCTATCAAGTAATGATAAGCTAGCAGGAATTAGTTAAAGGAATTGTAAAGTATAACTCTGCCGTCATGCAGGTCTGCGGGAACAATTTTCTAAAAAAGTATTAAGAAAGCAAAATGCCGATCTGATAAACTGAAAAGGACAGCAGCCAGGCTATTACTGTAGTATAAACTACTGTGAATGCGGCCCATTTCCAGCTGCCTGACTCTCTTTTTATTGCTGCTATTACTCCGACACACGGAAAATAGGTAAGGATGAAAAGCATAAAAGAAAAAGCCATAAGCGGCGTGAACAGTTTTTTGCCGGAGTCATTTGTCTGGGTCTGTATCTTGTTGACCAGGGAAGCTTTCTCGTAACGATTATCGGTCTGAAAGAGAACTCCCAGTGTACTCACCACAACTTCTTTGGCTGCTACTCCTGAAAGAATGCTTACACTAAGACGCCAGTCAAATCCGAGAGGCTTCATTAAAGGCTCAATGGTACGACCAATTAAACCCATAAATGAATTGCCTTGTTTTTCACTTTTCTGCTCAGTCATCAGCTTACTGATAGAAGCCTCTTTCTGTTGGACCGGAAGTTGTTGATTTTCAACTTTTGCGATTTCGGCGGAAAAATCCTTCGAGTAAGATATATTACGGGGGAAATTACTTAAAACCCAAACAATTATTGATGCCAGAAGAATAATTCCGCCTATTTTCCTGAAGTACAGCCCTGTCCTGAACGATACATGTTTTAGAATGCTTCGTACAGTAGGAACTCTGTAAGGTGGCAACTCCATAACGAAAGGGACCTCGGCAGATTTGAAAAATACACTCTTCAACAAGAGTGCTGAAAGAACCGCGAAAATCATCCCCAGAATATACAGCAGGAACAGTACCGATCCCTGGTTCTTTGCAAAAAAAGCGCTTATAAAAAGAATATATACAGGCAATCTTGCACTACACGACATAAAGGGAGTTATCAGCATGGTTATAAGCCGGTCGCGCCTGCTCTCTATTATCCTCGTTGCCATGATAGCCGGCACATTACATCCAAACCCCATGAAAAGAGGGATAAACGATTTACCATGAAGTCCGATTTTATGCATGATCTTATCCATAATAAAAACAGCACGCGCCATATAGCCGGTGTCTTCCATAAACGAGATAAATAGAAACAGAATGATGATATTAGGAAGAAAAACAATAACTCCTCCGACACCTCCTATAATCCCTTCAACAAAAAAATCCCTTATTATGCCTGAGGGTAAAATACTGGTAAATAAATCAGCAAGTTTACCGGTTCCTATTTCCATCCAGTGTTTTGGATAACCACCCAGCTTGAATGTTGTATAGAAGGTGAACCACATAAATGCCACAAAGATCGGAATGCCAAGGTACTTGTTTGTCAGATAATTATCAATAATCCTTGTTTTTCGAAGCCTTTCAACCTTATTAACTTTCAAAGTCTCCTGAAGAGCACCTGAGATAAAACCATATCGCAGATCTGTAATTACAGTTTCAACAGGGTCGGAAAATAATTTCTCAAGCCTCAGATATTCCTTATTTGCGGTCTGAATAATTTCATCTGAGTTAACACACCTGGTAATACTTCTGGAATATTCTTTATCATTCTCGAGCAGTTCAATAGCAAGATATCTTGCAGAGATTATATTGGTAAAGAAGCGATTCTCTTCTATCTTTATTTTTGACTGAATTGCACATATTGAGTTTTCAATTTCAGTACCATAATTAATATGGATATGTCTTACTACAGGCTCCCTGTTCTCATAAACTTCAATAATTTTATTGAACAGATCCTTAATACCTTTCCCCTTGGAACTGACGGTTGGAATAACGGGCACTCCCAATAATTCTCCAAGATAAGCGTAATTGAGAACATCTCCTTTTTTCTCCAGTTCATCATACATGTTCAATGCAATAACAATCTGAACTCCCATATCAATAAGCTGGGTAGTCAGATACAGATTCCTTTCAAGATTAGATGCATCAACAATATTTACAATGACATCCGGTTTATTATCGAAAATGAAATTTCTGAGATAAATCTCTTCCGGTGAATAGCTCTTTATGGAATAAGTTCCGGGAAGATCCACAATTGAAAAGGTATAACCCGATTGTTTATAACGGGCTTCCTTGGAGTCAACTGTTACTCCGGCGTAATTTCCGACTTTTTCTTTTGAGCCTGAGGCAATATTAAAAAGTGTTGTTTTACCCGAGTTTGGGTTACCGACAAGTGCTATCTGAATATTCTTTGATTTGGCTAACCAGGAACCATTTTCATCTTCACTTACCAGCACCTGGTTAGAAGAAAATAATTCTTCTGATTTTCCGTCCCGGTCTACCAGAATAAGTTGCGCCTCACTATTCCTGAGTGAGATGTTATACCCCATTATCTTGTACTCTATCGGATCGCGGAGAGGTGCTCTTTTTATTACCGCTACCTTCTTACCGACAACAAATCCCATTTCTGAAAGCCGCTGCCGAAACTGACCTCTTCCCTTAATCTTCAGAATTATCCCCTCTTCTCCCTCATGTAGATCATATAACGTCGTCATCAGATTGGTTCAATACTAAAGAGTAACCCTGGAACGCAATGTTTGTTCAATTATACCTTGTGCCGGTTGCTGGTTACCGGGTCAATCAGACTACGGTAACCATCATCTTACCCAGTACCCAGTACCCAGTACCCAGTCCCTAGCACCCAGCACCCAGCACCCAGCACCCATCACCCGGCACCTATTCCATTTTCAACTTGATAACAATCTTCCTCACTTTTGAACTCACACCATCTTTCAGTCCGGGCCGGTGTGCATCGTCTGGAAAAAAGATGAAAAGCCTGCCAGGTGTTGCCAGGTGATTTTCTACCCTGTCAACAGTAATAAATTCAATATCTTTTGTGGCATCATAGGGTGATATAATCTCCTTAACTGTCTTCAGGGGAGCAATATTCATTATTTCCTTCCCTCTGATTACATATTGAATATCAATGTACTTTTTATGGGCTTCAAAATTAGTCGTTTCTTCATTCTTTGTGAAATATTCGCTAACCGTAGCAAAAAGATTATTTCCGTCAATATCATATCTTCTGAGTTCAAGTTTAGACAAATCGTTGTCCTTTAAAAACCTGAAAGCATCATCCCATCTTTTCTTATTTTTAAAATATGAAACAGCTAATTCCCTTCTATTTATTGAAGAGTCAGGAGTAACTTCCCATCCGTTGAGCCACTCTGCCTTACCAAACCACATATCAATTTTTTCTTTACTCCAGGCAGATGGATCTGTAGTACTACTACTCCCCATTAAGCCCAATAAACTTATCATTAACATAACTTCTATAACATTTTTTTTCATATCGTTTCCGTAATATGCTTTAAAATTTTTTGTCTGATTCAGCCACTGCTATTTTTGAATCAGCAGTACCATAATATAACATCCATTTGCCTTTGAACCAGGCCAATCCCTCAACAAAGCAGACATTGTTCACCTGCCCTGTAATTTCATATGGCTGATCTGGTGTAATAAACCACTTGTCCATTCTGCCTGTAACTTTTGCAGGATCATTTTTATCAGTTATGATCTGTCCTGCAGCATAGGTTCCCGATGCCATATTCTTGTCGCCTTTCGTGGGACTATTTTTACTGTTATAGATAAAAAGTATACCCATATCTGTAATAATTGCCGGAGGACCCGGTTCAACCAATTCACTGTCAAACATGCCGGTCCTGGTCGAAAACAGAATCTGAAATGATTTTGAATAGTGTCTCATGGTATCAATGCGCATCTTTCCGGGATCTGTTTCCAGTAAAGGAGTCCAGTCAATAAGGTTGTCGGACGTCGCCATATAAATATTAGACTCGCCCCAGTACATCCAGTACTTTCCATTTACTTTGGTTGCAATAAGGTTCCCGCTTTCCTCACTCGAAATCACAGACCCTGATTTTGACCACATATCAACGTACTCGTTCCCCGCTTTCTGAAATACCGATCCATGTTTGGTCCATTCTCTCAAATTCGCGGAAGTGGCAACAAACAAGCGCGCTTTGTCCCCATCATAAGCCGTATATGTCATGTAATAGATACCGTTCCTATCTTCAACAACCCGGGGATCTTCACACCCTCCTTCCCATTCATATTTTTTAAACTCATCATCGGAAGGAAACAGGACTGGTGTTTTATTCCTGGTAAAATGGTAACCGTCAAGACTATAGGCGAGTCCTATTCTTGAGGTACCATTGTATTTCCCTATTGAATCCTCGGCACGGTACAACAGGAAGAGGGTATCACCCCTGACGACGGCCGCCGGATTAAAAACATCCTTGGCTTCCCATTTAACAGAGTCCATGCTAACAGGACAATAAAACTTACTGTCGGAATTAGGTGTCAATACAGGATTATATGCCAGGGTCTTGGTAAATGGGACAAGATAATCTGCCTCGCTAACTGATGAACCGGTAGTGCACTTTGTTAAAACTAATATACAAAGAACTGTAGTTGAAATATATATTGGTTTCATAACCTTTTAATTTTATGAGAGTCGAAATTACAAATTTATTTGATATTTCAATTAAGTGTATAATATCCCGGATACTTCAAATTATATAGAGGCCAACCCTGAAACATATATGATATTAAATGAAAGCCATTTCATTGGAAAGCTAAGTTAAAGTCTGTTTACCTTTATAGTTTTTTTGGATTTCATGCCATTTAAATTTAATTTTACAATCAGCCGGTTAACCAATAAAATATTAATCATGAAAAAAGTAGTCTTGACTATTAGTGTATTAACTGCACTTATTCTGATGAATTCATATGACACTTTTTCGCAGGACTGGCCTCAATGGAGAGGCATAAACCGCGATTGTGTTGTCAAAGGGTTTCAGGCTCCCGGGACCTGGCCTTCCGAATTAAAGCAGCAGTGGAAAGTTACTGTGGGATTCGGTGATGCAACTCCTGTACTCGTTGGTGATAATATTTACCTGAACACAAGGCAGGGTGATAATGAAGTAGTTCTTTGTCTGAATGCAGCCACCGGAAAAGAGATTTGGAAAAACCAATACCCTGCAATGGCTGTTACAGGGCCCTCCGCTTCACATCCTGGGCCAAGAAGCACTCCATCCGTTGCCAATGGAAAGATAGTTACTTTTGGAGCATCAGGAATTCTATCATGTCTCGATGCAGGTACTGGCAAAGTAATCTGGAGAAGAGATAATCCCAATAATGAGGTTCCGCAGTTCTTTACAGCCATGTCTCCGCTTATTGTTGATAATCTGTGCATTGCTCATGTCGGGACTAAAGACAAGGGACAGGTTCTGGCCCTTGATCTTAATACCGGAAAAGAGAAATGGACATGGTCAGGTGACGGACCTTCTTATGCTTCTCCATCGATCATGACCATAGGTGGCAAAAAACATGTAATCGTTCAAACTGCTAAAAACCTTATATCACTGAGCTTATCTGATGGGAAACTGCTCTGGCAGGTACCAACACCGGTGCAGGAACGATTCTATAACTGTGTAAGTCCCTACATCAATGGTCAGATAATATATTATACCGGGCAGGGGACCGGTATGAAAGCGATCAATGTCGAAAAATCAGGAAATGAATATATTACTAAAGAGCTATGGAGTAACCCTGATGTTGGAGCCAAATGGAATACTCCCGTGTTAAAAAATGGATTTCTGTATGGTTTTACAGACCAGAAGAGGATTTACTGTTTGAATGCTTCCGATGGCAAGACAGCATGGATTGACAATACAGTCAACAGTGACTTTGCTACTCTGGTTGATTGCGGGTCCGTATTAATAGGCTTACCCAGTACTGCCAATCTTATTGTTTTTAAACCTGATCCATCCGCATATACTGAGATCGCAAAATATAAAGTTTCAGAAACGGCAATATATGCGTTTCCGGTTATTGCAGGAAACAGGATTTATATAAAAGATGCTGAAAGCCTGATGCTATATAATATTAAGTAGCTTAACCTCAAATCCGGCCTCTCCCTAAATCCCTCCCCCTATATAATCTACCACACTTTTTCCATAAGGAGAATATTTCTCAACTCCCTGGTGGTAATATTTTCCCTTATGTCACCCGTTTCAACAACTGATATATAACCTGTTTCTTCTGACACCAAAATAATTATTGCATCAGAATGTTCTGACATTCCCAGGGCAGCCCGATGTCGCATGCCAAATCGGGGTGGCAGATCCACCTGTTCAGTAACAGGCAAAGGACATCTTGCAGCAAGTATTCTGTCACCTTCAATGAGAACAGCTCCGTCGTGCAAAGGAGAATTTCTAAAAAAGATTGTTTCCAGTAATTCGGCACTGATCTGAGCTTTCAGGATTTCACCTCCTTCAGTAAAAATATCAAGACTGCTCCTCCGGCCCAAAACGATTAATGCACCAGTTTGAGTTGAAGACATTGATTCACATGCTCTTACAATTTCTTCGGCTTCCCTGTGGGTTACTACATTTTTCTGTAAAGATGAAAAGAACCTTCCAAATGAAAACCTGCTTCCAGAAATATACCTCGTCCCCATCACAAGAAGAAATCGTCTCACCTCCTGTTGAAAAACAATGATCAGGGCTATTACCCCTACCCCTATAACCTGTCCCAGTAACGCGCTTATAAGCTCCATCTTGAGCGCTTTTACCAGGAGCCAGAACATATAAATAAAAAAGATGGCAATGAAAATGCTGAAAGCTGCCGTACCTCTGATCATCCTGTATAACTGAAAAAGTATTATTGCTACAAGAAATATATCAATAATATCAAGTACGGTTATGTGAAACGGCATGATCTGATTTAATTTTTGTTAAAAATAAAGAAACATTTTCAATCTGAAACAAAAAATTTAAAAACAGGAAGTCAAAAGTCAGAAGTCAGAAGTCAGAAGTCAGAAGTCAGAAGTCAGAAGTCGGAAATCAGAAGTCAGTAATTAATGCGGCCTGCCATCTTCTGTTTTCGGACATCCTATTTCTGTAACTTTGTGAATAACTTTATCGCCTGTACTGCCTCTCTGACATCATGAACACGCAAAATATCGGCGCCGTTAATAAGCGCGATAGTATTTAACACTGTGGTTCCGTTTAGTGCTTCATCCGCAGATAAACCAAGTGTTTTCCATATCATCGATTTTCTTGATATCCCGGCAAGTATTGGTAATCCTGCAATTGAAAAATCTCCAAGTCGTTTTAAAATTTCAAAATTTTGTTCTGACGTTTTACCAAAACCGAAGCCGGGATCAATTATTATATCCTTTACTCCCACCGAATGGAGTTTGAAAATTCTTTCCCCAAACCATTTTAAAATGTCTGCCACAACATCGTCATATACAGGATTTTTCTGCATAGTCCGGGGATTGCCCTGCATATGCATCATTACATATGGAACATTGAGCTTTTCAATTGTTCCGAACATTTCAGTATCAGCATCTCCTCCTGAAATATCGTTTATTATTTGTGCACCGCATCCTGCTACTGCCTCCCTGGCAATTTCAGCCCTGAAAGTGTCTACAGAGATTACAGCTTCCGGAAATTTCCGTAAAACTATTTTTATTGCCTTCAGTACTCTCCTTCCCTCTTCATCCGCAGATATATCTTCTGCACCGGGACGGGAGGAATAGCCACCTATATCGAGAATATCAGCTCCGTCTTCTATCATATGTGTTGCTGCCTTAACAATATCTTCATCATTAAGATAACGGCTTCCTTTATAGAATGAATCGGGACTAACATTCAAAATACCCATCACCTTGGGTACACTGAGGTCAAGAAGCTTTCCACCCACATTTATATATCGTTTTTCCCCTGACAAAATACTTTTATTACACATCGAATTTAATGAATTTATTAAAAATAAAAAGTCAAATCAATTAAACTAAGCTTACATTTTCTACTTTGACTTGAGCTTATTACATTTGTAGTGAAAGAAATCAAATTAAGAATGAAGCTGTTTGTTATTGAAGGAGTCGACGGCGCTGGAAAATCAACACAGATTAAAATGCTTAGCGACTTTTTCAAAAAAAGGGGATATGACTGTGAATATCTTCACTTTCCCAGAACCAAATCACCTTATTTTGGCGAACTTATTGCCAGGTTTCTCAGGGGAGACTTTGGCTCTCTCAATGAAGTCAATCCATACCTTGTTGCAATGTTATATGCAGGCGACAGAATGGATGCTTCAGTTGAAATCTCTGACTGGTTAAAAAATGGGAAAATTGTTCTTCTTGACAGATATACCTATTCAAATATTGCTTACCAGTGTGCCAAGCTGGATAATAAAAAGGCCCAGGATGAATTAAGGAAATGGATACTTGCTCTCGAATTTGAACATTTTTCTATTCCCCAGCCTGACCTTAATATTTTCCTTGACGTTCCATTCTCCTTTACTGAAAAAAAGTTATCAGATACCAGGTCCGGTGATGACAGGAGTTACCTGCACGGGAACAGCGATATTCACGAGGAGAGCATTCCTTTTCAGAAAAAGGTGAGAGATATTTATTTCAGAATTTCACAAACAGACAGACGGTTAGCGCTTGTTGATTGCAGCAATGCTCAAGGGATCATTCTGAAACCTGAAGAAATATTTACAGTCATCATCAAACTGCTTACTGATAGAAATTTAATCTAACATGAAAATATTCAGATTACTAATAAGATTTATAATTGGAACTGTTTTTATCTTCTCAGGAGTCGTAAAGGCAATTGATCCCCTGGGCTCATCTTATAAGTTCCATGACTATTTTCAGGCATTTAATATTGGCTTTCTTAATGGATTCACCCTTGTTCTTGCAATTCTTTTATGCACTTCCGAGTTCATTGCAGGTTTTGCCGTACTGACGGGGATCAGACAAAAGACAGGTATCGCAGTGGTGATGATCCTGATGATAATATTCACACCCGTTACACTTGTTCTGGCATTGACTAATCCGGTCTCTGATTGCGGATGTTTTGGCGATGCAATACATCTTACAAACTGGCAGACATTCGGTAAAAATGTTATTCTGATCATCATGGCAACAATACTTTTTGCCAACCGGAAACAGTTAAAAAATGTGTTTTCCTCTTCCACGGAATGGATTATATCATCAGGTGCAATTACTCTTTTTATTCTCTTTTCACTTTATAACCTGAAGTATCTTCCGGTCATCGATTTTTTACCCTATAAAACAGGTGTTAAAATCGCTGATAAGATGATAATCCCAGAAGGTGCCCCGGTTGATGTTTATAGTTCAACATTTATTTATAAGAAAGATGGCATTGAAAAGGAATTTGACCTGAATAATTATCCTGCAGATGATACTACCTGGAAATTTGTCGATCAAAAAACAGTCCTGGTAAAAAAAGGGTATCAGCCCCCCATCCACGATTTCCTCATTACTTCGTCTGACGGGAATGATCTGACTCAAAAAATTCTTTCATATCCGGGGTATTCACTTCTTATGATATCACGAAAGCTGTCAGATGCCAAAAGAAGTTATCTTTCACAGGGGTTTAAGCTTGGCAGTTTTTGCATTAATAACGGAATAATTTTCTACGTACTCACCTCTTCGGGAACTAATGAGATTAAGAGTTATAATAATGGCTTGCAGTTTTGCACGGTTGATGAAACAACTTTAAAAACAATGATCAGAGCTAATCCAGGCTATATGCTTCTGAAAAATGGAACCATAATCGGCAAATGGTCGTGGGCAAATGTTCCTGATAATGAATGGTTCCTGAAACTGGAAAAACAAAGTGCGGCTGAATAATACCTCAATGCATTAGTGATATGTACTTTTAAATATAATTACCATTAAAAAATCGACTTATATGAGAAAAAAGATTGTAGCAGGAAACTGGAAAATGAATATGGATCTGTCAGAAGGTCTGAAATTTGCGGGGTCAGTTGAAAAATATTTCAGGGAAAATCCCTCAGATAAGGTACAGGTTATTTTATGCACGTCATTTATTCATCTGGCAGGAGTTGCAGAAATTCTAAAACACGGTAAGGTTGCCCTTGGTGCGCAAAACTGTGCATCAGAAGCTTCGGGCGCATATACGGGTGAGGTATCGGCGTACATGGTAAAAAGCACCGGGGCTGAATACGTGATTATCGGACATTCTGAAAGAAGGAGCTATTATCACGAAGACGATAAACTTCTCAATAAAAAAGCATTACTTGCGATAAACAGCGGATTGAAGGTGATTTTCTGCTGCGGCGAAGTTAAAAGTGAAAGAGAAGAAGGGAAACATTTCCTTATAGTAAAAAGACAACTTGAAGAAGGATTATTCAGTCTTACCTCAGAGCAAATGGATAAAATAGTCATTGCATATGAACCTGTCTGGGCCATAGGCACGGGACTGACGGCTACTCCCGACCAGGCTCAGGAGATCCATAAATATATCCGCGATCTTGTAAAAGACAAATATGGCAATGATTGTGCAAAAAAGATTCCTGTTCTATATGGAGGAAGCTGTAAACCATCAAACGCAGCGGAGATATTTTCTAAACCCGATATAGACGGAGGTCTTATAGGCGGAGCATCGCTTAAAAAGGAAGATTTTGCTGCCATTGTTGAGGCAATATAATTACTTTTACTTAATATAATAAAAGATCACACAGAGTTGCACAAAGAAGCACAGAGTTACACAGAGTTCAGAAATTACGAATAATATATCTCTGTGCTGCTCTGAGTTTTCTCTATGGCTCTTTGTGTAACAAAAAAATCGACTAACTTCAGACTCATGAAAATTAAGCTGGTCTTTCTGAGTATAATTGTACAGATTCTTATACCTGTATTGCTTTATAGTCAGCCCAAATCGGCATTTTCAGGCGATCCTGAAAAATTCAGTACTGAGCTGGTTTCTTATATGGGTCCGAACCTCAACAGCGAACAACACTCTGATCTCAACACCTTCACCAACAGGTGGGACAGTCTTGAATTCAGCAAAGAGAATATGGCTAAGATCATGAATATAGCCAGACAGCTCTCCACCAGAAATATGAGGGCTGTGCCGCATTTCAGTGATTTCATTATATCCCTGAATTCTTTCATTGATTTTAAACGGGATCCTTCCTATTTTAAAAACTGGCTCAAGGGATTGAGTGAAATAGTATTTAATCCCGGAATGACCAACGATCAGATAGACCGTTTCTTTAAAATCACATCATCGATAATTAAAGGTAATGTCCTGTATGAGTCGGGGATTATCAGATGGAAAGTTAAAAATAATCCGCCTGCCTTTAAGTATGATACCTTATTTTACATGGATATATCCAATGCCACTCTTACTTGCTATTCCCAGAAAGACAGTACAGAAATTTACAATGTAAGCGGTAAATATTATCCTGAGATACAATTATTCAAAGGAACCAGAGGGAAAGTTACCTGGGAGAAAGCAGGCTATCCGGGAAATGATGTATTCGCTGATATAAGTGATTACTCCCTTAATACCTTAAAAAACAGTTTTACTGTCGATTCAGCAAGGCTCACAAATAAGACCTATTTTAATGTACCTGTATACGGTACACTAACTGACAGAGCAGTCAGTTTCAGTAATAAGGAAAAGGCTGATTATCCACGTTTTGTGACTTATACAAAAAAGTTCGTGATTAAGAATTTATACAAGGGGGTAAATTATGAAGGAGGCCTTACGTTTGAAGGTGCTACAGTAAAAGGGACAGGTGAAAATTATAACCCGGCCACAATATCTCTTTACAGAAATGATACCATCTGCCTAAAAATAAAATCAACAGAATTCCTGTTTTCAAAAACCGGCCTGAACTGCCAGGAAACAGCTGTAACACTTTATCTTGGCCAGGATTCAATATATCATTCAAATCTTGGATTCTCATATTTTGCAGGCACAAGACAGGTAAATCTTTTTCGCACCAATAATCCAATTTCAAAAAGTCCCTATTTCGATTCATTTCACAAGCTTGATATGTATTTCGAATACCTGTCGTGGAATATGAACGAGTCAAAAATTGTGCTTTCCAGAGCCAGGGGAGCGTCACTTGGCCAGGCACAATTTGAATCCACCTCGTATTTTAATACCAATTATTTTATGCGACTGATGGGAATTGACAATTACCATCCTCTGTACCGGCTTATGAAGTTCGCAGAATGGTATTATTCCGAAACTTTTCCTGTCCCTGAATTTGCCAAATGGCTTGACAAGCCGCAGGAAGCTGTAACCGGTTTATGTATCGATCTTGCAAATAAGGGGTTTATTTACTATGACAGAACCAATAATGAAGTGACAATAAAACAAAAAACCAAAGACTTTATAGCTGCCTTCGCTAAAAAGAAGGACTATGATGTTCTTAACATTATCAGTGAAACAAAAGCGCCGACAGATAATGCAATATTGGATATGAAAGACTTTAACCTGACAATAAATGGTGTCAGAAACGTCTTTCTGAGCGATTCGCAAAAAGTAGCAATATATCCTTATAACCGGCAATTGGTAATAGGAAAAAACAGGAGTATCCTCTTCGACGGAATTGTTGATGCAGGCCTGTTTACTGTTTTCGGGCATAATTTCTCATTCAGTTATGATACATTTAAAATAGCTCTTCAAAAGATCGACTCCATAAAGATCTCTGTGGAAACAGATAAAAAAGACAATATGGGAAATTCTGTAATAAAGGATGTTGACAACCTTATTCAGCTGGGATCAGCACAGCTTTATATAGATGATCCCGATAATAAATCGGGATTAAAAAGCCTTAAACAATATCCAATAATAGATGCAACAACATATTCATATATATTCTATGACAAGATACCAGGCTTGTCGGGTATCTATAAGCAAAAAGATTTCTATTTTAAGGTAGATCCGTTTACGTATAAGAACATCGATCATTATACCAATTCGGAGATGAATCTTTCCGGCGAATTCATTGGAGGCAACATACTTAAGCCAATGCGGCAGTACCTTACAATACAGGAAAATAATTCCCTCGGCTTTAATATGACCATTCCTGAGGAAGGGATAGAAGTATATAATGGTAAAGGAAAGTTATTTGATAATCTGAGTATGAGTAATAAAGGGCTGATTGGGAGCGGTATGCTTAAACATCTTACCTCCACCACTAAATCGGAAGAGTTTAAATTCTATCCCGACTCAATGATCACCAATGCTACAACATTTAATATGGCCAAGGATATTTCGCATATCTTCCCTGTGCTTAACAGCCAGGACGTTAAAGTGAGATGGCTTATACAAAAGGATGAATGGCTGGCAACTAACGCTGTTGGTAAAAATTTTGATATGTTTGAAAATGGCACTACGCTCGATGGATCAATAAAGCTTACTCCATCAGGACTGGACGGTGCTGGTATTATCAATATGACCGATTCACATGTTACGTCAAACCAATTCAGCTTTGCCCCCAATGCGATCAGAGCTGACACTGCCGATTATAACCTCAAATCAACTACTACAAACGGGTACTCGTTTATAGCGGAAAATGCAAACACAAATATCAATTTTGATCAGAGACAGTCACGTTTTCATCTTAACACTGACTCATCGATGGTAAAATTCCCTGAATTGCAATATATCTGTACCATGACAGATTTTGAATATAACATGGATTCCAGGGTGCTCAATATGGAACAAAAGGGAAAATCAAATACCCCGTTGCTCTCACCTGACAAGCTGCTCAGGGTGGATTATAAAAATCTCGATAAACCAACCTTTTTTGCCACAAACAGTCTCTCCGACACTGTTTCCTTCTCAGCGTGGAAAGGAAGCTATCATCTCGATCAGGAATATATTGAGGCTGAAGACATAAACTATATTCATATTGCCGATGCTCTTATACAGCCTGAAAAAGGAAAAATAACCATCAACCGGAGAGCAAAGATCCAGCAAATGCAAAATGCCATAATTGCCCTCGACAACAAACATCTTCTTCACGATGGCAAAATTGACATAGAATCAGCTAAACGATATACCGGAAGTGCCGTCTATGATTATGCAAGTGAAAACAAAGAGACTCAACAAATCAGTTTTCCCGAACTTGTAGTTGATACATTGACAACAACTGCACGAGGGTATATTCCTCTTACACAAAATTTCATGCTCAGTCCTGCATTTTCATTTGCCGGGGATGTTATGCTTTACGCAAAGAGTGATTTGCTTTTGTTTACCGGAGCCGCTGGCATTGTTCATAACTGCAATGCCATTAAGAGCTTTACCATAAAGTTCAAGGCAAGAATAGATCCGGCGAACGTTATGATCCCTGTAGGCGATAAACCCAGGGATATGAATGATAATCAGGTATTTTCAGGTTCTTTTATTGCCACTGACTCAGTTCATATATATCCGGCATTCCTGTCGGCAGAAAGATCATGGACGGATGTGCCTCTGGTGAGTTCATCTGGTTACCTGTACTATGAGAAGGCAAAAAACAGATATATGATAACCTCACTTGAGAAACTGGCAGACCAGAGCTTGCCGGGCAATATGATTGCCTTTGATAAAAATTTTTGCATCCTTTCCAGCGAAGGAAATATTAACCTTGGAGCGAAGTTCGACCTGATGAAATTCAGCAGTGCTGGCAATGTGATACATTCAATAGATTCCGGAAAAGTAAATATACAGACTATCCTGGCTATTGATTTCTATTTCTCATCCGAAGCTCTTAAGTTAATGTCAGACGAGATAAGAATGATGCCCTCCCTGAAACCGGTAAACCTGAACAGCGATCTGAATAAAAAGGGCATGACAGAACTTCTGGGTTCAGCTACCGCTTCCCAGATCAAAGAGGAAATGGACCTTTTCGGAACATCAAAAAACTTATCCAAAGAATTCACTTATAAACTTTTGCTTAATGATGTGAATCTTTACTGGAACCAGGCGACAGAATCGTTCCGGTCTGCAGGGAAAATCGGAATAGGGTTCATAGGGAATCAACCAATAAATGTTTATGTCGATGGTTATATTGAAATACAGCACAGGAGATCAGGAGACCTGGTGGATATATACCTTAAAGCTGACAAGTCCACATGGTACTATTTCTCATACTTCAGAGGAGTGATGATGACTCAATCCGGTAATTCAAATTATAATACGATCATTACCAACACCAAACTGAATGCCAGGAAACATCCGGAATCAACAATAAGAACACCCTATACATACATGATCGCGGTAGAAGGCAGGCTGGAGCGTTTCCTCCGAAGAATGACAAGCAATTCGGCTGACGATGAGACTGTTACAAGATAGAAGCTTTACCTCTTTCTCCCAGTTCAATCAATTCCAGATCGTGTATCTTTTTACCATCAACCTGAAACCGGATAGCAGTCATAATTTTATGGAACCCATTATATCCCGCAGCTCCTGGATTAACATACAGAAATCCTCCTTTCTTGTCAAATATCACTTTTGCAATATGTGAGTGTCCGCAAATAAAGAGGTCGGGAGGGTCTTCATAAATCTCTGCTCTTACCCTGCGATCATAATGACCAGGAGTTCCTCCGATATGAGTCAGCCATACCTTAATTTCTTCAACTCTGAACCTGAGCTGTTCTTTATAAACTTTTCTGATTATTGAATTGTCAATATTACCGCATACAGCACGAAATGGTTTGTATTCTGCCAGCTTATCAGCTGTTTCAATATTTCCAATATCACCTGCATGCCATATTTCATCAACATCTGAAAAATGATCAAATATTCTGGGATGAATCCAGCCATGAGTATCTGAAAGAAGTCCGATCTTCATTTTTTCAACTAAATATGATAAGTTTAAACCATGTAAATTTCCTTTGTGCCTTTGTGCCTTTGTGCCTTTGTGGCATTTCTTTTTTGCCACCAGGGCTTCAGGGCACCAAGAAACACAAAGGAATTCAATATTAAATAAAATGTTAAATCAAATTACTACTTTTAGACAAAAAGAGAGACATGCAGGTATTTTACGCACCTGATATCATTGGTGATACCTATACCCTGGACCAAAAAGAGTCAAGGCATCTGATAAGGGTACTAAGAATGTCAAAAGGTGCTAAAGTTAAACTGATTGACGGGAAAGGTAACCTGTATGAAGGGATAATAACCGATCCTGATCAAAAGAGATGTGGTATTTCAGTGACTGGTATTATTAACGATTTCGAAAAAAGAAATTACAGGCTTCACATAGCCATTTCACCTCTTAAGAACCCGGAAAGATTTGAGTGGTTTGTAGAGAAGAGTGTGGAGATAGGCATTGATGAGATTACACCCCTTATATGCAGAAACACCGAAAAACGAGGGATAAAAGCAGAAAGAATAAACAATATCATCATTTCGGCAATGAAGCAATCATTAAAGGCAAAAAAAACTCAGCTAAATGTTCCCTGCGTTTTTGATGATTTCCTCAGGCGTAATACAGCAGCCCCGATTATGATAGCTCATTGCAATAATTCATTTCCAAGAAATAAGATTTCCGAAGTCTGTTCAAAAAGTAAAGATGCTACAATTCTTATCGGACCTGAGGGTGATTTCGATGATGAAGAGATAAAAAATGCAATAATTAAGGGATTTTCATCTGTTCATCTGGGTGAAAGCCGACTGAGAACAGAAACAGCAGGCATAGTAGCCTGCTATTCAGTCTGCTTTATCAACCAGTAGATTGTTATGTACCTATAAAAAAGTCCAGAACATCTCCTATTCTTTTGGACGGCATATTATAGAACTCCGTATACCTGCACTGAGTGCAGGTAACTGATGAAAACCTCCTGTTCTGAATATTGAATATTTTGGTAAAGAAACTGCTGGCGGTTCTTATCTCTCCTATTTCGCAGGTTTTAGTGCCACACTTTGGGCATGCATATTTTATTGGTCTATTCATTTTCTTTCTTTTTCAATTCTGTTTTTGTTTTCCATCTGCCTGATTTTTTAAGAGCCTGGTCAATTATATACTCTATCTGTCCGTTGGTGCTGCGGAACTCATCAGCAGCCCATTTCTCAAGTGCCCTTAACTTCTCCGGATCAATTCTGAGAACAAATGGTTTTTTCTGACTCATTTTTCTGTTCTATGAATGCAATGTACCAGTATTAACAATTGGTGTGGCATCCTTGTCACCGCATAATACAACCATCAGGTTGCTTACCATAGCTGCTTTTTTCTCTTCATCGAGTTCAACTATGTTTTTGTCTGACAGCTGATCAAGAGCCATCTGGACCATCGAAACAGCTCCTTCAACAATTTTAAATCTTGCTGAAACTACAGCGGAGGCTTGTTGTCTTCTCAGCATCGCATTTGCTATTTCTTCAGCATACGCTATATAGTTAATCCTTGCCTCAATTACTTCTATACCTGCAATCTGAAGCCGTTCCCTTATCTCCTTTTCCAGTTCATCGTTTACCTCTTCCCCACCACTTCTTAACGCTATAATGGCATCATGATCTTCAAAGTTATCGTAAGGATACAACCCCGCCAGTTTACGAAGAGCTGCATCGCTCTGTACCAATACAAAATGCTGATAATCATCTACATCAAAAACAGCATTGTATGTTTCTTTTACTCTCCAGACTAACACCAGCCCGATCTTGATAGGGTTACCAATCTTGTCATTTACCTTGATCGGTTCGCTGTTAAAGTTCCTTGCCCTGAGTGATACACGTCGTTTGATAAAAAACGGGTTTACCCAAAAAAATCCGTTTTCCCTTATCGTTCCTTTATAGGCACCAAAGAGAACCATTACACAGGACTCATTCGGGTTTACCACCGTAAATCCAATTAGCGTGAATATGAACAGTAACAAGATGATTGCTCCAAGCCAGATTATTTCGTAAGCAAATCCGGCAATTGCTCCACCCAGCAATATTAGTGCTGTCAGCAGAGCTAAATAACCCGAAATGGGTTTAACTGAAAATTCTTTTTTCATGGTTTTGATATTATTTTAATATCACAAAGATATTATATTGAATTTTAATAAACAAAAAAAACACAGGATTTTCTCCTGTGTTTTATAAAATTTTTAAACGTTTTTTCTGATAATGTTGATCAGTTTACCTGTCAGTCTTTTCCCCGGAACACATTTTATGAGCCCCAGCAGGTTAATCACATCGTAATATTCAGAATTAAGACCATAAGCATCTTCAATAAGGTCTGTATTTTCAACTTTAATATCATGATATGAAATAAAAGGAGTAGAATTATAAACCATAGGCTTCATGTTTTCATTTTATGTGAAAACGGCCTGTACAAAATATTATTGCATGAAAAAGAAAAAAATAATCAGTTTAAAGTGAGGGAAATATTTTTCTCTTCCATTATTTTCCTCATGTTAATGAGTGCATATCTCATACGTCCAAGTGCGGTATTGATACTTACTTCAGTTATTTCCGCTATTTCCTTAAAACTCAAACCGGCATAATGTCTGAGAATGACCACTTCTCTCTGGTCATCAGGAAGACTGCTTATCATCTTCCTGATATCCTTCTGAATCTGCCTTTTGATCATATTATCTTCAATGTTGTCTTCAGCGAAACGTTTTGAATTAAAGAGGTCAGACTCATAGTTGTCATTTGAGATAACGTTCATCTGTTTTATTCTCCTGAAATGATCTATTATCAGGTTGTGAGCAATGCGCATTACCCATGATATAAATTTACCGTTATCAAAGTATTTACCAGCTTTGACTGATTGGATTACTTTCAGGAAAGTGTCCTGAAAGATATCTTCGGCAAGAGCCTGATCGCGAATATAAAGGCTTATATAAGCGAATACTTTATTCTTATGTCGGTGGATTATCTCTTCAAAGCACGACTGCTCACCTTTTATGAACCTGGTTATCAGTTCATAATCGGAACTCGTTTTATTCATAACTCACTCTTTTAATTAAACAGAGTAGAGATATTCAATAGGCAGTCCTCTTTAAGTTAAATGTTATCGTCTTACAAAGAAAGTAATTTTTTTCATTTTAAAGTACTATTTTTGAGGTTTATTAAAATTTTAACAAAAAAATTAAGGGACCAATATGCAGGGGAGCATTGAGATCAGAGGGGCAAGGGTGCATAATCTTAAGAATGTCAGCCTGAATATCCCAAGAAACAAGCTTGTAGTAATAACAGGAGTATCAGGTTCCGGAAAATCATCCCTTGCTTTCGATACTATATATGCTGAAGGGCAGAGAAGATATGTTGAAAGTCTATCTTCCTATGCCAGGCAATTTCTGGGAAGGATGAATAAGCCGGAAGTAGATTTCATAAGTGGAATCCCTCCGGCCATTGCGATTGAACAGAAAGTTAACTCCAGGAATCCCCGTTCCACAGTTGGTACATCAACTGAAATATATGATTATCTCAGACTTCTATTTGCAAGGATAGGACGCACTTACTCGCCGGTATCGGGTAAAGAGGTTAAGAAACACAGTGTGGATGACATCATTGACTTCCTTGCATCACTGCCGGAAGGGACAAAAGTCATTATAACCTCATCAGGTGAAATTCCAGATAATATTAAAGTGTCAGAATATTTTTCGTTTCTGAATAAACAGGGGTTCAACAGGATAGAATCTGATGGAGAGCTTATCAGAATTGATGAAAAGGATACTTTTGAGAGATTCAGACCCGGACAGCGGGTCAATATTGTAATTGACAGGCTAGTGATCAGTCATTCATCTGATAGTTTCAGCAGGGCTGCAGATTCTGCCCAGACTGCCTTCCAGACCGGGAAAGGTTATTGTCAGGTTGTTATTCTTGATGATGAAGGTATAAAAAAAGAGAATTTCTCTAACAAATTTGAAGTAGACGGAATTCTTTTTGTAGAACCTTCCGAGTACCTTTTCAGTTTCAATAATCCAATTGGCGCCTGTCCTGTTTGTGAAGGTTACAGTAAAGTTATCGGGATTGATGAGAATCTGGTAATTCCAAATCAGAATCTTTCCGTTTATGAGGATGCCATTGTATGCTGGAAAGGAGATACTATGAAGAAATGGAAAGAGCGGCTGATTGCTAATGCAGAATTATTCGATTTTCCTATTCATAAGCCTGTATACCAGCTTACGTCTGAACAAAAGGCTCTTTTATGGAAAGGTAACAGATATTTTTATGGGATTAACAAGTTCTTTCAGCATCTGGAAGGGAAAAAATATAAAATTCAATACCGTGTTTTGTTAAGCCGTTACCGCGGAAAAACAACGTGTCCGGAATGCAATGGCTCAAGATTACGGAAAGAGGCCGGATATGTTAAAGTTGGAGGAAGAACCATACAGGAGCTTGTACTTACTCCTGTCGGGAAATTATATGATGTCATCTCAGGCCTGGAGCTTAATGATTCAGACTCAAAGATAGCAGAGCGGCTTATCAAAGAGATAACCATCAGGCTCAGATTTCTGATTGATGTAGGATTACCCTACCTTACTCTTGACAGGCTTTCTTCAACACTATCGGGAGGAGAATCGCAGAGGATAAATCTGTCAACCTCGCTTGGAAGCAACCTCGTGGGTTCGATGTACATTCTCGATGAGCCGAGTATAGGCCTGCATCCCCGCGACACGAACCTTCTGGTAAAAGTATTGAAAGAACTCCGGGACCTTGGCAATTCAGTTCTTGTTGTAGAACATGAAGAAGAGATAATCAGAGCTGCCGATGAAATTATTGACCTTGGACCTGAAGCAGGAAGGCTTGGGGGTGAAATAGTCTATCAGGGAGGGCTTGATCTCTCTACTGCAAACAAATCATTAACAGCCGGTTATCTTAGTGGAAGGTTAGTAGTACCAGTTCCGCCAGCCAGAAGAAAATGGAACAGCTATATTGAAATAAAAGGGGCCCGGGAAAATAATCTAAAAAACATTGACGTAAAATTTCCGCTTCATACAATTACTGCTGTTACAGGAGTAAGTGGGTCAGGTAAATCAAGTCTGGTTTCTGATATTTTATATAAGGTCCTGTCGAACAGAATAAATGGAAATAATTTAAAACCAGGGCAATTCCGCGATATTTCAGGTGATATTTCCTCACTGACAGGGATTGAGATGGTCGATCAGCATCCCATTGGCAAATCAAGCAGGTCAAACCCTGTTACATATCTGAAAGCTTATGATGAGATCCGAAAGTTATACGCAGAACAACAGGCTTCGGTACAGAATAATTTTAAAGCTTCTCATTTCTCATTTAACATAGAGGGCGGCAGGTGCGAGGAGTGTCAGGGAGAAGGCATAATAAGGGTTGAAATGCAGTTTATGGCGGATGTTCAACTTACATGTGAAAGCTGTAAGGGAATGAGGTTTCGTAAGGATGTACTTGATGTTAAATATCATGGAAAGAGTATTTATGATATGCTTGAGATGACAATAGATGAAGCGATTGAATTATTCAGTTCTCACCCGGGAAGAAGTGAGAACAGGATCGTTGATAAGCTTATGCCTCTCTCTGACGTAGGGTTAGGATATATTAAAATGGGGCAATCGTCAAGTACCCTCTCAGGAGGTGAAAGCCAGAGGGTAAAACTTGCTTATTTCCTCAGCCAGGAAAAGGGAAGCGGACATATATTATTCATCTTTGATGAACCTACAACCGGGCTGCATTTCCATGATATAAACAAACTTCTTAAATCGATAAATGCACTGGTTGAACATGGTCATTCAGTCATTCTTATTGAGCATAACCAGGAAATTATAAAGAGCTCAGACTGGGTTATTGACCTGGGTCCTGAAGGTGGCGAGGAGGGCGGCACAGTAGTATTTGCCGGAAAACCCGAAGATCTGGTAAAATTCAAAGAATCCTATACAGGCAGGTATCTTTCCGCCAAACTGGTAAAAATAAAGTAGAGGCTGTCTCAAATGTCATTTTTAAACACAAAGAACACTAAGGATTCACGAAGTTCACAAAGGTAAAAGCATGATTTTAAATCCTTTGAGCCCTTTGTGAAAGAAGCCAACCCTTTAATCCAGCCCCTGCGCTAAAATAGCCCATTGGGCTATTTCTAAACGCTTGGGCCCCTTTGTGGTTTATGGATTTTGACTTTTGAGACACCCTCTGCTCTGCAAAATACTATTTTATCAATTATTGTTCTATTTTTTAATCTTAAAACCAAACATAATGGAGACACAACCGCTTGCAGGTGTTTCTTCAGGCTTATCAAAAGACAATACCTTGATAACAAGCTTGAGCTGCTGACTGGATTGAAGCTTAAAGTCCCATGTTCTGGAATAATCAGAATCTTTATTTGAGTAAAGTACATTCTTATTGGAATCAAGCACCTTAAACTCGATTTTAGGAAGCTGATCCTCTCCACAGATTGCTACCCTGTATTCCATATCAGAGTAAAAAGTTTTATAGAGTTCTGCTTCCTCTCCTTCAACAAGAATTGCAGCATGATAATTACCATCATGAGTATATGTTCCCAACTCAGGCAGGCATACCTTTTTTGCGAATGCTTTACATTGAGCATTAACATTTGTTGTTAAACCCAGGATTAACAATGCAATGATCGGGGTTATTTTAAATATTCTCATAGCTTAAGTTATTTTACGAATGTACTTCTAATCTCTGCAACCTTTGCTGCAAGTTCTTTGAACACTGCAGGAGTCATATCGGTTTTTACTTCTGATTTCAGAATGGTTGTATTCGATGTCTTATCAAATTCAGGTCTTACGCGTGAGGTTGTTAATTTAATTTTATCAAAAACAGTTTTCAGTTTATTAACCTGAACCATCAATTCATCAACAGCGGGATTTCCTTTGTTTTGTGCCAGAAGATTGATAAGGATGTCGATAGACAGTTTCTGATCAATTATTCTTCCAACCAGCTTATTGCCATTAAAGTCATTCATATCAACCAGTTGTGTTGAAATATATAAGCCCTCGAACCAGCCTCCCACTAAAACCATGGCAGCAACGGCTTTCTGTCCATTATCTTCCAGGTAAGAATTTGAATTCATAAAGGTTTCACTTACAATTTTCATTATGACTTCGCTGTTATTGATATTCTGTTCCAGTTCATCGATTGTTGTCTGATCTATAGCCTTCAGTATTCCAAGGCCATCAGCCATCTTTTTGGCAGCATTCATGTAATCTATAATAAGCTGAGTCTGTTCGTATAAGCTGGCAAAACTTAAATCACAGGTATAAATACCAAGATTCAGAGCCATACTCTTATTTGTAACATAATTATTCACATTTCCAACTGGATTGAGCAGGGATTGATCAAATCTGGCCCCTGCCGATTTTATAAGCATGGCAGATTCAAGTGGTGATGGAAGGGCATCAAATATTTTTTTTGCCTGCTGAACATCTTTAAGAACAGCAGAATTGTCCGTTGGAGCTTTTACTGCCTCTTCTTCTTTGGATGCTTTGCTGCCACCCGATTTACACCCGGTAACAAGACTGGCAAACAGGATAATTACCATCAGGATCCCTGTACTAATTCCATATTTTTTATTCATGATGAAAATATTAAAGTGACATATCTAATTCCCGACTAAATTAATATATTATTTTTATTTTTCAAAAACAGCTTTCAGGAATTGGAGCTATTTCTACCTTTGCTTAAAATTGTTGAAAATGATTAAATCAGAGAAAAGATTAAAAGATCTTGCTGCAATTCTTCATAAAGATAATAATATTCTGATATCAGAGGCGATTATATCATTACGCGATGATAAGCCCTTTGAAGGTGCAATAGGAGTACTGACTGCTCATTATGACAAGACTCATGATAATACAATAAGAAAAATGATTGAAGATTTTATGAATGATCTTAAAGATCAGTCTGCCTGTGTGGAAGTGATAAATGAAATCAGAAAAGAGTGGAAGAGTGGCACCACAAGCATGTTAATATCTTCCTGCTGGCAATCGGGTCTGAATTATTCTGAATATTCACTCGATATGGCCAGGGTATTTCTGAGAGGAGATTACGTTACTGCAATTGAATGTCTGACAGTTATCGAAGAGTCAATCAAGGAATTAAGTGATGGGAAAAAAGATGAAATAGCCAGACTTATACATGAAGGTCACCAGGAAGCTGCCAAAGAGAAAAGAGAGCTCACATTTGAATTGCTCTCAATTTTAAACAGGTAACAATAAAGGAAGCTGACCGGGATGAATAAAACAACGCTTCTTCCTTTGTTCATCAGGATCATGACAAAGGGGTTATTAAGGATGTTTAAATAATTGTTAAAGGGGCTTCAATCAACTGAAGAAAAGTACTTCATAAACTGGGTCCTTTCAAAAACGGCCGGTTTTTGATAGTTTATCCAATTAAGTTTACCCCTGAAATCTTCAAGGCTGCTGAAGTTATTTTTCCTCATCCATTCTGTTATGTTTTGGTTAATCAGTTTAATTACCTGGAAACCTTTCCTGTAAATAACCGAACAAACCTGTACCGTGTCGGCTCCGGCAAGCAGGTATCTGACAGCATCATCTCCGGTATGAACACCGGTGGATGCAGAGATATCTATTTTAATGTCCTGGGCACTTGCCATGGCAATCCATCTGAGAACATACCTCCTGTCGCCTTCAATGCTGAAAACAGGTGCAGGTACTATTTCCATTCTATCCACATCAATATCGGGTTCATAAAAACGGTTGAACATAACAACACCATCAACACCCCTCATATAGAATTGGTCAATCATATATAGTATGTTTGAGAACCTGTATCCTATCTTTAAGGCGATAGGGATTTTTATTGCTGCTTTAAGATTTTCTATAAGCTCAAAGTATATCTTTTCTGAATCCGCTGAAGATGTTTTTCTATCGGTTGGCAAAAAGAAAACATTTATTTCGATGGCATCGGCTCCGGAATCCGCAATGTCCCTTGCAAAATCTGTCCATCCCCTGGATGAAAAACAGTTGATACTTGGAATAACCGGTATTCCAAGTGATTTTTTTGCGGAACTGATAAGATCAAGGTATTCTTCAACAGAATGCGATTTGGTATAATAAGCGATATAATCATCAGCTTCAGGATAACCCTGTGCTGATGGTATTGAACTGATATGGTGTATGATCTGTTCTTCAAAAAGTGATTTCAAAACGACGGCCCCTGCACCGTTTTTCTCAGCTTCTTTAAGGTTTTCAATTGAAGAAGTCAGCCTGCTGCTGCTTACAATCAGAGGGCTTTTCAACGTCAGTCCCAGGTATTTTGTAGTAAGTTTTTCCATTATTGCTTTCAATATACTTTGTTTCTGTCTCCGAAAATCAGACTTCCTATTCTCAAAATAGTACTTCCTTCTTCAAGAGCAATCTCATAATCGCCCGACATTCCCATTGATATTTCCTTAAAATAAGGTTTCCCCGTAAAATATCTTTTCTTTAATACGGCATAGCATTGATAAAGACGCGCGAATTCCTTCCTTATTTGTTCTTTATCTTTTGTAAATGTTGCCATTCCCATTACTCCGCAAATCCTGACATTATCCAAACTATTCAAACACTTATTTTCAGGTAGTTCCGTCAACTCGTTTAAGCTGAAGCCAAATTTTGTCTCTTCAGAGGCAATATGTATTTGTAAAAGACAATCTACAAGCCTGTTCACTTTTAAAGCTTCCTCATTGACAACCGACAGAAGTTTGAATGAATCGATCGAGTGTATCAGGCTAATAAACGGAATTACAGATTTTACCTTATTGCTCTGCAGATGACCTATAAGGTGCCATTCAATATCGGAAGGGAGGAGGTCCTTCTTTTTAAGGATCTCCTGTACACGGTTTTCTCCGAAAAAGCGGTGACCTGCATTATATGCAGTCAGAATATCACTTGCAGGCATCATCTTGGATACCGCAATCAGTTTTACCGATCCGGGAATCTTTGATTTTAAAAAGGTTATATTTCCAGCTATATCTGTCAAGAAGGAACTTATATTAGTCTATAAAAGTAACAAAAAAAGAACTTACGCAGAGACACACAGACCTGCCTGCCGGCAGGCAGGGAATACACAGAGGGACACAGAGGAAGGATCATTTCAGCTTAAGAGATGAATTACCAGGCCGCTTCTGAGCTTTGGCTCGAACCAGGTTGATTTAGGAGGCATGATATTTCCCGAATCGGCAATTTTAATAAGCTGATCCATCGAGACTGGATAGAGTGCGAATGCCACTTTCATTTCACCACTGTCAACCCTGGCCTTAAGTTCTCTTAGTCCTCGTATACCTCCAATGAAATCAATTCTCTTCGACCTTCTAAGATCCTGAATATCCAAAACAGGACTCAGTATCTGATCAGTAAGAATGGTCACATCAAGAACCCCTATCGGATCAGTATTATCGAACGTTCCTTCTCTGGCTGTAAGGCTGTACCATCTACCATCGAGATACATTGAAAAATCATGTAACTTCTTTGGTTTAAAGGTTCTGTTCCCCTTCTCCTTAACAATAAATGCTTTTTCAAGTTTTGCCAGAAGCTCAGCGGGAGTAAGCCCATTCAGGTCTTTAACAACCCGGTTATAATCGATTATTCTCAACTGATCAGAGGGAAAATGTACCGCAAGAAAAAAATTGTACTCTTCGTATCCTGTATGAGAAGGGTTATTTTCTCTTTTTTCTTTTCCTACCAGGGCTGCAGCGGCTGTACGATGGTGGCCATCAGCAACATATGTGTAAGGTACCTTTTTCGAAAACAAACTTTCTATCAGTCTGTTTGTTTCGGGATTCTTTACAACCCAGAAATGATGCCCAAAGCCGTCACCGGATATAAAATCATATTCTGGTTTTTCGCCTGTAACGATCCTGGTTACGATATCATCAAGCTCCTTTACGGGAGGGTAAGTAAGGAATACAGGTTCAATATTTGCATTATTCACACGCACATGCACCATACGATCCTGCTCTTTATCAGCCCGGGTAAGCTCATGTTTTTTAATAATCCCGTTAAGATAATCGTCAACTGAAGCGCATCCGACTATACCATATTGAGTGCGTCCCTTCATTGTTTGCGCGTAGATATAAAAATGAGGCACTTCATCCTGCACCAGCCAGCCATTATCCTGCCATTTCCTGAAGTTCTCAAGTGATTTGTCATAAACCAGATCGGAATGAGTTTCAGTGTCAGGTGGAAGGTCAATCTCTGACCTTGTGATATGAAGAAGAGAACATTCTTTTCCACTGGCCATATTCCTGGCTTCGTCGGTGCTCATCACATCGTACGGAAGACATGCCAGGTCGCTGACCAGAGAAACTGGGGGCCTCAGTCCCCTGAAAGGTTTGACAAGTGCCATCTATCCGCTAATTAATTAAGTCTGTTAATTTACCCTGAACTTTTGATTCCCTGTCTTGAAAAAATTTACTATCTGACGTGCAGCTGCAACGCCTGCATTTATATTGGCTTCTTCTGTCTGAGCCCCCATCTTCTTTGAAGTAAAGAGAAATCTCCCTTTGTACTTTTCTGCAATAACCTTTTTACAGTCAGGTTCAATATCAGACAGATAACTAAAATCGGGACGGTCCTCAAATATCTTCAGCAGGCCTTCTTCATCAATTAATTCTTTCCTGGCTGTATTTACAAGAACTGCATTAGGAGGTAATTTTTTCATCAGTTCATAGCCAATAGATCCTTTAGTTATATCATTGAACGGCATGTGAAGGGAAATATACTGGCATTTTGTATACAACTCATCAACATTAATACACTGTTTAGCGCCATTATTTTTCATAACCCTTTCGCTTACAAACGGGTCGTAGGCGTATATATCCATCCCGAAACCCCTTGCAATATCTGCAACATATTTCCCTACATTACCAAAAGCATGCAGACCAATAGTCTTCCCTCTGAGTTCACTCCCAGTCCTTCCACTGAATCCTCCCCGTATCTGGTAGAGCATCATTTCGAAAACGAGCTCCGCTACCGCGTTCGAATTTTGCCCGGGAGTATTCATGGCAACAACATTATGCTCTGTACACGATTGAAGGTCAAGGTTATCGTATCCGGCGCCCGCCCTGACTACTATTTTGAGTTGCTTTGCAGCATCAAGTACTTCACCTGTAACCATGTCGCTCCTTACGATCAGTGCATCGGTGTCTGATACTGCATTAAGCAATTCCGTAATATTCTTATAATTTTCAAGCAAGGTGAGTTTATAACCTGCGGCTTCAAACACTTCACGTATCTGTCGTATGGCAATCGGAACAAATGGTTTTTCTGTAGCAACAAGAATCTTCATAGATATGTATTATAAAAATGCTGCGAATACCGGTTTTCCCATTGCAGCTTAAAATATAGCTTATTAATTCTTTTTCTCAAACTCTTTCATAGCGTTTACCAGAGCTTCAACACTTTCTATGGGAAGAGCATTATAGGTTGAAGCGCGGAATCCTCCTACCGACCTGTGACCTTCAATCCCAAGCAATCCTTGAGATTTTGCAAATTCTGCAAAAGGTTTTTCAAATTCTTTGTACTGTTCAGCCATAACAAAGCAGATATTCATAAGTGAACGGTCTTCAGGGTCCGGTACGGTCGGAACAAACAGTTTATTTCGGTCTATCTCGTCATAAAGAATAGTGGCTTTTTCAATATTCCTCTTCTGAACAGCTTTCACTCCGCCAATCGATTTAAGCCAGTTTAGCGTCTGCTGGGCAGCAAAAACTGCAAATACGGGAGGTGTGTTGAACATCGATTCCCCTTTTATGTGAGTTCTGTAGTCGAGCATTGAGGGAATCGGCCGGCTAAGCTTTCCAAGAACATCTTCCTTTACAATAATGAAAGCCACACCTGCAGGTGCAAGGTTTTTCTGGGCACCCCCATAAATAATTGAATATTTTGAAATATCAACCGGGCGACTGAAAATATCGGATGACATATCAGCGACAAGCGGAACTTTAACATCAAAATCTTTCTTTATTTCCGTCCCATAAATGGTATTGTTGGTTGTGATATGGAAATAATCAGCATCTGAAGGAACAACATAATTCCTGGGAATATAATTAAACAGCTTGTCTTTAGAAGATGCCACTTCAATAACATCTCCGAAAAGTTTTGCCTCTTTCAGAGCTTTGCTGGCCCACTCCCCGGTTGTAAGATATGCAGCTTTTTTATTGAACATGTTCATCGGAACCATTGCAAACTGCAAGCTGGCACCACCACCCAGAAACAATACATGATAGCCTGACGGGATATTGAGTAATTCCTTAAAGAGTGCAATTGTATCATTCATACAGGCTACAAATTCTTTACTGCGATGAGAAATTTCGAGTATGGATAATCCTGTTCCTGCAAAGTCTTTTATTCCTTCGATAGTTTGATCAATTGTATACCGGGGTAGAATTGAAGGACCTGCATAAAAGTTGTGTTTTTTCATATGCGATTGTTTATTATTAATAATTGAAGTACCTCAGGTAATATTTATGCAAAATTATATAAAAATCGATCACAGCATTCGGATAGCGTCATATCGAGCCATCATAAATTATGATTCACAAGAATGCCATTATTAATAACAGGTATTTTTTGAGTAAAATCACTGGTAATACAAAACTGTATACAATCATCAAGTCCTTTATCACGAAGACGTGTCCTTTGTGCAACTTTCCCGATATAACCCGGCAGGTCAATTTTTGCCAGCGACCACAGATCCATGGCTGCAAGTGTGGAATCACAAATCGTGGAATACAAATCACTTTCCATAAGTCTTTCTGCTATTGCACCGGCGCATATTGTATCTTCAATATTAAACCTGTTTTTCCAGCCTGCGCAAAATAACATAATATCCCTCTCCTGTTCGAGAAGCCAGAGTGTAAGAGCGCTAATATTAAGGAATGAACCTATTATAGTCTTATAGGATGACGAAGCAAGATTAATAATTCCGGTACCATTTGTTGTACTATAGACTATTGTTTTGCCTTCTACTTTCTCTTTTGTAAAATTGAAAGGTGAATTGCCAAAGTCGGCAAAATCCAGGACAAAGCCGTCGCGTTCTGCAGCTACCAGGTAGCCACGCGCCTTATAATCTTTTGCTTCGCCCAGATCAGTAACAGGAATTATAGCAGTTGCGCCATTGGCAAACGCGGTGCATATGGCTGATGATGCACGCAATATATCAATTATGACAACTATTGAATCGCGGTTTTCATCGGGAAGGAACATTGCCGGTGAAAAACAGACTTCCAGTTTCCTTTTTAGCATAATACTCACGTTTAACCCTTTTTATATATTGGAAGTTCAACAATCTCAGCTTTAAGATCCTTATTTCTTATGCGGATAAATATTTCAGTACCCGTCTTCCAGTAGCCCTTCGCAACATAAGCCATGCCTATACCCTGTCTCATCATTGGAGACATAGTACCTGAAGTTACCTCACCAATAGTCTCTCCTTTGGCATTGACGACTTCATAATGCTGCCTGGGTATTCCTCTGTCTTTCATGACAAATCCTTTAAGTCGCTTCTGAACGCCATCCTCCTTTTGATTAAAAAGAAAGGATTTATCAATGAAATCCCTGTCATTAGAGAATTTTGTTATCCATCCCAGTCCCGCCTCTATTGGAGATGTCTGGTCATTTATATCATTTCCGTAAAGACAGAATCCCATTTCAAGACGCAAAGTATCTCTTGCACCCAGGCCAACAGGTTTGATCCCCAACTCTTTTCCGGCTTCAAAAACAGCTTCCCAGAGCCTGGGACCGTCCTCATTTCTTACATATATCTCACATCCCCCGGCGCCGGTATAACCTGTTGTGGAAAAGATCACATCCTTTATCCCCGCAAACTCAATAACCTTAAATGTATAATATTCCATATCCTCAACAGGAGTGCTTGTCAGTTTTTGCATTGCCCTGAGTGCCAAAGGTCCCTGTACAGCGAGCTGTGCAATATCGTCTGAGACATTCACGAGATCTTTCCCTGTGTTAATTCCAAATTTTGCAGCGTGCCCTGCGCACCAGTTCCAGTCCTTCTCAATATTCGCCGCGTTAACAACCAGCAGATATTTTTCAGCAGAAAACCTGTAAACAAGCAGATCATCCACAATGCCTCCTTTTCCATTTGGCAGACATGAGTATTGTATCTTTCCGTCCGAAAGTTTAGAAACATCATTTGATGTAATATACTTTAGGAGCTTTAAGGCTGAAGGCCCATATACAAAAAACTCACCCATGTGAGAGACATCAAATACCCCCAGTTTTTCACGCACTGTAATGTGCTCCTCATTAATTCCTGTATATTCAACCGGCATATTATAACCTGCAAAAGGTACCATTTTGGCTCCAGCTTCCAGGTGAAATTTGATAAATGGAGTATTTTTCATTAAAATCCTGTTTTAAATAGTTAGCTTACAAGGCAACTGTTCATATTTTACCCGGTAAAGTAAGAAAAGAGATTTCATTTAAAGTCTGACTATTATCAGAATTCCAGTATTTTAAACTCAACTCTCCGGTTTTTAGCACGTCCCTGGGATGTGGCATTGTTTGCAATAGGTTCCGAAGAACCATAGCCTTTGGATTTCAATCTGGAAGGATCTATACCCTTCTGAACCAGGTATTCAACAACTGCCTTAGCCCTGTCTCCCGATAATTTTAAATTAATGGCAACACTTCCGGTTATATCGGTGTGACCCGATATCTCAATTTTCATATTTGGATTCTCTTTCATAAGACCTAGCAAATGATCGAGTTCAACATAGGAGCTGCGAGTAAGAATTGATTTTCCGGTTTCGAACAGTATATTATTTAGTACAACCTTTTTCCCGACTTTTACCTTAATTAATGAAGCATTAAGAGTATATGTTTCCCCGGCGTAATTTTCAGGGATGGCAGCCTGTTTCATATCAGAGAGAAAACCTGTGGCCCTGATATTAACATTAAATGGTTTTTTTGCAGGCAAACCTACCCTGTAAATGCCATCCACATCGGAACTTGCTGTGGTAACAACAACAGAATCTGTTAACATATCTATTACATCTATTTTAGCCATAATGGGTGCACCCGATTCCGAGTCCTGTATCTTTCCCTCAAGGTATATAGGTGTTGGTTTAGGTGCCAATTCCTTTACCATCACAACTGTATCTCTAATAACTACTGTATCGCGCTTTGGAGAGGGTGCCACAATGACAGTTTCTGCGGGGAGTATTCGGCCCCGCCATATATCAAGTCCGCCAAGTCCGCTGCTTCTGTTTGAAACAAAATAAAATGAACTGTCGCCGACAGGTGAAGGATAATAAAACATGTCATCCCATACTGTATTTACCGGATAACCGCAATTCTTAACATCATCCCATTCTCCGTTCTGATTTTTAACACAATAGAAAATATCAAATCCACCAATTGAATTATGACCTTTTGAACTGAACCATAATGTATCCCCGGTTTTTGAAAACCTGACAGCCTCTTCATCGTACCTGGTATTAATAACACTACCGGCATTCACAGGCTTTGACCATTTACGTTCATTTATTTTTTTAATGAAATAGATATCTTTACCTCCTATATTATCTTTGCGATTCCCTGAAACAAAATATATCTCATTACCTGATGGACTAATGCAGAATGATGTTTCGGATCCCTTGCTATCAATAGAATATGGAAGTTTTTCAGGTTTTTTCCATATTCCGTTTTTATTCTCCGATACCATTATATCTCCACCTTTCTCATAACCAGCATAAATATAAAGTCTGTCATTTGCCTTATTTATGAAAAGAGGTGCCTCACAGTACTTCGTGTTAATCTCCTTTCCTGCAGGCACGGTTGTTTCCCAAACACCATTGTTATAATGAGAAACAAATATATTCTCATCAAATTTTGTATCAGGATGACGTTTCCCCGAATTAGCAGTTTCACGTCTTGAAGCAAAATACATGGTTTTGCCGTCTGTGCTAAAGATTTCTGAATACTCATCACTGCCGGAGTTTATGGCTGCTCCGAGATTCTCTATCCTGATTCTCATTGTATCTTTTGTTATAATCATAGCAGAATTGCATTCATCAATGCACTTCTTTGCCATATCAACATCTTCTTTAGGCTTCCTGGAACCGGTATTCAGATATTCATTAAATTTATCAACAGCATCAGCAAACCTGCCAGAAAATTGTAGTGCGCGTCCTGTAAGAAGAAGGACATCTTCCGTAACATCTCTTTTAAATTCAAGCGCATTCAGTAAGAATCCGGCAGCCTCCTCCTTTTTGTCTGAAAAAAGTGCAGAGACACCCGTTTTATAATTCAATTCAGGATCAGAATTATTGTAAACAATAGCTTTTAAATATTCATTAAAGGCTATATTGTACCATATACCACCTTCTTTATAATATTTATTACCCTCAACAACATGCTTCCATGCATCTTCGAATCCGGATTTTCCTGTATTAAAATCCTTCTTGCGGATAGTTACTTCTGTCTGAGCTTCCGATACAAGGGAAAAGAGCAGAAATAAAACAATGGGAATTTTTAAATAGTATCGCATATCATCCATTTTTATCGCCATAAAAGTAGCAACTATTTCTTTTTTAAAAAACTTCTTATTTATCAACCGGGAAACATATAAAGATATCAGAATAAAATATTAGTATATTTGTTAATTCGTTAAAAGATGAATAATAATTTTTCAGACTATGGATTACAAATTCATAAATACTGAATATCTACTGTCAATCTCGGGAGGTGACCCTGAGATAACCCGTGAATTGGTGTCAATGTTCAGGGAACAGTCTGAGGAAATTTATAACGAAATGAAGTCCAAATATTCAGTCGGGAATTTCATTCTTCTTGGTCAGCTGGCACACAAGGCTAAATCATCTGTTGCGATAATGGGTATGAGTGATCTGGCTGCATTGCTAAAAACATTTGAACTTCAGGCAAAAGAAGGAATAGAAAGTGAATTATATGAATCATATATTTCAAGGTTTAAATCAGATACTGATGCAGCGGTTATTGAACTGGAAGAATTTTTAAACAGATCTTAGAAAAAATTCAATGATCAGGATCAGGAAAATTGATAATATTGACACCATAACCTTTACTGTGAATAAAATAAACGCTTTGATCACTGAAGAGATCAGAGAGAGCATAAGCAAATCCTTTGCAAATTCAAATTCAAAGGTGATTATTGACCTTAAAGGAGTGGAATATATTGACAGTTCAGGATTTGGTTGTTTTCTATCGATAATGAAAACAGCCAGAAACAATTATGGTATTCTAAAGTTTGCCAATCCGGAGCCGGGAGTCATGGAGGTTTTCCGTACTCTTCACCTTCAGACTGTTTTCCAGATTTACGATGATATTGATGCCTGTTTAAGATCGTTTCATTAGGATATTGCCTGCTACTTCTTCCTAATAAAAACAAGGTGATCTTCTTTCATGTCAACTTCTATATTATCCTCTTTTGAAACTTTTCCGCCAATAATTTCCTTCGATAATTCGTTCACTATCTCTTTTTGGATCAGTCGTTTAACAGGTCTTGCTCCGAGCTGCGGATCATAACCCCGGTTAGTCAGCCAATCAATTGCGCCATCTGAAACAGCAAGTTTAAGATTGTAATCCCTGAGCATAATTTCAATTCTGCCAAGCTGCATTTTAACAATCTCTCTTATCTGGTTCCAGTTCAAAGGTCTGAACATAACTATTTCATCAACCCTGTTCAGGAACTCAGGCCTTAACGATTTTCTCAGTAACATAAGGATCTCATTTTTAAGCTGTTCTTCCTCTTTTTCAGGCATTTCATTTTCCCATTCATCCATCCTGTCCCTAATTATATCGGATCCAAGGTTGGAAGTCATGATAATAATTACATTTCTGAAATTAATTGTCCGTCCCTTATTGTCGGTAAGCCGACCCTCATCAAGAACCTGTAAAAGAAGGTTAAACAGGTCAGGATGAGCTTTTTCAATCTCATCCAGCAATACAACCGAGTAGGGTTTATGCCTTACCGCCTCAGTAAGCTGGCCACCTTCATCATATCCGATGTATCCCGGAGGTGCACCTATTAGGCGTGATACTGAATGTCTCTCCTGGTATTCTGACATATCTATCCTGGTAATCATGTTTTCATCATTAAAAAGAAATCCGGCAAGCGCTCTTGCAAGCTCAGTTTTACCTACACCGGTCGTGCCGATGAAAATAAATGAGCCGACAGGTTTCTTCTGGTCCTGTAATCCTGCCCTTGATCTCCTCACTGCATCTGCAACGGCAGTAATAGCCTCATCCTGACCCACCACTCTCTTATGCAATTCTTGTTCCAGTCTTAATAATTTCTCCTTTTCACTTTCCAGCATCCTGGATACCGGGATACCGGTCCATTTGGAGACAATGGCTGCAATATCCTCCGAGCGGACCTCCTCCTGTATAAGAGAACCTTTGCTTCTTTTCTTGTCGATCGACTCCTTAAGTTCAGTAATCTCTTTTTCGAGTTCTACAATCTTACCATACCTTATCTCCGCAACTTTCCCATAATCCCCGCTTCTTTCAGCCTGTTCCGCTTCAAATCGTAGTGATTCCACAGCTTCTTTTTTCAATTGAACTTTATCGATCATCTCTTTCTCTGACTTCCAATCAGCTATAAGTGAATCTCTTTTTGTCTGCATATCAGCAAGTTCACGCGATATTTTTTCTGCTTTAACAGTATCTCCATCCCTCCGGATAGCCTCTTTTTCAATTTCGAGCCTTGTTATGGTTCTTTCTGCCTCGTCAATCTCCTCAGGTACCGAATTCATTTCAAGCCGCAGCCTCGAAGCAGCTTCATCAATGAGATCAATGGCTTTATCCGGCAAAAAACGGTCAGTAATGTACCTTGTGGACAGATCAACTGCGGCAATGATAGCTTCATCTCTTATTATAACCTTATGGTAAGTTTCATACTTTTCACGTATACCGCGAAGGATTGAAATAGAATCTGCTCTGTCAGGTTCATCGACCATCACTACCTGGAACCGACGCTCGAGTGCTTTGTCTTTTTCAAAATATTTCTGGTATTCATTTAATGTTGTTGCTCCGATAGCTCTAAGGTCACCTTTAGCAAGTGCAGGCTTGAGGATATTAGCCGCATCCATGGCGCCCTCAGATTTTCCTGCACCAACCAGGGTATGTATTTCGTCAATAAAAAGCACAATATCTCCGTTAGAGCCGATAACCTCATTTACAACAGATTTCAGACGCTCCTCAAATTCTCCTTTATACTTTGCCCCGGCAATAAGAGCCCCCATATCGAGAGAATAAATGACCTTGGCCTTTATATCCTCAGGAACATCGCCTCTTATTATCCTGTGCGCAAGGCCTTCTGCTATGGCTGTTTTCCCGACTCCCGGTTCACCAATCAGCAAAGGATTGTTTTTTGTCCTTCGTGTCAGTATCTGAAGTATTCGCCTTATTTCATCATCTCTTCCTATTACAGGATCGAGCTTTCCTGATCTGGCCCTTTCGTTTAAGTTGATTGCAAACCTGTTGAGTGAGTTGAAAGTATCCTCTGAAGTCTGACTTTCCACTGACGCACCTTTTCTGAGTTCAGCTATAGAAGCCCTGAGCTCTTTCATAGTTACACCATTGTCCTTAAGTATCTGAGATGCTTTGTCGTTTGTATCGAGAATTCCCATCAGAAGATGTTCAGATGAAACAAATTTGTCGTTCATCTTTGATGCGTGATCACTGGCTTTTCTGAATGCTTCCGACACTGATGAAGAAATGTAGGCGTCACCTCCAGAAACTTTCGGAAAAGTATCGATCAGATTGTCTATTTCGCTCTCAATAGTGGCGATATTGATTCCCATTTTGCCAAAGATAAACCCGGTGATACTTTCAGCCTGGTTCATCACTCCCTTTAGAATATGAGCGCATTCCACGGCCTGCTGCCCTTTTGCTGCGGCTATATCGAATGCCTGCTGAACTGATTCCTGTGCTTTTAAGGTAAAATTGTTCAAATTCATAAAATAGTATTTAAATACTTGCCTGCAAAATTGCTGCCAGTTATTCCAGGTTAAATATTATGGTCTTTTTGACATATCAGAATCAGTTTTCAATGTCAAACTGACGCTGGATTCCATCTCAGCTGTTGAAAAAATCCTTTGTGCGACTTCGAGCTTTCCTCTTTCGCGGCAATCCGGCCCATTCGGAGAGGAATATAAGAAGACCCCTGGAGAACCAGATAAAAGAGTAAAAGATTTAAAACTATCTTTATCAAAATTTTAAAATTATGAGCAAGATTTTATGGAAACCTGGCACAATGATATATCCTTTGCCAGCTGTTATGGTTAGTTGCGGTTCTGTACCGGAAGATTATAATATCATAACGATTTCATGGACCGGAACCATATGCACAGATCCTGCCATGTGCTATATTTCGGTAAGACCCACCCGGCATTCATACGAAATCATAAAAAAGAACAGGGAATTTGTAATTAATCTGACCACAAAAGATCTGGCTTTTGCCACCGACTGGTGCGGAGTCAAGTCGGGCAGCAAACATATGAAATTCAAAGAGATGGGACTTACGCCGGTGGCTGCTACCAAAATTAAGGCCCCTTTAATAAAAGAATCACCTGTGAATATTGAATGCATAGTAAAGGAAATAATTGAACTTGGATCCCATCATATGTTTATTTCAGAAGTTGTTGCCATTAATGCCGATGAAAAATATATAGATGAGCATACCGGGCTTTTCAGGCTTCAGGATTCTTTACCGATATGTTATTCTCACGGGAAGTATTACGAGGCCGGAAAATTTATCGGAAAATTTGGTTATTCTGTGGAAAAAAAGAAGAAAAAGAGATTAGCAAAAAGGTGAACTTACCGTATCACTTCAAAGTAGAAATTAATTACGAATCTGGTCTTTATTTATAAATGTCATACCTGTTACCCTTTCTTTCAAAATAACAGTATTGAAAAACATTTATTAGGAATAATTGAACCTAATTACTAATTTCATAACTTCAATGCCTCAAAACAAAGGTGATCTGATATGAGTGAGAAGATACTGGAAACTCTTATGCAACTATTTGCGATTATCGCAAAACCTCAGAGTAACGACAGTGAGAGAAGGGGAGTTGTTGAAGTTTTTCTAAAACGTCTTCTAAACCAGGAACTTGTAAAAGAATACCTTGCCACTTATGACAAAGAATTTGAAGAGGCCAGGAAAAAACTCGAAAAAAGCAGCGCTGAAAGGCGGGAAGGCGCTATCGCAATACGGATAAGAAAACTCTGCAAAGAAATTAATGAGCAGGGACAGCTCGACCAGGAACAAAGGATCGTTGTGGTGATACAGGCACTTGAATTCTGCAAGTCAGGTGACCAGGAGGTCAGTCAGCTTGAGCTGGGTTTTATAAGTACACTGGCGGAAGGTTTAAATATTACCTCAAAAGAATATGAATTTATTGAACGGTTTGTTCTGAACCCTTTTACCAATATTCCTGCTATTCCCAATCTTCTGATAATTAATGGCTTAAAAGATTTTGCAATTGAAGGAGCCAGACATTTGTACAAAGACCTGCTCAAAGGACAGATATGGGTTCTTTTTGTTCCTTCTGTGGATAAGTATTTTGTAAGATACAAGGGTTCAGGAGAACTGTCAATGAATGGACAGTTACTCCAGGAGGATAAGGTATATCCTCTGGGTCAGGGATCTTCAATAAAGGGATATAAAATTACTCCAATTTATTACTGGGATGTCACGATGCAGTTTCTAAAGGAGGAATACAAAGCATCGAGGGTAGTTTATGAGGTAAATAATGTTGAATACAGGTTCAAAAGCGGGAAAGTTGGAATTCACCATATGAGCTTCAAGGAAGAGTCGGGAAGAATGGTTGGCATTATGGGTGCCAGTGGTGCAGGGAAATCTACCCTTCTGGGAGTATTAAATGGCACAAACGAACCATACGACGGCGAAGTGCTGATAAATGGAATAAGTATCCACAAGGAGAAAGACAAGATCAAAGGGCTTATAGGTTATGTTTCGCAGGATGATCTTCTTATTGAAGAGCTTACTGTTTTTGAGAACCTTTATTTCAATGCTAAATTATGCTTTGATAACCTTACCGAAGAAGAGATTATTTCAAAAGTTGACAGTGTCCTTAAGAACCTGGGGCTTTATGAAATCAGGGATATTCAGGTTGGATCACCTCTGAACAAGAAGATAAGCGGTGGACAGAGAAAAAGGTTAAATATCTCCCTTGAACTGATCCGCGAACCTGCTATCATGTTTCTTGATGAGCCAACCTCGGGTTTGTCATCGCGCGACTCTGAAAATATTCTTGATCTTTTAAAGGAGCTTGCGCGAAAGGGCAAGCTGTTATTTATCGTTATCCATCAGCCTTCGTCTGATATCTTTAAGATGTTTGACAAGCTCATAATTCTGGATACAGGTGGTTATCTTATATATAATGGCAATCCGATTGATTCAATTGAATACTTCAAAAGAAAAATCGAACAGGCCAATTACAATGAAAGTGAATGTTATGTATGCGGTAATGTCAATCCCGAACAGATTTTCAATATAGTGGAAACCAGGGTGTTCACTGAAAGCGGGAAACCGACAGATACCAGGCGAATTTCACCAGCAGACTGGAGTAATCTCTATCGTTCCGAATTGAAGGAAGATAAACGTGAACTGGGCGGAGCAATCCCTGAGATCAATTTCAAGACACCTAATAAGTTTAAACAGTTTATTGTATTTACCAAGCGGGATATCCTGTCAAAAATATCTGATACACAATATCTTTTGATTACACTCCTGGAAGCTCCGGTTCTTGCGTTCTTTCTGGCTTTCCTTATAAGGTACTACGATGAAAGTGCCAAAAATGCGCATTACACTTTGTACAATAACAGTAACCTTCCGGTGTACATTTTCATGTCGGTGATTGTGGCAATTTTCATGGGACTTACAGTCAGTGCCGAAGAGATTATCAAGGACAGGAAGATACTTAAAAGGGAATCATTTCTGAATCTAAGCTGGAACAGCTATCTGATGTCAAAAGTGTTTGTCCAGTTTGCAATTTCTGCAATTCAGGCATTTACGTTTGTACTGGTTGGCAATGGCATTACCCAGATAAGGGGAATGACTTTCGAATACTGGCTTGTCCTTTTCAGCTGCTGGGCAGGAGCTAATATGCTTGGGCTGGTCATCTCAGACAGTTTCAAAACAGTAGTTACCATCTATATACTTATCCCTTTCCTGGTTATTCCGCAGATAATATTAAGCGGTGTTATAGTTAAATTTGAAAAGCTTAATCCTGAGATCTCATCACCGGTGGCAATTCCTTTCTATGGCGATTTTATAACAGCCCGCTGGGGATACGAAGCTCTGGCTGTTGAACAATTTATTTATAACAAGTATGAAATGATGTTCTATCCTTTCGACAAAGTAATGAGCAAGGCCAGGTTTAAAAAGGACTATTGGAATGTTGAAATAAAAGGTAACCTGGATAATATACTCTCCGATCTGGAGAAAGGAACCAGGGGTGAGGATTTTAATGAAAAGTTGCTTATTGTTCATAATGAGCTGAAAAAAGAAACGACAATAACACCAGAGATCAAATTTAACTATGTAGATTATCTCACACCTGATAAAGTGACGCCAGATATTGTTAATTCAGCCCTGGAATACGTCGAATCTGTAAGACAATATTATGTGGCTTACTCAAATAATGCCAAGGATCGTAAAGATGCCCTGATTACCCGTTTACAGATGGAAAACAGCGCTGGTTTCCTGAAACTGAGAGATGAATATGCCAACGAATCGCTTGAGGAATTTGTTACAAATAAAAGTGAAAGCCTTAAAACTATTGACTATAAGGGAGAGATCGTCCAGAAGATGGAACCAATTTATATGGACCCTAAGTTCAGTTTCATCAGGGCTCATTTCTATTCACCGACAAAACAGCTTTTCGGAACTAAGGTTAACACCCTTGTGGTAAATATTATTGTCCTTTGGTTTATAACAATAATCCTCTATCTTATCCTCTATTTCAGACTTCTTAAGAAGATCCTCGATTCAGGGGAAGTAATCTTCGGGAAAAAGTCAAAAGGATCAGATTCCTGATGATCATTACAAAGAAGAACAAGAGGCTGCCTCGTGAGAGACAGCCTCTTTAATTTTTGGAATAACCGATCTGATTAATTACTGATTAAATGAGATAGCTATTCAACAATCTCAATCATTTTAAACGGGACCCGGATAATAGATTCGTAATCCTCCCCGGCTTCCAGCATATCCTCATCATCTTCCTCATAATACCAATTCACCTCTACTTCATTCTTGGCCTTATGTATAGCTTCGAGCTTCTTGAACACGTCGAGTATGCATTTTGATGAGCTTGTATTAAAATATTCAAGACGAATATTGACAACAGTTCTTGGAAGAGGAGCTTCTTTATAATTGTCGAGCCAGTCTACCAATGGTTTATAAAATTCTACTGAATTTTCTGGAATTGAACGGCCCTTAATTTCAAACACACCCTCGCCAACATCAAATTTAACTGTCGGAGTCTTTGGAGTTCCCTCAATAATGATCGGTTCCATTTTTATCAGATTTATAAGTTTATTTAAATATCATCAGTTACTATTATATTGAGATAGAAAAAGGAGTACTTGTCATTATACTCTTTAAATGTATATTCAAGCTTATTACCTGTTTTTCTTGCAATATCAACGAGGCCAAGCCCGCCTCCCCCTTTCGCAGAGATCCTCTGATGGTTAAGAATGAATTTATAAAGCTCTTTTATTTCCTCATGGCTTGATCTGTTAATCCGCTTTATCTTCTCTTCAAGTTTTTCGATATTTCCGGTATGAACAAAATTACCGGTACTGATTTTATACCCTCCCTTAACTTTGTCAACCAAGAGTAACCCGAATTTCTCAGATGTCTGATCTTCAAAGTCTTCAGGTACTTTGTCAACATGATGATATAGATTCTGAAGACTTTCAACCAGAACATTATATACTTTTTTTCTAAGTTTGGGTTGTTCATTCACTTCCACCATCTTATCCTCAACAGTGTCAAGTATATGATTAATGACATCCGAATCAATATTCCCCTTATAAAAAAGAATAATACTCTTGTCCTTCAGATCCGAAAAATAATTCTCTACATTAAAGCTCATTTAAGCTTCATTTAAGAAATGGTATAGTATTTCCAAAAACAAATATAATAAAAATATGAAGTTATCAAATTATAACTATCACTCTTTAGGGATTTTTAATTATCGCTGAAAATTTTGATCAAAGTAGCTCTTTATTGTGATAAACTTCAGTTTTATAGAGATTTCAAAGCTCCTGCTTTTTCCTCGATCCCTGGTACATTTCATATTTCAGAAGGAGACATTCAAGGGCTCCGTTAAAAAGAGTATATTTTTCTTTTGGCTTCAATCCCACATACTTAAGTGATTCCATATTTGAGGTAATCAACCAGGCTGTATTGTCCGCAAAATTATGCTTAAGAGTTGTACCTATCATACCATATAATTCGTCAGGCTCATCGGGCTTCAATCTCTTACCGTATGGAGGATTCAGAAAAACGAAACCCTGTTTATCAATACTTTTCAGGGTGCTGAAATCAGCTTTTTCTATTGAGACCACTTCTGTTAAACCTGCTTTCGACAAATTTAATTTAGACTGTTTAACAGCCTGTTCAGAAATATCACTTCCGTAAATCCTGACTGGAGAACTTCTTACCTGACTGTCACAATCATGTTTAATCTTAGTAAACAACTCATTATCAAAATCTTTCCATCGTTGAAAACCAAAGTAAGTTCTGAATTTACCAGGTGGTATTTTACAAGCAATCATTCCTGCCTCTATCGTTATAGTACCTGATCCACACATCGGGTCAGTCAATGAATATGATGCATTCCACCCTGAGATATAAAGAATTCCGGCTGCAAGCACCTCATTCAGAGGGGCAACAGCCTGTTCCTGCCTGTAGCCCCGCTTAAACAGTGGTACGACAGATGAATCGATTGAAATAGTTACCAGATCGTTACTTATATGGAGGTTAATGAGCATGGAAGGATCGTCTGTGTGCACCGAAGGTCTTCGTCCGTACTTTTTTCTGAAATAATCTGCAACCGCATCCTTGAGTATGAGACCGGCATAACCGGTATGACCAAAATGGGGAGAATTCACCACCGGAGTTATGGAAAATGTATCATCGGGGTCCATTAACCTTTCCCATTCAACATCAAATCCTCCTTTGTAAAGATCATCTTTTGTCCTGATCCTGAAATCAGCAACGGGCATTAAAACAGACAAAGCTGTTCTTGCGCAGTAATTGACCCTGTACAGCAGCTCTTTGTCACCGTTAAATGCCACAGCGCGATTCACAGGATATACATCACGGGCGCCCAGACTCCTAAGCTCTTCAGCAAGTACATTCTCAAGGCCGTAAAGAGTTTTTGCTACAAATTTCATTCTTAAGAATGTGACAACCGACTATTTATAGCCAAGTATAAAATCATAGTTCTTTTTATCAGAAATAACACTCAATGCCTTTGCAATTACTTTATCATCCTGATTTACAATCTGAAAGTATTCGTTGGTCTGCCACATATTTGCTGCAACAAGTCCCTTCAATACCAGCAGTATCTCATACTTTGACTTATTATACTCTTTGTCATCATACTTAACTCCTTCAGCTTCACCCTTGGCAATAAAGGATTTAATGTCATCGGGGCTGAACTGAAAATTCTTCCTGAAGTCATCAAATAATTTATATCTGGAATTAAACTCAGTCCTGTTTTTATCACAGTACTCAAGAGTAAAAGTATTCAGAACATTCTTGGCGATGAGTTTGTTGAAATATGGTGAATTATAGGTTGTATCAACAGAGACAAACACATCTGGCATAATACCACCGCCGCCATAAACCAAACGTCTGTTGATAAGGGTTCTGTATTTTAAAGAATCCCTGAATGGTACACTGTCAGCCGATAATAATTCACCGTCGGTGAATCTTTTATAAAAATTTTCCATGTATTTGTCGTAACCTTCACTGTAGGGCCTTTGAATAGATCTTCCTGTCGGGGTATAGTACCTTGCAATGGTAAGACGGATCATTGAGCCATCATTAAGGTAAAAACCATTCTGAACAAGACCTTTTCCAAATGTCCTTCTGCCCATTATGACACCACGGTCCCAGTCCTGCATGGCACCTGCAAGTATCTCACTAGCCGATGCAGAACCTTCATCGGTAAGCACCACCAGTCTGTCCGAAGCCAGAGGTCCCGAACCAGATGATTTATAATCCTGGCGCGGTGTTTTCCTGCCGAGAAGGTAAACAAGCAATTTCCGGTCAGAGAAAAATTTATCAGCTATAGCTGTTGCAGCCAGCATATATCCTCCACCATTGCCGCGTAAATCGAGGACAAGATTTTTCATATTGTTCCTTTTCAGGCTATCAACTGCATTGGAAAATTCTTTATCGGTGGTAGCCGCAAACTTGTTAAGTTTTATATAGCCGGTCTCATTGTTAAGCATGTAAGCCGCATCGAGACTATATATCGGAATTTTATCGCGTATAATAGTGAAATCAAGGATATTCTTTTCTCCTTTCCTGTAAACAGTAATATTGACTTTGGTCCCTTTGGGGCCCATAAGCCGGCTTCGTACTCCGCCAGTTGTAATGCCAATACCTGTAACTTTCTCTTTGTTAATGGTAAGTATTCTGTCGCCCGCTTTGATTCCCACCTTTTCCGAGGGGCCGTTGGGTATAGGTTCAATAATAATGATAGAATCGCGTAAAAGGTTAAACTGAACCCCAATTCCCTCAAAATTACCGTTAAGCGGTTCATTCATATCTTTAACATCTTTGGCTGAAATATATATGGAATGAGGATCAAGATTCCTGAGTATTTCTATAATGGCCTTTTCAGCAAGCATACTGTCGTTTACTGTGTCAACATAGAATGCATCTATCAGACTGAATGTCCGGTTTATCTTGAAAACACTTTCATTCAGCATCTGTGATGAGGCCGACAATGAGATAAGAAATAATGCCATTATCAGGCCTGTCACATAAGCAATTTTCCTTTTCATGATATTTTGATTATTAATAAATATATTATTAAACCGCAAATTATACCTTGTGGTCATTTCAATGATATGTTTTTGAATTCATTTTTATTATTAAACAAATATGATAACCTAATGTTCTTAATGATTCACCACGAACATCAAGAGCAGGGACATGCCATGGAGCAGGGACATGCCATGGAGCAGAGACATGCCATGGAGCAGGGACATGCCATGGAGCAGGGACATGCCATGGCATGTCTCTACTCCCATTCAATTGTTGATGGCGGTTTCGAGCTGATATCATAAACTACCCTGTTGATTCCCTTTACCTTGTTAATTATTTCATTCGATATTAATCCCAGAAATTCATATGGAAGTTGTGACCAGTCGGCAGTCATACCGTCGGTTGAACCCACAGCTCTGAGAACCACTGCATTTTCGTAGGTCCGCTCATCTCCCATCACGCCTACCGACTGAACAGGCAGAAGGATTACGCCTGCCTGCCACACTTTATCGTACAATCCGTGTTTCTTCAGCCCTTCAATGAAAATATTATCGGCTTCCTTCAGGATTTCAAGTTTCTCTCTCGACATCTTGCCAAGTAACCTTATAGCCAATCCGGGGCCGGGGAAGGGGTGTCTTTTAAGGATATTATCAGGAAGACCAAGAGCCTGCCCCACTTTACGAACTTCATCTTTAAAAAGCAGGCGAAGAGGTTCAATTACCTTAAGATGCATTTTATCGGGCAACCCGCCAACATTATGATGAGATTTTATGGTTGCTGAAGGTCCTTTTACCGAAACTGACTCAATAACATCGGGATATATAGTACCCTGCGCCAGCCATTTTACATCTTTGACTTTTCTCGCCTCCTCATCAAAAACCTCAATAAATACCCGGCCAATTATTTTACGTTTTGTTTCCGGATCGCTTACACCTTCAAGCTGATCAAGAAACCTGCCGGAAGCATCAACTCCGATAACATTAAGGCCAAGACCCAGGTATGATTCAAGCACTTTACTGAATTCGTTTTTTCTTAATAATCCATTATCAACAAAAATACAAGTGAGGTTTTTGCCCACAGCTTTATTAAGCAAAGAAGCTGCGACTGACGAATCCACTCCGCCTGACAGGCCAAGGATCACCTTATCATCACCAAGCTGATTTTTCAGGTTCACAACTGTTGAACCAGCAAATGAATCGGGAGTCCATTTTTGTGAACATCCGCATATACCTACCACAAAATTCTTAAGTATTTGTGTTCCATCGGTGGTATGATAGACTTCAGGATGGAATTGAATTCCCCAGGTGTTTTCTCCTTTAATATGGAACGCTCCTGCCTTTACCTCAGCTGTTGAACCTGTGATTTCATATTCTTCAGGTATCCTTGCAATTGTATCAGCGTGCGACATCCAGACCTGTGAGCCGGGTGTTATGTTTTTAAAAAGCGGGTCTTTATTATCAATTGAGACAAGATTGGCTCTTCCATATTCCCGGTTACTGGAGGGCAATACTTCCCCTCCGAAACTATGAACAAGATGTTGAGCTCCGTAACAAACTCCCAGTAAAGGTTTTATCCCTTTAATATGAGAAAGATCGGGTACCGGAGCATTTTTGTCCCTTACAGAAGCCGGACTGCCAGACAATATTACACCTTTTACACTCTCATCAGGATCAGGGAAATGGTTAAAAGGATATATTTCACAATATACATTAATCTCACGTATTCTCCTTGCTATCAACTGAGTATACTGAGAACCGAAATCGAGTATTAAGATTTTCTCCTGCAAGACTTACTGTTTTATAAAATAGTAACAAAGATAATTATTCTTTTCCTAAAGATCAGTCATGTTTCCAATGGCAAAACTGATACCGTCGATAGCAGCATATGTTCGTGGAAAAACTGTTCTGGCTTCATCAACAAGAACTGATACCTTCTTATATCTTGCCGAAAAATGTCCTATTATCAGGCTCCCTGCATTTGCCTCAAGCGCAGTTTTTGCAGCATCAATTGTGGTCGAATGACCCGTCATAGAAGCAAGCTCATCTTTGGTTTTGTCAAATGTAGCTTCATGATAAAGAAGGGTTACCTCTTTTACGAACGATGCCAGACGCCTGAAGTACCTGGTATCGCTGCAGTAAGCGTATGATAATGGTTCCGGTGGGGCAATTGTTATTTCCTGGTTTTTTATTACCATGCCTGTTGAAGTAATATAATCCTCTCCTTTTTTTATTGCCGGAATTCTGATTGTAGGTATCTGGTATTTCTCAATTTTTTCTTTTATTATATTTCTGTCCGCAATCTTTTCCCTGAAGAGAAATCCAAATGCCGGAATTCTGTGTTGCAACGGGAAAGAAGTTACAGTCAGATATTTATCATTTAATATCTGAACAGGGTCTTTTCCTGAGAGAGGTATAAAATCGATATCAAAACTAAGGTGAATGTCAAAATCGTTCAGGTGTGAATTAAGCATCCCCTGGTAATTTTCAGGCGCATAAAGATGTACTGGGGTTTTTCTTCCCATAAGACTGTAAGTCGATAATAAGCCATAAAGCCCGAAAACATGGTCTCCGTGCAGGTGACTGATAAAGATGTGATTTATTTTGCCGAACCTGATCCTGCTTTTTCTGAGCTGCATCTGAGTTCCTTCTCCGCAGTCTATTAAAAATAAGCGCTCATGTGCATTTAGCACATGAGCGCTGGGATATCTTTCTGATGTCGGCAATGCAGAACTACTACCCAGGATAGTCAGTGTCATCGCATTCTGCAAAGCGGTCCGTTTTAAGATATCATCTTCTCTGCTTCATCAACCGATCCTGTTATGGTAAGAACGGTATCGAGCTGAGAAATGGTTATCAGCCGTTCAACTGCTTCATTAAGTCCACACAGAACGAATGTACCACCTGCATTTTTGCATAACCTGTTTGCTACGAGTATTGCACTTAGTCCTGATGAGTCACAATATTGACATTTTTCAAGATCAAGGATAATATTCTTTTCACCCTTGCCTGAAATAAGCACAAGTTCCGACTTAAGTGCCGGGGCAATGTGTGTATCAAGTTTTTCTGACTGTATCTGGATAACAGTGCTGTTATTCCGGCTCTCAATATTAAAATCCATAATAATAAGTTTTGATAGCCTAAATTTAAATATTTTTTCTATTTCTTGGATGCTTTATTCTCTTTTTCTTCCATTTCTTCTTTCAAAGCAGCAAGATCAGAAATATCGCCAAGGGTTGTTTTCTCAGAAGACGTTTTCTGTTTCCTTGAACTTTTCTTAGGTGCAGCTGGTTCTGATTTGGCAGCAGGAGTCTCGGCAGCTTTCTTTTCATCTTCGTAAACCCTGCTGTGTGAGACGATAATTTTCTTGGCCGACTTATTGAATTCAATTACTTTGAACAATAATTTTTCATCAACTTTTGCCATCATGCCATCCTCCTTGACAAGATGTTTTGGAGTTACAAATCCTTCAACACCATAAGGAAGGGCTATTACAGCACCTTTATCAAATACTTCCACAACAGTGCCTTCATGTATTGAATCAACTACAAAGAGATTCTCAAACACATCCCAGGGGTTTTCTTCAAGTTGTTTATGTCCCAGGCTCAGACGCCTGTTCTCCTTATCAATTTCAAGCACAACTACCTCAATCTCTGCATCAATGGATGTAAATTCTGCAGGGTGTTTGATTTTCTTTGTCCACGACAGATCAGAAATATGAATAAGTCCGTCAACTCCTTCTTCTATCTCAACAAAAACACCAAAGTTGGTGAAGTTCCTTACTTTGGCTGTATGCTTCGAGCCTACGGTATATTTATCATCAATATTCTGCCATGGGTCTGGTTTAAGCTGTTTAATGCCAAGCGACATTTTCCTCTCAGTCCTGTCGAGAGTCAGGATTACAGCTTCTATTTCATCGCCAACTTTAAGGAATTCCTGTGCACTGCGAAGATGCTGTGACCATGACATTTCCGAAACATGTATCAATCCTTCTACACCGGGTGCAATTTCAACAAATGCACCATAATCTGCCATTACAACGACCTTCCCTTTGACCTTGTCCCCTATCTTCAGATCAGGATCAACAGAATCCCATGGATGCGACGTAAGTTGTTTCAGTCCAAGGGCAATTCTTTTCTTATCATCATCAAAATCGAGAATCACAACATTGAGTTTCTGATCAAGCTGTACAATCTCTTCCGGATGATTTACCCTGCCCCACGACAAATCTGTAATATGAATGAGTCCATCGACACCACCAAGATCAATGAACACACCATATGAAGTAATATTTTTAACGGTTCCCTCAAGAACCTGGCCTTTTTCAAGCTTTGCAATAATCTCTTTCTTCTGCTGTTCAAGCTCAGCTTCGATAAGAGCTTTATGTGAGACAACCACATTCTTGAATTCCTGGTTGATCTTTACAACCTTGAATTCCATGGTTTTGCCTACGAATACATCATAATCGCGTATAGGTTTTACATCGATCTGCGATCCCGGAAGGAAGGCTTCGATACCAAATACATCCACGATCATGCCTCCCTTTGTACGGCACTTTATATAACCTGTGATGATTTCGTCTTTTTCAAGTGATGCATTAACCCTGTCCCATGAGTTGATTGCACGTGCTTTTTTATGCGAAAGAAGAAGTTGTCCTTTTTTATCTTCCTGGCTTTCAACATAAACTTCAACTTTGTCTCCAACTTTAAGATTCGGATTATAACGGAATTCGTTCAAACTTACAACACCTTCAGATTTGTAGCCTATATTGATCACAACCTCGCGGGATGTCATTTGAATTACAGTTCCAATTACAACTTCGTCAACTGCAATAGTCGACAGTGTCTCATCGTAGAGCGATTCGAACTCCTTGTATCTGGGAGAAGTACGATTTTCTTCACTTTCAAAACCTTCCCAGTCAAATTCTTCAGGTGTTGTAGCTGACCTGGAATCGCTTTTTACTTCAATTTCTTTTTCCGGTTCACCCTCCGGCTCTTCATGTGCTTTCCTGGATTTTTTCGCCTTCTTTTCTGTTTCCAGTCCATAATCTTCAGCTGATACAGGTTCTGTTACCTCTTCAGCTGATACTGGTTCTGTTACCTCTTCAGCTGATACTGGTTCTGTTACCTCTTCAGGAACGGGGACAATTTCTTCAACAGATACTTCTGCTGTTGTTTCAACAGCTTCTTTTACTACAGCTTTTGTTTTTGATTTTGTTGCTGCCACCTTTGTTGCAACTGCTGTTACAACTTCTGCTGCCTCTTCTTCAGCAATAGCTTCGGCTGTAACTTTCTGATCTTCTTTTGTTTCTTTAACTTTTGTTTTCTTTGCCTCTTTTACCGGGGCATCAATTTTTTCAGCAACCTCCTTTTTGGTTGTTTTCTTCTTGTTTTCAGTCATAATTTTAAATTAAAAGAACTAATAATTAATAAGTTAGACATTATTTTGTGTGAAAAATTGGTTGCAAAGATAGGATTTTTTTTAAAATCCCCATAATAAACTTAAGATTTTCATAGGGTTAAAAAAGGCGGCAGGCAGTAGGCGGCAGGCAGTAGGCGGCAGGCAGCAGGCAGCAGGCAGTAGGCAGTAGGCAGCAGGTAGTAGGCAGTAGGCAGTAGGCAGCAGGCAGTAGGCAGCAGGCAGTAGGCAGCAGGCAGCAGGCAGTAGGCAGTAGGCAGTAGGCAGCAGGCAGTAGGCAGTAAGCAGTAAGCAGTAAGCAGTAAGCAGTAAGCAGTAAGCAGTAAGCAGTAAGCAGTAAGCAGTAGGCAGTAGGCAGTAGGCAGTAGGCAGCAGGCAGCAGGCAGCAGGCAGCAGGCAGTAGGCAGTAGGCGGTAAGCGCGTGAGAGATCAGTCATAAATTAAAATACTTATAGAATACTGGTTATCACTAGTCCGGCGTCCAGAGTCCAGAGCCACATTTTCATTTTCGTATTTAACTTGTTATATTATCTTTGCATTAATGATGTTGTTATTAACCTTATTTTCAAAAAATTTATGAGAATTGTTATTGTCGGCTCAGGTTATGTAGGCTTGGTCACCGGAGCCTGTTTTGCAGAAAGCGGTGTAAATGTAACCTGTGTTGATAACAATGCAGTCAAAATACAACAGCTTAAAAATAGTACTGTTCCGATTTACGAACCGGGACTGGAAGATCTGCTGAGAAGGAATATTGAAAAGAAGAGACTTAGTTTCACTACAACTATCAGGGAAGGCATTGAAGGGGCTGAAGTAATTTTTGTTGCAGTGGGAACACCTCCGGGGGAAGATGGATCTGCCGACCTTAAACATGTTCTGGAAGTAGCGAGGGAGATCGGACATGTTATTTCAGATTATATTGTTGTGGTGACCAAAAGTACTGTACCCGTCGGAACGTCTCAGAAGATACGGATTGCCATTCAGAACGAGCTAGACAGACGCAAAGTATCTGTTCCGTTCGATATGGCTTCTAATCCTGAGTTTCTGAAAGAGGGCGCTGCTGTAGAAGACTTCCTTAAACCTGAAAGAATAGTAATAGGCACCGATAACGAAAAAACCCGGGAGATCATGAAGCGGCTTTATATGCCTTTTGTGCTTAATAATCACCCCATCTTTTTCATGGATATTGCCTCTGCCGAAATCACCAAGTATGCTGCTAACGCAATGCTGGCAACCAGGATAAGCTTTATTAATGAAATAGCGAACCTTTGCGATTTGCTGGGAGCTGATATTAATTATGTCAGAAAAGGTATTGGCAGCGATTCAAGGATCGGAAGTAAATTCATCTATCCCGGAACAGGATACGGAGGTTCATGTTTTCCGAAAGATGTGAAAGCAATCATTAAAACCGCTTCGGACAATGGTTATGAACTTAATGTAATTAAGGCAGTGGAAAAAGCTAATGAATATCAGAAAAATGTGATATTCAATAAAATAGCTGCCTTTTTTAACAATAATCTTAAAAACAAGCTTATCGGTATCTGGGGATTATCATTTAAACCTAAAACAGATGACATAAGAGAAGCTTCTGCAATAATACTGATCGACAATCTTCTTAATGCCGGAGCAAAAGTAAAAGCTTATGACCCTGCTGCCATGAATGAAGCAAAAAAACTACTTGGAAATAAAATTGAATATGCAGACGATCCTTATGATGCAGTAACCAACGCGGATGCTGTAGCTTTAATGACTGAATGGTCAGAGTTCCATCTTCCTGATTTTAAAAAACTGGCAGAAATTATGAAGGATAAGGTAGTTTTCGATGGAAGAAATATTTACGACCCTGCTGAACTTAAAAGACAGGGGTTCAGGTATTTTGGAATAGGAAGAAGATAGGTGTGAGGTGTGAGGTGTGAGGTGTGAGGTGTGAGGTGTGAATACTAAACAAATAATTAAATTTCAACAAAGATAAATATCATGAAGGGTATAATACTAGCCGGAGGTTCCGGAACAAGACTTCATCCGATTACAAGTGCAATATCAAAACAGATGTTGCCGGTATATGACAAACCCATGATATATTATCCTTTATCGGTATTGATGCTGGCAGGTATCAGGGAAATACTTATCATATCAACTCCGCGTGATCTTCCCGGGTTCAGGAATCTGCTCGGTGACGGAACCTCTCTGGGATTGAAATTCAGCTATAAGGAACAACCTTCTCCCGACGGTCTTGCACAGGCTTTTATCCTTGGAGAAGAATTCATAGAGAAAGATCCTGTCTGCATGATCCTTGGTGATAATATTTTTTACGGTCATGGATTTGGAGAAGCGCTTCTTGAAACTGCGAAACTAAAAACCGGTGCGTGTATCTTCGGCTATTATGTAACCGATCCGGAGCGTTATGGAGTAGTGGAATTTGATAATAACAAAAAGGTTATCAGCATTGAAGAAAAACCTTTAATGCCAAAATCGAACTATGCAGTAACAGGACTTTATTTTTATGATAATACAGTAGTTGAAAAAGCAAAATCGCTTAAACCTTCTCCCAGAGGGGAAATTGAAATTACTGATCTTAACAAGGTTTTTCTTGAGGAAGGCAAACTTGAGATTAAGCTAATGGGCAGAGGAATGGCATGGCTCGATACAGGCACTTACGAAAGCCTGCTGCAGGCTGCTAACTTTATTGCCACGCTTGAACAGAGACAGGGATTAAAAGCTTCCTGCATTGAGGAGATTGCCTTTAAACAGGGGTTCATTAACAGGGCTCAGCTGGTTGCATTAGCTCAACCGATCAGCAACAGCCAGTATGGCAAGTACCTGTTAAGGATAGCCGCCGAAGAAATAAATGTGTTTGAGGGATTAAAATAAGTATAAAAGTGATATGAAAATTATTGAAACGGGATTTCAGGGTCTATTAATAATAAAACCCGCTGTATATACCGATTCGAGGGGATACTTTTTCGAAAGTTTTAATCAGGCTGCTTTTCTGAATGCCGGTGTTTCATTCTCACCTGTTCAGGACAATGAATCAAGATCCTCAAGAGGAGTAATAAGAGGATTACATTACCAGTTAAATCCTTATGCCCAGGCTAAACTTATACGAGTTGTTGAAGGAAAAATATTTGATGTGGCGCTTGATATTCGCAAGAAGTCTCTGACATTCGGAAAGTGGTTTGGTATTGAACTTGACTCGGATGCCAAGGACCAGGTACTTATTCCAAAGGGTTTTGCACATGGTTTTTCCGTTCTCAGCGAAATTGCAATAATACAGTACAAATGCGATAACATATATAATCAAAAATATGAAAGAGGAATTTCACTGAGGGATCCTGTCCTCGATATAAACTGGAAACTTGGATCATTTACACCCATAATAAGTGAAAAAGACCTTAAACACCCCTTCATGAAGGATGCTGAAAAAAAATTTTAATATTTTAAGAATATCATCATGGCAGTAATTTTAATCACCGGGGCCAACGGTCAGCTTGGAAATGAGTTAAGGGTCATATCAAAAAACTATTATGGATATGACTTCATATTTACGGACGCCGATTCCCTTGATATTACACAAAAAAAACAGACGGAAGAATTCATAAATGAAACAAAACCTGACTGGGTAATTAATTGCGCAGCCTATAACCTGGTTGATCAGGCAGAAAGTGAAACTGAAAAGGCAATGTTGATAAACGCAACTGCAGTGAAGAATATAACAGATTTAATAAATGGTTCTGAATGCAAGTTTATCCACATTTCATCGGATTATGTTTATGACGGTAAAAACAATGTTCCGTATAGTGAATATACAATACCAAATCCATTATCAGCTTATGGAAGATCAAAGTTTGCAGGTGAAAAGTTTGCACTGCAGCATCATGGATCGTTGGTAATAAGAACATCCTGGCTTTATTCCTCTTTCGGGAAAAATTTTGTAAAGTCGATACTGAAAAATGCAAGTGAGAAAGAATCTCTTGGAGTGGTTTTTGACCAGATTGGGACACCTACATACGCCGGAGACCTTGCAGGGGCTATCATGACAATCGTGTCAGGAGTAATAAGAAACCATTTTGCTATGAGCGCCGGCATCTTTAATTATTCAAACGAAGGCGTATGCTCCTGGTATGATTTTGCCACCGAGATAATTAATGAAGCAGGACTAAAATGTAAAATAAATCCGATTCTGACAAAAGAATACAGGCTTGCTGCAGAGAGACCTGCATATTCAGTAATGGATAAAGGCAAAATAAAGGAAATCTACAGTATTGTTATCCCTCACTGGAGGACCAGCCTTTCAAAATGCATTAAACTATTATAATTATATCATTTTTATGTTTACCATTAATGAAATAAGGGAAAGAGCAAAAAGCTGGCTGGGTGAAGAATTCAACGATGCGACCCGTAAGGAGGTTCGCGAAATGCTTGACAGCGATGAGAAAAAACTTGTTGATGCATTTTACCAGGATCTTGAATTTGGAACAGGCGGACTCCGGGGTATAATGGGTGCCGGTACAAACAGGATGAATATTTACACCCTTGGAATGGCAACCCAGGGCTTATCAAACTATATTATTAAACAATGCGGAAATACCGGGATCAAAGTTGCAATTGCTCATGATTGCCGTAATAACAGCCGCTATTTTGCAGAGACAACAGCAAATATTTTTTCTGCTAACGAATTTGAGGTATATCTTTTTGAATCGCTTCGTCCCACACCTGAGCTCTCATTTGCAATAAGGCACTACGGGTGCCAAAGCGGAGTGGTAATTACTGCATCGCATAATCCCCCTGAATATAACGGGTATAAAGCCTACTGGAATGACGGAGGTCAGGTCGTTGCGCCTCACGATGACGGTATTATTGATGAAGTAAGGAAGATTAAATCAATTAAGGATATAAAATTTGTCGGCCAGAGAAACAAAATAAAAATAATCGGAAAAGAGACAGATGAATTGTTCCTGCATGAGGTGAGCAAAATGAGCCTCAATCCGGAGATAATAAAAAAGTTCAGTGATATTCCCATAGTCTATACTCCTATTCATGGCACAGGTATAACACTTGTTCCACCGGCCCTAAAGATGTTCGGTTTCAGAAACATAATAAGTGTTCCGGAACAGGATGTGATAGATGGTAACTTCCCGACAGTTAAATCACCTAATCCAGAAGAACCTGATGCTCTGAAGATGGCAATAAATAAAGCGGTTGAAACAAAAGCGGAACTTGTTATGGCCACAGATCCGGATGCTGACAGACTTGGTCTTGCAGTAAAAAACATAAATGGGGAGTATATTCTGCTTAACGGGAATCAGACCGGAGTTATACTTGTCTGGTATATTCTTTCGCAGTTTAAAGAGAGAAATAAATATAAGGGCAATGAATACATAATTAAAACTATTGTTACTACTGATCTCATTGAAAAGATAGCTGAAAGCCATAATGTTGAATATTTTAATGTGTTAACAGGGTTCAAATTTTTTGCCGAGCTGATCAGGGATAATGAAGGCACCAAAAAATATATAGGTGGCGGAGAGGAGAGTTATGGTTTCCTGCCCGGAGATTACGTGAGGGATAAAGATGCTGTGGGATCATGTGCACTTGCTGCGGAAGTTGCCGCATGGTCAAAAAGCAGAGGCAAATCATTGTTTGAGCTTCTCATCGACATCTATGTAAAATATGGATTTTATAAGGAGAAACTTATAAATATTGTGAGGAAAGGAAAGGAGGGTGCTGATGAGATCAGAGCAATTATGACCAGATACAGGGTAAATCCTCCTGAAAAGATAAACAACAGCCGCGTGATAAAGATAAATGACTATGAAAAGCAGATCTCTCACAATATTCTGACTGGTTCAAAAAACTGTATCGAGCTTATTAAATCGGATGTTCTGCAGTTTTTCCTTGCTGACGGAACAAAGATCTCTATTAGGCCTTCAGGCACTGAGCCAAAGATTAAATTCTATTTCAGTGTCAATACAAAACTGGCTTCCTCAGATGAGTTTGAGGAAACAGAGAAGTTACTTGATAAGAGAATTATTGATATAATAATCGATATGAAACTGACTTAATCTGAAGGTCTCTTAGCCTTTACGACATGCGGGCTGTTTATTATTACCTGAAGTTCGGTGAGCATTCAGAATGCATCAGAACATGCATTTGAAACCAGGCTTTCAAATCATGAAACCGTTTAATCAATAAGTTGGATCTCTTTGGTTAATAAATTCATTTAACAATTAAAAACTGACGCTTTCTTTGGCAAATCAGCGAAAAATGATCAATTTTGCAGATTAATCTATCGGGAAAGTTGAGCGTTCCTTTTGGGACGGAATTCTCAAATGAAGTATTCAGAATAAGATGAAGATACTAATTTGTGAGGATAATCGGCTTGCAATGATGACCCTCTCCTTCATTCTGCAAAAGGAAGGTTTTGAATCAGATACTGCAGAAGATGGGAATAAAGCTTTAAATCTTTTACAAAAAACCGATTATGATTTGATAATAGTGGATATACATCTTCCATTTCACAGCGGATTGGAAGTGATTAAATATCTAAGGTCTGATCTTAAAATGAAGACGCCGGTGCTTGTTCTGACTGCATTCAGCGATCTTCAGATGAAGCATCAGGCCGGGGAGTTGGGAATTAGTGGTTATATTGTCAAGCCATTTAACCCATCTGATCTTATTAAGCAGATCAGATCCATTCTCAAAAAGTAATCCATGAACAGATATTTGGTTCTTAACTTACTAATAGCTGGACTCTTGAATATCATTCCAGTACTGGCTCAGGATGTTAATGATCCGGAATCTGAGTATATCCGGATTAAAACAATAGCTTTTGACGGGGATTATATCTCTGCTGCCGCTGCTGCACGTAAACTTGTCAATACGTTTCCCGCGTATGGAGATGCACGGATACTATTGGGCCGCATACTTGCATGGCAAAGAGATTATATTAATGCAGCTGCCGTTATTGACACACTGCTTTTAAATGACCCTGACAATGAAGATGCGCTCTCTGCCAGAAGAGATATACTCCTATGGTCAAGAGACAATACACCGGCATCAACTGATATAAGAGCCGGGTATTCTTTCGACAGCTTCAGAGAACCTTATTCACGATTATGGCAACTCTTAAAAGCCGGTGCACGACACAGATATAAATGGGGACCCGCATCCGCCGGACTTAATGTTGGGAATATTAAAATTGGTGCACCATCTGCTTCAGATGCTACAGAGTTTCAAATAGAAGCTGAAGCATGGCCCAATATAACTGATAAAAACTATGCATATCTGGCTTACGCTTATAGTCCTGGTTCATATTTTCCACGACACAGGGCCGCGGTTGAGGTATGGCAGATTTTGCCTTCAGGCTGGGCTGTATCTGCCGGATTAAACTTTTATTATTTTGACCGTAGTGCTTTCATTGCAGGAGCATCAGTTGAAAAGTACCTTGGCAAATACTGGCTATCTTTAAAAGGATTTGTCTATTTTAAGGATAATGGTCCCAGAACCTCATTATACCTTAAAATAAGGAGATATTTCAATGACAATGATTATTTGCAGGTTGCTCTGGGGACAGGAGCTGCTCCCGACGAACCTTTTGATATACAGACAGATCTTACGCGTCTAAATGCCAACACTGTCAGGCTGGCGTATAACCTGTCGATAACTCATAAATTGATAATTCAAGTTGCGGCTGGTTTCTCCCGCGAGGAATATAGAGAAACAATCTGGCGAAACAGGTTTGAAGGCGATGTTAATTTCATCTATGCCATTAAAATGAAATGATAAGATCCACTCTGTTATTAATATTATCACTTTTATCAGCTAATGTTGGGTGGGCTTGCCCGTCCATTACGAATTATATGACTGCAGAGTCCTGCATTCATGTAATGACGGAATCTCCTGATTATATAAACAACTACCACAAAATACGGATATCTTCTGTTGAACCTGATACTCTCAAGACATCAACTTACCTTACCGACACGATTGGTATCCCTGAAAAAGCTACAACTGACGTTCACAATATCTTTTTCTTCAAAGGGGATAGCCGCTGGCTAAAAAAAATAAATTATTTCGATAAATCAATAGTCTTTATCACTGCCTTAATTGCAGCTATTATGATATCTATTGCTACAATGATAATTTTACTGGCGATCATTCTTCTGAACAGAAGAAGGATGGAAAAGGAAGAGCTGTTGCATCTGTATCTGATGGAGAAATATCAAAGTCTTATCATTAACTACTTATTTGGCAATGCCAGTCCTGAAGAATTCCGCTCAATTGCCTCTGATACCTACCGGCGTCAGGTTCTTATAGACCAGATGATAGATGTAAGTATCTACCTGAAGGGAGACGAAAGTAAAAAGCTTGTCTCACTTTATAAACTTCTTAATCTGGACAAGGATTCAATAACCAGGGCTTACAACCACCGATGGCATAAAAAAATAAAAGGATTCCGCGAGTTGGCTTTTATGAATATCAGAGACGCTAATGATGCTATATATAAAGCTCTTAACTCATCGAATGAAATTCTTAGAATGGAAGCCCAGATTGCTCTGGTCAGACTTAGTGATGATAATCCTTTTGAGTTTCTGTCACATCTCACAGGTCCTTTCTCTTTATGGGAGCAGATAACTCTCCATGAGCTTATCATTCAACATAATATTCCTGTCCCATCATTTCAAGAGTGGCTCACTTCGCCCAATCCCTCCGTGGTTATGTTTGCACTCAGGATGATCAGGGAGTTTAAACAGAAAGAATCTGAAAACAATGTCAGGGAGACACTTATGCACCCAAATCCTTCAGTAAGATACCTGGCAGTACAGGTAAGCGGGGATCTTGATATGCGTTCGACACTTGAGACAATGAAGGATATGTATAAATATCAGGAATACAATATTTGCCTTGAAATTATCAAATCGATGGGTAAAATGCCCGATATTTCTATGATGAGGTTCCTGAAACTTGTAATCGACAAGGAAGACGATGTTCAATTGCAGATAGAAGCTACTAAAGCTATACATAACAATGGAGAAGAGGGTGTTAAAGCTCTTGACAAACTAATGGTTTCGGAATATAAGAACTACAATATTATTATAAAACATGTTCTGGACCGGAGAATATTTTAAAATATTATGGGATCCATTTTTGCAAATATATTCTTCATAATTTCACTGATCCTCATTGGATCATATCTGATTCTGGGTATCTTCTCTGCCATGACGCTTAGCAAGTACCTGAGGAAAAACAGTTATGTCAACTATAACTCCCTGGTGTTATCACCATTGAGCCCTAAAATTTCAATTATTGCTGCAGCATTTAATGAAAGCAAAACTATTATTGATAATGTGCGTACTCTTCTTTCGCTCTATTATAACAATTTTGAGGTTATTCTGATAAATGATGGCTCAACCGACAATACTTTTGAAAAGATAAAGGAGCATTATGAACTCACAAAGGTCAATTATTATTTCGATTACCATATACCTTGTGAAAAAATAAGAGGGGTATATAAGTCAAAAAATCCCTCATATAACAGACTGATTGTAATCGACAAAAAAAATGGAGGCAAAGCTGATTCACTAAATGCAGGGATAAATATTTGCCAGAACAGTCTTTTTGTTTCCATCGATGCAGATTCGATCATCGAAACTGACTCAATTCTTAAACTTGTAAAACCATTTCTTGAAGAAAAAGATCGGAAAGTTATTGGAGCTGGTGGAGTAATAAGAATTGTTAATTCATGCGATGTGGAACGTGGTCACATACGTGAAATCCATCTTCCTGACCAGATGCTGCCTCGTCTTCAGGTTCTTGAGTATACACGTGCCTTTCTTCTTGGGAGGATGGCCTGGAGCCAGCTTGATGGATTGATGCTTATCTCCGGGGCTATGGGTATTTTTGACCGTGAAACAGTTATAAAAAGCGGGGGCTACAGTACCAAGACCGTAGGCGAAGATATGGAACTGGTTCTCCGTATGAGACGGAAAATGGCTGAAAAGGGAGTGAAGTACGAAGTGACATATATACCTGATCCTCTCTGCTGGACACAAGTGCCATCTGACATCAAATCGTTGTACAAGCAACGTACCAGATGGACCCGTGGTCTTGTGGAATCTCTCACGACACATAGTAAAATATTTTTTAACAGAACTTATGGCCGTTTGGGTCTTCTTGGTTACCCATACTGGTTTTTCTTTGAATGGTTGGCACCGCTGCTTGCTTTTTCAGGTTTTGTTTATACTATTTATCTTGTTTTAACTAATTCGCTTAACCTGCCATTTTACATACTCCTCTTCCTTTTTGTTTATACCTCTGCAGTATCTTTTTCGATATGGGCAATACTTTTTGAAGAGATAACTTATCATAAGTATAAGAAGAAAAGAGATATTCTGAAACTCGTGATAGCTTCATTTTTAGAACCCTTCTTTTATCCCATGCATACCTATTTTGCCGTCAGGGGAAATCTGGAAGCACTCAGAGGCAAAAAAGGATGGGGTAAAGTTGAAAGGAAAGGCTTTGAAATTAAAAAGAAAAAAGTACGTCAACCCCCGGTAAGCAGGTCGGCAAAATCGGAAAGGGCCGATAAGTCAGACTCAACTGCCTGACGCGATTTTTTCTAAAAGTATTATAAAAGCAATAATCTCTTTGTATGCTAAACTTAGATTAATATTCTAATTTTCTGTAACTTTTAAAATTTCCAATCCTCCTGTACCAGTAGCAACAAATATATAATTTGTATTAGCTTCAACAAAGTTAGCTGACGCACCCAGGTTAATATTACCTAACCAAATTAACTGACCATTATTATTTATTTTAGCAATATCCAGTCCTCCGGCTCCGTTTGCTATATAAACCCGTCCATTATCAAATACTGATACTCCGTTTGTAACATAATCCCAGGGTTCTTTACCTTCAGGAACTGATGGTCTGGGTAATGAAGATATTAATGCAGAAGGCGTATCAGAAGTTATGTCATAACATTTTAAACCTTCTTCACCAAGAGCAGCAAGAGCAAATTTACAGGATAATCTTAAAATAGATTTAGCTTCAGGATCATTTGCACCACCAATTTCTTTATCCCAGGAACCGGGATTATATAAATGACCAGGATTTCCACCAAGCACCATTAAAAAATCTTTATTTATATCAACTGAACGGGCGTTTGTCAGATCAAGGTAACTCACCTCATTCATTTGATCATCTAATATTGTCAACCCTCCATCAGTACCGGAGGTAATATAAACTTTATCATTATAATATCTTACATCAGTACCGACATAACCTTTTAAATAGAAATTTAAAGACTTACCTGATACAAATTGGTGAAATGAATTCAGCTCATATCTTTCTACAAAAGCGCTATCACTAGCTTCATCTGCTCCGGTAATCCAAAGATAAGTATTACATTTTTCAGGAGGTGAACTTTTAGCATCTATAGAACTTACATCTTTGCCTTTATTAGTTTCCTGATTTATGAAGATAACACTGGATATTAGTTTAGGATGAACAGGTGAGTTTATATCCACAATATCAACTCCACCCAAATATCTTGGACCCTGTGTATTATATGCTATGTAAGCATAATTATCCGCTATTCGTATATGTGATGCCTGTAAAACTTCTTCCTGATACTTTGGTGGCATCAGAACAGCAATCAACTGAATAGTAATTGATGAATTTGAAATTCCTTTACTACTTTTAAATGTTTCTTTTACTGAATCTTCGATTATATATCTATAAGTATTAACGGTGTAATTAATTCTTTCATTTAAGGCATTCAGGTCATTATTAATTAACATATTTTTTGATGCCGTGTTATCTGATGACTTTCTAACAGCCTGATCATCAATTTTCTTACAACCAAATACTATAAGAAACATTGTAATACAGAAAATCAATACTTTTTTCATAATTTCTTGTTTTTTAGATGAATTTTAAATTGATAACGCCTGTTTGAAAATCTAATTATATCAGTCTGCAAACCCTATAGGCAACTACTACATTAATTTATCCTTCTATACTCTTTTAGTTTTTGTCAATATCAAACTTACACAGAAATAATTTTTTTGAAGGCAGCCGACTTTCTTGAAGAATACAAAGATACGAAATTTATTGGTATCATGCAAAGAGGATAGAGCCTTTTAATAGCGATTACGCTACCTTACTGAGGCTATTTTGATAAATGGTTAATATAGCATGACTAATAACTCCAGTATATACATTAATAAGACCTAATTGAATTTGCTGTTTAATTGCAATCGCAAAAATGACCTGCTTTAAAGAGAAGTAAAGGAATAAAGCAAGAGCGGCAAGAAATGAAAAAACAAAAAATGAAGTGTGGAAGGTGTTTAAAATGCTGCTATTTAAAATTTTATTATTAACTATTTTATTTTCCTCTTCGTTTGGATACTTAATTTATCTATTCTCCAATTATTTTAACAAGCACTCTTTTCCTTCTTTTCCCATCAAACTCACCATAAAAGATTTGTTCCCATGGACCAAAGTCCAGCTTTCCACCGGTTACTGCAACAACCACCTCTCTGCCCATTACAGTACGTTTTATATGAGCATCCGCATTATCTTCGAAACCATTATGCTTATATTGTGAATAAGGCTTTTCAGGGGCCAGTTTTTCTAACCAGACCTCAAAATCATGATGAAGACCCGATTCATCATCATTAATAAATACACTGGCGGTTATATGCATTGCGTTAACGAGTACCAGACCTTCCGTGATATTCGATTCGCCAAGACACTTTTCAACCTGACCCGTAATATTTACAAATGCCCTGCGTGATGGTATTTCAAACCAAAGTTCCTTTTTATATGATTTCATGTCGAGAGTTTATTTATCATTTCCTGACCTTTTGTTTCTTAAATAATTTACCAGGTAGAATATAAATGCAGTTATGCAAACTCCTGTAATTACACCCATAGTGAAAGATAATATTACCAGGAATGGTGGGGAAACTCTGTAGAAAAGCAAAACAGATATAATTAAACATATCAGCACTGCTAAAAAGGCTGTGACAATTATTAGTATTTTATCTTTCATAATACTGAATATTAAAGAACTAAGATATTAATAATTAAACTATAAATGCATAATTTTCCCGGAAACCAGTGGTAAATTCCCTGTAAATTAATAATTCGTATCTTATTTTAGACGCCGGGAATGAAAGGAAGAGACGGTATCACTGATTACAAAAGCTTAAACAGTTCAGAAACTAAGAGGTGACAAAAAATGTATCTGTAAAATTCACCAGGTAAACTCTGTCCGTTGATCTGGTTAATGCTGTATAGAACCAGCGCAGGTAGTCAATTGTGATCTCGTTCCTGTTAAACATACCCTGATCGATAAATACTCTCTCCCATTGTCCTCCCTGTGCCTTATGACAGGTAACGGCATATGCAAATTTTATCTGCAGGGCATTGAAATATGGATCATTTCTTACTGCTTCATACTGTTTCCGTCTTGTCCTAATATGCAGATAATCAGAAAGGACATTCTGAAACAACTCCCTGTTTTTGTCGGAAGGCAGAGCCGGTGTATCGAGATGCAGGACATCCATCATGACTTTAGACTCTATCTCCATGTTATAGTCAGGAAATTTAAGCACCATATCGGCAAAACGGAAACCATATCTTTCCTCATATTTCCTGATCTTTCTTACCTCGGCTATATCTCCGTTTGCGATGAATCCTGCACCGTCTTCTTCTTCGTTTAATATAAAGTAGTTATTTTTAACCACCATTACCATATCACCTGCGCTTATCTCCTCTTCCCTGAAAAAAATCCGGTTACGGATACCCTGGTTATACCTGTTTGCCTGTTTATTTGAATTAACGACAATAATTGTTCCCTCCATACCACATGTACCATATGCAGCCGAGATCTCATCTATAAGATCCTCCCCTGTTATTCTGATCGTATCAGAGTAGCTGACACAATCAATTGCCGGATGCAAAAGGTTCTGTTCAGCTACCTGCAGCCGGACAAGCGTAGCGTTCATCAGGACTCCTGATGTTTCACTCTGCCTCACAACCTGTTTCAACTCGCAGGAGACAAGGCCAAACCCATATTCTCCCAGTACTGATGGATCAAGTGCAGGGCTTAAGGTTGAACCTACCGGCGGGAGCTGGGCAGTATCACCCACAAGAATTAACTTGCAATCGGTCCCGGAATAGACATATTCAACCAGATCATCAAGGAGCCTGCCACTGCCAAACAGGGTAGAATCGCCCGTGCTGTTTGATACCATCGATGCTTCATCAACAATGAAAAAAGTATCCTTATGCAGATTCCTGTCAAGAGAGAAACTGCCCAGTCCGTCTTTTGAAGATTTCTGCCGGTATATCTTTTTATGTATGGTAAATGCCTGTTTGCCTGCATATGAGGAAAGTACCTTGGCAGCCCTGCCTGTTGGAGCAAGAAGGACCGATCGCATTCTTAAGAGATCCAGGGTTTTGACAATTGAGCTTATAACGCTTGTTTTGCCTGTCCCTGCATAGCCTGTCAATAAAAAGATAACATCATTATTATTATCACAGATATAGCCGGCAATTTTTTTTAATGCCTCTGACTGATCATCTGTAGGGATATTTCCAAGGTTCTTACACAGATTATTATATATTATAGTATCGCGCATTTATTTGACAGTAACTTAAATTGCTACATGGATTTTTTTTATAATTTTGTTTGTAAACTTAGTTATTCTTCTTCTTATAAAAAAACATTGAAATATTGTAATAATCAGCAGGTTATTTAATTACAAGACTCTGTGGCTTCTCTCTTCCCGGTATCTTTCGAAACTCTGTGAAACCGGGGAAGAACTTACACAGAGTTACACAGAGAAGCACAGAGTTACACAGAGAAGCACAGAATTGCTCAGAGAAGCACAGGGACACAGAGAAGCACAGAGTTACACAGAGGATTGTTAGCGAATTTGGGATATAAATTAAGAATTATAATGCCTTTCCTGGAACTTTTTGACGAGACACTCGATATCAACTCGACTGAAAACTATGAGTTATCTGTAAATGGAAGTCCCGATGGCTTATCATATTGTATCCTCGATACGATAAGGAATAAATTCATACTGCTGAGGTCGTTTGAACCTGAGGAAAATAAGTATTTCAGTTCAACCAACCTGAATGAACTGTTAAGCAAGGATGATTTTTTGTCAAGACGGTACAAGAAAATCAATATCGTAATCCCTTCCCGGAAGTTCACACTTGTGCCTTCAGCTCTTTTTGATCCCGCGAAAAAAGATGAATATTTTATACTAAATCATAATAATGATGAAGGGAATCTGATCGTTACAAATAAAGTTGACGACCCCGATGCCTATCTGGTATTCTCAGTTTCGAAATCTGTAAATGACTTATTTAAGTCATTTTATCCCGGGGTCTATCCTTTTCATCACATAAAACCTTTATTAAACCATATATCTCACAGCAGAAAAAGTGTTCATGGTAATTATATACATGTACACGTTGAAAGAGATTATTTTAACCTCATAATATTTAGCGAAAACATATTAAAATTCTGTAATACCTTCAATTACAGAAATATATCAGATATTTTATATTATGTTCTTAATGTTTTTAAAACTTTCAATATAAAACAGGAGGAGACAATCTATTTCAGCGGACTAACAGAAAAGTATGATGATCTTTCATCGGGTTTTTCAATATATATCCGTGCTATAAAATTTGCAGAACCTGCAGGAAAATTCACCTTCAGTTATGTTTTCAATGAAACAGAACTGCAACGATATCTAAATTTATTCAGTGTCGTAAATTGCGAATAATAGGAGGCAAATACAAGGGAAGGAGAATAATTCCTCCTCCGGGCTTCAAAGCCAGACCAACAACTGATTTTGCCAGGGAAGGTCTATTCAATATACTTAATAACAGGATTGACTTTGAGACTGTTAAGGTTCTTGATCTTTTTTCCGGAACAGGAAGTATAAGCTATGAATTTGCATCAAGGGGAGCTGCCTCAATACACTTGGTTGAAATAGATATAAGGCACATTGCCGGTATAAGGCGTATAATAAAAGATATGGGATTTGAAAATATCAAACCTGTACATATCGATGTCAGATCTTATTTGAAAACCTGTACAGTAAAATATGATGTTGTCTTTGCTGATCCTCCCTATGATCTTTCATGGCTGAAAGAACTGCCCGACAATGTAATGAACTCAGGGATAATTAAAAATAATGGTTTTTTTATTCTTGAGCATCCCAGAGGATTAAATTTCAATAACCACAGGCTGTTTTTCGAGCACAGGAATTACGGAGGCGTGAATTTCAGTTTCTTTAGAGAAATTAAGAACTGAAATATAGCATTTTAACTATTATATTCAGGTTTATTCCTTGACGACCTTTCTTACTAAGCTTCCCTCTGATGCAATTACTTTAATAAAGTACATGCCTGGAGAAAGAGTACTCATATCAATATTATACCAGGTTGAATTAACGTTAATGGTTCGCAGAATATATCCCTGTAAATTTATTACCTGCAGACTTTTTATTTCCCCGGCTGCTTGTATGTAAAGAACATCTTTTACAGGAGAAGGGAATAATTTGAAGGAAACCCCGGACTTTGTATCTTCGACGGCCATAATCGTATTATTGGAGGCAATCCAGTTTTCTGCCAGACTGTTATCCGACAACGGATCAGGCAACTCCAGGTAATAACCGTTTGCACTGGCATCAGGCCAAGGGGGCAAATTGGAATATTTAACACTATCAATTACATTACCAAAACCGTCAGCCATTACCAGGGTCTCACCTGTGTTGGATAAGTTCCTCGTATACTGGCCGAAAGGATGGATCCCGTATTTCGCAATAAATACAGCTCTGTTACTTGCAATAATTTTTTTATCACCCGGTTCAATGGTAGCTGCAGGTGGGAATTGATACACAAATCCGGTACCGCTGAAATAGACGCCTGTTAAATCAATTGTCTTATTACCCGTATTTGTTATTTCAATGAACTCCTGTTTTTTGCTTTCAGGAAATTTTAAAGTGGAATCAGGGAAATACATAATTTTTGTTATTGCCAGAGGTGGCATTTCCAGATTGCCGCATGCTGAACATGGTCCAACATTATTGGTTATCCAGGGAATTCGCTCCTGTATAAATGTTTTTATTTTTTGTATCTCAACGGCATGATTAAGTGAAGTTTTCCATCTTGCATTTTCGCGCGGAACAGCCTCACTGATTGTTGAATCCGTCTTATCAATGAACTTATCTATTAAAACTGAATCAAGGGGATGACCTGGTTGAATAAGCTCGTTCCATCTTTTAGAAAGGTAACATTTGAACTCGGGGTTACTAAAAAGGTCTTTCCAGAAGGCAGGTCCCTCATTGTCGCCGTTCCAGAATTGCCAGGTGTCGGTCTTGCTCCTGTCATATCCCCAGAAAAACAGATCATACCCGAATGTCAGATCCTGATCCCAAATCGGACCGGCTCTCAGCTTTCCGTTCCTGTCTTTATGATAAAAAGTACTGAATTCATATGCGTCAGCATTGGCAGAAAGTTCATTTATAATCAGATAATCAATAAAAGAAGGTATATCAATTATGGAAGGATATCCATCTACCAGGGAGGTATTGTCTGTGGCAGCAGTAATACTGAGTTGTTCAAACTGAGAATGGATATAATTGTTCTGCTGAGATGTTACATTTTCAGGTTTAGGCAGTTCATGAATAAAAGGAACATCTTCCAGCCCGGGGTGACTCGACATTGTCCATGCAACCGGATCACCTCCGGTAGTTTTATCAGATTTTGTTATATAACCCCCGGTAACATCCGGGTAGCTGTTATCACCCGGATCTATTTTTGTTACATTTACCCTGTCATGACCCTGTTTCACTTTCTCCAGCAGCAGGTAAAGTCCCAGATATTCACCATTTATTACCACCTCACAATATACAGTTCTGCTGGCGTACTCTCCTATCATTCGCGACAGGTTGTAGCAAAGATAATTTCGTATCAGCGATGTCTCAAATACCAGTCCGTTAAGTATCCAGTCGTTGTCTTCAGGCAATCCCAGTATACTGACGTTATTATTAACAATACCGTCAGCCTGTTTGGTTGAGAATCCATACTGTTTTTTCGGATCCACCTGAGAGCTTGATCCTCTGATCTCTATAGCGATTCTGCCGTCATAATTAAGATATTTAGCTGAATCTATATCGGTTAGATAATTCCTTAAACCTTTACCCCTGCAGATTATTTTCATATTGGCCAATACCCTTGGGTTATCAGGGATAGTCACTCCGCCATCAGTATTTATTATAACGATCGGCAGGTTTGATGATTCAAATTCTACTGGAATCGAAAACCATGACGGTACCGTACGAAAATAATAGGCTGAATTTTTAATTCCGAACGAAAGCCAGGCATTTGATGACATATCGGATGATGTGGGTGAAGCATTATGAACCTGGATTGCAAGCAGGTTTTCACCAGGTAAAAGACAAGTCATTAATAATTTTTTATCAATAATAAACGATTCGGGCGTTCCTCCCTGGTAGAGCTGAGCCTCATGGTCAGTACCATATTGGTCGTAGGTCGGATGAATACCGGTTATTCCTGATCGGCCTATCTCGACATCATTAAGATATGCCACAAAAGCGTCATCATAATCCATACTTAATAATGCTTCATCAATAGCAGCAGTATCCTGTACAGTAAATTTAATCCGCAGAAACACTGAACTGCACTGAGGGATTATGGTATTATCATCATTATCAGAATATCCGAATCCGCCTGGTCCATTTTGCCAGCTACTATCATCGAATGATAATGTTCTCCAGCCAGCATCAGGTTCAGAGGTTCCAACAAAATAATGCCAGGTATCGTTGTTGTACACGGCTGTCTCCCAATGGTTGACCGGTTGAGCGAGAGCCTGGAGCCAGGACATTAATGATAGAAGCACTATAAAAAATAACGACTTCTTCATTTCCCCCGATAAATAAGTGAATGATCTTAGAATACTAATAATTCGGAAGTTCGTTTCCAATTTCCCATTGAATTTAAAAAAGAAAAGTGGATAAAAATAGCATATTTATATGTAAGTCAAAAAGCAATGGTCAAAAGTTAAAAGCCACATGTCAAAAATATATTTTGATATCACTGTTTTAGGGGACTTATCAACTTTAATGCTTTACGAACTTTCTATACTCCGGAACCCTATTGTGCTTTATGGACTTTAAGGCTATTTTTTAATAAGATTTATTTTGCATAATTAAAAATTAGATTAATTTTGCTGCGCAATAAATGGTGCGGTAGTTCAGCTGGTTAGAATATCGGCCTGTCACGCCGAGGGTCGCGGGTTCGAGTCCCGTCCGCACCG
>CAWFFK010000007.1:0-623647 GCA_963815075.1 uncultured Bacteroidales bacterium
TTCCGAAAGAACTGACAGATATAAGGTCAAATAAAAAACTTTACAGTCTTAACATCCCTTTTTGAATTCAGTGAATTAAATTACAGTCTGTAGGACATAAATTATGGAAAAAAGGGATTAATGGCCTGCGTAATTGTCCAGAATATTATTGCAAGACCATCTTGCAGGGTTAATTATAAATTAGAAATATGAAAATACTTATAACTGGGGTTGCCGGTTTTATTGGCTCAAATCTGGCAAAGAAGATACTTGAAGGCAGCGATAAGGTAATCGGCATTGATAATCTAAGTTATGGAACCTTAAGAAACCTTAATAATATCATTAAACACCCGCATTTTAACTTCATTTTAGGTGATTTGGCAAATCCATTATTACTTAATCAAACAAAAGCGGATATTGTTGTTCACCTTGCTTCACAGAAGATTCCTCGCTATACTTCTGCACTACGTACATTAGAGGAAAATTATTTAATGTTAAGAAATGTAATCCAGAAATGTCTTCAGGATAAGTCTAAGCTTATCTTTGCTTCCACATCAGATGTTTACGGCAAGAATCCTGAAATTCCGTTTAATGAAGAATCTGATCTTGTGCTGGGACCAACATCTATTAAACGCTGGGCATATGCATCTTCGAAGCTGATAGGAGAACAATTGATTATTGCAAATCATGATGAATTTAATATGGACTATACAATTATGAGGTTTTTTGGTTCGTACGGACCAAATCAGAATGTAACCTGGTGGGGCGGACCTCAGGCAGTTTTTATGCAAAATATTCTTGAAGGTAAGCCTATTGAAATTCATGGAGATGGGCTTCAGACTCGTACTTTTACTTATATAGAAGATACAATTCAGGGAATAATGAAATGTATCTTTGAGAAAAAATCACAAAATAATATTTTCAATATAGCAGCCGATCCGAATGAGGAAATAACTATTAAAGAATTAGGACACAGAATATGGTACCTGATGAATGACAAAGAATCAGTGCCAAACATTAATTTCATACCTTATAGTAATTTCGGAAGATATGAGGATGTGCGAAGAAGAGTTCCCGATATTACTAAAATTAAAACAGAGCTAGGGTATAGACCTAAGTATACCCTCGATGAAGGTCTTAGAATAACAATTGAATGGCAAAAGCGAAATTTCGAAATTTACTAGTCAAGTTATTATTTATAAGATCAATGTTCTCTGCATCCTTTAATATGTTTTCGATGTAGTAATTAGTATAAGCATTCTTGGCATATATTGTACACCTGCTATGGCCAAAAGCGGCATTTGAGTTAATGCATTTGAATAGTGCACTGCCAGACAGGAAAGTATTCCAACGAGATCAAATCAACTTTTCTGGTTCAATGAGTACAATTTTTTAAGCAAATCATCAATAAATATGTCAATTATAATTGTTTTTATTAATAATAATTCTTCAGATTTTGTAGGTTTGGTGGACCTAATCTTAAGTTATTTATATTTACGAAAGTTTTATATCGTATATTGGATTGGTTGTTAATTGATAAATTAAACAGAATATGTTAATCGCTATTTATTCCCAAACCATTCAGCCATACATCAATGTAAATGACTTTTTACGATATGTTCAGGCATATTCATTTGAAAGATTCAAATCATTATATTAAATCAGTATTCCTGACAACTTGAATTAATTATTTTTTAGTATTTTGTTAATAGAATCCTGTATATAGAGTAAAATGTCAGAGTTAGAGCAAATAGGGATAATCGGCGGAGGAATTATGGGCATAGACATAGCCCGACGGATGGCCAGGGAGGGTTATAACGTAACAATATTAGAAGGTGCTTCTGAAATCGGAGGATTAGCAAGCCCTGCTAAAATAGGAAAATATACCTGGGATAAATTCTATCATGTTATTCTTCCTGATGATTCCTATACAAAAGGGATGATTAGTGACCTTGGTTTAGAGGAGGATTTGAAATGGAAGGAAACAAAAACAGGATTTTTTACTAATGGGCGCTATTACTCAATCTCGAATGTGTTTGAATTTTTAAAGTTTCCTGCATTGAATCTGGTTGACAAGTTGAGATTGGGATTGACCATATTAATTGGCTCGAATATTAAAAATTATAAACGGCTTGAGTCTATTCCTGTTACGATGTGGCTTAAAAGGTGGTCTGGGGAAAAAACATTTAAAAGGATTTGGCTTCCGTTGTTAAAATCAAAATTGGGAGAGGATTATAAATACACGTCTGCAGCTTTTATCTGTGCTACGATTAAAAGACTTTACGGAGCCCGAAAGAGCAGTGCAAAGAAAGAACTTTTTGGGTATGTACATGGAGGATATTCAAGGATTCTTAATGCTATGAGAGTTAAAATAATTGCCGAAAATATACAGACCATCAGCAATTTTAAAGTCGCGGAAGTTAAGCAGGGACACGATTATGCTCTAAGTGTTGTCTCATTGGACGGGATTGAAATGAGATTTAAATATATTATTTCTACTTTGCCTTCTATCCATACAGCACGAATATGTCCTACCTTAACTAGTTTGGAAATCAAAACACTCAATAAAATTAGATATTTGGGTGTTGTATGTCTTTCTTTACTTTTAAAAAAACAATTAACTCCATATTATATTACTAATATTACCGATGAGAATATCTCATTAACTGGTGTTATAGAGATGACCTCTCTCGTAGGCACCTTAACATTCGGAGGTAATTCCCTGGTCTATCTTCCAAAATATGTCAATTCTGAAGATAGAATATTCGATTTACCTGATAATACTTTAAAAGAAATCTTTCTTAGCTCGCTGAAAATAATGCAACCTGACTTTAAGGATGATGACATAGTTGATTGTAAAGTGGCAAAAGCAAAATATGTTATTACTGTTCCAGTGATCGATTATTCAAAGAATCTGCCATCTTTTAAAACTTCAATAAAAAATCTGTTTATTATCAATTCATCATTTATTACTGATGGAACATTAAATATTAATGAAACCTTAAAAATATCAGCTTTTTATTTGCCAAAAGTATTAGAGACTATTAGAAATGAGAAGTAAACCACTAGCTAGTCTATCACTTGATTTAGATAATCAATGGTCTTACATGAAGACTCATGGGGATAAAGATTGGGAAACCTATCCTTCTTATTATGAGATTTTTATCCCATATATCCTTGATCTGCTACGGGAACTGGATATTAAAATAACATTCTTTATTGTTGGACGGGATGCTGCAGAAGAAAAAAACAAACCATTTTTAAAATCTATATCTGATGAAGGGCACGACATAGGTAACCATTCATTCCAGCATGAAGTATGGATCAATCAGTACAGCAGGGATCAATTGGTAGCGGAACTTGAAAATGCAGAGAATGCAATTTATGAAGCAACCGGGAAAAAACCAAGAGGATTCAGGGGTCCTGGATTTAGTTGGAATGAAGAATTGATTGAAGTTTTATATGATCGTCACTATTTATACGACTCCTCAACATTACCAACTTTTATTGGACCATTTGCCAGGTTGTACTACTTTTGGAGATCAAATTTTTCAAAAAATGAAAGAAGGAAACGTGCGAGCTTGTTCGGATCATTCTCAGAAGGATTCAGAAGATTGAAGCCATACTTATATAAACTAAAATCTGGTAACGGGATTTTGGAAATACCAATAACTACCGTTCCGATATTTAGAATTCCTTTTCATATGAGTTATTTAATTTATATTAGCCTGTTCTCAAAATCCTTGATGAAAGTTTATTTATATTTTGCAATATTCATGTGTAAAATTACACGGACACCTATCAACTTTTTATTACATCCCCTTGATATTATAGGGGGGGACAAAATTAAAGAACTTAATTTCTTCCCCGGGATGAAGACTGATAGCAGTAAGAAGGTTCTGATATTTAAAGAGGTCATAAGAATCTTGATGAAATATTTTGATTTGGTCGATATGGACGCATACATCTCAACTATTTTAAAACAGTATAAATGATTTCAAATCAGAATCTTTGTTAAAATTTTTTTACTTTAAATTTAATATGACTGTACTAAACATCTGATCTGCCGGAGAATTTATTCCTGTAGAATTTGAAAAGATTGGCTGGGTAGGGATTGGGATTGAATCAAATGCCTCAATGGTCGATTTTGGACGAAAAGTATTGAACATTGATTTTCTTAATGGAACACTGGAAATACTAAACATAAAATTCCATGTTCTATTGAAGAATCTGTCCTGGTTATAGGGAGTTAAGATACTCTGCTGTTAGAATATCACCTGTCGGTATATATTAATTGAAGAGTAATTTTAAAAAAATGGAAACAAAAAAACATTTCACTGGGTCAAAACCTTTGGTTTCAATTGTCATCCCTGGTTATAACGAAGAAGCCATAATTGTTAAAAGTCTGACAACTATCTGTGATTATTTAGAAGATCTTAATGAGAAATATGATTGGGAGCTGATATTTATCAACGATGGCAGTACAGACAGGACAGGATCACTTGCTGATGAGTTTGCCAAAACAAATTCAATAATCAAAGTTATACATCATATTGTAAACCTTAATCTTGGTAATGCCCTGAAAACAGGTTTTGCTCATGTAAAAGGGGCATATACAATTACACTGGATTTGGACTTAAGCTATGCTCCTTATCATATTGGGAAGCTTCTGGAAACTCTTGAAAGCACAAAGGCTGACGTTGTTATAGCTTCTCCCTACATGAAAGGCGGGAAAGTTACAGCTGTCCCTGTTTTCAGGAGAATTTTGAGCCGGGTGGAGAATCAGTTCCTCAAACTTGCTGCTCAGGAGAAGCTTCATACTTACACTGGAATGGTAAGAGGATATAGAACAAATTTCTTAAGAAGTCTTAATTTGAAGACGAAAGATTACGAAATTAGTCCTGAAATTCTATATAAATCCATGATTCTTCGTGCACGGATTATAGAAATACCTGCTCATCTTGACTGGACCGAACAAAATAAGGTAGGTGATAAGAGAAAATCCGGGATGAAAGTGGTAAAAACATTTTTTTCAGGGTTAATGGCGGGATTCATTTTTAGACCATACATTTTCTTCCTTGCTGCCGGATTTTTTTTATTCTTAGTCTCTGCATATATTATTGGTTGGATATTTATCAATACTTTTAAAATAATGCCGACTATTCAAATAGATCAGGTCTATTTTGATGACAGGTTTTCAAAAGCAATTGGTTTAGTATTCAATCAGCGTCCGCATGCATTTTTTGTTGGCGGCATTACTCTTCTGGCCGCGATTCAGATATTAAGCCTTGGATTTATCTCCCTGCAACAAAAAAGATACTATGAAGAGCTATATCATTTCAGCACCTCAATCAATAAAAAGCTTATTTTTGATAATGAGAAGACAGTACTTCAACCTGAAGGTAAAAACAAGCCTGCTGTTCATGATGATATCTTAGATAAAACAGAGACATAACATTGAATAAATTTTTTTGTCTTCCGTATTGAATAACTTATACCAATGAAAAAACCAATCAACATTCCTGAAAATCCATTCCTGCTTTTTTCCCCTTTTCTGATATTTTTTATTATTTGGGTATTAATTTTTCATACTGTTGGAAATGACGGGGACGAAGCTCAATACAGGATGTTGGCACAAAATCTTCTTCATGGATTTTATTCACTTCCTGCACCGAATATAAATATACCAAGCGGTCCTGGGTATCCAATATTTTTAATGCCATTTATTGGGTTGCATATTCCCATGATTTATATCACCTTAATGAATGCTTTGCTTTATTATCTATCCATAATATTATTATTTAAAGCTTTAAGGCAAATCGTATCATTTCCGATGGCATTGATAACTAGTTTGTATTGGGCCTTATATTACAACTCATATCGGGAAATGAAAATAATGCAACCTGAAATTTTAACTTCATTTTTAATATCGTTACTGATTTTTCTGTTAATGAATGCTTTTAATCCAAATGAAAATACAGTTAAACAAAAACGATATATTTACGCTTCAGGTTTTACATTCGGATATTTAGTACTAACTAAAATTATTTTTGGATATGTTTTAATAATAATGATTCTTGGTTTAGGATTACTCTGGGTAATACATAGAAAATCAATTATTTATACTAAAGGGATGAAGGTTTTATTAATTGCTTTTGCTTTCACGGTTCCATATTTATTTTACACATATAGTTTAACAGGGAAAATGCTTTGTTGGGGAACATCCGGAGGCAACAACTTATACTGGATGACTACTCCTTATGAAAAAGAATATGGTGATTGGTTTGATTTAACTTCTAAAAATAATCCTTTGATAAAAACCAACTCAGATTATTTTAAAACTTTAAAAGCAAATCATCAAAAAGATTTTGAGGAATATAATAAATTCAATTACTATTCACCTGAACAGGATGAGGTTTTTAAAAGAATGGCAATCAATAATATAAAATCTCATCCGATAAAATTTGTTCAAAATTGCTTTAGTAACCTGGGGAGGATACTCTTTGATTACCCTTATTCATACAGACTTCAAGACTACAAAGATTTGCTAAGACTACCTTTCAGTGGGATCATTATTGTACTGGCATTATTCTGCATGATCCCGACTTTTATGAATTGGCGGGATATAATTTTCCCACTTAAGTTTACTCTTTTTTTTGTTTTACTGTATTTAGGTGGAAGTACCTTAGGGAGCTCAGAAATACGCATGTTTACTAAAATTGTCCCCGTCTTACTCCTTTGGATCGCATTTATCATGCAAAAATCTGTTAAAATTTCCTGGAAGTTTGGCAATGAATGATACATTAAAAAACCTTGCGGGGAAACCGATTATGAGAATTTCAATTGAAATTATTTTTAGGTAGAAATATTGCAATTTGGAACAGCCAATATTATCATACCCCTAATTGCAGTTTTTCAGGAAGTTACATAATAATGACAAAAATTATGTAAACACTGGAATCAGAATAAATACAAGTCGACATATAATTACAGATTAAACTGTTATTTTATAAAAATATAAAATGGCATTACTCAGTTTCGATACAACCAATAAAGCTGTTTTTAAAAATGCCGGATTAGGTATGTTGTTTCAATTCCTTATTCGTATCAAAGGAATGATAACTTTACCTATAATTGTCCATTTTCTGGCTAAAGAAGATTTAGGCATTTGGCTAATTATTTCAACTTCTGCTTCTTTGCTGATACCCATAGTAACATTGAATCTTTTTGATGGAAGCGGAATGTTTTTCTCGTCAGATTTTGATAATGAATCAGTTACTCGTAAGTTTAGCACAATATTATCATCTTGCACAATTATAGTTCTTTTATTCATTGTACCCACGTCAGTTGTTTTATTTTATTTACCTATAACAAAATCATATTGGCTGCCTATCATAATTTATGTCTTAATTGCAGTTGCTTTTAAGGCATCTATAATGCTATATCAATGCTATCAAAAATCTAAACTTTTAGTTATTATAAACTTCATAGTTGCCTATGGTAGTGCTCTATTGACAATCCTGGCTGTTCTTAAATATCGAAGCTATTTGAGTTTAATGATTCCTGTATATATAACCCAACTGGTAGCTTCAATAATATTATTGATAAAAGTAAATAAGGAGATTAAGTTTAAATGGTACATTGATAAATTATTCTTCAGAACGGTTGTAAAGATCGGGATACCTCTTATCCCGGTATATATTTCTGAATGGCTTTTAAGCTTTATAGGTGTTTACATGCTTGGCTATTTTGGTCAATTAGAGGAAGTTGGATCTTTCTCAGTATTGTTATCAATTTCCGGGATTTTTCTAATATTAAGAACAACGTTACAATTCTTTTGGTTCTCAACGTGTTCAAATCTTATTAGAAGTGGAAAGAAAATAGAATTTAACTCCATATATCAAATGATAGTTAAAGTGTATTTATTTTTAATAATAAGTGGAATTATTGGTTATATATTTTTTGTTAAGGATGTTATTAGAATTTTCGCGTCTAAAGAATTTTTGTCCTTGGCAACACCAATAATAATAACAGTCATTGGATATGCATTTCTGATTTTCTCTTCTATTTATAATGGCATTTTATATGCAATAGCACGTACTAAGGAGATACTGTTTTCGTATATTGTGTCCTCCCTATCTGTAGTAATAATCAGTTTCTTTTTAATCCCTCACTACAGGATAAGCGGAGCGGCAGTTAGTATGGTGATAGGAAATATTATTCTACAACTGATGTTACAATGGTATTCCAGAAAGGTGAAAGTCATGGAACGAATTGATAATCTGGTATTATTTTTGGTTACAGGTATTATTACAATCATTCTGTCATATTATTTATGTAAGCTAAATTTAAGTCCTCTCTTAATTCGCAGTCTGGGAGTTTTTATCTTAGCATTATTTACAGCTTTTATTGTAAAATTAGATTACCTGCCATTACATAAGGCCTATGATTATGTAAAAAATAGAATTAAAAAAAATTAATATTAAATAAATGGATCTAATTGTCGGTGCTGGGATTTCTGGATTAAGCTATGCAAATTTTTGTGGTCATAAAGATTATCTTATAATCGAAAAGGATTCCTCTATAGGAGGTTATTGCAAAACAATAAAAAAAGAAGGTTTTACATGGGATTATTCAGGACATTTTTTCCACTTTAGAGATCAGGATATTAAAGAACATCTTCTGTCAGGGATGGATAGAGAAAATATTCTTGAGATAACAAAAAAGACACAGATAAAATATAAAAATCTTTACATTGATTATCCGTTCCAAAAAAATATTCATCAATTGCCTAAGGATGAATTTATTGATTGCCTGTATGATTTATTTTCTGAAAGAGACTCAAATTTTTCTAATTTTAAGGAAATGGTCATTGCAAAATTTGGGATGGGTATTGCAGAAAAGTTTTTAATTCCTTATAACGAAAAATTATACGCTACGGATACAAATCTTTTAGATGTAAATGCAATGGGCAGATTCTTTCCCTATGCAAACAAAGAAGAGATTATTAGAAACTTTAAAAAGTCTGACAATGATTCGTACAATAGCTTTTTTGCATATCCACGTGGAGGTGCAATAGAATATGTAAATTCATTATTCAAAAGAGTTGTACCAGAAAGACTATCTCTAAATGAAGAGCTTTTGCATATTGATTTGAAAAATCAAGTCGCAAAAACTTCACAAAGAGAAATTAAGTTCGATAACCTTATATCTACAATACCTTTTCCTTTCCTGATGGATATATGTAATGTCTTTTATAATAAAGAGATTTATTCATGGAACAAGGTTCTGGTATTTAATCTTGGATTTAATAAAAAGGGTAACGATAAAGTAAATCACTGGGTTTATTTTCCTGAGAAGAAATATTCATTTTATAGAGTAGGATATTATGACAATATTTTTAGCACAGATAAACTTAGCCTATATGTCGAAATAGGGCTTAATAAAGAAGATAATGCAGATCCAGAGGATTACTTCAACAGAGTTCTTGACGATCTCAGAATTGCCGGAATTATTGAGGATCATCAACTAATAGCTTATTCAAGTGTCATTATGGATCCAGCCTATGTTCATATAAACCTTGAGAGCGAAAAGGATAAACCGGAGAAAATGAAATTCCTTTCGAAACATAATGTCTATTCTATAGGTAGATATGGAGAATGGACATACTGTTCTATTGAGGACAACATGATTCAAGCCAAAGAGTTGGTTAAAAAAATATTAAAATGAGAATTTTAATAATTGGGGACTATCCGAAAAGAATAGGTGGGGTGACAAATTACACGAGACCATTAGCGCTTGAACTTTCAAAAAGCCAGGAAATATATTATTTATTTAATGGTGCAAGTACTTTAAACTTTGATTTTGGAAGGATTCGAATTGAAGAGTCTAAAGTATATTCCGAATTCAAGTGCTTTGAATTGATAAACGGACCTGGTCTGGTAAAGAACTATGACAATGTAAATGTTGATACTTCCAATTGGATAGACCGATTGTTCAGTGATTTTATTAAACGCCATGGAATACAGATAATTCATATAAATGAGATTTTTGGTTTTTCATCAAGCATGATAAATGTTGCACGTCAGCTAGGGGTTAAAGTAATTGTTACTGTTCATGAATACTGGTGGTTATGCCCTCATCGGGTAATGGTTGATTTTAATAATAAAATATGCGATGGTCCATATAACATGCAGAAATGTAGTTTTTGTGTCCAAAAAAAACTGAATGGCTTTAATTCTAAATATGAGAAAAGAAGAGAAAGGATACGAAATTCAATGCCAGTAATCTTCAAATTAATTAAAGGTATTTTAAAATTGAGAAAACATTTTCGTTCAAAAGAAATTGATAAGATTGTTGATCTAAAATTCGGTTCTGCAAGTTACATAACATTTAAAAGCCCAAAGTTAGAGTATCAGTTGAGTACAAGATTACAAAAGAATATATATGCACTCAATTCGGCAAATCTTGTTATAGCTGTTTCAAAAGATGTAAAGGATAAGTTATCCACCTATGGAGTGGATCCTCAAAAAATTCTGATCCAGCATATAGGTTCGACAATTTCAGAAAATAAAACAGAACACCTCAAGGAAGTAAATGATGAGAATATTGTGTTTGGTTTTATTGGAGGAATAGGATACTATAAGGGTGTGCATCAGTTAATTGATGCTTTTACCAGGATGCCAAATATTTATAAAGAGAAATGTGTAATAGAATTATATGGTACATATGACAATAATTACATCAATTCAATTAATAAAAATATATTACTAATTGACGAGTATGCCAAAAAGGTTAGATTTCATGGCAGATATTCGCCTGAAGAAGTACCAAATATTTCAAATACAATTGACATCATGGTTTTACCATCACTTTGTGCAGATACAGCTCCCCAAACAATATTTGAAAGTTTCAGTTGTCAATTACCCATAATAGCTCCAGGAGTTGGAGGATTTCCTGATTTTATAAAGGATAATGTTAATGGATTACTTTACCTGGCAGCCTCTGTGGACAGCCTGAAAGAAAAACTTATGTATATAATTGATAACCCACATCAAATTAGTATGTTCAGAAGTCAAATTCCAGAGTTAAAAACCATTTCTCAAAATTGCAGTGAATTGGTGGAGCTCTACAAATCTTTGGTGCATAATTGAATCTGTAAAGGTCGACGACACATTATGATGAAATCATTTCAGATATTGTTTATTTCTCTCTTAGTGGTTTTTTCTTTTCAATTTTTTGAAGCGCGATTCTTAAGTAAGTTTTTTGTGCTTTATTTACCGTTTCTTTATGTCTCTTTTGCAATTGCAATATCAATACCTTTCTTTTTCACTCAACGTCAGGGATTCGTGTTGCCGGTACAATTAATCGTATTATCAATGCTGGTCTCAATATTTATTGCACATATGTCATGGGGCCAAGGTTATCAGAATAGCATATTTGGAACAGTACCCATGATGCTATGGATATTCTTTTTTTACTTGCTACAAAAAGAAATTCCTGGTCATATTATTGAAAAAATAATTCTGATTTACGGTGTAATCTATTGCATACTTTTTTTCTATCAATTAATTCATAGTCAGACTGTGCTTTTTGGAAGGGCAGATGAATTCAATGAAGAAAGAGGTACTATCAGGATATCAATTGCCGGACAGGGGGCCTTATTTCTTGCTTCATTTATTGCTCTAAATAAATTAACCTCTCAAAAAAAAGGCAGATTAGCCTGGATATTATTGACATTATCAGGTCTGGTAATTCCAATAATACAAGCCACCCGACAATTCATAATTGCAGTATTTTTAATCTTTCTTTACCATTTTATTAAAGACTTATCCTTTTTTAGAAAAATGATTACGATTGCTTTTCTTATTGGATTATTATTTTTATACATATTAAAATCCAATAATCCAATTGTTAAAGGGCTACTTGAAATACAGCAGGAAACCTCCCAGGAGGGGAAGGAAAATATACGTGTTTTGTCCGGTACTTATTTTCTTACTGAATTATCACCTAATAATATCAATAAGTTTGTTGGTAATGGCGTGCCTTTCGGGGACAATTCATTCTATAATAAATTTATTGAATCATTAAAACTAAGAGGGTATTATATGTCAGATATCGGTATTATCTCTGTATATGCCATGTTTGGTATAATTGGAGTTTTAGGATATATTCTCATATGGATTAGAAGTTTTACTATACCACTAAATAAGGATTATTACTATTTAAAATATTATTTATGGTTTCTTTTAATAACAAGTTTGACATCCGACACCGCTTATTCTAAGGACTTTTTGATTTGTACCGTGTTTGTTTTATATCTCTATCAATCACAATATATAGATCAGATGAACCTGAATAGTATTTCTATAGAGTAATTGCAGCTTTAGTATTTTAAAACGGCAGAGGATACTTGTTATTTCAAATCTATCAAAAGCAGAATAGATATTTTAAACTCTTATGAAGAAACTGGCTATTGTTATACCTGCATTTAAAGACATGTTTTTTGACCAGGCATTATTATCAATCGCAAATCAAACAAATAAAGAATTTACTCTATACATTGGTGATGATTGTAGTCCCGGCAACTTATATGACATTGTGAAAAAGTACGAAAAAAGTATCGCTATAACTTATAAACATTTTGATGAAAATTTAGGGGGAAAAGATCTTGTTGCTCAATGGGAGAGATGCATAGACTTAGTTGGCGATGAAGAATGGATATGGTTATTTTCTGACGATGATATTATGGATTCCACATGTGTTGATGACTTTTATCAAACAATGTACCAGCATCCGGATTTTGATATCTATCACTTTAATGTTCTGAAAATCGACGGGCATGATAATATTATTGCAAAGTTTTATCCTTTTTCTGAAATATTGACCAGTGAAGACTTTTTATTAAAGAAGTTAAGTATAAGTTACTTTAGTTTAGCGGTTGAATATATATTCAGGAAATCACATTTTTATAATCAGAAGCGGTTTCAGAATTTTGATTTAGCATGGTGTAGTGATGATGCAACCTGGATAAAATTAGCTAAAAAAAGAGGTATCTGTAACATTGAAAAATCAAAGGTTCTCTGGCGATTAAGTTCATTTAATATTTGTTCCATTGGACAGGACAAGGCGATTGTAATAAGAAAGTTGAATTCTCAGCTCGAATTTGCGAGATGGGTATTCGAAGAAACAAAACATGGTGAAATTAATATTGAAATTTCTGTATTGCAAAAACAGGTGCGAAGATGGTTTATGGGTACAATAAAATCAAAAATTGGTAATCTCCCCTTTGGTAAAATTGCAACTCTAATGAAAAAGCTTGACTTAGTTTTGGAGCGAAATAAATTTCAAGCTCTCAGCATCTTACTCATATATTTATATAAGATTTACCGGTCATCCATAGGAATTTTAAAAAAGTCATTTCCTGCAACAATTTCATGTTAACAGGCAATAAATAAACAAATTAATCTTAAATGAGGTTACTCTTTATTAGTGCCAGGGATGTAAATGAAAAGTCCCATGGCGGTTTTCAATGTACTAACAGGAATTACTTATCATTTTGCGAACTGATTGGAAGAAATAATGTGGATGTGATTGATTTAACAAATGGACTAAAAAAAGACCCTGTTCATAGGATTAGAAAGTGGGTTAACTATTTAAATGGTTTTATCGAGGGAGTGACTCATAAAAAAATTGATAATTTGATATCTGTTTCCAAAGAAACCGATTACGTATTTATTGATACATCTCAATTAGGCGTAATTGCATATTACTTAAAAAAAGCCGGGTATAAAGGCAAGGTAATATGTTTCTTTCATAACGTCGAATATAATATAGCACGACAGTACGCTGCAATCAAGCCTCTGACTTATTGGAGGCTTCTTATGATGTATTATAACGAAAAAAATGCTATTAAATATTCAGACGGAATTGTTGTTCTAAACAAGCGTGACCAAAGGGACCTTCAAAAAATATATGGTACCTTTAAGGCAACTATTATACCAATTAGCTTATTTGATGCATTAAAAGATCAAAGTAAAGAACTTACTTCAACTCCTCCAACTTTAATTTTTTTTGGTAATAATTGGTATCCAAATGTACAAGGTCTTAAATGGTTTGTTAATAATGTTCTTAACAAAGTTAAGGTAAAATTACAAATTGCAGGTATTGGCATGGATGGATTAAAAGATCAATTTGTTCATCCTAATATTGAATTTCTTGGCTTTGTTCCTGACTTATCCCACATTCTTATTAGAGCAGATTATGTTATTTCTCCGATTTTTATTGGTGGTGGAATGAAAGTTAAGACTTGTGAATCATTAATGTATGGTAAAAATATAATTGGCACTAAGGAAGCTTTTGAGGGTTATGAAGTGGAATATCAAAAAGTTGGGGCAATGTGCAATAATGAAGAAGAGTTTATAAATACCATAAATCATTACTGTTCTGTAAAAAGGGAAAAATTCAATGAATATAGTAGAAAATGTTTCCTTGAAAAATACTCCTTTCAGGCAACTTTGAAGAAATTTGATGAATTATTATCCGGTTAAAATAATCGTTATAAATATTTTCAAAATTGGACCTTAAATATTATAAAAGGAACAATCGTTTTTATATGACTCTTTATAACTTTCAATTTAAATGAATTGCCTGAGGTAGGTAAGAAGTGTAAATATGTATAATATAGCAATTTGTATTCCTACTTATAAAAGGCCCATAATGCTGGAAAAATTGATCCTTAGCATTATTTCGTGCAACGTAAATAAATCATTAGTCAAGGATTTTCATATAATTATTGTCGATAATGACGCTTTAAGGACGGCTGAGTCAGTTACGAATGAACTTACAGAAAGATTTTATGATTCATATAAAATAGATTATTTTAATCATCCTGTTAAGGGTATCTCAATAGTTAGAAATGAGCTGATAAAACAAGCTCTGTTGACTAATCCTGATTTTATAGTTTTTATAGATGACGATGAATATGTAACCACAGAATGGTTGAATGAATTATTAAAAACAATAATAAGTAATAATGCTGATGCTGCTCGTGGACCTGTTTTAGCGGTATTTGACACTGTTGTTTCAAAATATATTTCGTGTTGGTTTAACAGAGAAAGTTACCCTGATAATTTCCAGTTAAGTACTCTTACCACCGGGAATTTAATAATAAAACGATCTTCACTTCAACAATATGATGTCTGGTTTGATAATCGATTTAATATTATTGGGTCAGGCGACTCTTATTTTGGAATACAACTTTTAAAAAAAGGTGCCAAGTTCTTTTGGTCTGCAAACGCTATTGTCTATGAAACTATTCCTGAAAGTCGAGCAAATATTAGTTGGTTAATAAAAAGAATCTATAGAGGTGCAAGTACTTTTACCTATGTTCTGAAATTAGAAAAAGAATATTTTAAAATATTTAAGAAAATTCTGATCAGTTTGATCTATATTATAGGGGGAATTTTTGCTTTAATAATACTTCCTATACCAGTAAAAAAAAGATACCGTGGGATTCTCATGCTTTCTGAAGGTATTGGAGGCTTAACAGGTTTATTTAATATTCTGTATTTAGAATATAAAAAAAACTGACATAGAAAATGCTACTATGCTTTCAAAAAGTGCAATAATTATTAATGCTGATGATTTTGGATTTAATTCATCAGTTAATAAAGCGATTATCGAATCATTTAATAATGAATTAATTAATAGTACTACATTATTGCCTAACATGCCAGGTTTTGATGAGGCTGTTGAATTGGCTCATAAGCACAACATTATTGCTAAAATAGGGATTCACTTAACATTGACGGAAGGTCAGCCTGTTACATCTGATATGTTAATAAAAGGTTATTTTAATGATCGATATAATTGTGACTTAGCAATGTTTAAAAGAAGATTATTTTTTTTGGCAAAAAAAAGAAAAGAACTAATATATAATGAATTTGCAGCACAAATTATGAAAGTCAGAAATGCCGGAATTCAAATAACTCATATTGATACACATCACCATATACACGAAGTATTGTCTATAACAAGAATTATTCTGACATTATTAAAATCATATAATATTCCTTCAATGCGAATTCTTAATAACCTTAACCGGTCAACAAAGATTTATAAATCAAGCTACAGAATTATGATAAATAAACTCATAAAATTTCACAGCTTAAATTATTCGGATTTTTTTGGAAATCAACTGGAAGCAATCTGGCAATTAGAGCAAGACCCTAGGTTATTTGAAAGAAAAAAATTAGAAATTATGGTACATCCTGATTATAACCAATGTGGAATTATTATTGATAGAATAAACGACAGGGAAGTAAAATTTGACTATATAAAAGTCTTAAATAAATATTTTACCTGAATGGATAGATAATCTTAATTATATATAAATCCAGAAAATCATTTTGAGATATTAGTGTTGATTTGTTTTGACGTTATGCCATCGTATTCAAAAAAAGTCAAACTTAAAAAGATCCAGCGCATTAAAAAATTATCTGATAAAACTTGATAGCCTGATTTTAAATTCAACCTAATCTATACAAAATGACCTAATTCAATCATAAAAGATTCGGTTGAGTTTAGAAAAATAATAAATAAGAAAAACGTTGATAATGAAAGGAATTAGCATTATTATACCGACTTATAACAGGGAACAATTTATTGCTGAAGCGATCAAGAGTGTTTTAATCCAGGAATATGATGGAGATATCGAAATTATAATATCTGATGACGGTTCAACCGATAAAACTATAGAAATTGCTGAATCATTTGGTGAAAGCGTAACTATTTTGAGAAAACCTGTGAATTGTTTTACGCAAGGTGCATCGAGCACAAGGAATAGAGGAATATTGGCATCATCGAAACCCTACATCTGTTTTTTAGATTCAGATGATTTCTTTTTACCTGGTCACCTCAAAAAAATATCTTCGGCATTAGATTATAACGAGGGATTTGGTTTCGCATTTTGCCGGATTCTTGAAGTCAGAGAAGAAGGCGATACCAGATTTTTTAAATCATGGACAAAAGCTAAGATAACAAAAAGGGACATTTTATATCCGGTGATTTCCAGTAATAATGTCGTGTGCACAAACGTATTTCTTTTTCGAAGATATGTTTTTAATAATGTTGGCTTGTTTAATGAAAATTACAGTAATGGGGAAGATGGTGATATGTGGATGCGAATAAGCGAACGGTACAAGGGAGTATTCGTTGATTATTTTGGATCCGTTCGCCGCAGCCATGAATTTAATCAACTTACTGGTATTTCTAAGAGAATAATTTATAGAAGTTATTCAAATGTATTTAAAGATGCAATAAGACGGTATTATAAATTAAATTTAAAAGACTTTTATCGGATTTATAGACTTCGGATTTTAGCTTTGCAATATTGGCTATCTTACCGAAAATTATTTTATTATACCTCCCGGCTTTATTCTAATTATAAAATTAACCATGGCAAAAGTAAAGAAGGTTGGTTTGAATTATCGTATTTCATTTTAAAATAGTTTTCCAGGGACTACTATACTGAAAATATTTTATTATTATGTAATTAAGCATTGTATTGTTTTGTTATTTTGCATGAATTATTTATCAATAAATTCATGAAGAAATTATTCTAATCTATTACGATTAAACATTCAAATCTTTTTCTCTTGAAACAACTTATACAAAATTTTAAAACCGGCGAACTGTATGTTGACGAAATACCCATGCCCGCTATTTCAGATGGAATGTTATTAGTGGAAAATGAATATTCGTTAATAAGCTCAGGAACTGAACGCAGCACAATTAAAGTAGCGAAGGCAAATTTATTGGGAAAAGCAAAACAACGTCCCGATCTGGTTGCTCAGGTGCTACAAAATATAAAGAAAGAAGGATTAGCCGCAACATTCAGCAAAGTGAAGACCAAGCTTGATTCTTTAAAAGCTTTAGGTTACAGTACCTCAGGAACAGTGATAGCATCAATGGATAAAAATGGCGTTTTCCAGGCGGGCGACCGTGTTGCTTGTGCAGGACAAGACTATGCATCACATGCTGAGATCGTGGCAGTACCTAAGAATCTCGTTGCAAAAATCCCTGACAATGTTACTAATGAGGAAGCAGCTTTCACAACATTAGGAGCTATTGTATTACAGGGAATACGTCAGACCGATCCTAAACTGGGTGAAAAGATCTGTGTCATAGGATTAGGGCTTCTGGGACAATTAACTTGTCAGTTATTAAAAGCAAATGGATGTGCTGTTCTTGGAATTGATTTAAACGAATCCCTGGTAAAATTGGCATCTGAAACAGGAGCCGATAAAGCCGTGAATCGGAATGATCCGAACCTTCTTACTGCATGTGACAATTTTACTAAAGGATTTGGATTTGATTCTGTCATTATTACTGCTGCTACACACTCAAATGATCCCCTTGAACTTTCAGCTTCAATTCTTAAAAAGAAAGGGAAAGTTATAGTTGTCGGTGCCGTGAAAATGGATATCCAGAGAGACCCTCACTTTTACCGTAAAGAATTGGATCTTAGAATGTCATGTTCATACGGCCCAGGCAGGTATGATGTGAATTATGAAGAAAACGGGCTTGATTATCCTTTCTCATATGTCAGATGGACAGAACAACGGAATATGGAGGCTTTTCTGGAACTTTTATCACGGAAAGCTATTGATGTCAGACCATTAATTACCCATGTTTTCGATATTACAGATGCAGAAAAAGCTTACAATATTATCCTGGGTAAAACCAAGAAGCCTTATATAGGTATTCTCTTAACATATAAAGCAAACAATAACAAAAAGAATACTCTGACACAAGTTAATACACAACCTGTTAATGCAATTAATGTTGGTTTTATAGGAGCCGGTAGTTTTGCCCAAAGTTATTTAATACCCGGGGTAAAATCATGGGGCGCGTCCTTGGACGGGGTTGTCACGTTAAAAGGCATTGATTCTAAAAATGTATCGGATAAATTCAAATTTAACTTTTGTTCATCCGATGCTGATGAAGTTCTTAAAAAGGAGGATATCAATACTGTATTTATTGCCACTACCCATTCTTCACATACTGACCTTGTTATTAAAGCTTTTAAGGCTAACAAAAATGTGTTTGTTGAAAAACCTTTGTCAATAAATCGTGCACAGCTAAAAGCAGTCATTGAAACTAAAGCCGGATTTCATCATCATTTTATGGTCGGCTTTAACAGACGTTTCGCCCCGATCAGCAGATCTATTAAGAAAGAGTTTAAGAATGTGGATGAACCACTTGTTATAAATATCCGGGTTAATGCCGGACTAATTCCTAAAAATCACTGGACCCAGCAGCCTGAAGTTGGAGGGGGAAGGATTGTTGGAGAAGTATGTCATTTTATTGATTTAATGCAATATTTTACAAACGCTGAACCTGTAAAGGTTTTTGCGGAATCAATCAGCACGGGTAATACCAATATCACACCGGAAGATAATATAGCCATAGTGGTAAAATTTAACAACGGCTCAATCGGTAATCTGACCTACCTGGCTAATGGTAATAAATCAATGACTAAAGAAAGAATTGAAGTATTTGGAGGAGGGAATATTGGCATAATTAATGATTTTCGGGATGGGATGTTTTTCAGAGACGGTAAAACAATAAAGCTGAAATCTTCAGGTAAAGGACATAAAGAGGAGATTACTGCATTCTTAAATGCAGTAAAAGATGGTAAAGAAAGCCCAATCAGTTTCAGGTCAATCTGCCTTACAACACTTACTACATTTAAAATTTTAGATAGTCTTTCCACAGGATTGCCTCAGGAGATAAGCTTAGATCATTTTTGAAAGATTAGGTTTTGACGTTGCCCTTTGCCATTTGAACTTTGCATTTAAGCTGCATGTCTGAGAAAATAGAACAATCTTTTATAAAGCTTAAAAATTACTGTACGAGCGAATCTTTTAAAGGATTTGATCCGTATGATGGTTTGAACAGCACTCTCTTTCATGCAATTCCTTTCATATCAAAAAATCGCCTTGCGAGATTAGCCTGGGTACAACTTTTTAAGCGATTGTCTGTAAACCTCCGGCCTGTAGCCGGTATTAAAAAAGATTACAATGCTAAAGCTCTAGGGTTGTTTCTATCAGGATACTGTAATCTCTATAATAAGCTTAGTGATCAGGAATACATTGATAAAATTAATTTTTTTCTCGGATTACTTTCCTCTCTTGTAAATAGATCATACAGCGGTGCGTGCTGGGGATATAATTTTGACTGGCAGTCTAAAGCATTTTTTATACCAAAAAATTCACCAACGGTAGTAGTAACATCATTTATTGGAAATGCACTGCTTGATGCATATCAAATTACAGGAGAAGACCAATTGCTTCAGATGGCAAGGAGTTGTTGTGATTTTTTTACTAATGACCTTAACCGAACATATGACGAAAATGGGAATTTTGCATTTTCGTATTCACCCTTCGATAAAACTGTGGTTTTTAATGCCTCTTTGCTTGGGAGTCGTCTTCTGGCAAGAGTTTACAGTTTTACTCAGGAAATTGAGTTAGCAAATCTTGCAAAAAAAACAATTGCATTTTGTTGTGATTATCAGAAAAATGATGGATCCTGGAGTTATGGAACATTAGACTACCATCAATGGACAGATAACTTCCATACAGGGTACAACCTTGTATGTATTGCTGATTATATTAAATATTCAGCTGATAATAATTTTGAGGTTCATTTAGCCAAAGGTTTAGATTATTATTTAAAAACATTTTTCACTGAAGAAGGGGTACCAAAGTATTATAATAATTCTGTTTATCCCATTGATATACATTCTTCTGCCCAATTGATTATTACTCTGACTAAAATTGGCAAGTTTAATGAATACAAGAATCTGGCAGACAAAGTTTTAAACTGGACTATTTATAATATGCAATCTGATAAGGGTTATTTTTATTACCAGAAAAATAAATATTTCACATCTAAGATCCCATATATGCGCTGGTCACAGGCCTGGATGTTTTATGCTTTAAGCGAATATTTGTTTCAATTAAATGATTAAAGTTCAAAATATATATGTATGAAGATAGATTTTTTAGGAATTCCGATTGATGATTTTACCATGAAGGAGACCATTTTTCAGATTGATCAGTATATTAAGGAGAATAAGCGAATTAGCCAGGTTTCAATAAATGCGGGCAAAATAGTGCTAATTCAGAAAGACAAAGTCCTGTATGAAAGTGTTATATCCAGTAATATAATTAGTCCTGATGGTCAAAGCATAATTTGGGCAGGTCATTTTTTGGGAAAACATTTTCCTGAGAGAGTAGCCGGGTGTGATCTGATGCAGGAACTTGTAAAACTGGCATTTGAGAAAAAGTATAAATGTTTTTTTCTTGGAGCCAGTGAAGTTGTTTTAAATAAGATGATCGATTTATATAATCACATTTATGGTCCGGATATAATAGCAGGATATCGGAACGGTTATTTTTCCAAAGATGAAGAACCTTCTGTAGCCAAACAAATTGCAGATAGCGGAGCACAACTATTATTTGTTGGCGTAAATTCGCCTAAAAAAGAATATTTTCTCCTGGAACACAGGGAATTATTGCAAAAGGTCAATTTCACTATGGGCGTCGGAGGCTCTTTTGATATTATTGCCGGTGTGACAAAAAGAGCACCATTATGGTTGCAAAATATCGGACTGGAATGGTTTTATCGTTTGTTGCAGGAACCAAGACGGATGTGGCGCAGATACCTGATTGGGAATCTATTATTCATAGATCTTGTTATTAAAGAGAAGTTTAAAAAAACTTAAAAGTAAACGATTTTATTGTATGATTATAAGTACTCACGCATGTTTTATTACTCTAATCTTATAATATATGCAGACTCTTATTGCATATTTCAAGGTTTCTTATTTAATGGAATTTTTCTGGTAAGCAAATAAGATTATAGGCTGTTACAAATCTCTTGAAGTTTTTAGGGGAGTTTAAAGAGAAGACTATTCATTATTTATAAATAATAAGTTTCTGAGTGTATAAGACCAGACCCCCTAATTCCAGACTAATAATAAATAGGCCAGAATTAATATTTTCCGGAATTTGTACGTTGGTAATATTTTGATCTATAAGCTCTGTAAAAACAATTTTCCCGGTTAAATCAATGAGCTTTAGAGTTTGGCGTGTAGGGAATTGACCTTGTATTGAAATATTAAAAAAATCATGAGCAGGATTAGGGTAAATAACTATATTGCTTTTTTCATTAATGCCTGATTCTGGATTTGGCAATTCCAGACAGTTATTTGATACTTGTTGAGTAGCAAGATTTGTTGCCAAACCTCCTGAAGAACTTTGAAGTGGATAGCTGACTGGCATGGTATACGATACAGCTATAACATCGCCATAGCCTACCGGATTTGCGAGAGTTAACAACACATTTTCTGCGGAAATAGAAACTGAAAGGATAGTTCTGGTGACAGAATTGACCATAACAGTGAAAGCAGAAGCATCTGGTACAATATCTGCCAGAATTATATTATATTCCATTGTCAGCAGGGTTGGGTTAACATTTTCTATTGCGGAACTGATATAAACAGGACTAACGGGATTAACAGGATTGACAGGATCGACAGGATCGACATTATTGGTTACGGGTTGAGCACTTATGGTTACTGCCTGCCCTGCTGAAGAACTTTGTAATGGATTGCTGGCAGGTTTAGAATAAGCTACCGTAACCGTATTCCCGTTAACCACCGGGCTTGACAGCGTTAAAAGAACAGAGGTTCCTGATACAGATACTGAATTGACGGTCCTGTTAACAGAGTTTACTTGAACAATGAATGCAGAAGATGCAGGCACAATGCTTGCAAGAGTTGTACTATATGTCATTGTCAGCAGAGATGGAGAGGAATTTTCTATTGCTGAACTGACGAAAATTGGAGTGACAGTAACCGGATTGACATTATTGGTTACCGGTTGAGCACTTATGGTAGCTGCCTGCCCGTCCAAAGATCTCTGTAATGGATTACTGGCGGGTTTGGTATAAGCTACAGTAACCATATTTCCGTTAACTACCGGGCTTGATAGCGTTAAAAGAACAGTAGTTCCTGATATAGATACTGAATTGACGGTCCTGTTAACAGAGTTTACTTTGACAGTGAATGCAGAAGCTGCAGGCACAATGTTTGCCAGGGTTGTACTATATGCCATTGTCAGCAGAGATGGAGAGGAATTTTCTATTGCCGAACTGATGTAAACAGGAATGACAGAATTAACCGGATTGACATTATTGGTTACAGTCTGAGCACTAATGGTAGCTGCCTTACCACCTGAAGAACTCTGTAACGGATTAGTGGCCGGTTTTGTATATGCTACAGTAACCGTATTCCCGTTAACCACCGGGCTTGAAAGTGTTAAAAGTACATTTGTTCCTGACACAGAAACTGAGGCAACAGTCCGGCTCGCAGAATTAACTTTGACGGTGAATGCGGAAGCTGCAGGTACAATGCTTGCAAGAGCTGTACTATAATTTATGGTGATTACAGAGGGAGAAGCATTATTTATTGACGAACTTACATAAGTCGGGGTGACAGTAACCGGACTGACATTGTTGGTTACAGTCTGAGCGCTGATGGTTACTGCCTGCCCGCCTGAACTACTCTGTAACGGATTAGTGGCCGGTTTTGTATATGCAACAGTAACTACATTCCCGTTTACCACCGGACTTGAAAGCGTTAAAAGAACGGTAGTTCCCGATACAGATAGTGAAGTTAGGGTCCTGGTAACAGAATTTACTTTGACTGTGAATGCAGAAGTTGCAGGCACAATGCTTGCAAGGGCTGTACTATAAGTAATAGTCAGTATAGCAGGTGAAGCATTATCTATAGACGAACGTACATAAGTCGGAGTGACAATAACCGCACCGACATTGTTGGTTACAGTCTGAGCGCTGATGGTTGCTGCCTGTCCGCCGGAAGTACTCTGTAACGGATTAGCGGCCGGTTTTGTATATGCTACAGTAATCACATTCCCGTTAACCACCGGGCTTGAAAGCGTTAAAAGAACGGTAGTTCCCGATACAGATAGTGAAGTTACGGTCCTGGTAACAGAATTTACTTTGACTGAGAATGCAGAGGTTGCAGGCACGATGCTTGCAAGGGCTGTACTATAAGTCATAGTCAGTACACCAGGTGAAGCATTATCTATAGACGAACTTACATAAGTCGGAGTGATAATAACCGGACTGACATTGTTGGTTACAGTCTGAGCGCTGATAGTTGCTGCCTGCCCGCCTGAAGCACTCTGTAACGGATTAGTGGCCGGTTTTGTATATGCAACAGTAACCACATTCCCGTTAACCACCGGGCTTGAAAGCGTTAAAAGAACGGTAGTTCCTGATACAGATAGTGAAGTTACGGTCCTGGTAACAGAATTCACTTTGACTGTGAATGCAGAAGCAGCGGGCACAATGCTTGCCAGGGCTGTACTATAAGTCATAGTCAGTATAGAAGGTGAGGCATTAGCTATTGACGAACTTACATAAGTCGGAGTGACAGTAACCGGATTGACATTGTTAGTTACAGTCTGAGCGCTGATGGTTGCTGCCTGCCCTACTGAAGTACTCTGTAACGGATTAGTGGCAGGCTTTGTATAAGCTACAGTAACCGTATTTCCGTTAACCACCGGGCTTGACAGCGTTAAAAGCACAGTTGATCCTGAAATAGAAACAGCAGTGACAGTTCTGGCAGCAGAATTTACTTTTACAGCGAATGCAGATGCTGCAGGTACAATGCTTGCCAGGGCTGTACTATAAGTCATGGTCAGTACAGAAGGTGAGGCATTAACTATTGACGAACTAACATAAGCAGGAGTGACAGTAACCTGACTGACATTGTTAGTTACAGTCTGAGCGCTGATGGTTGCTGCCTGACCACCTGAAGCACTCTGTAACGGATTAGTGGCCGGTTTTGTATATGCAACAGTAACCACATTACCATTAACCACCGGGCTTGAAAGTGTTAAGGTCACCATTGTTCCGGATACAGAAACGGCAGTGACAGTTCTGGCAGCAGAATTTACTTTTACAGCGAATGCAGATGCTGCAGGTACAATGCTTGCAAGAGTTGTACTATAAGTCATAGTCAGTACAGAAGGTGAGGCATTAGCTATTGACGAACTAACATAAGTCGGAGTGACAGTAACCGGACTGACATTGTTGGTTACAGTCTGAGTGCTGCAGGTTGCTGCCTGCCCTCCTGAGGCACTCTGTAGCGGATTAGTGGCCGGTTTTGTATATGCAACAGTAACCACATTCCCGTTAACCACCGGGCTTGAAAGCGTTAAGGTCACCATTGTTCCGGATACAGAGACGGCAGAGACAGTTCGGGCAGCAGAATTGACCATAACAGTGAAAGCAGAAGCAGCAGGTACAATGTTTGCCAGGGTTGTACTATATGTCATTGTCAAAAGTGATGGGGCTGTATTTGCAACGGAAGCCTTTACATAAACAGGTAAAGCAGGAGTTGATGAAACGCTCTCCAAGGCACCTATACTTGGTGGATTATTTATGGCATGACCATCATAATCAGATGTTAATCCAACATTAATACCTGCCCCAATAGCAGGAGAACCAGCCTGTAGATGAAAATCTGATGATGAAACTAAATTAGGATTTTCATTAACCCCATGTACATCAAAACCAAATGCCTTCCATTGTGCCCATGTAGGTAAAGCATTATTATATTTGAAATTTGGATTGCCACTTTGCGTATCCTGCCAGTATAAATTATAATCTATATCATCAGTACCTGTCTGAAGTACCATATCAATAGCGCGTCTGCCATCTGCTGCATAGAATATATTGTTTTTTATTGTCAAAAATGGAACATCATTCTGAAGTGATAACTCTATTGCATTCGTCCCATCTTTATAAAAAGTATTATTCTCGAGAATTATATGTGCCGTTCCATTCAGACCATTGGTAATTCCAGCACCAGAACCAGTAATTGAACTATGAATAATGTTATAATAGATATTGTATGTAACTGCTGTCGCATCATTTCCACCAAATTCTATACCACTCCTGGCGTTACCATATATAAGGTTATGATGTATGTTTGCGGAATACCTTACTTTTATTCCTGACCCATTTACTTGTCCATAAATGGTATTATTGTAAATATTAACAGTCGCTGAGGTGGAAGATGATACATAAATTCCATGAGATTGTGAAGGATCATATGATGGAGATGGGCCATTATTATAAATTGTGTTCCCAAATATATTTACGTTTCCCAAAAATCCTGCAATACCGCTTGCTGGAGCAGCATCACGTACAGAACCCCATCCATTATTTTCTATAAAATTATTACTAATAGTCGCACTAGTGTAAAGATAAGCAAAAACAATACCATAACTTCCATTATTGTTAACTGTGCAATGGTCAACAGTTGCACTTGTGGCTACGCTTGAACCCTCCAATTTAATACCAGTAAATGTACTTCTTTCAATTGTACAGTACTGCATAATAAATCCATTAACCGTAGTGGCTCCTACCTCCACACATGGACTACTTAAACTATTTCCATCTCTGAACGTAATATTACTAAATGTAATGAACTGCTTATTATTGGTTTGCATTGCACGGGTTCTGTTTCCCACTTCTATGCCAGGAGAAGCATAAGTTGTTGACGGATTAGCATCGCCTGGAGCATAAACATACAGAACATTGCTTGCCCAATACCATTCATAAGGCGCAAGACAATTAACATCAGCTCTAAGAGTTCCTCTTGTATTATTAAAATAAACAATAGTAGGTTGTGTAGTTACGTTTGATTTCCACACATTAGTAGCCTGCTTAGTCCAGCTAACATTTAAATCTGACCCGGAAATGATAGGATCAGCACCAGTGCCGTACGCAGAAAATGTAATAGGATTACCGGCACTGCCAGAAGAAGGAATATTCAATAATTCTCTCCAAATGTTTCCTTTATTAAAAAAAATATTGTCCCCTGGCAAGAAAGATGATGCATTAACTTTTGCAATCGTCTTCCATGGTGTTGACGAGGAAAGGCCATTATTTGAATCATTCCCGGATGAGCTTACATAATAATTTGTAGCTGAGGCTATTCCGCTGAAAAGGAGAAATGATATTATAATAATGCTTTTTTTCACACGTAATTATTTAATTGAGGTTGGCTATTCTTTGCCAATCACACAAAAAAAATTATTAATACTGTATTATTTCAATCAGGTGGTACTTTTTACCAACATTATTTTTCAAAAACGCTCGTAAAAATTCCATAAAATTTTACTATTCACAATAGCCAAATATTATGCCTTAATTGTAATTAAATGCAAGTTGCTTATTGAATGGAAACTACAGAAATCAAAAAATCCACTGTATAACCATTTTGAGAAAATTATTCTCGTTTTGAGAAAATCTTGACTGAGATTGAAATTCAACAGGAAAATAATAATTTATAAATGAAATTTTGTCATCAAATAATTGTATTAAAATGATGATTAATAAAAAACTCATTTCGGGATTGATTTTCTTCACTATAGGCGCTGTGCTATTCTGGTATGTATATCAAGACATAAATCTTCAGTCGATAATGGATGCTTTAAAGGAACTTAAATACAACTGGATTATTCTATCAGTTCTTTTAGGATTAATCAGCAGCCTGGTAAGAGCTTTAAGATGGAAGATATTAATAGAGTCCATGGGATATAAACCAAAAGCATTAAATCTTTTCTTATCTGTCCAGATTTTATATTTCATTAATTTAATAATCCCCCGTGGTGGCGAGTTAGTTCGATGTGGTATGATAGCAAAATATGAAAAAATACCCTTTACTAAATTATTGGGAACTGTTTTTGTTGAAAGGCTTAGCGATTTGCTTGCTTTCATCACTATCTTTATCGGAGTATTTTTTTCCCAATTATCCCGGGTGAGGGAAATATTCTCAGGCTTAAAAATAAGATCTTATAATCTTCAATCTATAATATTGGTAATTTTATTAATAGTTGTACTATTCTTGTTATTATACTGGCTGCTTAAGAGAATAGGTTTATTGAAGAAATTCAAAAACAAAATATTTAATATCAAAGCAGAAATTATCGAAGGGATTAAATCAATAGTGATGATTGAAAAAAAGTGGACCTACATACTTCAAACATTTCTAATTTTTTTTATTTGGGTTTTGATGTTATACGTTGTCTTTTTTGCTTATCCCCCAACGCACGAAATGCCTTTCTCAGCAGCAATATTTACTGATACTATCGGGACCCTTGCATTCCTTCTACCCATTCAAGCCGGTATAGGAGTCTGGCATTTTTTAGTAATGGAATGCTTGCATTTATTCGGACTTGATAACGAATCCGGAAAGATGTTCGCTTTAATAGCACATACGTTTACCAATTTGGTGTATTTAATATTTGGGACAGTGGCATTTATTATTACACCGGTCATAAATAATTATAACGGTGAAAAATGAAAATATTCTGAATTAAGCGTAACCTGAATATTTAAACTTGTTATGCAAAAGAGGCTGCCCCCGGCAGCCTCTTTTTTTATATCATATCCTCAACAGGGGCACTGGTGAACAGCGATAGTATCTCGTAAATCTGTGACTGGTTCCTTATATTAAATTTTGCTCTGGATGGTTTGTTGCCAACTTTTATTGTAAAGCCGCTTTTCGGGATGACCTTAAACAGGTCCTCATCGGTTTTGTCATCACCAAGTGCAAGAATAAAATCGTAGTTACCATCGCAGATGAGCTTGATTGCTGCTGTGCCTTTGTCATAAACAAGACTTTTAACTTCCAGAACTTTTTCACCTTCAAGCATCTGAAGCTTTGACTCACCCTTAAGTATTTCCGCAAGATCATCCTTTAATTCGTTGATCCTGATCGATGCTACATCCTCATCAGCGTTCCTGTAATGCCAGGCAATGGAAGCATGCTTTTCTTCTATCATAGAACCACTGCATCTGTCAACGTAGTCATTAAGTATTGGGAGTATTTTCTTTTTCCAGGAAAGGTTGATATCGTGATTATTGCTCCATTCTCCACCGGGATATTTAATAAAATACCCATGCTCCGTGATGAGTATCACATCCATATCCCCGAACTGCTCCTCGATAAATGCTCTCTCTCTCCCGCTGATGATTACAACAGTATTGCGCTTGTCGGAAATTATACCCTTCAGCATTATTTCGGTTTTTTTATTGAGCAGGGCCAGTTCCGGTAACTTGGTAATTGGCGTTAATGTTCCGTCGTAATCGATAAGAAAAAGGCGCTTTTCCGAGGAAAGATATTTTGATTTTATGCTATTCAGTGTATTATCGTCCAGGTACTTGACGCGCAGGTTATCCTGTTCTTTTTTTGTTTCCGCAACCTGGTTGAAAAAATCCAGCGTCCATGTGAAAACGTTATATCTCTTTAGCCTGCTTTGCATTTTTTGTATTCTTCTTTCTTTTTCTTCATGTTCCATTATTAGTGCTTTGTTAATTGCATCTGATGTCTCCTCAACATCAGTCGGGTTGATAATAATTGTTTCATTAAGTTCCACTGCTGCTCCTGCCATTTCGCTTAATACCAGCATACCAACATTTTCAACCTGGCATGCAATGTATTCCTTTGCAACAAGGTTCATGCCGTCGCGAAGAGGAGTAATAAGGCCGACATCGCTTAAATCATATAACGCAACCAGTTCAATAAATGGTATTGATTTGTACTGATAAATTATCGGCAGCCAACCCAGATTACCGTATTTGCCGTTTATTCTCCCGACTGTAGCTTCAATCTCTTTCTTTAACTCGCGGTAATCATCAATATTATCTCTTGATGGCACTACTATCATATTAAATACAACTTTAGAGTGCCAGTCGGTATATTTTTCCAGGAACCGTTCAAATGCCCTAAGACGGTACAGGAAACCTTTTGAATAATCAAGCCTGTCAACAGAAAATATCAGCTTGTTATCTGTAAGGTATTTACGAAGCTTCTTCTTCCGGGTAATCGTTTTATGCGATGACGATGCAGTATGGAACTTTTCAAAATCAATACCTATCGGAAATGCATCCGCTTTGCATAACCTGCTTTCCACATAGATATAATTCTGATGTACCTTATATCCCAGGGTGCGTCTTACCGATTTAATAAAGTGCTGTGTATAGTCATTTGTATGAAACCCAACAACATCGGCTCCTGTCATTCCTTTCAGGATAGCTTCACGCCACGTCCTGGGAAACAGGCGGAATAATTCAAATGAGGGGAAGGGGATATGCAGGAAAAATCCAATATTGGCAAGTGGAAATTCTTTTCTTATCATTTCAGGTAAAAGGAATAACTGGTAGTCGTGGATCCATATAAAATCTCCTGGTCGTATCAGATCCTTCAGTCTTTCCAGAAACATTAAATTAGATGAAAGATATGCATCATAGAAAGAATCATCATATACCGTACGTGAGGGGAAATAATGAAAGAGTGGCCAGATTGTATTATTGCAGAATCCTCCGTAAAATTTTTCATCAATTTTTTTCGGGATGTTGACAGGATAGAGGTCAAAATTCTTATTCAGGTTTTCTTCTCCCAACTGCTCAACCCCGGTGCCCACCCAGAGAATTTTAGGAGTAGCACTATTTTCACGCATCAACTTTTCCGATAGGGAAAGAATAGCCGAAACTAAGCCTCCGGCATTCTGGATTGCATAATTCACATTCTTCTTTCTGACAAGTTTGAATGGAAGACGGTATGCTACAATTATTATCCTTTTAAAATCAATCTGGTCTAAAGTCTTCATAGCTTAAAGGAAAATTGGTTTGCTAAGTTTTGTCGACAGCCTGTAAACCGCATTAACAAGTCCAACATGGCTGTATGTCTGGGGAAAATTACCCCACTGACCGAAGTTCTCATCAGCATCTTCACTGAATAGTCCCAGGTGGTTGGAAGATCGATTTAGCGTTTCAATCACCTCGAATGCTTTATCGATCATGCCTATGGCAGCAAGAGCTTCTGCATACCAGAACCCGCATATAATGAACGAATTGGTTGGTTTGCCCAGATCATCATGAAGATATCTGTAATACATGTTCTTATCCTTGAAAAGAACCTTTTCATGTGCTTTAAGATGCTGAATAGCCCTGCCACCATTTGGGTTAAGATAGTTCATTGTTACTAGTTGAAGGTTGCTGGCATCCAGGAAATCGCTGCCTACTGATTGCATATATGCCTTATTGACAGGATTATAACATTTTTCGATATAATCCCTCGCTTTTGATGCCAGGCGTGTTGCTTTATCCGTAATATCAGTACGGTTAATTATTGTTCCAATTTTTATTGCAGCCTTGCTGCCTGCCCAATGAAACAAATAAGTATAGCAGTGAAGCTGGTTCGTTGTGCCAAATTCCCATGGACCGGAGTCAGGGACATCTATATATTCTTCAATGCGGTCGAGGAGCCATACAGTAATGAATTCTGATTTTTGCGTATCAATGTAATTCAGCCTTTTGTCGATGAATAAAGGAAGGAGGCTAACCAGTATCTGGCCATAAACATCATTCTGGGTCTGATAGATAGCATTATTCCCGATTCTTACCGGTTTGTTTTTCATATAACCTTCAAGCATAAGGACCTTTTCGTCAGGAACACGTTCACCTGTAACCGTATACAGCGATTTGATCTGTTGTTTCTCATTCAGAATAATATTCTGGATGAATGAGAAATATTTTTCGAGCTCTTCAAAGTGACCAATATTATTGAAAGCTGTCAGAGTATAATAAGTGTCTCTCATCCAGCAAAACCTGTAATCCCAATTTCTATGACTCTGGTCGAATTCCGGAAGGCTGGTTGATGCGGCAGCTATTACCGCTCCTGTATCTTCAAACTGGTGAAGCTTTAGCACAAGTGCAGACCTTATAACTTCATCCTGGTATATATATGGTATTGAGGTCGATTTCACCCAGTTTACCCAGTATGATTTTGTTTTATTCAGAAACTGTTCAGCTGTTTCAGCCAGCGGTGCTTCCAGCGGAACGCCATAGCTGAAGACAAGATAATGTGTCTCATTTAACAAAAAAGCTTTTTCTTCCAGGATATAGTTCAGAGGTACATCAGAGGTAAGCCTTACCTGGCTGCTCAGGTTCAGAAACCTGATATGATTGCTTCCAGCCACTGTCTGTGGTGTTATCTTCCCGTAATTGTCAACCGGATGGCATTTAACTCTTATAAAGGGAGTGCCCTCGATGAGCTCAATCTTTCTGAACAGCATCAACGGCTTGAAATATCTCTCGTACTGATAAAAGCGGGGAGCATAGTCAATTACTCTGAATTTTCCTTCATTTACTTCATACTCTGTGGCAAGTATATTTGTGTTTTTAAGGTAGTATTGCTTCGACTTGTAATTTCCATTATCCGGTTTGATGCTGAATTCTCCTCCTTTCTTTGTATCGAGAAGTGATCCAAAGAGAAAACTGCTGTCGAATCTTGGCAGACAAAGCCAGTTGACATTAGCACCGGTATCGATAAATGCCAGGTACGAACAATTTCCTATTACCCCAAAATTATATCTGTTCATGTTCCCTGTTGCTGGTTTCTTATTATATGTTGCAAGTTGCATGGTGCAATTTACATGTTTTTTGCCTTTCGCCTTAGCCTTAGCCTTAGCCTTAGCCTTAGCCTTAGCCTTAACCCCTCCAGGGAGGGGAATCAGGAGCCTGCTTCCTCCTGTCTGCTTCCTGATTCCTCCTGTATGCTTCCTGATTCCTCCTGTCTACTTCCTGATTCCTCCTGCCTGCTTCCTGATTCCTCCTGTCTGCTTCCTGATTCCTCCTGTCTGCTTCCTGCTACCTGATGAATTACTCTCTGCGGGAATGGGATCTCAATTCCTTCCCTGTCGAATGCGATCTTCAGGCGCTTTCTCAATTCCCCGGTTATTTCCCATTGTTTCAAAGGCTTTGTATCTCCCAGAATTTTTACCATTACTGCAGAGTCAGCAAAGTCGTCTACCCTGACAAATTGAGGAGGACTTATTATTGACTCTTTAAATGCAGGATCATTCCCAAGTTCTTTCCCGGTACGGTTTATAACTTCGATGACATGATCTAGGTTTGTATTGTAAGCGATACCTATATTCAGGTTGACTCTTGCAAAATTCTTTGAAAGGTTGGAGACCTTTTTAATTTCTCCGTGAGGAATATGATGAACCGTGCCGTCAAGATCTCTCAATGTTGTCATACGCAGGCTTATATCTTCAACAAGTCCTCCGGTTGAATCAATATTTATTACATCGCCAATCCTGTACTGGTTTTCAAGAATAATAAACAGTCCCGAGATCAGATCCCTGATAAGATACTGACCTCCAAAGCCAAAAGCCAGTCCTACAATACCGGCACCGGCAAGTATCGGACCAATTTTTACCCCTATTTCCTGAAGCACCATTAACACCGTAAGAGTTATCATGATAACTTTAAGAGCTCCATTGAAGATCCTGATAAGAGTGTCCTCCCGTTTCTTCTCAGCTTCTTTAGACATAGAACTGTCATGAACTACAGCTATTCTCACAGCTTTAACAATTATTCTTCCAATTATCTTACTGACAAGAAAAGCGCCGACAAGTATAATTATTATCTTAAATCCATGTGAGATGAGCCATGGAACTATATGTCCTGCCCAGTTTTTTATTGTTTCTTCCATTCTGTTAATTCATTTGGTGAAGTAAAACGCATATTTGCTGAATTTATCAGTAGTATGGTTATTCTTTGATTAATTGATGGCACTGTTGAAAAAGTGCTTCATGCGACTTTATGTATACCTCTTTCGCGGCAATCCGTCCCTTTCGCTATAATAGCCCACCGGGCTATTACTTTACACTCTGGCCCTTTAGTGGTAAAATATAATTCATTGAACCACAAAGGATCACAAAGTCCATCACTAAGGAACACGAAGTAGTAAAATAAAAACAATAACCTTTTCAACAAGCCTAAGATCTGATAATTATCAGGATCTTTATAAATATTTTGCACTTGTTGCAAAACATTTTCTGTCAGTTTTCACTTCTAAGGCATGCAAGATAGTTAAAAAGCAGCAAATTTCCCTTATAAAATGGTCCAAATATGTTATAGAACACATCCTGTTATTAAGCCCGAATAGAGAATTGTCTTCTATCGTTATTTAATCTTCTGTATCCGGAATAAAAACTATTTTATAAGTACCAACAATAACGTTTATAAATTGTTTAAGTAACATGAAAATTAACTAATTTTGAAAGGAAATACAAATAAATTAGTGTGTTATGAAAACAATTATTGTTCCCATCGATTTTTCTGATGAGTCACTTAACGGTTTAAATTTTGCTCTTATGCTGGCTAAAAAAACCGGAGCAGGAATTCAAATGGTTCATGTTATCAGTCAGAATATCAGTAATAACAGTGAACTTATAGAAAAAGAAAAGAAACGAGCCGGATCAAGATTTGAGGAGATTCTCAAGAAATACGGACGGAGCAGGAATATTAATTGCGATTTGAATTACACTGTGGAAGAAGGACAGATTTTTAAGAAAATAGCAGACCTGGCTGATAAATTTGAAGATCCCCTTACGGTGCTATCCACTCATGGCGAATCTGGTTTTGAAGAATTGTTTATAGGGGGTAACGCCTACAAGATTACATCCCATTCGAGGAATCCTGTTATCACAACAAGAAGAAGTAAACTATCGGCCAATATTGATAATATTGTTTTACCTCTTGATATTACTTTTCAGACAAGGGAGAAAGTTCCATATACTGTTGAACTGGCAAAAGTATTCGGATCGAAAATACATGTGCTTACGACAAGACTTTCAAACCTGAAGAGCATAGAGAAAAAACTTCATCAGTATGAAGAACAGGTAGTTACTTTCATAAAAAGTCATGGGGTCCCTTTTGAGACAAAAAATGTTCATGGCAGTAACCCCACTGATATAACTCTTGATTATGCTTATTCAATAAATGCCGACCTTATTTCAATTATGACGGAACAGGAGAAGAATTTATCAAATCTGTTGCTGGGAAATTATGCCCATCAGATGATAAACAAATCCTATATTCCGGTTATATTGTTTCCTAATTATCATCTGCGAAAAACCATTGACGATATCTGGACCCTGGGAGCATTTGTCCCAAGATAAGCGTTTTTGATTTTATTTAAGATAGGATTATCTGTTTATTGTATGTTTTAAAAAACTGAAAAATAAAAATGAAAAAAATATTAATTGCGCTGGATTATGATCCTACTGCACAAAAAGTAGCAGAAGCAGGTTTTTCACTGGCCAAATCGATGAAAGCTGAAATTACATTGCTTCATATAATATCGGATCCTGTTTATTATTCCTCAGTTGAATATTCTCCTGTTATGGGATTTACAGGTTATATGGAAATGGGGCAGATGCAGTCGGTTACTATTGCAAGACTGAAAGAAGCATCCTTGCAATATCTTGAAAAAACAAAAGAACATTTAGGTGATAAAAAAATTCAGACCATGGTTTCTGAAGGTGATTTTGCCGATTCAATATTACAAACTGCCAAAGAGATAAAGGCGGATCTTATAGTTATGGGTACTCACAGCCGTAAATGGCTGGAGAATATTCTGATGGGTAGTGTGGCAGAAAAAGTGCTTCATCATTCCTCCATTCCTCTTTATATCATTCCAACCAAGAAGCATTTATAATTTATTTTGTTGGATTTTCACAAACCATGAAAAAAAAAGAAAGTGTTGAAATAGACAGGATTCTTGCTGATTTTCCGGATAATGTTGGAAAACTTATGAAAGAGTCAATAGATAGTAAAAATTACAGAAAAAAAATTAATGCCAGAGGGACTCTTGTAAGAATGGGCAGAACTATCCTTCCTCACATGTATAAGCTGCTTGATTCGGAAAACAATTTGCTTCGTATGGAAGCTGCCAAGATAGTCGAACTAATTGCGGAAAAAAGTTCCATCCCGGTATTAATTAATTATCTTGATGATAAGGAATTCGAGGTCAGATGGATGGCAGCTGAAGGTCTAATCAGGATCGGACGAACAAGTATATTACCTTTGCTTAAGTCAATTCGCGATGGGAAAAGTTCTTTTTTTCATAATAAGGGAGCTCATCATATTCTGCTAAGCCTTCTGAATGACAAAGAGAAGGAGAAACTGAAAAAATTAATCTATAGTCTTGATGATTATCATGAACTGGGAGAAACTGCACCTGTAGAGGCTTCAATTGCTATTAAAACCTTGTATAAGAAAAAGAATTAGAATAATCCCGATTCAAGGGCTATTCTAATAATTTCTGATGATGCACTGCTGATGTCTTCATCATCAACATACCTTAAAAAGCAGGTGATTATAATGTAGCAAATAAGACATGTAAAAATATCAGTTATGGAAACCAACAGTAATAATACCAATCCTGCTGAATCTAAAAAAGATATGAAAGAAGATCTGAAAACAATGCCGATGTCGGATCTTCTCTCAAAGTTAGAATCGTCGCCTGATGGTCTTAGTCAGGACCAGGCTAAGAAACGGCTGATTCAGTATGGACCTAATGAGATAACAGAAAAGAAAGTAAATCCTTTTTTAAAATTCCTCACATATTTCTGGGGGCCTATACCATGGATGATCGAAGCAGCTGTGATCCTTTCGGCAGTTGCCAGGCACTGGCCGGACTTTGGTATAATTCTCCTTCTGCTTTTTGCCAATGCCACTGTTGGCTTTTGGGAAGAGCACGAGGCAGGTAATGCAATCGATGCTCTTAAGGCTAAGCTGGCGGTTAAGGCTCGGGTTAAGCGTGACGGAAAATGGATTACACCGGCAGCACGTGAGTTAGTACCGGGTGACGTTATCCGCTTGCGATTGGGTGATATTGTACCAGCGGATGCACGCCTTCTTGACGGTGACCAGATTGAAGTGGATCAGTCTGCACTTACGGGTGAATCCCTGCCTGTTGAACGTAAACCGGGAGATGCAGTATTTTCCGGCTCGATTATTCGTCAGGGTGAGATCGGTGCACTGGTTTATGGCACTGGTGCAAATACCTATTTCGGCAAGACAGCCCAGCTGGTACAGGAAGCTCATACCGTAAGCCACTTTCAGAAAGCAGTGCTGAAGATTGGCAATTACCTGATCGTTCTTGCTGTTGTCCTGGTGGCAGTGATTATCACAGTCGCTATTTTTCGTGGTGACCCTATCCTCACAACACTGCAGTTTGCGCTGGTTTTGACTGTTGCCGCAATTCCTGTGGCTATGCCGACGGTATTGTCAGTGACAATGGCTGTTGGCGCCCGACTTTTGGCTAAAAAAGAGGCAATTGTGAGCCGGTTGGTTGCAATCGAGGAGTTAGCAGGAGTAGACATGCTTTGCGCAGACAAAACAGGCACTTTGACTCAAAACAAGCTGACTTTGGGAGATCCGTTCAGCGTGAACAAGATTTCCACCGACCAGGTGATCCTATTTGGTGCATTGGCATCGCGTGCGGAAAATAATGATACTATAGACCTTGCAGTTCTGGGCGGACTTAAAGACAAAGATTCGTTAAAGGGTTACGATGTGATTCATTTCCAGCCATTCGACCCGGTACATAAACGGACTGAGGCCTCCATAAAAACTTCTGATGGAAAGACATTTAAGGTTACGAAAGGAGCACCGCAGGTAATTTTAGAATTATCAGGGAATGCAGGACAGGTGAAAGCTGATGTTGACAAGGCAGTAAACGAATTTGCGGCACGTGGTTTTCGTTCCTTGGGTGTAGCCCGGGCCGGTGAGGATGGCAAATGGCAGTTTGTTGGAGTGTTACCCTTGTTTGATCCACCGCGCGTAGATGCCAAAGCAACCATCGCAACCGCGTTAGCAATGGGTGTAAAGATAAAGATGGTCACAGGCGATGCCCTGGCCATTGCCAGGGAGACCGCCAAAAAGTTAGACATGGGTACTAATATTCTCGACGCCAGCGGCCTGGGTGATGCAAAGAAGACTGAAACGGAGGCGATGGCTGAGTCCATCGTTAAAGCTGACGGTTTCGCTCAGGTGTTCCCCGAACATAAGTTTCACATTGTGGATGTCCTGCAAAAGCATGGTCATATCGTCGGTATGACAGGCGACGGGGTGAACGACGCCCCGGCGCTGAAGAAAGCCGACTGCGGCATCGCCGTCTCAGACGCAACAGATGCGGCACGCGCGGCAGCGGCTATAGTCCTGCTGAAATCCGGTTTGTCTGTGATTATAGATGCAATTAAGGAGAGCAGAAAAATTTTCCAGCGGATGAACAGCTATGCCATCTATCGAATCGCCGAAACACTGCGTGTGTTGTTGTTTATGACGTTATCGATCCTGGTATTTAATTTTTATCCGGTCACAGCCGTTATGATAGTGATGCTAGCCCTGCTTAACGATGGCGCAATATTGTCAATCGCCTATGATAACGTTCATTACAAAAATCAGCCGGAGTCATGGAATATGCGCATGGTGTTGGGGATATCTACAGTACTTGGCGTTATTGGAGTAATTGCCGCCTTCGCTCTGTTTTACCTCGGGGAGCGGGTATTTCATATAGACCGTGCACATATCCAGACAATGATGTATCTGAAGTTATCCGTTGCGGGACATTTGACAATCTTTCTTACCCGTACACGGGGACCATTCTGGTCTATGCGTCCTGCACGCATTTTATGGGTGGCCGTCCTAGGAACCCAGATCATGGCAACACTGATCGCTGTTTACGGTCTGTTTATGACACCTCTTGGCTGGGGTTGGGCTCTCTTCGTTTGGGGTTATGCCCTGGCATGGTTCCTTTTTAATGACCGCCTGAAACTTCTTGCTTACCGGATTTTCGATCCGGTCAAAAAAAAGACCCCATAAAACATGGCTCTGTTGGAAGATAAATAATTTGTCATTATATGATAGTAACCGAAAGCTCATAGCCGGCGCAGCAATCTAATTACATTGGGACTGACAAATTGCAATTTGTAATAAAAAATATTGATTATTATGGAAGTTAGTGAATATGCAGGAAAAGTTGCAGAACAGCAAATGCTTGTTAACATACCAAAACTTATCACGGCTTATTTTACTGAAACTCCTGATCCATCGATAAAAGACCAGCAGATTTCGTTTGGCACCTCAGGCCACAGGGGTTCATCTTTTAAAATATCTTTTAACGAAAGACATATTCTTGCTATAACACAGGCCATTTGCCTTTACCGCCGGGGACAGAAGATATCAGGACCGCTTTTTATTGGCATGGATACCCATGCCCTCTCTTTTCCTGCTTTTGTCACAGCAATGGAGGTGCTTGCTGCAAATGACGTGGAGGTTATGATCGCAGGTAAAGAGGAATATACTCCGACACCGGTAATTTCTCATGCTATTCTCACTCACAACCAGCGGCAGAAGAATGGCCTTGCCGATGGAATAGTAATAACACCTTCGCATAACCCGCCTCAGGATGGGGGATTTAAATATAATCCTCCTAACGGAGGAGCTGCTGATTCAACAGTAACAAAATGGATTGAGGCAATGGCAAATGAATTTCTGAAAAATAATCTTGATGGTGTAAAAAGGATTTCTTTTGAAAAGGCTCTCAAAGCATCTACTACGCATGAGCATGATTATCTGAACAATTACATTTCTGATCTTTCAAATGTTATTGATATGGACCTTATTCGGAACTCAGCCATCAGACTCGGGGTCGATCCTCTTGGTGGAGCGGGTGTTCATTACTGGGAACCGGTAGCGGAGAAATATAAAATTGATCTTACAGTTGTTAATAAAGAGGTGGATCCTACTTTCCGGTTTATGACAGTCGACTGGGATGGTCAGATACGTATGGATCCATCTTCCCCTTATGCGATGCAGGGATTAATTAAGTTAAAGGATATGTTTGATGTGGCTTTCGCCTGCGATACTGATCACGACAGGCATGGCATTGTTACAAAAAGTAAAGGGCTATTGCCTCCTAATCATTACCTGTCTGTTGCCATTCATTATTTATTTCAGCAAAGGACTAAGTGGAGCAAGGAAGCATCAGTTGGAAAAACACTGGTCAGCAGCCAGATGATTGACCGGGTTGCTTCACAGCTTGGTCGCAGACTCTATGAAGTACCGGTAGGGTTCAAGTGGTTTGCTGAAGGACTTTTTAATGGTTCCCTGGGATTTGGGGGAGAAGAGAGTGCCGGGGCTTCTTTTTTACGTTTTGATGGCACTGTCTGGACTACAGATAAAGATGGAATTATTCTTGCTTTGCTTGCAGCCGAAATTACTGCAAAAACTGGCAAAGACCCTGGAACTTTATATAATGATCTTACTAAAAAACTGGGCGATCCTGTCTATACCCGCATAGATGCACCGGCTACTCCAAAACAAAAGGAAATCCTCAGAAAACTTTCCCCTCAGAAGATTAACCTTGCAAACCTGGCAGGGGATAAAGTTACTGCCGTTCTTACTCATGCGCCCGGAAATGGTGCTTCCATTGGAGGTTTAAAGGTCTCCTCGGAAAGCGGATGGTTTGCAGCCCGCCCATCAGGAACAGAAAATATTTACAAGATCTACGCTGAAAGTTTTAACGGAACAGAACATTTGAATAAAATTCTTGAAGAAGCACAAAACATAGTAACACAAGCTGTATCAGAGTAATTTAAATCAAAGCACTTCTGAATACAATGAAAGATAAAAATAAAAACAGAAAAGTTACCGGCAACTTTTTACCCTCTGAAAATGAGGGCGTCGATTCTCTTACTGAGCTGGCTCTCGACATGCGATGGTCATGGAACCATTCAGCGGATGAAATCTGGAGTCAACTTGACCCTGATCTCTGGGATGTAACTCATAATCCGTGGGTAGTTCTTCAAATGGTATCAGGAGACCGGTTAAAGAATGCTCTGGCAGACCCTGTTTTCAGAAAGAAAGTCGATGAACTCCTTAAGTCCAAAGAGAACACAATGTCAGCTGCTGCCTGGTTTAAGACAAATTACACCGGGTCACCGCTAACATGTATAGCATATTTCAGCATGGAATTTATGTTAAGTGAAGCTCTTCCGATTTATTCCGGAGGTCTGGGTAACGTAGCAGGTGATCAGCTGAAAGCAGCCAGTGATCTTGAAGTGCCAGTCGTTGGAATTGGACTTCTTTATCAGCAAGGTTACTTTCGCCAGGTAATAGATAGAAATGGTCAGCAGCAAGCTCTTTTTCCGTATAATGACCCCGGACAGTTACCCATCGTACCATTACGTCAGGCTAATGGTGAATGGTTGCGGATACAGGTTTCGCTGCCTGGTTATTCTGTATGGTTGCGTGCATGGCAGGTTCAGGTTGGCAGGGTCAGACTTTATCTGTTAGATAGTAATGATGCAGCAAATTTTCCTGTTAATCGTGGTATAACAAGCGAATTGTATGGCGGCGGACCCGAATTACGGCTTAAGCAGGAATTAGTACTCGGACTTGGAGGATGGAGACTTCTCAATGCTCTTGGCATCAAACCGGAGGTATGCCACCTTAATGAGGGACATGCAGCTTTTGCGATTCTTGAACGTGCATATTGTTTTATGAACGAAACGAGGCAACCATTTGAAGTCGCACTGGCAGCAACAAGAACCGGCAACCTTTTTACTACTCACACAGCTGTAGCAGCCGGATTCGATTGTTTTTCGCCAGCTCTGATTGATTTGTATCTTGGGGAATACGCTGAAAAGAAGCTTGGCATTTCCCGTAATAAATTGCTGTCCTTGGGTCGTAAGGACCCGGATAACGAATCGGAGAGTTTTAATATGGCCTATCTGGCTATAAAGGGAAGCGGAGCTGTAAACGGAGTTAGCCGTCTTCACGGAAAAGTAAGTCAACATATTTTTGAGTCACTATTTCCAAGATGGACTAAGAATGAAGTGCCTGTAGGATCAATAACCAACGGTATTCACGTGCCATCATGGGATTCAAGGGAAGCAGATAATTTATGGACGGAATTTTGTGGAAAAGACCGCTGGCAGGGTATGAATCTAACTCTGAATAAGGATATTCGCAATGCTTCAGATGAGAAATTATGGGAAATGAGGTCCGAAGCAAATAAGGCACTTATAGAATTTGCCAGGGAGCAATTTTGGCGACAATTAATTGGTTCAGGCCATTCTCCGGATTCTATTGACCGGGCTAAACATATATGTGATCCAAATATTTTAACTATTGGTTTTGCGAGACGGTTCGCAACCTATAAAAGACCAAATTTACTGTTACATGATCCGCAGCGCCTGCTCCGGTTATTGACTAACCCAAAATATCCGGTGCAACTTATCATAGCAGGCAAAGCACATCCTGCCGACCAGGAAGGACAGAATTTAATTGCCGAATGGATCCATTTTATACGACAGCATGGCATTCATGCTCCGGTTATGTTCCTCAGTGATTATGACATGCAGATATCTGAAAATCTTGTTCAGGGTGTGGATTTATGGATCAATACTCCCCGCCGTCCGTGGGAGGCCAGCGGAACAAGTGGCATGAAAGTGCTGGTGAACGGAGGTATTAATCTTTCAGAACTTGACGGGTGGTGGGCTGAAGCCTATACTCCGGAAGTCGGCTGGGCGCTTGGCGATGGTAATGAACATGGTGATGACCCGGCATGGGATGCTCATGAAGCCGAACTGCTTTATAATTTACTGGAAGAGGAAGTTGTGCCTGAGTTTTACAATCGCAATAAAAACGGGATTCCTGAAAAATGGATAGCTCGAATGCGGGAAAGTATGGCACAACTGACACCGAGATTTTCTGCCGACAGGACAGTGCGGGAATACACAGAACAACATTATCTGCCATCTGCATCGGCCTATCTTGAGCGTGCTGCAAATAAAGGAACAATTGCCAGACAAATAGCAGACTGGAAATTAAATCTGGAACAAAAATGGACCTCTTTGCACTTCGGCGACGTAAGGACCGAAACTCTTGAAGGACAGCATCAGTTTGAGGTACAACTCTTTTTAAATGAAATTAATTCTGAAATGGTGAGAGTTGAATTATATGCAGATGGAATTAATAGCGATACATTTGAATTACAGGTAATGAAACTTAAACAAAAAATGCAGGATATGAAGAAACCAAATATTTATACTGCTGCTGTACCCGCAACACGTCCGGTTACAGATTATACTCCAAGAGTAGTGCCTTACTTTCCAGGTGTTTCAGTACCACTTGAGATAAATCTGATTTTATGGCAACATTAAATTCTATAAGATGGAGAGGTACTACATCTTCAGGGACTGCCCTGATGGCCTTCCTTAGTTACCAGGATGATTACCGGAGTTCATGGCTGCCGGCCCGTATTATCCAGGTACAATGCGATTATTTAAGGGCACACTCATATGTACGTGTCGGTTTAATAGGTACATTTCATACTGACTGGATTAAACAAAATAAATTATGATATCCGATGACAAATTAAATCCAACTGTGTTCACAATTTTTGGTGGAGCCGGCGATCTTACCTGGCGTAAGCTCGTGCCAGCTTTATTTGATCTGTCACACGATCGTAGTATGCCTTCTCATCTATCAATAATAGCTGTTGACAGGGTAAAACTAACTGATGAACAACTGCGAAAGCGCCTGCATGACGGTGTGAATAGATTTTCGCGTCAGGGAATTGTCAGCGACAGGAAATGGAACCAGTTTGCAAAGAATATTTATTATCAGCAAGGAGATTTTAAAAATTCTGAAACCTATAATGCCCTGAAATTGCAGTGCGAAAAACTGGAAAAAGAGTGGAAAGCCAGGGTGCAGATGATTTTCTATATGGCAACACCTCCGGTCATGTTTGGAGAAATACCTAAGTATCTGGGCGAATGCGGATTGTCAAGTGATCGACAGAGATCACGAATTGTGGTCGAGAAACCAATAGGATACAGCCTTGAATCAGCAAGGGAGTTAAATAAAATATTTACAGGAAGTTTTCATGAATCGCAGGTCTTCAGAATTGACCATTATCTTGGAAAAGAGACTGTCCAGAATATTCTGGCCTTCCGGTTCGCTAATCCGTTATTTGAACCTATCTGGAACAGGCGCTATGTGGACTATATAACCATCACAGTTGCAGAAAATCTTGGAATCGGGCACCGTGGCGGTTATTATGACAAGGCCGGAGCATTACGTGACATGATTCAGAATCACCTGATGCAATTGCTCTGCCTTGTGGCTATGGAGCCTATGGTCTCATTTGATGCCGATGAGATACGTAACAAAAAAGCGGATGTCCTTCATGCTGTACGTCCGGTTGCTCATGATGAAGTAAAGAACAGCGTAGTGCGCGGACAATATGGTAAAGGCAAAATAGATGGCAAAAAAGTTTGTGGCTACCGCGAAGAACTGGCTGTGTCAGTTGATTCGCAAACAGAGACTTTTGTTGCAATGAAACTGCATGTTGATAACTGGCGATGGCAGGATGTACCATTTTATCTTCGAACAGGGAAACGCCTTCCCGAATCATGCTCTGAAATTGTCATACAATTTCGCGCAGTTCCTCACAGGTCATTTCCGAAAGAAGCTTCCCTTAACTGGCAACCTGCGGGAATTATTATATCAATTCAGCCGGATGAAGGTATAACCCTACGCTTTCAGGCAAAACAGCCGGGCCCTAAAGTGTTATTGAAACCTGTGGATATGCAGTTCAATTACCGGGAAAGCTTTAACGGACCTTTTCCTGAAGCCTATGAAACATTATTATGGGATTTGATACAAAACGATGCCACAGAGTTCATGCGTTCTGATCAGGTCGAAGCAGCCTGGAGCATATTAATGCCCATTCTGGAAGTATGGGAAGATCATAAGCCAGACGATTTTCCAAATTACACAGCCGGAACCTGGGGCCCTGAAATTGCCGAAAAGCTAATTAATCAACAGGGTCATCATTGGATAATGCCTGTATGATTAATAAATTAAGAAGTTTAAGATTGTATAAAATACACTCATTGAATACAAAAAGTACATCGACAAATATTGAGCAGATATTCCTGAAATTCGAAATTGTAAATGTTAGGACAAATGACTTCACAGACAAAAATAATGGTAACCCTAGGGCCTGCTTCCTCTAACAGAGCGATACTGCATAAGATGATCAATGAGGGTGTTGATGTGTTTCGTCTGAATTTTTCTCATTCAACAAAGGAGGAACATCTGAAACTGATAAACTTTATTAAGGAGTTGAATCTTGAGTTAGGAACAAGTGTAGCAATACTTGCAGATTTACAGGGTCCGAAACTCAGGGTGGGAGAAATTGAGAATAATAGCATCAATTTGCTGGCAGGGGAGGTAATTACTTTTGTTTCAGAAAAATGCACTGGCACAAGGGACCATATTTACATGAGCTATAAGGAATTTCCAACGGATGTTAATCGGGGGGAGGCAATACTTATTGATGATGGCAAAATAAAGCTTGAAGTTACAGAGACAAATAAGAAGGATATTGTTAAGGCAAAAGTCATTTATGGCGGACCTCTATCTTCTAATAAGGGGGTAAATCTTCCCGATACAAAAGTCTCGCTACCCTGCCTTACCGAAGAAGATATTTCCAATGCTGTTTTTGCGATCGGGCAGGATGTGGATTGGATAGCGCTATCTTTTGTCAGAAAAGCCTCTGATATCATAGAATTAAAAAATCTTATCAAAAAAAATAATGGCTACGCCAGTGTAATAGCTAAAATTGAAAAGCCAGAGGCTCTTCTGGAGATAGACCAGATCATAGAGCTGGCAGATGGTATAATGGTAGCTCGTGGTGATCTTGGAGTGGAAGTTCCTTTTGATGAAGTTCCCCTGATTCAAAAAATGATTGTCGGGAAATGTATTATTCATTCAAAACCTGTTATAATTGCGACCCAGATGATGGAAAGCATGATCTTGAATTTCAGGCCAACAAGGGCCGAAGCTACTGATGTGGCCAATGCGGTTCTTGAAGGTGCTGATGCTTTGATGCTTAGTGGCGAAACTTCCGTTGGCAAATATCCTGTTGAAACCATAAACAGCATGCAGCGGATTATTGATTATACTGAAGCTCATGGTAATCCGTTTAATACGCAGCATGAACCAGAGGAAGGAAGTACCACATTTCTTGCCGATTCCATTTGCTATACTGCTTCAAAATTAGCGCAGCAGGTGGGAGCAAAGGCCATTATAACATTCACACATTCAGGGTATACGGCAATAAGGATATCAAGTCACAGACCGAAAGCTGGTATTTATGCTTTTACCAATAATAAGAGGTTGCTGCATAAGATATCGTTGGTTTGGGGAATAAGGCCATTTTATCTTGATACATACGATCAACTGGATAAAGCAATCCTGGATTCAGTTAAGATTCTGAAGGATAACAATCTTTTAACAGAGGGAGACTGCGTTATTCATGTTGGAAGCACACCTCTCAATCTCCATGGAAGAACGAATATGATTAAGGTTAGTTATGTTTAGAAAAATGAAATAAGCGAATTAGCATTAAAGATAAATAGCTAAATATCAGATATAAACGATTCATTTAATCAAATTAAAATCTGTAATCCGGAAATAAGATGTTATTTTTGTTTGATTTACTACCTCTGAGAAGATCCTGAATCTGGTGGGGGATATTTACGTAATTTGCAATCGTTAAGTTCATTTTTAATGTAAAACTTCTTTTTGTAATATTTGCCTCTGGCCGAATATGCTGAAGGTAGCGATCTTGTGCAGGAACAAAAGACAGCAAAAACAAATAATAATAATAGAAGAAAGATTTTCTGTGTCTGGTAAATTCTTTTCACAATTTAATATTTGTCTTATTTAAAATTCAAATAACCGGCACCTATGCCATGTAAAGGTTTTGAAGAAGAAAAATTATTCTTTTTCTCCAGTATCAAATTCAAATTTAAGAAGCCTGAGAGTCAGAATCAAGCTATTTTTCGCGCTTTTGATGTACTTACCCAATAATTTGATAGATAACACATTTGACGACATTAACCGGCTTTTAGCCTGCTTTAACAGGTACATTTATTTGAATCATTACAATAACATGTGATTGGAAAGGGAATAAAAAAACGCAATTAACTGAAATTCAATTTAATTGCGTTTAGCAGAAGTGAACCTGAAGGGACTCGAACCCCCAACCTTCTGGTCCGTAGCCAGATGCTCTATCCAATTAAGCTACAGGTCCGTCTTTTTTGCGAACGCAAATATAACAATTTTTGAGACAAAAAAGGCACGAGGAAGTACTTAAAGTGGCTGGAGTGCCTGGAGTACTTAGAGTATTTAGAGCACTTAGAGTTAATATAGACCTAATCGTTTTTTAACTTTAGCTCACTCAAAACTCTAGCTCATTCAAAACTTTTAATTCTCGGTAATATTAATTATTTTTATCCGTCGTTAAAAGGTTAATTATAATTCTGTATATAAATGGTTTTCAACATATAAAATATTCCAGATATGAAAAAGACTGCCGGAATAATTTTGAAAATATTGCTCGGATTGATCGTTTTAATACTTGTTTTGCTTTTTACCATACCGATTTTTTTCAAGGAACAGATCAGGGCGAAAGTCGAACAGGTTATTAACGAGTCGGTGAATGCATCTGTAAAATTTGATGATTATAAACTCGGATTCTTTAAGGATTTTCCAAATCTCTCATTCTCACTTAATGGCGTTTCGGTTGTTGGAGTCGACAAATTTAAGAATGATACACTTGCAGCGTTTAAATCGTTAGACCTGGTGTTTAATCTTTCAAGCTTATTTAAAAAATCAGGATATGAGGTAAAATCCGTTATCATAAACCAGGCTGTCATTAATGCAATTGTACAGAAAGAAAACATTGCCAACTGGGACATAGTGAAAGACACGACTCAGACTCCTGAACCTGTACCGGCAGTAACCCCTTCCACTGGAATGAAGATACTTCTTAAGAAAGTTGCAGTTCTCAACAGCTCAATATCGTATGTTGATGAAAGTGCCTCAATGAAAGCGTATCTGAAGAATGTCAATTTTACCCTTAAAGGTGATATGACCATGAGCCAGACTGATATGCAGATGGCAATTAATATCGGAGATATGACTTTCATAATGGATGGCGTGAAATATCTGAATAAGTCAATTGTGGATTCGAAGATTGATATGCTTGCGGATCTTGATAAAATGAAATTCACTTTCAGGGAAAACTATTTTACTGTCAACGATCTCAAGCTGAATTTTACCGGTACAGTTGCCATGCCAGGTGACAATATCGAAACAGATATAAAATTCGGAACTGCTGAGACGTCCTTCAAGACACTGTTGTCTCTTGTTCCAGCTGTTTATATGGCAGATTATAAGGACCTTAAGGCCAGTGGCACTTTCACTATGTCAGGGTCTGCAAAAGGAGTTTACAGCGATGCGGACAGTACAATGCCTGATATCAGCCTTGCTCTTTCTGTTAGCAATGGGCTGATCAGCTATCCTGATTTACCTGAACAGATAAAGAATATTAATATCAAGTCTGATGTGTTTGTTGATGGAAAGGATATGGACAAAACGGTTGTCAATGTTGATAAGTTTCATATGGAACTTGCCGGAAGTCCTTTTGACATGAGTTTTGCCCTTAAAACACCGATCAGCGATCCCGATTTCAAAGGTTCTTTGAATGGACGCATTGATCTGTCCGCTCTCTCAAAAGCTGTTCCAATGGATAGTATCAATCTTTCAGGCATTGTTGATATGTCGGTGCAGATGGCGGGACGAATGTCAATGATTGAAAAAGGGCAGTATGAGAATTTTAAAGCATCAGGAGCAATGAACATTAAAAACATGCTTGTTGCAATGACGGGCTATCCCGAGGTTAAAATATCTCAGGCCGGATTTGAGTTTACTCCTGCTTATGCTGCAATTAGTAACACGCAAATTAATATAGGAGGTAAGAGTGATTTTCTGCTGAATGGGCAGCTAGAGAATTACATTCCTTATGTGTTCAGTGATAAGACTATTAAAGGGAACATGTCAATGCACTCGAAACTCATCGATATATCTGAAATAATGTCCAAGATGTCATCCGACACTTCTTCTTCAACAACTTCCTCAGCATCTGGTACCGCGGCTTCCGCTGCTCCCGTTGCTCCCGCTGCTCCCATTGAGGATACAGCTTCACTGAGTGTAATTAAGGTCCCTAAAAATATTGATTTTGATCTCACTGCCCTCATCGACGAATTCAGGTACGATAATATCAAGGCAGAGAAGGTTAAAGGGCATATTATTGTTCGGGACGGGATTCTTAGCATAAGGGATGCCGGGATGAATATACTTAATGGTACACTGGCGATGAACGCAGATTATGATACGCGCGATACACTAAAGCCGGCTATGAAGGCTGATTTCGATATGCATAACATAGGGGTGAAAGATGCATTTAATACATTCAATACTGTTCGGAAACTGGCTCCGGCAGCAAAAGGCCTTGATGGAAAAATCAGCGCAAAGCTTAACTATACCAGCTTGCTTGGAAAAGATATGATGCCAGTCATTAATTCGATTAACGGATATGGTAAAATTCAGTCGGACCAGATAACTCTGGTCGAATCGGCAACATTCGATAAAATGAAAGATTTACTCAAGCTTGGTGACAAATACAGTAGTACATTTAAAGAAATAAACGTAAGTTTCAGAATAGCTGACGGAAGGATTTATGTCAGTCCGTTTGATGTGAAAACCGGAAACCTGAAAATGAACATAAGCGGCGATCAGGGTATTGATCAGACAATTAATTATATTGTTAAGACAGAATTTCCGAGAGCCGACCTGGGCGGTTCAATTAACTCTTTTATTGATAACCTTTCTGCCCAGGCGGCAAATTTTGGTATCTCATATAAACCAGCTGATATTCTTAAAGTTAATGTAAAAGTTACAGGAACTTTCAGCAAACCGGTCGTTGTGCCATATTTTGGAAGCGGGACAGGTACAAAAACAGGAGGAGTAAAGGAGACGGCAAAAGAGGCAGTAAAACAGACAATTGATAATACTGTTGATAAAGCAAAAGAGAAGGCCAGAGCCGAGGCTGAAGCCCAGGGAGCAAGACTAGTTAAGGACGCAGAGGATAAGGGCCAGCAGCTAAGGGATCAGGCTGCCAGCGCTGCTGCAAAGATGAGGAGTGAGGCAGCTGCACAGGCTAAAAAGCTGAATGACGAAGCAGCATCCAAGGGTCCTGTTGCTAAGATGACTGCGCAGAAAGCGGGTGATTCTCTGAAAAAGAATGCCGACCAGAAGGCTGATCAGCTAATACAGGAAGCTGACAAGCAGGCTAAGAAACTCGTGGAAGAGGCCCAGGCTAAGAAAGAAGAGCTTATTAAGAAAATATAATTTACCTGGAATTCTCGCAGAGCCGGAGAGACGCAAAAAAATCCTTAACGACTTTGCGTCTTTGCGAGAAAAAATATTAAAATAAAAAAGGCTATTCGTTTTGAACAGCCTTCTTTTATATTTTAAATTTCTTATTAGAATTTCTTTTCACGGATACGTGCTTTCTTCCCGGTCAGATCGCGAAGGTAAAATATCCTGGCCCTGCGGACTTTTCCATGTTTGTTAACTTCTATCTTATCGATAAAAGGAGATGCTATCGGGAATATCCTTTCCACACCTATATTACCTGACATTTTTCTTACTGTGAAGGTTTCTGTATGAGCGCTTCCGCTTCTTTGTATTACAACTCCGCGAAACTGCTGGATCCTCTCCTTGTTTCCTTCTTTTATTTTATAATGTACGGTAATGGTATCACCTGCTCCGAATTTTGGAAATTCATTTTTTACCGCTAATTCCTTTTCAACAACATTCATTAAATTCATCTCGCAAAGTATTTTGTATTCTCTGTTTGGTTTCAAAAATCAGGTCGCAAATTTATAAATAAAAATCAGATAATCCGCATCCAATAACAAAAAGTTTTTAAATCATCGCAAGTTAAGGCTAAGGCTAAGGCTAAGTTCTTCTTAACCTCAACCTCAACCTCAACCTCAACCTCAACCTCAACCTCAACCTTCAGCCTAGTGTACTTCCCCTGATGGCACCAGCAATTTATCGCCGGTGTCCTGAATTACAGACTTTTTCCAGGCATTTGAATAACCAGGCTGAAGCGGCATTACAGGATTCCCCCATTTATTCCTTTCGAACTTACCGTCCTTTTCTTTTTTAATATTACCGTCAATATATTTTACAAGAAGGTATTCGCTTAACAATTTCCATTGACTAAAGGTGTTCTTGGCCATTTCACCTGAATAGCTGGTAAGAAAATCCCTGGCAATGGAAGGATCTTTCTCTGTTAATTTCAGAGCTTCGGCATCAATTGAATCTGTTTGAGAAATAAACCTGGTCTCAAGACGTTTCTGTAATTTCCGGGCATCAGCACTCATAAGGTCATACCGGGTGTAGCAGAAGTTTGCAACTGTATTAAACAACCAGAAAGCTGATGTAGGTGAATAAGTGAGCATATCGCCGTTTCCGACTCTGAAGCATTCCGGTACTCTGGTTATTCCGCAATACATTGGTGTAAACACCGTGGTAGCCGCATCATCCACGCCAAACCAGAGTATGCCTCCTATCGGGTCAGGCAACCAGTTGCGGCTCTCAGCAACAAATACGAAGCCTGTCTGTTGTGTGGCAGTAGCTCTTTCGTTACAGTATTCCGGTGAATCAGGTTCGTCAGAAACTTTCCATTCAAGCGGACGCCAGCGATAGGGAGCACCAAATGAACCTGCACCTATATCTTTCCTCATATCAAGAGGTGTACCTTCAAGATGATCTCTCATAAAATTCATCATGTCATGGTCAGATAACTTGCGATTTGGCTTGATCCAGAGTGGCATACGCCTGCTCAGGTCATGTCCTGAAACATAGTTAAAATACTGATTCATATCATCATTGACCGATTTGAAGAATGACCAGACACGAATTTCACAAAATCGTGCTCCGGAAAAAGTAATCGGATTATAGGTGTCAGAAAAGCTGAACTCAGCATCTTTTCCCTTAAAGAGATTTTTGCTGCGTGCAAAATCTATTACATCCCAGGCATAAACACACTCGATATTTGGATCTGATACCCTGTAAAGCTCTTTGGAAGTTATTGCTATACTGTTCTTTTTCCCAGTTGCGAGAGGAAAAGTCTGTATCCTTGCCTGGTTTGCATGACCGCAAACATATCCGTCAGGTATACGACGGGCAACCCACACGGCACCCCTGTTGCCCGGACCTTTTCCGATTATCTCAAATATCCATGCTTCATTTGGGTCGCCAATTGAAAATGATTCTCCTTCGCTGGCATAACCATATTCTGAAACCAGATCAGACATAACCTTTATAGCTTCCCTGGCATTAGCGGCTCTCTGGAGAGTCAGATAAATCAGGCTGCCATAATCGATGATCGCAGTGGTGTCTACAAGCGACTCGATGCCGCCATAGGTTGTCTCACCAATTGAAAGCTGATGTTCATTCATATTTCCGACAACCGAATAGGTATGGGCTACCTGCCTTATCTTTCCCATATATTTTTGGGTATCCCACTCAATCACATCAAGCATGCTGCCCTGGGGGTAATCCCTGGCCGGCCAGAAATACAATTCACCATATAACTGGTGAGAGTCTGCGGAATAAGTTATCATTGTGGATCCTTTGACAGAAGCACCTTTTGTCACAAGAAAATTAGTGCACGCATTTGTTATTTGTTCCGAAAGTAATCCTGATAACAGTAGCACAAATACAACAGAAAATATTTTTTTCATAATGAGTAATTAAATTATTTATGACAGTAAAACGTATTTCAATCGCGGATGAAAAATAAGTTTCCAAAGATATCAGGTTTATGTTAAACTCCAAAAATCTTACGTTGCAGTAAGGATATCGATTATTTTTTTTATGGTTTCCAGATCAGCCACTTTTCTGGAGAACTCCGGAATGCCCGGGTAGCCGCCCATTGAAATACCATCTCTGATGAAAATCATTTCGCTGTTGATAATTTTCCTGCCGGTAAGATGAAATTCTTTCGCATGGGTTTGTTTTGCAACGAACCCAATATTCGAAAGATTTATCCCGCCACCCGGCATAATTATAATACGGTCCCCTGCCTGACTGACAAGCCTGGTTATTAATTCAATACCTTCCGGGACCAGGTTTTTTTGTCCTGAAGTCAGCAGCCTGTCGGCTCCAGATGATATAACATCTTCAAGTCCTTTTTCTGGATTGGAGCACATATCGAATGCCCTGTGAAAAGTTACCGACATCGGACGCGCCAGTTGAATAAGTTTTGAAGTGCGCTCAACATCTATTGAACCATCACTTCTCAAAATTCCAATTACAACTCCATCCACACCATTCTCACCGCAGACTTCAATATCTCGTCTCATTATATCATATTCGAGATCGTCATACAGGAAGTCACCTCCCCTCGGTCTGATGATAACATTAAGACCTATAGTCAGATTATTTCTTGCCGATACAAGTGTCCCGAATCCCGGTGTTGTACCTCCTTCAAAAAGGTTATCACATAACTCAACCCGGTCAGCACCAGCTTCCTGGGCATTAATTGCAGATGCGACGCTATCAACACATATTTCAAGCTTAAATTCCATTTTAATGTTGTTATAGCTTCTTTCTAATTATTTTAAAAGTAACTTTTTTTCTGTATACTTGTGCTGAAATAATAAAATGTTATTATGAGACCAACTCTTTTAGTTCTTGCAGCAGGTATGGGAACCCGCTATGGAGGCAATAAACAGCTCGATGAAGTAGGACCCTCCGGGGAAACTATAATTGACTATTCCATTTATGATGCTATCCGGGCAGGATTCGTCAAAATTGTTTTTGTTATCAGGCGGGATATTGAAGAACAGGTCAGGGAACGTTTTGTTAAAAAACTTAAAGGTAAAATAGAGGTTGATTATGTTTTTCAGGAGATAACAAACCTCCCTGAAGGGGTTAATGTAGCTCCCGACAGACAAAAGCCATGGGGAACAAGTCACGCTATTCTTGTTACTGCCGAGAAGATTAAAGAGCCTTTCGGGGTTATAAATGCTGATGATTATTATGGCGTTGAATCATTCAGAATACTTTATAACTTTCTGACAACCGACAAAGATCCCAATTGCTATTGCATAGTTGGCTACAAGATGGGCAATACTCTTTCTGAGCATGGTCATGTAAACAGGGGCGTTTGCAAGGCTGATGATAACGGGATGCTTAAGAACATCGTAGAAACACGTCAGATTGAGAAGACCCCGGATGGAGCCAGAGCTCCTGCGGCTGACGGTACCTGGGAAAAATTTACCGGGAATGAGATTGTTTCAATGAATTTGTGGGGTTTTAAACCTTCATGTTATAAGTTCCTGGGAGAGGAGTTCAGAAACTTTATTGACAATAGTGGCATGGATCTTAAATCTGAACTGGATATCCCGACATCGGTTGATAAATTCGTTAAAAACGGTGAAATCACAATAAAAGTCCTGATGAGCAACGACAGGTGGTTCGGTGTCACTTATCGTGAAGACAAACCCTTTGTTGTTGCCAGTATCAATGAAATGATAAGCAGGGGCATATATCCTTCAAAAATATATTGATCCCGCTGCTGATTCAAAAAAGACTATCAACATTAATTGTTAACGACTTTCTTCGGTGTGAGAAATACCCTGCCTTTTGCATCCTGCCTGGCCTGGTAACGTTCTCTTGCTTCATCAGGATCTGCTCCTACAGCAATATAAATTCTGGTCCTGTGATTGATTACAACTTCCTGCATTTTTGTAATATCAGGAGTTTTAAATGTGATTGGTTTCTTTTCTTGCATGCACAAAGATAGTCAAATTTTCCGGACTTTCCAATTGGCTCGGATTATGGTTAAATATTCTTCACAAATTTCATTGGTTACCTACCAGGTGAAATCACAATTATAAGAACTTGAATTATCCTTATTATCTGTAACAGTTAAAGACAGATGGTGTTTTGTTCCTTTAGTGATCCGTTTTTCGTCAAATTTGTAGGTGAGCAGATCGTTTTTCTGGTCATATTCAAAAAGGGCCCATTTACCATCAATTTCAGGTTCCCACGATTTTATGCCTGAAAGATCATCGGTGATATTAATCCTGAGTTCTTTTTTACCACTGAGGTCAATGCCGGGAGTGAGTCCATTTGCTGCAATAACCGGCGGAATTGTGTCAATACCGATATAAAAATTTCCAAAATTCAGAACTTCCGCAGAAAGATATTCTCCTGACCATGAACTGCTGACCGCGCTCTTTGCCTGGTCATCACCAAGTTGCACAATAAGCATCTTTGATTTTTTCCCCTTGGGAATAATAGTTGGTTTTATTGACAGGTTGTATGCCTTCTGTACCGGGGTGAACTTATTATGGACGATATGAAGGTCAGATAACATTTCTGAGGTTCCGGGATTCTTTTTATAGGAGAAGTATAAAGTATCATAAAGCGCGCCGGCCGGAATAGCTACATAAATATTATCTGAAATGAACCTGTTGGTCCTGTTATAAGGCATTACTTTCATACCTTTGTCAATAGTCTCCGTTTTACCCTGGAAATTTTCTGACTTTGATTTAACTTTGAATACAAGCGATGAGCAGTTATTGTTAGCGTCACAGACAATAATTTTAACCGTATGATCCTTGTTGTCCTCAAAATTGAATATTCCCTTGTTTACAAGGTCCCTGTAAACTCTTAGCCTGTCATTCGGCAAAACAAACATTCTTTCTATATAAATATTTTCTCTCTGGTATGTTTCATAATCTATATGGCTGTTTACATATCTCGATTCACTGAATAAAAAACCATCCATTACATATTTAAACACCTGGTTACTGTCAATTGTCAGTTCAATTGAATAGGTTGCACACCTGTTATAGCTGTCATTCAGAAGATCGTATGTTTTAATTCCAAAACCTGCCGGTCCGCTTATGGTTATATAATTACCGGATGCGATATAATAGTTGCCATGACTCCCTGAGATGTTAATTTTTTTTACACTGTTCCTGCCATCGATCATGGTGCGGCTAGTGATAGGATAGATTGCCAGTTTTTCGATTACGGGTGATATATTGTCAGTTATCTTGAAATTAAATAAAAGCGGATTCAGAGGTTTCTCACTTTCAGATTTTCTGATTTCAAAGTGGAGATGCGGACCACCGGAACTTCCCGAATTACCTGAATAACCTATCAGTTCCCCCTGTTTTACCGGGAATTTTTCTGCAGACGGAAACAGAGTAATTGTAAAGCTCTTTCTTTCATACTGCTGCGATTTAACATAATCTTCAATTTCAGGAACGAACCTGTCGAGGTGGCCATAAACAGTGGAGTAGCCTGATGGATGACTTATATAGAGAGCATTTCCAAATCCTCCTGGCGAAACACTTATCCTAAATATGTATCCGCTTTCTGCAGCAACTACCTCCTTACCGGTTACTCCCTGAGTCTTAATGTCCAGACCTGAATGGAAGTGGTCAACTCTTAGCTCTCCGAAATTAGCGGACAACAGTAGCGGTATTTTAACAGGAGAAATGAATGTTGGGTTATCTTTGTTATTTATTCCTGATGTGTTGAATAATAATATAGTGATTATAAGTATCCTGATCAGTAGCATAAATATTAATTTTATAAAATCACAGAGGTGCAAAGCTAAACTTCTGAAGCATTAAGCCAAACTATTTCAGTCAATTTTTTGAAAATATCATTAACTATGCTAATTTTGTACTAAAGATTTTATTATGTCCGGTCAGGGTTACGACGAATTAATAATTTTGAACAGAAAACTGGATGATTTGTTGAACAGGTATAATATTCTGAAGGATGAGTTAACAGAATTAAAGAGCGGAAATGAAGCTTTAAAAAAAGAGCTTCAGGAACGTGAAATGAGCATAAAAGATTTGGAGATTAGGTACGAAAGAAGTAAATTAACGGGAGCATTGATGGGTGAAGATGAACATGGTGTGGAAGCGAAGAGGAAGATAACAGAGTTGGTGCGGGAAATTGACAGATGTGTTGCTCTTTTAAACAGATAAGATATAACGATGGATGATAAGCTTTCTATCAGAGTTAATGTGGCGGACAGATATTATCCATTGAAGGTGGAACGGGAAAATGAGGAGAAGATCAGGAAAGCAGCCAGAATGATTAATGAAAAGGTGCTGCAATATAAGCAGAGATACACCGATAAAGATGTACAGGATTTTTTGGCAATGGCTGCCCTGCAATATGTGATCAAACTCACTGAAGAAGAGGAGAAGCTTGAAAAAGACTATCTTCCCGATGCCTTAAAGGAATTGATACAAAAGATTGATTCTGTTCTTGAAATAAGAGAGTAACAGCGTTCTTTAAAAATACAAAAATTAATTGCCCGCATTGTTTCTTCATTCATTTTTGAAACTCAACAGTTAAAACTTTGGAGCAACCTTAGTCCGGCTAGAACAGGCCTCAACCCGATTCGTCGGGATTCCTTCGGGAACAGTGGACGTTCAAACTGAATTAGTAGCTCCAGCCATGCAGACATGGGGTTTTATAAAATCTGGAGGAACTTTGCGGGTTTTTTATTATATATACTTTAATACGATAAATAATGGCACTAATAATAGGAGCATTAACTAACGGATTGCTGATGATTTTAAGTGTTTCAGCGCTCGTTATAGGATTTGGGGCATCATATCTGGTTTGGCAGATAGCACTGAAAAACAAAAGCCGGAAGATTGTAAGTGAAGCCGAAGCAGAAGCCGAAGTGATAAGAAAGGAAAAGATACTTCAGGCTAAAGAGAGATTTCTTCAGCTAAAGACTGAACATGAGAAGGTTATCAATGAAAAGAATAGCAGGATCAACCAGGCAGAGAACAGGATTAAGCAGAAGGAACTGACCCTGTCCCAAAAAATTGAAGAAACTCAGCGCAAAAAAAACGAAACTGATGCAATAAAGGAAAATCTTACTTCACAGCTTGAACTGATTGATAAAAAATCTGAAGAGCTAGAAAAACTGCACAGGCAGCAGGTTGAACAACTTGAGGCAATATCAGGGTTTTCAGCGGAAGAGGCAAAAAACCACCTCATTGAATCTCTTAAGGAAGAGGCAAAAACCGGTGCAATGTCTTTTATCAACGAAATCCTGGATGAAGCCAAGATGACAGCTAATAAGGAAGCAAAAAGGATTGTTGTTCAGACCATTCAGAGAGTGGCGGCTGAAAATGCCATTGAAAATGCAGTTACAGTATTTCATATCGAGTCAGATGAAATGAAAGGCAGGATAATCGGCCGTGAAGGTCGTAATATCCGCGCTCTTGAAGCGGCAACAGGTGTTGAGATAATTGTGGATGATACACCTGAGGCAATAGTGCTTTCAGCTTTTGACCCGATAAGAAGAGAAGTGGCAAGACTGTCACTTCACCAGTTGGTTACTGACGGAAGGATACACCCGGCACGTATAGAAGAGATGGTTGAAAAGACAAGGAAGCAGGTGGAAGAAGAGATACTTGAAGTAGGTAAAAGGACAACCATCGACCTCGGGATCCATGGATTACACCCGGAGCTTATCCGGTTAATAGGTAAAATGAAATACAGATCTTCATATGGACAGAACCTTCTGATGCACTCGCGTGAAGTAGCTAACCTTTGTTCAATAATGGCCGCAGAACTTGGGCTTAATCCAAAACTGGCAAAGAGAGCAGGACTACTTCATGATATCGGCAAAGTTCCTGATGATGAGCCGGAATTACCACATGCGATATTAGGGATGAAGATGGCTGAGAAATATAAGGAAAAGCCGGAGATTTGCAATGCTATCGGAGCTCACCATGATGAGACCGAGATGACAACACTCATTGCACCTATAGTTCAGGTTTGCGATGCCATATCCGGAGCCCGGCCCGGTGCACGAAGAGAAGTTGTGGAGTCTTACATTAAGAGGTTAAAGGAACTTGAATCGCTGGCTCTTCAGTATCCTGGTGTGATGAAGACCTATGCTATTCAGGCAGGAAGGGAATTACGTGTTATTGTAGGCGCGGAAAAGGTGACTGATAAGGAGGCAGAAGGCCTTTCGTTTGAAATTGCCAGAAAAATTCAAAATGAAATGACCTACCCGGGACAGATAAAAATTACGGTTATACGGGAGACAAGGGCGGTGAATTTTGCGAAATAGCGTTAAGAACAATAAGATAGGGCATCTGTTTGTACAGATGCCCTATCTGCTTAAAAACACTTTTATCACATCAATATTTCTCTATCTTTAAACCCTGATAAAATTTCCGGATTCAATGTCTCAAATAAAACTTTTAAATATAGTAGGAGCCAGGCCTCAGATAATAAAAGCGTCTGCAATAAGCAGGGCCATAAGAACCAGTTACCCCGACCGCTTCACCGAAATTATTGTTCATACCGGACAACATTATGATAAAGAATTGTCAGATGTTTTTTTTGATGAGTTGGAAATACATAAACCTCATTATAACCTTGGTGTTGGTTCTGCAGGACATGGTCGTCAGACATCTATGATGATAATAGGGATTGAGGAGATATTAATTAAAGAGAAACCTGATTGTATTATATTATACGGTGACACAAATTCAACTCTGGCAGGAGCACTGGCAGCCTCGAAGCTCCATTTTCCTGTGATTCACATTGAAGCAGGTTTAAGGTCTTTTAATAAAACAATGCCGGAGGAGCTGAACCGGATTATGAGTGATCAAGCATCGACACTTCTTTTTGCGCCTACGAATGCTGCCTTTAAGAACCTGATGAATGAGGGATTCAGACCTGAAAACAGTCCTCCCTATACCATCGATAATCCGAAGATATACCTTACAGGGGACATAATGCTGGATAATTCATTGTTCTTTGCAGAACTTGCCGAGAAAAAGAAAGCTGTGTTCCTGGAAAGCCTTTCTCTCATTCGAGATAACTTTATTCTTGTGACAATACACCGTGATGCCAATACGGATGATTTTCATCGATTGCACGAGATCCTTCAGACACTTAGAACACTTGCTTCTGAAAAAAATATAATGATGGTGATGCCTTTTCATCCAAGAACTATTATCTCTTTAAAATCAAAGCTTGAAACATTTTACAACGATTTATGTGAGTGTAACAATATAAAAATAATCCCACCTGTATCTTATCTGGAAATGATCCTTCTGGAAAAGAATTGCAGGATGATTATAACAGATTCGGGAGGGGTACAAAAGGAATCTCACTTTTTCAGGAAACCATGCCTTGTACTGCGGAAAGAGACCGAATGGATAGAACTGGTATCTAATGGAACAGCTAAGCTTGTTGATGCCGACCCTGGACTTATCAGCGAAGAGTTCCTGGGTTTTGTGAATTATAATCCAAAACTCGAGTATCCGGGCTTTTATGGAAATGGCAGAACAGCTGAATTTATATTAAATGAAATCCTTCTGATGTTTGAAAAAGAATAATTACTCTTATGTTAAATTCTGTTAAAATTTGTAATATTGTTGTTTCAAACGCTGATGGATCGAATGTTGAGGGATAGCAGAGTACTGGTTACGGGTGGAGCAGGCTTTATTGGCTCAAATCTTGTGGAATCACTGTTGAATTTTGGAAACTTCGTTGTTTGTCTTGATAATTTTTCGACCGGGAAAAGGGAAAACCTGAAGCCTTTTGTCAACAATCCTGATTTTTTGCTTATTGAAGGAGATATCCGCAATTATGATGATTGCGTGAAAGCCGTGACAAATATTGATATAGTATTTCATGAGGCTGCATTGGGATCTGTCCCTCGCTCTATTAAAGATCCTGTAACATCAACTGATGTCAACATCGGGGGATTTGTTAAAATGCTGTTCGCCTCCAAAGAAGCCGGAGTCAAAAGATTCATCTATGCAGCCAGCTCATCTACCTATGGCGATCACCCGGATTTACCGAAAACTGAAGATAAGATAGGGTCTCCATTGTCACCTTATGCCATCACAAAATATGTTAATGAACTTTATGCGGATAATTTCTCAAAAAGTTATGGGATTGATGTGATAGGATTACGTTATTTTAATGTTTTCGGCAGGAGACAGGATCCGGACGGAGCTTATGCTGCAGTTATCCCAAAATTTGTGAAACTGCTGATGAACCATGAAGCGCCTGTTATTAATGGTGACGGAACAGTATCGAGAGATTTTACCTACATAGATAATGTTGTTCAGGCAAATCAACTGGCGGCCGTTGTTAACAATAAAGAGGCCCTTAACCAGGTTTATAATGTTGCACATGGTGAGAGGACGAGTCTAAACCAGCTGTTTTATTTAATTCGTGATCTGGCTGGTGAATATGACAGTAATATTTTATCCATTGAGCCGTTATATGGTCCTGCAAGAGCAGGTGATATACAACATTCTCTGGCTTCTGTTGAAAAAGCAAAAAAACTGCTTGGTTATTCACCTTTACTTAATGTGGCCGAAGGACTTAATGAAGCAGTTAAATGGTTCCGGGAAAATTTGTAACATTTGTTACAAAATGAGTTTAAAAACCATATAATCAGACATATGCAAGTTTATGTTATGTGACTGACGGGGCGAAAGCATTCCATAAAGGAAGATAAAAGATAAAAGGGAAAAGAAAAAAGTGGAGAAAAAGTTAAAAGTCTTTAATTTTCAGTTCTTTTCGTAAGCAACCTTTCTATGAGAATATCCGTCTTATTATAAAGTCGTCTGCCATTTTTTAGTTAAATTCGAAGACTCATCTGTTTTAGAATGATCAACAGGCTTAAATACAAAACAATACAGATTTTTCAGAAACACTCTTTACCGCGTTGGTTTGTGCTTTTAATTGATATTTCTGTTGTATTTCTGACATTTTTACTTGCTTACCTTTTAAGGTATAATTTTGAATTAAATTCGTTTATTATTCCACTTGCAATGGGCCAGGCATTTTTAGTATGTTTGGTATATCTGGTTTTGATGCTGCTCTTTAAATCTTATTCAGGACTAATTCGTCAGACAACAATAAAAGACACGTTTATTATTGCAGTAACATGTACAGTGGCTTTGACAGTATTGTTCATAGTTACATTTTTCAGCAGGACATTTGGATGGGATGGTGTAATTAATATGCCATTATCAATTTTACTGATTCATTATGGAGCAGTTACTGTTTCGTTGGTTTTCTTCAGAGTTTCCATAAAAATGTTTTATGTTTTTGTTTCGGCACCCTCAAGCAAAAGGAAGAATGTATTGATATACGGATCAGGCGAAACAGGTATTATTGTGAAGAGAGTGATTCAGAGCGATCCAAGAAGTGGTTATCAGCTAAAGGGTTTCATAGATGACAATATAAAATTGCAAGGTAAAAAGGTTGATGGATATCCTGTTTATTCGAAGAATATCCTGACAAAAGATTTTATTGAAGTTGAAAGTATAAGTGTTTTCATTTTTGCAATAAAGGATATCTCTCCGTTAAGGAAAAAAGAGGTACTTGAATCGGTTATAAATATCGGACTTGAGATCCTCGACACACCTTCATTTGACGAGTGGTTAAATGGAAACTTGCAGGTAAAACAACTCAGGAAAGTACAGCTTGAGGATCTTCTGGGAAGAGACCCTATTATGCTTGACCTGAAAAGGATTGGCGAAGGACTTAAAGATAAAACAATCCTTGTAACAGGGGCAGCAGGCTCTATTGGATCGGAGATTGTACGACAACTTACCAAATATCAATATAAGATACTCATTTTAGTTGATCAGGCTGAAACCCCTTGTTTTTTTTTAAATAATGAATTGTTAGAGAAATATCCTGATTGCCGATATAAACTAATTATTGGAGATGTTACCAACCATAAAAAAATGGAGTTCATTTACAAAAAATATCATCCCGAAATTGTCTTCCATGCAGCTGCCTATAAACATGTTCCGATCATGGAAAAAAATCCCCATGAAGCATTCAGGGTCAATGTTGGCGGGACAAAGATCATTTCAGACCTTGCTATTAAATACAAAGCTGAAAAATTTGTTATGATCTCCTCTGATAAAGCGGTAAACCCCACAAATGTAATGGGAGCCTCTAAAAAGGTCTGTGAATTACTGGTACACGCACAGGCAGGAAGACAGGGGATTAAAACCTTATTCATTACTACCCGGTTCGGGAACGTTTTAGGCTCGAATGGCTCGGTGATACCATTATTTAAAAGGCAAATTGCTGAAGGCGGACCTGTTACTATCACTGATCCGGAAATCACAAGATTTTTTATGACAATTCCCGAAGCTTGTCAGCTGGTTCTGGAAGCAGGATTTATGGGAAACGGGGGGGAGATATTTATTTTTGACATGGGAAGCCCGATTAAAATTCTGGATATCGCCATTAAACTAATTCATCTCTCGGGCCTTGTACCTTATGAGGATATAGAAATTAAGTTCACAGGTCTGCGACCTGGTGAAAAACTATATGAAGAGCTCTTTGCTGAAGGCGAACAACAACTACCAACACACAACCCAAAAATTTCCATTGCAAAAGTAGCTGATGCTGATTATGAAGGTATCCTTCCAAAAATAAATGAAGCCCTGAACAGTATTTATGAAAAAACCGGACCGGAAGTTATAGATGCAATGAAAGAGATTGTTCCGGGGTATTCAAGTCAGTACGCCTCAATTACTTATCACTCAGCATAATCTTTTTATATCAGGCAGGAATAGGAAGAAAGTCTAATGAGATATTTTGCTATTATAATATTAAATAGTCTCATTATTAATTTGAATGTATATGGTCAAAAAATGATAACAGATAATTCTGATTTCTTTTATCAAATATCACCCATATATGATTTTAAGCTCGGCATAGTAAGTATAACTTTTGATGATGGATATATTACTCAGTTTAGTGTAGCTCTTCCCCTTCTGAAAGAAAGAAACCTGCCAGCCACTTTTTACGTGATAACGAACAAAATTGACAGTACAACCAAATCAATAATTTCAGAGGATATTTCCGGAGATTATGAAATTGGATCACATACATTATCCCACCCTGATTTAGTAAAAATTGGAAATGTTAAAGCGAAGGAAGAATTATTGAATTCTCAATTATATTTAAGAAATACCTTTGGGAAAGAGTCTGGATTGACTTTGAGTTATCCAATGGGATTGTATAACATTTCAGTAAAACAGTTAGCAGCTAATTTTTATCTGGCTGCAAAATCTTCAGATATTGGATACAATTCAACAGTTATATTGGACAGATTTGCACTCAAAACGCAGGATTATAACGAAGAGACTAAAAATAGCAAGGCAAATTCCTGGGTTGATTTTGCAATAAAAAATCATTTGTGGTTAGTAGAAACAATTCACGGAGTAGACGGGAAAGGCTTTTCCCCCGTTGATTCGAAAGTATTTAAGGAGCATTTAGATTACATTAAAACCGTTGTGGATCAGGTTTGGTGCAGTACTGTCAGTAATGTTATCAAATATATTGTTGAGTCAAAAGAAACATATATTGAATGCGTTAATTGTAACGATACAATTTACAATATAAGGATAAATGATTTTATGGATGATTCAATATATAACCAGCCATTATCCATTAAGATAAAAATACCGGACAAATGGGATAACATTTGGATATCCGGTATTAATAAGCATGAAATAGAATATTATAATAAGAACAAATTCGTGCTTTTCAATGCATTACCTGATAATCGGCTTATAACAATCAGGCCGGGATCTAAGTCTGCTCCCGGACAGGATTCGGAAATCCGATTTGTTTATCTAAGCGCCAATCCATTTTTGGATGATATAAGATTCACTCTGGAGGTTTCTGATAAAGCAGATATTGAAGTTTTACTATGTAATATAAATGGTAAAATATTAATTCACCAGGAAGAAAAAAGCGTAAATGGTATTATTAATATCTTTTTTGAAACCTCCGGAATTGGCAAAGGGCTATATTTTTTGAAAGTTAAGATTAATGGAGTTGAAAATATTATTAAAAAGTTGGTGAAGATTTAATAAATTAAATTAGCATAAAAGCATATCATTAAGAAATCAGGTTAAATTAAGAATAAAAGATTATTTGATGTAGGTTTTAAATCTGTATTATGAAGAAAATTGCATTGATTTCGGGAATAACAGGACAGGATGGGTCCTATTTAACCGAACTACTTTTAAAAAAAAATTATGAAGTTCACGGAATTATCCGCAGGTCCAGCTCTTTTAATACATTCAGGATTGATCATATATACAATAATCCTGAATACTTAAATAAAAGGTTCTTCCTTCATTACGGAGACTTGACAGATTCAAGCAATCTCAACAGGTTACTTGAAAAGATAAGGCCGGCAGAGATATACAACCTTGGAGCACAGTCACACGTTCAGGTCTCTTTTGAGGTGCCTGAGTATACTGCCGAAGTCGATGGAGTTGGTACTCTCCGGTTTCTGGATGCTATAAAGGAAACTGGTGTAAAATCGAGGTTTTACCAGGCTTCAACATCAGAACTATACGGGAAAGCCCAGGAGATACCCCAGACTGAGAAGACTCCTTTCTATCCCAGAAGTCCATACGCTGCTGCTAAGTTATATGCCTACTGGGTAGTCGTAAATTACAGGGAAGCATATAATGTGTTTGCAAGTAACGGAATACTCTTCAATCACGAAAGTGAGAGACGGGGAAAGACTTTTGTTACCCGTAAGATAACCGTTGCAGCTTCCAAAATTGTACTGGGACAGCAGGATCGGTTTATGCTCGGAAACCTCGATTCAAAAAGAGACTGGGGATATGCACCGGAATATGTGGAAGGTATGTGGCGTATCCTGCAGGCTGATCAGCCGGATGACTTCGTTTTGGCAACAAACGAAACTCATACCATCCGCGAATTTGTTGAAGAGACATTTAAAATTTTAGGAGAAGAAATATTATGGAAAGGTAAAGGCACAGATGAAAGAGGTATATTGAAATCAACTGGAAAGGAAGTTATCGGAATAGATCCCCGGTATTTCAGACCTACCGAGGTTGACATTCTTATTGGTAATCCGGCAAAAGCGCAAGAAATATTGAACTGGCAACCTAAAACAAAATTTAGTGATCTTGTTCAAATAATGGCAAAATCTGATTTTGCAAAAGCAAAGAAAAGGTTAGTGTGAATCGTTATGTCGTTATAACGCCATAATATTTAATATTTAATGGAAAAAACTTCGAAAATATACATCGCTGGTCATAATGGAATGGTTGGCAGCGCTATAGCAAGGCACCTTATAGCGGGGGGATTTGCAAATCATGTTTATACCCCTTATCCGCCTTTTGATCTTACAAATCAGAAGATCGTTTCGGATTTTTTTGACAAGGAAAAACCGGAATATGTTTTTCTGGCAGCTGCTAAAGTTGGAGGAATAATGGCCAACAATACATACAGGGGTCAGTTTCTTTATGAGAACCTGATGATTCAGAATAATATTATACATCAGAGCTATATTCATGGTGTAAAAAAATTATTATTTCTTGGAAGTTCATGTATTTATCCGAAGAATTGTCCCCAGCCCATAAAGGAAGAATATATGCTTACAGGCGAGCTGGAATATACCAATGAACCCTATGCAATTGCAAAGATTGCAGGGCTGAAGATGTGTGAGTCATATAATATTCAGTATGGCACCAACTTCATTTCGGTAATGCCAACAAACCTGTACGGACCAAATGATAATTATAACCTGGAGACATCCCATGTGCTTCCTGCACTCGTACGAAAGATGCATCTCGGAAAGTGCCTTGAAACAGACGATTGGGATTCTATAAGAAAAGATTTTAATAAGTACCCAATTGAAGGAGTTAATGAAACTTCTTCGGATCGGCAAATACTAGAGAAACTTGCGAAATATGGTATTGAATATTCATCTGATAATGCCTCACATCTCACACCTCACACCTCACACCTGATTTCAATTACACTCTGGGGTACCGGTAATCCATATAGAGAATTTTTATATGTAGATGACATGGCTGAAGCCTGCATTTATGTGATGAACAAGGTCGACTTTGCAGACCTTAAGGCTCTTAGCCCTGAGCCTTCCGCCGACAGCCAACAGCCTTCAGCTGATGTTAAAAACACACATATCAATATTGGTACCGGAAAGGATCTCACAATCAATGACCTCGCACGTTTAATCAAAAGCATTGTAGGCTTTAAAGGGGAGGTGACCTGGGATGCTTCCAAATCTGATGGCACTCACCGTAAGCTTCTGGATGTATCAAAGATTAACCGGCTGGGATGGAAAGAAAAAGTTGGCCTGGAGCTGGGAATTGGAATGGTTTACAGAAGCTATTTAATTTGAAGGATATGAAGCAATTGAATAGGAATCAGTTGTTAGGTTTTCTTTTAAAAACTATTGTAAATTAAATCAGATACATGTTAAATTTTAAATCGGTTTTAATTACCGGAGGTACAGGATCTTTCGGCAAAAAATTCACAGAAATTATAATGCAGAAATATCCTGAAGTTAAAAGAATTGTAATATACTCTCGTGATGAGCTAAAACAATTTGAAATGGCTCAAAATTATCCAGAAAAAGATTTTCCAAACATTCGTTTTTTTATTGGTGATGTTCGGGATTTGCCCAGATTTAAAAGAGCCTGTGAAGGGATAGACGTGATAATTCATGCTGCAGCTTTAAAACAGGTTCCCACTGCTGAATATAATCCTGATGAATGTATTAAAACAAATATTGGAGGAGCTCAGAATGTTATTGATGCCGCTTTGGCTACAAATGTTAAAATTGTGGTTGCACTTTCCACTGATAAGGCTGCTGCCCCAATAAATTTGTATGGAGCTACCAAGCTAGTTTCTGATAAACTTTTTATCGCAGCAAATAATATTAAAGGGAACAAAGATCTGCGGTTTTCAGTTGTTCGCTATGGGAATGTCATGGGTTCAAGAGGTTCGGTGATCCCATTTTTCATGGAGCGGGCTAAAACAGGTGTTATTCCGATTACACATCCTGAAATGACCAGATTCAATATATCACTTGAGGCTGGTATTGAGATGGTTTTATGGGCTATTGAAAATGCAATTGGTAAAGAAATATTTGTTCCAAAAATTCCTTCCTATAAAATTAAAACAATTGCCAGGGCAATTGCTCCCAACGCAAGGTTGGAAAACATTGGGATCAGACCCGGTGAAAAAATACATGAGGAACTAATTACAGAAAGTGATTCTTATAATACCATAGAATTTGATAAATATTATGCCATATTGCCTTCTGATGTAGACAAACCAAAGTATTTGAATCATTTTGATGCATGGGAAGTCCAACCAGGGTTCAAATATAATTCAGGAACAAATACTGAATGGGAAACTATTGAATCTTTGCGAGATAAAATAATTAAGTACGTTAACCCAAATTTTTCTTTTATACCATGAAAGCGATTCCTTACGGACGTCAGTCTATTACGACCGAGGATATAGATGCAGTTGTTGATGTATTAAAGTCCGATTTTCTTACGCAAGGTCCAACAATAGAATCATTTGAGAAAGCATTTGCTGATTATGTTGGCTCAAAATACGCTGTAGTTGTATCTAATGGAACTGCTGCTTTACATCTAAGTGCAATGTCTTTGGGCATCAAGCAAGGTGATAAAGTTATCACTTCTCCTATCACTTTTGCTGCAAGTGCTAATTGTATAGCGTATTGTGGAGGTAGTGTATTGTTCGCAGATATTGATTCATCATCTTATTTAATTGATTTAAATAAAGTTGAAGATTTACTTAAAAGCGATACAAGAAAACAGATAAAGAGTATAATTCCAGTTGATTATGCTGGTTATCCAGTTATTGCTTCTGATGTTAAATTACTTGCTGAAAAATATGATTTTAGTATAATGGAAGATGCATGTCATGCTCCAGGTGCTTATTATAAAGATTCAACCGGCATTAACCAAAAATGTGGAAATGGAATTTTTTCTGACTTGACTGTATTTTCATTTCATCCTGTAAAACATATTACTACAGGTGAAGGTGGTATGATAACTACCAACAATGAAAAGCTATATAAGAAGTTGCTTTTGCTTCGTACACACGGCATTACAAAAGACAAAAACTTGTTAATTGAAAACCATGGAGATTGGTATTATGAGATGCAGGAACTTGGTTATAATTATAGGATCACTGATTTTCAGGCAGCATTGGGGTTAAGTCAATTAAAACGTGCAGATTCTGGTTTGAAAATGCGTCAAGAAATTGCTAAAAGATATAATGAAGCCTTCCAAAATTGTAGCATTATTACTCCTGCGATCGGAAGTAATGTTTATCATGCGTATCATCTATATGTAATTCAAGTAGAAAAGAGGCTGGAATTGTATAAATATTTGAGAAGTAAGAATATTTTTCCTCAAGTACACTATATTCCAGTTCATACTCTTCCTTATTATAAAAAATTTGGATGGAAGAATGGTGATTTTCCAATTTCCGAAAATTTTTATAATAAGTGTTTGAGTTTGCCAATGTATCCAACATTAACAGATGAAGAACAGTCTTATGTAATCTCTTCTGTGTTCGAATTTATTAAAAACAGTGAATAAGAAAATTATATTGGGTACAGTACAGTTCGGCTTGAATTATGGCATAAATAATTCATCCGGGAAACCATTTGAAAATGAAACTTTTGAAATTTTAGATACTGCTTTGGCTAATGGGATAGACAGTTTGGATACAGCTGATGTTTATGGCGATTCCATAAAAATAATTGGCAAGTATAATTTGACTAGAAATCAGCAACTTAAGGTATTAAGCAAATTTAAAAATGTTAAAAATGGTGATTTAAAATTAATTGCAAGAGACTCACTGGAAACACTTAATATTAACAAGTTTGAAGTTTACTCTTACCATTCTTTTCCAGATTATTTGAGTAATAAAAATATCAAGGAGGATTTACTTGAACTCAAATCAAATGGATTGATTGAAAAAATTGGTATTTCTATATACTCAAATTATGAATTTGAAAAGACCATAGATGACGAAAATATTGATGTTATTCAACTTCCTTACAACCTTTTAGATAATAGTAATTTACGAGGCTATCTAATTGAGAAAGCTAAAATGAATGGAAAAGAAATACACGTTCGATCTGTGTTTTTGCAAGGATTATTTTTTATGGATTTTGACAGATTTCCTGAAAAATTACAACCATTGAAAAATTATATAAAAACCATTAAGGATTTTTGTATGATGGAATTCATATCTATACAGACTTTGGCACTTAGTTACGCCCTGTATAATAAGAATATTGATAAAGTTTTAATTGGAGTCGACAATTCATCTCAACTTCTAAGTAATATCAAATCGATTCATAATAATCAAAAAGCCTTCGATTTTATTGACAATTCTATAATTGTAAAAGAAATAGATCTATTAAATCCCGTAAATTGGAAATGAAAATACTTGCGATCACACAGGCCAGAATAGGATCAACCCGGCTTCCTGAAAAAATAATGAAGAAAGTAAAAGGAGAAACACTTCTTGAATTGCATTTAAGACGAATTCTAAAATCAAAATTAATTACTAAACTTAAAGTAGCAACAACAACTGAGCCTGATGCTATAAAGATAATTGATATCTGTAATAAATTGTCTTTAGAATCTTATAGAGGATCCTTGAATAATGTTTTAGAAAGATTTTATCTGACAGCACTTCCTGAATCTCCTGACTGGGTGGTAAGATTAACTTCTGATTGCCCATTAATTGATCCTGTTGTGATTGATAAAGTAATAAGTTATGCTTTAAAGAATAACCTGGATTATGTTTCAAATACTTTGGAACCATCTTACCCAGATGGAATAGATGTTGAAGTATTTAAATTTTCTTCACTTGAGAAAGCTTATCATGAAGCAACTTTGACTTCTGAATTGGAACATGTAACACCTTATATCTGGAAAAATTCAACCTTTAAAGGAGGCAAACTCTTTACATCTGAATGTGTATGTAATGATAAAGATTATTCATCAGTCAGGCTAACTGTAGATACTATTGAGGATTTTCAGGTAATAGAAAAATTAATCCAAATGCTTGGTGCAGACAAAACTTGGTTAGAATATGCTGAAAAAATAAGTGAAAATTCTGAATTACGAGAGATAAATTCAAAGTTTCAAAGAAATGAAGGTTACTTAAAGTCAATAAATAACGATAAAAAAGAGTAACATGGGAAAAGGTCAAGAATTGTATAAAAGGGCAAAAAGGATTATTCCAGGAGGAACTATGCTTCTTTCAAAACGCCCTGAAATGTTTTTACCGGATCAATGGCCGGCATACTTTTCAAAAGCAAAAGGTTGCAAGGTATGGGATTTGGATGGAAAAGAGTATATTGATGTTTCGATTATGGGTATTGGCACAAATATCCTAGGTTATGGTAATGATGAAGTTGACAACGCTGTAATAAATAATGTTAAGAAAGGCAACATGTCAACTTTTAACTGCCCTGAAGAAGTTTACCTGGCAGAGAAATTAGTTGAATTGCACCCATGGGCCGATATGGTAAGACTCGCACGCAGTGGAGGAGAGGCCAATGCAATTGCTATTCGTATTGCACGTGCTGCATCAGGTAAGGATAATGTAGCGATTTGCGGATACCATGGATGGCATGATTGGTACCTATCTGCAAATTTAGGTAATGAACGAAATCTGGATGGTCATCTTCTTCCAGGACTTGACCCGGCAGGTGTACCTCAGAGGCTCAGAGGAACAACTATCCCGTTTAATTATAATAATTTTCAGGAACTTCAAGACATTATCAACAACCATGATATAGGAGTTATCAAAATGGAAGTTTCCCGTAATATGGGTCCGGAGGATAATTTTCTCCAGAAGATAAGAAATCTGGCCAGTGAAAAAAATATAGTCCTTATTTTTGACGAGTGTACTTCCGGATTCAGACAAACATTTGGAGGACTTCACAAATTATATGGTGTTGAGCCCGACATGGCTATGTTTGGCAAAGCTTTAGGTAATGGTTATGCAATAACTGCCACAATAGGCAAACGAGAAATTATGGAGGCTGCCCAGAAAACATTCATTAGCAGTACTTTCTGGACTGAACGGATTGGTCCTACTGCAGCTCTTGCCACCCTGAAAATAATGGAGAGAATATCATCATGGGAAACCATTACTAACACAGGAAATCAAATTAAACAAAGATGGCAGAAATTAGCAGACAAATATCAATTACCTATTGACATATGGGGTTTACCTGCTTTAGCAGGCTTCACTATTAAAAGTAAAAATGCACTGGCTTATAAAACGTTAATTACACAGGAGATGCTTTTTAAAGGATTCATAGCCGGAAATAGTGTTTATGTATGTACTGAACATAGTTCCGAAGTGATTGATAGTTACTTTGCGGCACTTGATCCAATATTTTCAACAATACAGGAGTGCGAAAATGGCCGAAATATTATACAATTGTTGAAAGGGCCTGTATGTCATGGTGGATTCAAGAGACTTAATTAATCATTATTTTGAAATCCCAATTATTTATCCGTGCTGACGGGGGAGCTGAGATAGGACTAGGTCACTTAGTTCGATGTATTGCATTGTCAAATATGCTAAAAGCACATCTTGACATTACTTTTTTTTGTTTAAGTATTCCTTCATCCTTGATTGAGGAATTGAGGGATTATGGTTTCAATTTAAAGATGATAAAATGTGAAAGCGACTTTTTTGACCTGGTTGATGCAAAGTCTATTATTGTCTTAGATGGTTATAAGTTTAATAGCGATTATCAGCAGGTAATTAAGGCGACGGGAGCAAAGCTTGTTTGTATTGATGACTTGCATGAAGGTAAATACTATGCCGACTTAATTATAAATCATAATCCTGATGCGTTGCCTACTGATTATAAAAGTCAACCCTACACTCAATATGCTTTAGGTCTTGATTATGTTTTACTGCGGCCAAAATTTTTAGGAAGAGTTTCAAATAATCGAATTATTGAATCTATAGAAACTGTTATGATATGTTTTGGGGGATCAGATATAAAGGACCTCACAAGGAGTGTGTTAAAAACTGTCACTGAATATAAGCAATTTAGAAAGATTTCAATAGTCACTGGAGCTTCTTATAATTTTGATAAGACATTTTTTGAGCAAGTTAAATGTGATTCTCGTTTTGAATATAAGCATTCTATTTCGGAAGAAGAGATGCTTTATACTTTCTTGAATTCAGATTTGGCAATAGTTCCTGCAAGTGGAATTCTATTTGAAGCAATATCAACTGGATGTCTCGTTATTTCAGGTATGTACACTGATAATCAGAGGTTTGTTTATGAGAGTTTTTTAAAAACAAATTTGATAGTTGATGGGAAAGATTTTAGTTCCAAGGCAATACATGAATCTATAAAAAGTGTCCTAAAACATAAAATAAAAAATCCGTGTCCAATCGACGGCAAATCTCAAAAAAGACTAGTTTACAGATTTTATGAAACATTTAGTGAATTAAGGAAAATTTCAAAAAATGATTGTAAATTACTTTTTTTATGGGCAAATGATCCTGCCGTTCGTATTAATTCTATACGTAAGGAATTAATTTCATGGGAAACTCACTTAAAATGGTTCAATGAGAAAATTTCTTCACTTGATTCTAAAATATTTATTCTTGAGTTTCAAGAAATGGCAATTGGTCAAATTCGATTTGACAGAAAATCATACAAAACATGGATGATTGATTATTCTATTGATAATAATTACAGAGGCGAAGGTTTTGGTAAATTAATTTTATCAAAAGCAATGGTGTTTTTCCAGGATGCGATATTTGAAGCCATAGTTAACCAAAAAAATAAAGCATCTGTTGAAATTTTTAACTTTTTTAACTTTACTAAAGTCAGACAAGAGATTTTTGACTCTGAAGTTTTTGACGTATTAGAAAAAAGAGTATGAAAGATATTAAAATAAGTAATCTAATAATTGGTGCTAAGCATAAACCAATTATTGTTGCAGAGATGAGTGGAAATCATAATCAATCTTTAGATCGTGCACTGAAGATTGTATGCGAAGCAGCAAATGCCGGTGCACATGCAATAAAATTGCAGACGTACACTGCAGATACAATGACTATCCCTGGTGCTTTCAAAATTGTGGATGAGGCTTCTTTATGGAAAGGGAGAGAACTTTATGAATTATATAAAGAAGCCTATACTCCGTGGGAATGGCATAAACCAATTTTTGACTATGCTAAGAGTCTTGGTATACTTCCATTTAGTACCCCTTTTGACGAATCATCAGTTGATTTTTTAGAGGACCTAGGAGTTGAAGCTTACAAAGTAGCATCATTTGAAAATACCGATTGGCCCTTACTTAAGAAAATCGCCAAGACAGGCAAACCTGTAATAATGTCGACAGGTGCCTCTAATTTATGTGATATTGATGAATCAACTAGAGTTCTACGAGAAAATGGGTGTAAGGACTTAGTATTATTAAAGTGTACTAGTACATATCCAGCTACACCTGAAAATTCAAATATTGCTACAATACCATATATGAGAGATATTTTTAAATGTCATATTGGTTTATCTGATCATACAATGGGCTTAGGCACTTCTATTGCTGCTGTTGCTATGGGGGCTTGCCTTATTGAAAAACACTTTACATTAAGCAGAAAAGATGGTGGTGTAGATAGCGCCTTTTCGATAGAGCCAGCTGAATTAAAAAGCCTTGTCGCAGAATCTGAAAATGCATTTCGTTCAATTGGTGAAATAAGGCTTGAAGTACTTGAAAGTGAGAAGAATAGTTTGAAGTTTAAACGATCACTTTATATTGTAAAAGATATTGCAATTGGCGATACGTTTTCAAGTGATAATATTCGGGTTATTCGGCCTGGAGAAGGTTTAGCTTCAAAATATTATGAGAAGATAATTGGGAAAATCGCTGCAAAATCAATAAAAGCAGGCACCCCCTTAAGCTGGGAACTATTATGAATACTTTCATTTTACTGACGAATAAACCATGGCATGATGATTTGTATTCAAATTTATGTTATGATATTCATGCTAATTGGATCAGAATTAAGACCAGAAATGAATTTACGTATGTCAAAATTAAGAAATTGAAACCTGCGAAAATATTTATTCCTCATTGGTCTCACTTAATACCTCCGGAGATTTTCAATAATTTTGAATGTATCGTTTTCCACATGACTGACCTTCCGTATGGACGTGGTGGAAGCCCCCTTCAGAACATGATTATAAGAGGCTTCGAGAAAACTATGATTTCAGCTTTAAGGGTAACTGATGGTCTTGATACTGGTGATATTTATTTAAAAGAGCCATTAAGTTTATTGGGAACTGCTGAAGAAATATTTATTAGATCTACTAAACTTATAAATATTATGATTAATAAAATAATCTGTGAAGAGCTTAGCCCTTTAAAACAAGAGGGAAATCCTGTAATCTTTAAAAGGCGAAAACCTGATGACAGTGATATATCAAAACTTGAGTCAATTGAATCTATTTTTAATTTCATTAGAATGCTTGATTGTGAGGGATATCCTAGTGCTTATATTGAAAAAGGTGAGTATCGTTTTGAGTTTACTAGGGCATCATTAAAAGCAGATAAATCAATAATAGCAGATGTTAGAATCATTAAGAAATAAACACATCATGATAGTTGTAGCCCATCCAGACGATGAGCTCCTCGGTCTTGGTGCATCGATGCACCGGTTAATAAAAGAATTCCAAATAATTACTCATGTTGTTATTCTTGGGGAAGGTATAACCTCACGTTCAGATGCTAGAGATTTGAAAAAATGGCAAAATGAATTAAGAATACATAAGAATAATATTAAAAGCGCTCAAAAATCGATTGGATATCATAGTGTAAGCTTATATGAATTTCCTGATAATAGATTCGATACTGTTTCCCTGCTGGATTTGATTAAAGTAATTGAAAAAGAAAAACAAGAATTTAAACCCTATGCAATCTTCACCCATCATGGTGGTGATTTGAATATTGACCATCAATTAACTTTTAAAGCAGTAATGACAGCATGTCGTCCAATGAAACAAGAAACAGTAAATATGATAGTTTCATTTGAAACGCCATCTGGTACTGAGTGGAGAGCATCAACCGATCCTACTCATTTTATACCTAATTTATTTATTGAAGTTTCAGAAGAAAGTGTTACTGCGAAAATATCTGGAATGGAATTTTATGAATTTGAAAAAAGAGCCTATCCACATCCAAGATCCCCTGAGGCATTAAATGTTTTGGCAAAAAGATGGGGGATTTCAATAGGATGTGATTTTGCAGAAGCTTTTAACATTGTTAGATATAGAAAGTTAATAGATAAAGCTTAAAAAAATCTATTTGTAAATGGAATCTTTTAATATCCTAAATATTTTGAAGGATGATGCTGTTTTGAATCGTAATCAATATGATTGTTTGCGTTATGAACTTGACAAACAATTTCATTATTACGGAGATCATTTCAATAATCCTTTTGAACGAGAACGAAAATTGAAATTTTATTTGTTGAGAGGGCAGTTAAAATTTCTTCTTTCATTAATTCGGGTTATCAAAGGAAGAAAATTGGTTAATGGGGACTTGATTTTGTCAAATGCATATTTTACTTTAAATGATGAATTGGAAAAACTTGGTTATGAAGTTTTTTATCCACCATGGCAAGTATTAAAGAATCGAAAAATTCTTGCAAATAAGGACATCTTTATTAGGTGTGAGAAAGTTAAGAATAGGCTCAGGAACCTTGATTTTAATAGATTGATTGAAGAAAAATTTTTGAGTGAAATAGGCGAATTTGAAGCAAAAATGACAACCTATTTCAAAGAGGAAAACGTTAAATCGCTTTTTGTTCCTAATGATGTAAGTTTTTTTGAAAATCTATCAATTAGTATTTGCAGGCAGATTGGGATTCCTTCTTTTATATTTCTACATGGTCTTCCGGGACGATATAATAATATTGATGAAAATCGTTCTGATTATTTGATTGTGTGGGGAGAAAAGATAAAAGAGACCTACATTAAAAAGGGGATGGACCCAAAGAAAATATTTGTTTCTGGCCATCCTTATTACAAGAATTTGAATAAAAGTTCTCTGAAATTCTCTTTGGAAAATATTCTAATTCTAACCAAATCACTAAATGGAGCCCATCATAGTGATGGAGTAATATTGGGAGATAGGTCAAATTTAATATTATACCTGTACTCAATAGAAAAAATTCTTAAAAGGTTTGGTGTTAAATCTGTTCGGTTTAGACCGCATCCATCAGAGAATGAAAATTGGTATATTAAATTTATAAATAATGATTTTTACAAACTTGATAATGGTAATATTACTGAATCTATTCAAAAATCTACTCTTGTTATTGGACCTACGTCAACTGTTTTCCTTGAAAGTTTATACACTGGCATTAATTATGTAGTTTATGAGCCTTCAGTAAAAAACATCGATATTGTAAATTTCCCACTTGTTCCTCCTTTTGACGGTGAAGATCTGAAGGTGCCGGTAGCAAAAGATGAAACTGGACTTGAATATATTTTGAAAAACAAAGTAATGGTTGATCCATCTTGTTTCAATGATTATATAACTACTCCATTTGATGTTAGCTTTGTTAAAACTCTGATATAGTGCAAATTTCTTATACTAAAAACTACCTTAAAATATATCTTTGGCAGGGAGTTTCATTAATTCTTAACTTTCTTTCCATGTTTATTGTGGTTCCTTACCTTACTTCTGAACCTACAATTTATGGTATTTATACTATTTGTGTTTCCATTTCTATTTTTTTAGCTTATGCTGACCTTGGCTTCTTGGGTGCAGGACAAAAATACGCTTCAGAATCTTACGCAAAAGGTAATCGAGAAGATGAAATAAAAATTATAGGTTTTACTAATTTTATTTTATTGGTTTTTCTATTACTCTTTTCAATTGGTTTCCTTTTTTTAAGTTTTCATCCGGAACTTCTGATAAAGAATCTTGTGCCTGGAGAGCAGGAATATATTGCTTCTTATTTGTTACTGATTTTAGCATTATTTACTCCGGTGACTTTGCTGCAAAGATTACTGCAAATGATTTTCGGAATACGTCTTGAAGATTATATTGTTCAGCGAAACAATATTGTGGCGAGTCTGCTAAAAATACTCTCAGTTCTATGGTTTTTCAGAAAGGGAGAATACAATATTGTCGGTTATTTCCTTTTTGTTCAAATAACCAATCTTCTGGTAGCCTTAATTACCATGAATATTGCAAGAAAGCGTTACAAGTACAATTTTATAAGTCTTATAAAATCACTTCATTTTGATAAAAAGGTTTTTACAAAAACAAAAAACCTTGCCTTCACAAGTTTGTATCTTACATTTACCTGGATACTTTATTATGAACTGGATCCTGCTGCTATTGGTAAGTTTCTAGGCGCAAATCTGGTCGCTGTGTACGCTATTGGTCTGACATTATTAAAATTCTTCAGAAGTATACAGGGAATTCTATTTGCTCCATTTAATGCCCGGTTTAATCATCTGATTGGTATTAATGATCATAATGGGTTAAGATCTTTGTTTATGGCAGTAACAACTTTAATGGCACCAATAATCATTATTCCAATTATCACAATATTTCTGATGGCTAAACCATTAATTCTAAGTTGGGTGGGAGTACAGTATGCCGGATCCGTTACAATTGCTCAATTTCTTATCTTATGTAATTTGTTTGCCTTCATTACTTATCCGACTTCTTTATTGTTAATGGCCCAGGAAAGGATCAGGGAGATGTATATTGTAAATACCTTAATCCCTGTTGTATACTGGTGTGGAATCGTTTTATCGTACTCGGATTTTGGTTTGAACTCTTTTGCAATTTTTAAATTTGTCGCATTTACCATAAGCGCAGTAGTATATTCCTTAATAATGCAGAAATATCTGGATTTATCAATTAGAAAAATTATGCAAAGTTACATTTATCCTATTTTACTTCCGATAATATTTCTTTTTGCTGTAGCCTTCTTAATAACTGATTATATGCCTTTAGAAAAATCGAAGATGAATCTTTTAATTGTCGCAGTTACGTCTGTATTAATGATTCTATTATCATATTTGATTGTGTATTTTTCTTCAAATTATTTTAAAAGTCAATCAAGGAAAGTATTTGCCATTATTGGAATTGTTAAATGAGAAGAACACAATTAGGTCTTCTCAGCAATGCTAATTTTATTTTTGAAACTGCCTCATTTGGACCCGGACATATCTACCTATTTAACAGAGCTATTCATTTTAAATGATACCATTTAATTAATAATAATATAATTAAGGATGGTCATAAGATAGATATAGGTTATGACGCCAGATTGTCTCATATATTTCCGTTAAATTCTTTAACTTTTCAGTTGGCGTTGTTAAAATAAAAAGAGAAGTGAGGCTCACTAAAAGTCATATTTATGAAGAATAGTGTTCAACCTTTTAAAATTCTGATTACAGGGGCATCAGGGTTCATTGGTAAGCACTTGTTGCGTAAGATCTTCAATACACCTTATGTTATTGGTTGTGTTGATTTATTCTATGATGAGGAATTTTTTAACGAGTATGGAAAGAGAGTTGAAGTTTTTAGTGGAAACCTGCTTGATAAAAGTTTTATTACTTCATGCATAAAAAGTTTCACTCCAGATTATGTTTTCCATCTGGCAGGATCAAAAAAAAGAACAAATTCACTTCCTGAGTTTAAAATCTGCAACGAAATCAATTACCTTGGGACATTAAATCTTTTTGAAGTGCTATTGGAAGACAGGAACCTCAAGTTGATCACAATATTAGGCACAATTGAGGAATATGGAAGCACTAGTTCTCCATTCAGAGAGGATACTGTGGAATTACCAAATTCTGCGTATGGTTTAAGTAAATTAACTGCAACAAAACTTGCGTTAATTTTTAATCATCAGTTTAATTTACCTGTTGTTATACTTCGACCCTCGATTGCATATGGTCCTGAGCAGGGTGAAGAAATGTTTATTCCGGCTTTAATAAAATCTTTATTGAGGAATAAGCCGTTTCAAATGACTGAGGGTACTCAGCTAAGAGATTTTATATTTATTGATGATCTGATAACAGCTTTAATAAAAAGTATTACCTGTACCGGATTAGAAGGTCAAATTATAAACATTGCTTCAGGAACTTCAGTCAGACTCAGAGATATCGCGGTACAAATTGCGGAGACAACCAATAGCATAGAAAATTTGAATATTGGAGAGATGCCTTATAGAAACTCGGAAATAATGTATTATGCTGTTGATATTACTAAAGCTACAAAATTACTTCACTGGCATGCTGAAACAACTTTAACTGATGGTCTGGAGAGAACCATAAGCTTCTACAAGAAGAAATTATTAAATGAAGCCTAATATTTTATATTATTCAGATTGTCAGCTTTTTGCAGGGTGTGAAAATATGATTGCTAACTTTTTGAATGATCAGTTTATTCAGAATAACTTCTGCATAGGTTTTGTATACAGTTTTTCTGAGAAATACGAACAAGGTTTGAACTCGCGAGTTCCAGATATTAATTACCAAAAGTATCCTCTTAAGCTGATGAAACAGGCAAACTATGTTAAACCATTGAAATCTAACATATTATGGGTTTTTACTCATAAATTAATATTCGGGATTTATATATTATTTTATAAATATTTATCAATTTTAGTTAATACTTTCATTCTATATAGGTTTTTTAGAAAACATAAGGTAGAAATTTTGCATATCAATAATGGTGGCTACCCCGCTGCAAATTCATGTTATTCTGCGGTATTTGCGGCAAGATTTAACAAAATAGATAATATTATATATGTGGTAAATAATCTGGCTAAAGGTTACTTGAGTCCCTTAAGGTGGTTTGATTATCCTCTTGATTTTTTTATCAAAAAATGGGTTACTTTATTTATTACTGGTTCAGAGTATGCCGGAGAAAGGTTGAAAAAAGTTTTGGGTTTAGATGAAGGGAAGCATATTACAATTAACAATGGCATTAGAAGAAGAGAAATCACTCTTTCAAAACAGGAATTCAAGAAAAAATATCTTATTCCTGAAAACAAGATCATTATATCTACTGTAGCTAATCTTGAATTAAGGAAAGGCCATATTTTTCTTCTGGAAGCTGTTTTTTACATTAAAGAGAATTATCCGAAAAACAATATTCCTCTTTTTATTATTGAAGGTAATGGTCCTGAAAAAGGGACATTAGTAAAATATATTGCGGAAAATGATCTGAAAGAATATGTATTGATGATAGATTATATTCCTGATATATTTAATCTGTTAAATGCATCTGATTTTGTCATTTTACCATCGATAGGCAAGGAGGATTTCCCTAATGTAATTATAGAAGCTATGAGCTTGGGAAAACCAGTCATTGGAACTGAGATTGCAGGGGTACCTGAACAGATTGATCATTATAAATCCGGAATTGTGGTCAAACCTAAAAGTTCGATGGAGCTTGTGAATGCTATAATGGATTTGACTCTAAATCCATTGTTAGCTAAAAATTTTTCATTGGAAGCTCTATCCAGGTATGAAACTTTTTTTGAAGTATCTGTAAGTACCAGAAAATATTGTAATTTATATAAATCATTACTTTAAAATTGAATTAGTATGAAAGTGGTTATTCTTTGTGGGGGGTTGGGTACAAGAATCAGAGACGTTGCAGATAATATACCCAAACCTATGATTCCGGTTGGAGGTTATCCAATATTATGGCATATTATGAAGTATTATTCATTGTTTGGTCATAATGAATTTATTTTGTGTTTAGGTCACCAGGGGAATGTAATAAAGGAATTTTTTCTTAATTATGAGATAAACATTTCTGATTTTACAATAAATTTAGGAAATAAAGAATCGATATCTTTTCACAATAAAATTGAAGAAAAAGACTGGATAATTACTTTTGCGGAAACTGGAGAAAAAGCAATGACCGGGGCTCGAGTACGAAAGATCGAGAAGTATCTTGGCGATGATCAAACTTTTATGCTGACCTACGGTGATGGCTTAAGCGATTTGGATATCAAAGAACTTATTTCTTACCATCATAACCATGGTCGTGTACTTACTCTTACAGGTGTTCGCCCTTCAGGCAGGTTTGGTGAAATCAAATGCACTGATGAGGGAGTTATTTCTGAATTTAATGAGAAACCTCAATCTGCAGAGGGTCGCATTAATGGCGGATTTTTTGTCTGTAATCGTCGCATATTTGACTATTTGGATAGTAATGAGGACCTTGTCTTTGAGAAAGATCCGATGATGAAATTGGTAAAGGAAAAACAACTAATGCAATTTAATCATGATGGCTTCTGGCAACCAATGGATACTTCTAGGGAATATATCTTACTGAATAAACTATTTGAAAATAATAATGCTCCATGGAAAAAATGGTAATGTTCGACTTCTTCAAAGGCAAACGCGTTCTAATTACCGGCGATACCGGGTTTAAAGGTTCGTGGCTTGCCTTGTGGCTTAGTACATTAGGTGCTGAGGTATATGGCTATTCACTACCACCGGAGAATGATAACGATCATTATAACTTAATTAAACTCGAAAAAACTATTAATCATATTGATGGAAACCTGTTAGATTTAGATTGGCTGTGTAAACAAGTTAATGATATTCAGCCGGAAATAGTATTTCATCTGGCAGCGCAGGCTCTTGTGAGATTCTCATATGAAGAACCAAAGCTTACTTTTGATACAAATGTTTCAGGATCAGTTAATGTTCTTGAATCTATAAGAAAATCTAAATCCGTAAAATCTCTAATATACGTAACAAGCGATAAATGTTATAAAAATCTTGAATGGATATGGGGATATAGGGAGAATGATGAATTAGGCGGCCATGATCCATACAGCGCTTCGAAAGCAGCAGCAGAAATAGTTTTTTCATCATATTTTGATTCTTTTTTTAAGCATAATTCGAATATTGGAGTTGCCAGTGTAAGGGCCGGAAATGTGATTGGTGGTGGAGATTGGGCTAATGATCGCATAATCCCTGATTGTATTCGTTCTCTAAGAAATGATAAAGAGATTGTAATCAGGAACCCTGAAGCAACCAGGCCCTGGCAGCATGTGTTGGACCCTCTTTCAGGCTATTTGCTTTTGGCACAAAAATTATATTATAATTCAAGAGATTATTCCGGTTCCTGGAATTTTGGTCCCTCTGTTAATTCAATTAAAACAGTTAAAGAACTTACTGATAATGTAATTGCTATATTTGGTAAAGGTGTTTGTGTCGTTGGCCAAAAAGATAATATTAAGCATGAAGCCGGTTTGTTACATCTCAATTGTGATAAAGCAAATCATCAGCTAGGATGGAGGCCTACATGGAATTTTGAGAGTACAATCACTAATACCGTTGTGTGGTATAAAAATTTTCTGAATGATGGTATCGATCCTAAAATATTGTCTTTAAATAATATTAACGAATTTATGGAGGCTTGTAAATTATGATTCAAGGTGTTCAAATTACCCCTCGTATGGTTATTCCTGATGACCGCGGAAAAATTATGCATATTATGAAATCCGACGATGAGCAATTTAAGACTTTTGGCGAAGTTTATTGTTCTACAGTGTACCCCGGAGTAGTAAAAGGATGGCACCTGCATAAAAAGATGACATTAAACTATTTAGTCCTTAAAGGAAATATTAAGTTTGTATTATATGATGACAGACAAGATTCCCCAACTTATAAACAATTACAGGAAATTTTCATAGGTGAAAACCAATATTCTGTTGTAACAGTTCCTCCTTTAATATGGAATGGTTTTAAGGGAATAGGTACTGAAGAGGCATTTGTGATTAACTTTACAGATATGCCACATGATCCTGACGAAATAGTCAGAATTGATCCTCATCAAAATGGGACTATTAATTACAATTGGGCGATCATTGACAGATAAACTGGTAATATTATGAAAATAGCCATTACCGGTGGAAATGGTTATATCGGTGCACGTTTAAGCCGTTATCTTGCTGATGAAGGGAATCTGGTAATCCCTGTTTGCTTTCCATCGGCTCCAAAAAATGAAGAATGGAAAAGTAAAATGGCTGTTATTATAGAAGGTGATCTCAGACAGGACGGTACCATTTTAAAGATCGCCGAACTAAATCCGGATATTATTATTCACCTGGTTTCACTCGATCATTTCGAGTCTGAAAAGGAGCCTGAGTTAGTAAATGCAGTAAATGTTCTACCAACCTGGCGCTTATTGGATACTTTTACAAATAGTGGATTAAAAAAATTTATTTACTTTTCCACAATTCAGGTATATGGTAAATTATCAAATTCTGTCATAGATGAATCCTTTCCGGTAAATACGATTAATAACTATGGACTTACCCATCATTTATGTGAACGGATTTGTGATCATTTCAACAGAAAGACTGCCACGAATGTTATTTCAGTCAGACTCTCTAATAGTTATGGAGCTCCGGTATTTCCCGAGAATAACTGCTGGTGGCTGGCAATTAACGACCTCTGTAAGAGCGCATTCCTGAAGAAAGAGATAAGATTACTATCCGATGGTACACCCCAGCGCGATTTTATACATGGGAATGATATTTGTGAGGCGGTTAAGATATTAATCAATACAAATGATAAGTTGACAGATAACACTTATCACATCAGCTCTGGAAAGACTTTGACTCTTTTGGAACTCGCTCAAATTGTTAATGAAGAATATTGCAAGATTTATGGTAATTTATTGCCTATTGTTACTCCTGAGGGTGTCATCCGGAAAAGTGGAATATCAGTTCCTCTTGAAAAATACATCATAAGCAACAATAAACTTAAGACTCTGGGATTTTTGCCAGCCTATTCAATTAACAGGGGAATAAATGAATTATTCAATTATCTGGAGAATAATTCATAAAGGAGATTAAAAATAGTCCTATTTCTTTAACATCTAAAATCATTTTATGCCAGAAGTAAGTGTTATAGTCACAACATACAACAGGAAAGAATATCTTACTGAAACAATTCATTCTATTTTAAATCAGACATATAAAGATTTTGAACTGATAGTTGTTGATAATTTTTCGAATTATGATTTTTTTGCTCTGATTGAAAGTTTCAATACTTCTATAATTATCCCCTTGCAGAACCAGAATCATGGAATTATTGCAGCAAACAGGAACTTCGGACTTAAACATGCTAAAGGTAATTTTGTGGCTTTTTGTGATGATGATGATATTTGGCTAGAAAACAAACTGCATGTACAAATGGATATTATTAACAGGACTAACTGCGATTTGGTTTCATCCAATAAGTATTATTTTAAAGGTGATATATTAAATAAAATTAAACGGAAAACAAATAAGAAAATTAATAACCTACGCGAATTGATTAAATACAATCATATTAACACTTCTTCTGTTCTGGTTAAAAATCAAGACTTGACTTTTCCTGAAGATCCTAACCTGGTTGCTATAGAAGATTATGCTCTGTGGTTAAATCTTTGTCTAAGAGGTTTCCGGTTTGAATTTGTTCAACAACCCCTGGTCTATTTTAGAATTAGCTCAATAAACACATCCAGAAAAAACTGGGAAATAAATCACTTGAAATTGATCTATTTATATACTTCCTTATTGATACGTAATCCAGAGTTGCCTATAAAAATTAGGGTTCTATATATAATAATAAGGAATTTTCTGAAATTCTCGATAAAATATAAATTCTTCAAAAAGTCATAAATAATAAACACTTTCAATGTTAAAAACAATGTACATTTTAATAAAATAAGAAGTTGAGGATTATAGCTAATAAATCAATATCTTTTAATACTAATACTGATCTAAGTAAAAATAGCCGATTTGTTTTGATATTATTTTGGCTAACCATCCTTTTTCAGGTTACAGGACTGAAATTCATTTGGTCAATAGAAACCGTTTCCAGGGTTGCAAATCTATTCGCGCTTTTATTTATGTTTTTTTATGCTATAAAGGTCGTTGGCAGTGGTTATTATTCACAAAAATTATGGTATTACTATTTGATACCGGGTATCTTAATTTTCGGAGGGATTTTTCTAAATATCAGCTTGAATATTTTCTCAAATCTAAAATTAATTAGTTATTACGGATTCACCTTACCATGGCTTGCATATCTCATAATACCAGCACTGATGAAAAAGGGAGCAATAAATACCACAACATTGTGGCGTTACTATTATTATTTCATGCTGTGGGCAAACATATTTGGTATCATTGAATATTTCTTATTATTTTATGGATTAATAAACTTTCGAGTATTACACACTCCCAACGGCGAATTTTTTGGAGGTTTTTTCTCGTTACTTTTTTTTACAAGGAGTGGCGCATTATCTTATCGTTACTATTCATGTTTTTTAGAACCCGGAACACTGGCCATGTTTTTGTTACCTGCAATAACTTATGCATTTTTTAATAAAAAGTTTATCAGTCTCTTAATATTTTTGGCTGCATTCAGTTTAACATTTTCTTTAGGAGGTATCATTAGTCTTTTAATGCTCATCGCTATTATCCTATTTATGCTGTTAAATCGGAAAAAAAAATACTTGTCATATGCAATTTTGACTTTTTTTTCTGCTTTAGCCATTCTCTGGATAAGCTTTGGCCAATCTCTAATAAAACAATACAAAGGGAAAAATATTTCAGCTATAGTAAGAGAACAAAGTTTTTCCAAGACATTGACTAATTTTCCTGTTTTGATTATCAAAAATCCTATCGGATTGAAATTGGAAGAAAATACAGAATCCTTTGAGAAGAACAAATACTATTCTGGGTCAAACTTTTTACCAGGAACTTATCTTCAATACGGCGGGATCATTGCCTTGACAGGATATCTTATTTTCTTACTTACTTCTCTTGCAATATCTTTAAAATCTATTAAAAGGACTGATTTATCGCTTGAGGAAAAAGTAGTATTCCCTTCAATTCTTGTTATGTTTCCATTTATTTTACAAAGACCTACTCTTTGGGAAAGTGCATTATTCGCCTTTCTATTTGCCCCTTCAATCATTAGAGTTATTGAAAAAATGAAAAAATGAATAATACAGTAGACCAAGGAAATACTCAATCCTATCATCCTTTAGACTGCTATAAAAGTGCATTTAACCATTTTTTCCCAAAGAGGATTCCTTTAAAAACAAACATAGTTAAAAGCCATGGACATTTTATTAATTTAATATGAAAAGGATTTGTTTTCTAATAAATTCACTTCAATCAGGTGGTGCAGAAAAAATTTTGATAAACATTTCAAAATATTATACAGAATTAGGCTACGAATGCTTTTTAATATTACTTGAAAAATCTGTTTATTATGAGCTCCCTGATAATGTTAATGTGAAATATCTGACTCATTATAAAAGCAATATCTCCAACTTTTATAAACTATTGCTTTTGCCTATTTTAGGCTTTCGATTAAAAAAGATATTATTAGAAAATGATATTTCATATGTTCAGAGTCATACATATAGAGCTAATTATGTTAATGTTTTATGTAAAATATTCGGATCACATCATAAGGCTCATATCGTGAATCATGGGATTATTAGTTTATACAAAAATCGTGGAATAAAAGGTAAAATAAATCAAATTCTTATAAAATTTCTTTACCCTAAGAGTGATAAAATTATTGTTCTTTCAAAAGGGATGTTGCTTGATCTTAAAAAATATATTCAGGTAAATAATTCTAAAATATCAATTATAAATAATCCATATGACACAAATAGAATAATCGAATTGTCCTTAGAGAATATTGAAAAAGAAGAGTTTTTGATAAATGAAAACAAGAAATATATTACTAGTGTCGGAAGCTTAAAACCACTAAAACAGAATTCAGATCTAATTTTTGCATTTAAAGATTTTCAGACTGATAACCCGGATTTTGAATTGCTTTTTATTGGTGATGGACCAGAGAGACAGAATCTTTTTGATCTGGCTAAAGATTTGAAAATAAGTGACAAAGTAAATTTTTTAGGACGAGTTCATAATCCATACAAATTTCTGTCTAGATCATACATTTTTGTATTAAATTCTATTAGTGAAGCGTTCCCCAATGTAATAGTTGAGTCTTTAGCATGTGGATGTCCTGTAATTTCATCAGACTGTTTTTCTGGTCCAAGAGAAATATTAACTACATCCAATGAGCTAAACTTTACATCAGATAAAATTGAACTTGGTGAATTTGGAATTTTATATCCTACAGGCAATATCAAGTTACTAGCTGAGGCTTTAAGAAAATTAGTCTGTAACGAAATGCTATATAATAGTTATAAATATAACGGCATTGCCAGGTCAAAACAATTTGATATAAAAATAGTGATGGGTAAATATTTAGAAATACTGGAATGGGGCAAAAGATAATTTTAGCTTCCAATATCTTATGGACAATTTTTTAATTTTGATTTGGGCTAATTAAGTATCTGACTAGTAATGATTTTGAAGTAATATGTCTTGAAGATAATGGTGATTTTAGTGATTTGTCCGAAAGAAAGATCAAGGAGGTTAATGCAAAATTTATTAGAACGTCTCTTTCAAGAAAAGGATTAAGCCCATTTTATGATTTTATCTATTTGTTCAATTTATTAAAAATCTTCAAATTAGAAAAACTTCGTTTTCAGAACCTTTTAATTTTTTTTTACAAATATTATATGAATTAGTTTTGAAAACTAATATTAAAATCGTTTATGTTGTTAATGTTGACTGGTTCTTTATTTCACATCGACTCCCATTAGCACTTGAAGCACTTAGCCGAAATTGGAATGTTTATCTTATCTGCAAAAATACAGGCAAATTTGACGAGCTAACAGGTATGGGAATTAATTGTATTTCAGTCGATTTTTCCAGATCTGGAAAGAATCTTATAAAAGAACTTAAATATATTTTTACTCTCAAAAAAATATACAAGAATCTTGCCCCGGATATTATTCATCATATCGCTATAAAAGCTTCGATCTATGGCACAATTGCTGCTAAAAGATCCAAGGTTAATGCCAAAATTATTAACACGGTCAGCGGTCTCGGATACACTTTCACTGGCAATAAACGTCTATTTAGTAAATTTTTCCTTATTAGGTTATTTAAGTATGCCTTCTCAGATCAAAGAACTGATTTTATATTTCAAAATCCAGACGACAACGCCTTATATAATGATCTTAAATTTTTGAATGAGAGGAATCACATAATTATAAAAGGTTCTGGTGTTGATGAGACAGTGTTTCTTGAAAAGAAAGACTCAGTTCTAAAAAGAAAAATCAGAATAGTTTTCTTAGCCAGAATGCTAAAGGATAAAGGTGTTTTTGAATTTATTAAAGCTGCCAACATGCTTAAAGAAAGATATTCTGACATTATAGAATTTGTCTTGGTGGGCGGTATAGATATTTTTAATCCGTCATTTATATCTGAAGAACAGTTAATAAGGCTTACAGACGTTACTTATTTGACATGGTTAGGTCACCAGGAGGATGTAAAGAAAATATATGAGTCTGCCGATATTGTCTGTTTGCCATCATATAGAGAAGGGTTGCCCAAGTCGTTGGTTGAAGCTATGGCTGTTGGCTGCCCGATAATAACAACGGATGCAATCGGCTGCAGGGAGTGTGTGGATAATGGAGTAAATGGATTTCTTGTACCTGTGGGAGATTATGAAATTTTAGCTCAACGTATTGAAGAATTAGTGCTTGATAAGGAATTGAGAATAAAAATGGGTCATAAATCAAGAGAAAAAATGATAAAAGAGATGTCGTTGTCTAAAGTAGTTAAAATGACATTTGATTTTTATGAACAATAATTTTATAAACAAGACTTTATAAATTATAAATTTTATAATTATTTATTTATCAATGAGTTATAAATGGATTACGCTTTAACGCGACTAATTAAATTAAAACAATGAATATTCTTATCACAGGTTCATCTGGTTATATTGGTCGTAATTTTATAAAGTTATCCTCCGGACTGAATATACGTGAAGTGGATTTATTAACTACTTCACCAGAAGAAGTAGATTTTTCTGGCATTGATTCGGTGCTTCATCTTGCAGCAATTGTCCATCATAAGGAAAGTTATCCCACTGAACAATATTTCAAAATTAACCGTGATCTTGCATATGAAATGGCTTTAAAGTCAAAAAAACATTCTGTTAATCAATTTGTTCTGATTAGTACATCAAAGGTATATGGTGAGTCATCCTCTATTCAGGCTGCCTGGAATGAAAATTCTGTATGTAATCCTATTGACCCTTATAGCCAAAGTAAGTATGAGGCTGAGAAATTAATTGGCAATCTGGTTGATGAAAAGTTCAGTGTAGCAATTATTCGACCACCATTAGTATATGGCCCCGGAGTAAAAGCGAATATGTTAAGTCTTATTAAATTGGTCGATAAATGTCCTGTGTTGCCTTTCGGTGGATTAAATAACATAAGATCAATGGTTTATGTTGGAAATTTGGTTGCATTGCTTCAGCTTGTTATTGAAAAGCAAGCTTCCGGAGTATATCTGGCAGGTGATAGAACCCCAATTTCAACCTCTGAACTAGTTGAAAACATTGCAATAAGTTTGAATAAAAGACGAATTATGATAAAACCTCCCAACTGGATTTTAAGTATAGCAAGAATTACACAACCATCACTTATAAATCGTCTTTTTGGATCATTCGTTTTAGATAATTCTCTTACTAACGAAAGTTTGCATTTTATCCCTCCATATACTTGCAAAACAGGAATTTCTGAAATGGTTAAATGGTATAAATCATTATATAAGAGAGGGTTATGAAATTTGCTACTAATATTTAATCACTTCTGGATTTAATGTCTCTGGTTAAACGTTTTTTGTTAATTAATCCACTTGTTCTTTTGTCATTATGTATCATTCTGTTCATTCTAAGGATGGCTTGTCCATATGTAAACTATGTATTTATTCCTTATTTGTTCCTTTATTCTATTTTAATAGCATTACATTATTTTTCATTTCATAGATCACTCAATAGTTTAAGGTTAATTTTTTCCCAAATTCCTCTTATAATAATTACGCTATTCTTTATTATTGGCATTCTCCTATCAGTAAATTATATTTTTAGCATAGTCAAGGATTTATTGTCAGCTTTCATTTTAATTTTTCTCTGTATTAGCTTTTCCTTATTTGTAAAGAACTTAGAAACATTTATTAGGTTCAGTGAAATTTTTAGACGTCAATTTATTATATTCTCTGCAATAGTTTGCATAACTGGATTAATTAAGTTTTATTATCAGTTAAGAGGTTATGATTTCCCTTTTTTACATTTGTTAAATCAGATAGAAGGTACCTCTTTAAATATTGACTACAACTTTTATATCCTATTTATAATAGTGGGAATTATTTCAATATTTTTTGAGCTAAAAAATGTCAGTAAAAAATTTGTTTTCTTAAATAAAACAGTTTTAAGCATACTTCTTTTTATTTATTCGTTGAATGTCCTCTTTTCTTACTCAAGACGAGGTTTCATTATCCTTATAATACTAATCTGTGTAAGTGTCATTATCGCTATAAAAACATATAATAGTAATCATGAAATTTTTCTCTTTCTGTCTAAATACCTGGTATCAGTACTGATTTTTATTATTCTATTTATTGGGTTTACTTTCATATTACCAATTCAAATCAAAAAAAATACACTGAAAATGCTTGGAATTTCTACAAGTTCTTACAAGTATTATTCATCAATTTTTCTATATCGTTATTCAACCATAGTAATGAAAGTTGATTACCATAAAATCCAGCAGATTGTATGGACTGAAAAACCAGATCCCAGAAATCCAGATTCAGGATGGGGAGTTCGAAGAAGTACCATGGTATTTCCTTTAAAAGGAGAAAATTCTGAAATCGTTCCCAAAGATGCTATTGGTTATAAAATGGATAGCACCAGTAACGCATCAACCTGGAGTAATCGTGCATATTCATACTCAAATATTTCAAGCTTATTTCAAGGAGGATCAATAACTAAAGCAAATGAATTTTTTTATGCATCTGTTTATTGTTATGTAAGTAAGGATTTTAATGGAACCTGGGCAAGAATATCTACTGAAGGAAATGTTTCTGGTAAAATTAAACAGGAATATAACTTAACTAAAAAAGGAGAATGGCAAAAGCTAAATATTGTGTTCCAAAATAGCGAAAATATTTCACCTGTTTATTTGTACTGGTGCAAAGACAGCGTAACTGATTTTGTAAACTTAAGGGGCTATGTTATTTTTGCTTACCCAGAATATAAAATTATTACGACAGATCCTAAAGATCCTGAAACTTGGCCGACCTCTAGAATTTATAATCCTGTTTTTCCGCTGCAAGGGAAAAATGTTGAAATTTGTCCTGTAAATACAATTGGATATAAAATGGACAATAATTCAGATGCGTTAACCTGGAGAAATAATGCATACTCCTATACAAATATTTCATTTTTATTTCAAGGGGATTTGGACACAGTCAATGTTAAAAATTTTACCTCCACTGTTTATTGTTTTGTCTCAGACGATTTTACAGGATCTTGGGTTAGAATTTCAGCTGAAGGAGGGGCGATTGGAAATATCATACATGAATATGACTTGACTAAAAGAGGAACCTGGCAAAAGTTACAGATAAGTTTCAAATGTGATTCTGGTATCCCCCCGGTATATCTGTATTGGTGTAAATATGGGGTAAAGAATTTTAGTACTCTTAAGGGTTATATAATATTTGCCTATCCGGAGTATTTTATTAAACCTGTAATATGAAAAAATTACTTATTATAAATTAAAGATGATTGGTTTTCTAATATTATTGTCTTTTTTGTTTTCGTTTTTAGAAACTTTTGTTGTTAAATATTTTGCGGCAAAAAAGAATATTATGGATATTACTTATATCCGGAGTTCTCATTTATACTATCAACAAGGGATGGCGGATTAGCCATTGCTTTATCCTGGTACTTGACAATTACATTTAATGGGATTGGCTTGGCTGGTATATTCATTTCAAATCTTGATACTGCATTTCATTTGTGATAGACCTCATTTATCTTAATATCATTATGAAATTCGTTGATAAACAATTGCCATTTCATTATGAAGAAAAATAAAAATTGCATTCGTTTTGAATTTGCTTTTATTCGGATTTCCCTTTATGTTTTATTTATATTCGGCACTTTAAAACCTATCTTTGGAATATCAAAAGACATTGATTATTATTCTTTTATGAGAACATCAAAACATATATACTTTAATAATATTGGCAATAGTATATTTATCAACGGTATTAATACTTCATTTCTTTTATCTGAATATTCACATTCTTCTATTACTCTTTTTGGAATGGGATTAATAAACAATTTCTACACTAATAACAATATGGATATTGCCAATGATACTTTAGAAAAAAGAATATCTGACGAATATATAAAATCGCTTGAGAAGAACAAATTTTCAGGAGGCAGGACTGCAAGGTGGTATTATGGGTGGGTTATTTTCAAAGACTATCCATGGTTTAAAAAGTTATTTGGAGGTGGATTTGAATACATGGAGATGTTTGGGAAAAAATTTGGAAGAGTCAAGTATGATTATCCTCATAATCCTATTATTTCTGCTTTCCTTTATTCGGGCATAATCGGCGGAGTATGCTATATCTGCTTTCTTATTCTCTCTTTCTGGTATTATTGGAAATTCAGAGAGCATCATATGATATTCTTTATAATGTACCTGGTAACCTTCTTTTTTGTTTTTTTCAGCAGTGATAGCCACTTTGACACTCCCATTTTTGCGTTTCTTTCAATTATCCCATTTTTTACACGATATCTTGTAACTAAAGAGATGAATAAGAGCATTAATAATAATGATTTAGATAAAAGTACATTATAGAATTTGAAAGAAACTATTTGAAAACATGAAGTTTTATCTGGTTCTCTTTATTATTTCATTTATAGCTACATATGTTGTACGGGAAATTGCAATCAGAATGAATATTTATGATATTCCGATTGGCAGAAGTCTGCATACCGTTCCAACTCCCAGGGGTGGGGGTATAGCTTTAGTGATTTGCTGGTACACAGGGATAATATATGAGCATCTCTTCTGGAACAGCATGCCCACAAATTTATTCCTGGCTTTTTTATCAGGATTATTACTTGTTGGCATAGGTCTGATAGACGACATTTGGGGGGTTAATCCGGATATTAAATTTGTTTTCCAGCTGGTGGCTAGTCTTTTAGCACTGTATTTCCTTGGTGGATTGCAAAAAATGGATCTGGGATTCTATGTAATTGAAAGCAAATATATTTTAAGCATACTGGCATTAATTGGTATCCTATGGGCTACCAACCTCTTTAATTTTATGGACGGTATCGATGGTTATCTTGGAAGTGAGGTTGTATTTATTTCCATCGCTATAAGTGCACTATGTACCAACAGTATGGTACTGTTACTTGGTTCTGTAACTCTGGGTTTCCTTATATGGAACTGGCAGAAAGCAAAAATATTCATGGGCGATGTAGGCAGTACACTTCTGGGTTTCAACATAGCAATTTTTGCTATTTATTATCAGAATATGAATAAGACATCAATATTTATCTGGATTATTCTCTCATCTGTGTTCTGGTTTGATGCCACATTAACACTGCTTCGCAGGTTCCGCGACAGGGAAAAATTAAGCATAGCCCATAAAAAGCATGCTTATCAGCGTGTAACACAGGCAGGATTCAGCCATCAGAAAACAACAGGAATCTCAATTCTTATTAATATTCTGATCTTCGGATTTGCATGGCTTTCAATACAGTTTCCGGAATATATTATAGTATTCCTGTTTATGGTGACGATTCTTCTTTATATCATTACAAGGTGGATTGATTCCGTAATGCCTTTCAAATCAGGTCTGTAACTATTTACTTATTCTACTGTCGACCTATGAATAATCTTTGGGCTAATGCATTGTCATTTCTTAAAAAAGAGGGGATAATGAATACCCTGACCCTTAGTATTGGAGTGGGCATCTCTCAACTAATAATTTTTATTATCCAATTGGTTACCAGAAGATTATTTACACCTGAAGAATTTGGCGCCTATGATGTATATTTCAATATATTCGGTGTTTTAGTTGTATTTGTAGCACTAAGGTATGAAATGGCAATTGTCCTGCCAAAAGAAGACAGTATGGCTTCTAATTTGGCTGTCCTGGCAATACTCTTTTCATTTGGTCTTAATTTTCTTATATTTATTTTTGTGCTTATTTTCAGGCCTTTGGTTGCTTCCCTCCTGAATTTTCCTCTTAAATATTCATTTTGGCTATTGCTTTTACCTGCAACCACTTTCCTCTTTAGTTCATACCAGGTAATAAATTATTGGCTGATCAGAAAAAAAGCCTTCAGACTCTCTTCAGTTAACAAGATTACAAGAAGAAGTACAGAAGGTACAACTCAGATTATATTCGGGTACCTGAAAAGCTCCTTTGGACTTGTCCTGGGCGATCTTTTAGGAAATTTTGTAAATTATCTTATGGGATTAAGACAGTTATTCCGTTATAATTTCTCACTTAAACCTGTTACAAGATACAACTTAGGTATTGCATTCAGGAAGTACATCCAGTTTCCAAAATATAATCTCTTACCAGCACTTCTAAATACTATTAGCACAGCTTTGCCTTTCCTGATCATTAATAAATTTTATGGAGGTTCTATTACAGGTTACTTTGGCCTGAGCAAGATGATTCTGGCAATACCAATAGCCCTTATCTCAACTTCAGTATCACAGGTGCTATTGCAAAGGTTAACTGAAAAAAGGAATTCGGGTATATCCATTAAGAAGGATATTAACCATACAGCTTTTTATTTAGCCGCCATGGGATTGATTGGTGTGCTTGTTCTGTCGCTATGGGGAGTAGAGCTGCTAACTTTTTTGTTTGATAAAACCTGGAAGAGATCAGGCGAGTTCATTCAGATAATTGTTTTTGCTTCTGCATTTAATTTTATTGTTTCACCTTTAAGCATAATTTTTGTCGCTCTTGAAAAACTTAATATTCAGGCAGTCTGGCAGAGCTTATACTTTTTGCTTACATTGTGTCTTTTTTTATTCAGACGGTTGGGAATAGACGAATTCTTATTTATATATGTGATTTTGGATGTGGTATCATATTCTGCATATTTTATTTTGATAGAGAGAGTAATGGTTAAATATGAGAATTCTCTCAGACCTGTTTAACAATAAGTCAGTCAGGACTAAAATTTAAGAGATGGTTGTCATTTTAGATTATGGGATGGGAAATCTTGGGGCTCATATAAATATGATGCGTAAGATAGGATTTGAAAATGTTATTGTATCCTCAAAACCTGATGTCGTCGAAAAAGCTGAAAAAATCATTATCCCTGGAGTCGGGGCATTTGATGCCGGAATGAAAAGTCTTAATGAACTGGGTTTAATTGAAGTTTTAAATCATAAGGCTCTCTTGGAAAAGATACCTGTTCTTGGCATATGCCTTGGTATGCATTTATTTGCAAAGGAGAGTGAAGAGGGTAATGAGAAGGGTCTGGGATGGATCAATACCAGAGTTGTAAGGTTTGATTTTGGTAAGAGCATTAATCAGCTTAAAATACCTCATATGGGTTGGAATACAATAACCCTTGCCAGGGAGAGTAACATATTTAATGGAATGACTGATGAAGAGAACCGTTTCTATTTTGTTCATTCATTTCATGTTGATCCCGGAGCGAACGAATTCACGATAGCTTCAACAAACTATGGTTATGATTTCCCTTCAGTAATACAGAGCGATAATATTTATGGTGCTCAATTCCATCCGGAGAAAAGTCACAATTACGGGATCAGATTTTACAGAAATTTTATTGACATCTGAATGTTATCTACCCGAGTTATTCCCGTTTTGCTTCTTAGCGGCAGTGGTTTAGTTAAGACAGTCAGGTTCAGGAAACCAGTTTATATTGGCGATCCGTTGAATGCTATTAAGGTTTTTAACGACAAAGAGGCAGACGAGTTAATAATACTTGATATTATGGCTTCAAAAAAAAATAATCCTCCTGATTTTGAACTTATTGAAGCATTTGCAAGCGAGTGTTTTATGCCTGTCTGTTATGGAGGAGGGGTATCATCAATAGAACAGATACATAAAATACTTACTCTGGGCATAGAGAAAGTATCTCTGAATTTTCATGCTCTGAATAATTTTCAACTGGTGCGTGATGCTTCAAACGAATTTGGATCTCAGAGTATTGTTGTATCTATTGATGTGAAAAAAAAAACAGGTGGAAAGAGGGTAGTATATTCACATCAGAACGGAACCGTAACTTCATTCGGTCCTTTGGAATACGCGGTAAAGATGGAGGATGCCGGTGCAGGAGAACTGCTTATTAACTCTGTAGACAGAGACGGTATGATGGATGGATATGATATTGAATTAATGAAGGAAATAGTATCACATGTAAATATTCCTGTTATTGCCTGTGGGGGAGCCGGTCAAATTCGCCATTTCGGTGATGTTAAAAGGGAAGCCGGTGTGACTGCCGTTGCTGCAGGAAGCATGTTCGTATTTCACGGTAAACATAAGGCTGTACTACTTAATTATCCGGAACAGGAAGAACTTAAGAAGTACTTGATTTAAAGAACAATGAATGAAGAATTGAAATACAGGCAATGTACACGTTGCCTTATGGATACTTCTGACCCGGATATAAGATTTGATCAGGATGGCATATGTAATCACTGTCATAACTATCAGGAAAATATAGAGATAAGGACTTCAGGGGCAAGGCAAACTGAATCAGTAAATAACCTGGTAAGGGAGATAAAAAGAAAAGGGAAGGGGAAAGAATATGACTGTATTATCGGGGTGAGTGGCGGAGCTGATAGTACATATGTGGCATATAAATGTAAAGAATTGGGACTTAGACCATTGGCAGTGCATTTTGATAATGGTTGGGATTCCGAACTAGCTATCAGGAATATTGAAAAAGTACTTAAAAATCTGAATATTGATCTTTTTACTTACGTTATTGACTGGGAAGAATTCAGAGACCTGCAAATTGCGTTTCTGAAAGCATCCACCCCGGATTCAGAGATCCCCACTGATCATGCAATTTATGCTTTGCTTATGGATATTGCTAGGCAGAAAAGAATAAAATATGTTATAAGTGGTATGAATTATCGCACCGAATCCATAATGCCAATAAATTGGTCTTATGGACATTCTGACTGGAAATATATACGAGGCATACAACATAAGTTCGGAAGAAAAAAACTAAAACATTTTCCTCATTATAGTATGTTTTACCTTTTCTATATAACATTTATCAAAAATATAAGATTCATTTCGTTGTTGAACTACATTGAATATAGAAAGGAAGAGGTAGTTGGAATTCTGGAGAAAGAACTCGGCTGGAGAAACTATGGCGGAAAACATCATGAATCAATTTATACCAGGTTTTTCCAGTCATATATACTTCCTGAAAAATTCGGGATTGATAAAAGGAAAGCTCATCTGTCAAATCTGATTAATTCAGGTCAACTGACAAAGGATGTTGCTCTGAATGAATTATCAAGTAATGAATATAAAGAAAAATATTTACGTGAAGATCGTGTTTATGTCATTAAGAAATTAAAAATGACTGAACAGGATTTTGATGAAATTATGAAATTACCCTTCAGGAAATTCAGTGATTATCCAAACAATTACTTCATTACAAAAAAACTGAAGACCCTGATCAACTATTCACGTAAAAAAGGATTTCTTCCTAAGTAATTTATCCCTTCAGAGTCAGCGATGAAAATATTGCATTTATGTAGCGACTATGCAGGCACGCCACTATACCAGGAGTTGGTGGAATCACTTCACAAAAAGGGGATTTACCAGGTAATTTATGTTCCGGTGCGGTCAGAAGATTTGATAAACAAATACAGAAGCAATGATCTCTCAGAAGGACAATATTGTTATTCAAATATTTTGAATCCGGTATTAAGGCTGAATTATTTCAAAAAGATTAATAGAATTTACAGGGATGTAATTACCAGGTTCGACTCTTCAGGCTTTAATCTTGTACATGCACATTTTCTTTTTAGTGATGGCGGGGTAGCATATAAACTAAAAAAATATTTTAATCTGGATTATATAGTGACAGTCAGGAATACAGATATTAATACTTTCTTTAAGTACCTGATACATACCAGAAAGTACGGATTAGATATTCTTAGCGAAGCAAAGAGAATTGTTTTCCTGTCTCCAAACTATATGGAACTTCTAATAAATAAATATGTACCTGATAATATGCGACAACAGTTCAAAGCTAAATCTGTCATAATACCAAATGGAATAAACGGATTCTGGCTCGAAAACCTTAATAAGCCCGGTAAATTTACGGGAAATAAATACTCTCTTATTTATGTTGGTGAGTTTTCAAGAAATAAAAATATTCATACAGTGGTAAAGGTCATTGATCAGCTTGTAAAAGAAGGTAAAAAAACTGAACTTACAATAATTGGTCAATATGGTAACGATGTTGTGAGAATAAAAAGGTTAGTTAATAAAAGAAATAGTTATATAAAGTCAGTACCGAGAATAACTGACAGAAATAAGTTGTTGCATTTTTACAGGGGTGCAAATATTTTCGTTATGCCGTCATATTATGAGACTTTTGGACTTGCATATCTTGAGGCAATAAGCCAGGGATTACCGGTTATCTATTCGAGAGGCCAGGGGTTTGCAGGATATTATGAAGATGGGAAGGTTGGATATTCAGTATGTTCAAATGATACTGCTGAAATAGTTGAAAAATTAGAACTGATAGCTGGCAGATATGACGAGATATCAAAAACTTGTATTGAAGAAGCATCTGCTTACTCCTGGGATAGAATTGCAGCAAAGTATATCAGTTTATATCAATAAATTTTTCTTAAACTGACTCTTACTCGGAGTTTCGTGATTTATGAGAAAGAAAGTATCTGTAGTAATACCATCCTATAACGAGGTTAAGAGTATAAGGGATTGTATCGAGTCGTTACTGAAAAATGAATATCCTTATGAATTAATAGAAATCCTTATAGTTGATGGTATTAGTGAAGATGGTACTATCAAAATTGTTGAGGAAATTTGCAGGAATAGACCCAATGTTCATTTGATAATGAATAAAGCTCGGATCACACCTGTTGCTTTGAATATGGGGATTAAGAATGCTTCCGGAGATTATATTATGATTGCGAGTGCTCATTCACAATACCCTTCAGATTATATACCAAAGCTGGTTGATCACCTTAACAACAGCGATGCGGCAGTTGTTGGAGGAGTTATGGTAACAAGGGTGAATGAAGAAAATAATAAGTCAGTGGCGATTGCAAGGGTATTAAGCAGCAGGTTCGGTGTAGGAAACTCCCATTTCAGAGTAGGTACAGAAGAACCAAAAAGCGTAGATACTGTCCCGTTTGGAATGTATAGGCGGAAGGTTTTTCAGATAGCAGGATACTATAATGAAATGCTGATAAGGAACCATGATATTGAATTATCAAAGCGAATCATTAAAAAGGGACTTAAAATATATTTATTCCCTGACCCTGTATGTTACTATTATGCACGAGAGAACTATAGGGACCTGGCAAAAAATAATTTTCAGAACGGCTTATGGAATATCCTTACAGTTTATATAACTAAATCAACCAGTTCATTGAGCATCAGGCATTTTGTTCCTCTAGTGTTTTTACTTTCACTTTTAGTTCCCTTAATAATAGGGATCATAACTTTTCCTCCTGTATTAGCTCTTTCGATGGCATTTTTATTTCTCTACTGCCTTTTTCTGTTAGTAAATTCACTTAATGTCATAAATAGACCTGCACTTTTTTTTAATGTTATATGGAGCTATATTGTAATACATTTTTCTTACGGGACAGGTTCATTGATAGGTAGTCTAAGAATAAAATACCTGTTAAAAGGGAATTGAATTATGGGGGTAAAAGAAAAATATAAAAGAAATATTTCAAAAGCGCTTAACATATCACCTGAAGAAATATTCCTGTTCTGGAAGGGGCGGGTGGCTCTTTACACTATTTTGGAAGCAATGGGTGTGGAGCCCGGCGATGAAATTATTTTACCGGGATTTACATGCGTTGTGGTTCCAAACGCAATTAAATACCTCAACGCGGTTCCGATATATGTTGATATAAATAAAGACACTATGAATCCTGATTTTAACCAGATTGTAAATTCAATTACAGATAAAACAAAAGTCATTATTGTACAAAATACATTCGGGCTTTCTTCTGAAGTTGACCAGATATCTGAGTATGCACGGAAGAATGGCATTTATACCATTGAAGATTGTACACATGGATTTGGTGGGACGTTTAACGAAAAACCCAATGGTTCATACTGCGACGCTGCTTTTTATTCAACACAATGGAATAAGCCTTTTTCCACAGGTATTGGAGGGTTCGCAGCTATAAATAATCAAAATCTTGTACCAAAAGTTGAGAAACTGGAAAATGACCTTATTCGTCCTGCTTTAATTGATGAAATAAACCTGTTCTTATTAAACATATCCTACAAATTATTTTTGCATCCATGGTCTTACTGGTTAATCCGGGATGTTTACAGGTTCCTGAGTAAAAAAGGGATCGTAATTGGATCCTCAAATAAAACAGAGATAACTTCTATAACAATCCCGGAAAGGTATACCAAAGGGATCGGTATTGTTCAGGCCTGGCTTGGGATACGAGGAATAAAACATATTGATAATAAACTTAAGATAAGGAAAAACTATGCTGGCCGGTACACTAAATTTCTGAAAGAACGCGGGAAAAATCATGTCAAAGATGAGTACTTTCATAATCATAGCTTTCTGAAATATCCATTGCTGATAAAGAGAAAAGATGTTTTCGTAGCCGAGGCTATCAAAAAGCATATCCCTCTTGGTGATTGGTTTGTATCGCCAATCCATCCCGTCCTTGATAATTTTGAATTATGGGGAATTAATCTGGAAGAAATACCGAATGCTGATGAGCTATCTTCTCAGGTAGTTAACCTGCCGACAGAAGGAGCTGATATTAATAAAGTCCTGAAGTTTCTTGATATTGAAATGGAACTAATTGTATGAATACATAATATTTCTTCTCTGAAAAAGCAGAATATGGAATTTAATTATATATTTAATCTATAGCAATTTAAACAAAGATATAAGGCTTCTTGTCAAAAAATTAAAATATGATACCATTTTCCCCTCCTCGTATAGATCAAAAAATAATTGATGAAGTGGTTGATACCCTTCGTTCTGGCTGGATAACAACAGGACCAAAAACGAAATTATTCGAAAAGAAACTGGCTGAATTTTGCGGAGTAAGCTCTGTTTTATGCATTTCTTCTGCTACTGCCGGCCTTCACATGATACTGAAGTGGTATGGTCTGAAAGATGGCGATGAGGTAATTCTACCTGCCTATACCTTCTCCGCTACTGCAAATGTAATTGTTCACACAGGCGCAAAACCTGTGTTTGTTGATGTAAAAAGCGATGACCTCACAATAAATATTAAAGAGGTGGAGAAGGCAATAACCACGAGAACAAAAGTAATAATTCCTGTTGATTTTGCAGGTTACCCGGTCGATTACAATGGGCTAAACGATTTGGTGCACAGGGAAGATGTCAAGAACCTGTTTCAAGCAGAATCGGATATCCAGAAGAAATTAGGACGGATATTAATACTTTCTGATTCAGCTCATTCATTGGGAGCTGTTTATTATGGAAAAAGGTCAGGTAGTCTGACAGACATTTCTGTATTCTCTTTTCATGCGGTTAAAAATCTTACAACTGGTGAAGGAGGTGCAATAGCTTTCAATTTACCTGCCCCCTTTAATAATCAGAATCTTTATAGTTTTTTCAACGTATATTCACTCCATGGCCAGGATAAAGATGCATTATCAAGGAACACAGCCGGAGGCTGGAAATATGATGTGCTGACTGCCGGGTTCAAGGCAAACATGACAGATGTCCTGGCTTCAATAGGATTAGTTGAAATTGAAAGATATGAGAATGATACACTTGTTAAATTCAAAAGGATTTTTGATACCTATTATGCTGAACTAAAAAAATTTAAATGGGCTGAACTACCACTTTATTATACTCCGAATAAAATCACCTCATATCACCTGTTTGCATTAAGAATCAGAAATATAACTGAATCCCAAAGGGATAATATCATTCAAAGGATATTTGATTTTGGTGTTTCTGTCAATGTTCATTTCAGACCGGTTCCTTCCCTGACCTTCTATAAAAGTCTTGGTTATAATGAAGAGGACTTTCCGATTTCCTTAGATTCATACAGAAGGGAAATTACACTTCCTGCATTTTATGATCTGACTGATGAGGATATGATTTTTATAATAAAAGCAGTAATACAATCAGTTACTGTAGAATTGGAAAAATGATACGATTATTTGATATATTATTTTCAATTCTTGGTCTTATTCTCCTGATCCCTTTATTAATAATAATATCAATATCAATCAGCATTGAATCAAAGGGTGGCATTATTTTCTCACAGGAAAGGGTTGGGAAAAAAGGGATCCATTTCAGGTTATATAAATTCCGGACTATGACTAGATCAGGATCTGATTCCCTGATTCTTACAGTCAAAAATGACAACAGGATAACGAGAGTTGGAAAATTCCTGAGGACTTATAAACTGGATGAATTGCCTCAGTTGTTCAATGTTCTGAAAGGTGAAATGAGCATCGTAGGGCCTCGTCCGGAATTACCTGAGTTTGTAAAATATTACAATGAAGAGCAAAGAGAAATATTGTTAATCAAACCTGGCATCACCGATCTTGCATCTATCGAATTTTCCGATGAAAGTTCTCTTCTGGAAGGATCCAGCGACCTTAAAGAATATTATATTGCTCAGATTATGCCCAAAAAGATAAATCTTAATTCCTTCTATCTGCATGACAGAAGTCTTAGAAATTATTTTAGAATAATTTTTAAAACATTTAAAGTACTTATAGGATGAAACTTAGTAAACTTATCCTGCACTATCACATTACATTTTATCTCTTTCTTCTGGTAGTTGTCTCTATTTCAGTAAGCAGGAATATTTTTATTATATCGCTCTGGCCATGGATTTTATCATGGATACTGGAGGGTAACTTTAAAGAAAAATTTAATAAAAGGATATTTCACAGGGAATTTCTTCCCTTCTGGTCAATTTTAATGCTTTTTGCTTTTTATTCTTTAAGTCTTCTATGGTCAGAGAATAAATCGTATGGAGTCAGAAATATTAGTGAAATGGTTACATTGGTTATAGTTCCATTCTTCATGGTTTTTTCGTCGGATCGGTTAAGTGACCCTAAGAATCTTAAATTAATACTACAAGCATATTTATCAGGTCTATTAATCAGTTCATTTTATTTGATTGTTATTGCTTTGACACGATCTCTTGCTTTCAATAATTGGAAAATCTCTTTTCATCCAATGATTAACGACTGGGAGAGTGTATTTTTTAATAATAATTTTACTTATCTTATCCATCCGTCATATTACGCTATGATGCTTATTATGGCAATTTCATTCTGCCTTAATGATATTCAGAAAGGTTTTCTCTTCGGAAGAAAAACTATTATTCCAATAATACTAAGTATTTATTTCACAATCATCGTTTTCCTGACCCAATCGCGTGCCGCATTCATTGCTTTATTTGTTATTGCAATATATTTTCTTTTTAATTATAAAATCAGGATTTCAGTTAAGGTCCTGATTTTATCTGTAATAATTTTGGCATCCCTGGCATATTTAGGAACTGCTTTTAGATTCAGAGCTTTAAGAGAAAACCTTGTTCTGACATCTGAACCTGATGGGTCTACTATTTCCAATTTTAATATCAGATACAGAATTTGGAAAAGTGCTATGATTATTATAAAAAGTAATCCGGTATTTGGGGTTGGGCTGGGTGATGAACAGAATGAAATGAATAAGATTTATAAAGAGAATAATTATTCTAACGCATATGAAAAACAACTCAATTGCCATAATCAATTCTTACAAACATGGTTGTCAACAGGTATTATTGGCCTGTTAATTTTGCTTTATTCTCTCGTATCACCGCTTATCAGTTCAGAATTGTGGGAAAAATCTTATTACCTAAGCTTTGTTCTCATAGTAGTTGTGATGTTTCTTTTTGAATCAATGTTTGAAAGGGTTTGGGGAGTAGCATTTTTTAGTATTTTCTATTCATTGCTGACAACTGAATATAATCCTAATCATGTTACTGATATTAGGAATAATCTTACTGAACAAAATTCAAGAATGTCTTAGTTAATTTCAACAGGTCTTTTAACTCTTGTTTAAAATAAAAAAAGCCATCTCATCAATTTATGCGATGGCTTTGTAGTTTATTCTTGTGTCCTAATATTCTATTATTCTTTTTAATACTTATTGAAGACCTCTTCAAGCTTCTTGCGGTTTGCACGTATTATCAATATCAATAAAGTCAGGACAAAGAAAATAGGAACAACAGTTTTTGCATAATATAACCCACCATTATCCCTTCTTGTCGGTTGAGAGAACTCACTTAGAACTGTAACAAGTCCTTTATATAGATCTCTTTCAGACTCCAGGTTTTGCTTTCGGCTATAAAGCTTGTATATATCAGGATATAGTAGTTGTGTGTTTTGTGCTTGCAAAAATATCATCTGCCCGCCGGTCTTTGGCTGTATGTTTCTGGACTCTTCAAAATATTTTACTTTTTGCAGACTATCGAGTTGCAGAATATCATAATTAAGTCGTGTCAGCATTTCCTGATTTTGTCTTAAACGTACACGATTCCTTTGCTTAAATAAAGAGTCATTTTCAATAAATTTAATAATCCCATCCCTTACCATGGATAATTCCTGTGGTGTTTTGGTTTTAGCTCTGATATCCAAACGATCCTGCATTCTAACATCAACTGTATCATATACATTTTTACTAGCATTGTAATCTACATAATCAGGTATCCCATCTTTGCCTTTATCAATGATCCAGAATGCATTTATGTCAATAATATTTTTAACTTGTTCAGGTGTCGATGATATTAAATGTTCAAGAGCAGTCTTATTATCTTCCATGCAATATGTATGCAGCCTGTTGACGTAGGGTATCAAGTCCCCGGGAGAAATGGTGTTAGTTTTTAGAACAAGATCGGATGTGAAGGATGAATCAGAAGTCATTTTCAATAGATATGAAACTCCTACTCCTAAAACTATACTAAGGCCAAGAGGTAACCACCGTTTGAGCAAAAAAACTATAGAGATCAGGAATGCTCTTCCAAGAGCATTGGACCATCTCCTGATTGTTCTTCCCATCCTTCTGAATAGTTCCAGGAGATCAATTTCGTCATTGATGAAATTCTTACTATTATCGGTGTTTTCAGGCATGTTGTTTTATCGATAGATTCGTGTACAAATATATTTAAAATTGCACAATTAGCAACTACAATTTAATGTATCAGATTTCCCGGAATACCTTCAGTGCCAGATCGCTCATTAATGGCTTGTAATCCTGAACAAACTCTCCCGTTACACGGTTGCCAATAACAAGGCATATAGTCAGAGCTTTATGTCCGAGTAAAGCCGATAAACCGTAAATTGCCGAGCTCTCCATCTCATAATTGCTTATTGTCCTGCCCCTGTATGAGAATTCAGAAAGCTTGCTGTTGATCTCGTTATCAAATGTCTCTAACCTAAGTCTCCTTCCCTGTGGGGCATAAAAACCGGGTGCTGAAATAGTTATTCCTTTAATAAAGTTCTCCCTACTGAAATACTCCATCAGTTCCTTATCAGCATTAACCGCATAGGGGTAGGAGAGAGTGTCGGGCCATTCAAGGTAGTCGGCAAGATAATCAGCCAGCCCCGTGTCCAGTATCCAGTCATAACCTTCATAAAAGTGCAGCAGGCCGTCAAATCCTATGGCAGTCTCGGCAAGTACGCATGACCCTGCCGGTATATCAGCTCTCAAACCTCCGGATGTACCAAGTCTTATTAATGTAAGTGAAACCGGATCCTCCTTACTTATCCCGGTATTCAGGTCAATATTTACAAGCGCATCAAGCTCATTGATGAGTATATCAATATTATCAGTGCCGATTCCGGAAGAGATTACGGTTATTTCGGTGTTTTCAAATGTACCTGTTACAGTGTGAAATTCCCTGTTTTCTTTTCTGACACGTACCTCCTGCATTAATGAACCAAACATCTCAACTCTTCCCGGGTCACCAACAATAACAATTTTATTCGAAATATCTCCCGGGAGCAGATTAAGATGAAAAATACTGCCGTCTTTATTTGTTATAAGCTCAGTCTTTTTTTCCATATCATAACAATGAGGTCCAAATTTATAATAATCTGAAGATTTAATCTAATTGAATAATGGGAATTTTATTAACTATTCTTCTCTAAATGTGTAATCAGTAATCAGTGATCAGGGATCAGTGATCAGTAATCAGTGATCAGTAATCAGAAATCAGGAATCAGGAATCAGGAATTAACCCAGCACCCAGCACCCGGCACCCAGCACCCAGTACCCAGTACCCAGCACCCCGCCCTGTGAAATAGCGCAAAGCAAACGCTTAAGCATTATTTCACAGGGCAAGCACCCAGCACCTACTGGTAATAATCCATAATCTTCCCCGATATCAACTGCAGGGAAATCTCCGCCAGCTTGGCCTGGTATTGAACTGATAACAAGCTTTCTCTTGCATCCAGAAGGCTCTTTTGCACCTCATGAAGGTCTATACCTGAAAGACTGCCAAGTTTATATCTCTCGAGAGCTATGTTAAGGTTTTCAGAAGCAGTACTGAGATTCTGCTCTTCGAGGGTTATTAGCCTGAGATTATTACTGTAAGCATTGTAGAATGTTATCAGGTCAGCTCTGATTTGTTGTTCAAGCTGAATATACAATAACTCCTTATTTTTTATATCAATTGAAGCATTATTAATATTTCTTCGCTGATTAAATCCGTCAAATATATTTATCCCAAGTGTCAGACCATAGTTCATTCCGTTTGTAGCCAGGTTTTTTGACTGCCCTGTTGAATAGGTATAGCGGTTGTAACTGTATCCGGTCGACATGGTCAGGTAGGGATATGATCTTGAGGAGATTATTTTATAATCGTATTCTGAAAGGGCCTTGTTTTTCGACGCTACCATAAGACTGGTATTGGCTGCCAGTGTCTCATCGAGTAACTTTTCATACAGAAGGCCGGGATTGACATATATTGATGTGTCTTTGGATACAAATGGTGCCCCGAGATCATCAGCTGCCATAAGTTCATTTAACATAACCTGGGCTGCCTTCACAATATTGAATTGCTTTGATAGGTTTGAACTGTCAGCATTCAGGTATACCCGCGATTGCAAAACCTCCAGTTTTGACCCGGATCCTAACAGGTATCTGTCCTCATCAATCCTGAGACGTTCCTTTGAAAGTGATACAGCGTACTTCATATTATTCAGAAGCTGAACCTGTTGTATATAGTTATAATAGCCCGAGATGATGTCGGATACAAGATTCTCCACTGCAAGCTGGGTATTCAGGGATCCGAGCTGTTTCAATTCATTTAATTTCTTATAGGTAACCTGAACATTAAATCCGTTGAAAATCGTCCAGTCAAGGGTTGCTGCCGTATTTGACCCAGTGCTGTACGATCCGTTTGATACAGTCTGACTTCCGTCAGTCATATTTTGTGTGTTGTTTGTTAGAGAGCCGTTGTAATTACTGGTCAGACTTACAGATGGAAGGTATCCGGCATTGCCTAATGTAAAGTTATTCTTTCCGATGGTTTCGTTGTTCCTTGCAACAAGTATGGAAAAGTTTTTTTCAAGACCAATACCTATGCAATCTTTAAGTCCATATACTGTCTGAGCTTCAGAACCGGAAAACCACGATCCAATAAGCAAGCTAAGATACAGGCACCTTATTTTCATTTTCAGAGTTTTTTGTTTCGCTTGAGATGAATGTATAGATTGCAGGAACGACAAAGAGTGTGAGGAAGGTGGAAAAAAACATACCTCCCACAACAGCGATACCCATCGACACACGGCTCTGAGCACCTTCCCCGAAGCCAAGAGCCAGGGGCATAATACCCAATATTGTAGCAAGACTTGTCATAAGTATTGGCCTGAACCGGGCTGCAGCAGCAAATTTGATTGCCTCAAATTTAGACATACCTGCATTCTTTCTCTGATTGGCGAATTCTACTATCAGAATGCCGTTTTTAGTTACCAGACCGATAAGCATAATAATACCTATCTGGCTGAAGATGTTCATTGTAATATTGAAATACCACATAAATAGAAGTGCACCGGTAAGTGCAAGAGGTACAGTCATCATAACAATGAACGGATCTTTAAAACTTTCAAACTGGGCTGATAAAACAAGGAAAATGAGAACAAGCGCCAGAACAAAAGCAAACATAAGGCTTGATGAACTCTCCTTAAAATCTTTTGAATCGCCTGCGAGAGCGGTCCTGAATGTGTCGTCAAGAGTCTCCTTTGCTATCTTGTCCATCTCGTCTAAGCCCTGACTGATCGACTTCCCTTTGGCAAGACCAGCAGAGATGGTTGCTGCAACAAACCTGTTATACCTGTAAAGTTGGGGAGGGGCAGTTTCCTCTGAAAGAGTTACAAGGTTATCAAACTGTATCATATTACCCGCGTTATTCCGCACATACAATGATTTAAGATCAAGCGGTTTATTTCGGTCAGATCTTGCAAGGTCACCCAGTATCTGGTACTGCTTTCCGTTCATGAAAAAATACCCGAACCGTTGTCCGCTTAAGGCAAGCTGTAAGGTCTGCCCAATATTCTGAGTCGTTACACCCAGGGCACTTGCTTTATCTCTGTCGATATGAATCCTGAGTTCCGGCTTTGTGAATTTAAGATTTACGTCAGCCATTTCGAATGTTGGATTTTCCATCACTTTCGACATAAAGACAGGGAGAATTTCTCTTAATTTATCAATGGTAGTGGCCTGCAATACATATTGAATCGGCATTCCTGCCCGTCTTCCACCGAAGGTCGACTGTTGCATTACCATCGCTCTGGCTTTGGTTTTTGTTCTTAAAACTTCACTTAGCTGATCAGCAATTTCCTGCTGTGAGCGATTTCTCTTGTCCGGCTTTACCAGCGATATCCTTACAAAGCCTCCGCCGCTTCTTACCATCGAAATAACTCCATCACGTTCAGGTACCAATTCATCCACAGTCTGTGCAATATCATCAATATATCCAAGGATAAACTCGTATGTGGCTCCTTCCTGTGCAACAGTATTAATGCTGATCTGCGACCTGTCCTCAAGAGGAGCCATTTCTGCAGGTATTGACTTCCATAGTAAGAAGATCAGACCAAAAGATGCAGTAAGTATTAAAAAGGTAATATTTCTGTGTCTGAGGAATGTGTCAAGGAAACCCCGATAACCTGCATTCAGGTTATTAAAGAATTTTTCTGTCTTCCTGAAGAACCAGCTGTGAGTGGCTTCGCGTTTCAGCAGCTTTGTAGAGACCATAGGTGTCAGCGACAGGGCAAGAAATGCAGAAATACCAATGGTTCCTGCCATTACTACCGCAAATTCCCTGAAAAGCCTTCCTGTTATTCCCTGCAGGAATACTATAGGGAAGAATACTGAAATAAGTGTGATAGTGGTAGAAATGATAGCAAAATAAATCTCCTTGGAACCTTCAAGTCCTGCTTTGAGAGGCGGCATTCCGTTCTCAATCTTGACATAAATATTCTCCATGACTACAATTGCATCATCTACAACAATTCCAATAGCCAGAACTATAGCAAGGAGAGTTAATACATTTATGGAATAATTGGCAAGGTACATAATGAAAAAAGCTCCTATAAGCGAAACAGGTATAACCATTATAGGTATAAGCGTCGCACGCCAGCTTCTCAAAAAGAAATAAATAATAATAACTACAAGAAAGAAAGCAAGATAGATTGTATCCTTAACCTCTTTTATTGATGAACGGATATATTCCGTATTGTCAAAACCCACTTTTATTACAACATCATCAGGCAGGTCTTTTTTAATATATTCGAGACGACGATATACCTCATCTACTATATCTATCTGGTTTGATCCTGGCTGGGGAACCAAAGCAGTGCCTACCATGGGAACTCCGTCTCGTTTCAGAATTCCCCTGATATCTTCAGGGCCTAGTTCTGCTCTTCCAATATCCTGGAACCTGACAACTTGATCGCCTGACTGTTTAATTATCAGATCATTAAACTCTTTTGGAGTTGTCATAAGTCCCAAAGTCCTTATTGTTAGCTCGGTATTATCACCTTCAATAGAACCGGACGGCAATTCAACATTTTCACGAGATATAGCATTCCTCACATCCATTGGCGTAAGCTTATAGCCTGCCAGTTTAACCGGATCGAGCCATAAACGCATGGCGTACCTTTTTTGACCCCAGATCATGACAGCACTTACACCTGAAATTGTCTGTAATTGTTCTTTAATAGTAAGTTCTGCTATCTCTGAAATTTCAAGCAAGGATCTTTTTTTACTTTCAACTGTAATAAACATTATTGGACTTGCATCCGCGTCAGCTTTTGCCACTACCGGAGGATCACAATCACGGGGGAGCATTCTCATTGCCTGCGATACCTTATCCCTTGTGTCATTGGCGGCTGTCTCCATATCGACAGACAGCTCAAATTCCACAGTTATACGACTTCCACCCTGACGGCTCACACTGGTGAGGGAACGAATACCCGGAATCCCGTTAATCGATTGTTCAAGTGGCTCAGTTATCTGTGTTTCAATGACATCTGAATTAGCTCCCGGATAGTCTGTACTAACTGATATTATCGGGGGGTCCACACTGGGAAATTCCCTGATGCCAAGATAGGTTAGTCCGACCGCGCCGAAAAGAAGTATTAAAATAGCAAACACTGTTGCTAAAACCGGCCTGTTAATGCTTACTGATGATAGACTCATATTTATAACCCCGGTTAATTGTTTATAATCACGCTGTCCAATACAATAGGCATATTCTGTCGTAATTGCATTATACCTGAAGTTATCAGCGTATCTCCAAATTTAAGTCCTTCGGTTATCTGTACTTTTGACTCGGTCCTCAGACCTATGCTTACTTTTACTGATTGCGCTTTGCCTTTATTATAAATAAAAACTTTCTCACCATCCATTTCCGGTATGATGGCTTCAGAGGGAACTGCAATGGCATTGTCTACCTGTGACATCTGTAGTGTGATACCTGCATAGCGCCCGGTTTTAAGTTCTTCATCTTTATTTGGATATAAAGCGCGTAGAACAATGGTTCTTGTTTCTATGTCGATCTTAGGATCTACAGCGTAAACATTGGCTTTAAAGACTTTGGTATTTCCATCAATAACAAATGTTACCGGATAACCGATCTTAATTTCCTGGGCATATTTTTCAGGAATTGAGAATTCAATTTTAATGGGACTCGTTTTTATCAGCCTGGCAATCTTGGTTGAGGGAGTTGTGAAACTTCCTTCACTCAAATAACGCAGCCCTATAATTCCATCGAAAGGAGCCCTTAATTCTGTTTCTGATATACGGGCTCTAATAAGGTCGATATCCGCATTAATGCTTTGAACATCAGTAACAATCTGGTCATAACTTTCCTGGCTTATTGCATCTTTATCAAGCAGACTACGCTGTCTGAACTCCTTGGCCTGGGCCATTTTTAACTGTGCTTCCAACTTTTCAAGCTGAGCCTGAAGTGGCCTGTCATTTATTTTTGCGAGGAGATCTCCTTTTTTCACATGAGTCCCTTCTGTAAAGTTTATGCCTACAATCTTCCCTGAAGTCTCAAATGCAAGATCAACTTCTTCGTCGGGCTTTAAGGTACCTGTTGAATTAACCAGTTCACTCATGAATGTTGGCACGATTATGTATCCAATCGCGTTTAGCTTTTGCTGATTTTGCCTTATAAACGACTGAGCATTATTTTCTCCCTTTATCTTCTTCGCTAATAAAGGTTTATATTTTGGATAGAATATAATTCCGGCAAAGAAAATTATTATAATTATTATAAGTGTCGTACGAAATCTTTTATTCATTTTTACGATGATAAGTTTAATAAAAAATAATATTAAGTTTTATCTGGTAAAGTATTTGATTGAAAGCCTGATATATTACATTAAAATACCTGGAAAATCGTTAGACCGTAAAAGTAGAAAAATTATAACTCTGGCATTAGGTAAAGTCTCTAAATAAATGTTAAATAATCATAAATTATATAATTACATACTGACTGAGCCAGTTTTATTATACATTTAAATGCGCTAAATTTAAATTTTTAAAAATCTCTAATTTTATGATCCAGCGTATTCAATCCATCTATCTTTCTTTGACATTTCTGCTGTCCCTATTATTCCTTAAGGTAAGTATTTTAACTTTCCTGGAGAGTTCCGGTTCCGTGTTAAGAATAACATTCAATGGCCTGATCAGAGACAACAGCTTACAAAATCATGAATTGATTGAGAAGTTGATACCTCTATCTGTAATTTTAATTCTTATTTCCGCAATTTCGCTGGTAACAATATTCCTTTTTAAAAAAAGAAAGCTCCAGCTGTTGTTCTCCGGAATGTTGATCGCTATGATTTGCATTTTCATACTTATTAGCGGATACTATACATATATTACCATAACCAGATATAACGCAGCAATCGTTCCGGATTTTAAGATGGCACTGCCATTTGTAATACTTGTATTTTCAGTATTAGCACAGCGGGGCATCAAAAAAGATGACCGGCTGATCAAATCATACGACAGACTGAGATAAGTGGCGAAATTTATTCTGAATCAGAGTTTTATTTAGATTATCTGCAGGTTCTCCTGGTTGGTTATTTTTTCACAGTAATGGCATTTCAAAGCAACATTCTTCTTTGAGACCACACGAAACCTTGTTGTTACAGATTCAAAGTTTGTTATACATTTTGGATTCATGCATTTGGCAATTCCAACAATATGATCGGGCACTTCGACAACCTTCTTCTCAACAACTTCATAATCCCTTATGATATTAAGCTTTGCATCAGGTGCAACAAGCGCTATTCTGTTTATGTCTTCATCTTCAAAGAACACTTCTGAGATCTTTATAATTGCCTTTCTTCCAAGCTTTTTACTCTCAAGGTTAGTTCCGAAAGTTATCTGGTTATCTATACGGTCCAGACCAAGTATCTGGATTACTTTAAAAAGGTTATAGGCGGGCACATGGTCAATCACCGTACCATTCTGTATGGCACTGACACTCAGTTGTTTTGGTTCCTTCATTGCTTTGCTGTAAATTATTTAATTCCAAGTAATGAACATAAGATAGCTTCACGCGTATAGACACCATTAAGTGCCTGTTCAAAATAGTAGGCTTTCGGGTTATTATCCACATCCTGATGAATTTCATTCACCCTCGGCAGCGGATGAAGTATTCTCATATTCGGTTTGGTGTTTTTAAGCATTGAATTCCGAAGGACATAAACATTCTTGACTTTTTCATATTCTATCGGGTCTGAGAATCTCTCTTTCTGTACCCTGGTCATATAAATGATATCCGCTTTAGAGATTATATCAGTGAAATCGATATGTTCATAATATTTGAGACCAAGGTTGTCAAGGTACAATTTAAATTCATCAGGCATCTTAAGTTCTTCAGGTGCTATAAAGTTGAAAGTAGCATTCCATCTCGACATAGCCATCATGAGAGAGTGCACCGTTCTTCCATATTTCAGGTCCCCAACCATAAAAATGTTCAGGTTGTCGAGTTTCTGCTGAGTCTTTCTTATTGAATAGAGATCAAGAAGGGTCTGCGACGGGTGCTGATTTGCACCATCACCGGCGTTAATTACAGGAACACTTGCGATTTCGCTGGCGAATCTTGCACTTCCTTCGCTGGGATGCCGCATAACGATCAGGTCGCAGTAATTACTTACGGTCCTGATCGTATCATTTAAAGTCTCGCCCTTGCTTACACTTGAGCTGGATACATCTGAAAAACCGACAATTTTTCCGCCTAACCTGTTTATTGCACTTTCAAAGCTTAATCTGGTACGTGTTGATGGCTCAAAGAATAATGTGGCAATAACCCTGCCTTCAAGAAGTTTGCTTGTTGGTTCTTTTTCAAATTCTGCAGTCAGATCAAGAATTTTCAGGATCTCTTCTGTAGAAAAATCATCAATTGATACTAAGCTTTTGTTTTTCATTATTTTGACACATTATCAGCACTATTTTGAACTTCTATCAAAGTTAATTAAGAATTGTCGTAACAGATGTAGCTGTTGATAATTTCCTAAAAACTTTCGATATTGCTTTCACAGTGTTTTGATATACTTATATTTCAGTCCTTCAACCCTCTCTAATCGTGCCAGTACTTTTCCTTTGGAAGATTCCCTGAAATTGATATTAATGCGGCATTCAAGGGCAAATTTCTGATCAATCTGACCAATTGCTTCATCTTTAAGAATCTTCATCACAACATTTATTGAATCATAAGGAAAATTGATCTCATAATACTCGTTTACTGTGCATTCAATAATTTCTGCATTCTCTAAGGCTGCGTTTGCGGCTGTCCTGTAGGCATTAATTAATCCGCTGATGCCTAATAGTGTGCCTCCAAAATATCTGCTTACAACAATTAGGACATTCGTCAGATTATAAGAGTTTATTTGTCCGAGTATTGGTCGCCCTGCAGTCCCAGAAGGTTCTCCGTCATCATTTGTTCTCCATGTATTCCTTTCATGACCAATCATATATGCAAAGCAATGGTGGCGAGCTTCATGGTATTCTTTCCGTATATTATCAATTATCGATTTAATTTCTGCCTGGTCAGATACGGGCCAGACAGTAGCAACAAAACGGCTTCCTTTCTCTTTATAGATACCCCGGGAAGGTTTTTTTATTGTTTTATAAGCATCGGATAACATATAGTCAAACTTCAGCTATATTTCAGATCTTCAAGATAAGCAAATTAATTAAGTGTAATATTAATTATTTCCCGGTGTCCGTTAACCGAATAAACTAAAAATTGATACTTTTGCTTATAAGAGGAGGATATTATGACCGTTTTTTTAGATGAGAAAGACTTAAAGAAACTGATTGTCATTGGCGACAGAATATTGATTAAACCGAAAATTCCCCAGTCTAAGACAAAAAGTGGACTGCTTCTTCCTCCGGGGGTTAATGAAAACGAAAAAGTGCAGATCGGATTTGTGGTAAAAGTAGGTCCCGGTTATCCTATTCCTGCAGTAAATGATGTTGATGAGCCGTGGAAAAACAGGTCTGATGAACCAAAGTATGTTCCACTTCAGCCAAAAGAAGGAGACCAGGCTGTCTATTTGCAGAACAGCGCTATCGAAATTGAATTTAATAAGGAAAAGTATGTTGTTGTCCCGCATTCTGCCATTCTTCTTCTTCTGAGAGATGACGGACTTTTCGAATAATGAATGAATATGGAAAATGAAACATTGAAAGGTCGAAAAATTCTGATCGTTGAGGATGACTTGTCAAGCAGGTTATACCTTAATAAAATACTTGAGAAAACCGGCGCTGTATTATTAAATGCAGGTGACGGACAACAGGCAATAGATATCACTTTAGATAATCCCGATATTGATATTATCCTTATGGATATTCAGCTTCCTGTGATGGATGGATATAAATCAGCTGAGAAAATAAGGGAATTCAGGGATAATATAATAATTATTGCACAGACTGCATACGGACTTCTGGGCGATACGGAAAAAATAATGGATTCAGGGTTCAATGATTATATAATTAAGCCTATCTTATCCCGAAACCTAATTGACAAGATGGAAGCATGTATTAATAAGGGGTAGCTTTTTAGTGATCTTATATCCCAATTATTCGGGATAGGCCGAGATTTCTTTAAATTCTTTTCTGAATTCGTCAATTTCTGAAGCCCACCTTTCTTTTTCAGATTTTATATCTCCTCTGTTTAAAAGAGTTGTTCTCATCCCCGAATCACCTGAGAGAATATCAAATGGCATGAGGTTATATTCATATTCATAAGGTGGTAATTTAAACTGTAGTGAATTGGCCGGGGAAGTTTCAATTACGGCATCAAAAATATCTAAAGCAGTTTCAACTGGTTTGAATTGAGTGGGGTCAGTAACATGTATCTGGATACCATTACAATTTTCTCCGGCAAATTTATGAAAAGTGGGAATAAAATTATGTACCCTGAAAGCACAGCCTTTAATTCCTCGCGAATCAAGATTTTTCTTTAATAATTCCGCATTTATAAAAGGAGCTCCAAAAAGCTCAAACGGAATTGTCGTTCCCCTTCCTTCTGAAAGGTTAAGTGCTTCAATAAGTACAGTCCCGGGGTAAACAATTGCAGTCATTTCAGTCGGCATATTTGGTGAAGGCAAAACCCATGGCAGTCCGGTCTGGCTGTATAACGAGTTCCGTCTCCAGTTTTTCATCCACACAATGTTTAGATTGCTCCCAGGATAATATTTTCCTTTTATCCACCGGGCCAGTTCCCCTATTGTCATCCTGTGACATAACGGAACAGATGCACCTCCCACGAAAGTAAAAAATTCTTCTTTCAGGACGGGTCCGTCAAATCCTACTGCACCTATCGGATTAGGCCTGTCAAGAATCCATACCGGAATACCTGTCTCGGAACAGGCTTCAATACAAAGCTTTACCGTCCAGATATATGTGTAAAGTCTGGCCCCGACATCCTGGAGGTCAATTATCAAAGCCTCAATATTTTCAAGCATCTCCTTGGTAGGTTTCCTGTTATCTCCGTAAAGACTGAAGAGCGGAATATTAAACACCGGATGCCTCACGCTCTTCCATTCAATCATATTATCCTGCGTCTGCCCGTGAATACCATGCTGCGGACCGAAAATTGCCGAGAGGCTGCAATCGCTTCGTTGATAAAACAGATCGGAAATGTGGGTAAAATTCCTTGATATACTTGGGGCATGACATAATATGCCAACTCTTTTGCCTTTAAGAGAGGGAGGGAAATGTTCCAGCATGGCCTCGAGCCCACTAATTACCATAGATGTTATTTTATCGCAAATATATAATTAACAACTTTTAAATGATCTAAAACATAAATTATATTCTGTTAAAATGATTATTCTTTTATAAGTTTGAAAACTATAAATATTCTGATCTGTTATGAAAAAATTAATGTTTTGTCTTTTCATGTTTCTATTATTACCGGGGTTTATATCAGCACAAAAGCCCGCTCTGGATAATAATATCTATGATAGTTGGAAAAACCTGAGTTCACCTAAAATCTCAGATGATGGTAAATGGGTCACATATCTTATTAATCCTCAGCAGGGAGATGGCTGGCTATATATTTATGATGTTACCAGTTCCCGGAAAGATTCGGTTGCAAGAGGAGAGCAGGCTGTCTTTTCGCCAAATAGTAAATATCTGGCTTACAGGGTACTTCCGTCATATTTTGAAACACGACAGGCAAAAAAGAAAAAACTGAAGGAAGATAAGATGCCAAAAAACGACCTTGAAATAAGATTATTATCGAACAACGAAGTAAATAAAATCTCAAGAGTAAAATCATTTGCATTACCCGAGAAAAACTCCTACTGGATGGCATATCTTCTCGAAAAGAAATTATCAGATGAAAATAAAAATAAGTCATCGGCTGATACCGCTTTGATTGCAGAACAGCCTGGATCGAAGAAAACAAAAGAACCTGATTCAAAGGGTACGGAATTTGTTATATTCAATCCGCTATTGGACAAGGAATACCAATATCAGGATGTAACAGAATTTGTTGTAGCAAAGGATGGTAAAACTATCAGTTTCATTCAGTGTATTCCAGATTCATCTAAAACAGATAACATTAAAATTAATGTTTTTGAGACTGATAAAGAATCGGACAAAATTGTTTTTGAAGGGAAGGGAAGTGCTAAAAAGTTAAGCAGTAACAGAACCGGGAGTTCTGTTGCATTTATTTATTCGCGGGATACTTCAAAAGTAAAAATATATGGCCTCTGGTTTTCCAAGAATTATGAAAGCGCATCAAAAGTTGTTGATAGTTCGAACAAGGCTATGCCCGCGGGCTGGTCGGTAAGTGAAAACGGAGACATAACATTTTCAGATGACGGCTCACGATTTTTTTTCGGAACTGCAGCAAAACCCGTAAAAGAACCTGAAGATACCCTGCTTGAGGATGAAAAATACAGACTCGACATCTGGTCGTGGAACGATGATGTTCTTCAACCGATGCAAAAAAAACAACTCGACAGGGAGAAAAAGCGTACCTGGATGGCTGTATTTAATATCAATGATGGACATATGATCCAGCTTGGTGATTCCGCCATACCTGATATCAGAACATTTCAGAAAGGCAATGGACCTCTGGTACTGGGCTCTTCCGATCTTAAATACAGGAAATCTTCATCCTGGGAGGGACGTAACTATACCGATTACTACCTTATTAATGTCGTTACAGGTTCCAGAACTCTTGCTCTTGAGAAATGTCCGTCACGAGCTTATCTGTCCCCGTCCTGCAAATACCTGGTTTACTGGGACGAAGCACAAAAAGCGTGGATTTCAATGCCTGCAGCCGGTGGAACCGGGAAAAATTTATCTTCTTCAATAAAGGTACCTTTGTACAATGAACTGAACGATCTGCCGGATGATCCTTCTCCTCATGGAATAGCAGGATGGCTTGATGATGAGAAGCATATTCTTGTTTATGACCGCTATGATATCTGGTCACTGGACCTCAACGGAACTGAGACCCCGGTCAACTTAACAAACGGATTCGGAAGAAGCAATAACCTGCGCTTCAGATATAATAAACTTGACCCTGATGCTGATTTTATTAACAGAAAGGAACTCATGTACCTGTCAGCATTTAACTATGAAAACAAGGAATCAGGTTTTTATTCAGTGAAACCGGGGAAATCATCCGATCCTGATTTGATCATTATTCATAAAGCATCTTTCCCCGGAGATCTTCAGAAAGCTAAGAATTCAAATGTATTACTCTGGCAGGAAGGGTCCTTCAGTATTTATCCTGAATTATATCTTAGTAATATGAGTTTTACTGATTCAAGACGTATTTCAGTTACAAATCCGCAGCAGTCAAAATATAACTGGGGGACCACCGAATTAGTTGAATGGATATCGTTTGACCATCAAAAGCTTCAGGGTATTCTTTATAAACCGGAAGATTTTGACTCATCAAAAAAATACCCCATGATTGTTTATTTTTATGAGAGAAGTTCGGATGGATTATATAATTACATTCCTCCTGCTCCGACTGCTTCAATCATAAACCGGACATTTGCAGTCAGTAACGGCTATATTGTATTTGTCCCTGATATTACATATATTACAGGTTACCCCGGACAAAGTTGCTACAATGCTGTAGTAAGCGGTACATACGCTCTTCTTGACCGTTATGATTTTATCGATAAAAACAGGCTGGGTCTGGATGGTCAGAGCTGGGGAGGTTATCAGATAGCATACCTTGTAACACAAACAGATCTCTATCAATGTGCTTTCGCAGGAGCCCCGGTGAGTGACATGATCAGTGCTTATGGTGGTATTCGCTGGGGTACCGGTATGTCAAGAATGTTTCAGTATGAAAAGACACAGAGCAGGATAGGGGGCTCGCTCTGGGAAAAACCGTTGTTATACATTGAAAATTCTCCTATATTCCGGGTACCAAAAATACATACACCTTTATTGCTCATGCATAACGACGCTGACGGGGCTGTTCCCTGGTATCAGGGTATTGAATTTATAAATGCACTAAGAAGACTTGATAAGCCGGCATGGCTTCTGTCCTATAACGATGAAGACCATAATCTTGTAAGACGACCCGACAGAAAAGATATTTCAATAAGGAAGATGGAATTCTTTGATCACTATCTTAAAGGATCCCCAATGCCTTACTGGATGAAATATGGTATTTCTCAAATAGAAAAAGGTAAAATAAATGGCTATAACCTTATTAATGAGTAATATAGTACTATAAGATGAAAATTTTAAAATCAAACCAGTTAGCGGTTAAACTCCTTATAATTATGCTTCTGGCTTCCTGTTCAGACAACGGGGAAAAAAGCATAAGTATATTGGAAACAACAGATGTACATGGCGTCATTCTTCCTTATGATTTCATAGAAAAAGTTAAACTTGATGCTTCACTTGCTTCCTCATTCACCTATATAAAACAGGTCAGGAAAGAAAAAGATGCTATAGTTTTACTTGATAACGGAGATAATCTGCAGGGCCAGCCTGAAGTATATTATTATAACTATATCGACACGGTTTCTCCCCATATCTGCGTTGAAGTTATGAACTTCATGGGTTATGATGCAGGTACTGTGGGAAATCATGATATTGAAGCCGGGCATGCAGTTTATGACAGGCTTGTCAAAAAATATGACTTTCCTCTGCTTGCTGCCAATGCAGTTAAAACCAGAACAGGAAAACCGTATTTTAAGCCCTATTATATTTTAGTTAAGGATGGTATAAAAATTGCGATATTTGGCCTTATTACACCGGCTATTCCAAACTGGCTGCCAGAAGAGCTTTATTCGGGGATAGAGTTTAAAGATATGGTTGAGACTGCTGAAAAATGGATGCCTGAAATCGTGAAGGAAAAGCCTGACCTGGTCGTGGGACTGTTTCATTCAGGATGGGATAAATCGGGAGAGAACCTTCATAATAATAGTCTCCTGAGTGAAAACTCATCTGCAGCCGTAGCCTACAATGTACCTGGTTTTGATATCATCCTGACCGGACATGATCATCGTCTGGCCAATGAAAAAATTGTTAATTCAAAGGGAGATACTGTCTTGATACTTGATGGCGGAAGCAGGTCGGAAAAGATAGCAGAAGCCGATATTATCGTTTCTGCCAAAAAAGTAAAAGGCAAAAGGCAGATGAAGATATCAGGAAAGATTATTAATGTTGCAGATTACAAACCCGATCCGGATTTCGTGAATAGATTCTCATCTCAATACAACACCATCGAAGAATATGTGAACCGTGTAATAGGAAATTCCTCAGTAACAATTTCATCAAGAGATGCTTACTTTGGTCCTTCAGCTTTTGTTGATATGATACACTCAGTTCAGTTAGAAATAACAGGTGCCGATATTTCGTTCGCTGCACCCTTATCATTCGATGTGCAGATTTCAAAAGGACCAGTTACCGTAGGTGATATGTTCAAATTGTACAGGTTTGAAAATATGTTATATACCATGACATTGACAGGAGAAGAGATAAAGAAATATCTAGAGTATTCATATTCGGAGTGGCTTAATACCATGAAGAAACCTGGAGATTTATTACTAAAGCTGAGAACAGGGAAAGACGGTAAGCCAGTATTGATAGATGGAAAAGCCCGGTTCCAAAATCAGCCTTATAATTTTGATTCAGCAGCAGGGATTAATTATACAGTGGATGTTAGTAAACCTTCCGGATCAAGAATAATAATAAGCGGATTTACCGATGGAAGACCTTTTGAGAAGAATAAAATATATAAAGTTGCCGTTAACTCTTATCGCGGTAATGGTGGTGGTGGTCATTTTACTTCAGGTGCCGGTATTGACAAAGATGAACTCAGGTCGCGTGTAGTTGCATCAACCGACAGAGATTTAAGATATTATATATTAAAATCAATTGAAACAAAAGGAACCATCAATCCTGTACCGTTAAATAACTGGAAAATTATTCCGGAGAAATGGGTTGAGAAAAAGATTTCAGTTGAATACGCGCTTTTATTCGGGAAAAAGTGAGATTTAGCAAATGCGGGTATGAATGATGATGGAAATGTAAGTAATGATGGGATGAAACTACCTTTAGTAGAAGAATTCTTCACTCTTCAGGGTGAGGGTTATCATACAGGTAAGGCAGCTTATTTCATCAGGCTGGGAGGATGCGATGTGGGCTGCGACTGGTGCGATTCCAGGTTCTCATGGGACCCGAACCTGCATCCCCTGGTTGATACAAACCTTCTGATCGGCCACGTAATAAAATCAGGCACAGATTCTGTGGTTGTTACAGGAGGGGAACCGCTTATGTGGAACCTCGATTATCTGTGTGCAGGTCTGAAAGACAAGAAAATTTGTACTTTTATAGAAACATCGGGAGCATACAAATTGAGCGGTAACTGGGACTGGATATGTCTGTCTCCAAAAAGAAACATGCCCCCGGAAGTTGATATTTGCAGGATAGCTGATGAATTAAAAGTAATTATTCGTGAGACCAGTGATTTTGCTTGGGCAGAAAAATACAAGAGAATGGTTAATGACAAATGCAGGCTGTACCTCCAACCTGAATGGAGCAGGTTTAATTCGATTATTCATGAAATCGTTGAGTATATCAAAAAAAACCCTGAATGGAGGATTTCGCTGCAGGCTCATAAATATATGCATATACCTTAATTTTTCATGAAGAATCTGATTTTAATATTGTTCCTGTTGGTTTTGTGTAATTTAACACGGGAAAGTTATGCCCAAACTCTTCATACTGCAAGTAATAAAGCACTTAAAGAATACAATGAGGGAGTAAAGTCATTTGATTATTTTTATTATGATGATGCTGAAACGTATTTAAAAGAAGCAATTTCAACCGATAAAGGTTTTTATGAGGCTTATATTATGCTTGGAGATCTTCTGATTAAACTCAGGAGATTTTCGGAAGCTGCTTCTAATTATAAATCTGCTGTCAGGATTGATTCACTTTTTTATAAACCGGTTTTTTTCAATCTTGCCAATTCCGAGATGATGTCAGGAGACTACAATAATTCATTGGTCCATTTCAATGTTTATCTTGAACAGGAAGGCATGTCGGAGAAGAATATAATTCTGGCAAAAGAATACATAAAAAACTGTGAATTTGCCATAAAAGCAGTTAAGAATCCAGTGCCATTCAATGCTATAAGTGTGGGAAGTGGAATAAATACTGTCGATGATGAATACTGGCCTTCAATTACTGCCGACGGTCAGACTATGATGTTCACGAGACAGGCCAATGTTAATAATAATCCCGGAATGCTGGGTGTGGCACAGGAAGATTTCTATATAAGCCTTTATTCTGACACCTGCTGGCAAAAAGCTTATAATGCGGGTCCACCACTTAATACCCGCCATAATGAAGGCGCTCAGTCGCTGTCTTCCGATGGAAATTATATGTATTTTACTGCCTGTGACAGGTCAGATGGATTAGGAAGCTGTGATATCTATTTTTCTGCATTCAGCAATGGGAAATGGTCACAGCCTGCAAATATTAAATCTCCTGTAAATACTGAAAGATGGGAATCGCAGCCATCTATCAGTGCTGACGGGAAAACTCTTTTCTTTTCGAGCAGCCGGCCTGGAGGGTTCGGAGGAAAAGATATCTGGTACTCCAGACTGAGTGATAAAAATATGTGGAAAGATCCTGTGAACCTTGGAGACCTGGTAAATACAAGCGGTGATGAAATGTCGCCTTTTATCCATTTCGATGGGAAGACACTTTATTTTGCATCTAATGGGAAAATTGGGATGGGGGGATTTGATCTTTACGTAACAAGAATGAATAATGATAGTACATGGTCTGAATCTGAAAATCTGGGCTATCCAATTAATACATATAATGATGAGATGGGACTGGTAATTGAATCACAAGGGAAAAAAGCATATTTTTCAACAATAAGGAACAAAGCCAACGGGAAAGACATTTTCTACTTCAATCTTTACGAATCTGCACGACCGAACCCAGTTTCCTATCTTAAGGGGAAAGTTTATGATAAAGAAACAGGTAAACTATTAAGAGCAAATTACGAGTTAATAAACCTTTCAACCGGTAAGGAGTCAGTAAAAAGTATGACCAGTGAGAATGGCAGTTTCCTTGTGTGTCTTCCATCGGGCTTTAATTATGGTATAAATGTCAGCATGCCTGGTTATCTTTTTTATTCAGAGAGCTTTATGTTTGAGGGCACACATACAGTAGCTGAACCTTATATTAAAAGAATTAGCCTCAGTCCCATTAAGGTGGGAGAGACGATGCAGCTTTCAAATGTTTTCTATGAGTTTGATTCGTGGGAACTCAAGAAGGAATCCATATCAGAATTGAATAATCTTGTAGAAATGCTTAAAGAAAATAATAATCTTGTTCTGGAAATAGGGGGTTATACCGATTCAACAGGAACAGCCGAATATAATATGGTTTTGTCATCTAAAAGAGCTCTTTCTGTAGTAAATTATCTTATTTCTAAGGGCATTTCTGCTGACAGGCTCACGTACCAAGGATATGGTACCTCTTCCCCAATCGGTAATAATGTGACAGAAGAAGGCAGAAAGCTTAACCGAAGAACTGAAGCTAAGGTTATTGATCTGAAAAAATAAAAGTGGCCGTCTTGTTTAAAGGCGGCCACCTGCCATTGGCTGATTGAATTCAGACATTGAAAAAATGACACTGACACTTATCAGATTGCGATCATGGTATTAACATATTTGTTGAAATTTCCATTGGATGTGGTGCCTACTATGGCCGGGATAGAAAAATACATACCGGTCCCTGTTCCCTCGCTTTTTTCTATCCAGATATTTCCATCCAATAGTTGAATAAGTTTCTTGGCCAGGCTGATATTTATAGCGGAGTAGGTATCATTGTGCAAAGATAATGATTCATTAAAATCCTCTGAATGAAGAAATTCCCTGCATTTATAATATCCCTGTCCTGAGTCAAGAACATAGAAGGTTAACATTTCGTCAGAGAAACGATAACCAATTTTAATATACCCTGATTTAGTATTCTTTATTGAATTTTGGAACAGACTGCGAATTACCCTGAATAGCTTGTTCCTGTCAATTAATACCTCTGTTGAATTTGAAGATGGCACCTCTGTAATGAGTTCCAGGTCCTTATGATCTTCAATATGTAATGTTTCCCTGAATTCTGTCAGAAGATCATCAAGAAGATTATCAAGGTTGCATATTCTGGTTTCAGCTTTTGAATTACCCGTATCAATTATTGCCGAATCGAGAAAACTGTCAAACAATCCCAGGAGTTGTTCACATGAGCATAAAATCTGATTACTGAAATCCTCCCGATCAGAATTACTGCATGAATTATCTTTCATAAGAAATGAGAATGCAACTATGGCGTTCATATGAGTTCTCATTTCGTGTGACATGCCAGCCAGCGCCTTTGAGCTTTTTAATATATTATTTATTGGATTCATCCCTGTTCCCTTGTTGCATGTTTTCAGTTGAGAATTTCCTTCTGCACATGAATCATTTATAAGAAGATCAAACATAGTCTGCAAGATTACAATGTCTACTTAAGTTTTCTGATAATTTTTATTGCATCATTTTTATAAATACTGCTTTCCTGTTTTATTTTCTCCAGCATCTGGAGCGCTTTCTCCTTTTCATCAGTATTAATATAGCACAGTGCAAGATACCACTGAGCCTGATCAATATAAAGGTTGTTATTGTTATCGATCACTTTACCAAATGAGATCTTGGCCTCAGGATATTTTTTATCTTCAAAACTGGAGATCCCGTATAACAAAGTGGAATACATGTTTTTAGGTTCACTTTGAACCACTTTCCTGAAATATATTGCTGCATTGCTGAAATCGTGGATCCTGTAGAATTCAAGAGCCTGATTGAAATTATCATTTACAGTTACTTTAAATGATCTTTGATTTGTGGCTGGTTCATATGCTCTATAGTAGCGGTTCATAATCTCTTCACTACCCAGTTTTTTACCGGGGAAGAGTACTAAACTGCCAAGCAGTACTATCGCCACTGCAATTGCTGCATATTTTATGTATCCGGGTTTCCGCGGCTTCCCCTGTATTACAGTTGTAGCTCGTTGTTTTTCAATTTCGGTAAGCTTATTTCTCAACGAAATTATGTCTTTGTTACTGAGAATTTCATTGGTTTGCCTTCTGAGATTTACCTCGTTTCGAAGTTTCTCATTACCATCAAGTTCCTTATGGAACCAGATTTTTTCAGTATTGCTCATCTCGCCGGCAATGTACCTCTCAATGAAATATGAAAAATCAATTGTCTTCATCGATATATTTGATTTAAGTTATATTAAAATTCAATACATTTAATTAAATAACTGTAATACAGCTAAATAAATAATTAGTTTTTTCACGAACATATATGCAGCAGCCTTCGAAACTGCATATATTGTTCTTTATAATCAATAGTAAGTCAGTACTTAATATTAACAATAATATATTTCAATAAAACTTTATTCTGTTTTAATAAAACAGTATATACTTTAATTTCAGATTCTGATTGGAGGGACCGTAGGAATCACAACAGGATCACTATCTCCCCCCCGAACACAAATCATCTCTTCAATCGTAAGTGCAAATTCATTAAAAATGTCATTAGTCTGTTCAAATTTCAGGGTTCTCATAATTCTTTCTTTTTAATGTTGATACTAATTCAGGGTAATTCGTAATTCAGTAACATTTTACAATACTACATGTCGGAAGGTGCCATTTTGTGACACAAAAAAATCAACTATTTTTCAATTATTTTTTTATCTGCACATAATCAGAATGTTATAGATTGTAAAAATTGCTAAGAATGCTGTATTTATTTTGGTTTTGCTATATTTGAACCGGATTTTCGATTGTTATTACGACGAAATGGGGAAGGATTATTTGTGATTATGAATAATCGACATTTAAGATTTATAGCATTCATACTGATATTTACCGGATGTTTTAAAATATCCGAAGTAAATTGCTATGGCGTGTCGTTGCAAACATCATCATTGGGCACTTTGCCTGTCGGATTAACAGGTTTGTCTGAAGAAGTCGCTCAGTTGAATGATTCGCTTAAACTGTTCCTGACAAATTATGATTTCAGAAGCAGCAGATTGGTTGTTGAAAAAATATTTAATAAAATCGATAATAATAAAGTTGTGGAGTCTGTAAGGGCAGAATCATATTACTTTGTAGGAATATATTATATGATGTTGAAAAAATATTTTGAAGCGATAAAATATCTTAATTTTTCCATAAATCTGAAGGAGGGCCTCAAAGAAAAGGATGAAAGACTTTCTAAAGCATATTATAACATTGGCATTGCCTATAACATTATAGGAGATTTTAAGAAACATGAAGATTATTCTTCCCGGGCTCTTAACCTTAAAAAAGAATTGTTTGGTGAAGAAAGTCCTCAGCTGATAGATACTTACCTGAGTCTGATCATTGCATATATTGGTCTTCAGGAATATGAGAAGGCATCCGCATTTTCAAATATTGCACTTAACATTGCCAGAAGTAATCCTGATTCTGTTCCATTTTCTATTCTGGCTGATATCTATAGCAATTTTGGAGTCATCTACGTAAGACAAGCCGATTATTCCAAGGCAAAAATATATTTTGACAAAGCCGATCTGATTTACAGAGCACATAACATTACAAACGGAGATAATTATATAAACCTTATAAACAACCTGGCCGTTTCATATGGGGCACTTCGTCTTACCGAAAAATCCGATCAATATTATGAAAAAGGCATATTACTGGCCAGAACAAGTAATTCATCGTCTTCATATAATCTTGTAAACAACTATGCTATCATTCTTGGTAATGAAGGAAAGGCAAAAAGAGGCAAGGCAATACTGTCTGCCGCTCTTGTACGGGCAGAGCGAATTGCTAAATCAGATCCCCGAGCCTATTTCAGTGTCCTTAATAATTATGCCGACTACTTAAGGGAGTACAATATTAATAACATCAGATCGCTTGAATTATACCGGAAATGTATGGATTACATTATAAAAAACGGACAGGATATTTCACTCAAAACAGCAATTTACATAGGTTATTCATTATCTCTTGCCAAGGCTGGTAATACTGCAGACGCCATGCAAGTTATACAATCATTACTGTTTTCCTCAGATCTGGCTAAGTATATTCCTGGTGAAGATGATAATCCTCCCTTGGAAACTATTAAAGCGGATAAGAATTCTCTGCACCTGTTAAAGACAAAATATAAGATTCTATGGGATATATTTAAAGAATCATCAGACCAGAAAACTCTGATTGCAGCAGCAAATACGGCTGAAGTGATTATATCATTACTGGAGAAAATCAGGATTAATATCAGCGAAGATGACAGCAGGCTGATTTTGGGTGACAAGTACAGAGACATTTATTTAAATGCGATCAGGGATTTTTATCTTTTGTACAGTAAGACTAACAACAAAGCATATCTTGAAAAAGCATTTGAATATTCTGAAAAAAGCAAGGTTGCCGGGTTACTGACCTCAACCAGGGAATTAAATGCAGTTCAGTTTCAAATTCCGGAAAAAATTGCAGATTACGAAAGACAGCTCCAAAGGAATATAGGCTTATTTAATGCGCGTATTAATGAAGAATCTGTTAAAGGCAAGCCCGATTCAATACTATTTAATAAATTGAATAATAATCTTATTGAAACAACCAGGTTAAGGGATTCATTGATACTTGTTTTTGAACATAAATATCCTGATTATTATGCAATTAAATATGATACAAAGGTAGCATCGCTTAAGGATATACCTCATATTTTTGGTCGTAACGGTAATTATGTCAATTATGTTTTATCCGATACTCTTTTGTATATATTCGTTGCTAACAGGAAGTATCAGCATTTACTTGCGATTAAAGTCGATACGGTTTTCTTCAATAATATTAGTCGATTCAGAAGCTTATTGTCTCTGCCATCACCTTCGGAGGATGCAGCTTATGAGTTTAAAAAATTCCAGTCTGCAGGATTAAAACTTTACAGTGCTCTTATCGAACCAATAAAACCATATCTTATTTCGGATCACATCACTTTTTCGCCTGATTACATACTTTCATATATTCCATTTGAGACTATACCTTCTTCTTTGTATTCGGGGAACCAAATATTGTACCGGAATCTTAATTACCTGATGGATGATTATGTAATATCCTATACTTATTCAGCAACATTCATTAAAGAGATCTTAAAGAAGAATTTCAGTTTCCGCAACAGGGTTATTGCTTTTGCACCGGACTACACTGAACCGATTAATATCCAGTCAGTACTTCTTAACAGGCAGGCTGAAACGGGCACCTTACCAGACCTTCCGTACGCCAGACAGGAAGCAGAATTTGTCTCCGATTTAACCGGTGGAAAGTTGTATGAAAACCTGAATGCAAAAGAATCAATCTTTAAATCTCAGGCGGGAAATTTTGACATTATTCACCTGGCTATGCATACTCTTATTAACGATAAAGATCCAATGCATTCTAAACTGATATTCAGCCCGGAGAGTGACTCCACCAATGATGGTTATTTGAATACATATGAAGTCTACGGTATCCCGTTAAGAGCAAAAATGGTAGTCTTAAGCTCATGTAATACAGGTTCCGGGGTATTCTATACTGGCGAAGGTATTCTGAGCCTCGCAAGAGGCTTTATATATTCTGGCAGTCAATCTGTTGTGATGTCGATGTGGGAAATTGAAGATAAGTCGGGTGTTGATATTGTGGAAATGTTCTATAAAAACCTTAAAAAAGGTTATTCAAAGAGTGTTGCTTTGCGAAAAGCGAGAATTGCATATCTGCAAAATGCTGACCAGCTCAGGTCGCACCCTTATTTTTGGTCATCACTGATAATATACGGGAATAATGCCCCATTATATTATACTAATTACCTTATCATTGCAGGTGCTGTTGCAGCATTACTTATCTCAATTTTTATTTATTTGAGAAAACGTAAATATTCCTGATATTCCGGATCTTTTTTCACAAATTCCAGCAATGATTCTTTTGACAGATATTTTTTTCTGCGTGCGTAGATTTCACTTTTCAGATCCATTTTAAGTGTAATCTCTTCATAGGAATCACCTTCCGAAAACAGATTCAGAATCAGTTGCTGATCGGGTTTAAGTTTTTGAAATGCCCTGCTTATAACTCTTTCGAGAATATTGTCAGACTGATCATCACTGTTTTCTTCCTCCGGCAAATCAAACTCAAGTTTTGTCGTTTTTTGATTTTTCCTTAACTGCGCATTCCAGATATTGCGTGCTATGCTGAAAAAGTAGCCTTTAAGGTCAGTTGTCAGATTCAGATTATCGCCGGTGATTTGTTTATAAAGTGCGATTATTGATTCCTGAAAAACATCGGAAACATCCTCGGATGATCCACTATTTTTAAGGACATACCTTTTTACAGATTGAGCGTAATTATCGTAAATCCAATTCAGAATGATGTCATCCTGGTTTCGTATCCCCTCAATAATATTTATATCTGAATATTTCTTAAACAATACTTTTTGTTTAGAAGAATCAATTGGCAAATATACTATTTCCAGCATCTAAAAGTATTGTGCAGACAAGCCAATATTGATTTTGTCGGAAGGGCAGGTTTGTCTTAACTAAAATATAAATATCTTTACTTGCATAATAATCAAATTTTCTGTAAGTACTCATGTCTTTTCCCTTTGTAAAACAGCCAGATGCAATGGATTGCGGACCAGCCTGCCTTAAGATGGTTGCCGGGTTTTACAAAATGAATTTTTCATTGGAATCCCTGAGAAAAAAATGCTATATAACAAGAGAGGGCGTTTCATTCCTTGGTCTGTCTGAAGCCGCTGATTCTCTGGGATTTAAAACGATAGGAGTTAAAATTCCCTTCGAGATGCTGAGCAGCAACGTACCTTTACCATGTATTGTGCATTGGCGTCAGAAACATTTCATTGTGGTTTATAAGATCAGGAATGATAAAATATGGGTGGCCGACCCTGCTGTAGGACTTATAACATATACCCGTGATGAATTCATTAAAAACTGGGTATCAACAGTATCTGATGGAAAGCCTGCGGGTCTGGTACTGATAGTGGAACCTACCCCGGCATTCTTTGAAAACGCCGATGAGAAAGAAACTACAAACGGATTCAGGTTTCTGTTAAAATATTTCCATTTATATCGCAAATATGTTTTTCAGCTGGTACTCGGATTAATTCTTGGAAGTTGCATCCAGCTGATATTTCCATTTCTGACTCAGGCAATAATAGATATTGGCCTGAATAACAACGATATTGGTTTTATCTATCTCATACTGTTTGCACAGCTTGCCCTGGTAGTAGGAAGAATGTCGGTAGAATTTATCAGGGGCTGGCTTCTGCTTCATATCGGAACCAGGGTTAATGTGGCCATTATTTCAGGTTTCCTTCAAAAACTGATGTCGCTGCCTATTGCCTTCTTTGATACAAAGCTCACCGGAGACATTTTGCAGCGTATAGAAGATAATAACAGAATAGAAGAATTCCTGACATCTGCCAGTCTGAGTATTTTGTTTTCATTTTTCAACCTTGTGGTTTTTGGGGTTGTGCTGGCAATTTTCAGCGTTAAAATACTTCTGCTTTTTATTACAGGCTCTGTGTTGTACATAATATGGGTTTCACTCTTCATGAAATCCAGGGCAAGGCTCGATCACCAGCGTTTTAAACAGATGTCCCAGTCAGGAAGCAAGCTTATAAACATAGTAAATGGAATGCAGGAGATTAAGCTGACCCAGAGTGAATTGAGCATGAGGTGGGATTGGGAAAAACTTCAGGCTACTCTCTTCGGTCTGAAGATAAAAGGATTAAGTATCATCCAATACCAGTCAGCAGGTGCTACTTTCATAAATGAAGTAACAAATGTCCTGATAACAGTTGTTGCGGCAACTGCAGTGCTTAAGGGTGATATTACCCTTGGTACAATGCTTGCTGTACAGTTTATTATTGGTCAGCTTAATGTCCCGGTCAGTCAGATAATAGCATTTTTCAGGATGTCACAGGATGCCAGAATGAGTCTCGACAGACTCGCTGAGATCCATAATCTTGAGGAAGAAGAACCCGATCCTGAAGTTAAGGTAAGGAAGCTTCCTGATAAAAAAGATATTTATATCAATAATCTTTCGTATCAGTATGAAGGGCCACGCTCACCTTTCGCACTTAAAGATGTGGACCTTTTTATTGAAGAGAATAAAGTAACAGCCATAGTAGGAACCAGCGGGAGCGGAAAAACTACGCTGCTTAAGATGATGTTGGGTTTTTATAAACCGGTAAATGGAGAAATTCTTATCGGAGATACACGTTTGTCGAACCTGAGTCTTAAAATATGGAGGGAAAAGGTAGGTGCTGTAATGCAGGATGGATTTCTATTTCCGGCTACCATAGGTTCCAATATAGCTCCCGGATCGGAAGAGATTGATGAAGAAAAACTCGTGACGGCTGTGGAAATTGCTAACATAAAAGGATTTATTGAGTCTCTGCCTCTTGGTTATAATACAAAAATCGGTGCAAACGGACATGGTTTAAGTGAAGGGCAGAAGCAAAGACTTCTGATAGCAAGGGTAATATATAAGGACCCTGATATAATAATCTTTGATGAAGCTACAAATTCACTTGATGCCAATAACGAAAAAGTGATTGTTGAAAACCTCTCAGGATTCTTTGAAGGTAAAACTGTAATTGTTGTTGCACACAGACTGAGCACTGTAAGGGATGCTGATAAGATTGTTGTACTCGATAGCGGCAGGGTGGTTGAAACAGGTACACATGAATCATTAATTGAAAAAAGAGGAGCCTATTTTAATCTTGTAAAAAACCAGCTCGAACTTGGCACTTAAGATTATTTGATGAAAGAACGAAAACCCGAAATATTATATTCTGACCCGGTAAAGGAAATTATGGGAAATCCTCCCAGGCGGATTCTGAGATGGGGCACAACTATTATATTTTCAGTGTTTATTCTTTTTATCTTCTTTGCCTGGATAATCAGATATCCCGATACTATTCCCGCCCCGGTGGAAATTACTACTACTAACCCTCCTGTTACCCTGGTGTCGAAAATTACGGGACATATAAAATACCTTTACGCTAAAGAACACGATAAAGTTACTGCAGGTCAGTTGGTTGCAGTGATGGAGACAACGGCTTCAATAGAGGAAATTAATTTGCTTAAGAAAACTATCGACACTATAAAACATCCGGAAAAATTGAATTATTATGTCTTGCCTGAATTCACAAGGCTTGGAGAGCTCCAGGGGTCATACGCAGCATTCCTTAAAAACCTGTCTGACCTGAATAATTATGATAAAAATGATTTCTATGCAAGTAAGATTACATCAGCAAAGGAAGAAATTAAAGCTATCCGGGATTATATATCACGACTGATGCTCAAGGAGAGATTATATGCTGAAAATCAAAGGCTTGAAGAAAAAAAATTCAGAAGGGATTCATCACTTTTTGCCACCGGTGTTATTCCGGAAAGTCAGCTTGAGAATTCACATCAGTCGCTGCTGCGTATTGACATTGATTTTCAGCAGGTCAGGCTTGACCATTCTTCAAAATCAATCGAATTATCTGAAAAGCAACAGCTTCTTCATGATTATATTATTAACAGGATTGACGAAAGAGAAAAATTTAATTCGATACTGGTTGAATCATTCCTTAATCTTAAAGCTCAGCTTAATATTTGGGAAAATAATTACCTGCTTGTATCTCCTATAGAAGGAATTGTCACATTTACAAAGTTCTGGAGCGCTAACCAGTCAGTTGTTAAAGATGAACCGGTTATAAATATTGTCCCGATGGTAACAGGAAACTTTATAGGAAGAATTGACCTTAAGATGCAGAGATCAGGCAAGGTAAAGCCAGGCCAGATAGTCAATATAAAATTAAGTGGTTATCCATACCTTGAATATGGTTTGGTTAAAGGGGTGGTGAAATCAAAATCATTGGTACCCAGCGGAAATGATTACATTATTGAAATTGCTCTTCCCAATGGACTGTTGACTTCATACGGGAGAAAACTTGATTTTACCCAGAATATGCAGGGAACTGCTGAGATAATGACAGAGGATTTGCGCCTTATTCAAAAAATTGTAAACCCCTTCAAGTATATGATTTCAAAAAATAAGAGGTAATTGCATTCTATTTTTTCGAATACGGTTCATAATCCTCATCTTTCGATGGAGAGATAAACTGTGAACCTTTTGAGTCCTGATTATCCGATACAGGTTTGTCTTTAGCCTTCTTAATATATTTCTGGTACATTCTAAAAGCCAGGATGGCTATTGCAAACACTAAAATGAAAATCTGAGTTTTATCCATTGGAAACAGGAGATATTTAGATTATTAAACTAACTTTTTCAGGTCATCCCAAAGTACTTTTCAAATATATAATTATTCTTCTTAACATATTATCATTCACCCACAGAAAATAAAAAATGGGAATGGAAGTTCTTGCATCTTTAACTGTTAGCATTGTCTTATTATCTGATTCTCACATTTATTTATGTCAAAACTTTGAGTTTTATTAAATATTTCGATATTTTCGTACTCTGAAAATTCCATGAAATGTCATGGTGCAGAATTCTGCATAAGAGCTGAAATGTAAAAGGATTGATTATGACCAAGAAAAATCCGGATGACTCTGTTCGTGAAGAACAATTCGGGGCTGATGAAAATGCTTCCGGAACTGAGAATGCCAAACAAGCGGAAAAAAGGGAAAAAGAAAACAATTTGAACGATGATGAAGAATCGGATAGTGAATCAGAAAAAGTCGTTGAAATTGAGAGTGTTAAGAAAGATGAAACTACTCCGGTAGCTGAAATTAAAGAAGAAGCCGAACCGGAATCAGTCTCATCATCAGAACAAGATTCAGTACCAAACCAAGAAACAGGGGAAGAAATAAAAGAAGAGCTGAGAGAAGAAACAGGGGAAGAAATAAAAGAAGAATTGAGAGAAGAAACAGGGGAAGAAATAAAAGAAGAACTGAGAGAAGAACCAGGGGAAGAAATAAAAGAAGAACTGAGAGAAGAAACAGGGGAAGAAACAAAAGAAGAACTGAGAGAAGAAACAGGTGAAGATATAAAAGAAGAACTGAGAGAAGAAACAGGGGAAGAAAAGAAAGAAGAACTGAGAGAAGAACTGAGAGAAGAACCAGGGGAAGAGATAAAAGAAAAACTGAGAGAAGAAACAGGGGAAGAGATAAAAGAAAAACTGAGAGAAGAAACAGGGGAAGAAACAAAAGAAGAACTGAAGGAAGAACCTGAAGCAGAATCTGAGGAAAAAACTGAGGAAGAGATTCAGTTAGACAATATTGAACTTCCACCGGTTGATTATTCGGGCTATTCAAAACATGAACTGGTAGAAACCCTTGCCCTGATAATTGAAAACAGACCTCCGGCTGAGATAAGGGATGATGTTGACCGTATAAAATCCCTTTTTTATAAGAAGCTAAAGAATGAAGCAGAGGAAAAAAAATCCAAATTTCTGCAGGAAGGCGGCAAAATTGAAGATTACAGGGTCTGGATTGATCCGGACGATGCCAGGGTAAAGAACCTGCTTGAAAAATATAAAGAGAAAAAAACTGATTACAATAAGGTTCAGGAAGCTGAAAAATATGAGAACCTTAAGAAAAAGTATGACATAATTGATAAGATAAAGGATCTGGTAAACAGGGAGGAATCAATAAATAAGACTTTTCACGATTTTCGTGCGCTGCAAAATGAATGGCATTCTGTCGGAGTTGTTCCGCAATCCTCACTTAAAGACCTCTGGGAAAATTATCATCATAATGTTGAGATATTTTACGATTATATTAAAATCAATAAAGAGTTAAGGGACCTCGATCTTAAAAAGAATCTTGAATCTAAAGTGCTCTTGTGTGAAAAAGCAGAAGAGTTGCTTCTCGAACCTAACCCTGTAAATGCTTTCAGATTATTACAGGATTTTCATAACCAGTGGCGTGAAATTGGTCCTGTTCCCATAGAATCGAAAAATGAGATATGGGAAAGATTTAAGGAAGCTACTTCCAAGATAAATAAAAGGCATCATGAATATTTTGAAAAGCAGAAAGATGATCAGAGAAAAAATCTTGATGCAAAAATTGCATTATGTGGAGAAGTTGAAGCTATCAATCTGCTTGAGCTGAAGAACTTCAAGGATTTTGACGAAAAAGCTGAAAAGGTAGTCGAGCTACAGAAGATATGGCGGACAATTGGATTTGCACCGAAAAAACAGAACAACAGGGTTTATCAGCGGTTCAGAGAAGCTTGCGATATCTTTTTCGAAAAGAAAAGAGGATTTTATGCTGATAATAAAGAGATACAATTAACTAACCTGCAGCTTAAAACAGAATTATGTATTCAGGCTGAAGCACTTCAGAACAGTACAGATTGGAAAACGACAACCGATGCATTGATCAGGCTTCAGAAAGAATGGAAAGAAATTGGCCCTGTTCCGCGTAAACAATCAGAAAGATGCTGGAAAAGATTCAGGAAAGCATGTGATACCTTCTTTAACAAGAAAGCAGAATTTTTTGCTCAGCTTGATACTTCTTATGAGGATAATCTGAAGGCTAAGCTTGAAATAATTGAGGAGCTTGAGAAATTTGAACCCGGAGCAGATGTTCACGCTGCTTTCGAAAGACTGAAAGAGCTTCAGAAAAAATGGACTGATATTGGTTTTGTTCCTTTCAATATGAAAGATGAAATTACCAACAGGTACAGGAATGCTCTAAATAAAGAATTTGATAAGCTGAAAATTGGAGACGAAGACAAAAGCATTTTGAAATACAAAACCAAACTCGATAATCTTAAAGCAAACCCTAAAGCCTCCAGAAAGGTTCGTAATGAAAGAGAAAAATTCTTCACAAAGATCAAACAACTGGAAAGCGATATCGTGTTATGGGAAAATAATATCGGATTCTTTGCAAAATCATCGAATGCCGATACGATGATCAGAGAGGTGGAGGAGAAAATAGAAAACGCTAAAAAACTTATTAAAACACTTGAAGAAAAAGTCAAGATGATTGACCAGTCAGGTCTTGATGAATAATAAAAATGATATCAGAGTTTCAACCTTTTAAATTTTCTTGTTTTGGCAGACGTTAAGTACGTATTTGTTACAGGAGGAGTCACGTCCTCACTGGGTAAAGGTATTATTTCAGCTTCTCTTGCAAAACTCCTGCAGGCCAGGGGTTATTCTGTCACAATACAAAAGCTCGATCCATATATCAATGTTGACCCCGGTACCCTGAACCCTTATGAACATGGAGAATGTTACGTCACTCTCGATGGAGCAGAAACTGACCTGGATCTCGGACACTATGAGAGATTCCTTAATGTGCCGACAAGCCAGGCAAACAATGTAACAACAGGTCGCATTTATCAGGCCGTGATCAATAAGGAAAGAAAAGGTGATTACCTTGGAAAAACAGTACAGGTAATACCACATATTACCGATGAAATAAAGAGGAGGATCAAACTGGTAAGTTCAGGGAATAAATTTGACATAGTTATTACCGAGATCGGAGGAACAGTAGGGGATATTGAATCATTACCCTATATTGAATCTGTCCGTCAGATGAAATGGGAACTGGGAGCGCAAAACTGTATCGTGATACACCTAACACTTGTTCCTTTCCTGTCATCTACCGGCGAATCCAAAACCAAACCAACACAACATTCAGTTAAGGAACTTCTTGAAACGGGTATCCAGCCTGACGTCCTGATACTAAGGACGGAAAGACATCTTAATGAGGATATTAAACGGAAGGTTGCTCTTTTTTGTAATGTTGAAGAAAATGCTGTAATTGAATCCGTTGATGTTTCAACAATTTATGAAGTACCAATAAAAATGCTGGATCAGGGTCTCGATAAAACTGTACTGAGAAAGCTGGCTCTTCCTGTCGATACTGAACCACAGCTTACTGAATGGAGAGAATTCCTGAAAAAGTTAAAAAACCCCAGGCACGAAATTAAGGTTGGACTGGTTGGGAAATATGTTGAGCTCCCTGATGCATATAAGTCTATAGCCGAATCGTTCATACATTCAGGTGCAATGAACGAATGTACCGTAGATGTTGAATATATACATTCTGAAGATATAACTGAAGACAATGTAACAGATAAACTGAGTGGGCTAAATGGAATTCTTGTTGCTCCGGGTTTTGGTTCGAGGGGTATTGAAGGGAAAATCTTAACGGCCCGGTTTGCCCGGGAAAATGATATTCCATATTTTGGAATATGCCTGGGTATGCAATGTGCTGTTATCGAGTTTGCCAGGAATGTTCTTAAGTTGGAAGGGGCTCATTCCACAGAAATAAATCATAAAACAAAATATCCGGTAATTGATCTTATGGAGGAACAGAAAAGTATTATAGATAAAGGTGGAACAATGCGTCTGGGAGGTTATAAATGTATCATAAGCAAAGATTCCAAGGCATACCAGTCATATAAGAAAACTGAAATTGTCGAGAGACACCGGCACAGGTATGAATTTAACGATAAATACTTTGAAGATTTCAAACAAAATGGAATGATCCCGGTTGGTATAAATCCCGAATCCAACCTGGTCGAGATTATGGAGATTCCTGATCTTAAATGGTTCATTGGAGTGCAGTTTCACCCCGAATACAGCAGTACTGTTCTCAATCCTCATCCGCTGTTTGTAAATTTTGTCAGGGCCTGTATAGGATAAAAAATTCAACAAATATATTTTTAATATAACATATAAAAATGGATAAAAATACAATAACAGGACTTATTCTGATTTTTGTGATCTTCATTGGTTTCAGCATATATAATAACAACAAGCTAAATAAAAACTATGAGAAGGCTGTTGCTGTTGCCGAGGCAGATTATGCCAGGGGAGAGATGGAGAATGCAAGAGCAGAATATATTAATGCCCTGCGATTCAAGCCAAATCAACCAGATGTTATAGCAAAAATAAATGAACTGAATGCTAAATTAGGCATCGTTCCTGAACAACAGAAAAGTGATACTTTAATTTCAAACCCTGTAAAAAAAGAGGTGCCGGCACAACCTGCTGCTGAACCCGAAAAAGATGCCGGCCAATATGGTGTCTTTGCTAAATCAGCTACTGGCGAAAATGAATTTATTACACTCGAGAATAATAAGGTGGAACTAAAGATCTCCCTTAAAGGCGGGCGTGTATATTCAGCGAGATTAAAAGATTACAGAACTTATGATTCATTACCATTAATTCTATTTTCCGGTGATTCGACAGTTTTTGGTTTCAATTTCTATACAGCTGACAACAAGGCAGTTCAAACAAATAACCTCTATTTTGTACCTGTTAATGATCAGAAAAAAATTGTTGTCGGATCACAACCGCAAAGTGTAATTCTCAGGTTGATGGCCGGTGATGGTAAATATATTGAGTATAAGTATACGCTTGAACCTGATGAGTATATAGTTAACTTCGACGTCACTTTCAAATCGATGGATGGCATAATAGCATCTAACCAGAACAGCCTCACATTTGACTGGAAGATGTATATACCTCAAAAGGAAAAGGGAAGGCAGAATGAGGAAAGCTATTCTACAATAAACTGGAAGTTTTTCCAGGACGAGGTGGCTGGCATGCGCCTTCGACAGTCAAAAGAAACTGAAGAAAAGGATATCACTACTAAACTAAGATGGATTGCATTCCAGGATCAGTTTTTTTCTGCTATACTCATAGCAGATGACTATTACCTGAATGCTTTAATTAAGTCGACCAAAACAATAAGTTCAAAAAAATATATCCGCTATTATACGGCTGAAATCGGAGTACCGTATAATCCTGACGCATCAACAACTGTTGGTATGAAATTATATTACGGACCCAATTCTATTCCCACGCTTAAAAAGGAAGGAAAAGGTCTTCAGCTTGATAAGATCGTATTTCTTGGCAGAAATATAATTGACTGGATAAGCCGGTTCGTTATTATCCCGATCTTTAACTGGCTCGATAATTATATAAGTAACTATGGAATAATCATTCTGATCCTCACAATAATCATTAAGCTTGTATTGTACCCGTTGACATTTAAATCTACGCAGTCGCAGGCAAAAATGCAGATTCTCAAACCAATGGTTGAGGAATTGGGGAAAAAATTTCCCAAGAAGGAAGATGCAATGAAAAAGCAACAGGCTACTATGGATCTCTATAAGAGGGCAGGAGTCAACCCGATGGGAGGGTGCCTTCCTATGTTGCTTCAGATGCCGATTTTATTTGCTATGTTCCGGTTCTTCCCTGTATCTATTGAACTGCGCCAGGAACATTTTCTGTGGGCAACTGATTTGTCAACATATGATTCAATTCTGAAACTGCCATTCGTTATACCAATGTATGGGGACCATGTGAGTCTGTTTACTCTGCTTATGACTGCTTCAACGTTAATTACAATGAAGATGACTGGCAGCTCTCCTGGCTCTGATCAGCCGGGAATGAAGCTGATGATGTATATGATGCCGGTTATGTTCATGCTGATTCTTAACAACTTCTCTGCCGGTCTTACCTATTATTATTTTCTGGCTAATATGATTACTTTCGGACAGAACCTCATTTCCAAACGATTTGTAAATGCCGAAGCTGTCCTTGCGAAGCTTGAAGAAAACAAAAAGAAACCCCTGAAGAAGTCAAAATGGCAACAGCGTCTTGAAGCTGCTGCCAAACAAAGAGGTATTAACCCTCCAAAACGATAGTAGGGGCAGGTCGGTAGGAGGATGTCTCAAAAGTCATTTTTAAATACAAAGAACACTAAGGATTCACTAGGTTCACGAAGGTAAAAACTTGATATTTAATCCTTTGCGGCCTTTGTGAAAAACTTTGTGTCCTTTGTGGTTTATGGATTTTAACTTTTGAGACATCCTCTTTTTATTAACTTATAGTTAAAATTTATTAAAAATTCTAAAAAGATTATTCTTATTAGAAAAAAGCACTAAATTTATTTCTTCCAATATAATGTGGAAATGGGGAAAAAATTTAAAAATAAAGATTTAGCCGCAAGGCTGGGTGTATCAGGTACATTAGTATCTCTGGTACTTAACAATAAAGCCGATCAGCAAGGGATACGCAAGGATACTCAGGAAAAAGTCCTTTCTCTTGCACGGTCGATGGGGTATTTTGATACTGTTCACGATAGAAACGACATTTCACCTGCTGAAGAGAAACCAGGAGTTTTAGGTATGATTGTGCCCTCACTAAACGATCCTTTCGTTGTACAGATTACCCCATTCCTTCAGAAGGCTTTTTCCAGTATAGGAGTGGGATTTTCTATAGTGACCAAGGATCCTGATGATCAGAGATATGACAGACTGGTAAGTGCATTTAAAAAGTTCTATAGCGGACTGATCCTTCTTGGTGACGCCGCTGACGATAGCACTATAAGGTCACTGAAAACAACAGATTACCCGTTTGTATTACTTGAAAAATCGGTAAAATCATTGCATTTGAATACTATACGAACGGATACTGCAGCCGGCGCGCGACTTGTTGTAAATCACATATGTAACCTGGGATACAAAAATCTTATCATTATTTCCGACCGTAAAACTTTTCATGAAGATACTGTAGCCATACACGATGTTGTTAATGAACTTGATCAGAATAAGGATTTTAACAGGCCGGTTATTATTGAAGTGGACAAGCCGGCAGCAGGTGATGAAATAGATTCTTCGAAGTTTGAAAAATTCCTTCGCCCGCCTTACCGTGCGGATGCAATGATCATCATGAATGCCAGCCTCGTTTATCCTATTATGGCCCAGCTTAGAAAAAAGAAACTGAGAGTGCCCCAGGATATAGCAATTCTGTCGATGGAAGAGGGAACAGGATTCGATATTATGTTTTCTCCCGTTACATGTCTCAGGAAACCACTATCAGGCTTATCGATCAAGGTAGCAAATATGATATGGTCCGAGGTAAAAAATTCTGGCAAAGGAAAGTATAAAAGACAGGTAAATATTTCACCGGAACTTATTGTAAGAAGTTCCTGCGGTACTATTTAGAACTTATCCAATATGAAACATTTTCTAAATTTTTTATTAGTGCCAATATTGGCGCTTTCAACTTGTTGTTCCACTAAACATCTTATAACCAATAAGGAATACCGGGAAGTTGTTGAAAACTCTTACAAAGCAAGAAGGGCCCTTTGTGCCGAAAGTAATGTTTCTATATTTTCAGTTTTTAATGAAAAACTCACCACTGAACAGGAAGAGGCTATGAAGTTCCTCTATGCGTTTATGCCACTGAGCGACCTGGCTGATTATACCGGTAAATTCTTCCTCGCCAATGTAAATATGTCTCTACAGGCCAGAACAGAAACTGCATGGGGCAAAAATATTCCAGAAGATATATTCTTGCACTATGTTCTTCCCTGCCGCATAAATAATGAAAATCTTGATTCATTCAGGATTGCCTGTTATAATGAAATACTGAACAGGGTAAAGGGGATGAATATAAGGGATGCTGCTCTTGAAATTAATCACTGGTGCCATGAAAAGGTTACCTATCAGGCTGCGGATGAAAGAACTTCTGCTCCAATGAGTACAATACTCTCTGCAAGAGGAAGATGCGGTGAAGAATCAACATTCACTGTTGCAGCACTGAGAACAGCCGGTATACCGGCGCGACAGGTCTATACTCCACGGTGGGCTCACTGCGACGATAACCATGCCTGGGTTGAAATCTGGGATAACGGAAAATGGTTCTATATGGGTGCATGCGAACCTGAACCTGTTCTTGATTATGGATGGTTCACCGAACCCGCCCGCAGGGCAATGCTGGTCCATACCAAATCATTTGGTGCGCCACTAGGCAATGAAAACGCAATTATTAAGGAAAATAATTTTACCGATGTAAATAACCTGTCAAAATATGCTGTGACGAAAACAATATTTGTCAAAGTGCTTGATAATGAGGGAAAACCTGTTGATAATGCAAATGTTGAATATCAACTTTATAATTATGCTGAGTTTTATCCGCTTGCCGTTGTACCAACAAATAATAAAGGATTCAGTAGCCTGGAGACCGGGTTGGGCGATCTTCTTATATGGGCATATAATAGTGATGATTTCAATTATAAAAAAATTTCTGTATCTGAAACTGATACACTGACCCTGACGCTGAACAGAGAAGCAAAAGGAGATTATACCGTAGATCTTAATCTTGATGTTCCGGTTGTGCGTCCACCGTTCCCGGTACCGTCAAGCGACCTTACTGCAGAAAATTCAAAGAGAACGGACGAAGAAAATACCGTCCGCCAGAAATATATTGATTCATGGCCGAAACCTGAAGATGCTGCAATTCTGGCAACTAAACTTCACCTTGATTCATCTGAAATAACCGGCTTAGTTTCCAGGAGTATGGGTAATTACAGGGAAATTATTGGCTTCCTGACAGATACACCTGACTCGATGAGAAAACTTGCTGTTGAAATGCTTAATATTCTTCCTGATAAGGATCTCCGGGATTCTAAGCAGGCTACTCTTTCTGATCATCTTGGAAACTATTCTCTTCATACAGAATTCACTGGTGAAAAAGACGATAATTTTTTTATAAAATATGTTCTTAATCCAAGAATTGCCAATGAAATAATTACTACCTGGCGAAGCTGGTTCAGAAAAAATCTTCCTGCCGGATTGCTTGAGAATGCCATATCTGATCCTTCTTTGATTGTTAACTATCTGAACAAGAATATTAAAATTGCCAATAAGGAGAATTACTATAAAACACCGATAACACCTGTAGGTGTGTGTGAACTGAAAGTTTCTGATTCAGACTCCCGTGCCATATGCTTTGTCGCAATTTGCCGGACTCTTGGACTTCCCTCAAGATTGGAACCAGGTCAAAACACTCCCCAGTATTATAAAGATAACAAGTGGCACGACGTCTATTTTTCAGATCAGAAAGCTCCAGGCGATAAAAAAGGATATGTCAGGTTAATATCTTCTGAAACAAATCCGGAACCTCAATATTATATTAATTTCACCCTGGCAAGATTTGCAAATGGCCGTTATAACACTCTTGAATATGATTTTAATAAAAAGGTTTCTGATTTCAGCGATGAACTATCGCTTACGCCCGGGAATTATATGTTAGTCACAGGTAACAGGCTGAATGATGGAGGTGTACTGTCAAATCTTAAATTTTTTGATCTTTATGAAAATGAACATAAAGCTGTTGTTATAAAGCTGAGAAAGAACTTCTCCGACTTTCGAGTTCATGGTACTGTAAACCTGGAGAATATTTTACAATTGTTTGGTAAATCAAAAAGTGGTCCAGACAAGATCAACGAAAAGGGTACTGTGATAATCTGGGTTGATCCGGATAAAGAACCTGCAAAACATATATTTAATGACCTGGCTCTTCTAAAACATGAGCTTGATACATGGGGAGGAGATTTTCTGTTCCTGACTGATCTGCCACAAAACAAAGCCGGATCCAATACTCGATCGTTCATCGGATTACCTGTCAATTCTTACTTCAGCTCTGATAATCAAATGGCTGCTTATAAAGACTATGTAAATATCACTCCTGAGCCCGATATGAGAATGCCTGTTGTTTTACTTTCCGATAAAAACGGAAAGATCCTGTTTTCATCAACCGGTTATAAAATAGGTATCGGAGAACAAATCCTGAAACACATAAATTAATTGTTGTATAGAGGAAGGTCTCAGACCTGCCTCTACCACAACAATTATTCATGCAAATTTGTATTATTTGTTAATAATTGTTCATATCTGTTATATTTCTTCTGATCACATCATTTAAAAATCATTTATATTTGTTGAGTTTTGGTGTTGCAATGAAATAGGTTCGTTGCAATGAAAAGGGAATGCGGTCAGAATCCGCAACAGTACCCGCTGCTGTGATGCCCGATCGTTCTAACGATGATGGTTTGATGAAATACCTGCCACTGTGATCTGTTAATATCATGGGAAGGCTTCACCGGACCGGGATAAGTCAGAAGACCTGCCATACAAGCCTGATGTTCAAAGCTTTCGGGAAAAAAAGCGCCGGATCATAAAATGATTCCTCCTCTGAATTTTCCCGGTATGCCCTGAATCTCAGAATAGAGATTATTCAATTAGTTTATTATTAAACTTTTGATGCATTATATAACATAATTGGATATATTACTTTGAGGTGTACCTTTATATATATTATGATATTTTTTGCAATGCCACTCAGTGGACAATACTCATTTGTCAATGATACAGTAAAAATAAATGAGGTAGTCATAAGCAGAAAAAAAACACCCTCGGATCTTTCAGGATATAAAACAGAAGATATTGAAACTTCCGTTCTTAAAGATCACATTCATTCTAACCTGGCTGAGGTTCTTTCAGAAAATTCAAATATTTCCATAAAGAGCTATGGCATGGGAGGAACGGCAACAATATCATTTCGAGGTACAGGCTCCGGTCATACTCAGGTAGCATGGAATGGAGTAAACCTGAATAATCCAATGCCCGGGCTGTCAGATCTGTCTTTGATACCGACAGGATTGATAGATGATATAAAAATCTATTTTGGCGGAGCGTCGATGAGTACGAATAGCGGAGGAATAGGCGGACTAATCAATATGCAAACCAACCCTGAATGGAAAAAGGAGACTATACTGTCTTTAAATACCGGAGCCGGAAGTTTTGGACGCTATTCAGCCCTTATAAAAGTGAAAAGCGGAAACACTGAATTTCAGACAGTTACAAAAGCCATATTCCAGACTTCGGAAAATAACTTCAGGTATCTCAATAACCTGGCAGGTGCAGAACCAGTATGGCAGACACGCAGCAACAGCCAGGTGAGTCAAAAGGGCTTCATGGCGGAACTCTATTTAAGAGGAATCAATAGTGTTGCATCTGCAAGAATCTGGTACCAGTCGGCAAATAGAAATCTTCCGGCCTCTATGCTTGCTCTGCAGCCAAACTCCGGTGAAAAACAGTTTGACGAATCATTACGGACATTGCTTAATTATGATATGGTAAATGGGGAAAGCAATTTTTCTATTACTGCTGCATGGATATTCGACAGGTTAAATTATTTTAACCGTCTCGCCTCAATTGACTCCAGAAACCTGTCTGACAGATATACTTTGAAAGGTTTGTTCGATAGACAAATTGGGAAAAATACTATGGTCAGACTGGTATTTAATAATGAGTTTAACGTTATTAAAAGTAATAATTATGGCCATGTTGAGACCCGTAACACATCTACATTTACGGCATCAGTTGAACAGGAAATAACTCACAGGGTTGGGACGACCGTATTGTTCAGTGAGATCTTGAATAAAAATAAACTCCTTGTACCTGATTTTTCAGCGGGATTTCAATTCCGGCTGAAAGAAAACCAGGAATATTACGTTAAAGCTAATATATCACGAAATTCAAAAATACCAGGAATGAATGACCTTTACTGGATTCCTGGCGGAAATCGGGATTTAAAAAACGAATATGCATATATTTATGAATTGTCGTATGAGATGAAAAAACAAATTACGCCTTCTATCAATATGAAATATAATTTTACCCTATACAAAAATCTGATCAAAGACATGATACAATGGCATCCCGGAGAATTTTCCTACTGGACAGCAGATAATATTCAGAATGTAAACTCAGCAGGACTGGAATCATCACTTTCATTTGACTATACCGGTGATTTCCTTAATGCAAAGCTTAAAGCGGATTATTCTCTCACACGTGCAACGAATAAGAGCTCGTTGTACAGTAATGATTCTTCTTTCGGGAAACAATTAATTTATGTACCTGAAAACCAGGCAAATGTGGTATTCAGTTTAATCTACGGAAATGTTTATTCATCATGGACAGCAAATATGACTGGAAGACGGTTTACTTCGGTGAATAATTCAAGATTTCTCCCTGGATATTTTATTAATAATGTTTCAGCTGGCTATAAAATGACTGTCATGGGAATTTCTTTAGATACTAATTTTAGCATAGAAAATCTCTTCGGTATTAATTACCAGACTATCGCATATTATCCTTTGCCCGGACGTTACTTTTTTATTAAAATTTTAGTACAAATAGTTAAATAATAATAAAATGAAGAATTTGGCGATCACTGTTTCTCTGATATTCCTGTCGGCCTCATGCACAAAAGTGCCTGATTTACCTCCATCCAATGTCGTTATTAGCGGAGGCGTATTTGTATTGAATGAAGGGAACTTTATGGCAGGTAATGGCTCCCTCTCTTTCTTTTCATATGACTCCCTGAAAATATATAATGACCTCTTTTATGAAACCAATGGCAGACCACTGGGTGATGTGCCAAACTCAATGAGTATAAATGCTGATAAAGCATATATTGTAGTTAATAACTCGGGGAAGATAGAAGTTGTTGATAAAATCACTCTTGAATGGAAAGCAACAGTCACCGGGTTAATATCGCCGCGTAATATAGCTATGGTTAACGATAACAAAGCTTATGTATCAAGTCTGTATTCCGACTCGGTTGCAATTATTAATCTTTCATCCAACACTGTTTCGGGATACATCAATATCAGGAGATCTTCAGAATCAATTGTGGTTAACAAAAACAAAGCTTTTGTTGCTAACTGGATGGGAGGCAGCGAGGTAATGGTCATTAATACACTTATCGACAAGGTTTCGGATTCTATTGAAGTGGGGATTGAGCCTGAAAGCATGGTAATTGACAGGTATCAGAAGCTTTGGGTTTTGTGTAACGGAGGATGGACAAGACAAAATTTCGCGGAACTTGATGTGATAAATACTCTTAACGACCAGGTGGAAAAAAATTATATATTTCCAAGTAAAGAAGACTCCCCGACATGTTTGCGAATAGATGGTTTCGGACAGACTCTCTATTACCTTGAGAATGGACTAAGGCAGATGGATATTAACTCACTTGAACTTCCAACAACAACATTTATTACTGAATCAGGATCGCAATTCTATAAAATGGCAGTTAATCCTGCTAACGGCGATATATTTATAACAGATGCAGTGGATTTTATTCAGAACGGATTTCTTCTTCATTATAAGTATGATGGTTCATTTATTTCAAAATATGCAGCAGGGATTATTCCGGGATCAATGTGTTTCAATCAGCGATTTAATACTTCGTCTTTATGAAATGCTCTTGTGTAAAAAGCAGGATTTTCATTTATTTAATTCTGATCTTTATACTGGGGTCAGGAAACAGTTGCGGAAGAGATGATAAAAAAAATGGGCATAAGAGTACTGAACATAACAATGAGATCTTACTGGCTCAGAGATTATCAATTTCAAAAAGAAATAATTATACGGTCATATCGGTAAAAAATCCCTGGCAGGGGGCAAATGAGGTTGAATTCATCTATAATCTGGTATTACAGGGAACCGGTCTGCCTGAAGGACTTGATTCTTCAAATGTAATCTTTGTCCCTGTTAAAAAAATAGTCTGTATGTCAACAACTCATGTTGCAATGATTGAAGCGCTGGATGAAAAAAACACTATTTCTGGTATTTCAGGCAAAAGTAATATTTACTCTGAAAGTATTAGGAAAAACATTGAGAATGGTTTAATTGAAGATGTAGGTTACGAAAAAAATCTCAACAAGGAGATGATCCTTAAAATATCTCCCGATGTGGTGATGATGTATGGCATTGGAAGTGAATCTGCTGGCTATATTGCTAAAATTACGGAGCTTGGGGTCAAAGTAATTTTTAATGCGGATTACCTCGAGACTGATCCTCTCGGCAAAGCAGAATGGATTAAGCTGTTCGGAGCCTTATACTGCAGGGAGAAAATGGCAGACAGCATATATAAATCTGAGGCTGAAGCATATAATGATCTGAGATCATATATAGGTAATAACATTAAGTCGCGACCAAAAGTTCTGCTTGGTCTTCCTTTTAATAATACCTGGTATATTTCACCCGGAAATTCATTTATAAGTAAAATAATAATCGATGCAGGAGGGGTATATTTATGGCAAGATACCAAATCGACGGTATCTATGCCATATGGAATCGAAAATGTTTATTTGAAAGCTCTGACAGCAGATTTCTGGCTTAATACTGGAAGCGCAGGTACAAAAGATGAAATTTCATTTGTTGACCCGAGGCTTAAGGAACTTCCGTGTTTTAAAAGCGGTAACCTTTATAACAATAATAAACGTCTTTCTGAAGAAGGGGGAAATGATTACTGGGAAAGCGGGAGTATTTATCCTCATGTGATATTAAAGGATATCGCGGCAATTCTTCACCCGGATTTGTTCAAAAATTATGATCTGTTTTATTATAAAAAACTGAATTAAAATTATGCCTGGCAAATTCTTCCCGGATAGTTCACTTTGAAGCTTATGGAAAACTTAATGGCAAGGAGACAACTGTTACCAGGAAATAGAAATACGCTGATTTTCACATTAATACTATGTCTTGTAATTCTGTTGCTTATACTGGATATTTTCCTGGGCTCTGTTAGCATCAAGATCTCGGAAGTTCTTAAAGCTATTTTTTCAGGTTCATCCGGAAACCTGGAAACCATCGTTATTAAGTTCAGGTTGCCGAAGGCAATAACCGCGCTTACAGTAGGTATTGCATTAGCTGTAAGTGGATTACAAATGCAGACAGTTTTCAGGAACCCTATGGCAGGACCTTATGTGCTTGGCATAAGTTCAGGTGCCAGTCTTGGAGTTGCTTTTGTAATACTTGGTTTTTCATCAAACCTGTCACTTCAAAGCATAACTGGCCTTGGTAACTGGATTCTCGTAACAGCCTCATGGATGGGAGCTGGCATGGTAATGTTGCTAATTATGGTACTCTCATCAAAGCTGAAAGATATTATGACCATTCTGATAATAGGCATAATGCTTTCGAGCGGGATCTCTGCTGCGGTTACAATAATGCAGTATTTCAGTAATGAGACAATGTTAAAGGCCTATGTAATATGGACGATGGGAAGCCTGGGAAATCTTACGTCCGGTCAGCTTAATGTGCTTCTGATCTCTGTATCTGCAGGTATTATTATCAGCCTGATTTCAATTAAAATGTTGAATGCGTTGCTTTTGGGGGAAAATTACGCAGGAAGCATTGGATTGAATGTAAAAAGAGCCAGGATGGTGATATTCGTCTGTACCTGCATCCTTGCCGGAAGTGTTACGGCTTTCTGTGGCCCTATCGGCTTTATTGGAATAGCAGTTCCACACTTAACAAGGATTTTATTTAAAACCTCTGATCATAAAATCCTTATTCCGGGAACTATACTTACTGGAGGTGCTGTAATGCTGTTGAGTGATCTCATTTCTCAACTTCCCGGGTCAGAAAGTGTTTTGCCTGTTAATGCTGTTACATCGATAATAGGGATCCCTGTTGTAATTTGGGTTATATTGCGAAAACGTAAATTTTCTGACCTTTTCTGATGGGAGAAAAAAATTACGAAATACTATCACTGCATTCACTGAAAATCGGATATACTTCAGGAAGCAAGCAAAATATCCTTTTGTATCCTCTTAATGCAAGTGTCTGCAAAGGCGAGATAATATCAGTAATAGGCAGGAATGGAATCGGAAAGAGCACCCTACTGAGAACATTGAGTGGATTACAGTCTCCCCTGGGCGGTGAAGTTTTTTTTAATAAGAGGAACATAAGTGAGTATTCAAGGAAGGAATTTGCACAGAATGTAGGATATATTTCAACTGAAATTATAAAGGTAGCCAATATGACCGTCTACGATCTGGTCGCTTTGGGGCGATTTCCGCATACAAACTGGATAGGCAGGCTGAGTCCGAATGACAATAAGATAATAATGGATTCCCTTGAAATGACATCGATGTCAGTTTTCCGCAATAAATTTATATCGGAACTCTCAGATGGTGAAAGGCAGAAGGCAATGATAGCCAGAATATTGGCACAGGATGCAGGTATCATGATAATGGATGAACCGGCAGCTTTCTTGGATATTGCGAGCAGGTATGAAATACTTCATTTGATGCACATCCTTTCACAGGAAAATGATAAAACAATAATTTTTTCAACACATGACCTTCAGATGGCTCTCAGCCAATCAGATAAAATATGGCTTATGCTGGATAACAATCTTATGGAAGGCGCTCCGGAAGATCTTTTGATCAGGGGAGTCTTTGACAATCTTTTTGAGTCATCAATGATAAAATTTAATTCGGAAAAGGGAACATTTATATTCCCTGCATCAGAGAAGCGGTCAGTGTTTATCGAAGGTGAGGGACCCTTAAAATACTGGACTGAGAAAGCAGTCAACAGGGCGGGTTATTCAGTTTCAAAAGTCAAAAAATTGCCATACATAAAATTGTCAGCGGAAAATTCCGGAAATTGGCAGATATGCACCCGCGATTCATCACTGCCATTCAATTCAATCTATGAGTTAATAAGTTATCTTACAAGAGAAAAGATAAATCCTATTTAAAAAACTTCCGGTAATTATCAATAAAGCTGCTGATTTCATCCACCGCAATTTTTTTAGCTATAATCTTCATATTTTTATCGAGAATGTAAACAGTTGGTGTTGACTGAACATTGTAATAATAATCAAAATGTGAAAGCCTTTCAGGATCCCATCCGTTTATCCAGGTAAGCTTATTATCCTCGATGTATTTTGTCCATTTTGCTTTGTCATCAGTGGTACATACAGCAAATACTTCAACAGAGTAATCTTTTGGTATGTCATAATAAGCCTTGAGTTTTGGAGTGGCTTCCTGACAATGTCCGCAATCAGGTTCCCAGAAATATAGTATTGTAAAATCCTTCTTTATATCATATAATGACACAAATATTCCTTTATATGAATCCATTACAATGTTTACAGCTTTTTTACCAATGAGATTAGGTCTGATCAGGTCGATCTGCCTCTTGAGATCTCTTTTGAACTCATCAGATACCCAGTCAGCTTTTCCTGAGAGATAAATATCATCAGCCAGTTTAACCATAACTGCATCCTGCCCCATAATCTGACTTTCTCTGAAATGGTTGAAAAGATATACCGCTACAAATTGAAATACCTTGTGGTCGCTTTCACATTCTTTTATCAGTTTATCAATTTCTTTATTAATTGTATCAGGTGATTGTATGAGCACATTAGTGAAAAAAGCATCAAGCCTGGAATAAAGAATTGGCGTCCTGAGCAGTCTTTCATCCGTAAGGTCAATATTATCAAAAAAATGGTTTTTATTATAGTTATAATTCCATACCCACCTGGCAGAATCGGGATTAGAAATTCCTGCAGGAGGCGTATATGTAGGAACATCCACAGGCAGCAATGCTTTTACCAGAGTAGCCAGCAGGTTATTATGGTTAGCAGCTATTACACTTCTGAGATATGTTTTCATTTCATCCTCCTGTTTTTTCTGAAGAGGTGACAGCAGGTTAAGTGAATCGGTGTTATGTTTATTGTTTTGAATTCGTTTGGCAATGGCTGATGCTTTTTGCTGAAGAACTACCCATTTTTTCTGATATTCAACAAAGGCAGTATTCTCTTCCGATCCAGTAAATTTAAGGGTACCTATATAATCAGTATAATTACAGGTGAGTCCAAAGTTCTGATCATCAGAGATCAGAACCTCAAAATATTTTCTTCCGGGCAGTACAATCATATATATCCCCTGGGGAAGAAGAGTTTTCCCCCAGGCTTTCCCATGACCTGAGTTATCAAGTTTTATTGTGTCCTTTATGTACTGCTTATCACCGAAATGATAGGCAAGATATATTGAGGAGTCCCGCAGACCATGAATTGTTATGTCAATTTGATAACCATCTTTCTGCTGACCTGACAGACAGACCGGTAATAAAAGAAAGAATGCAAGAAAATATTTTTTCATTTATATGGCAGTATATTAAAGACATCTGCAAAAATAACCATTGCAATATCTTTGCCAAAGTTTGTTAACCAAATATTAAGAAAATTAATTGTACATTTGATATACTAACCCTTATCGAAATATGGAGATATCTTTGCTCATTCCTGTATTTAATTATGATATTATTGCCCTGGTTCATGCCATGAAAAGCGCAATTGGAAAGGTACCGGAATTCAGGGAAATTCTTATTGGCGATGATGGCTCCTCACCTGAGTACAAGGAAAAATATCATTCACTTGAAGGCGATGTGGTAAGGGTTATTTCTTCAAAGAAAAATATTGGACGTGCAGCCATCCGTAACAGGCTGGCCCTTGAGGCTAAAGGCGATCATTTGCTTTTTATTGATGCTGATACCATGGTAACAGGCACAGCTGAAGCCTATTTTTTAAAATGGATTCCAGTAATGAAATTATCAAAGGTAGTATGTGGTGGAACAATATACCATGAGACTCCTCCCGGAGATCCTGATAAACTGCTGCGATGGAAATATGGCAGAAAGAAAGAACAGCAGACTGCGGCAGAAAGAAACAAACATCCCCATTCAGGATTTTCAACATACAATGTAATGTTTGAAAAATCAGTATTCTCTAAAATACGTTTTGATGAAGAGTTAAAACAATATGGCCATGAGGACACTCTGATGGGTTATCAGCTGAAAAAAGCTTGCATTGATATTCTACATATTGATAACGGCCTGATTCATGAGGGACTTGAATCAAACAAGGAATTTCTTAATAAGACAAAACTGGGAATAGAGAACCTCAGTATGCTTTATGATAAAGTGACAGACAAAAAAACATTTTCCAAAACAGTCCGTATTTTGAGATTATATAATAAATTAAGATTTTTCCACCTTACTTATGTTTTGGCAGGCATTTTTATTAAATACCGCGATCGTATGGAGATACGACTGGATTCGAGTAAGATATCCCTGCTTTTATTTGACTTCTATAAAATTTGCATGTTTAGTACCTATCGCGAAATCCATAGGAAGAAAAATATAATTCCGGTTTTTTGACATTGCAGGTTTCAAGCTGTATATTATCAGCGAATCCGCTTATTCTGATTTAAATATATATCCCTTCGCATAATTGAATTATGCAAAACAGATGATATGATTTTAAAGATCAATCTTCAAAAGATCAACGTTTCCATCAAATCTTTGTTCGGCTTTCAGAATGAAATTGAATTTATTGACCATTGTGCAGAGAAAAAAGTCAGTGGGAGGTGAAAAATCTATATTTTCAGGTCTGAAAAACCTGGACCCGGAACTGTTCTGAAGATCATTTATTCGATTCAAAAAATCAGTGTTTTTATTGGTGAGCGACTCTGCAATTAATTCTGCGCACAACATGTCCTCTTCAGCGCGTTCCACAGCCCTGTAACCCATAGCAACCAGCGATACCAGCGGTGGATTGATGTTTTGGATATAATTCACTATTGCGCCGCTGTTTACAAAACTACCGGTAATAACAATGTCGGCATTTACAGCATTTATCAGGCCCTGCGTACCTGCACTTGTTGTATGTATTATCGTTTTGCCACGAAGGTCAGTTTTAATTATCTCAGTCGGACTGTTTCCTAAATCAAACCCTTCAATCTTCTTCTCGTTTCGTTCTCCTATAAGTATTGAGTTGATATACTTCTTTTTTACAGCCAAAGCATCCTCTGTACCTTCAGTAGCAATTATTCTAACAGCTCCGGCATCATAGGCATAGCAGCTTACCGAGAATGCTCTGAATACATCAATAATTACGACAATTCCTCGTGCTTGTCTCGCTCCTTCAACAAATTCAAGAATATCGATTTTCATTTAGCGGTCAAATAAAAACGTGAAAATAGCAATAATTTTTGTTTAAGGTATTTCGTATCTTTGATCCAGAGTGGTACCTGTTCGTATTTTATTGATATTAAAATAAATATAAAATTATGGCAAATCCGGTATTATGGGCACTGGACCAGTTGAAGCGCTTGAATGATGCTATATGGCGTACTCCGCGTTCTGAGATATCAAAAGGGAAAGTGTTTTTATTCAGGCAACTAAGAATTATTGTTCTGGCAGCCAGGGGATTCGCGAATGACAAAATACAGCTCCAGGCTTCGGCGCTTACATTTTATTCCCTTCTTTCAATTATACCTATTGCCGCAATTGCATTTGCAATTGCCAAAGGTTTTGGACTTGATCAGAACCTTCAGCAGTTAATAACAGATAAATTTCAGACGCATAAGGAGGTACTCGACTGGTTATTAACGAATGCTCAGAATGCTATTGAAGAGACCAGAGGCGGCTATATTGCCGGAGTTGGAATGATAATACTTTTCTGGTCGGTTATGTCATTGCTAAACCACATTGAAAGTTCATTTAATCATATCTGGCAAATCAGATCCTCACGGCCATGGTATCGTAAGTTCACCGATTACCTGACCATAATGCTGATTGCTCCGGTTTTTATTATACTTTCAAGCAGTATTACAGTTTTTATCGGAACAGCATTTACCGATTACATTTCAGAGGCCCCCATTCTGGATGTCTTTAAACCTCTTGTAAGTTTTCTTATTAAGTTAGCCCCATATTTACTTACCTGGACAGCACTTACCATACTATTCATAATTATGCCTAATGCCAAGGTTAAATTCGTACCTGCACTGATCTCGGGAATTGTCGCAGGTAGTATCTTACAGATCATTCAATGGTTTTACATTGACCTTCAGTTTGGAATAACCAAACTTAGCACTATATATGGTAGTTTCGCTGCTATTCCTTTATTTATTTTCTGGCTCCAGAGCAGCTGGATCGTTGTTTTACTCGGTGCTGAACTATCCTTTGCTAATCAGAATGTGTCACGATATGAATTTGAATATGAATCACTTACTATTAGTAATTACCAGAAGCGGGCGCTTATAATAATGATTTTGCATCTGATTGTACGGAATTTTGCTGTTGGCGAAAAACCAATCGGCTCTGAAGCAATTGGTGCGATTCTGAAAATCCCTGTACGACTTGTCCGTGATATTCTTCAGGATCTTAGCTCAGCAAACCTGGTTTCAGTTATTCATGAGAATGAGCAAAAACAGAGGTTGTACCAACCTTCACTCGACATAAACAAATTAAGTTTGAGTTATGTGTTTAATCAACTGGATAAAAAAGGAACTGAACATATCATGGTAAGCAAAACCAGGGATTATGAGAAAGTGGTTTCTATCCTGGATAAATTTGATAAGCTTATTGCCAAATCTGATTCAAATATACTGATCAACGACCTCTAAGCTTTCGTAATGCTTCTTTTCTTTTTTTTGGACTTTTACCGGAATAACTCTCGACAAAGCTTATAAAATCTGTAAAAGATTCCCATTTATGAAAAAAATAGTGAGGAAAGGGAAGTATTATGTGTTTTGTGTTTTGTTGACTGCTCCAGTAAGATTCAAGGTTTTTGGAGGGAAATACCCTGTCGACCTCGCTGGTAACTGCATAATCCCATCTGAACCCTGGTTCTTTTTGTTCCATTATCCGGTTATACATCCACCTCAGTTCATCATGCAATGATTTCAGTGTCCGGTGAGGAATTCTGTCTATATTGGTCAGGTAGGTCTTCTTGTCGCCGAACATCCTGAAATAGAATTTCTCTATATTCTCTTCAGTTAAGTGATTTAATGTGCCCTCAAATATTTTAAGGGGAATGCCGTACTTGTTGTCAGCGGGAATTGGAGTGCCGTTTATCGCAATCGTTACATCAGGTTTTATATCTGTCTTTGGCAGTAGATATTCAGCAGCCCAAACACCTAATGACCAGCCGATCATTGTTATTTTTTCATAGACCTTCATCTCCGGGAGAAGAAGCGGTTCGTCTGCAGAATAGTTAGAGAAAAGAATGAAATCAAACTCATCATTGCATAGCGGGGCAAAGACGTTTTCGTCCGTTCCCCAGGCACCGTATAATATAACTAGTTGAGTATTCTTTTCTCGTCTTCTGATATAGGTCTTCATATTCTATATTCAGTTTATTTCATAAAATGTCCTGGAATCCCCCGGAAGTGAACGGGCGCAAAGATAATCTAAATTTTGGTGCCAAAATGGTACAAGGTTCATTCAAAAACCAAATTTCTTAAGAAATCATCAGGGTAGGGGTAAAAAAATAAGAGGAGAAAGGGCGGCAGCGAAAATCAGGAGCGGGTTTTATTAATGAGATAATTCCCGTGTCTACTGTCTGATAAAAGGATGGAACCATGGTAAGCTGGCGCTATTCCTCAGGCTCCTGATGTGAAAGTCAATGTCTGCAATACAATCCTGTTGATTTTCACTCCCTACCCTTGCTCATCTCCTCTTAATACCAATAGCATGAGCTAATAACAAAATTAAAGATAAAATATCAATAAATCAAATTTCTTAAGAAAAAAATGTAAAAAATTATTGGTAATAATTGGGAATTTTTTGCTTAATTTTGATAGAACCATGAATAAATATGAGCAAATGATATGATCGCAGAGCTTGAAAAAATTCAATACGATAATGGCGGTGGTTTCAGAGCCGCCTATATTAGTGATACCGGTGGAATATGGCACTTCCACCCTGAATATGAACTCGTCCTGAATCTGAAAAGCAATGGTACACGTATAATTGGCGATAGTGTTGAATTATTTGACAAGTATGACATGGTATTGATTGCGGGCAACATTCCTCATTGCTGGAATTATTACAAACAAAACAATACTCTGCCGGAAAAGCACGGGGTTATGCTTCATTTTAAGCTTGAGTCAATAGGTGAGCCATTATTGTCGCAATTTGAAATGGCAGGACTTAAGGATTTGCTGAATGATGCTGATCGGGGACTGGTTTTTTCAGTTGAAGATTCAGAAAAAGTCGAAAAGCATCTTCTGCAGATGGTTAATAATAAAGGCATTGATAAAATGATTGATTTTTTTAACATAATTAAAATATTGTGTACCTCTGAAAAGAGAAATTATATTTGTTCTGAAAATTATAAACTGGCTTTCGATGAAAAAGGAAATAAACGAATGACCGACGTTTATACTTTTATACGTGAGAATTATTTCAAGCCCGTTTCCCTTTCCAGAATAGCCAAAATAGCTAAAATGAGCCCAATAGCTTTCAGCAGGTTCTTTAAAAGAAACAGCGGTGCAGGTTTTGTTGAATATCTTAACAGGGTAAGAACGAATAAAGCATGCTACCTCTTACGGGAAACAAAATACCATGTGCATGATATAGCAATGGAATGCGGTTTTTCAAGCATATCTAATTTCAATAAACAGTTCAGGAAAGCTGAAGGAATCTCTCCGAGAGATTACAGGGCACAATTCGAATAATGTCCTTCATACTTTTTTTTAGTTTTTAAGTTTTACATAAAACATTTTCCATATGGCAATGACATTGCTTGAAAAAATAATTGCATCCCACTCCGATTCAAAAATAGTTCGTCCCGGGGAAATTGTCGATATTGAAATTGATTCAAGAGTAGCACGTGATTTCGGAGGTGCAAATGTCGTCAAGAACCTTAAAGATTTCGGACTCACCGTTCATGACCCGTCTAAAACGTTATTTACTTTCGATTGTAATCCAACAGGCTCCGACCAGAAGTATGCTGTTAATCAGCATATATGCAGGCTTTATGCCAGGGAGAACGGGATCAGAGTGTTTGATATCGATGCAGGAATAGGAACTCACATACTTATTGAGAATGGTTACGTTTACCCTGGCTCAACTGCAGTATCAACCGATTCGCACGCAAATATTCTTGGCGCTGTTGGTGCTTTTGGACAGGGGATGGGCGATATGGATATTGCCGCAGCATGGCATAACGGGAAAATATGGTTTAAAATACCTCCGTCAGTCAGACTCAACTTTATAGGAAGCACTCCAGTCAATGTCAGTTCAAAAGATATTGTTTTGAACCTGCTCAATAAATTCGGAGCCAATTCACTACTTGGCTATTCCATAGAAATTTATGGCCAGCCATCTGATCTTCTGACTCTTGATGAAAGGATCACTATCTCATCCATGGCAACCGAAATGGGAGCTATAATAATTTTGTTTCCACCCTCGAAAGAGATAATCGATTATTGCTCAAAACGCGCCCAAACCAGGTTTAACCCTGTCTTTGCTGACCCTGATGCCGCTTATGAAAAAGAATTTGATATCGATATATCTCAGTTTAAACCCATGGTATCGCGTCCGGGTGAGCCTCATGATACTGTTGATGTAACTGCCGTAATGGGGAAAAAGATCGATTCAGCTTTTATTGGGAGTTGTACCAATGGCAGGATGGAGGATATGAGAGAAGTTGCCTCCGTGCTGGAAAACAGGAAAATAGCTCCGGGTGTAGTGTTGAAAATTGTTCCGGCGACCGATGCAATCTGGAAACAGTGCCTCGAAGATGGCTTGATAGATATTTTTAAAAAAGCCGGCGCTCTTGTATCAAATTCAGGATGTGCAGGTTGCGCTGCCGGTCAGGTAGGACAAAATGGACCGGGAGAGGTTACTATAAGTACGGGCAACAGGAACTTCCCGGGCAAACAGGGAAAAGGACTTGTATATCTTGCATCACCGTCGATAGTTGCTGCCTCTGCAGTCGCCGGTTATATAACCACGTCTGATAATATACCCGAAAAACCAATGCTTTTTGCCAGAACTGAAAGTACTCCTTTAATACAGAAAATGAGTAATAATAAGCGATATAATGAAGAAAAACCGTCTGTTATCACCGGGAAAGTGTGGGTTATCAAAAGGGATAATATTGATACTGACATGATTTTTCACAACAGGTATCTGGCCATTACCGATAATAGGGAGATGGGACAGCATACTTTTGATAACCTAAACGGGTTCGAAGACTTTTCTAAAAAAGCAAAACCAGGTGATATAGTTCTTGCAGGAAAAAATTTTGGATGCGGAAGCTCCAGGCAGCAGGCAGTCGATTGTTTTACATCTCTTGGAATTCAGGCAATTATTGCAGAATCCTTCGGCGCTATTTATGAAAGAAACGCAATCAATGCGGCTTTCCCAGTAATAATCTGCAAAAACTGGAATGAGAATGAATTTAAAAATGGCGATCAGGTTGAACTAAACCTGATTACAGGTGAACTTGAGAATATCAATACTCATAAAGTTTTGCCTGCTGAACCTTTTTCAGCTGTACAGCTTGAAATATATCGCAAAGGCGGTTTACTTGGCAATTAATAAAGCTAAACTCTATGAAACCACAAACATTTGCAGAAAAGATTTTTAAAGCCCCGGCCGGCGCAATAGTTTTTGCCAGGCCTGATATCATACTTACTCACGATAATACTGCAAGTATTTACAAGACATTTTTGAAGATGGGAGGCACTAATGTTGCATATCCTGACCAGATGCTTGTTGTTCTGGATCATAATGCCCCACCTGCTAATGCCCTGCTGGCGACACAATACCAGGAGATAAGGGATATCGTTTCAAAACAGGGAATAAATAAGTTCTACGATGCAGGTAAAGGCATCTGCCACCAGATAATGTCTTATCATGCACGACCTGGTATGCTGATTGTCGGAAGCGACAGCCATACATCAACAGCGGGAGCTTTTAATGCGCTTGCTGCAGGAATTGACCGTACTGAATCAGCCGGAATATGGAAAAGAGGTGAGACCTGGTTCAGGGTACCTGAATCAATTAAAATTTCTCTTTCGGGAAAATTAAGGGAAAATGTATCTGCAAAAGATCTGGCACTTTGGATAATCGGAATGACAGGCTCGGACGGAGCCAACTACATGTCGGTTGAATATCATGGCGAAGGCGTGGTGACTCTTAACCTATCGGATAGGATGACACTGGCAAATATGGCTTCTGAAATGGGAGCAAAAAATGCCGTTTTTCCTGCTGATATGATCCTTGAAAATTTTTACGATGAGAATATTACCGGAGTATGGGCAGATGAAGGTGCGAAATATTTCAGTGAGATCAATATTGACCTTGATACGGTCTTCCCGGTGGTAGCTGCACCCCATAATGTTGATAATGTGAAATCTGTAGCCGAAGCGGCTGGTACTGTTGTAAATGAAGGACTTATAGGCACCTGTACGAATGGAAGAATAGAAGACTTACGTATTGCTGCAGGCATATTGAGTGGTAAGGTCATTAAAAATGGGTTTCAGCTTAACGTAATCCCTGCCTCAAGAAAAATATTCCTGAAAGCTATTGAAGAAGGGCTGATCTCAACCTTTATTAAATCGGGTGCTAATGTTCTTACTCCGTCATGCGGCCCATGTCTTGGGACCGGACTGGGTATCCCGGCGAGCGGCCACACCGTTATTTCAACCGCGAACCGGAATTTCCTGGGCAGAATGGGGAATAAAAATGCAAATATTTACCTTGCTTCTTCCGCTACAGTTGCCATTTCAGCCCTCAAAGGTGTTATTACCGATCCAAGAAAAAATCCTGGAAGGGAGAAATATCCGTACAGTGTAAAACAGAGCAGAACTTTTGAAATTAAAGCCGGAGAAAATAGAAGATTAGGATCAATTTGGAATTATGCAGACGTTGATAACCTTAACACTGATCAGATGTTTGCGGGTAAGCACACCTATAATGTGTTAAGTTCAGACCCTGAGGCTATTATGCCCCTGCTATTTGCAGATTTTGATCCTGCCTTCAGCAAAAATGTTAAACAGGGCGACATAATTATAGCAGGCGAGAACTTTGGCTGCGGAAGTTCGAGGGAACATCCCTCAGTAGGACTGGCATATGCAGGAATTAAAGCCGTTATTGTCAAGTCGGTGAACAGGATATTTTATCGGTCATCAATTAATCAGGGGTTATTGCTTATTGTTCATAAAGAAGCAGTTGAAGCCTATAAGCCTGGTGATGATATCGACATAGATCCTGATAAGGGTCAGATTGTGGTCGGGAAGGAGAAGTTCTCTTTTGAACCTCTTCCTGATAAGTTAAAGCAGATAATTGACAAGAAAGGTCTTGTCAATTATATGAAGTTAATTTAAAGGGGCAGTTGAAAAAGTGTTTTTTTCGGCTTAATTCCTTGCTGATCCTTTGTGACGTACTTTGTGTCCTTTGTGTTTAAATGATTTTTTTCAAGTTACCTGATTCCCTATTTCAATTCAGGTTGGAAAAACTGAAAAAAAATGTATTTTTGCAGCCTGTAATTGGTTCCGTAGCTCAGTTGGATAGAGCAACAGCCTTCTAAGCTGTGGGTCGAGCGTTCGAGTCGCTCCGGAATCACAAAAAAAGAGGGTGTCTCAAAAGTCATTTTTAAACACAAAGAACACTAAGGATTCACGAAGTTCACAAAGGTAAAAACATGATATTTAATCCTTTGCGACCTTTGTGAAAAACTTTGTGCCCTTTGTGGTTTATGGATTTTGACTTTTGAGACAGCCTCTTTTTTCTGTTGACGTATTTGGCTATTAATTGATTTCTATCTTCTCGGAGGACCATAAAGCGGTCGCTCAATATTGCTATGTGAATGGGGCCGGTGATACTTATGGCTTACACATGAATAAAACGGATATATTAACAGGATAAAAAATACTATTATAGATATTCTTATAATAACTTTCATTGTTACAAAGCACTGGTTTATCTTTATAACGACTTTGCAACTTGAATATTATTTACAAAAAATTCCCATTGATCCAAATCAGCTGAAACATTATCAGTGAAATCTTTTTAAACAGATTTCCGATTGAGGCAGAATCTTATGATTAATGGGTCAATTATTCCGGTGTGATATGACTGTTCTGACTAATATCAAATGACGGTAATGGAAATTTATTAAGGCCGGGGTTGGAGTGTTTAATGGTGTCAATACTTATAACCGTACCGAAACTGTTTTTAGCAATGTCTTTAATTTCGCTGGCTTTCAGCTTTACAGAATATTTTTTGATATGCAAATCCTTCAAATAACCGGACAAGGATTGTTTTGCACCTTTTTTCCCTTTTGACCAGATTAAAGTATTAGGATCGCAAAACCCCATTACAATAAACCAGGATTTAAGTGATTCCAGTTCGTTTGGTCCCTTACAGGCCTTTTCCAGTGTATCAATATTTTCAAACTTTCTTTTTAAACTGCCTTCTAATATTCGTATAACAGTCCCGGAAGTTCCAAGCCAGTATTTCAACTGATCCTTATACGTGAAGGCATCCAGTTTAATCCCGTTAGGCAGTACCAGAAGACTGACAGACAAAGGGCATGGAGGAAAATTGTAAGGTTTTACAGGATGAAAAAATCCATTCTCACGTTCGATTCTTATAACAGCCTCATTGTGTACCTCCATAGCGTATGTAAGAATCTGTTCCATTTTCACTTCATTAATCATTTTTTTCAAAGACCTTATATATCCCGGTTTATGGATGAGACTGTCATAATAGGACTTTATTTCGTTTATTTTCAATTTATCTGCCATTGCCTAACAATCTGTTTTATATCCGCTTCAATGATATGAATTCCGCTAAACTCCAGTTAAAAAAAATAATCTTTTCTTCTCTTCACCCTATTTACATGACCGATAAAGCTATAGAAATAGTGCTCAGTGCCGTTCTTAAATTTGTTTTATTCATAGTTATGCCTGTTTATCAAGCTCTTTTGCCGCAGCTTTTCGTTCCTCATATATTTCCAGCTTCTGAGCGATAGTAAATTCCCTTCCGCAACTGGTGCAGACATAATTTATCAGAAAGGCTCCGACATAATATTCCTTTTCAAGAACAGGATGATCGCATGGTTTATCACCCCATTCTTCTTTCAGTTTTTGTGCTACTAAGTATTCCATAATCAATCGATAATTAAATATATTTTAATTTCTAAAGCCTTTTAAATGGTACAAATCTTACAAAAGTAAGTTGTCTTTTTTCAATTTTACCATTATTTTTTACCAGCAAAATGAGATCCTGTATTGAGCCTGGTGCACCCACTGGAATAACCAGTCGCCCTTTTTCCGCCAGCTGATCTATAAGTGGTTTTGGAATTTTTTCAGAGGCAGCTGTAACTATAATTATATCAAAAGGAGCATGTTCCGGCCATCCGTTATATCCGTCGCCTGACTTTACCACTACATTATCGTAGCCAAGTATCTTCAGCCTTGTGGCTGATTCATCAGCCAGCTCCGGTACGATCTCTATTGTATATACTGAATCAACTATCTCAGCCAGAACCGCGGCCTGGTATCCTGAACCGGTTCCGATCTCCAGTGCTTTCTTTTCCCTGGCGGGTTTTACTGCCTCAGTCATATAAGCCACTATGAAAGGCTGGGATATGGTCTGATCATATCCAATCGGTAATGGATAATCATTATAAGCCTGGCTCCTGTATTCTTCGGGAACAAACAGATGGCGCCGGACTTTTCTCATTGCCATAATTGTTTGTTTATCGGTGATTCCCCTGCCGCAGATCTGTTCATCGACCATTCTGTTCCTTACATCAAGGTAAGGATCAGTCTGAGGAAAAGAAGATTTCCACATCACTGAGAATAATATTATAGCAATAAGCCTCACGATCTGCTTATTTGCCTAAAGTTACGAAATTCTAACCTTATTTCAAATGGGCTAATTTTCTATTCTCCCGTTCTCCCATTCATTCTTCCTTTATCTGTATCCTACAAGCGAAAGAAATCCCTCTCCAAGGAACTGAATTGCAGGCCAGATCGGGAAAAAATTAATTTTTGTAACTACGGTGCCAATTATAAGGCCGAAAAGCAGAAGGGAACCATACTTATATAATACATTGTATATGGCCGGAAATCTTCGTAACTGATAAAAAAGCAGGTGAGAACCATCGAGCGGAGGAAGCGGTATCAAATTAAAGATGAAAAGCCCCCAGTTAATATAGATGGCATAGATAAAGACTTCATAAATTACTCGTGTGCCTGCATTGTGATATGCAGGAATCATCGATGAAACAGCAGAGAATATAGCGGAAAGAATCATAGCCAGCAAAGCATTTGATAACGGACCGGCTACTGCTATTTTCATGACGTCGTATTTTGGATTATGCAATTTCTCCTCATTGAAATGCACAGGTTTAGCCCAGCCGAATCCGGCGATTAGGATCATTATAAAGCCCAGGAGATCAATGTGTTTAAGTGGATTAAGCGTTACTCTTCCCTGGTCCTTTGATGTAGAGTCGCCGCACATATGTGCAACCAGAGCATGAGAAAATTCATGTACTGTAAGTCCTAAAATAATGCCGGGAAGAAATTCTAAGATGCGTACAAGATCAAAGTTTCCCATTTATTCTTTTATTTACTGGCTGGTAAAAATCATCCCTGGTCAGTCCGCATTTTTTAATCATTTCAAGAGCATAGTCAGCTCCTGAAAAGTTTGAATCAACATTGTTGGTGCCTATGGTGAATTTTACTCCTGCCTTCTTTGCCCTTGCGATAAAAGCGGCAGAAGGAATTTTAAACCTGTTGCTTATTTCAATAGCAATGTTATTGACTTTTGCTGCCTGAATTACCGTGTCCATCCTTGCCTCAGTCCAGAAATAATCATATCTGTCAGCCATCTGGTCAGGTAAATATGTGGAATTCACATACATGTTCACAGGTTCAGTATTCATTATATTTACAATAGTGTTAACCAGATAATCCATAAATTCTTCTTCATTGTCAATCCATGTTTCATCCTTTATCCAGATCCGGTTCCTTCTTCCTTTTGTATCCGTGAACGTCATGGCATCGGTGAATATATAATCGAATTTAGCCAGTGATTCTTTTGAGAAAATATTAACCCACTCCCTTCCCTCAGCCTGCATTCCCATGAAGAACTGTGGATAAGCTTTATATGTCGCGATGACCGAATCTATCTGACTATCATTGTGAACTGGGAACCCAAGTCCGCAATTTATTGCTATACCGTATTTAATATTCTCTTTTTTCGATTTCAGAACTGCATCATGCATGGTAAAGCCCCCTTTAAGGTGAATATGCAGGTCTGTAATAGGAAAGGGCCTGTCATTTTTATGACAACTCATAAGTGAAAATACAGCAAGGACAAAGGTCACAACAAAATTTCTTTTCATATTAACAGGTTATTTAGGGATCATTAAAAGCATTATTCTCAACTTTCATTAACGGGTTAAAGCTAACAAAAATGAAGGCTGCATCCAAAAAGGTTTTTTTATTTCTGCCAAAAATCTCTTACGTTTACAGAAAGAGAATATTTATGAAAAAGGTACTCCTTCTAAGTTCGTTTTTATTGTCGTTTTGCCTTCAGGGTGTTTTCTCACAGCCTGAAAAGGACACTACTGTTTACCTTCTTACCTGCGGACCGGGAACAGAGACATATTCGATATACGGACACAGTGCATTAAGAGTTGTCATCTCCGCAGATCACAGCGATAATGTTTATAACTGGGGCGTATTCGATTTTAATACATCACATTTTGTCTGGAAATTTGCAAAAGGCCGGCTTGATTACATGCTCGATACTGAATCGCTGAAAAGTTTTTTGCAGGAATATTTTTATGAACAACGATACGTTTATTCTCAGAAGGTAAACCTCGATGCGGGTGAAACTAAAATATTACTTTCTCTTATTAAGGAAAACCTTAAACCGGAGAACAAAAGTTACAGGTATGATTTCTTTTATGATGATTGTTCCACAAGGATAAGAGATCTGTTTGAAAAATCTATCGGCAGCATACTATTATATCCTCCGGCTGAGACAGGTAATGTACCGACATTCAGGGAAATGGTAGGAAAATATCAGAATCCCTATCCCTGGTATAAATTTGGAGTAGATCTGATTATGGGGGCGACTGCTGACAGGAAAGCCTTATTCAGGGACAGAATGTTTCTTCCCATCGACATGAAGGATGAGTTATCTCAGGCAGTAATAAACAGATCAGGTAAGATGATCCCATTATTGCAAAACCCGGTTACAGTTTTAGATTTTAACCCTCCTGTTGTTCGCCAGAACTTTTTTACCAGCCCCTCCTTTGTATTTACTCTTATTATGATAATAGTTATAGTACTGTCTTCATTGGTTAAGGGAAAAACAACGAACAAAATTATGGATCTCTTAATATTTTCTGTCTTTTCAACACTTGCAGTTTTGATGATCTTTTTTAATTTTTTTTCCGATCATCAGCAAATGAAATGGAACCTTAATATCCTATGGCTCAATCCAATCATTCTGGTCTGCCTTGTGATGCTTATAATAAACAGAAAAGGAGCCGGCTGGTTCAGGATCGTATTTTATTTCTCTGCGCTTTTCGTGGTTCTCCAGTTTATTCTTCCGCAGACTTTTAATATAGCTATTATCCCTTTAGTCCTGATAATTCTTTTCAGAAGCTCTATCAGAGCAGATTTTGACTGGAATCCTATTATTATAGAAAGTTGAGCCCCAATACACTCAGGTATTTAGTGAAATTTCACTTATTTGCAGAGTATTTCTCCCCCTCAAAGGGGGAGTGCCCGAAGAGCCTGCCCCGCTTTGCGGGGGCGAGAGGGTTGTATCTTAGCCCACCATTCCGAGCTTGTCGGGGAAGGGTGGGTGGGATAAAAAATGAATTTGGACAATATATGAGCACAGGACAATAAATACCTTTAACAAAAGTTTAACACTCATTAACACCAATTTAGAACTTAAGGGCTTTCTTTTGCATCTGATTTTCTAAGATAAAAAGAAATAGTTATTGAAACACGTTTTATTATATTTGCTACTTAAATTTTTTAGCTATGGAGCAAACTGCTGATATCAGGATTTTAAATGAGAAAATTGAAAAGGAAAGTGCTTTCGTCGACATTATAAGAATGGAGATGAATAAGGTTATTATCGGACAGAAGCACCTGACCGATAGTCTGATGATAGGCCTTCTTGCCAACGGGCATATCCTATTGGAAGGTGTACCCGGTCTGGCAAAAACGCTGGCAATAAAATCGCTTGCTTCGATTATTGATGCTAAGTTCAGCAGGATACAGTTTACACCTGATCTTCTCCCGGCTGACCTTATCGGTACAATGATCTACAGCCAGAAAAGGGAGGAATTTATTGTAAAAAAAGGACCTGTATTTGCTAATTTCATACTTGCAGACGAGATTAACAGGTCGCCCGCTAAAGTGCAGAGTGCTTTGCTTGAAGCGATGCAGGAAAGACAAATCACAATCGGAGAATCTACATTTAAACTTGATGAACCTTTTCTTGTACTGGCTACACAAAACCCGATTGAACAGGAGGGTACGTACCCTTTGCCTGAAGCACAGGTTGACAGGTTTATGATGAAAGTTCTGATTGATTATCCTTCAATAGAAGATGAGAAACTTATTATTAGAGAGAATCTTGCTAAAGAGTTTCCGAAATCGAATTCGGTATTGAAAGTTGATGATATTATCAGGGCAAGAAATATTGTCAGGGAAGTTTATATGGATGAAAAGATCGAAAACTATGTCCTGGATATTGTTTTTGCAAGCCGTAGTCCTGAGAAATACGGCCTTCCGAAATTTACCAGCATGATCTCATACGGAGCTTCTCCGAGGGCTTCAATAAATTTATCCCTCGCTGCAAAGGCCTATGCATTTATTAAAAGAAGAGGATATGTCATTCCTGAGGATGTGCGCACTATATGTCATGATGTAATGAGGCACAGGATCGGCCTTACATATGAAGCTGAAGCAGAAAATGTGGACCAGGATCATATAATCTCCGAGATACTTAATATTGTTGAAGTTCCTTAGTATTTGTATATGAAGATATTCCCGCTAGTTGCTTTCTTTCTTTTTATCAGCATAGTAACCTTTAGTCAGAACCTTATTGGATATAAGGAAGATGAAATCAGAAAATATATGAAGGAGAATCGAAAAGATATGAACTATAATGTAGTTACAAATAGTAGGTTCAAGTATCTGAAATATTCTGATAATGAGGAAAATGAGACATTATTGTTTTTCCTGAACAATAGTTCGGTGTGTAAAAGCGTGAGGATTATCTGTGACTACAGTATAAAAGGCAGGAAAATACAGGAGTTCGATTCAAAATATAAAAAAGCCGCCGATAACAGATGGCTTGACACCAGAGGCAGGAAAAATTACATCATTGAAATAAAAGATGAACAATGGTCCTGCATAATAACAATATTACCAGGTAAATAATTTGTTGTAAAGTGGAAGCAACTGAATTATTAAAAAAAGTCCGGAGAATTGAAATAAAGACCCGGGGATTAAGCAGACATATTTTTGCCGGTGAATATCACAGCGCTTTCAAAGGACGTGGTATTGCTTTCAGCGAGGTAAGGGAATACCAGTATGGCGATGATATACGAAGTATAGACTGGAATGTGACAGCGCGTTTCAACCATCCATATGTTAAGGTGTTTGAGGAAGAAAGAGAACTCACTGTTATGCTTCTTATCGACGTAAGCGGATCGGGAAATTTCGGGACAACTATGAGTTATAAAAAAGATATCATGACTGAAGTTGCTGCAGTTTTGTCATTTTCCGCAATATTTAATAATGACAAGATTGGCGTGATATTCTTTTCCGATAAAGTTGAAAAATTTATTCCCCCTCAAAAGGGAAGGAAGCACATACTCAGAATTATAAGGGAATTGCTGGATTTCAAATCCACAAGCAGCAAAACTAATCTTGATGAGCCTTTACGATTTCTGACAAATGCCATAAAAAAGAGATGCACAACATTTATTATTTCTGATTTTATTGCTCCTGATTTTGAAGAGGCACTCAAAATTGCCTCCAATAAGCACGATATTGTAGCATTAAAGGTATATGATCCTATAGAAAGGGCAATTCCTGATGTAGGTCTTATAAAAGTTTCAGATTCGGAGACAGGAGAGGAAAAATGGGTTGACACATCATCAAAGTCAGCAAGACTGTCTTATGAGCAATGGTGGAATAAACACATTGAACTGATAAAAAATATTTTTAAAAGATGTGGAGTGGATTCAACAGAATTAAGGACCGACCTCGATTATGTTAAGCCACTTGTAATGTTGTTTGAGAACAGATGACAGAAATGAGGAGATTGGTTTTCATTATATTTCTTTTACATACAGTAATTATTGCTGTGCATGGACAAAACGTAAATGTATCAGCATCGTTTGATTCTACAAAGATATTTATCGGAGATCAGATAAAATTTACTGTGACAGTTGACCAGCCTTCTAATCAGCGGCTTACACTTCCTTTCTTAAGGGATACCCTTTGCAGAAATATTGAGATATTGTCTGGACCAGTTACAGATACTGTTGCCGGGAAAAACGGGAATGTAAAAGTTATTCAGAAATATCTGATTACGTCATATGATTCGGGATTTTATCAGGTTCCGCCTGTATTTGCCGAATTAAAAAATTCACAAGGTATAAAAAGATTCTATTCTGATTATTCCCAACTGAGGGTTATGAGAGTGAAGATTGCTCCGGCTGATACAACAGCCAAATTTTTTGATATAGTCGGACCTTACAGGGCTCCTGTAACACTTGGAGAAATTTTGCCATGGATACTCATTGCAGCTATAGCGGGAGTACTTATCTGGTATGTGGTCAGATATATACGAAGCCGAAGAAAATTAAGGGCAGGTGAGGTACCTGTCATTAATCCCGATCCGGCTCATATAATAGCATTGAGAGCTCTGGAACGCCTCAGGGAGAAAAAATTATGGCAGAAAGGTGAGACCAAGGTTTATTATACTGAACTTACAATGATCCTGCGTCAGTACCTGCAAAACAGGTTCAGTGTCTATTCACTTGAACTGACTACTGATGAGACACTTGAAATACTGGCCAGAACAGGATTTCAAAAAAACGGGGCTTATAATCAGCTGAAGACAATTCTTACGGGTGCCGATCTGGTAAAGTTTGCAAAATATAAACCGGCGCCGTCAGAGAATGAAGAACATTTTCAAAACTCCTGGGATTTTGTTATTGCAACAAAAGTTTCTGAGATAAAGTCAGAGGAGGGTGAAGAAAAAGAGATTGCCGGGGAGGATAGCATATGAACGGAATAACATTTGCGGAACCGATTTTCCTTTATCTTCTTGCAGTAGTACCTGCAATGATCGTTTTCTATGTCCTTAAACAACAAAAAGCCACAGCATCATTAAGAATGCCTGCATTAAATCCTTTTGCAAAAGCAGGAACGACATTCAGGCATTACATAAGACATATTCTGTTTACGTTCAGGACAATTGCTGTAGGCCTGATTATTATTGTACTGGCACGTCCCCAGGCGACCAACAAATTTCAGAATGTTTCCACCGAAGGAATTGACATTATTCTTGCGCTCGATATTTCGGGGAGTATGCTCGCAAGGGATTTCAGGCCCAACCGGCTGGAAGCTTCCAAAAATGTGGCAACAGAATTTATATCAGGCAGACCCTATGACAGAATAGGTCTGGTTGTTTTCAGCGGCGAAAGTTTCACGCAATGTCCGCTCACTACTGACCACGCTGTACTTATTAACCTTCTTCGTGAAGTTCAGAGCGGTATGATTGAAGATGGTACTGCAATTGGCAATGGCCTTGCAACAGCTGTGAACAGGATAAAAGACTCCAAAGCTAAAAGCAAGGTTATTATCCTACTTACAGATGGTGTAAATAACAGGGGAGAAATAGCACCGGCAACGGCTGCCGGGATTGCCAAGACTTTTGGCGTAAGGGTTTATACGATAGGTGTGGGCACACAGGGTATGGCGCCATATCCCGTTCAAACTCCTTACGGTATACAATACCAGGATATGCCGGTTGAGATAGATGAAGGGATACTTAAGGATATTGCAAAGACAACCGGTGGCAAATATTTCAGGGCAACAGATAATACCAAACTGGAGCAGGTATATAATGAAATAGATAAGCTTGAGAAATCTAAAATTGATGTCAGGCAGTTCAGCAGAAAAGAAGAAAAATACCTTTTACCGGCAATAATAGCTTTTTGCCTGATAGTGCTGGAAATATTGATACGAAATACACTTTTAAAAAATCTTACGTAAAGCGGGAGAGAATATGCAATTGTTCAGATTTGCAAATCCGGTTTTTTTATACTTGTTGCTTCTGCTTCCGGTTATGATATTATTGTATATTATAAATGCGATCAGGAAGAAAAGGGCTTTGAAAAGATTAGGCAATACCACCATTGTAAATACACTGTTGCCTGAAATGTCCAAATCGAGACCTGTTATTAAGTTCATCCTGCAATTACTTGCCGTGACTGCAGGTATAATTATGCTTTCGCGACCACAATACGGATCAAAGCTTGAAGATGTCAAGAAACAGGGAGTAGAAGTTATCATAGCTCTCGACGTAAGCAACTCAATGCTGGCTGAAGATATCCAGCCAAACCGACTTACAAGGGCTAAACAGGCAATTTCAAGGCTTGTTGATAATATGGAAAACGACAAAATAGGATTAATTGTTTTTGCCGGGGATGCATATACCCAGATACCGATAACAACAGATTATGTTTCCGCTAAGATGTTCCTTTCAACAATTAACCCCGATATGGTCCCGAAACAGGGTACAGCAATTGGTGCTGCAATTGATCTGGGGATCAGATCGTTCAGCCCTGGTGATACAAAAAGCAGGGCGATGATCATTATCACCGATGGTGAAAATCATGATGATAACCCGGTTAAAAGTGCTGAAGAAGCAGCAAAAGCTGGTATAGTCATTTATACAATAGGAATTGGATCAACTGAAGGCGCGCCTATTCCCCTCGTTGTTAACGGTAAAAGGGATTTTCTTAAAGATGCCGCCGGAAATACAGTTATAACCAAGCTCGATGAAGATATTCTAAAAAAAATTGCGATGACAACTAACGGAAATTATGTCAGAGCCAGTAATTCAAACATCGGTCTTGACGAAATATTCAGCCAGATAAAAAAAATGAAAAAACAGGAACTGGAAAGCACTATGTATACTGATTATAATGATCAGTTTCAGATATTTGCAGCGATAGTACTTTTTCTGATTTTAGTTGACTTCATTATAATGGAGAGGAGAAACAGAAGATTAGCCAATATAAGATTGTTTAAATTTAAAGTGTAAACATAGCTATCATGAAAAGGCTCAGAAAAATAAACATATCATTTTGGATTCCTGCAAGAATTCTTCTTACATTTATGTTTCTGATCTTTACTTATGTAATTTATGCACAATCAGATAAAAAATATATAAGGGAAGGAAACAGGGAATATTCAAAAAATAATTTCCCGGAATCTGAAATATCTTATCGCAAGGCATTGGACAAAAATAAACAGTCACCAAATGCTGTTTTTAATGTTGGAGATGCCCTTTATAAACAAAAAAAATATGAAGATGCAGGAAAACAATTCATAGAAAGTACCAGTCAGAATGAGGATAGAAATAAGAAAGCAGCTGGTCTGTACAATCTGGGTAACTCATTGCTTCAGGCAAAAAAAATAAAGGAAAGCATAGATGCATATGAAAATTCCCTGAGGCTTAAACCCAATAATATGCAGGCAAAATATAATCTGGCATATGCCCAGGACCTTCTTCAAAAGCAGAAACAGCAACAACAACAACAACAGCAGGACAAAGATAAGAACGATCAGAACAAGCAAAACAAACAGAATAATAAGCAGGATCAGAACGATAATAAGAACCAGAAAAATAACCAGCAGAAGGATCAGAATAATTCCGACAAGCAGAATCAGCAACCTCAACAGCAGCAGATCTCTAAGGAAGATGCACAAAGATTGCTGAATGCTCTTGCCAATGATGAAAAGAAAGTTCAGGAAAAGGTTAAACTTGAAAAAGCTGCAAAGGAAAAAGTCAGAACAGTAAAAAACTGGTAAGCTGAGAAGTTAAAATGAAAAGGGCATTATTTTATAATATTATTTTCTTAATATCCTTCGTTGCAGCAGGGCAGGATGTGGTATTAAAGGTAGAATATCCCTCTGCTGTTAATGCCGGACAACAATTCACTGTAATGTACACAGTGAATGCAGGAGGTGGAGAATTTTCTGCTCCTTCATTTAATGGCTTTTATAAATTAATGGGTCCCCAGACTTCATACAGTTCCAGTACTCAGATAATAAACGGAAGAATGTCCACCCAGACTTCATATTCTTATATTTATTATCTTCAGGCTCTTAAAGAGGGTAAATTTGTAATTCCTCCGGCTAAATTTACCTTAAAGAACAAAGAATATTTTTCCGATTCTTTGAATATTGAAGTTGTGGCCAGTACGGCGCAAAGACCAAATCCTGCTGCATCAGGAAGCGGGAAAACAAATAGAGAAAATTCAAATGTTGACGAGTCTTCAGGTGGTGATTTATTTGTTAACCTGTCTCTTAACCGGAAAGAGGTATATTTAGGGGAACATATTGTTGCAACTGTTAAGATTTTTACAAAAGTTAATCTCTCGGGGATAAATGAAATTAAGTACCCTGCATTTGACGGTTTCCTTAAATCGGATATTGCAACACCGCCTTTAACCTCCCTGAAACAGGAAAATATTAACGGAACTATATACGGCACAGGTATTGTTCAGCAATTTCTTCTATTCCCGCAGGTTACCGGCGAAATAACTATTGATCCTGTTCAGATATCTGTTCTTGTTCAACATAAATCAGGACAGTCTGATCCGTTTTTTGGTGACTTCTTTTCTCAGTACGAGACAGTGCCTAGAGCTGCTGCCAGTCTGCCTGTAAAAGTTAAGGTTAAGCCTTTACCGGGAGTTCAACCTGATAATTTTTCAGGTGTGGTAGGGAATCTCGATATAAAGGCTGCACTTAATAAGGATTCGGTAAATGTAAATGATGCAATAAATTACAAAATAACTATTTCGGGAAACGGAAACCTTAAGATTGCATCAACGCCAACCTTTAAGTTGTCTCCTGATATTGAAGTTTATGACCCCAGGATCTCTGACGAAATAAAAAATGGATCAGACGGCACATCCGGACAGAGAAGCTTTGAATATCTGCTGATCCCCAGGCATTATGGAGAATATACAATTCCTCCTGTCAGTTATTCATATTTCAATATTTCTACTGGAAAATACGAAAAGCTTACGACAAGAGAATTTCATTTCTACGCCAAAAAGGTAAGTGGTCAAAATTCAGGCATTACCGTTTACGGAGGTGTGTCAAAAGAAGATGTCCAATACCTTGGTAAAGATATCAGATTTATAAAATCAATTCCGGGGAAACTCATCAAAGCAGGAAACCTTATTGCCTCAAAACGCTCTTTCTACAGCGCTTATGCTTTTGCTCTTTTTGCATTCCTTGTTGTACTGTTCCTTAGAAGGGAACATATCAGGCGTAATTCTGATCTCTCTCTCGTACGGAACAGGAAAGCAGCAAAAGTTGCTGTAAAGAGACTCCGGACCGCTTCCCTGTGCCTTAAGAATGAACAAATAGATGAGTTCTATGAAGAAATACTTAAATCTGTCTGGGGTTATCTCTCCGATAAGCTGAATATTCCTTTTTCAGATCTTACAAGAACCGGTGCAATTAACGCACTCACTGAAAAAGGTATTGAGAACGATAAAATTGATCTGCTGAACAGTATTCTGGATACATGTGAATATGCCAGGTTCGCACCGTCGGGATCCGGCATGGAAGCAGAGAATATGTATGAGGGTACATCTCAATTCATTAAATCAGTTGAAAACTCAATTAGTTAAGAAATGAAGCTGAAAATGAAATATATACTTACTTTTTTGTTTATTTCATTATTTACCCTGAAAACAACAGTAGCCCAGGAAACAAATACTGAAAAGTTCAATAAAGGAGTAGCCTTTTATACTGCCGGTAATTATAAAGAAGCTCTGCAGGCATGGACAGACATTTATCTTACCGGTTACAGGTCGGCAGACCTTGATTATAACATCGGGAACGCTTATTTTAAACTTAAGAATATTCCATATGCCATTTTGTTTTACGAGCGTGCCTACCTTCTGAATCCTGCAGATGAAGACATTAATTATAATCTTCAGATTGCCAAGACCCTCATTGTTGATAGGTTCCAGGAGATACCGGAGCTCTTTTTTATACGATGGTATAATTTTGTTGCACTTTTCTTCTCCGGAAATACCTGGGCAAAAGTCAGTTTAATTTCATTTATACTAAGCCTTTTATTTTTGTCACTCTATATTTATACGGCAAATTACCGGCAGAAAGTTCTGGGTTTCTGGTTTGCAGTTTTCTTATTCATTCTGTCAGGCGCCACTCTTGCATTTACTTTTAGAAACAGATCGCTTGTTTATGATAGTCATAAAGCAATTATTACTATCCCTCAGGTCAGCGGCAAGAGCGCTCCTGATAACAGCGGAACCGACTTGTTTATTCTTCACGAAGGAACCAAGGTAACAATTGATGACGAAGTTGGTGGTTGGCTTGAATTAAAGCTTTCAGACGGTAATAAGGGATGGGTGCCTGCAAATAGCCTTAATTTAATTTGATCCTGTTGCAACTTATTTGTTTTATTTCTGGTCAGATTATTGTGTAGAATCACTAATCCTTCCTCATCATGAAAAAGCTTTTACTTATTCCTGTTATTATTCTGGCATTTGTAGCCTGCAAAAAGTCTGAAAATTCACCGGAAGGTCCAACCGATGTCAGGGTCAGAAATCTATCAGATCTTACATTTGAGGAAGTAATCGTTTCTACCTCAGAAAAGCCAGAAGACATTGATACTCTTGGAACTATTGTCCATGGTAGCGAATCGGATTACTTTCGCTTTACAATAGCATATCCAAAGGCCGAAATAAAAGCAAAAATAAATATCGACGGATCACTTATTACTTTTTCTACCGGAACGGTTGACTATACCTATATGCAATATCTGGGACGGGACAGAATAACTTATGAGGTTTATATTTCGGATATGATTAAAAGGGAACTGACTATCAATAATGTTGTTCTTGATGAGGCTTTGATCTTAAAATAAATTTCAATTCTACTGTTCATGTTCTGAATACCCTCTTTCTTTTTATCGGTTATATTGATAAATTTGCCATTATTGAATAATAGATGGAAGAATTTGTCACAGTCTGTCCCAGAAACTGCTATAGTACCTGCTCATTCCGAGTACAGGTTGAAGACAATAAAATAAACCGGGTTCTTCCTTACCCGGGTAACCTCGCAACTCCTGAAGGTCCATGTATAAAGGGTTTATCCTATCTGGAAAGAACCTATTCGAAAGACAGGATCATTCATCCGCTTTTAAGAGCTTCAGATGGAAGATTTGAGCAGATATCCATCGAAAGGGCATTTGAAATAATATGCAGTAAACTTGACCATTTCAGGCAAACATACGGTCCAACAAGCGTTTTATGGTATAAGGGAAGCGGTATGTCGGGGCTGACAAACGAAACAGGGTCTTCATTCTGGAGAGCATTTGGCGGTGCTACCACAACATATGGCAACCTCTGCTGGCCGGCAGGTCTTGAAGCCGTAAGACTCACTCTCGGATCTATTAAACATAATGTTCCATGGGATCTTGAAAATGCTAAAACAATAATTATATGGGGTAAGAACCCAGCTGAAACGAATATCCAGGAGATTGCATTTATTGCGAAAGCAAGAGAAAAGGGATGCAGGATAGCTGTAATTGACCCTTTGAGAACACCTACTGCCGATAAAGGAGATATACTTTTCAGCCCCCGACCGGGTACTGATGCTGCTCTTGCCCTGGCAGTCGCAGGCGTAATAATCGAAGAAGGTCTGACAGATGAGACATTTATTAAAAACTGTGTCAATGGATTTGATGAATTCAGGGCCTCTATAAAGATTAGCCCTGAGGAGGCAGAGAAAATTACAGGAATACCTGCTGAAAATATTAGGGAACTGGCCTATATAATTGGACGGGGAAATCCATTGACCATACTTCCCGGCTATGGTTTACAGCGGCATCAGAATGGTGGCCAGACAATAAGATCTATTCTGGCTTTATGCATTATTACCGGGAACCTGGGAAAACGGGGTTGTGGGTTTAATTATGCAAATCTTCAGAGTTATATCTTTGATGATCAGAAGGAACCAATGTCATATTATCCTGATATCCAAAATGATTTGCCATTCAGAAGAAGCATCTCGATGGCAAGGCTGGGTGCTGATATGCTCAAAACCACTGATCCGGAACTGAAAGCTGCATGGATAGAACGGGGTAATCCTTTATTACAGTCTCCCGATACCTTAAGCGTTCTTAAAGCATTTTCAAAACTCGAGTTCAAGGTTGTTGTAGAACAATTTATGACCGACACTGCAAAAACAGCGGATATTATTCTTCCTGCAAAGGACCTTTTTGAACAATCCGACATAATAGGATCATACTGGTCGCCATATGTACAGTTTAAGCCAAAGATCATAAAATCGCCCGGAGATGTGCTGCCAGAGAGCGAGATATATTATTACCTTGCCAGGAAGCTAAAACTAAATGTAAGCACAACTCTTTTGCCTGAGCCGGGTAATGATAACATTGAAAAATGGCTCGATCAAAGAATAAAGGGATATTCAGAACTTACTCTTGATGATGTTAAGACTGGCCCGCTGCTGGCTCCCGGATTACAGCATATAGCATGGGAAGACATGAAATTCGAAACAAAATCGGGGAAGATAGAATTGTATTCCCGGGAGGCATGTTCCAAATGGGGAATATCACCCTTGCCTGAATATATTCCTGTCGTCTATGGAGAGAACAGGAATATTTATCCCCTTGTATTTCTCACTCCAAACAAAGGAAACCGAATACATTCTCAATTCGGAAACCTGAATATCATAAAGGATTCAGCAGAGCGACCTGCAGTTGAAATCTCCCCGTCTGATGCTATTAAGCGCAATATATCCGACAGTAATAAAGTAAGAATCTTTAATACGACAGGAGCAATTATTTGTGTCGCCAGGATCTCTAACAGGATTCCTGCCGGATCGATTGTTCTTCCGAACGGGATATGGATGAATGAAGGGGGAGGAGGTAACTGTCTTATTGCCTCAACTGAGACTGATATTGGATATGGGGCAGCGTTTCATGATAATATGGTTGAAATTGAAAATATTACCTGATAATGGCAGACGGATTTATTTTTAATCATACCAAATGTGTAAACTGCGGCGCCTGCAGTGCAGCCTGCACACTTGAAAACGGATGGACCATCCAGCCAAGAACGGTCTATACCTATAATACAGATGCGCTGATGTCTTTGCCGGTGATCAACCTCTCTCTGGCATGTAACCACTGCGAAACAGCTGTCTGCCTTGATGGATGCCCTTCATCTTCTTTTTATCGCGATCCACTTACCCGTGCAGTAATAATAGATGAAAGCAGATGTATCGGGTGCAGGTATTGCCAATGGAACTGCCCGTACGATGCTCCAAAGTACGATGATTTCAAAGGAATAATAGGCAAATGCAACCTTTGTTATTCTGGTCTGATTGCCGGGCGATTGCCAGCCTGCACAACAGCCTGCCCGACAGGCGCTCTGGGCTGGGGAGAAATTGAACCAAAAAATAAAAATGTACTTACATGGCTGCCTGATAAAAATCTTAATCCCTCACTCGGCCTTTATGGTACCCATAATGATATTCCGCTCAGGATAATACCTGAAAATAATTTTGAACCTGAAATTTCCATGTCAGAAAATTATAATAGTTCGCTTAAAGTCGAATGGATACTTGTCGTTTTTACCTTCCTGGTTACGCTTTCTGTATCATCACTGATTTCTTCCCTTTTCATAGGAAAATTTCCAGACCCTATGATCTTTGCATCTATTATTGTTCTTGCCGGAATTGTTTCTCTTTTACACCTGGGGAAAAAATCAGGGGCCTGGAGAGCTGTGTCAAATTTTAGAACGTCTCCGTTAAGCCGCGAAATAGCTCTCTTCATTATTTATGCTTTATTATCAATATCTGCTTTATTCTTTCATCTGCCACTGTTACTGGTAATATCTTCAATTACAGGCTTGATAATGCTTATTGTCATAGATGCTGTTTATGTTTATTCTGACAAGCGCAAAAATATGATTTTTCACAGCGGACAAACATTCGTGAGTGGATTGCTCATAGTGTCGTTCCTGACTGGAAATATAATCCCGTTTATTTTCATTGCTCTTATCAAATTGGCAGCTTCATTGAATAATATGTATGCAAATAAAACGAACAGGATATATTTCAGTTTAAGATTTCTCCGCATTTCACTGCTGCTGATTACAGGGACCAGCCTTATCTCAGGTCTGTATAATGGAGATAGTCTGATTATTTCATTATTTTTGACCGGAGAACTTCTTGACAGGATAATATACTATATTGATTTTGATCCTGTTAATATCAATAGATTGATTTACAAGAATATAACTGCTGTTAAAAATGAAAAAGAAAGAGGTTAACAGTTCGCGAATACCTGTTTACCGCGACGCGGGCTTTGAGCTTTCAGATGCAGATACCACTGCCTCTGCTTTCAATAAAGAAACAGAGAATGAGAGAGAACCTGATATTTATATTTATTCACGTTACCGGAATCCTAACGTGGTTTCTGCTGAAGAGGAGATTATGCGACTCGAAGGTTCTGAATGGACATTGCTCACTCAGTCGGGCATGTCGGCCATAGATACGGCTCTGTCAATATTTCAGCATGGAAGAGATATCAAACCATGGTTATTTTTTACAGAGATTTACGGGGGAACGATCTCATATATAGACTCTGTACTTAGCAAGCGAAGAGGACTTGATATTCATTTCTTCACACCTGAAAAAGAGAGGTATGATATGAATGCATTTGAAAAGGAAATAGCCCGTCTAAAGCCTGAATTCGTTTATATAGAATCAATCTCAAACCCAATGCTTATTGTTGCTGACGTTTCCGCAATAACAGGAATAGCAAAGCGCTATGGTGCAAAAGTTATCATCGATAATACGTTTGCCACACCATGGCTTTATAAGCCACTTGACGACGGAGCGGATATTGTTATTCACAGTGCTACAAAATATTTTTCTGGTCACGGCAACCTCACTGCCGGTGTTATCTGCGGAAACGATATTGATATAATGAAGTCAGCTATTGAATACAGGAAATTTGTCGGGCATATGCTATCTCCGGATGATGCGTACAGATTGCAGACTCAGATCCAATCATTTGAACTTCGTTTCCCGCGACAGTGCAGTAATGCCTTGAGATTGGCGGAATATCTTAATAATGTGGCGACTATTAGAAAGGTTTGGTATCCTGGATTAAAAAATCATGCCACGAATTCTGTTGCGACAAAGCTATTTGGAGAAAAAGGTTTTGGCGCTATGATAACATTTGATTTTGATGGCAGTGATAATGATGAAAAGAGAACAAGGAGAGATGCTTTTATAAAGAATGTTTCGCACAAGATTAAACTTATTCCTACGCTTGGAGATCCCAGAACGATACTGATGCCTGTTGAAGCCGTCTGGGGGGCAAAATATCCCGAACCCGGCATGATCAGGTTGTCTGTTGGCTTCGAAGACTATAGCGAACTTGAAGAGAACATATCAAAAGGTCTTTTGGATAAGAAGATAAGGTCCTCATAATATTTATTTTGTAAAATGTTTTCATTAGAAGGTGAAGCCGAGGCAAATCCTTCACTCATTGAAGAAAAGACATGAAAATAATACTCCGGCATTTTTGTTACCATAATTCTGAAGGATAATATAGCTATCGGGACGGGAAGGGGTGGGTAAAAGTCTATCCTCAACCTCAGTTCATTGCCAGTTAATGGGGTTTATTCCATGTTCTTCAAGGTATTCATTACACCGGCTGAAATGTCTGTTACCGAAAAACCCTCTGGCAGCCGAGAGAGGTGAAGGGTGTACTGACTCCAGTACCAGATGCCTTGATCTGTCAATTGATTCGCCTTTATTCTGGGCATAGGCTCCCCATAGGAAAAAAACAATATTTTGTTTTTTGCTGTTAATAACGCTTATTACCCTGTCGGTAAACTGTTCCCAGCCTCTTCTTTGATGAGATCCTGCCTGATGAGCCCTCACCGTAAGGGTTGCGTTTAGAAGCAGAACCCCCTGAGAGGCCCATCTTTCGAGGTTTCCTGATGTTGGTCTGGGTATTGCAAGGTCCATCTCAATCTCTTTAAAGATATTGATCAGACTTGGAGGAAAATCAACCCCATCTCTTACTGAAAAACAGAGACCATGTGCCTGCCCGGGACCGTGATAGGGGTCCTGCCCGATAATAACAGCCTTAATGCTATTCAGCGGACAGAGGTTAAAGGCATTAAATATAAGACCACCCGGAGGATAAACAGTAAAATCCCTGTATTCGTTTTTTACAAATTCAGTAAGTTTAATAAAGTACTCCTTTTCAAATTCATCATTCAGAACTGCTTTCCATGAAGGATCAATCTTTACATCCATATAATCTTTATTTTCCGTTTACATCATGCTAATTTAATAAAATGCAAAATGCAAAATGCAAAAAAGAGATGGGCTGCCGTAAAACGACAGCCCATACCCGCGATTTCACCCTCACAACCTAAACTAAAAACTGCTTTAACTATTCTGAAAACACAATGCTTAAAAATTTTAAGCCTGTTTAAATGCTTACAATCAAAATTAGTAAATATTTGAACTAAAGACTAATAAAATATATTAACAAAGTCGTGATAATTATAAACATTTCTTAGTTTAAGGAAATTTAGCGTATAGTCAACCATAGTTTTGCGATTTATCCGTGTTACAATTTTACACCTGTCATAATACCCTTTTGCCTCGTATTATATTAACTTTACCGGAAAAATGGCAACTGAAACTGAAAGAAAGTTTCTTGTGAAAGGTGAGTTCAGAGAATCGTCTGTAAAAAAAATCGAAATTGTTCAGACATACCTGTCAATTGATCCGGAGAAGACCGTGCGCTTAAGAATAGCTGACACGGAGGCATTCCTCACAGTTAAGGGACGTCCGGCTGGAAAATCAATATCAAGAAGTGAATGGGAATTCAGGATTCCACTTTCTGACGCTAAGGAAATGATGTCACTCTGCCTTCCCGGCAAAGTTGTAAAGACCAGGTATATTGTCCCTTATCGGAATCATTTGTTTGAGGTGGATATATTTCATGATAAAAATGAAGGTCTGGTAATTGCGGAACTAGAGCTCGCATCGGAAAATGAAGAATTTGAGATACCTGAATGGCTCGGAGAGGAGGTTACAGGTAATCCTGTATACTACAATGCCAATCTGATTAAATAAAGTTTAACTGAGCTGATTATGAGTTCAGATCGTTGATTATTCTGTTTATGACTTCACTAAATTCATATCCCGCTTCCATAGTTGCAGCAACAAAACCACTGTCAGGGGATATACACGGATTGGCATTTATCTCAATAACAAATACATTATCATTACTATCGGTCCTGACATCCACCCTCGCATAGCCTCTGAGCCCGAATAATTGCCAGCAGGCTACAGCAGCATCTTTAAGGTTAGTTTCAAGCTTCTTACTTATATTGTCACCGGGAAATTCTCTGACAGTATTTATGTATTCAAAACTATCCAATTCCCATTTTGCCTTGAAATCTACAATTCTTGGTCTGGTTTTGTCATAATTTACAAAAACTATTTCTGCCGGAGGCATAACTTCAGGTCCATTCCTTCCGGAAAGAACACTGATATTAAATTCTCTTCCATCTATAAAGTCCTCAATAAACCAGTGCGAGTCATCGAGGCCCTTTATCCTGTCCTCAAAACCAGGTCTGCATTCAAATACCGAATCGCTGGTTATTCCAAGTGAACCGTCTTCCCATACAGGTTTAACTATATATTTTCTTCCGGTTTTCAATATGCTTCCCTGTGATGGCAAATATGATGATGGATTATTAATTCCGGCGTTTTTCATTATCCTGCCTGACAGAGTCTTATTGCTGGTAAGAAAAATAGCTTCAAGAGGGCTTCCGGAATAAGGAATGGAATACATGTTGAGAAGAGCAGGTACAAAATAATTCAGTTCACCTTTATTATTAATTGATTCGACAAGGTTAAAAACAAAGTCGTGCTTTTCAGATGCCAGTTCTGCAATTTCAACCATAAATCGATCGGTAACACCTTTTTTCGATACTTTAATACCAAGTTCAACAAGATGCTTCTCAATATGCTCTACCTGAGCGAGTACATCAAGTTCATCAGCTAATGCTCCTTCAAGCGGTTGATTATAGATAATACAACATCTTCTCATAATTCTTCAATATCTGGTTGCAGGCAGCCTCGATTCAATTAATTCTTAGTCTTTTAATTGCAGATTTCATTATCATCTCCATCAGCGACTGGTATTCAATACCATACATCCTTGCTAATATTGGCAGATCTGAATGGACAGGATTAAGCCCGGCAAGAGGGTTAGCCTCAATGAAACATATTTTGCCATTACGGTTAGCTTTGAGATCGATCCTTCCCGCATCAACTGCGTTAAGTGCTTTCCACGCGCTGAGTGCAACATTTTTACATTCATCTGCTATATCCTCATCAAGAGGTTTGTAGCTGCAATAATTCTGGTAATTCTCCTTCACCTCAACGGAATAGGGAAGGTTGTTGGCGCAAATCACTTCCATTCCCCCAATAGCTACTGCGTCTTCATTGCTTCCGACAACACCTACCGTGAACTCTCTTCCCGGCAGGTACTCTTCAATAAGCGCCGACTGATTAAATTCTCTGAGTATCCAGTCAACCATTTTACTGAGCTCTTCCGGAGTATGGACCAGACTTTTGTCTGTAATACCCTTTCCAGTCCCTTCAGATACCGGTTTGACAAACAGAGGATAAATGAGCTTACATTTATTTAAATCCTCTGATTTACCAACAAGTATACCTGGACTTACAGGAACGCCTGCAGCAGATACTACTAACTTAGCCAGGTGTTTATTGAGCGAAAGTCCCATTATTACAGGACCGCTGAACACATATGGAATTTTATACTGATCGAGTATGGCCGGGACAACAGATTCCCTTCCGTCACCATAAAGGCCTTCTGCAATATTAAAAACCATATCCCACCTTCTGCCAGCCGCAATTGCCTCTATAAGTTGAAATGAGTTCCCAATAGGTTCTGTTTCATAACCCATTATTTTTAAGGAATTCTCAAGAGCATCTACTGTTTCCTGTTTATCAAATTCGGCAGTTTCATCCATAGAATACCCACGGTCAATATACCACGACCGCAGGTCAAATGTTAAGCCAACTTTCATATATTGCCTTATTTTTCAGGATATTCGCACAATACTCCCTTATAATTACGCAGTACAATATGTTCTGTGTTGTGCTCAACAACATAATTTGGAATCAGAGGAATTTTTCCTCCTCCACCGGGTGCATCAACAACAAAAGTAGGTACAGCATATCCACTTGTGTAACCTCTAAGTCCTTTAATAATTTCAAGTCCTTTCTTAACGGTTGTCCTGAAATGACCGGAACCCGGAATTAAGTCGCATTGATAAAGGTAATAAGGCCTTACTCTCATTTTAAGTAACTTATGCATCAGCTCTTTCATCACTGGTACATTATCATTTATACCTTTTAAGAGAACTGTCTGACTTCCGAGAGGAAAACCTCCATCAGCCAGTTTATTGCATGCCTTTATGCATTCATCTGTGACTTCAGCAGGGTGCGAAAAATGCAGGCTTAAAAATAACGGATGATATTTTCGTAAAGTGTTTATCAGATTATCTGTTATCCGCTGAGGAAGAACTACAGGGACTCTTGTTCCGATCCTTATAATTTCAACATGATCAATTTTCCTGATATTTGAAAGGATATAATCAAGAGCCTCATCAGTTAATGTAAGAGGATCGCCTCCACTCACCAGAACATCCCTTACCTCTGTATGTGTGGCAATATAGTTAAATGCTCTTTCAAAGTCCTGTTTGCCAAGTTTGTCAAGTTTTCCAACAGAGTGAGAACGTGTACAGTACCTGCAATAATTTGAACAAACCTGTGTAACCGTGAAAAGAACCCTGTCAGGATATCTGTGTACAATACCTTTTACAGGCGAGAATGCTTTCTCGTGCAAAGGATCAGACTGTTCATTGGCGGTCTCAATTAACTCTTCAACAACCGGAATTACGTTACGACGCAATGGATTAGAAGTTTTGGAATCATAAATCAGCGAAGCAAAATAAGGAGTGATCCTCAATGGAAGACGGCCCCGGAGATTATTAATAGCCATAATCTCCTTTTCAGATAACTTCATGATTTTTTTCAGATCGTCGATACCGGTGATTGCATTTCTAAGCTGCCATTTCCAATCATTCCAGGTTTCGATAGTCGTTAGAGGGAAGTAACGGTGCATAAATTCCGCACTTCGGGTGCTAACTAACTGATTTGGGATTGCATTTTGCGAAAATATCGTGGTTTTCGCGCCAGGTTCTTCATCAGAAGAACAACCCACGAGGCGACTGTCACTATGGAGAGTCGTAGCCTCATTCTTGTTAGCATTCATAACAGAGGATGAATAATTTCACCTTTTCTTTTTAAGTTTGTTTTTCCTTTTATTAATACCTTGTTACTAAAAATATTTAGGGACGAAAGTAAATAATCTATAAATACAATATACCATCCGACCCCTATAAATATTAACGAATTTTTATTTTTATTAACACACTCTTTTCAGGCACTCCTTATATATTGATTAAACCGCTGATTATCATAGTTATAATACTTGTACTAAAAGCAAATTTAAATAGCATAATTTGCGGTATTTTTAATATAATTTTTATCAAATCCGAAAATATTTCTTATTAAAGGTTCTCTTTAGGATCATTTTGCTTCTTATGACACACTTTTTATTATTATTTAAACCAAAGTTTCATTAAAAATATGTTATAAACTAAACACTCTTTAGCAGGTATCATATATTTTATATTTTTAACTTTTTAATTAACAGCTGAAATGTGATTATGTTTATTTTATCAATAGTTGTATCAATTGCCTGACAATCAACTTTAATCCCTGTACTATATCAGAAATTAAAAACTCTAAATGAATATTCAGCAAATATCATCTCCCCACGGTGCCGTAATTAAGTCTTTTTTCCGCGATGTTGCTGAAGCTGTTTCAGGTACGGAACAGGATTTTACGGAGGGCAGGTTAAGCAGGGCAATTCTTTTGCTTTCGATTCCTGCTGTTCTTGAAATGGTTATGGAGTCTGTATTTGCAATCATTGACATATTTTTTGTTTCTAAACTGGGCGCTGATGCTGTTGCAACTGTGGGCATTACAGAGTCGCTGATTACAATTGTTTATGCAATAGCAATTGGACTGGGTACAGCAACCACATCTCTTGTATCACGAAGAATAGGGGAGAAAAAGCCTGAATTAGCTTCAAATACTGCATTTCAGGCTATTTTGACAGGCTTAATCATTGGCATTATTATTGGCCTTCCGGGTGCAGTATATGGAGAACAGCTTCTCAGGATGATGGGTGCCTCTGATTCAGTTGTTGCGGGAATGTCGGGTTATACCAGAATTATGGTTGGAGGGAATGTCATAATTATGATGCTGTTCATAATTAATGCCATCTTCAGAAGTGCCGGCGATGCTGCAATTGCCATGAAAGTACTTTGGCTTGGGAATATAATTAATATAGTACTCGATCCCTGCCTTATTTTCGGAATTGGTCCATTCCCAAAAATGGGTGTAACAGGAGCAGCAATAGCTACTACCATAGGAAGAGGTACTGCTGTAGCTGTACAGTTTTACCTGCTTTTCTTCGGGGAAAAAAGAGTACAATTAACTGTGAGGACCATTTTCATTAATCTTAAGATAGTGCGTAAGCTCCTGAAGCTTTCCTTTGGCACCATAGGACAAAACCTTATCGGTACAACAAGCTGGGTGGCTCTCTTCAGAATTGTTTCAATATTTGGCAGTGAGGTAGTTGCAGGATATACAATTGCAATCAGGATTATTGGTTTTACCCTGATGCCTTCATGGGGGCTGGCCAATGCCGCATCGACACTAGTCGGACAGAACCTCGGAGCAAAAAAACCTGAAAGAGCAGAACGATCTGTCTGGGTAACCGGATGGATCAACATGATTTTACTTGGCATTATCGGATTAATATTATTTCTCTTTCCCGGATACTTCATAAGGCTGTTTATTGATAATGAAAATGTAATAAAATCCGGGATTATGGGACTCAGGATCATAAGCATAGGTTATATAGCCTATGGACTGGGTATGGTGCTGGTAAATTCATTTAATGGTGCAGGTGATGCATCAACTCCATTGAAAATAAATGTTTTTGCATATTGGATTCTGGAAATACCGCTGGCATGGGTGCTTGCTGTGAATTCAGGATTAAATGAAAATGGAGTATTCATAGCCATTGTTATTGCAGAGTCAGTGATGACTGTAATTGCCTGGCTTGTGTTCAGAAGGGGTAAATGGAAACTTAAAGAGGTATAAGAAAGGGCTTAAAGGCTTAATGGCCTAAAGATGAAATACCAAGTTATCTTCTTGGCAGGTATACACTTATTCCGAATCCTCACCGGAGTCTTTCCGAAGGTTTTTTATAATCCCTCTGTTCCGTTTATTTTTTAGTCTTTTAAGTTTTGAAGACATGGTAGGTAGGGTTGCCCTGCGTTTCTTACGTTTAGTGAGTGCTTCAGCTAAGATTTTATAAAATTTATCTGTTACTTCGTTTTTGTTCATCAGCTGAGTTCTCTCTGACTGTGAAACGAGTATTATTTCTCCTTCTTTATTTATTCTGTTCTTTAACTTCCTGAAAATTATCTTCTTTTCTCCTTCAGAAAACAGCAAGGTTGATGACAGGTTGAATCTCAATTCGACCCTGGTACTAACTTTATTAACATTCTGACCACCCGGCCCACTGCTTTTTGATGTTGAGAATTTGAACTCATTTTCTAAATTTCTATTCATCAATTCTTTAGGATCCATTTCACAGAATTTTTTTGGTCAAAGAAAAAACAATGCTACTCCGCCTACACTTACTACAGCTCCCAATAATTCAGGAAGAGTCACCTTCTGTTTATAGAGTATTACTGATGGAATTATGATAAATACGGGCACAAGTGCCATAATTGTTGAAGCGATGCCGGCTTCTGTAAATTTAACTGCAACAAGCGAAAAAGAGACTCCCAGAAAAGGACCAAAAAAAGCACCGACGCCGGTTAAGGTCATGCCCTGCCTGTTTTTTAAAGCTTTTGCAACATTTCCCCATCTCATCAGAATTGTTACCAGCAGAGTGTATCCTGCTATACCGGCTATTATTCTGATCTGGGTAGCTGCAAAGGGATCATAATCTTTTAACCCTAACTTGCTTAGAACCAGGCCTAATGCCTGTCCTGCAGCACCTCCCAGCGCATACATGATCCCCCTTGGTGAAAGTTTTAATGATAGTTTTTCACCTTTTCCACTTCTGCTGAAAATTGCCATCACAATTCCTGAAAAGGTAAGGGTCATACCAAGATAATGAAAAAGGGTCAGCCGTTCTCCAAGAATAATGAAACTAAAAAATGCCGTTATAGGAGGGACCAATGTCATTATTAACATAGAGAATCTCGATCCGATCATTGTATACGATTTGAAAAGAAAGAGATCGCCGAATACAAATCCCACCAGTCCTGACAATGTAAGCCATATCCAGTTTTCCCGGGAAGCACCCGCCGGCAGTATCAATCCACTTCTGATAAGATTGAATACGCTCAGGAAGGCAAATCCGATTATGAGCCTGATTATGTTTACTGCAACTGAGCCTATCTTATGGCTTGCCGATTCAAAGGATAATGATGTTACTGTCCAGAAAACAGCAGTCAGCAATGCCGCAAATTCACCAAGATGACTATCAATAAAGTTCATTTTTTCTGTTAACCGGGTATCTAATCTGAAACACCTTTAAAGGCGATAAAATTAAAACTATTTGTTTGTAAATCACCTGAAATAATAGATGGAACTTTAAAATTTTATCAGCAGTCTGAGTCGCGCCTCTGTATGTTCGTAAAGATATTTTTCATTTATTCATATATGATACTTAATTTTAACTGTTAATTTTTTGAACATATCATGGATATCAAATTCAGAGATCATTTTATCAGACAATGGAAGAAATATTTTAATAATAGTGATCTTCCAATCACATTTTATTATACTAATGAACCACTGAACGTGGCTATTGTACCGTCATCGGGAAAATGGAATTGCCTTATCTGTCAGCTGGGCAAAGTGAGGGAAGGCGAATCACTGGCGTACAGTTCCGGTTCAGTGAAATGCGGGGGAGCAAAGCGATACCTTGGTTTCACAGATAAACTGAGGCCTGAATTTGAGTACTTCCTGTCGTGCGGAATTGAGGACAGGATGGAGGGTGAAAGATATATAAGAACTCCTGAACTGGTACTGGATATCTTAAATAATCAGAAGAAAATAGATATACCCGGAAAATACATTGTATTTAAAAGATGGGACAAGCTGGAAGAATATGATGCTCCTGACGTGGTCATATTCTTTGCCAGACCGGATGTACTGTCAGGATTGTTTACCCTGGCAAACTTTGATCAAAGCAGACAGGACAGTACAATAGTTCCTTTCGGAGCAGGCTGTGCATCTATCATTCATTATTCATATCTTGAAAAAGACAATCCAAACCCCAGGGCTGTAATAGGAATGTTTGATGTTTCAGCCAGGCCGTGTGTTCCATCCGACATACTTACTTTTTCGGCTCCAATGGCCAAATTTGAAAAGATGGTAAGCTATATGGATGAGAGCTTTTTAATAACAGACTCCTGGAAGAAGGTTCAGAACAGGGTCATATAGCAGTCGGAAGCCATTCTCTGTGTAGCTCTGTGCTTCTCTGTGTCTCTCTGTGTAACCAAAAAAGGAATAAAAAGAACTTACACAGAGTTACACAAAGGATACACAGAGGGCCACTGAGAGAATTAAATTGTTTCATTTCGAAAAAACCAATAAATTGAAAACCACTTCGGACTTCTGACTAATTATCAAGATTCTCTCTTTTATTCCGGCACTTCAAAAACATAATTCCCTGATCCGGCTTCTAGTATTATCTTTTTATCCGATATCCTGATATCTTTCAGATAGCTGTTCATTTTAAGTGATTTTCCACTTTCTGTAACATTGTCTGTGTTTTCAGCGGGCATTATTATTGTGGCAGTTGTATTGGCAGGTATTTTTATGGTGTAAATTACTTTACCGTCTTTTCTTTCCCATTCTGAAACAATTTTACCGTAAGAGCTTTCAAATGAAGCTTTGACAAACATCATTCGTTTCGTGGGATGTGGCTGAATAATAATGTGTTTATAACCATCTCCCATTGTTTCTATACCGGCTGCTACCCTGTACATCCAGTCACCTATGGCACCATAAGCGTAATGATTGAAAGAATTCATACCGGGATCCTCAAATGTACTGTCTGGTCTTTCTCCGTCCCAGCGTTCCCATATTGTTGTAGCGCCCATCTTTACCGGATAAAGCCATGATGGATAAGTTTCCTGCAGGAGCAGATCATATGCAACATCGGTATATCCGTTATTTGACAGGACATGGCATATATAAGGTGTACCAAGAAAACCTGTAGAAAGATGGTTATCCCTGCTTTTTATATTTGCTACCAGGAATTCTGCAGCTTTATGATCCAGTTCATTAGGCAGAAGATTGAACATCAGAGCAAGAACATAGGAGGTCTGAGAGTTGGTTCCGACTCTGCCTGCCTTTGTAACATACTCATATATAAAAACATTCTTTATTTTATTGAAAAGATCAGTATATGTTTTTACATCTTCAGTTTTGCCAAGTACCTTTGCTGCTTCAGCAAGGATTGTTGTGGAATATGCATAAAACGCAGTTGCTATAAAATCGTGTTCTGTATATCCATCAGGTTCAGTGTGATTATAAACAGGAGGATGATAAAAAAGCCAGTCACCATATTTGCTTCCGCCTTTCCATATATAACTGTCACCTGCTTGTTTTCTGATATACTCCACCCAGGCTTTCATGCTTAAGTATTGATTTTCAAGTATTTGTTTGTCTCCATAAACGAGATACATTGTCCATGGAGCAATAACAGCGACATCTCCCCAGCCGGCAGATGGCTGCGCTGTTTTTGCATTTTGTTTATTTAAGATATCAGGAATTACATCCGGCACTTCACCACCGGGTTTCTGATCAGCTGCTACATCCTTCATCCATTTTGTAAAGAATGAAGAAACATCGAAGTTGAATGCAGCCGTTCTGCAGAACGCCTGGGCATCACCTGTCCACCCAAGACGTTCATCCCTTTGCGGGCAGTCAGTTGGTACATCAACAAAGTTGCCTTTCTGTCCCCACTGTATATTATGCTGAAGCTGATTAACCAGCGGATTCGAACATTCAAAATTACCCGTAAGAGCCATATCTGAATGGACAACCACTCCTGTAAGATTATCGGTTGTAAGTTCCCCGGGAAATCCTGTCACCTTAACAAACCTGAATCCCATAAAAGTGAATCTTGGCTCATAAACCTCTTCACCAGTTCCGGCAAGGGTATATGTAAGCTGACACTTGGCGTCCCGCAAATTTTCTGTGTAAAATTCACCAAATTTATCCATGACCTCAGCATGGCGAAGAGTGACAACCGTACCCTTCTTCCCTGCGACCTTAAGTCTTAGCCAGCCTACCATATTCTGGCCCATATCTACGATCAGATCACCTTTCGGCGTCCTGAAAATCTTAACAGGCTTTATCTCTTCTGTTTTTCTTACAGGCGGTCCCTCTGAAGCTATCAGATTGTTCATATTGTAATTGCCGGTTTGAACTTTTATCCAATTACTGTCGTTATAACCCGGCAGATCCCACCCGGTTAGTTTTCTGTTAGCATCATATATTTCTCCGTTATAGATGTCATCCATTCTAATCGCTCCATCACTTGAAGCTTTCCATGTGTCATCACTGACAATTGTAATTTCTGAACCATCGGTGTATTTAACAACCATTTGTAAAAGGAGGCCAAGTCTTTTTCCATAAATTGCCCAGTTATTGCCCCATGCCAGTGTTCCCCTGTACCACCCGTCACCAAGCACAGCTCCAATTGCATTATTGCCTTTTTTAAGCATCGATGTTATATCGAAGACCTGGTATTGCAGTCTCTTGCTATAAGATGTCCATCCCGGAGTGAGGACCTGGTCACCCACTTTATTACCATTCAGGTGCAGCTCATACAGGCCATGCGACGTTACATATATTCTGGCACTTGCAATGCTTTTTAACAATTGAAATTCTTTTCTGAAATGAGGTGACGGGGAATATCTTAATGTATCATTCTTCATTTCAATCCAATTTGCTTTCCATTCAGACGGGGAGAGCAACCCCATCTCAAAGAATGCCGCTTTACTCCATTTTGACTGTCTTCCCTTATTGTCCCATACCTTTACCTGCCAGAAATATCTCTGGCCCGATTGAAGATCCTGCCCGTTATAACTTTGAAGAATCGATTGGTCTGATTCAAATTTTCCGGTTTGCAAGACGATCTTTGACGGTGAAAATTTTTCATCTGTCGCTACGCGCAGAGCGTATGCTGTCTGAAGTATATCATAACCGGAGCCGCTGATCTTCCAGGAGAATCGTGGCTGCTTCGTTCCAATGCCGACGGGATCTGTTTTATGATTGCATGTGAGATCGCTTACTATCAGATCCTGGGCGAAAAGCGAACCGGATAGCATGAGCAATACAAGGGTAAGCCTGATTGATTTCATTATTTCTTAGAGTTTGGTAATAAACATCAAGATTATAAAAAAATGTCTTAATAAAAAAATATGTCAAATGCCAAATTCGTTGGCGAAAGTTTATAAATTGCAAATCATTTTTCAAAACTGATCAGATGAATCCACTTGCAGGTATCTTATTAATAGCGTTGGGAAGCATTGGAGCTGCCAGCTTTTATGTCCCCTTCAAAAAAGTCAAATCGTGGGCCTGGGAATCCTACTGGATAAGCCAGGGTGTTGCAGCCTGGCTTATAGCTCCCGTGTTGTTTGCATTTATCTTTGTTCCCCGGGGAGAACTAATTCCGATACTTCACGAAGCTCCGTCATCTGCCAAGTTAATGGCAATGTTCTTCGGTGCTCTGTGGGGTTTTGGCGGGTTGACATTTGGTCTGAGCATAAGATACCTGGGTGTAGCATTAGGTCAGAGTATTGCATTAGGGCTTTGTGCTGCATTCGGAACTCTGATTCCGCCAATTGTGGCCGGGAATAATCTCTTTTCATCGACTTCAGGCATACTGACGATCGTAGGTGTATCAATTACAGTTGTTGGCATTGCAGTAATTGGCTATGCCGGTTCTCTGAAGAGCAGCGAGATGACAGAAGAAGAAAAAAGGGCCGCTGTAAAAGAGTTTGCGCTGAAAAAGGGAATTCTTATTGCCATTTTTGCCGGAGTGATGAGTGCCTGTTTCAATTTTGGTTTTGAATCTGCAAAACCCATTGAAAATGTGGCTCTTGCTCATGGAACAAATCCTCTGTTCCAGAAAAATCCGTCTCTTATTTTCATACTTCTGGGCGGTTTTATCACCAATCTTGTCTATTGCGGATATCTTAATATCAGGAATAAAACATACCGCGATTATTTTACAGTTTCAGGAAGCATCCTGATCAATAATCTGTTCTTTACATTTCTTGCAGGATTTTTATGGTTCCTTCAGTTTCATTTTTTCGGTATGGGATCAAGCAAACTTCCCCAGGGTATGGCAGTCTTCGGATGGAGCATTCTTATGGCTCTTAACATTGCAATCAGCAATATCTGGGGCATCTTTCTCAATGAATGGAAAGGTGTCAGGCGAAAAACAATTATTGTCCTTGTTTTTGGAATTGTAATTCTTATTCTCTCGACATTTGTAGTAAAATTAGGCTGAACATTATTATGATAAAAAGATTTGGTTTTAAAATGAAAATGCTTCCCGGCTTCCGCGAAGAATATGAAAGACGCCACAATGAAATATGGCCTGATCTTGTAACGTTATTAAAAAATGAAGGAATTGAGAACTATTCCATATTCCTTGATGAAGCGACAAACACTCTTTTTGCTTACCAGGAACAGACGGGAGAAAGTTCTTCACAAGACCTTGGCAGTACAGATGTTGTTAAGAAGTGGTGGAAATATATGGCTGATATTATGGAAACCAATCCAGATAATTCACCTGTGACTATCCCTCTCGAGGAAGTGTTTCACTTGGAATGAAAGACGCCAGACACTAAACGCTAGACGCTTGGCGTCAGGGTTAACGAAAAAACAAAATAACAGAATAACAGAATAACAATATAACAAAATAACGAAACAAACCTGATCATGAAAAAGAAACTTATTGAGAAGTCATACGAGCTGGCAAAAGAGCGATATGCAAGTCTTGGCATTGACACAGAGAACGTGCTTTCTGAAATGGGAGATATTATTATAAGCCTGCACTGCTGGCAAACTGATGATGTAGGCGGATTTGAAAAACCCGGATCGGTTCTCGGGGGTGGTGGCATACAAGCTACCGGCAATTTCCCGGGAAAAGCAAAAACAATTGAACAGATGCGGGCTGACCTTGATAAAGTTATGTCGTTACTGCCTGGTAAACAGCGTTTGAATCTCCATGCAATATATGGCGAATTCGGAGGAAAACTGGTTGACCGTGATCAGATTGAAGCAAAACATTTCCAGGGCTGGATCAACTGGGCAAAGAAAAGAGGTATTGGATTGGATTTCAATTGTACATGTTTTTCCCATCCTTATGCCGATGATGGCTTTACACTATCAAGTAAAAATGAAAAAACAAGAAAATTCTGGGTTGAACATACAAAACGATGCAGGGCAATAGCTGCTGAAATGGGTAAGCAGTTAGGAACTCCTTCGGTACACAACATATGGATCCCGGATGGCATGAAGGACACTCCTGTAGACAGGAATACACTTCGAAAGATTCTGAAAAAATCGCTCGATGAGATATTTGCTGTAAAATATCCTAAAAAATACCTGAAGGACTCTGTTGAAAGTAAACTGTTTGGAATAGGATCAGAGGCAATGGTTGTAGGATCGCACGACTTCTATATGGGCTATGCTATTAAAAATAATACGATGATAACCCTCGATAATGGCCATTTTCATCCTACAGAACAGGTTGGCGATAAAATTTCATCGATACTTCATTTCGTTGACGAAATTTTATTACATCTTACACGTGGTGTGCGATGGGACAGTGACCATGTTCTGACATTTAATGATGAACTGCTTCTTATTGCACAGGAGATAGTGCGATGCAAAGCTTTAAACAGGGTCAATATTGGTCTCGATTTTTTTGATGCCAGCCTTAACCGGATAGGAGCATATGTAATCGGTACACGCGCAGCACAGATGGCTTTTATGTATGCATTGCTGGAACCTCATAGGATGCTTGTTAAGCTTGAGGATCAGGGGAAAAACTTTGAAAGACTTGCTTACCTTGAACTTCTGAAATCAATGCCATTCGGAGCCGTTTGGGATTATTACTGCCAGGAAAGCAAGGTACCGGTGGCAGCGGATTACATTGATGAGATTGTGAAATACGAAAAGGATGTGCTTATGAAAAGATAGAATATAAGTGTTATATTTACACTTATTCTTAGATCAGGTTGGAATCGGGAAAAAACATTAAGCAATGAAAGAGACAGTTACTGCAATTTTTGATATAGGAAAGACGAACAAGAAGATAGTTCTTTTTAATGAGGACTTCAGGATGGTATCGGAAATTGAAGAAAAATTTGCAGAGACAAAAGATGATGACGGTTTTGAATGTGATGATATTGAGCATATTGAATCATGGATCATAGAATCTCTATCTTCTCTTGCCAATTCTGATAAATTTGATCTTACTGCTGTAAATTTTACAACCTACGGCGCTACAATTGTCTTTCTTGATAAAAACGGTAAAAGACTGACTCCGGTTTACAATTATCTTAAACCGATAGATGAAAAAATACCTGAAAATCTTTATAAACGGTATGGGGGAAGAGATGAATTTTGCAGACGTACTGCATCTCCGGCTCTGGGTATGCTTAATTCAGGGCTGCAGATATTATGGTTAAGAACGGTAAAGCCGGAAGTGTTTGCCAAAGTGAAATATATCCTTCATTTTCCGCAATATATGTCATATTTACTGACCGGAAAGTTTTGCTCAGAACATACATCGATAGGCTGCCACACGGCCTTATGGGACTTTGACAACATGAAATACCACCAGTGGGTTGAAAACTATGGATTGAATCTTCCTCAGCCTGTTCCGGTGGAAACTTTAAACGAGCTAATTATTGACGGGAAAAAGTTAAAGGTCGGTGTTGGAATCCATGACAGCTCATCATCTCTCGCCCCATATTTTCTGGGTAGTAAGGGTAAATTTATTCTGTTATCAACAGGTACCTGGTGCATAAATATGAATCCCTTCAATACAGAAATACTCACTACTGATCAACTTGACAGGGATTGTCTGTGTTATCTGAGTATAAGCAGACAGCCGGTAAAATCATCCCGCCTGTTTCTTGGGAATCTTCACGAGAAGGCTCTTAAACATTTAACTGATCATTTCAGAAAGCCGGAGGAACATTATAAAAAAGTAAAGGTCGACAGAAAGTTATCTTCTTTCATGAGAGAAAAATTCAGGGACAGGCATATATTCTATCAGACAGATGGATATTTGCGTGAGCTTAATGACTATATTGATATGTACGAATTCGGTACATACGAGGAAGCATATCACCAGATGATGAATGAATTATGTGATCTGGCAGTTGAGTCAATCAAACTTGTACTTCCTGAAAATGATGATACTGAAAACCTTTATATAACCGGCGGATTCTCAAAAAATGATTTATTCACAGATCATATTTCAGAAGCCTTCCCTTCGAAGCTGGTATACACCTCCGAAATTGTCAATGCCTCAGCACTGGGTGCCGCACTTGTTATATCAGAACCTAATAGTGATCTTAATCTCGGACTTACAAGATGTAAAATATGACAAAGTATCATCTCATTCCTTAAATTAATATGAAAAATAGAATTACACTTGTCATTATTTTTCTTCTGGTTGCGATTTCTGCTTGTAAAAAACAGGATGATACAGCAACGGGAGTAGTGGTAATAAATGAATTAATGCCTGTAAATTCGAGCACAGCCGCGGACCAGAATGGTCAGTACGACGACTGGATCGAATTATTCAATAAATCAACGGGCACAGTCGATTTGTCGGGGTACTATTTGTCTGATAATAGTAAGAAGAATTTAAAATGGCAGTTTCCACGGAACACATCAATTTCGGGAAATGGATACCTTATTATTTGGGCTGATGATGATACTACTCAGGCGGGATTACACGCAAATTTCAAATTATCATCTGACGGAGAGGAAGTGGTATTGTCAAGATCTGACGGAAGGATAATTGACCAGGTAACATTTCCTGCCCAGACCCTTGAACTTTCTTACTCTCGAATACCAAACGGAACTGGTCCCTTCAGGTGGGTGATACCTACTTTTGACAAAAATAATGATTCAAAATAACATGTTTTAAAATACTGAATTGCCTTCCCGTGACCATGAAAACCCGGAATGATTCAGAACACGACTATTCTTATGATAAATGATCAGGACATACGTGACTCACTTTCATCTGTTAATCCAATAAGCCTGGAAAAAATAAATTCTGACTGTCTGATGGACAGAATAGAAATTAAATACATTTTTTCCTTAAAAAAATTAAGTAACCTGATTGACCTTATGAAAGATAAATATGTAGTCCTGGAAATACAGAATACCAGAGCTTTACCGTATTTTACGACCTATTTTGATACTCAAGGTTATATGTTTTATAATCAGCATACCAGGGGAGAATTGGCACGATATAAGATAAGGTACAGAAAATATGAGATAAACGGAGATTCATTTCTTGAAATAAAAATGAGGACCAATAAGAACAGAATTATCAAATGGCGTATTGAGAATAATCTTCAGTCAGGAGGTTTTGATGAACAGGCAGATAATTTTATAAGCGAATATCTGCCTGTCCGGTCTTCCTCTCTCACGCCTGTGCTGATTAACCGGTTTAACCGTATAACAATGGTCGGGAAAGATTCTGATGAAAGAATAACTCTTGATTATGATATTAATTTCACAGATCCGGTATCCGGCTTATATACTGAGATGCCTTATCTGGCAGTCGTTGAGATGAAAAAGCCAGGTTTTTCGCTTTTCTCACCTTTTAACACTCTGGTTAAGCAAATGAAAATTTATCCCGATGGATTCAGTAAATACTGTACCGGAAGTGCTGTTCTTAAAAAAGATCTTAAAGTAAATATGGTTAAACCAAAAATATTACTATTAAATAAAATTGAAAATGAATACATTAAATCTTATAGCAACTGAAGGTGGAAAAATAGCCCTGCTGGATTCTGTTCATGTGTCAAACCTGCTTGATATGATCTGGCGATTTTCGCTGAACCTTGCGGTAATTTTAATACTTGTCAGGTGGCTTTATTTTTCCACAGCCAAAAGGAAGGATTACCTTTTTACGTACATTCTTATCTCGAGCATAATATTTTTATTATGTTACCTTCTTGAAAAGGTCATGCTTCAGATCGGATTTGCCCTGGGGCTTTTTGCAATATTCGGGATCATCCGATACAGGACCCTGACTATTCCAATTAAAGAAATGACTTACCTGTTCCTGATCATTGGCATCTCGGTTATTAATGCTCTGGCTGATACTTCTTCTGACATACTGGCAATCATTTTTACAAATGTGATTGTCGTCATTATAACATTTGGATTGGAAAAAAGATGGTTAATGAGGCATGAGTCTTCAAAAATAATTGTGTATGAGAAAATAGATCTTCTTAAGCCGGAACATGCCAACGAACTGATTAACGATCTCCAGTCAAGGACCGGCATCCCTGAGATAATTCGAGTTGAAATAGGAGAGATAGACTTTCTCAGGGACATCTGCCATCTCAGAATCTTTTTTGAAACAACAGATAACTCCGGTAACGGACAAAAACTTGTGATACATAAAACTGATTCTGATGAAAATTATTAGACTGTCTGCCTGCTTATCTGTTTTACTGCTTTTGAGCACTTTACAGGTTTTCAGTCAGGCTAATGACTTTGGCATCTGGTATGGAGTCAGTGCTGACTATTCTATTAAGAAAAAAATTACCGTAAGCCTGGAAACTCAGGTACGAACATTCGATAAGGCATCTGAAATAGCTGAAGGTTTTTTTGAAGGGGGAGCAGGATATAAATTCAATAAACATTTGTCTGTAGCTGGATCTTACAGATTCACTGAGAACCTTGAAAATGATAATGAATATCATATCCGCCACAAGTGGATTGCAGAAGTAAAAGGGGATGAAAATATCGGAAACTTTAACTTTTCGGGAAGATTCAGGTTTCAAAGACAGCATAAAACATATTTTGAGAGTATATATGATAAGTTCGCACGATATTATGGAAGAATAAAATTGAAAACAGAATTCAAAACACCTTCGTTCCCGCTTAACCCATATATTTATTTTGAAACATTTTTCAGGATGTTCGAAGAAACAGAGAGACGCTTCGATAAAGACAGGTATGCAATTGGCCTTGATTATAAACTATCAAAGAAACAGTCGGTTCGGGCAGAATATATTTTCCAGCGCGACTACCTCCCTCATGTATCGGGTATCAGTATTATTTCTCTTGAATATGATCTTAAGTTCAAATCATCTAAAAACTGAAAGATTCAAATCGTCTATACGTATCAATATATTCTCTCTCCAAGAGCAGCCTTAAGAGTATATACACTGGCAGCGTAATCGATCCTGGCTTTAAGAAGCATCAGCTTGCTTTCGGAAACGGCTGTATTAGCATCGAGGAGATCGAGGTTCGTAATTACCCCTGATTCAAAACTAGTCTGTGCAAGAGAATAGGCTTTCAAGGCCTGTTGAAGTTGAAGGTCGAAATGACTTATTTTCTCTTTGGCTGCATACATGTATACTTCAGCCTGCGTCAGTTGATCGGATACATTTCTCCTGGTGTACTCGGATTCATATGCAAGTGATGTAATTACAGACTGAACCTGCGCAAGATTGTACTTCGTTTTATTTCCATCAAAAAGAGGGACTCTGAACCCTAAACCGACAACGTAATTTGGTGTAATCCTATTAAGGTCGGGAATATAGCCGTTTTTTGCACCGGCTGATGCCTGCAAACTTAGCATTGGTTTATTCTGAAGCTTCACCATTCCGTATCTTAACTCAGCGAGTGCAGTTTTTTTCTCATTTATAAGCACTTCATCCCTGTTGTGATATGCGTAGGACAGAAGAGAATCAGATTCTATTTGCGGAAGTTCTGCTGTCAGATCATTTTTCACTGCAGGTTTTGCGTTGTTATCGTTGCCAATCATCGAGTTCAGGAACGATTGTTGTGCTTCAAGAGCAGCAAGCAGGTCAACTCTCTGACTTTCAACTGTCGATATTTTCACTCTGGTTGACAGGAGCTGATATTCTGTTGCAGAGCCAGTTGCTATCATCTTTTCCACATGCTGCAGGTGTTCATTGAGTGTAACTATCTCTTCATCTTTAATCAGGATCGCAGCCTGCAGGTAAACAAGTGTATAGTAGTTATTTACAGCCAGCATTGACATCTTTTGTTTAACCTGCTCGAGTGCCTGTTCACCTATATTCTTGTTTTCATTTTCGAGTTCAACATTTTGTCGGGTTCGTCCAAAATCGTAGATGACCTGGTGGAAATTTACTGCAGCGGCATAATTGTTTACAGGGTAAAGCTGAAATGTTCCGAGATCGGGAATCGAAAGCTTTACAACCGGCCCTATATTGGTATAGCTTGCTTCCAGATCAACAACGGGATTATAACCTGTTTTAGCAAGTCCTATTCTTGCATTGGCATTATTTATTGCCTCCTCTGCATCTTTTACAGAAGGGTGCGTTGTCACCACGCGTTCAATAATACTCTTCAATGATAAGGAGTCAGCATCAGTTGTTACAGCAACGGGTGAATTTACTGTTTGTCCCGGAACAGATTCAATAGTAAACAGAAGCAGTAAAAATACTGTAATTATAGATCTTTTAATCGTGCGTGTATTCATTTGTGGGAAGATTTTGAATTCTTGATTTTTTTGTATTTAGAAAGATGATGGGGATACCTCCGATCAGTGTTATAATACCTGCAAGGAGGAAATCATCATTTATCCCCTGTATATATGATTGTTTATTCAGATTCGATAGCAACAACATATGACTGTCGCGTGTGGCGTCGGAAGGTGAACTTCCCGCCTCATACTGCATATGGTAATTAATTTTTTTCAGGGTCTGTTTATATATCTCAGAGCCGGGCTTAATGGCACCTCCATAAAGCTGACTATAGAAACCTACTCTGGAGGTAAGAAGGGTAGCCAGAAGTGCAACACCAAGGCTTCCACCAAGTTGTCTGATGGAATTGGTGATAGCTGAGGCCTGGGCCATCTTTTCCCTTGGGATCTCGAGCAAAGACACTGTTGTTAACGCCGTAAACATAAGCCCCATTGCCAATCCCCTTAGATACAAGGCTATCATAATATAGTGCCGCTCGGTGAGCCATGAAAGCTTCGAGTTCATGTAAAAGCTGAAAGCAAAGAGAATGACACCAACAAAAAGAGGAAGCTTTGGACTGATTTTGTCTGTAATCTTTCCTGAAATAGGTGCTGTGATTCCCTGAATTATACCAACAGGCAGGAATACAGAGCCTGCCTGAAGTGCAGTATATCCCAGTGAGTTCTGAAGATAAACCGGCAGGAGAAATGTACTTCCGAACATTCCAAGACTGAAAATAACCAGGATTATATTGGAAATCCCGAAGTTCCGGTTCATCAGCAGTCTCAGGTCCAACAGAGGTTCTTTAACAATTAATTCCGTAGTTATAAAAACCGCCAGTGCAATCAGGGCGATAGCCCCGCATACAAGTATGTAGGTGGCGTGCCAGCCTGCCGAATTTGTTTCTGCATTACCCTGCGATAATGCATATAGCGAAAGAGGAAGAAAAATGGTTACGGAAATGAAACCGGCAATATCAAACTTTCTTAATTTCTTATTTTTATATTCTTTTTGAATAATGATTGTGAAAAGCATAGCCAGGATTCCTATCGGAACATTAACATCAAAAATCAGCGACCAGCTGAAATTATCTATAAGAAAGCCTCCTATAAGCGGCCCGAATGAAACAGAAGCAGCAGCTGCAATTCCCCAGAATCCAAGAGCTACACCTCTCTTGTTGGGCGGAAACTCCCTTGAAATAATAGCCATACCCAGAGGTTGAATGGTCCCTGCCCCGAAACCCTGGATGATCCTTGACATAATCAGCATATTCTCATCCGTGGCCCTGCCACACAGCATTGAACCAAGTGTAAACAGAAACAGCCCTATAAAATAAAGCCGCTTATATCCGAATTTATCGGCAAGCCATCCTGATGTAGGAAGCGCAACAGCCATCGCAAGCATATAAGCAGTTACAACCCACTCAATTTTGTCGAGGCCTACACCGAATGAGGCCATGATCTTAGGTAAGGCGACATTAACTATTGTTGCGTCAAGAACTGCAATAAAGGTACCAAGCATAACATTGAAAAGCAGGAACCATTTGTAAGATTCATGTTGAGGGTGAAAGGATGAATTTCTTCCCCTTATAAACTTCCGGATCCGGTGTGATGGTGTAACCCGTTTAGCCATTTCTAATGCTTAATGATCTTTATTACTGCTGACATGCCGGATAAAATGTTAAGGGAGGATAGATTTCTGTTTTTTTCCTCCCTGTCGATAGAAATTCTGATAGGAATACGTTGTGTAACCTTTGTGAAATTGCCTGAGGCATTGTTGGCAGGGATCAGTGAGAACACTGAAGCCGTGCTTGTGCCGATGAGAAATACTTTTCCATAGAATCTGGTATCGGGAAATGCATCAATTGTGAATCTTACATTCTGACCAATGCGAACCTCTGCAATTTTTGTCTCTTCCAGGAATGCCACTACCCATATATCTTTGCTTATTGTCATTGTGTAAACAGCCTGGCTCGGCTGTACAACATCGCCCGGGAGAAGCCATCGTTTCGCTACAATTCCATCATCTGGAGCGTAGAGCTTTGTATTGTTCAACTGAGTGTTAAGAACGTCAACCTGAGCGTTTGCAGTTCCAACTGCAGATGTCGCGCTTTTTATCATAGACTTTGAAACAAGTAACTGTGCCTTTGCAGCTTCAAGCTGAGCAGAAGCTGTTTCGTATGCTTTTTTAATGTGATCAAACTGCTCAGGTGTTATAACACCTCCGTCAGACTGGTTTTTTGCCCTCTCCAGGTCGTCTGTAGCACGCTCCAGATTAATTTCAACGACTTTTAAACTTTTCTGATCGGAATTATATTTCAATTCAGATTGTGTCGAATTAGCCAATGCCTGTTCTCTCAGTGCCAGCGATTGATTTTTCTGCGCAATAATATCTGTGGTGTCAAGCACAGCAAGGAGCTCGCCTTTTTTTACAGTATCTCCTTCCTGCGCGTAAATTGCTGATATTCTTCCCAGTACCTTGGAACTGACGCTGACAATATCAGCATCCACATGTGCATCGTCGGTGGTTATATACCGTTTATAGTCCCTGAACCAATACACAGCACCAGCCAGGACAATTATAATAACAAGAGCGAGAGGAATATAAACTCTCATTTTGTTCTTCTTTGATTCTGGTTCCATAAAGTTTTTTTTGTTTATATAATTAATATTCAATGTTCACATATCATCTGGATGTCAATCCTTTAATAAAAATATCAGTAAAGGCAATTGTGTTTTCACGGAGATGTTCGAACTCTTTCTGATCAATTCCCAAAGTTACCTTGTCATTTACAACAGTTACCCTGAGACCCCTCAGCAGATCGAGGAAAAGTGAAGCTGTTTTATCAGGATCAGGTATTGAAAATATCCCTGATCGGATACCCTTATTAAAAATCTGAATCACTATCTCTTCTTCTCTTTCCTTAAAAGACTGAAGTGTTTCCCTGAAAGCAGGTTTCATATCTGAATAGGATTCAAGCCGTAACCTTGTCAGGTTAAGCAAAGTTCTGAAATATGACAGACGCGAATTGGCATATTCCCGCAGTAACTTGTCAGGATCCTCAATTCTGATGATCCTTTCAGATATTTTGGCAATAAATTCATTCTGCTCCTTCTCAACCACAGCCCTGTAAAGACTCTCCTTATCGGGGAAATAATAGTAAAGGGAAGCTTTCGATAAATTAATGTCATCAGCTATTTCCCGCATCGAAGTTTTCTCTACACCGTATAAACCAAAACGCTTCTGTGCCGTTTCTATAATCTGGTTGATCTTATTATCCTTTACAGACATTTATCCGGTACCTAGTTTTTAAAAAGTTGCAAATATAACAACCCGTTTGACCGCTTTGTTTAAAAAGTCAAAAAAATATTAATATTTTTTTCAACAAGATTTTTTTTTTAAAATTGTGCTCCTTAATACACATTTAAGTTATTTTTAAATATTACAATTTTATAAGTTGATAAGTTTAAAATTAAATACCCTGCTCATGAAGTTTCAGAAATTAGTGATTACAATATTTATCACTTTATTATTATACTCCTTCTCTGCCAAATCGCAAATAATTCCTGAACGTCAGTGGCCCGGGTATCGCGGGTACTTATCCTGCGGGGTTCTTGATGATGCAAATCTCCCCCAGTCATTTGATCTTCAGAAGATGGTCAATATCAGGTGGAAGACAGAGATCCCCGGCCTTGGACTGTCAAGTCCCGTTATATGGGGCGACAGGCTATTTATCACTACTGCTATAAGTAAATCAGATAAAAATGGAATTAAACCCGGTATATATGGAGATGGGATGCCTGTACCGGACAGTTCGGTCCACGACTGGAAAGTAATATGCATAAATAAGAATACCGGGAAAATCATCTGGGACAGGACTGCCTGTACCGGTATTCCAAAGATTAAAAGGCATCCTAAGTCGACACATGCGAACACTTCCATTGCAACCGATGGAAAATATGCAGTTGCTTTTTTTGGATCTGAAGGATTATATTGTTATGATTTTGATGGAAATCTTATCTGGAAGAAGAATTTTGGAATTCTAAAATCTGTTGCATGGGATTATAACGCAGCAGAATGGGAATTCGCCAGCTCTCCCATAATATATAACGGTGTGCTGATCATACAATGTGATGTTCTGGAAAATTCTTTTCTTGCGGCATATGATCTGAAGACCGGGAAAGAATTGTGGAGAACAAAAAGAGATGAATACCCCGGGTGGTGCACCCCAAACATTTACATATCCGGAGATAAGATACGGATAGCAGTTAATGGGTATAAGCATCGCGGAGGTTATGACTTCCTTACGGGCAAGGAGATATGGCGAATGTCGGGTGGGGGAGATGTGCCTATTCCAACTCCGATAATCGGGAAGGATCTTATCTATTTTAATAGTGCCCACGGACCAAGTTCACCGATCCTGGCAATTGCCAAAGAAGCTGAAGGTGATATTACTTTAAAGCCCGGGGAAAATGTAAATCAGTATGTTAAATGGAGTATCCCGCGAGGCGGGGCCTACATCCATACAATGCTTCTTTATAAAAACCACCTTTATAATGTTAACTGGAATGGAACAGTTGACTGTTTTGACGCTATATCAGGCAGAATCATTTACAAAGCCAAGCTTGGAAAAACACAGAGCTTCGTTGCATCTCCTGTTGCATCTGATGGAAGACTATTCATTGTCGATGAGCGCGGAACCGTTTATATTATTAAGGATGGAGATGAATTCAGTCAGCTTGCAGAGATACCTCTTAATGATATATGTCTGACCGCCCCGTCTATCACCGACGGCATGATATACTTTCGTACTCAGAAATACCTGATCGCAGCAGGTAAAAATAATTGATAATTATGAAAAGAATTCTCCTGGTTTTATTTGTATTCTGTTTTTTGATTTTTACCGGAAATATTGTCACCTGTCAGGTTAATCCTGAAAGGCAGTGGACTGCTTATCGTGGCAGGTTTTCTTCAGGTGTTCTTGATAATGCCAACCTGCCTGAATCATTTGATCTTTCAAAAATGATTAATATAAGGTGGAAGATCGAAATACCCGGACTGGGTCTTTCAAGTCCTGTAATATGGGGTAATAAACTATTTATTACAAGTGCAGTGAGTCAAAGCGATAATAAAGGATTCAAGCCAGGTATGTATGGCGATATTACACCTGTGAATGACTCATCGGTACATGAATGGAAAGTTTTTTGTATCGATAAAAGCAATGGCAATATATTATGGGAAGAGACAGCATATAAGGGAATTCCAAAAATGAAACGTCATCCCAAATCAACACACGCCAATACTTCGGTTGCTACTGATGGTAAATATGTTGTTGCTTTTTTTGGCTCAGAGGGTCTTTTTTGTTATGACATGAATGGGAATCTCCAATGGAAAAAGAGTTTTGGAGTGCTAAAATCGGTTTTTTTCGCGGTAAAGTCTGCCGAATGGGAATTTGCAAGCTCTCCGATTATATATAATGGAGTGCTTATAATTCAGTGCGATGTTTTAGAAAATTCATTTGTTGCCGCTTATGATGTCAAAACAGGAAAAGAACTCTGGAAAACTCAGAGAGATGAATACCCGGGCTGGTGCACTCCGAATATTTATACGAATGAAGGAAAGACCTATGTTGCATTAAACGGGTTTAAGAACAGGGGAGGGTATGATTTCAATACCGGCAGGGAGGTCTGGAAAATGTCGGGAGGAGGAGATATACAGATACCAACACCAATTGTCGGGAACGGACTAATATATTTTAATAGTGCACATGGGAAATATTCACCGGTAATTGCTGTAAAAACAAATGCAGTTGGTGATATCACCCTTAATGAGAATGAGACAGAAAACCAGTATGTAAAATGGAGCCTGCCAAGAGGCGGGTCCTATATGCATACATTATTGTTGTACAGGGATCATCTTTATAATGTACATTGGAATGGAATTGTAGTATGCCTCGATCCTCTAACGGGAAAAGAGATCTTTAACGGGAAAATTGGTAAAACAAAAAGCTTTATAGCCTCACCAGTAGCTTCTGACGGGAAAATATATATTGTTGATGAAGAGGGGACAGTTTATATTCTTAAGGATGCTGACAGTTTCCAGCTTATCGAAGAAATACCCCTGAACGATATATGCATGACGGCTCCCGCAATAACTGATGGCTTGATAATTTTCAGGACTCAACACTTTCTTATAGCAGCAGGGAAGAGGTAACCTTCCTGTTATTCTTTCCTGAGACTGGCAGTTAATGAATTATCAGATATTGACCTGACAGAGAGAAATAGTGTCAGAAGTCCTGTTAAGGTTATAGCTATAACCATTCCTGCAAGAAACACCCATGGCAGGTCGGCTCTCCCCTTAATAGAAGGAAGTGTAGCAATTAAGGCGGATAAAACACCTGACGTTATTCCTGCCAAAAGTATAATTACCTGTTCAGAAAATATCATGTGTCTGATACTTTTAAATGAAAATCCTGTAGCAAGCATAAGTGCAAATTCACGTTTTCGCTGATTATAATTCCTCAGGAGAACAAACCCGAGACCTGCTATTGCGGTTATCATGCCGAAAGCACCAAATACTCCAAACACAGAGAGATATGTATTTGTAACTTCATAAAAGGCTGCAAGCCGATCGGTTGTTTTTTCAATATCAATACCCTTATTTTCAAACCTGTCTTCAAGTTTGTTTTTGTAGACATCAACAAGTGTAGGATTACCATCTGCAAGCATGACCGTACTTCCTGAAACAGACGGGTAATATTTGATGAAATTATCCATACCAATCAGTACATACCCCTGGAATACGGATGATTGCAACCCTGCAGCAATTATAACTTTTAAAGGCTGTCCGTTTTCTGCCCTGAGAACCAGTGTATCTCCGGTTTTATGTTTTAACCCCCATTCGAGAACCGTTTGATCTGCAATGCCGTAAATCGTATTGTTTGAGGAACCAATATTTAAAAAGCTCCAGGGATCTTTTATTCCCTTGTCAGTTATTTCATTTGCAAATGAGAATGATCCGTTTTTGATGAAACGTGAAGGGTCAATTCCCATAAGTGGTGGTGATACAATATGATTGAGGTTAAGACAGCTGGCATCGTTACCTGCAGATACCCTGGCCTGCACAAAACTCAAAGAGGAAAGCTCGTTATCATCAAGCCCGTATTCTTTTCTTCCTGCAACAGAATTCAGATCTTCTTTTACCGGAATAGCGGTTTCGCACCACAGCAAATACCCTCCGGTACCACTTGAACGGTGAAGGTATTTATCATTAAAATTCATCCTGTTTGCCCCGGTAATAAAAACTGCAAAAATACCTGCGGCTATAAAAAGGATTGGTGTTACAGCTTGTGAAGGATAATGGGAGTAATATAAATGCGAAAGGCCGTTTTCTTTTTTAATATACTTGTTTCTTTGTCTTGTATCTCCTATATAATATTGTCTCCAGAAGAACACCATTGTAACCAGCAGGAATGTTCCTGAAGCGAAACTGAAAGAGAGCTCCTGCTCTTTGTAATAGAAAGACATAAGAAACAGAAAAACTGTCAGAACAAAGCAACTTATAACCAATATTAAATTTCTGCGGGGTGAAGCCGCTTTATAAATCTCTTTTTCTTTCCTGTTCAGCAATTTCAGGTACCGGTTAATTTTAACTGTTATAAAAACAATCATTGTCAGCATCGTAACGGCAAAACCTGTAATTACCGGGATAATCCTGAAGAAGGCGCTCAGGGTGTCAGTCTGGACCGCTCCTTTCCAAACAGAGTTCAACGCCTTTGTTATTAGTACATTAACTAATATTCCAGCGAATGCACCGATCAGAGTTCCCGCCAGAGCGATAAACCCCGATTCGGCAAATAACAGTTTCTTTATCCACCTGGTATTAAACCCCAGGGCAAAAAATGTGTGTATGTTTTCTCTCCTTGAATCAAAATATGAAGAAACTGCAAATGATAAAAGCACTATGGAGGCAACAATAAGGAAGAAGCCCAGGCTAAGGAACAGAGTTCCGAAATCAACACTCTGATCTGCCGCTTTGACAGATTCATTTGCAATGTCAGTGATAGTAAAGCCGGTTTTATCAGGGTCGAGAGAGCCTTTCAGTTTTGTCAAAATTTCATTTTCAGTGATCCCTGTTTTAAAGCGTAAAGATGTAGCGGGACCAAAATTATTACCCCAAAGCTCTTTCCCCTTTTCATAATTAATAAAAGCTTTTGGAGTTCCTCTGTATTTCTTCCAGTAATCCTCATCTTTCGGCCGTATCTCACTCATCTTAATCGGGACGCCTGCATCCCAGTCGGAACACGATGCGCTTCCTGATATTCCCGGAAAATCGGGCATAAGCAGAGAATCCGACCAGATTCCGGTTATTGCTACAATACGGTCAATGATAAAATTGTCGCTGCGTTCAACAAGTTTGTTAAGCGAATCGGGCGAATACCAACTCATTTTTAAGGTATCGCCCACTTTGGCCTCCAGGTCATCTGCCATCCATCTGTTGATGATCATCCTGTTATCGTTGCATATCTCAGGATAGATTGATGAAGGCAGCGCTGATACAAAAGAGTATGGAGTTGATTTCTTCCCAACACTGAATTTATTCCCAAGGTAGGTAAGAACAGGAGCGGAGGAGGGTATCAGGTCTGTTAATTCTTCTTCTATGGCATCATCAATAAAAACTCTGTCAGATATAATCTCATTTTGATCAGTTTTTATTATTTTCTTTATTCTGAGTCCAATATCAGAAGGTTTCAATGATTTTCTGAGAATATTTGAAATTTCAGCCGTTGAATAGTTGCTTCTGTCATCAACAAGTAATCTGTTAATTTTTAAATAATTGGTTGAATCGCTTTCAATATCACCCAGGCACATAAATATATTCATAGGTGTGATCTGGCTTATTGACAACGAAAAATTGCCTGTTTTATCAGGATCCAGGACGATGCCAACTTTTAATACAATTGAAGATGACGTTCCTTCATCGGGGGCGAAAGGAGCATCGGCAGGGATATCTGTTATCTTCCTGAAATGAACTGACAGGTCATCGCCGGGCTTCAGTCCAAGGTAATCAGCAAGCCTTTTATTAACGGCAACTTCTCCCTGTTTTAACTTCAGAGAATCAAATCCCTGAAATGGGAAAAAATCGTCGTTTACAGCTATTATATTTGTTTTAAATGCCTCTTTCTGAGAACTCAGGTTCTGGCAATAACCTTTCAGTTCAAGAATTCCTGTAGAATTAATTTTAAGGCTGTCCTTCATTCTCTTCGCCAGGGATCCGTCAAAGTATCTTATACCGGAACTTATAACAATGCCTGTATTACCAAGGCGTTCTGAAGATGATCTTTTCAGGCTGCTTTTCACTGAGCTTCCTGTCAACAACGATCCGGTGATCACAGCCGACAATAATGCTATAATCAAAACCTGGTAAATAACAGGTTTTTTATAAAATCTTATTGCGCTTGTTACCAGTCTAAATAACCCGGGTTTCATAATTATTATTGCATTAGTTCTTTAAGAAAGCCCCTTCCCTTATTGATTAAGGGAAGGGGTTGGGGATGGGTTAAGTCTTTAATTTACCCTCTTCCAGCCTTAGCATCACCGACATTTTATTTGCAAGATCGGCTGAATGAGTTGCAAGCAATATTGTAATGTCGAAATCTTTATTCATTTCCACAAGCAGATCTCCGAGGATGTTGGCGTTTTTTGCATCAAGAGAGCCTGTTGGCTCATCAGCAAGCAGCAGGGAAGGATTATTGGCCAGGGCTCTCACCAAAGCTGCACGCTGAGCCTCACCTCCGGATATCTGGTGAGGATATTTCTCCTTCAGATCGGAAATACCTGTTTTGTTAATAAGCATTTCAATATGTTTCTCTCTCAATGTAAGTTCTTCGGCCGGATGTTTAGCAGCGGCTAATGGCAGGAATATGTTTTCCAAAATGTTAAGATGTGGAAGCAAAAGATGTTCCTGAAAAACAAATCCGATATTCCGATTCCTGTACACAGCCGATTCATAGTCCGAAAAATCAGCTATCGGAAACCCATTAAATAAGATTTCACCACTATCAGGTTTATCAAGCAATCCGATAATATTCATAAGTGTTGTTTTTCCAGAACCGCTTGGTCCCATAACAGCTATTGAATCACCTTTATTAACTTCGAGTGACAGGTTATTCAGTACCAGGCCTCTCTGAATAAATGATTTTGATATGTTATTAATCTTAAGCATATTACTAATTTTAAAATATATATAACCTTATCGTTAAATTCATTTATTTTATTATATTTTCCACGGATACGTCGGGTGTAATAATAGTCAATGAACGATAAACTTCTGACAGGTTTACGGCCATTTTTTCCAGCGACAAATCCTTTATGACTCTTTCTCTTCCGTTTTCGCCAAGCTTTTTGCGTAAAGTGTTGTCCCGGAAAAGATTAAGTAAACTTATTGACAATTCTGACACATTATCTGGTGCGTATGTTATTCCACCTTCTGTTCTATGAATGATTTCAGGGAATGCACCGGTTTCAGGCTGAACAACAGGTATTCCGGCTGCGTTTGCTTCAAGCAGGTATAAGCCATAACCATCATGTTTTCTCACGGGTACACTCATAATATCGATATTGCTGAAAAAATCATTTTTGCTGTCTCCGTGAAATTCAGGGTATATCTTCACAGAACCTTTTAAGCCTTCTGCTTTGATTTTTTTTATCTGTTCAGAAATAAAGGACTTATCGTCACCTGTATAGCCCCCGGATACATGCAGTGTAAGCCCGGGGAGCAGATTGTTTTTTCTTAGCTCAATAAAAGAATCAACAAGCTTATCGAATCCGTTCATGGCGCTGATCCTGCAGAAATAGCCAACAGACGGATACATACCTTTTTTTTCGATATTTATCAGATCACCAGGATCCAGGCCAAGAGGAACAATGTAACAATTCTCTCCGGTTATGCCTGTTTTTAATATGAAAAGCTCCTTATAATAAAGACTGGGAGTTAAGAATACATCCACATTAGGTGCCTCTCTTGATATCAGTTCCCATGCCCTGGACTGATATGGTTCTGCCATCTCATCTATCCAGTCATCTTCATTAAGAAGAGAACAGACAATCTTAACATCCATTTTTTTCTTCAGCTGGCGAGCCAGACCTATCACCAGGGCATTCGAAAGGTGGATGATATCGGGCTTGCCATCCTTTGTGAGATAATTTACAAGACGCTGAAGCTCTTTTTCCGGGAAAGCATTTTCGCCTTTTATCATGCCAAGCGTCATATCTTCGAGTCCTTCAGTGCGTGTTGTTCCGGCCCTGCGGGCAGCCATCTTCAGCATAGGGGCAGAATCGAACAATTTATCAAAAAATGCCGGCATATTTCTCAGGAAAGGTACTTTCTCCCTGATATACATGGATATTGCTCCAAAGAAAACATTCTTATCAAGACCTGATTCATGTGTATCCTCGTCAGGCGGGAGATATAATGGTATAGCGGAGGCTGTGATACCCGGAACCTTACGGATGGCTCTCAGGTAAATCATGTCGCGGTAACAATTGCCGCAATAGAATGATCCGCCGGAACCTGTTATCAGATATACAATTTTCATTTTATATATTTCTTCTATATATAATCCGTAGTAGAGACGTTGCATGCAACATCTCTACAGATTTTCTCCGAATGACAATAACCTGCCATCATCCGTGACAATAAAAAACTTTCCTTTTATTACCGCTGGAGAACTGCTTATCGGCGCTCCTGCATTAAAGCTCCATAATTTTTTCCCATTTGTGAGACTAAGAATATAAATATTCCCATCCATACTTGTAAAAAGCACTTCAGTTGATGTTATTACCGCCGAGCCTGTTATACGTCCATTTGTTCTGAACTTCCATTTCAGCTTTCCGTCAGCTGCATTGTAGCAGTAAAGGTATTTATCTTCACTGCCTATCACAACTGAATTGAAGCCTACAGCCGGAATAGCCATAATTGACCCGGAATTTTCACCAGGCATTATATGCCATATCATTTTTTTTAATCTGATATTCAGGCAATATATGTTTCCGTCATAATCTCCAAAATAGGCCATGTCGCCTGAAAGGGCAGGAGAGGCAGCAATATAAACTCCGATGTCAACAGTGTCTTTCTGTACGCCTGTAACAGGATCCACAACCCTTATCATTCCATCGCAGCCACCAAACACAATTTTCCCGTTTAAAATAGCAGGTGTTCCGTTTATATAATTTTCAGTTTCAACCTGCCATAGTCGCTTTCCTGTTTCAGGGTTAACACAATGGAGATAATAGTCATAACTCCCGACAATAATTCCTGCTTTGTTACCAACTTTCCATACATTAGCCGATCCTGCTATCTGGTTATCAGTAACATATGACCAGAGTAAGCTACCGGAATATTTGTCCAATGCAATAAGGGATCCCTCGTTTGTTCCAAAAATTATCCTTTTCCCATAGACTAATGGGGCTGCATCAATGGCACTGTTAGCAAAATAGCGCCATTTAATTTTTCCATCGGGATCAACTGCATTAATAGTCCCTTTATCATTTCCAAAATAAGCCATTCCCTCACTTATCACAGGGGAAGATTGTGCTCTTGTTCCTGTTGATACACTCCATAATAGTTTTGGGGATGCAGGAAGTTCAGAATCATATTTCCCGGAAAGATCAGCGCTACCCCTGAAAAGAGGCCAGTCTGATTCATCTGTCTGGGAAGTTACAGGTGTAATTATCAGGAAGGAAATTAATAAGGTTAAATAATATTGCATCTGTTTTGGTTAAGTATTAAATGTAAATTAAGCACAAAGTTACACTTAGGTATTCACAAAGGATCACTAAGGGATTATTACTATTAATCTAAAAAGCTCAATGCACCTGTAGGGCATATTTCAACTACTTCTTTGCTTTTTGTTTTCAATATATTATCAAATTCTTCAGTCAGCGGTTCTGAAATAATACTTATAAAGCCTCTGTTTATAAAACACAATGCGGGTTCATTTGTTGAATCCTCACAAATTCTTACACATAAACCGCACTTAATGCATTTAGCATTTTCAAAAATAAGGCCTGTATTGTGATTAATCTTCTTAACAATAGGTGAGTTTACAAGTTTTCCACGGGGATCCTTTATTGAGAAATCTTTCGCGAGATCCCTCAGCCTGCAGTCATCTGCAGCGCGGCAATCACAATGCATACAGATACCCGACTCAATTACTGCAGAATCGTTATCAGCTATTTCACGTGATCGACTGGCCTGATCACTGCACTCTTTCAGCCATTCACTTAACTCGGATGCCTCCAGTTTGCCTATATGTGATGAGAACCGTTTTTTTGATTTTTCCTGTTCACCGGATATTACAGAAGGTGAATTGCCCTGTTTTAATCCTGAAGAATTAATATGTTCATGATTCTTAATCTGTTCATAAACAAATAATTGTAAATTACGTATTGATACAGGAATATCAACTTTCTTGCGCCGGCATGCATTTTCGCAATAGCCCGGACAGGTTGTACATTTAATTTCTTCTGAGATAAGCTGGTTTATGCCAAGTTCAATTGCAGCTATAAAGTTGTTTTGCGAAATCAGCCTGTTCATTAACGGAATATTATAACCGGCCGGGCAAACAATCCTGCATGGCGCTTCACATTCCGCCCGATGCTCCGAGAGTAAAAGCTCTATTGCTTTTCGTCTTATTTCAATTACATCATCGCTGATAGTGTCTATATCCATATCCTCCTGAGCCAGTGCGCTGCATGAGGGCAAAAAATTGCCTTTTCTTCTATCCTTAACCATGCAAACCATACAGGAGGAATAGTGAGGCAAGCCATCTTTGTGGCAAAGAGTCGGAATATCAAACCCTGCATCCCTGGCTATCTCCAGAACTGTAGATCCTTCCGGAACTTCATATTCGATGCTATTTATCTTCAATTTAACCATTTATGTTCACAATTTCGATAGCATTTTCGGGGCAAATAATCCGGCAAGTGTCACATTTAGTACAAATAAGCTGGTCTATCTCATGTTTTTCATAAGGTCGAAAGGGGATTGCCTTAACCGGGCAGTCCTGTGAGCATTTGGTACAACCTGTACAATTGTCATTTATGCTGTATTTAATCAATTCCCTGCATTTTTTTGCCCTGCATATTCCGCGGGTGTGTTCTTCATACTCTTCCCTGAAATATCTTAGGCCTGTGAGGACAGGATTAGGTGCTGTTTTTCCAAGTCCGCATAAGCTGCCATCTTTGACTGATTTACAAAGTTTTTCAAGCTCGTCTATTTCTTCAGGAGCTGCCTTCCCTTCGCTGAGTCTCGTAAGTATATTCAGCATTTGTTTGGTACCGATCCTGCAGAAAGTGCATTTTCCGCATGATTGTTTATGTGTGAAGGTCAGAAAATATTTTGCCATATCGACCATACAATCGGCATCATCGAGAACTACCAGACCGCCTGAACCCATCATTGCGCCCATTTTTGTAAGTTCCTCATAATCAATGGGTGTATCAGCTTCACTTGCAGGAATACATCCACCTGAAGGACCGCCTATCTGAACTGCTTTAAAGGTTCTGCCTTCAGCAACGCCATCACCAATGTTTTCTATAATCTGTCGTATTGTGATTCCCATAGGAACTTCAATAAGGCCGCCTTTTGATATTTTCCCCGCGAGTGCAAATACTTTGGTTCCTTTGCTTGACTCAGAACCTATTGAGTTAAATGCTACAGCACCATTGTTGATTATCCAGGGCACTAATGAAAGGGTTTCAACATTATTAACGAGTGTAGGCTGGCCCTTATATCCTTTTACGGCAGGGTAGGGTGGCCGCAGGTAAGGAGAGCCTCGTTTACCTTCGAGTGAGAGGATAAGAGCAGTTTCCTCACCGCACACAAATGCACCGGCGCCTTCAAAAACATTTACATCGAACGAAAAGTCGCTTCCGTTAATATTTCGTCCCAGTATTCCTTTTTCGTAACAATTCGCAATAGCTATTCTTACCCTGCTTACAGCCAGCGGATATTCAGCACGGATATAAAAAATACCTTCATGAGCACCCGTTGAGTAGCCTGCAATCAGCATTCCTTCAATGACCCTGTAGGGAAAAGATTCCAGCAGCATTCTGTCCATGAATGCTCCCGGATCTCCCTCATCACCATTACAAACGACATATTTATGATTTCCTTTCGCCGATTGAGATATTCTCCACTTTTTACCGGTAGGGAATCCTGCTCCTCCACGTCCTCTTAAGCCACTTTCAGAAATAATGTCGATTATTGTATCCCTGTCAGGTTCTTCTATACACTTTTCAAGTGCTTTAAAACCACCCGACCGGATATATTCTTCATATGATACAGGAGAAAGGACTCCACTGTTAAGGGTTGCAATATGTACCTGGTGATTAAGGAAATTATTCAGATACTTTTCTCTCAGTTCTACCGGCAGATTAACCTTACTGACTATCTTATCTTCTGAAAGAAATGTATCAACCAGATCATTTATGCTGAATTTTATTCTATTTCTTAATGCCCTGGGTTTTACATGCTTAAGTAGTATATCCTCAACCTGTTGTTTAGCTACGTTTGTGTATCTGGAATGAATATTATCCCTTGTAACAATTTCCATCAGGGGGGTCTGGTTACATACGCCGACGCATCCGACAGGTTTCAGCCTTATATTCAGATCATATTTTTCCTTTATACTCATAATTTCAGAAAGGATAATTTTACTTCCTCCTGCAACACAGCATGAACCGATACCTATCCTTATTTCCGCATCCACATCATCGTTGATGTCATCCTCAGATATATCGGAACTTTTCGAGACTGAATGAAGGAAATCATAAATTATCTCGTCTGCCTGCGTAGGTTTTACATGCCCGTAAGTTTTATTGTCGATCTGAACAACAGGCGCCAGAGTGCAGCAACCCAGACATGCAACTTCCTCTATTGAAAAGAGGTTATCGGGTGAAACATTTATTGTATCATCTATCTTAAGAACTCTTTTAAATGCATCTGATATCAGCGGAGCACCTTTTACATGGCAGGCTGTTCCGGCACAGATTTTGACAATGTGCTGTCCGACAGGCAGGTGCCTGAACTGCGAATAAAATGTTGAAACGCCTGATATCTGTCCGGGTGTTATATCTGTTACCTTACAAATGTGTTTAAGGGCTTCAGATGGCAGGTAATTCAGCCTTTTCTGAACCTCCTGAAGTATAAGTATAACCTTATCCTGCTCCCTTCCTGTCAAATCAACCACAGAATCAACCACTGCCGCTATTTCTTCATGTCGGACAGGTTTACAATTGCAGTTTTCTGCTAATATTTCTTTCTTGTCGTTATTCACTATTTTGAAATACAATAAAGATTTTTCCTTCCTCTTATATATATCTTCTTATCAGAAAATGCCGGAGTGCAATCGGTGTTCTCGCCGATAGGCGATTCGGCCACCAGTTCATAATGCGAATCGGCCTTTACAATATGCATGACTCCGCTTCTGTCAAGAAAGTAAACCAAATTATCAGCTACGATAGGAGAAGCATAGAACTGATCCAAAAAGTAATGTGTCCATAAAGTGTCGCCTTTCTCTGAATTATAGCAGGCTACATCGCCAGTTCCTGTGGAAAGAAACAGAAATTTATCGGTTGCAACAGGGCTTGAAACATCCGGAGTATATGTATTGTCATCCCAGGCTATAGTAGGAGATGGTCCGGGCTTAATAGCCACAAGTTTTACATAATCAGTTACCGCATAGGCCATTGTGCTGTTTACCGCAACTGATGGTGCAACATCTCCACTCATACATTCCACCTCCCACAATTCCTTCCCGGTTGAAGGATCATAACTGCTTACTGCAGGATTGCCATTAATAATAAGCTGTGGTTGTCCTTTGAAATATGCAAGTACAGGAGAGGACCATACTGGTCGTCCGTTACGCGGAGTTTCCCATTTCAGCTCTCCTGTTTCCAGGTCAAAACCCAGCAGGGATATTTTTGAATTACTGTCGAACTGAACAAGAAGGATCTTTTCAAATATGACAAGAGAGGAAGAATAACCATAACTGGTTTCCGGAACTCCTATGTTTTTGGCCCACTTCTGTTTTCCGTTCATGTCAAAACAAATAAGGTTTCCATTAGCAAAAATTGCGCACACTACTTTGCCATCGGTAGCTACCGTAGAAACTGCGAGGCCAGCTTCCGGGTCCATTTTAGGCAATACTTCAGGCTGGCCCGGAATATTCCCGGCAGATCCTTTCCATAGAATATCTCCTGTTTTTTTATTAATGCAATAGACCTCGCAGTCCTTGTTCTGAGCACCCGTTATGAATAGCTTGTCCCCCCAAATAACAGGTGAGCTTTTTCCCTTTTCCGGAACCTCAATTTTCCAGGATATATTTTTCCCGGCCCCGCCATCCCATTCGGTTGGATAACCTTTTCCACCCGCTATCCCGCGGCTATCCTGTCCGCGAAAGAAAGGCCAGTTTGTTTTGTCAGGCTCAGGTGCATTTTCCCTGCTACTTGACTTTTGTTCAGCCGAAGATCCCGGTTTGAGCAGCGGTTCCGGTAATCCAGCCCGCAGGATAAACGATGCAACAATTGCTGTTAACATGATTAAGGAGGCAGCTGCAATAAGATATTTTCTTTTCTTTTCTTTCTTTGTGGAAACGTCAGGCTTTACTCCGGGTATGACCGGGCTGATCTTCTCATTATCGGTTATAATACGCTGGCATAAAATAAATATTATTGCACCTGCCAGAAGAAGATATGAGCCTGTTTCAACCTGCCATCGCGATGAAAAATATGCTTTTCTGGCCATGAGGTCCATTGCCCTTACCTGCTCAGCATTTGAAGCATTTGCAGGATCTTTATCATACTGTTCCTTAACTGATAATAATACAGGATTATCAAGCGGATTTATGATTTTTAACTGTACCAGGCTGAATATCATTGTCATTGCCACAACTAGCGAAAATATACCCGCAACCTGGCTGACCACCTTAAATACGCTAATATCTTTTTCAGTAAGGTTAAGTTTCATTACCATTTTTTACTTTGATTGGACAATATTTGAAGCACCTGCCACAACTATAGCACTTTCCCTGATCAGGCCTGTACTCATTTTTCCTGCTTCTCAGTGAAAGTGAAACCATTCCTAAACCCAGTGATATTCCAAGAAAAACTCCTACCCATGGGGAGTCCTTTTCGAATTGCCTTATTATTGATGCTTCTCCTTCAAATAATTCGGCTTCCGTCTTACCAGATTCCTTGAATGCCGCAACCGATTTTGTGACAGATTCTATTCCCGTTTCATTTTCGGCCCTGATCTCCTTTGCCAGTCTTACATTATTGTTTACACCGGCAAGAACAGGGGCAAGATTATAAAGAATAAATCCTCCTGCTACTGCAAAAACCGGAATTAACACAAAGGATAATATAAACCGCTTCCGGGATTTTCCAGGTTCTTCAGTGCTTAATTCAGGGTTGGATGGAATAATTGCATCATAGGGACATGAATCTTCACAAAGCCTGCAGTTTATACATTCGGCAGGAGTAATGGTCAGATGTTTTCCTGCAAACCTTGAAAAGACATTCAGAAGAACTCCGTACGGACACAGGAACCTGCAGTAAGGCCTGTTTACAAATATTCCTGCAAGAAGTAATAGCACCCCGAAGATTATCATAGTATATGGGGCATCAAGCCTGAATATACCTACAAAAGGATCAAACCGACAAATCAGGAACTGGCTGTTCGTAGCAGAAAAAAGCACTGCCAGCCCCAGGTAGATGAATGGGACTGAAGCCAGAAAAACCTCAACGGTTTTTGTTAGTTTTAAGGGTTTTATTGCCGTCAATTCCTGTATTGCACCGAGAGGACAAACACCTGCACAAAATACTCTCCCGTAAGCAAGCGCAAAAAGGAGAGGTATGATGAAAAAGAGAAGAGCTGTAAGCGGTATTGTATAAGTGGTATTGAAAAGAGCCAGCGATACATTTTGCACAGAACCAATGGAGCATATACAGCCCTGCCTGTAAAAGCCAAAATATGCAAGCGAGAATACCGACATCCAAATTAATCCCTGTCGTGACCTTTTTTTAAGTGCCAGCCAGGTGGTTACTGCCAGTGCACCGATCAAAACAGCAACATCGATGTATTCCCATACCTGCGCCCTCTGAAGTGGCAACTGGTTTGTGGGATAGGAATATCCCGTTTCAAACTCCGGTCTGGGAAATCTGTCCTGGGCAAAAAGAACCACATGCCAGAATAACAGCAGTAGAAATATGATATATGGTAGTGCTTTCTTCATTATCAGTTCTAAGTTCTTAATTCGTTTGTTATTAATTCGTTTGTTATTCATGAATTCACCCTTTAATTTACAACCCCCCAACCCCCCAACCCCCCCACAGGGGGGGCTAATTCTACAACTAATTAAGTTTATTTATGCTGTTACACTTTTAACTTTTGACTTTTCACTTTTGTCTTTTGTCTTTTTGAAGATATGCTACACTTGCCGGTATTCGAGAAATGGCCTGTGAAGGACAGGTCCTGGCTATTGAGCAATCGTTACAGTTAACACAGAGATTATGCCTTATCTGCATGTATAATGAGCCGTTACCGAAATCGGCACATCCCTTAACACATTTTGCACAGCCGTTGCACAGATCTTCATTTATGGTATACTGAAAATAGGGCTCTTCGACAAAGGTCCTGGTTATGGCGCCAGTGGGGCACTGCTGGTTCTCAGCGCCTGTGCTGATCGTTTTAACACCCTGGCGAAGATAACCGCCGCAAAGATCACAATATCCGCACAGCCTGAAAGCATGAACGCATTTGGAGGCTGAGGGCGTAAGTACACAGTTGGTCTGGCATTGTCCGCACTGGGTGCATTTGAAAGGATCAATCTGCCAGACATAACCCGATGTTGTGGTTTTTTTGGCAAGTGCGACCGGTATCATTGCCAATGGAATGACAACGGCAAGTTTACCCGCTGTTTTTATAAACTCCCTCCTGGTCTGATATTTATTCTTCCCTTCCTTCATTTTGTTTTAATTTGGAAATTAACACAATCAGATTCACCTCTGCATATTCCGTTACCCGGACATTCAGCACAATCACTTCCTGTAACAACTCTCTTTCCTACAGCCATTACGATAAAGGCCATCAGCAGTAAAAGAATGTAACGTCCCATCTTTTTAAAAAAATCTATCCTGTTCATAATATTTTGTTTTCTACCATTACTTTTATCTTTTGTCTTTCTTTCGTCTATTTCAACCTTAACCTTAACCTTAACCTTAACCTTAACCTTATTACCCCCCACCCCCCCCACAGGGGGGGCTAATTAACCTTAATCCCTCCAGGAGGGGAATTAAGAGCTTTTGTCCAGCGTCCAGTGTCCAGCGTCTTCCGCCTTTTTTATTTCCGTGTAAACACGTATAGTTTTGAATCAGCCGGATTTGCAGCATAAATAGTATTCCCGTCAGCCGTTGCAATGTCAAGCGGTTCCGAGGGAACAAAGTTATTATGCGATGATACAAATTCGACAAATTCACCTTTTTTATTCAGGATCTTGATCCTGTTAAGCCCTTTCTCTGCTGTTACAAAACCATCCGGGGTAATTATAAAATGAGCGGGGTTACAGCATCCGCAGAAAGCTCCGGGTCCTAACCCTGGCTCTCCAAAAAAGCTGATCAAATCACCATCAATACTGCGTTTTTCAATTCTCCTGTGACCGGTGTTCGCTACATACAAAATATTGTCAGGTGTCAGAGCTATATCAAAATAGGGACTTGGGATAACAAACTGGCCGTCATTCTGTCCAATCATCTTTTTAACTTCTCCTCCTTTGTCAAGGATAAATATCATCTTATTCCCGGCATCTGCAAATGCTACGTATTTGGTATTTGAAGTTACAGAAGTAATTATACTCTTATCTTCAAACGGACCCCATTCGGTTATTATTTTCCCTTCAGGACTGATGATCATTATCTGCTCAATAGTAGTAGCATATATTGTATCTCCGTACCTGCAAAGCGATGTTACAGGATGAGTAGTCTTAAGATCCCATTTTACTTTAAGTTCTTTATCATAGCATGTCACAAAGGAATCACCCCCCAGATATACATGCCCATCAGGAGATACAGTAACAGACTTAAGCGAGCCATTCGTTACCTTAAAATCATTGGAAGCCTGCCATGAATCAGTTAATATGCCGACTGTATCAGGTTTCGTTTCCTGACCAGTTGATCCATCATTCTTAATGGTGTCGAAAATCATGTACCCTATGAAGATAAGCACAATAAGAACTGCAAAAAATCCTGTCAGCTTTTTATTCATCTCATTCTTTTTTACCAATATTCAGACATAATAAATTCCTTGAATCCCTCATTAAGAGGTATTTGCCTGCAATAGCCATTGGTCCCCATGCTTCAATTCCGTTAAGGATCTTATGGCTTGCCAGTAATATAGCATTATTATTCTTAATCCTGAAAAGATATAAATTTCCGTTATCGTCAAGAAGATACATTTTATCTCCGCTCACAATATATGGACCGAGTCCTCTGCCAAACCGGTTCGCTTTACCGCTTGACCAAACAGGTGTCAGCAGATCTGTTTTTTGATAGCAAACCAGTTGTTTTTTAAGAGGACCCGCATTCTCAGGAAGAACACTCCAAATATAATCCCCGATAATAATGGGTGTTTGCTGATCGCTTGCCATCCCATTGGTCGCCTTATGCTGCTCTTTTACTGAAGCAGAGTATGATGATCCGTCAAAACCAATTGCTATTCTTCCGCCTCCGGCACCGTAACTGCCAAATACCGCAATTTCATTATTACCCAGGTAAACAGGAGAGGCAGCAGTCGTCGCGGGACTCCACTCCAGTGTCTTCCATAGCAGCTTTCCTACATTGTCTCCTCCCGCTGAAACGCCTACCACTCCTCCAATAGCGTTGTAGACATACATTCGTTTTCCATAAAAGAACATCGGGATTATTGAACCGTGTGACATTCTAAGTGAATCGGGGTTTGGAGTTTTCCACAGAACCTTACCATCAGCACAATTAACGCCAATCATCAGGGCTTTACCACCAGTAGCTATAACGGCAACATCTTTATCTATCAATGGACACTGTCCGGTGTAAAAATCCGGGGTAATCCTTCCTTTTTCTGTTCCCGGAATTCCATATTCCTTCTCCAGGTCGATAGTCCATAAAAGATCGCCGCTAATTGGGTTCACGCACATAACATGGCACCTGGGGCCAATAGTTACCAGGTATTTGTCGGTTACTGCCGGAATTGTCCTTGAATAACCATGATTACGCTTAAGGTCAACATAATACCAGCGTCTCCATAACTCTTTTCCTGAAGCAAGTGAGAAGCATCTGAGCATGTCAGCTTTCCTTCTTTCGTTGTAATCGAGAAGGTAAACCCTTCCGTTGTGAACTGCGGGACCTGCATAGCCTTCACCAAGAGTTGTTCTCCATACTATGGCAGGACCTGAAGTGTCCCATGTTTCAGCAAGGGGAGTGGTGTCTTTGTTTATGTTATCAAAATCCTTACCCCTGAATCTTGGCCAATCACCTTTAACTAGCTCATCAAATTGTGCAAGTGTGTCAAAGAACTGACCTATAACAACTGTATCTGATCGTGCTTCCATCTTAGGCCTGTTATCCATTCCGGGAACTCTTTCAGTCAGATCCAGTGGTTGTGGCATTAAAATCCACCACAAAAGGAGAGCTGAAGAAACCGCTGCAGCAATTACTCCAATAATTATATTTTTTTTCCCAGAAGAAGACATCAACTTATTAAACTTATTTGGGGGAAAATATATATCATGATTTTAAAAGATTTAGTCTCTTATCGATAATCATCATCGCTATGGTTTTTAATGAATCTGCAATATATAAAAACCAGATAAAACTTTAGAAATAAGCTGATAAAGATGACCCTATAAAAGGGCTAATTAGGAATTTTTAACACCTGATCTATTATTATATTAATATAATAGTACTTTACTGGTTTTTCCTGAGTAAATAATATTTATTAATAAATATTTATTTATATCATTTTGCAACTTTGACACACATTAAGCGGCTCTGATCCCTGATCATGAGTTTTCCTTCCGCAAGCGCCAGTGGAGCCCAGTTTTGTGTTGGAGATCTTTGATTATCTGATTCTCCTTTGAGGAGTTCCGAAACTGCAACAGGCTTAAAAGCTGAAGGATCCGGCTCTATAAGGTACAATTTACTGGCGCCATCGGTGGCTAGCAGCAAACCATCCGCAAGAATTATGCCCCCCTTATCAAATAGGGGAGATCTCATGGTTTTCCATTTAACCTGGCCGTCCATACTCATACATACCAGTCCATATTTCGATTCATTCGTCGAACATTGAGCATAGAAATATCCGTTACAAAGAACAGGTGGCTGCGTGTGTGCACCAAATTCAGCATTTTTATAAAGTTCGGTAACACCGTAGCTGCCATCAGCTTTCTTCTCAATTTTTATCATTGCTGCGCCGGCCCTGTATCCTCCGGAAATAAGTATTTTGCCGTCACCGGCATCAACTGCACTGGGGACAGGAATGGAACATTGCCAGTTAGTATATTTCCACAGGATCTTTCCTGTAAGGGGGTCAATGCCAACCACTTTGCCTCCTCTTGCGCTTCCTCCGCGTCCTTCTGCGGCCGTTATCATAACAAGATGGCTGACTCCTCCGATTTTTATGATTATTGGACTGACATAACCGACAGGTCCAAGAGATGGTGTCGTCCATTTTACTTTACCTGTAAGTTTATCATATGCCACAACACCTGCTTTTGGCGCCTGTGAAGCCAGTATAAGCAAATCGTTGTAAACCAAAGGACACTGTGAAATTGCCCAGGTCGGAATCTCGCCACCACCAAAATCCGTCCAGACGTTCTTATTCCAGAGAGGCTTGTGTGTATTGATGTCTATGCAATAAAGATCACCGTAAGGACCACACGAATAAACATGGTTGCCGTCTACAATAGGTACACTTCGCGATCCGGGAAACATAACAGACCCGGGAGCATTATAACTAAAATTCCAGAGTTCTTTTCCACTGGAAAGGTCAAAACATCTCATTTCATCGCCAACCTTATCATCCCTGTCCAATATGTAGACTTTACCATCTTTGACAACTGGTCCGCCATAACCTATGCCAACATTAACAGTCCACTGAACTTCAGGGCCCTGTGGAGGCCAGGAACGTAAAATACCTTTCTGAGGTGAGGTACTATTCCTGTCGGGTCCGAGATACTGCGGCCAGTCTTGTGCATTAATGCCAGATATAAAAAATAAAAAGACGATCACCGCTATAAACAACTTAGTTAGTTTCATATTAAAAACTCCTTTCATATTAATTTTAATAATTCTAAGTCAAAATTTAAGTTGAGACAAATATTATATTTTTCAAAAATTCTAAAATTAGATATTATTTTGTAATTGAAATCTAATTTGAGCAGGATATCGCTTTTATAAAGCTCTAAAAGGAAAAATCAGGTAATGAAAGCGAATGATTAAATTCTGATACAAGGTTCGCAGGTTCTCTGCTCTTTTGACATCAGGACTTATTTTGCAACTTTTAGACACATTAAACGGCTCTGGTCCCTGATAAGGAGTTTTCCATCAGCAAGAGCCATTGGAGACCAGTTCTGGCCATCTCCAAGTATCTCAGCAGAAGTAAGAGGCTTGAATCCTGAAGAATCCGGCTGTATGAGGTACAGGGTTTTACGGCCATCAGTTGCCAGTATCAGCCCGTCCGCAAGGATCATACTGCCTTTATCGAACAGAGGTGACCGCATTGTTTTCCACATAACCTTGCCATCCATACTCATACAACAGAGACCATCGCGTTTGCTGTTTGTCGAGAACTGGGCATAGAAATAACCCTTATGCAATATAGGGGGTTTGGTATGATCACCGAAATCGTTGTGTTTATAAAGCTCTGTGACACCATAACTCCCGTCAGATTTCTTATCAATCTTTATCATTACCACTCCATGTTCATAGCCCCCGACAACAATAATTCTATCTTCGCCGGCATCAAGAGCCGGAGCTACCTGGATCGCATTCTCCCAGTTATTATATTCCCAGAGAATTTTCCCTGTTTGTGGTTTTAGCCCGATTATCCTGCCCGGGGATGTATTAATATCTCTGTGCATATAGGTATTCGTGGATGAAAATACCATAACGATATGATCCTCTCCTGCAATTTTTGCAACCGTCGGGCTTGCGTAAGTTTCATTTCCGATAGCTTCTGTCTTCCATACGATGTCTCCTGAAATTTTGTTGTAGGCAACCAACCCGGCGTATGGATCTTTTGAATAAGAAATGATAAGCAAGTTACCGTATATAAGCGGACATTGGGTTATCGCCCATACAGGTATTTTAGTTCCACCGAAATCTCTCATAATGTTCTTTTTCCAGACAGGTTTATGTGTATTGATATCAATGCAGTACAGGTCGCCGTAAGGTCCGCAGGAATAGACCCTGTTACCATCAATAGCCGGTACACTTCTTGACCCCGGATACTGAAAAGTTCCTGGAGCATCATAACTGTAGCGCGAGAGTTCTTTACCATTGGAAAAATCAAAGCAGCGCATAATATCTCCAACCGCATCATCTCTGTCGAGTATATAGACTTTACCATCTTTTATTATCGGCCCTCCATATCCGGGACCAACATTAACAGTCCATAATACTTCAGGACCGGTTTCAGGCCAGGAGCGTAAAATACCTTTCTGTGGTGAGGTGCTGTTTCTGTCCGGACCAAGGAACTGAGGCCAGTCCTGCGATTTGGAATTCGACAGACAGGAAAATAACAAAAATGCGATGATGAATATTTTAATCTTTTTCATAATTAAATGTCTTAATGGACGTTAACAAATTTAGTAAAATATAGGATCAGGATACTCATTTAATTCTTTAAAACGAAATTATATGGATTTAAGACGAAGCTGGTTACTTAACTTCCTGGGTATTCTTCTGAAGCTCTTCACGTATCCGAACGCGAACGCCAGATCATCTTGGATTGTTTTTCAAAGATCAGTTATGAATTAGAACGGCCGTTGACAAACACAGCAAAAAACTAATTGCTTCAAATATTGAATTATTATTGAATTACTGCGACCGCTTTTATGACCGCCAGTTCTTTACAAGGGATAATGCCAACAAAGGCATCTTAGAAAATTTCGAGGAACTTTTGAACGGCTATTTTTCGTCTGAAAAACCCCAAAAAATTGGTTTGCCTTCTGTTGCGTATTTCGCTGAAGAACTTCATCTGTCGGCCAACTATTTTGGTGATTTGATTAAAAAGGAAACCGGCAAACAGGCAAAGGAATACATTCAGGACAAAATTATTGACATAGCTAAAATCAAAACCTTTGATTCCAGTAAAACGGTGAACGAAATTGCATACGAATTAGGGTTCAAGTACCCCCAGCACTTTACGAGGTTGTTTAAACAACGGGTCGGATCTACACCAAACGAGTACAGATCACAGAATTAGCTGGAACAATTATTAATTGCATATTTAATCCGGTGTAGAGGATTAGGGTCCTTTCAACCCGTCTCTAGACCCATGCAAAACATGACAGGCCCTCCGGGTATGAGCATTTACCTTTGCGTCATTATGTCCTTCCCAGGTTCAGCGTCCAGTGTCTAGTGTCTTAATAACTCCCCCTTTACCGGAAAGAAGTGAAGTCAGTATTACCGGAACAGGTACAAATTGAATCTGGTGATACAAATTCCAATATTAATAATATTTATTAAATACTGTTATTTAATAATATATATTCGTTATAATGGTTGTTTAGCTTACAATTAATGATTATAATATTAAATATTATTTCATTTATTATTTGTAATTGATAATATTTTGTTAGATTTACAGCCTGAGTTTTGATTTGAAATTTTTCATAAAAACAAAAATTAATATGTGCGGAATAGTAGGAGTATTTGATTTAAAAGTTGACAATAATGAGCTGAGGCCCAAAGTTCTTAAAATGTCCAAGAAGGTAAGGCACCGCGGGCCCGACTGGTCTGGCATATTTCATTGCGACAAAGCGATACTGGCACATGAGAGGTTATCAATTGTAGATGTTGAGTCGGGAAAACAACCACAGTACAGTAAAGACGGCAATCTCGTTCTGGCTGTTAACGGAGAAATATATAATCATCAGGAAATAAGAAAACGCTATAAGGATTCATATGAATTTCTCACAAATTCCGATTGTGAGGTAATTCTGGCTCTGTACCGTCATAAAGGTCCTGACTTTCTCGAAGATCTGAACGGGATATTTGCTTTTGCACTCTACGATAAAGAGAACGATTGTTATCTCATTGCCCGCGACCATATTGGTATTGTTCCTCTCTATATGGGCTGGGACTCTTTCGGCAATTTCTATGTTGCATCCGAATTAAAAGCTCTTGAGGGTGTATGTAATAAAATTGAGGAATTTCTTCCTGGTCATTATCTCTTCAGCAAAGAGGGTGTTATGAAGAAATGGTATGAACGCGACTGGATGAGCTACCAGGCTGTGGAGAATAATAAAACCTCAATTCCTGAGCTGCGTAAAGCATTGGAAGAAGCAGTTCACCGTCAGTTAATGTCGGATGTTCCTTATGGTGTATTACTGTCGGGAGGGCTTGATTCTTCAATTATTTCGGCAGTGGCAAAAAAATTCGCTTCAAAGAGAATAGAATCTGGCGACAAAACAGAAGCCTGGTGGCCTCAGCTGCACTCTTTTGCGATTGGTTTGGAAGGTTCTCCTGATCTTACGGCTGCACGAAAAGTAGCCATTCATATAGGATCTATACATCATGAAATACACTTTACAGTGGAAGAGGGTCTGGATGCTGTGAGGGATGTAATATATCATATTGAAACATACGATGTTACAACAGTAAGAGCATCAACACCGATGTACCTTATCTCGCGCGTCATCAAATCGATGGGAGTGAAGATGGTGCTCTCAGGCGAAGGTGCCGACGAGGTATTCGGAGGGTATCTTTATTTCCATAAAGCGCCTGATGCAAAAGCATTTCACGAAGAGACACTGAGGAAATTAGATAAACTTCACCTTTATGACTGCCTGAGGGCCAATAAATCGCTTGCAGCCTGGGGTGTTGAAGGGCGTGTCCCTTTTCTTGACAAGGAGTTTCTTGATGTTGCAATGCGTCTTAATCCAAAGGATAAAATGGCCGGAAAGGATAAAATGGAAAAGTGGGTGCTCAGAAAAGCTTTTGAGGATTACCTCCCGGAAAGCGTGGCCTGGCGGCAAAAAGAACAATTTTCTGACGGAGTTGGCTATGGATGGATAGATACGTTAAGATCGCTGGCTTCAAAAGAGATATCAGATGATCAGCTGGAAAATGCAAAATACCGTTTTCCTATTAACCCCCCACAGAACAAAGAGGAATATATGTACCGGGCAATATTCAGTGAACATTTTCCTTCCGATTCTGCAGCATCATGCGTTCCTTCCGTTCCTTCTGTTGCCTGCAGCACTCCTGATGCCCTGGCCTGGGATGAATCATTCAGAAATCAGAATGAACCTTCAGGCAGAGCAGTGAAAAATGTTCATCTCGCTTCATATAAGTAAGATTAGCATAAGTTTCTGTCATTTTGAGCACCACTAAAAGCACATCTATTTAGTTTGTTGCTCTGCAGATGACACTAATTTTACAATTGGCTGACCGATATCATTGTGGAGATCCCTCATTTCGCTGCACTCAATTCAGGATGACAAGTATTTTTGGGAGGTACAGGGGGTGAAGAAGCGGCGATTCTAAAGTAAATGGCTTTTTTGTTATATTTTGTGTTGCAAATCGCCGCTTCTTCACCCCACCCAAACCACTAAATTGCCATGTCATTCCGAGTGGAGCAAAGCGGAATGAGGAATCCCCTTCGAACATCACCGGCTAGCGGAAGAAAGATCTTAATTATCTTATTTTATTTGGTTCCCATATATAAGTACTGGAACGGTCGTCTATATATCACTAAGGAGCATGTCACCCCGAACGAAGTGAGGGATTTCCTTCCAATTTGAACTATATCCAATTAATATTAAAATTATTATTATACTTTTAGCTAATTAAGTATTTCGGATCAGTATTCCTGAATCCTAACCAAAGTTAATTGCATGAAGAACAAATTATCGCTTGCCCTCTGTGCATCATATGCATTGATGTCATGTACTCCGGGTCAAAAGAAAGAACCCCTTCCAAATATTGTCTATATTCTTGCAGATGATCTTGGTTATGGCGACCTGAGCTGTTACGGGCAAAAGAAATTCTCTACTCCCAATATTGACAGGCTTGCATCTGAAGGAATGCTGTTTACCCAACACTATACCGGATGCACAGTTTCGGCCCCTTCGCGTTCCTGCCTGATGACTGGCTTGCATACAGGACATACTCCCATAAGAGGAAACAAAGGATGGGAACCTGAAGGAAACTGGCCTCTGCCGGCAAATACTTTTACAATTGCCGGTATGCTTAAAACACGAGGTTATGTTACAGGTGCATTCGGAAAGTGGGGACTGGGTTATATTGAATCGGAGGGTGATCCTAACCTGCAGGGATTTGACGAGTTTTATGGATATAACTGCCAGAGCCTGGCCCATAATTACTATCCCGATCACCTCTGGCACAATCATGATAAAATTGTCCTTCATGAAAATGACAGCAGTAAAACCGGGACTTACAGTGCTGACCTGATACATAAAGCTGCACTTGAATTTCTTGAAAAAAACAGGAACAACCATTTCTTCCTGTTTTATCCAACAACAATACCTCATGCCGAACTATTTGCCAAAGAGGAATATATGAAACAATTCAGAGGAAAATACATGCCTGAAAAATCATATAATGGTGTAGACTCAGGGCCGACTTTCAGGCTTGGACCATATGGTTCCCAGCCTGAAGCTCATGCAGCTTTTGCTGCCATGGTAAAGGAGCTTGACGATTATGTAGGTGACCTGCTAAAAAAGCTTCAGGAACTGGGGTTGGATAAAAACACAATTGTGATATTTGCTTCTGATAACGGTCCTCATATGGAAGGAGGTGCCGATCCTGATTATTTCGACAGTAATGGTCCTCTGAAAGGCTATAAACGTGATATGTACGAAGGGGGAATAAGAACACCCATGCTTGTACGCTGGACAGGGAAGATCAGACCCGGATCGCGTAGCAATCATATTTCAGCATTCTGGGATGTAATGCCAACCTTTGCCGAGATAACCGGGGCAAAGATACCTGTACCAATTGACGGAATATCGTTTCTTCCATCCCTCCTGGGGAAAAAGCAGAAAGAACACGATTATTTATACTGGGAATTTCATGAACAGGGAGGAAAAATGGCTGTAAGAATGGACAACTGGAAAGCTGTGAAACTCAATATTGATAAAGTGCCGCAGTGCGAAACCGAATTATACGATCTTTCCGCCGATAGTGGAGAAGTAAACAATATTGCATCATCCCGGCCTGAAATTGTTAAAAAGATGGAAGAAATTATGAAAGAAGCCCATTCACCATCAATTGATTTCCCATTCAACTACGAAAATGAAACTAAATAACTTGGTGAATACTTGGTGACTTTGTTTCTTTGTGGCAAAAGAAGTTGCACTAAGACACTAAGGCTCCAGTGAACACCAGGACTTGTTAATAAATTTTATTTATACTTTATGATTGCCTTTTCAAAAGGAATAAAATTATTTCCGGGAGCTTTTGGGATACTGGTCGCAGCTGCCTCTATTTTTTCGTGTAGTAGAGTAAGTGATAAACCAAACATAGTTATTATTTACGCCGATGACCCTGGATATGGTGATATTGTTAATGAATTATCAACATTTCTTAAGAAAATAAGAGATGGAGGAAGAACGAGATTTTAAAAAATGATAATTGTATGAAACTTAAACGCACAATCGGAATTGGAATGGCTTCGGTTATTTCATTACATGGATTGGCTCAGAAAGCCGCTGATGCAAAAAGCAAGCTCCCGAATGTTGTTCTCATCTTTATTGACGATATGGGTTATGGGGATGTAGGTTGCTTCGGAGCCACTCAGTACAATACGCCAAATATTGACAGGCTTGCATCAAACGGAATGCGCTTCACTAATTTCTATGTTGCTCAGGCTGTAAGCAGTGCTTCGCGTGCAGGCTTGCTTACAGGATGTTATTCAAACAGGGTTGGTATTTCAGGTGCACTGATGCCATATGACAGTATTGGTATTAATGCGGATGAGCAACTGATACCTGAACTGCTTTCTACCAGAGGATACAGAAATGCAATAGTAGGTAAATGGCACCTGGGGCATCTTTTCCAGTTCCTGCCCCTGCAGAATGGTTTCGATGAATATTTTGGGCTCCCGTATTCAAATGACATGTGGCCCGTCGATTATGACGGTAAACCAGCTACAAAAGATAAGGCAGCCTGGACCTTGCGTTATCCTCCGCTGCCACTTATCAGGGGAAATGAGAAAGTTAAGGAAATAAATACCCTTGACGATCAGGCACAGCTAACAACAATGTATACCGAATATGCTGTCGATTTTATAAAAAGAAACAAAAATAATCCTTTCTTTCTTTACCTCGCTCATTCAATGGTACATGTTCCACTTGCCGTATCGGACAAATTTAAAGGTAAAAGCAAACAGGGATTATTTGGTGATGTAGTTATGGAGGTTGACTGGTCAGTAGGTGAAGTAATGAAGGCACTTAAGGATAACGGGCTTTCAGAAAATACACTTGTGATCTTTACCACAGATAATGGTCCATGGCTGAATTTTGGAAATCATGCCGGCTCAGCAGGAGGTCTTCGTGAGGGTAAAGGTTGCAGCTGGGAAGGAGGGCAGAGGGTGCCCTGCATAATGTCATGGCCGGGAAAAATACCTGCCGGAACCATTTGTAATAATGTAGCTTCCACTATTGATATTCTTCCTACACTTTGCTCAATCTCAGGTGCATCACTCCCAACAAAAAAGATTGATGGTGTTAATATCCTTTCTCTGATGGAAGGAGATTTTGATTCCAACCCCAGGGACGTATTCTATTATTATTACAGGCGCAATAGTCTGGAGAATGTAAGGAAAGGTCCGTGGAAACTGGTGCTGCCGCATACTTTCCGTTCGTATGAAGGCAAATTGCCGGGCAACGATGGATGGCCAGGTGAGTATTCCTCAGGGAAGACAGGCTATGCCCTGTATGACATGAGACGCGATCCGGGTGAGAGGTATGATGTGAAAGAGCTTTACCCGACAGTTGTTGATGATTTGAAAAAACTTGCAGACAATATGCGTCAGGATCTGGGCGATGAGAATTATAATATGCCCGGAGTTAATACAAGGAAACCCGGATCGGCAAAAAAGCACTGAGAACCAGAAAGGGGATACATTAGTCCATGAGAGCCATTTAATTTGATTCCTTACCTTTTTTTTTTATATTTGTTTAAATGGCCATTTTGCCTCTGGGCAGAAGTATTTATACCATTGCGCCTTTGAGCCATTATGTCAATGAGCATTTTTATAATTACTACTTATGAAGATAATAAACAACATATTTTATGAACCAAGAAACTACAGGACTATTGAACTATGGAAAGATGTAACGCCTGAGCAATGGAATGATCCGAAATGGCAGAAGAGAAATTCGATCCGTAATGTAGGGCAGCTTAAAAAGGTGATCAAACTGAACAGCCACCAGGAGAAAGAGATTACAAGAACATTAAGGACCCTGAAAAGGCAGGGTAAAGAGCCTCTGAGGATTACTCCATATTATGCCAGCATTATGCAGGCAGATCCTTTTAATCCGGTTATGCTGGCAGGTGAAAAACAAAAAAAGAGGCTTGATCCGATATTCTGGCAGAGTGTTCCTACGCCGGCAAATCTTTTATTTCCCGATACCGGGGCGGAGGGCGCTATGCGTGAAGATAAAAGGAGCTATGGTGCAGCATACCAGCGATATCCCAACCGGATTGCTCTGTTTGTAGCGGAAAACACAAGCTGTGCTTCATACTGTGTGCATTGTCAGAGGGCAAAATCACTGGACGGAACCGTTGAGGTAAATTTGAATGAAATAAATAAGGGACTCTTCTACATAGGCTATAACAAAAACATAAATGAAGTTCTTGTAACAGGAGGTGATGCCCTGATGATTTCAAATAAACTACTTCGCTATATCCTTGAGGAGCTTAGCAAAATACCTCATTTAAGGGTGATACGAATAGCTACCAGGGTTCCCGTAGTTATGCCAATGGGAATTACAGATAAGGTACTTAATCTGATAAAAAACGCATCAAACAGGTACACTGAAGGACAGGAAAAATATGTTTATTTCATGACACATATAAATCATTATCATGAAATTACAGAAGACATGGCAGCAGCTGTAAAAAAAATTCTTGCTCATGGCTTTATAATCAGGAACCAGACAGTTTTCCTTAATCATGTGAATGATTATTATAAAACCCTTGCTGAAACGTTCAGAAGGATGTTATGGATCGGTGTTCATCCCTATTACCTTTTACAATGTCATAAGGAAAAGGGAATAGTACATTTCATAGCTCCTGTACAGATAGGTAAGATATATATGAAGCATCTGCAGGGCTGGCTGTCAGGAGTGACAATTCCAAAGTACGCGGCAAATGTTGAAGGAGGAGGCGGAAAAGTGCTTTTAATGCCTTCCGGACATGATACTCTGAACACAGGCAGTAATATTGAAAAGAAAATATCCGAGAGTTTCGCTACAGTGACAACCTGGGATGGAAAGGAAATCTACAGGTATGAAGCTCTTGGCCGGGCCACAAGGAAAGAGTTTGAAGACGCTGTCAAAATTATGGATGAATTTATTGGTCGTCCGGGTGCATTCCTTCCAAAGGTAATAATTGTTGATGATGAAGGAAGACACATCGAGACAACAAACAGATCAAACCTTCCAGTCCATGAAAAAATAAAGAAGGCAGATCTTCTGGAATACCTTATCCACGAAAACGATATGCCGTTAACCAATCCGGCTGAAATAGCGGGGGAGCTTGATATTCAATTCAGGAAATCCAGGTTTACCTCTTTGCAGGACTAAAAGCTCAATACTAAATTCTAAAGAGTCACAAAATAATCTGACAAATTCGCAGGGGCAACACATTTTTGACTTATTAAAATAGCACATCATTTATCATGTTTTTAAATTGATATATTCATATTTTTGCAACAGCCTCTTAATAAAATACTGAGCAGGCTCATGAACTACTCAGAGCCATTACGATTTTATAATGATAAAGGATCTTCAAACCCTTCTGCCTTCTGACAGGATTCTTTCGTTGAAGAAGAAGACCATGTCAGCTAAGAGATATCTCTCAATTGAGCAGGCTAAAATAATTACTGAGACTTACAGACAGAATGAAGGACAGCCGGTGCCTTTGATAAGAGCTAAATCGTTGGCTCAATCTCTTCTTCAGATGCCAATATCCATCGATTGTGAAGAGTTGATTGTGGGTAACCGTACTCCGGTCATAAGGTCCGGTGTGGTATTTCCTGAAGCTGGCCTGGCATGGCTTGCAAATGAGATTGAAACCTTACCCGGACGATTGCAGGATCCATTCAATGTCAGACCTGATGATATAACTTACTTCAAAGAACAAATAGAACCTTTCTGGCGTGATAAAACACTTGAAGATGATATTGCAAAAACCTTTGGTAATGAGATAAAAGCTTTTGAAAAAGTAGTCAAAATAAACCAGAAGGATCATGCACAGGGGCATATTTGCCCGAACGTGAAAGATTGGCTCAGGTATGGCCCGGCTGGACTTCTGAAAAAAACACAGCAACTTCTTCAGGCTGCCTCTGAAGATCAGGAGGTTTTTTATAAAAGTGCCAGTATAACACTTCATGCAGCATGTACCTTCATCAATCGTTATGCATCACTGGCTGCAGATATGGCTAAGGAAGAATCAGAGAGCTCATGCAGAAAAAACCTTAAAAAAATTGCAGATGTCTGCAATAACCTGGCCCAGAATCCTCCCTCTGACTTCAGGGAAGCATTGCAATCTGTTTGGTTCCTGTTTGTCATTCTTCAGATGGAATCCAACGCTTCTTCATTCTCTCCGGGACGACTCGACCAGTACATCTACACATTTTTTATTGATGACCTGAAGTCTGGCCGTATTGATCTTAACGGGGCTATTGAACTGCTGGATGCACTATTCATAAAGTTCAATCAGATTGTTTATATGCGCAATAAGAATAGTGCTGAATACTTCGCCGGATTTCCCATCGGGTTTAATGTTACCATAGGTGGACAAATAAAAGACGGGTCCGATGCAACAAATGAACTTTCTTATCTTATCCTGAAGGCTCACGACCACATTCGTTTACCTCAGCCAAACCTTACAGCCCGCCTTCATAAAAAATCTTCTGATGATTTTCTGGAAGAATGCAGCAGGATTATAGGGCTTGGAACAGGTATGCCTCAGATAGTTAATGATGAAAGTATAATTCCATCACTCAATGCTGCCGGAATAGCTGATAAAGATCTTTACGATTACGCACTAGTCGGATGTGTTGAATTAAGTACCTCCGGAAATTTCCTTGGATGGAGCGATGCGGCAATGTTTAACCTTGTTAAGATTCTTGAACTGACTCTTAACAATGGAAAATGCATGATTACGGGTGAACAATCCGGACCGGAAACGGGCCCTATGAATGAATTTTCACGATATAATGATCTGGAAGAGGCATTCCGTAAACAGATCGACTATTTCATGGATAAAATGATAAAGGCCTGTGAAGCTGTAGAAAAATGCCATAAGATCCATCTTCCCACACCTTTTCTTTCAAGCGTGACGGATGACTGCCTGGTCAGAGGCATAGACGTTACAGCCGGTGGCGCCCGATACAATTTTTCAGGTATTCAGGCTATACAACCGGCTAATCTGGCTGACAGCCTGGCTGTACTTAAGAAACTTGTATTTGAAGATGGCATAGTCGAAAAGAGTACCTTATTAAATGCACTGTTAAAGAATTTTGAAGGAGAAGAATCTCTGAGACAATATTGTATAAATCGTGTACCGAAATATGGTAATGATATTGAGTGGGTAGATAACCTTGGAGCAGAATGGATCAACTATTTTGCAGAAAAACTCAGTAAGTACAAAAATTACAGGGGGGGAGACTACCATATGGGATTATATACCGTTTCTGCCCACGTGCCAATGGGAAAGAATACCGGAGCAACACCTGACGGAAGAATATCCCGATCGCCTTTGGCCGACGGAGGATTATCACCAATGTATGGCAGGGATAAAAATGGCCCCTCAGCTGTTCTTAATTCAGTTTGCAGAATGCCATCATTACTGGCTTCCAACGGAACCCTTCTCAATATGAAATTTCTGCCCTCATTCTTTAATGATAAATCTGACAGAGATAAATTCACATCCCTGCTCAGATCATTTATCTGCCTTCCGGTACATCATGTTCAGTTTAATGTTGTTACTCCTGAGGAACTGATAAAAGCTAAGGTCGACCCGGAGTCCTATCGGGGACTCACCATCAGGGTGGCAGGATATACAGCATACTTCACCGAACTTGCCGGCGACCTTCAGGATGAAATAATAAAACGGACCACACATGGTGAAGCTGAATGATACTGAAGGCGTGATATTTAAAATAAAACGCTTTGCCGTGCATGACGGTCCGGGTTTACGTACTACAGTTTTTCTCAAAGGCTGTCCGCTTGGCTGTATCTGGTGTCATAGTCCCGAAGGTATTTCAAGGGATATTACCATATGGTATAACAGGAATAGTTGCATAGCTTGTAGTGAATGTGTCAGAATATGCCCGAACAAAGCATTGCAATTATCAGTTGATAATAATTCTCAAGTAGTAATTGATAGGAAAAGGTGTAGTATCACAGGAAATTGTGTGGCAGTATGCCCGACAACTGCTCTGCAATTCACAGGGTCAGTTGCCACAACTGACGAAATACTCCACGAAATCGAAAAAGATTTAATTTATTATCGTGCTTCCGGAGGTGGTGTCACCCTTACAGGCGGGGAACCGTTGGCACAGGCTGATTTTTCATTCGAAATTCTCAAAGAATGCAGGAAAAGAGACATTCATACTGCTGTTGAAACTTGTCTGTTTTGTGAAAGAGATATCTTAAAAAAGATAGCTGATAATACCGACCTCTTTATCATCGATTTAAAAATATTCGATTCTGCAAAACATAAACACTATACAGGTAAAGAAAATGAAATTATAAAAGATAATTTTCATTACCTGGCCGGTATCGGTAAAGATATTCTTGTAAGGATACCGCTGGTGGAAGGAATAACAGATACTTTTGATAATCTTAATGCAATTAAAGTCTTTGTAAAAAAGACAAATAAGAAAATACCTGTTGAAATGATAAAATTCAACCCTCTGGCCGTCAATAATTACGAAAAACTTAATATACCTTTTCTATTGAAATGAAATTTAACCTCAGGATCGCAGCAACCCTTGGAATAACCACCGCAGCTCCCTTGCTCTATTCCCAGGAAAACGACCGGCCTCGTCCGAACATAATCTATATTATGAGTGACGACCATGCCTACCAGGCCATTAGCGCCTACGGAGGAGCTCTTAAAGATCTTGCTCCAACCCCCAACATCGACAGGATAGCGGCCAACGGCATGATTTTCAACCGCTGTCTGGTAACAAATTCCCTTTCAGGACCATCCAGGGCTGTGCTGCTTACAGGAAAATACAGCCATATCAACGGATTTATCGCCAATGAAGGACAGCCACCGTTTGACGGATCGCAGCAGACATTCACCAAACTTCTTCAGAAGGCAGGTTATACAACATCAATAATTGGCAAATGGCATCTTGAATCTGAACCAACTGGGTTCGATCATTGGGACATTCTGCCAGGCCAGGGAAATTATTACAACCCCGATTTTATCACGAAAGATGGTGAGCATACCGAAAAGGGATATGTCACTGAAATTATAACAAAAAAAAGTCTCGAGTGGCTTGACGAAGTTAAAAATTCCGGCAAACCATTCATGCTGATGATTCATCATAAAGCCCCGCATCGCGAGTGGCAACCGGGACCAAACGAGCTAACCCTTTATAAAGATGTTCTTTTTCCGGAACCGGCGACTTTGTTCGATGATTATGCAAACCGGGGAACTGCGGAAAAGACTCAGGACATGACAATTGCGAAAACAATGCGCCTTGAAGAGGACCTCAAGCTGTATAATGATAAATCGAAGATGAAAGCTACCGGCCTTAATCGTATGGATTCAGACCAGATGAGGGCATGGAACAGTGTCTACGATCCCATTATTAAGCACTTTTATGAATCCGGCTTATCCGGTGATGATCTTGTAAGGTACAAATATCAACGCTACCTGCAGGATTACCTCGCCTGTATTGCAGGTGTTGACAAAAGTGTGGGAGAGATACTCGACTTCCTGAAGGAAAACGGACTTGATAAAAATACTGTTGTAATATACACATCGGACCAGGGATTTTACCTCGGGGAACACGGATGGTTCGACAAACGCTGGATGTTTGAACAGTCATACCGTACGCCCCTTCTCATTGAATGGCCGGGAGTCACAAAACCGGGCAGTGTTAATAACGATATGGTGTCAAACCTTGATTTTGCCGAGACATTTCTTGACATCGCAGGCGTTAAGATCCCAAACGATATGCAGGGGAGGAGCATGGTACCTGTTCTGGAGGGTAAAACGCCGGCAGACTGGCGCAAAGAACATTATTATCATTATTACGAATATCCCGGATATCATATGGTAAAGCGTCATTATGGTATAAGTACTGAACGATATAAACTCATTCATTATTATTATGATATTAACGAGTGGGAGCTATATGACATAAAGACCGATCCGCTTGAACTGAAAAATGTCTACAACGATCCTGAATACGCTTCAGTAAGGGCAGATCTCCATGAGCGTCTTAAAAATATTATGAAAAAATATAAAGACAGTGATTCACTGGCAAGAACTTTTTTACCCCAAAAAACTAAATAATAAGATGAACAAAATTGTATTCATCCTTGCTCAACTTTTGCCATTTAGCGGCCTGATTTACGGACAATACGGAATATCAGACTCCTTAAAGACGATAAAACTGGAAGATGTGACTGTAACCGCCAACAGGCTTCCAATATTACTGAAGAATAATCCCGGTTCGATCTCAATAGTTACTCCTGCAGAGCTTTCATTGATGCCGAAGACTATTTCAGTCGAGGAAGCATTGAGGTTGATCCCGGGTGTGCGCATTGATAATCAGCATGACGGTGAGAGGGTTCATGTCTCAATCCGTGGCCAGGGTATTTTAACTGAACGCGGACTTCGCGGAATAGGGGTTATACTTGATGGTATTCCTGTTAATGATCCGTCAGGTTTTGTTCCGGATCTTTATGACGTCGATTGGGCGACTATAAAAAAAGTTGAGGTACTGCGTGGCCCGGCTGCCAGCCTGTACGGCGGAGGGGGTGCGGCAGGAGTAATTAATATAAGCACCGCTGACGGAGGTTCAGAACCCCTTGGTGGTGAAGTAAATCAGACCATTGGTTCAAATGGTTTCTCAAAGGAGCTCGTCCAGCTTGGCGGAACCAGGGAAGCTACCGATTACCGGGTGAGTTATTCCCGTACCGACGGAGCCGGCTACCGCGACCACCAGGCATTCTGGGCCAACAACCTTTATGAGAAGATCAATTTTAAACCAGGTGAAAAGTTTTCGCTGACAGAAATCATCTCTCATTCCGATTATTTTCAGCAAAACCCTGAAGGTCTAAATCTTGAACAACTCAGCAATCCACGGCAGGCGAATCCTGATGCCCGTCCTTTTAACGAATATCAGAAAACCAACCGTACCACGATTGGTTTGCATGGTGCTTACCGGATAAGCAAAATTCAGGACCTTGAAATAACTGCTTTCCTCCGCTCCTGGAACTATAAGGAAACTAGCAACCGCGCTGCTGAATATCGCAACATAACCTTTCCTGGCGTAAGTGCTCAGTATAACCTGCATTTTGGTACGGGCAAAATTAAAAATAACATTAGCATAGGAACTGATATGAAATGGCAGACCACCAAAATGTACAAACTGCAAAGCGCATCCAATCCTATGAGGGTTGAAAGTACTGACGAAACTAACATCGAAACGGATAGGCTTCTTGCCAACCAGATAATCTACCAGAGCAGTACAGGTGCTTTCGCCCTGTATAAACTAAATATAGGTGATTTTAACCTTATCGGCAGCCTGCGCTATGATGCTATGAACAACAAGCTTACAGATAACATGATGGCTCCCGATACAGCAATTACAGTTAAAAACTTCAGTAAGACTTCAGCTCGTTTAGGTATTAACTATTCCGTCAGCACTGCACTGAATGTGTTTGCAAACTGGAGTCAGGGTTTCATGCCACCTTCAACGGAGGAACTTGCAAGTAACCCCGTTGGTTATAATGGTTTTAACACACATCTTGTTCCTGCCACGTCAAACTGCACTGAAATTGGATTCAGGGGAGACATAAATGGCAGGTTTTTTTACGATATAACGGGTTTTGCAATGAGTACAAAGAATGACTTCTTCCGCTTTAAACAATCAGGAAGAGGAAACCAGGAAGTGTTTTATGGTAATGCGGGCAACAGTAAACGTTATGGAATTGAGGCATTTGTTTCGTATAACATACTATCGAACCTGAGCCTGCAGATATCATATACATATGCTGATTATAAATATATTTCGGCAGAGATTGATCCGGTATATACCGATCCGTCCTATGTTCTTACTACACCTCCGGCTCCGGGACAATGGCTTCCAAACTCGCCAAGGAACCAGCTTTATGCAGAAATTGTTTACTCTGTTACAAAAAAGCTTACTATCAGCCTTGCAACAGAATACCAGTCAAAATGGGCTATCTATACCGATGCCAAAGCATATAGTTGTGAACTTGATCCGTCTGTATACCAGAACTGGCAGGATGGTTTCAACCTTTACCATGCAAGGATATCCTACTCATGGAAGATAAAAGGTGTAAATGGGGAGTGCAGCGTATTCGCCCGTAATCTTACAGGAGCGAAATATATGGCTTTTACAGAACCTGATCCGGATGGCAATTCATATCAGCCGGGTCCGTCAAGAGAGATATTTGGGAATATAAGGATCAACTTCTGATTTTTAAAAAATCCCCTCCCGGTGAGGGGTAGGGGTGGGGTAAAAAATTTCAAAACAAAAGCTTAATCTTTATCATTTTCAAGGGAGGCTATAGCCTTCTTAAGGATATCAGCTGAGTGTGATAGGGAAGACTTCTCATCTTTGGTAAGAGGACTGGCAAGTATCTTTGATACTCCGCTTTCCGAAACCACACAGGGAAGACTCAGGCAAACATCTTTTATCCCGAACTCTCCGTCAATATAGGTCGACACTGAAAGCACGCTGTTCTGACTGCGGAGAATGGCACCTGTTATCCTTACAAGAGCCAGACCCACAGCAAATTGTGTGAATCCTTTTGAGTCAATAATATGATATGCCGAATGGCGTACATTATGTTCGATCTTCTTGCGCACTTCTTTCCAATCGGAACATTTTCCGCATATCGGACAGTAATCATCAATTTTTATACCTGCCACATGTGTCATCGACCAGGCTGCAAACTCGCTGTCTCCATGTTCTCCCAGGAAATAAGCATGAACATTATGTACGTCCACACCACATTGCCTGCTTATAAAATGCCTGAACCTTGCACTGTCGAGTACTGTTCCTGACCCTATAACACGGCCTCTTTCCCAGCCTGATCGTTTTAATGCAACATAAGTAAGTACGTCCACAGGGTTACTTACAACAAGTATGACTCCGGAGCATTTTTTTTCTGAAATCTCTTCAGCAATACTGCCAATTATCCCGGCATTTTTTTTGAGAAGCTTCAGCCTTGTCTCACCTGGTCGCTGAGCAGCACCGGCTGTGATAACAACAAGTTGTGCATCAGCATAATCGGAAGGTGATCCTTCACGTATGTTGACTGTCGGGAAAAAAGGCTGCCCGTGCACAAGGTCCATCACCTGACCCCTGACAAGATCCTCATTCATATCAATCAGAACTACATCATCGGCGAGTCCGCTCTGAGCCAGAGCATAACTATATGTTGCACCCACGGCACCTGCCCCAACAACCACTACTTTCCTGATTTGTTTTTTACTTAATCTTTTTTCCATCGCCTATCGCCTATAATAAATAATACATTATGGTATAGCTATTCTAGTTGAAAAAATATAATGCTGTCTCGTCTGCAACATGAGACAACTCCTTTTCCGTTGGTATGATCACGGAAATGTCAATTTCTGAGAATGCAGGCTCCCTGTGTTCCTGATAATCATTATTTATGCAAAACCGGCAGCAGTTTGTGTGCTCAAAGTGCTTTTCACCTTCTGTGAGTGCATCATGTCCTGATTGAAAATGACCAAGAAAGATCCTTTTCTCATCGTCGGGCAAAAACGGACAATCCTCTTTATGGACTGCGTGCCGGTTATTGGTCTGGGACCTTTTAGCTATATAATACTTTGAAACCATTGTTATAGAATTTAGTATGGTTTGGTAACACGTTGTTTTTAAAAATTCAATTCTTCACTCGACAGCTGTTAACACTAAATAATGTTAAAACAATAGTTATATAGGTTTAGGGTCAGATTTGTTACCTTAAATTTTAAAATTATTCTTCGAAACAACCGATATTTTAAGATTAAATAAATTCCCGTTATCCCAACGGTCCTCAGTTATCGGCTTTCACAAAGTATTTTCACAGGAGTTGATTTTTTTCATTTTGTTCCTGATTTCTTAAAATTCAGCATATTTCTTTCAATATTCCCTGTTCACTTTTTTTAACAATTCCTGAATATGGCACTGAATGAAGCCTTGCAATGAACTACCAAAAATAATAATAATTTTCATGGTAACAATTCGGGGGATATCCCTATATAACTGTGAAAATTAAATTCTAACTTTAAAAATACAACTATGAAAAGAGCAGACAAATCATCAGGGGCAAAAAGAAATTTCGACATGTTTATTTCCCGGTTAACCGGTAACGAAATACTGAACATGCAGGCTATGTCATTTGTAAGAGGCGGAGATGGGGAAGCTAGTGGTGGGGAACCAGGTATTATAATTCCCAAAAAAGGTGGTGCTTAAAAATTGACTCTTTTATAGAGTTTAAGAGTATTTTCTAACAATGAGGATACTCTTTTATTTTTTTTATAAATCTCTTTTTCATAATTTGGAGGCATCTAAATTAGATATGCCCTCAATAAATTATTAAATTGAAAAAGATTGTTGCACAATTAATAATCGTATTGTCTACTACTTTAATTGTTTTTTCTCAGTCTCAAACCCATGAAATTGATCTTCTTTTTCAAAACTTCAGACAATATTATTATGAAGGTGAATTTGTCAAAGCCGAGAACGCATTATTTTCTATCCTTAAATTAAAAGATCCAATAGATGAAAATTATAAGACTGCAGTATATATTAATCTTGGAGCAATTTATATGCTACTTTCAAGATACGATGTAGCATTATATTATAACATTAAAGCAGAAAATCTAATAATTGACAAGAATAGAAATTCAGTAGAATTAGCCACTATTTATCTTAACAAAGCATTTATTTATAATATTCAGAAATCCTTTGGACAAACAATTGAATATCTTGAGAAGAGTATAAGGATTTTTACAAGTATAGGGTCACCTGATAAAAGCACTTTCCAGAATTTATCTTCTGCTTATTTAAATATTGGTATTGCCTATTATGAAACCGAAAATTTTAAAGAAGCTGCGGAATTTTTCAATAAAAGTTCAGACCTAAAAATTAAATATAATTTGACAGGCTTGGCCCTGGTTTATCTGAATATTGCAAAAAACTTTGCAAAAACCGGGAGCTTAGAAAAAGCAGAGGAATTCTACCAGAAAAGCATCTCAGCATTTGTAAAGGAATATGGTAGCGACTATTATAGAATGGTCGATGTTTACTTCGATTATGGCTTATTCTTACGATCTGTTGGAAGAAATAGTGATGCAATGGAAGTCCATAAAAAGGCTCTGGCTATATGCCTAAAGAATTATGGTACTAAACATACCTACGTTTCTTTGGCTTACAAGCATATTGGTGATGATTTTATTGATCAGAATAACTATGATTCGGCCCTTTATTATTACCAGAAATCGCTGATTGCCGTTGTAAGGAATTTTAACGATACCGATATATTTTCAAATCCTTCGATAGATTCCGCAATATTCGATATCCGTCTTCTCGATAACCTCAAGAGCAAGGCGAGGGCTCTCAAACTCTTTGCCGGCCAGCAAAAAGACAAGGATGCAAAACTAAGGATAACCAGGAAAAGCGTCGAAACAGTTGAACTTGCTATCCGGATGATCGACAGGATAAGAAATAATTACCCTATCGAAGAGAGTCGTATCTACCTGGCAGATAATGAGAAGGAAACATATTTTTTTGCAACGGAACTGGCAAATGCCCTTTATGATCTGACGGGGGACAATTCAGATGTTGCGCTGATGTACAGCTTTGCCCAGAAAGCAAAAGGATCGGTACTGAAAAATGAGATTACGCAGAATGAACTTTTCTATGCTTCAGCCATACCGGATTCACTCAGGAACAGGCATAACATACTCTCGGGTAATATATCGGCATACAATAACCTCATCCGGGAGGAACTTAGAAAAAAAGAACCTGACGACAAAAAGATTACTCTCTGGAAAGATGCCCTTTTTGATATGAACCGCGATTTTGAAAAGACCGAGGAGAAAATAAACACCCAATACCCGGAATATGGAGAGCTTTTAAGAAGAACAGAACCTGTTACCCCTGATCAGATTCAGAAAAACCTTGGCAAAGATGAAACCATAATTGATTACCTTCTCAGTAATCAGGATCAAGATGGGAAACGAAAATTATATGCTTTTCTCATTACTAAGGATCGTCTTGATTTCAGGGAGGAAAACCTTGATTCACTATTTTCAGAGAATGCTTCTGTAATCCACAGGTGGTATATCGCTTCACAATCATCCTCATTTAACGACGTCCAGTTCAAAAGCTATACAGGTGCCCTATATTACATGTATAAAAAACTAATAACACCTGTGGAAGGAGACATTAAAGGCAAACGCCTTATAATAATACCCGATGAAGAGATAGCGTGGCTTCCGTTCGATGCTTTCCTGACAGCTAAACCCGGTACAGGTCAATCGGATTATGAAGGTCTTCACTATCTCATATATGACTATGCAATCTCATACAGGTATTTTTCTTCGCTGTCAGCCAAAAAATCGAATAAGCTTTCCGGTAACTTGATGGTTTATGCGTTTGCTCCCGATTACAGCAATAAAGAAATTTCGCCTGACAACCAGGATCAGCTTCGCTATACCGGTGATGAAATTAATGCCGCATTAAAGGTCGTAAACGGCCGGAAACTTACAGGAGCTGAAGCTACTGTGTCAAATTTCGCGAAAGTTATACGGAAGCAGGCAATAATACATCTGGCAATGCATTCATTATCAGACAGCACCAATTCAAAATACTCTTATCTTATGTTTGAGCCTGACAGTGTGGATGTAGACGGCCGTTTGTATAATTATGAGATCAGTCTGAGCAGGATCAATTCTCCAATGGTAGTTTTGAGTGCATGTAATTCCGGTACCGGCACATTATATCATGGCGAGGGGGTTATGAGTCTCGCACGGGGGTTTATTCTTGCAGGAGCTTCATCGGTTATAAGGACCTCATGGGAAGTGAATGATGAGACCAGCGCTGCAATTATTTCCGACTTCTATTCATACCTTTCAAAAGGTAAAACCAAAGATGAAGCATTGAGACTGGCCAAAATTGATTACATTAAAACAAATCCTCCTGTATATACAAATCCATATTACTGGGCAGCATACGAAGTTTTGGGAGATAATTCACCTGTTTTACGGAAAACCAGGGAATCAACACTGATTATTTTAATAATTATTATTGCCGTGGCAGGAGCAGTCTGGCTCGCTTTTTATTTAAGACGCCGTAATAATTTTTCTGCCCGTTCGCTGTAGAATCCCGGAGAATTTGCGAGCAGTTCAAAGCATCCTTCTGCTTTCTCTTTTTCACCTTTTTTGAGATAGGCCAAACCAAGGTACCAATTAGCTTCTTTGCTGTATTCACCGCCCCGCTCAGATATATTATTCAGAATATCCACTGCCTGGTTCAGGTTTCCGAGAGCCATTTGTGACATCCCCAGATAAAACCGAGGAGCGATGAGTGATGTATCAGTACTAATTGCATCAGCGAATCCTGCTGAAGCGACATTATACTGACCGAGCTTATACTTTTCAACGGCACCTGAGTAGTTGATCTGTTCATTTGCTGATCCACGCGTAACAGTCGACATTATTTTAAAAGGCTCATAATATGAACTGAACAGCTTATCAGGATCGGAAGAGGGGAGAAGAGTCTTTATAACCAGGAAAACAGCAATTACTGCAGCAGCAGATAGTGAGATGTAGCGTATAATGGAAGTTCCTATAGGTTTTTTAGCAATGTCCGGCTCTGGTACCTGAATCACATCACGTTCTTCATCTTCTTTACCAGTTTCCAGAGAACTTGTGATAAAGTCCTTGATTTCGAGTGTCTTTTCATCTTTCACAGAGCCCTTCTGTCTCTTTTCATGCCACTCTTTCACCCATTCAGCAGTAAGTTCATTTATCTGTTTCTCGTTTATCTCAAGTTTGATTTTCCTTATCTCATCAACAATTTTCTTATCACGGTCAGTCTCACTGAATATCTCCCTGATAAATTTCTCGTCGTCGTTGTGTTTATCCGCACTCTCCCTGAAATCTGATATCATTTTCTTAACAACCTTATCTGTAGCGGAGAATGAAGGGTCGTTCTGCACTTTTTCAAAGTCATCTATACCCTTAATATAGTCACCCAAAGACTCAAACAGAGCAGCATCACCGCTGTTAACCTTCATATCACGGTCCTGATCCTTCCATGCATCGCGCCAGGACCGTTTTCCTCTTATGCTGTCTATATGTGGGTTATGCACCTTCATTTATGGTTGCTGGTTGCTTATTACTAATTCTTTTGTCTTTAAACTTTTGTCTTTTATCTTTTATCTTTTATCTTTAATATTCTATCTCTTCTGTCTTCATAATCCCTTTATAACCAGGGTGTTGTTTGATCCTGGAGATAAGCTGAGACTGCGCCTCTGATTTTTTCTTCCTGACATAGCCATTTGTTACTCCAAGTCTGGTGGCGATCTGGTCAGGCGTAAGCTCCTCCCAGTATAGTTTAAGAATATTCTGGCAGGCAGGGTCAAGCGTATCAAAGACTTCATAAAAAATACCCTCATACAATCTGTTATCCTGCATCTCAGAAAAATCGTCATCGCTTTCATCCTCCGTTCTGCGCGAGATGTAGTTAGCAGCAGCCTGTCGTCTGTCAAGTATCGATTTCCATAGGTTTTCGCATACTATATAAAGAAAGGTTCTGAATTTACAGGTGAGCACAAAATCGTTATTATCGATCTTCTCGAGCATAATTATCAAACCGTCCTGGAAAATATCTTTTGCATCTTCCAGAGTACCGCCCATCCTGAATACCATAAGCCTGATCATCGGCATGTACCTGTCTGAAAGGTAACGCACTACATAGCTCTGGCGGTTCTTCAGGCATTCTATGATCTCATTATCGGTATATTCTTTCACGTGAGATGCGGTATGTTGATGTATTATTCCCAATCAAATATATGGTTTTTTTCCAATTAAAACCTATAGTGTAAAAAATGAAATTTCGGTATCAGGGTAAAAAGGTCCCAGGCGAACGACTACAGGCCTCCGGAGTTAGATGTTTTTAATCTGTTCATAAAAAAAATTCATTTTTTTCATAAAATCATGGTAACAATTTGGCACCTATTCCTATTAAGTATATGTTTTGTTCCTTAAATCAGCAAGTATTATGATGTAAGGAATTGATAATATGTGTTTTGTTGATTTCATTTAGTGAAAATGACGGAACATATGTTTATTATTTAATATAAAAAGGATGATTTTAAAACATTTTTAAGTATGCGTCATATTAAATCTCCTGATGTTATGAGTGCAGGTCGGAACAGAAATCAGCAAGAAAAATTCACCAGGTCAGGAGTTAATTATATTCAGGCAATCGAGAATGCCAATGGCGTTCCTTTTCAGTTAATCTTCGGGTCCCGGACAGGAGAAGGTTTTTACCTGAGTATGGGGTCGGGTATTTATCAGCTCCTTGGAGTAAAGCCCGAAGATTTTACTGAAGATCTGTTTTACAGTATGATTGAGGAAGTTATACCGCTCAGTGAAGGTATTTCATCCGATATCACCGATTCGCGTGAAAAATTCATCAATGAAGAAATAAAAAGCTATAAAGCTGAAGTGCTGGTTAAGATGCCGGGAGGTGAAAGAAAGTGGATAGAAGACAGCTCTTTGCCTCTTGTCGATCCTGAGACAGGAAAGGTAATTGGCTGCTTCGGTATACTTTTCGACATTAATGAGCGCAAGCAGAGTCTTTTGCGTCTTGAAAAAGCAAAAGAGAAGGCTGAAGAGGGAGACAAATTGAAAAGTGCTTTCCTTCATAATATATCGCATGAGATAAGAACACCCCTGAATGCAATAGTTGGTTTTTCATCTCTCCTTAGTGAGGCACACTGCCTCAATGATAAGGAGCATGAATTGACTGACATTATTTTAAGAAGTTCAGATCATCTTCTTGAAATTCTTAATGACATTGTGGAGATCTCAAATATTGAAGCAGGAAATATCAGGGTTGCCAGAGAAATGGTTAATCTGAATGAAAAGTTCAGGAATTTGTACAAACGTTTTAGTCCAAGGGCTGCCGAAAAAAGTTTAACCTTTAATTATGCGACGGCGCTTAGTGATGCCGAGGCAGACATGATAACTGATGGCAGCAAACTGCAACAGGTACTGGGATATCTTATTAATAATTCAATAAAGTTCACCAAATCGGGGGAAATAGATTTCGGGTACAGTATTAAGGAGACTATGGTGGAATTTTATGTAGCCGACACAGGTATAGGTATTCCTTCTGATTTTCAAAACCATGTATTCGACAGGTTTTACCAGGCAGAGAGCAGCAGTACCAGAAGGTACGAGGGTACCGGTTTGGGATTATCCATTTCAAAAGCTTATATAGAGCTTATGCGTGGAAAAATATGGTTCACTTCTGAGCCGGGAAAAGGCTCAGTCTTCTATTTCACCTTACCGTTCGAAAGGGTATCAGTGAAGAAAGATTCCTGATTTAACCCCTCACAAATAATGATTTACTTCTTGTCGGTCCGGAGGGGCTCGAACCCTCGACCCCATGATTAAGAGTCACGTGCTCTACCAGCTGAGCTACGGACCGGTTTTAAGTGCAAATTAACTCAACCTTCCCGAATATTAAAAGCAAATATTGAAATTGATTTACTATTCTGACAAAAAAAAATTGCGGTATATTAATTTAATTAATCAATATAACATGGACAGGGGGCTTAAAATATGAACAGATGGAAAACTGGCAGCATCTTTTTCGCATGTTTTACCACCCTCAATGAGCACAATCGGGGTCAATAAATAATAGTTGTAACAATTACTGCTTATTATTGGTACTTTTGCAGAGTATTAGTAAATGACCTGTTATGGTCGAAATTTACAGGAACAGATAAGTATTATTTACTCAGAAGTTAAATGAAATTTTCAGAACTAAACCTTGAAGAGAAATTATTGGAAGCAATATCATATATGGGCTTTGAAACAGCTACTCCAGTTCAGGAACAAGTCATTCCTGTTATTCTTGAAAACAGGGATTTAATTGCATGCGCACAAACAGGTACCGGTAAAACAGGAGCATTTGTGTTGCCAATTCTCGATAAGTTGATAGGAAAGGAAGGAAACAATATTGATACTCTTATTATAGTCCCGACAAGAGAACTTGCTATCCAGATTGAACAGCAGATACAAGGCTTCTCATATTTTATTCCTGCCGAATCAGTTGCAGTCTATGGAGGTGGAGGCGGGAATGACTGGGAAACAGAAAAGACAGCCCTCCAAAACGGGACTGATATTGTAATTGCAACTCCGGGCAGATTACTCTCTCATTTGAAAATGGGGAATATCAATTTTGATAACCTCAAGCATTTAATATTAGACGAGGCTGACAGGATGCTGGATATGGGATTCATCGACGATATACAGACAATTATTTCTTATCTCCCAAAGAAACATCAGACTTTAATGTTCAGCGCTACAATGCCTGAAAGTATTCGCCAACTGGCCAAGAAGGTGTTGCAAAACCCGGTTGAAATATCGTTGTCCATATCAACACCTGTTGAAGGAGTAGATCAAAAGGTATATTTAGTCCAGGATGAACAAAAAATAAAATTATTAACTCACATTCTGGCTGAACGCAAACACTATGACAGCATAATTATTTTCACATCTACAAAAAGTAAGATATCAGAAATAGTCAGATCGCTAAACAGAAATGGGTTTCCGGCACATGGAATTTCTTCAAACCTTGAGCAGGATAAAAGGGAAGAAGTTTTAAGGGATTTCAGATCCAGACAGATACGTATTTTAGTTGCAACTGATGTAATGAGCAGGGGAATTGATGTCAAAGAGATTAACCTGGTCATCAATTTTGATGTCCCTCATGATGCTGAAGATTATGTGCACAGGGTTGGAAGAACAGCTAGGGTTAACGCAAAAGGGGAAGCCATCACTCTTGTCACCCAGAAGGAGATTTACAGACTCAGAAAAATTGAACGTCTTATCAAGGCTTCTATACCGAAGATTCAGCCTCCTGAAGGCCTCGGTCATGCCCCTGAATGGGAAAAAAGCGCTTCCGGATCAAGTCGCAAAACAAATACTTACCGGAAGAAAAGATATTATAATAGGAACAGATAGATATTATGTAGGCATGAAATTATTTTATTGCGTTGTATTTTGCTTCATTTTTACGGTTTCCTTTTCTTCGGAGGTGTCTGACAGCTCTAAAACCAAATTGGAAGCAAAGGCTAATATCAGCCTGAACAGCAATGGTATTGCTACGATCCCTGCTTTTTCGCTTGATAAACCGGCAGTAATTGCTTCAGTAGCATTAACAAAGGGCCGGTTCAGCTATAATCCCATGCTTGCCTATGGTCTGGAACGAAAACCCTGGTTCATCGATAACTGGTTCCATTACAGAATAATTGAAAAACCTTCTTTTGAACTAAATGCAGGTATAAACATAAGTATGTATTTCTTTGAGAATAAATTTCAGGATGAGGAAATAATACAGGGACAAAGATATTTTGCCATAGCGGCTACCGGGATATATAAAATTTCTGGTAAAACTTCTCTGTCATTTTCTTACTGGAACGACAGGGGACAGGATAAAGGAACTTTAAAAGGACATTTTTTGACTCTTATCGGTGAAAGATCTGATATCAATATCGGGGAATACATCTTACTGGCAGGATCGATGCAATGTTTTTATATCAATTATGATGGGAATAATGATGGTTTGTTTATATCTCCAATGATAACATCTTCATTAAGAAACGCCCCATTTTCTGTTTTTTTGCAGGCTACCCAGGCTCTGAGCAGTAATATCACACCTTTTCCTGTATTCAAATGGAATATAGGAGTTTCTTATGAACTTTAGTATTTTTTGTTCCCCTGAACTGTGTCCTTCATGGGACCAGTCTCATAAATTTTTAACTTAAGTTTAACAAGACAAAACAAACTGATTAAAGTTTTGTTACTATAAGAATGCATCTTTGCATACGATTTTAGAAAACTATGGCGAAAGGATTGAATAAGGTTATTGCTTTACTTTTTTTATCGTTATTTCTGCTGCCCTCAGCAGTTAAGCTTGAACATCATCATAAACATGATTTATCTGAAACAAATAATGGAAAGCAGTCAGCCGTTTTCCATGACAACTGTCCCATTTGCAATTTCGAATTTTCTTTTTTCCTAACACATATTGGTAATGTAGATTCAGAAAAAGAAAATCCGTCAGATAATTACTCAAATAATTATAATTCACGATATAGCTCTGATGTATCCCTCTTTTCATTTTCGTTGCGTGCACCGCCTGTAAGCTTTATTTGACAACGACATTTTTCGGTTGGTGAATATTAGTTTATCAATTAAATCGTAACAGAATGAAAAAGATACTTATCATTTCCATTATATTATTAACATATCAGATCGCAAAGGCACAAAGCCAATTAACAGGAAAAATAACCGATAAGCAGAGTGGGGAAGTCATCCCCGGAGCCGCTGTTTTTATACCAGAACTTAAAACAGGTACCTTTTCTGACAACACAGGATATTACAAAATTGAAGATCTGCCCAATATAAAAATTATTATTCAGGTCAGTTTTGTAGGTTATAAATCAATAGTTGAGAAAGTTGACTTATCAACCACATCATCATTAGATTTTGCTTTGGAAGAGGCAATTACAGAGATGAACGGAGTTGTTGTTACCGGTACTTCAAGAGCAACCGAAATAACGGAAAATCCGGTCCCAATTATTACATTGAACAGCAGGTCTCTACAGCAAAGTTTAAGTACAAATATTATTGATGCAATTACAAAATTGCCCGGCTTAAGTGCTGTAACAACCGGACCAAACATATCCAAGCCTTTTGTTCACGGACTGGGATATAACAGGGTGCTTACATTATTTGACGGTGTCAGACAGGAGGGACAACAATGGGGTGATGAGCATGGTATTGAAGTGGATGAAAATGCTGTGGACCGGATTGAAATTATTAAGGGCCCTGCAAGCCTGACTTATGGCTCTGATGCATTAGCGGGCGTCGTAAATCTGCTTCCTGCTCCACCTGTACCGAATGGAACAATAAAGGGCCACATAGTTACAGACTATCAGACAAATAACGGTCTTTTCGAAGGTTCTGCGACACTGGCCGGAAACTTGAACGGATTTGTATGGGGAGGCATTTTATCACACAAGCAGGCTACCAATTACCAGAACAAATATGACGGTCGTGTTTACGGCACCGCTTTTAATGAAACTGACTTAAGTGGCTATGTAGGACTGAATAAACACTGGGGTTATTCGGATCTGAATTTTTCAGTATTTAATGACCTTCAGGAGATCCCGGACGGTAGTCGTGACTCAGCAACCAGGAAATTCACAAAGCAAATAAGCGAAGCCGATACATTCAGACCAATCGTATCCGATTCGGAATTAAATTCTTATAAGATTACGGTTTTACACCAGCACATCCAGCATTACAGGGTATACTCATCAAATAATTTTATAATAGGTGATGGCAAGCTCGGATTAGTGATTGGTTATCAACAAAATATACGAAGAGAGTACAACCATCCCCAGTACCCTTCAATCGCAGGTTTGTACCTCGATCTGAAGACCCTTACCTACGATATAAAATATTCAATACCGGAATTGAAAGGATGGGAATCTACAATAGGAATAAATGGCATGTATCAGCAAAATACTAACAAGGGGACTGAATTCATCATACCGGATTATAATGAACTGGATCTAGGCCCTTTCATTCTGATAACAAAATCAATTAAAAAACTAGATTTAAGTACAGGGGTGAGATACGACACACGGATTTTCAGATCTGACCCAATGTATGTAAGTACTGATCCGGTTACGGGATTGGACATCCAGGTTCATCCGCCAGATACGGCAGCGGCAGAAAAGCCATTTTATTCTTTTAGGCATATTTTCTCAGGATTGTCAGCAAGTATGGGGGCAACTTATAATTTCACAAAGAGATTATCTGTGAAAAGCAATATTGCCCGTGGCTTCCGTGCACCAAATATTGCAGAGATATCTGCTAACGGTGTGCATCCCGGTACACTGATCTACCAAATCGGAAATACCGGTTTCAAACCGGAATTCAGCCTGCAGGAAGATTTAGGCATTTCTTACAGGTCAGATCATGTTAGCGGTTATATTGACCTTTTTAATAATAACATTACAAATTACATCTTCAATGAAAAATTGCTGAACCATCTTGGATTGGATTCTGTCATTATAAAAGGAAACCAGACTTTTAAATTTCAACAGACTAAAGCTCAGTTATATGGCGGTGAAGCGAACCTTGATGTACATCCGAGCGACTGGCTTCATTTTGAAAATTCCGTATCCCTGCTCTACGCATTTAACAAAGGCGGAAATGGCGTTTTTATAACTGATAGTACAAAATTCCTTCCATTAATTCCACCTCTTCATACTAATACTGAAATACGTGCAAACATAAAAAATATGACAAAGCATGTCAGCTTATTATACCTGAAATTTGGTGTGGAATATTATGCCGCACAGAATAGAATATATTCTGCTTACGGAACCGAAACCCCTACTCCGGGATATGTTCTTTATAATGCAGGAATCGGCGCAGATATTATAAACAGGAAAGGGAACCTGATTTTGAGCATCAATATTTTAGGAAGTAATATCACAAATGTGGCTTATCAGTCAAATTTATCAAGACTTAAATATTTTGAGGAGTATCCGGATAATCCGACCGGAAGATATGGTATATACAACATGGGCAGGAACTTCAGTTTCAGGCTTTCTGTGCCTTTAAATTTCAAATAGACTAATTTAAATTATAAAATGTCATAGTCCAAACGTATATTAGCACTCAGATTTATCAATTTATAATTAGTCAGTTTCTAAAAGATGTCGAGATGAATATTCGCAAAAGAAATTACGGAAAAGAAATAGTCCTGAAAACCGTTGCTTTATCGGTACTTATCCTGTTTATTACCCTTAATGCAGTATCTCAGCGCGGTTATTTAAGGTGGACAGATGAGGGCAATTCTTATTACCAGGTAGAAAATAATCAGATTGTTCAATATGCCTTACCTGCCAACAAAGCTGAGGTAATTATTTCCAAAAATCAGCTTACTCCTGAAGGCAGCACAACCCCTTTGAAAATTAGCTTTTATCAATTCACATCCGACCGGCAGAAAGCACTAATATTTACCAATACAAAAAAGGTCTGGAGACTGAATACAAGAGGCGACTACTGGGTGCTTGACCTGAAAACAGGCTCGCTCACCCGGTTAGGGAAAACCCTGCCGGAATCTTCATTAATGTTTGCCAAATTTTCTCCTGACGGAAAATCCGTTGCTTATGTGAGTAACGAAAATATTTATGTTGAAGACCTGTCTACTTCACAAATCAAACCATTGACCAATGATGGTACGACAACACTGATCAACGGGACTTTTGACTGGGCATACGAAGAGGAATTTTACTGCCGCGATGGGTTCAGATGGAGCCCCGACAGCAAATCGATAGCCTACTGGCAAATAGATGCCAGTAAGATCAGAAAGTTTTATATGATCAACAATACCGATTCCATATATTCCCGTATAATTCCACTTGAATACCCCGTAGTAGGACAGGATCCCTCTTTATGCAGGGTAGGAGTGATAAAAATTGCTGATGGAAAAACAACCTGGATGGATATCCCGGGCGATCCGGTTCAACATTATATTGTACGAATGGAATTTATACCTTCTTCAAATAATTTGCTTGTCCAGCAACTTAACCGCAAACAGAATGACAGCAAACTCTATATTGCAGAAGCTTCTACGGGCTCAGTAAAATTGATTCAGGAGGAAACCGATAAAGCCTGGGTAGATATCTATCAACCAGGCAATCCTTATACTATTGATTTTACCAATAACTTCATCTGGCTCAAAGATGCAAAAAGTATTCTATGGACTTCGGAAAAAGACGGCTGGAGACATCTTTACCAGGTTTTTCTTGATGAGAGACCAGAGATACTTGTTACCAGAGGCAATTTCGACGTGATAGATTTTAAGAATGTTGACCTCCGTGAGGGTTATGTATACTTTACTGCATCTCCCGATAATGCAACGCAGCAATACCTCTATCGTACCAGGTTAAGCGGAAATGGCAAGAATGATTTACTCAGCCCTCCATCTTTAAAAGGTACAAATGATTATTCCATTTCACCAGGCGGACGATATGCCCAGCATACTTTTTCAAATATTTCCACAAGACCTGCCCGTGAGTTCATAACCTTACCCAATAACAAACCGCTGAACGGGGAAGAGAGTATAGTTGCAAGAATAGACTCTTTAAAGGTGAAATCACAAACAGAGTTATTCACTGTTACGACATCCGATAACGTTACGATGGATGGATGGATGGTTAAGCCTGATAACTTCGACCCGCATAAAAAATATCCAGTGGTATTTTATGTTTATACCGAACCTGCTGCAACAACTGTAACCGATTCATACGGAGTTGGAAGGAACAGGCTCTACATGGAAAATATGGCTGCTGACGGGTATATTTATATATCTTTGGATAACCGTGGCACCCCGGCACCTAAAGGGCGAGAGTGGAGAAAAGCCATTTACAGGAATATTGGCAGGATCAATATCCACGACCAGGCTATGGCAGCCATGGAAATTCTGAAATGGAAGTTCGTTGATCCTGATAGAATAGCTGTCTGGGGATGGAGCGGAGGTGGCTCTGCAACCTTAAATCTTATGTTTCAGTACCCTGATATCTATAAAACAGGAATTGCAATAGCTGCTGTGGCTAATGAGCTGACATATGATAATATATACCAGGAGCGTTACATGGGATTGCCCCAGGAAAATATGGAGGATTTTGTGAATGGCTCCCCTGTAACATATGCAAGAAACCTGAAAGGAAACCTGCTTTACATTCATGGAACAGGTGATGACAATGTTCATTACCAAAATGCTGAAATGCTTATCAATGAGCTTATTAAGTACAACAAGCAATTTCATTTCATGCCATACCCTAACCGTACGCATAGTATTAATGAAGGGGAGGGAACAACTCTGCATCTATCAACATTGTATACAAATTATTTAAGACAGTTTTGTCCGCCTGGTGGAAAGTAGCTTGTTTTATGATATATTGAATTTCAGTTCTAATAATTATTTGTGAAAAAATGAAAAAATTATTTCTTCTGTTCGCCAGCTTGCTGATTACAGTTGCAGCCAGTTCTCAGGTCTCAAAAAATCTTGCCGAATTACTTGGATACCCAAAAGACTCCAAACTGCTGATAATACATGCCGATGATATGGGTTTGTCTCATTCCGTAAACACAGCCTGTATTGAGGCTTTCGATAAAAAAGGCATTACCTCGGGGAGTATCATGATGCCCTGCCCGTGGGCATTTGCCTTGACATCGTGGGTTAAGGATCATCCTGGCTATGATGTTGGTATTCATCTTACACTTACTGCTGAATGGGATCTCTATAAATGGGGCGGGCTAACATCTTCCGATCAGATCTCCAGCCTGCTCGACAGCAATGGCTATTTTTATCCAACAGTTGAAGCTGTGGGCAAAGCAGCCAAACCGGAGGAAGCAGCTAAAGAGCTTAAGGCGCAGATCGACAGAGCCATAGCTCTTGGTGTAAAACCAACACATATCGATACTCATATGGGAAGCGTAATGGCAACTCCCGAACTAATCAAGATTTATCTCGGACTTGCCGATGAATATCACCTGCCGATTTTATTCCCCCGGGCATATGTTAAGATGTTCCCTCCTGATGTTGCAAAAGTGCTCGAATCGAAGATTTACCTTATCGATAACCTGTTCATGCTCGAACCTGCCATGATATCAGGCAAATGGATTGATCCATACGTGAAAGCAGTTGAAGCAATGAAACCCGGACTGAATGATATGATAGTTCATATAGCTTACAACAATGATGAGATGAAGGCTATTACAAAAGGGCACGACGATTATGGTGCCGCATGGCGTCAGAATGACCTCAATATGATACAGAGTCCTGAGTTTAAAGAGCTCCTGAAGAAAAACGGCATTATACTCATAACATGGAGAAAGATAAGTGATGTTATGAATTCGAATTCAGGGAATTAATTTATTCAGCGGGAAACAAGCAGGTTAATAAAAACAACACTTCTTGTCACCTATATTTCGCCCCTACGGGGCTTTCCGGGCAGGGTGCATCTGGGCTCAGAGCTTTGCTCTGAGTAAGGCTCTTTCGTCCCTACGGGACTAAGAGCTCCTCCAACAAGGCCGTAGGCCTTACATATTTTCCAAGCAGGCAAAGCCCAGCCGAAATACGCAACAAACTTTACAAACAAGGCCGTAGGCCTTACATATTTTCCAAGCAGGCAAAGCCCAGCCGAAATACGCAACAAACTTTACAAACAAGGCCGTAGGCCTTACATATTTTCCAAGCAGGCAAAGCCCAGCCGAAATACGCAACAAACTTTACAAACAAGGCCGTAGGCCTTACATATTTTCCAAGCAGGCAAAGCCAAGCCCCCGATAGAAGTTAAAGTGCTAACATATTGAAGTTCTGACCTCTGAATTCCATAATCGGGATCTAATGATATTGAAATTGAATTTGTCAGACGAAAGCTTATGTCAGCATAGTATTCATGTCCTCTCATACTTTTAACGTCACCCACACCATAGCAAGATGTTTTTAAGATTAGTTTTTAGTCTGCCTTCCTGAAGAATATATCACCGCTGATAGTCTCAAGCTTCACAGGTGTTCCTCCTGCATTAAGCTTGTCGGTTATTCTTACAGGAATGCCGCTATGATTCGAGCTGATACTGAGGGCATGATTGGTATATATCATGCCTGAGATTGTTGAAAAATCAATGTCTGCATTTTTATTTTCTGGCTCCGACAGATCAATAAACCCGCTGATCGATTTTGCCTTCAAATTGCCGGTTTTTCCAGTGATCGTGATATTTCCGTTAATGGTCTCAACATTCAGTGAGGTGTTTTCCGGCAGATAGACGTTCCAGTAAATGTCTGCCTTGTCGCAGCAGTTGTTTCTGCCCTTGAAGTAATTCTTGTCAAATCCTGCGTGGACAACAACAGATTTTCCGCTCTCATTATAAGAAATAATGTAGCGGTCATTATCCTTGTTGTCGTTTACATTTACTGATGAATTAATCAGTAATTCATTTCCGTTCCAGGTGCTGATATTAATTGAATCGGCAATCTGTATGTCTAGTGTAAGTGTCTCTTTTCCACTGAAGTTTATCTTCTTTTCAGTTTTCTGCTGTGCATTCACAGAGACAAAGCACAGACATGCCACTATAGTTAATATATTGGATTTCATAGTATTAAAAATGAAATTATAAATAAAAATTAAGAGGGAGGAAGGGTATTAATTTCCCTTCCTCAGATAAATGTTACCGCTGACGGTGCCAAGACTGAAACTGAATCCTCCGCCATTGAGGGGTAAGCTCAGAACATTGCCACCAACTTTCTTAAGATCCTTTTGTGTATTGCTGAAATCAAAATCAGAATAAATACTTCCGCTGACAGTCCGTAATTCAATATCCGCTGCTGTTTTAGCCGGCAGGGTGACATCGACATCCCCGCTTATTGAGACTATTGAAAACGGTTTGCCGGAAGCATTGATTGTGCCGAACGTGACATTAATGTTTCCGCTTATTGTTGTAAGCACAAGTGGCCCTGATACATTTTTGAGATCGATGTTATGGCAGTTATTGATATCTATTTCATTTTTCATGTCCGAAACAGATATGCTGTTGGATCTTTCGCAACTGCTTTTGATATCGATGGCCAGATTATCAGGGACTTTCATCTTATAGCCTGCCTTTTTTGAGAAGGGGATAAGACTGATAATGGTTATCTGGTTCCCGTCTTTCTTTACATCGAGCCCAATACCTGAATTATCCGTTCCTCCGGGGTAAACAGCTTTAAGACCTTTTGCTTTCTCGGGAGGTGTAAAATCATCAGAATCAGCAGTGATGATGATATCGCTTCCGCTATATCCTTCCAGCGGAAGTTCCCCGTTGAAATCCTTTAGCACCAGCCTGCCGTCCTTGATATTCTGCACCGGAATCTTATATTCCTGCGCTGATAACGTGCCTCCAAAGAGCATAATGAGTAATATTAAACCTAATTTAAATGTTTTCATGATCGTCATTTTTTTAATTGATTAATCTTTCTCATGCAGACCCGGTATCCGCAGTGATTTATATATAATTGAATTCAATCCTGTATTTCAGATCAGCGTTTTAATTCCGCTCTCAGCAACAGTCCTAACCTCTTTTAATGTTGACTTGTTGTTTATTATCTGCCTTATAGGGGCTACGGCGCTTTTAACTTTCCTTTCGACAAGTATGTTTATCAGAGTAACCTGAAGAATGGGATCTTCCTGCTGCGATAATGACCGGACCAGTGAATTGCAAACAGAAGGTTTGTCAGCAAATTTTTCCAGAGCATATGCAGCTGCCATCCTGACATTTACATTTTTGTCGTGATTCAGGGTGTTGACAAGCACATCAATAATCGGCTGGTCAGGATTTGGAAGGTCATCAACATAATTGACAGCTTGTATACGGTCACTCGACGACTGCCGGCTAAGCATCGAATAGATGGCAGTCTCCTTCAGAGCAGTCACCTCCGACTGTAAACGGGAGATATGTTCTGAGTTCTTTCTGCCCGACAGTTCTGTGCTTATGAGCATTCCCAGTAATGTACCGCAAATCAGGAGGGCAATGCCTGCTGCTGCATAAAAGATCGATCTGTGTGAACGAAAAGCTGAAGGCATTATCATCGACATCTTTTTTCCCTTCTCTTCCTTCTTTATCTCATCATGAAGCATGTGGTAAAAACTGATCCTGAGTAATTCATCCGGTTTTTCCAACCTCGAAGCTGACATAAGCTTCATGATGTCCTGGCTTTCCCTGAGTGAATCAAGACAACTGTTACATCCCTCAAGATGTTTTTCAATTTCATGGCCGGCTTTTTCATCAAGGTTACCTTCGAGATAATCAATCAGTATCGTTTCAACTTCATCGCATTTCATAATTATTTCCTGTTTAAACCTGTTTAAAATATATTGTTCTGAGATGTTTTATAGCCCTGTGCACCGCCACTTTTACAGCCGACACCGACTGATTGGTTATGACAGCTATCTCCTCGTATTTCAGTCCCTGATATCTGCTTAGTACCAGGAGCTCTTTTTTGTCAGCATCAAGATATAACATGGCTTTCTCCAGTCTTTCATAATCATCTTCAGGATAGTCCGCTTCTTCATCAATAACATCTGAAGGCATGACGCCCGATCGGGTAAAGATGTCACCTGATTTTTTCAGCTGGTTACGATAATCAATATGAAGGTTTCTTGCCATCTGGTATATCCATGCTTTTACAGACATGTCATTCTTAAATGATTTTCTGTATTTAATTATTCTAAAGAACAGGTTCTGTGTCAAATCCTGACTTATTACCCTGTCCATGGTCAGCCTCAAAAAGAAATTGTATAACCTTACATTATATCTTTCAAACAGGACACTCAATTCCTCTATGCGGCCTTCTTTAACGCTTTGCATTATTATTTCATCAGTCTGATCTGTCACTGCCTGAAAAATTTGGTTTTCTGATTTGGTTACCTGTAAAAGTACAAATGGTTACATGGAAACTCTGATTTTTTTTTATGCAAAATATTTACAGGATACTAATTAAAAGGAAGGCGGCTTCTTTTTAGATGCTTCAAAGGCATAAATACCTATCCAAGCTCTTTAGCCTTTAGAGCCTGTATAAGGGCTTTCCCATGCAGCAATTTTTGAATTTTTTGCCACTTCCACAAGGGCAGGGGTCATTTCTTTCAGGAATGGAAGCTTTCACAACCTGGTTATCCCTGTTTCTGACCCATTGCATAACATTTGCAGGAGGCCTTTTATTCTTAAGCTCTTTTGCCATGTATTCCATGTAGGGTTCGACATGATTAAAGAACTTCTTATAACCCGTACACAGATAGTTTAAACCGGGTTGTCCATCCGGAGTATCAATGAACCTGTGCTTGGGGCATTCTCCATGACAGGCAAATCTTACATTGCATTTAATGCAAAAACGAGGAAGCTTATTTCTTTTATCAATGCCAAAATCAAACTGGCGCTGGGATTTTACCATATCTGCCATTTTTGTTTCAGAAATATTCCCAAGTAAGTATTCGGGATAAACAAAATGATCGCATGAAAACAGGTCTCCGTTATGTTCCATAACAAGAGCATCGCCACATGTTTCTGAGAAAACACATAATCCAGGCATGTCGCCAACCCAATTTGCCAATGTTGTATCGAATATCTGTACATAATAACGTGCTACATCATTTCGGACCCATTCATCAAAAATTGAAATCAGAAAATTTCCGAAATCTTCCGACCCGACAGACCATGATGTCACAGTGGCCTCTGGTCCAAAAGCCGGTGGCATCAGGGTTAAGCCACCAGGTTCAGGATGATCAGAAATCCGCTCTACAACAGGGAGGAACTGTATAAATCCGCTGCCTATGCGTTTAAGGAACCTGTAAGTTTCCATCGCATAGTTCACATTATAGCTATTGACACAACTCAGCGTATTAAATTCGACATTATGCCTGTGAAGTAATTCTATACCCTTCATTGCACGCTTAAAAGATGGACCGCCGGAGCCTGTTTTCCTGAAATGGTCGTGATTATGTTCCTCTCCATCAATTGATATCCCAACAAGGAAATTATTGTCTTTAAAGAACTTGCACCAATCATCACTCAGCTTGGTACCATTTGTCTGAAAAGCGTTTTCAATCTTTTTACCTCCGGCATATTTCTTTTGGAGCTTAATTGCGCGGTTGAAGAAATCAATCCCCATCAGGGTCGGCTCTCCTCCCTGCCAGGTAAAAGTAACAACAGGTATTTTGTTTGTTTCAATAAACTCCTTTGTGTATAGCTCCAGAAGTTCATCCGTCATTCTGAATTCATTCTTTCCCGGATAAAGATTCATCTTTTCAAGGTAATAGCAATATGTGCAATTGAGATTGCACAGTGGTCCGGCCGGTTTCAGCATAACGTGAAAGGCAGCAGGTCTGTTAAGTTTCAGAGCATCAGTAAAGAGTATATCCATGCCATGATCAAACTTTTGCGTAGAATAAATGTTTAAATTTAGCATTCATAAATATATATACAATGAAAAGCCGTCAAATTGTCCTGGCATCAAGACCCAGAGGTCTTCCTGATCATAAAAATTTCAGATTCGAAAATATCAGCCTTGGAAAACTAAAGGAAAATGAAGTGATGCTTAAATCACTCTTTATTTCTGTTGATCCGTACATGCGGGGCAGGATGAATGATGTTAAATCCTATGCGGCTTCGTTCCGGATTGATCAGCCAATTTACGGTGGTGTTGTAGCTAGAGTATCAGATAGCAGAAACTCAAAGTTCTTAATAGGAGATATTGTATTTGGAATGTTACCGTGGGCAACATACTGTATCACTACGGGAGATAAAATCCGCAAAATTGATACAAAATCAATTTCTCCCAGTTATTATCTTGGTATACTGGGGATGCCCGGACTTACTGCATATTTTGGAATAATGGAAATTGGCAAACCAAAGCCTGGGGAGACGGTCGTTATTTCCGGAGCTGCAGGGGCAGTAGGTATTGTTGCCGGTCAGATTGCCAAAATGAAAAGAGCATGTGTGGTTGGTATTACAGGAACCGATGAAAAATGCAGAATGTTAAAAGATGAATTCGGATTTGATGATGCTATTAACTATAAAACATCAAAGATTCTTAAGAAGGATATTGCAAAGATCTGTACTGACGGTGTAGACGTATATTATGACAATGTGGGTGGTGAAATTACTAATGCAGTTATTCTCAATCTTAACTTTCATTCAAGGATAGTATTATGTGGACAGATATCATACTACAATAGCACGGAAATTCCTGTCGGGCCTGTAATTTTGCCCAGGCTATTAACACGAAGTGTGATGTTGCAGGGTTTTATTGTTGGCAATTTCAGTGATCGTTTTGATGAAGGTTTGACCCAGCTTACGAAATGGGTAAAAGAAGGAAAACTGAAATACACTGAAACAATCATCAGGGGATTCGATAAGCTGCCGGATGCTTTTCTGGGTCTCTTCAGTGGTATAAACAAGGGTAAAATGCTTGTAGAAGCCGATTGATCTTCAAGTTAGTCATCAAGCAATATCTGATTTGTCATAGGGTCAATCCTGATTGGAATTCCCCAGTAGAAAAGCTGGTTGATCACAGCGTAGATTTCATCGTATGATAAACCGGCATTCAAAACCACTCCGTCAAAATATCGGGCAATAAAGCTATTAACTCCTTTACTGGCATTGAAGATAACACTGTTGACAAGGGGTACTTTGAGAAACTTCCATTTTAACAGATCCCTATCATCAACCCGCAGATATCTGTTGTGCATCAGAATTTTTTGCATCAGCGCGTGATATTTAATTTTATCCAGACCTTTTGTCTTGTTTAAATAGTGATAGAGATCATCATTTTCAATTATTACACGTCCTTTGTAATCTGGAGATTTTATATTTAGAGCAACATAATAACTACTTGAATCAAAGTCATTTAATACAGTATTATAGAATGCGGTGTTGCCATGGCTGCAGGAATAAAACAGAACTGCCGAAAGCAGAAAGGCAATAGAATTTTGCAGATTAGCCTTCATATGAAATAGATTTACCACGAAGCTGCATTATATTCAGCAATTTTATTATTTAAACAGATCGTTTTTCAAATTGTTTATATTATTGCAAGTTTACACAGAAGGATTTATATTGATAATCCAACTTAAATGTATTGATGAAATTTTAATTATGGAGGAGCATATCGTAAAAATCCTGGAATCAGGTTATATTACACACGACGTTAAGTTTTTCAGGGTGGAAAGACCTGAGGGATATACATTTATTCCGGGACAGGCTACTGATGTAACAATAAATACTGCAAGTCTTAAAGATGAAAAAAGACCTTTCACCTTTACAAATCCTGTTTCCTCATCCTATCTGGAATTTATAATTAAAAGATATCCGGCTGATAAAGGTATTACAGATGCAATACATCAATTAAAAGTATCTGATGAATTAATTCTGCATGAAGTTTTTGGTGAAATAAGTTATAAAGGAAAAGGAATATTTATTGCCGGAGGTGCGGGTATCACTCCGTTCATTGCTATTTTAAGGGACCTTGAGAAAAGGAATGAGCTTATTGGCAACATGCTTATTTTCGCCAACAAAACCAGTAAGGATATTATTCTCGAACAGGAATTAAAGGGGTATCTGGGAAAAGCATTTATCAATATTCTTTCAGAAGAGAAAACAAAAGAGCATTTTTATGGCTTTATAAATGAAGATTTTTTACGTTCAAAAATCACGGACTTCAACCAGATGTTCTATTTATGCGGACCTCCTGCCATGATCGATAGTGTCTTAAAACAACTGGATCATCTGGGTGTATCAAGGGAGCTGATTATTATGGAGCCCATATGATTTTATATCCGGTTTTTCTTTAAACATTGTTTTCCATTATATATTTATAGTTTTGTAATATCCAATCCGGACAATTAAACTAACAAATGACTTACCCTGATTATTATAAGATATTAGGCATAGATAAATCTGCAACCCAAAAGGATATAAAGAATGCCTTTAGAAAACTGGCAAGGAAATATCACCCTGATCTTAATCCTAATGACAAAGACGCTAAAAGGAATTTTCAGCAAATCAATGAAGCAAATGAGGTACTCAGTGACCCTGAAAAACGTAAAAAATATGACCAGTATGGCGAGAACTGGAAACATGCTGAAGAATATGATAAGGCAAAGCAATATCAGAAACAATCATCTGACTCACATGGCACTTATTATTCGGGGACCCAGTTTGATGGTGGATTTTCTGATTTTTTTGAATCGCTGTTTGGGGGCTCAGGTTATTCCGACAAAAACAGGAAAGTAAAATTCAGAGGAGAAGATTATAATGCTGAATTACATCTTGATCTTCTGGATGCCTTTACAACACATAAACGTACACTGACAGTTAACGGGAAAAATATCCGTATTACTATCCCTGCCGGAATTGAAAACGGACAGACTATTAAAATAGCAGGGCATGGGGGACAGGGAATAAATGGAGGACCAAATGGCGACCTTTATATTACATTCTCAATTTCCAATCACGACAAATTCAAACGATTTGGAAATGATTTATATACTAGTGTGGATTTAGATTTATATACCGCTTTACTGGGGGGTGATATTACTATTGACACGCTTAGCGGTAAGGTCAAACTAAAGGTCAAACCTGAAACACAAAATGGTACAAAAATAAAATTGAAGAACAAAGGATTTCCTGTGTATAAAAATGAAGGTCAATTCGGAGATCTGTATATTACCTATACAATTAAAATCCCAACTAATCTGAGCGATAAACAAAAAGCACTATTTGCTGAGCTTTCTAAAACGTAAATTCAAATGATAATGAAATGCAAAATGAAAATTTAGTTGATGTCAATGAAATATGTGTCTCACACAATATTGAGATATCATTTATCAGCTCATTGCAGAAAACAGGATTGATAGAGGTTACATCCATTGATGATGAATGGTTTATTGACACCGGACAAATTATGCAACTGGAAAAATGTATACGCCTCTATTACGATCTGGATATAAATATTGAGGGTATTGAAACAATCACTTATCTTCTGGACCGGATAACCACTTTGCAGGATGAAATTTGTGATCTCAGGAACAGGTTAAGACTCTATGAAACAAATGACTGATCCGGGTGAGCAATTATAGTGAGGTCAATATTCCAATAAAACAGCTATCAGGTAATTAAGATTGCTTTATTTGATTTTAGTACATAAGCCGGTCAAGAATATTAATAAGCCAACCAGGATAAACCCCCATAATAAGAATACCTGCTGCCATGGCTGTAAGAGTAATATTACCAGTAAGCGATAGTGATGGCATTTTTGTTTCTCCAGGGGAGGCGAATAAAGCAGTAATAACGCGCAGATAGTAGTATAATCCAATCACACTGTTAATGATCATGGAGAATACCAGAACCATCAGCCCTGCTTTCATCCCTTCAAAAATTACATAGAATTTAGCAACAAATCCTGCAGTTACCGGAATTCCGGCCAGTGATAGCAACGACAGAGTAAAAACAATTGCTATGCCCGGTCTTGTCCAGAAAAGTCCTTTATAGTCATTTATCATTTCAGCCTCCTGTGTGCAGGTTGACATAAGAGATATCACCCCAAAAGCACCGATTGTAGTGATAATATATGAAATAAGGTAAAATATTGAAGCCTCTATTCCGCTTTTTGTTCCTGTCAGCAAAATGATTATCAGGTATCCCATATTGGCAATCGACGAATACGCCAGGAGCCTCTTAATATTCTGCTGTCGTATTGCAAGCAGATTGCCGACAAACATAGAGAGTATCGCAATTGCCGAAATGACAGCAAAAAAGTAATGGTTATCAAATCCTTTTATATCAAAGAAGAACCGTATCAAAACTGCCATTACCGATCCTTTCGACACTGTTGCTATATACGCAGAAACCGGAGCTGGTGAACCCTGGTATACATCAGGGGTCCACATGTGAAAAGGAACAAGTGCAAGTTTAAAACCAATACCTGTCAGCATCATCCCAAAGCCGGAATACAGAAGTGAGGAAGATATCATATTGTCAGCTATTGCAGAGGCTATGCCGGGAAATTGCATTGTACCTGATGCAGTATAGATAAGTGCCATTCCAAATAATAGAAATGCTGACGATACTGAAGCCAGTATAAGATATTTTAACCCGGCTTCAACTGAATTGTCCTTCGATTTCTGGAAAGCTATCAAAACATAGAGCGATATGCTCAACAGTTCTATTCCAAGGAAGAATAATATGAAATGGTTTGCAAGCGCTAATAGCGATGCCCCCAGAGTTGAAGTGAAAAGAATTATGTAGTATTCTTCCTTTGCCCCCTGAAGTTGTTTAATATAATCATGCGAAAGAAGTGTTACCAGTAAAGCCGAAATAAAAATGATGCCAAGGAAGAACAGGCTGAAAATATCAATTGTGAATAATGGTTCTATTAAATGCGGTATCAGCGGAAAAATAAAAAATATTGAAGCGAATGCACCAAGCAAAGCTAATATTGAGAAACCGTAAACTACTTCATAATTTCTAAAAACCGAAAGCACGATCATAATCATAATTGGTGCCAGGGCTATGATCAGGATCGGAAGCAAACAGTAAAAATCTGACTGAGTCATATATTTATGCTTAGTTATGTGTCTTGGTCTCTGAATAGCTGAAATTGTTACTGCCTGATGGTCTGGCATTGTAAGTAACAGGATAACTGATAGTTTTTATTCTTTGTGAGTTCAGGATGTTTAACAGGGCAGATTCTGCCGTATTAAACACAGGTTTCGGAAACAGTCCCAGCCAGACAATAACAATTACCAGCGAAGCTGAAACTATTTTTTCGCGCAATGAGAGATCTTTTATTTCAGCATCATTGTTTTTATTACCAAAAAAAACTTTCTGGAGTATCCGCAACGAATAGATCGTTGCAGCTATCAGACCCATACTTGCCAGGACTGCAAATAATATTCTTGTATTGAATGCACCTATCAGGATCAGAAGCTCAGCTATAAAGTTGGCCAGCCCCGGTAAGCCTAATGAGGCCATTGAAAAGATCAGACCAATGGCTCCCATAACAGGTACTTTTTCCCACAGGCCTCCCATCCTGTTAAGATCCCTTGTATGAATACGTTCATAAAGCTGACCTACAAGTATAAATAATGCACCTGTACTTATTCCATGTGCTATCATCTGCATTACTATTCCCTGGTATGCCAGCTCATTAAAGGTAAAAACACCCAGTATCACAAAACCCATATGACTCACACTTGTATAAGCAACCAGCCTTTTAAGGTCATTTTGAGCAAATGCAAGTTTTGCACCGTATAATATTCCGATAACTCCAAGTAACATTCCTATAGGTGCAAATGCTATTGAAGCTTGTGGAAACAGCGGTACAACGAATCTCAGCAATCCATATGCACCTGTTTTTAACAGCAACGCAGCCAGTATAAGGCTTCCGGCGGTAGGAGCTTCCGTATGAGCGTCTGGTAACCAGTTGTGAAGCGGTACGACCGGCAATTTGACAAGAAAAGCAGCCAGGAAGCCCAGCATTATCAACATTGCTGTTGATCCGGGCATTTCAGTACCCAGTAATTGCAAATAATCAAATGTATATTTGCCTGTTAAGTTTCCATGTACAAAATAAAGAGCAAGTATTGCTATAAACATTAGCAGTCCACTGGCTTGCGTAAAAAGAAAGAACTTATATGAAGCTGCTGTTCTTTTCTCATGACCCCAGATGCCTATTAAAAAATACATTGGTACAAGCATCAGTTCCCAGAAAAAATAAAACAGGAAAAGATCGAGGGAAAGAAAAACACCGACAATACCGGCAAGTATCAAAAGGATGTTAAAATGAAAAAAACCAACACGCATATTTATCTCCTTCCAGGAAATAATGACTGACACTATTCCAAGAAAAAATGTCAGTAAAAGCATAAGAAGACTTAATCCGTCCAGAGCCAAATGAAGGCTTATGCCAAATTCTTTTATCCAGTCAATTTTAATATCCAGTAGCCAGTTACTGCCTGTGGATTCAGGATATGAAAGAGTTGATAAAATCAAAATAAAGTCAATACTCAATGCAATGAGAGCAACTATGCGCGACCAGACAGGTTTCCTGATGCCGGCAATCCAGGAAATAATCGCTCCGGCTAATAAAACAATAATAAGATAAATAAGTATCATTTGATTAGCATATAAGTTAATATCAGGGCAATGCCTATAGCGAATGACATAAGGTACCATCTCAGTCTTCCGTTCTGAGTTAAACCCAGCAACCGGTTAAATAAAAGGACGAGCTGGGACATACCAATATTAAGCCAATCTAAGAAATCATGTCTGTCAATCTCTGCCAGCCATACCACGGGTCTCACAAATAGCGTATCATACAGCCTGTCAAAACCCCAGCCATTTTCGAAAAATGAATGGATCCTGTTCTTGCTGAATTCTTCAGATATTGCAGGCTTTTTCAAGAATATCAGATAAGCAATATATATACCCGCCAGGGCTATAAGTGCTGAAAGGAACTGGAAAAAATATTCCTGGTTACCGGTATCTCTTACTATTACAACCGGTAAAGTATTGTCAACAAGTCCGGAGAAAAGGTGTATGTTTCCTAAAGTTTGCGGTAATTCTATGAATCCTCCCACAACAGATAAGGCAGCAAGAATAACAACAGGAACGATCATCAGTTTGCCTGGCAGGAAGGAAGGTTCAGTTCTCTCTGTTCCGTAAAATGTTATAAAAATCATCCTGAAAGAGTAAAGCGCTGTCAGAAAAGCTCCTGTAATAGCTGCTATCCATAAAAGAATGCTACCGTCTATTGATGAGTAAGAATACCATAATATCTGGTCCTTGCTGTAAAAGCCGGCTGTTATCAGCGGCAGAGCTGCCAGGGATGATGAACCAATCAGGAAGGTTATGAAAACTGCCGGCATTTTTTTCCTGAGTCCACCCATCCTGAAAATATTATGTTCCTGTTTTAAAACCAATATTATAATACCGGCACCAAGAAACAGCAGGGCTTTAAAAAATGCATGTATCATGAAATGAAAAACTGCCGCCGACCAGGCACCCACACCCAGAGCAAGAAACATATATCCTATCTGGCTTATGGTTGAGTAGGCAAGTATTCTTTTAAGATCGTGCTGCGTAAGCGCGCTGAAGCCGGCTAACAAGAGAGTTAGAGCACCTATTGCTGCTATTAAAGCCTGTACTATGGGAGCAAGACTGAATAGTATATGAGTCCGGGCTATGAGATACACTCCCGCAGTTACCATAGTTGCAGCATGTATAAGGGCGCTGACCGGTGATGGTCCTGCCATGGCATCTGGCAGCCATGTCTGAAGGGGCAATTGTGCCGACTTACCAAGAGCACCACCAAGCAAAAGCAGGGCTGTGATTACCGCCAGTGGAGAGCCCGCAACCCAGGTTGTTGAAGCATTGTACATCAATTCACTGATGTTGACTGTACCGAAGCTAAGAAATAAAATTATGATGCCCAGGATCATGGAGGTATCCCCGATCCTGGTAACTATGAAGGCTTTTCTTGCAGCCGTACCATTTGCCGGTTCTTTATACCAGAACCCGATTAAGAGGTAACTGCACAAGCCAACACCTTCCCACCCGAGATACATAAATAAGATATTGTCGGCAAGAACGAGTATCAGCATTGATCCGATGAACAGATTCATATAGGCAAAGAATCTTGAAAACCCTTCATCATGGGCCATGAACTCTATTGAATAAATGAGTATTAGAAATCCAACGAATGTAATTACAAATGAAAATACAAGTGACAGGGCATCAAGACTAAAACCTATGTCAGCTTTAAGACTTGCCGTATCTATCCATTCCCATAAAACAACGGAATACGATTTGATCTGAGGTAACAAATTGAAGAAACCGGAAGCAACTATTAATGTTAGTACTGTTGCAATACCTGCAGAACCAGCCCCGAGAATGCCGACAATTTTCCGCGACATTTTAAATCCGAAAAGAGCAAGTATGAGAAAGCTCAAAAGGGGGATGGCCGGTATCAGAGATAAATATATATTCATTTAAGTCTTACGGTTAACTGTGATCTTTCAATTTGTTAATTGAATCAACATCAAGGGTTTTATAATGATGATAAACCTGAAGTATCAATGCCAGGCCAATGGAAACTTCAACTGCTGCTACAGCAAGTATGAAGATAAACATAACCTGACCGTCGGGTTGTTTCCAGTGAGTACCGGCAATTATGAATACCAGCCCTGCACTGTTAAGCATGATTTCCACCGACATAAGCATAAATATTATATTCCTGCGAACCAGTAATCCGATAAGACCAAGGAAAAAGAGAATTCCGGCAAGCAATATTTGAGTTTCAATACTTACTGTCAGCATATTCTAATGTTTTTCAAGAAATCGATGAATTACCTTCTTCTTCTGGCTTCCCAGATGATAGGCACCAATAACACCTGCCATAAGAAGAATGGCTGCAATTTCAACAGCAAGCAGGTATGTTGAAAATAGTGAAATTCCAACTTGCTTTGGCAATACTGTCTGGTTATTGACAGTTAATGTTCCCAGGTTCTTTAATGCAAGGATCAGGTCGGCAAGAAGAATGGCAGCCAAAAGAGATGGAATTATCCACATTCGCGGTCTGAGCCATCTCTTTTCTGTCTTTTTTTCCAGTCCGATATTCAGCATCATCGTAACAAATATGAAAAGCACCATTATTGCTCCGGCATAAATAATAACTTCGAGTGCCGCAATAAAAGGAGCTTCAAGCAAATAGAAAACAACTGAAATGGCAAGAAGCGACAAAATGAGAAATAGCAATGAATGGATGGCATTTCTTCCTGAAATAGCCATTATTGTTGAAATAATTGCTACCGAGGCCGCGATGTAGAAAAACAGATTCATCTTAATTAATTTTATTTCAGGGCATCAGATCGTTGACATCAACAGGCAACTCTTCTCCAATACCTTCTCCTTTTCCTTTTACACCCATATCAACTCCTGCATATTTGTAAAAATTATAACCTGGATATTTTCCCTCACCGTTTACCAATAGATGTTCTTTCTCATAAACCATATTTTGCCTGTCATATTCTGCTAACTCAAAATCCGGAATCAGCTGAATGGCATAGGTTGGGCATGCTTCTTCACAAAATCCGCAAAAAATGCATCTTGAAAAATTGATCCTGAAAAAAACCGGGTATCGTCTTCCTGATTCGTCCTCATCAGCCTGAAGAGATATACAATCTACCGGGCATGCAGCAGCACATAAATTACACGCAACACATCTTTCTTTGCTGTCGCTGTCGCGTGTTAAAATAATCCTTCCGCGATATCTGGGTGGGAGGTATGGTTTAACTTCCGGATATTCAATTGTTTCCGTTTTATGGAAAATATGAAGAAAAGTAAGCCATATTGTACGAAGGATACTGTACATAATCCGTGTTTTATATGTTTTCCATACTGTTCATTTCAGAAATATCAGAAAAGCGCCGGTTATGAGCAGATTGAGCAAAGCCACTGGTAGCAAAACCTTCCATCCCAGTTTCATCAGCTGATCATACCTTGGCCTTGGTAATGATGCCCTGAGCAGTATGAAGATAAAAATAAAAAAGAATGTCTTCAGAAGGAACCAGAATACCGGGGGAAGAAATGAAGGTCCGAGCCAGCCGCCAAAAAACAGAGTTGCGATTATTGCTGAAATAAGAGTTATGCCCAGGTATTCACCAACAAAAAACATTCCGAATTTCATACCGGAATACTCTGAATGATAGCCGGCTATAAGTTCACCTTCAGCTTCCGGAATATCAAAGGGCAGTCTGTGAGTCTCGGCAATCCCGGCAATGAAAAAAACAATGAAACCAAAAAACTGTGGAAATATGAACCAGCCGCCTCTCTGTGCCTCCACGATCGTTTTAAAACTGAAGCTGTCTGCCATCATTACAACCCCCATCAGCGACAGACCCATAAAGACCTCATAAGTCAGCATCTGAGCAGAAGCTCTCATTGCCCCAATCAAAGAGTATTTATTGTTTGATGCCCAGCCGCCAAGAACTATACTGTAAACACCTAGTGATGAATTCCCAAGAAAAAACAGGATACCAATATTTGAATCAAAAACAAAGAAACCCGGACCAAAAGGTATTACAGCAAAAGTCAGAAGAATAGTAATCATTAATATTCCGGGAGCCAATACAAAGACAGGCCTGTCAGAAAAAGGAGGTGTCCAGTCCTCTTTGAAAAACAATTTGATCGTATCTGCCACCACCTGTAAAAGTCCGAAGGGACCTACTCGGTTCGGGCCAAGTCTGTCCTGCCATACTGAAAGGAGCCTGCGCTCAACCCATATCAACCCTGCAGCTATTGATAAAGCTATCAGCAGGACACACGCTATTATTAACAGATAATGCATTAACTGATAATTATGTTTTATATAATTTCCCCTTACAGGGAAGAGCAATGAAGTTCATTCCCGGTAAATTCGATGATATGCCCGCCAAACCATCCGTGAGGCTGTTTTCAATCATGACCGTAACTTCAAGCCTGGCATTTGAAATTTCAATATTGACCATCTGCCCGTTCTCAACCTGTGAGCGCTCAGCTTCATTGTTATTAAGCAAAATAAAAGGTTCTTTGATTCTTGTGGAAAGAGAAGATGCAAAAGAACTTAGTTCATCACTGCCAAAAATTTGATATACAGGTACAAAAAACAAATCTCCTTTCTGCAACTCCGTGTTTCGGGAACCCATTTCAAAATACGGATAATCATTACTTTTCCCTGATCCGATAAGCCTTATTCCCGGATCTCCGCCTTTCATCCTACCTCCTGGTTCATCAACATATTTATACAGGGCCTGTACAGAATTCCATCCGGGTGCCCAGTAAAATGGAACCAGTGAAGATGGTGGATATTCGGGCTGTCCTTCCATGGTAAAGGCAAGAGGAGAATCATGGTCTGCAGGAATTTTTTGTTCACTGACAGAAATATTTGAATTTATCGCTGTTCTCCCGCTGAAGCGCATTGTTTGCCTCGGTAACTTTGTATTAAGCATCCGGAAATCAGAATCGGGCATATATTCCTGAAGTTTCGAAAAAAAAGGAATTTCCTTAACCATCGACAAAACAACATCATCAAAACTAACCGGGGATAAATCTTTGCCCTTAGCCAGTAAAGTACTGATCTCATGTATCCATTGCCAGCTGTCCTTTACACGGTTGTCATTTACAAGTGCTTTATAGTAACGTTGCGCCCTGCCTTCGCTATTGACCAGAGTTCCCTGCGATTCAGCAAAAGTTGCCGAGGGAAGAAGTATATCAGCTTTTTCTGAGGTTTTATTCAAAAGGTGATCCAGAACTATTACGCTGTGGCTTTTATCCAGAAGCTTATCTATTGACCTCTCATCTGATCTCCTGTAAAGATCATTTTCTAATACGACCAGGGTATCTATTTCTTCATTAACGGACAGAGATACAGCATCATCAAGTGATTTGCCAGGCATGAGTGCCATACCCATACTATTGCATTCCGGCAAAACCGGACTAAACATAACCTCTTTCCCGGCTGATAAGAGAGCTTTGGCAATATTCATAGCAGCATGCAATAGCTCAGCATCGAGACAGGTAATACCTGAAATGACCAGGGGCCGGCTGGCGTTTTTTAATGAATCTGAAATCTTCCTGGCCAGTTCATGCTGTTCTTTGTCCTTAATTTCCGAAACAGGTGCATTTTTATCTATAAATGATGCAACGGTAAATCCCAGGTTTGCAATTTCCGCATAGGATGCTCTGAAAATGCCCTCTGCAATATCATCCAGTCCGTTGCGAACCGGAGTGAGAATATATACAGGCGTTCTTTCATCCTGTGCCAGTTCCCTTACAGGTGCATCATCCCAAAACGGTATTTTTAACTTTGCAGCTTCTCCATATGACCTGTTTCTTGATGACTGACGGACAGCCAGTGCCATCATGGGTGCTGTGTTCAGCAGATCTTCCCCTAAAATAACTACTGCATCGGCACTTTCAATCTGTTTTAACGAAGGAATTTCAACTCCGCTGTTTTGTGCAAAATCAAGAACAGTGTTTGTAAGATGCTGTTCTCTTTTTGAGATGCCATTATAGAAGTTCTCTTTCCCTGTCAGTTTTAATAATTCAAAGTTTGATTCCAATGAGGCCCGTGGAGAACCAATCCCTATAATTCTGTTTCCAGAGGTGACAGCAGCCTTAAGAGCATTATTAAGTGTTTCAATATCAACTTCTTCAAGTATATTCCTTTCTTTAGAAAATATCCATGTTGTTTTTATCCTCTTACTGCTATTTACAAAATCGTAACCGAACCTGCCACGGTCGCATAAAAAATATCCGTTAACGGCTCCGTTATAGCGGTTCATTACACGTCTGAGAGAACCATAACGTTCGCTAATAATTATGTTGCATCCTACACTGCAATGCACACAAACAGAAGGAGCATTGGTCATGTCCCATTTACGGGTGAAATGATTCTTAAGAGTTTTATCGGTAAAAACACCTGTGGGGCAAATCTCCACAAGATTTCCGCTAAACTCGTTTTCAAGCGTTCCATCGTCATGTCTTCCAAAATAAACATGATTATGGGCACCTAAAACATTAAGATCCCTGCCGCCTGCATAATCCCTGTAAAACCTCACACAACGATAACATTGGATACATCTGTTCATCTCATGTTCGATAAACGGACCAAGATTCTGGTTTCTATATGTCCTCTTCTTAAAATCAAAATGCCTGTAGTTATGTCCTGTCATTATGGTCATATCCTGTAGGTGGCATTCACCTCCTTCATCACATACAGGGCAATCGTGAGGATGGTTGGTCATCAGGCTTTCAATGACAGCAGCCCTGAACGCTTTGACTTCAGGATCGCTTAAAGAGATTATAAGACCCTCATTTACAGGTTCCATGCATGACATAACTATTCGTCCCCTGTTATCATTGACATCTTTGAATTTTTTCACTGCACAAAGTCTGCAGGCACCAACAGATCCAAGAGCAGGATGGAAGCAAAAATGAGGAATGTCGAACCCAAGAGAGAGGCAGGTATCCAGGAGATTCTTACCTGGCTTTACATCATAATATTTTCCGTCAATAGTGATCTTAATCATAGTTACCTCCATGGGCATTTCTTTTCATTAATATGCCTGACAAAATCATCATAAAAATAGGAAAGTCCACTTTGCAAAGGCTCGGCTGCTCCGGGAGCATGAGCACAAAATGTGTGACCGGGCGCCATATACTGCGCCTGAAATTTCAACAAATCAAGATACTCCTGTTTACCTGTGCCTTCCTCAATCGATTCAAGCATCTTTTCAACCCACGGAAGGCCTTCACGGCAGGGTGTACACCAGCCACAACTTTCCAGCGCAAAAAATTTTTCAATATTATGTATAAAAGCTACCGGACAGATTTTATCATCAAGTATTATCATGGTTCCTGTCCCCATTCTGCTTCCGGCGGCAGCCACAGTTGAAAAATCCATTTTTACATCCAGATGTTTCTCAATTAAAAAATCAGTAGAAGCACCTCCCGGTAATAACCCTCTGAATGTGTAACCATTTGACATTCCACCAGCATATTCTTCAAGCAATTCCCGTATGGTTATTCCAACAGGCAACTCCCATAGTCCAGGATTTTTAACTCTGCCGCTCACCCCGAAGAGCTTTGTGCCCCCGGTTTCAGTCAGGCTTAAGCTTTTAAACCATTCTGCTCCATTTTCCACAATATGAGATATCCAGGAAAGAGTTTCAACATTATTCACTACGGTCGGACTGCCAAATAAACCACTTATTGCGGGGAAAGGCGGTTTAGTCCGGGGTGTTGCCCTTTTTCCTTCCAGAGAATTAAGTAAGGCTGTCTCTTCTCCGCACATATACCTGCCTGCACTTAAATGAATATAGATATCAAGATCGAACCCTGACCCCAGGATGTTTTTCCCGAGATAACCAGCTTCATAAGCTTCAGCAAGAGCTTTTTTAAGCGCCTCTTCAGCTTTTTTATAAGCCCATCTCAGGAATATATAAGCTTTTGTTGCCCGGATGGCATAAGCTGAAATAATCATCCCTGCGATCAACTGATGAGGGTTTCCTTCAAGAAGATATCTGTCCTTAAATGTGCCAGGTTCCATCTCATCTGCATTACAAACAAGGTATTGTAATTTTGATCCATGGTCATCTACAGGCATCAGGCTCCATTTCACACCGGTAGGAAAACCTGCACCACCACGGCCCAAAAGGTTTGATGCTTTGACAATTCCGGTAACATCTTGCGGTGACATCTCTTTTAATGCCTTGAAAATGCCGTTATAACCTCCTGCCTGTCTGTAATCTTTAAGATCCAAAGGGGGGGACCCTTCTTTAATATGTCCGGTCAGTGGTCTTTCCATCCCAGGTTATTTATAGTTATCGAGCAATTCATCTATTTTTTCGACAGTAAGGTTATTAAAGTGCTCATCATTTACCATCATAACAGGAGCATGGTCGCAGTCACCAAGACAGGACACAGGCAGCAGGGTGAACCTGCCATCAGCGGTAGTTTCTCCAAAAGCAATACCGAGCTTTTTTGAAACATAATCATATAAAGTCTGATACCCCATTATCATGCAGCTTATCCCATCGCAGATTAATATAACGTTCTTTCCTACGGGTTTGCGATATATGCGACTGTAAAATGTTGCAACGCCATCCAATTCTTCATTTGACATTTTCAGCATTTGTGCAACATCATGAAGAGATTCATCAGATACCCAGCCCCGGTGATTCTGAATGATCTTTAAAGCATCAATAGACGCAACAGCAGGGTAGGGGTATTGTTTTGCTTCTTTACTTATCTCCTTTATTTCCTGTTCCGTAAGCATATTAATTACTTGTTGTTTAGTGTTTTTCTATTATCGTGTGTCGTGCGTCGTAAATCGTTTATTTTCCATCACCTGTCAAGATCAGCTAAAACAAAATCCATTGCACCCAGGATAGCCAGCAAATCGGGAATAGTGTATCCTTTACTTATAAACGGCAGCATCTGAATATGAGGGAATGATGGTGTTCTTATCCTTGAACGGTATGAAGATGTCCCTCCATCGCTTATCAGGTAATATCCATTACATCCTTTAGAGGCTTCAACTGGCACCATTGCTTCCCCGGGAGGGATCACGGGTCCCCAGGAGACACTGACAAAATGAGTTATGAGGGTTTCAATGTCTGTCATGGTTTTTTCCTTCTCCGGAGGAATTGCGAGGGGATGATCGGATTTGTAATGTCCTGCAGGCATATTATTTATGCATTGCTGTATGATTCTGAGGCTCTGACGCATCTCTTCCATACGCACCACAGCCCGGTCATAACAATCCCCATTATTACCCAGAGGAATATCAAACTGAAAGTTTTCAATACCGGAATACGGCCGCTTTTTACGGTAATCCCATCCAAAACCGGTTGCCCGGAGACCTGGCCCCGTGACTCCCCATTCAACTGCTTCTTCTGAGGTATAAACGCCAATGCCAACTGTTCTGGCTTTAAATATCCTGTTTTTTATAACCATGTTTTCGAATTCCCTGAGGCGATCGGGGAAATAAGTGATAAAATTACGGATCAGATTGTCCCATCCGTCAGGCAGGTCGTGAGCCACTCCGCCAATTCTGAACCATGACGGATGCATACGTCCTCCGGTTATTGCGGATACTATGTCAAATATTCTTTCCCTGTCGTTAAACGCATAAAATACAGGTGACATTTGTCCCATGTCCTGAGCAAATGTGCCGAGCCACACCAAATGACTTGCTATCCGGAAAAGCTCGCTCATCATTATTCGTATCACATTGGCCCTGTCAGGGACTTTTATTTCAGCTAATTTTTCAACGGACAACAGGTATGCAAGGTTATTCATTACACCGCCCAGATAATCAATGCGGTCGGTATAGGGTATAAAAGTATGCCACGATTGCCTTTCACCCATTTTTTCCGCCCCGCGGTGATGAAACCCAATATCGGGCACTATGTTTACTATATCCTCACCATGCAACTGAACAATAAGTCTTAACAATCCATGAGTGCCCGGATGCTGCGGACCGACATTAAGAAACATGAAATCACTCTCTTCACTTTTTGTTTCCAGGCCATATTCCTCAGGATTAAATTTCAGGTCGGCATCTTCTGTTTCCCTGATTTGGTTTGTCAGAACAAAAGGGTCAAGTTCAGTGGCCCTGGCAGGGTGTTCTTTTCTTAGCGGATGACCAATCCATGATTTTGGCATTAATATCCTGGACAATCTAGGATGTCCGTCAAAACCAATTCCGAACATATCAAATACCTCGCGCTCGTACCAGTTAGCTGATTCCCAAACTGAAGTAATGCTCGAAATATTAAGATCACTATCCTTAAGCGGAACCTTTATCCTGATATCCTCATTCCGTTCAAATGATGTGAGGTGATAAACAATGGTAAAATCACTGTCGGGCTGACCATTCCTTCTTACTCTGGTTCTTTCGTCAATAGCAGTAAGGTCATATAACATTTTGAAAGGCAGAGTTATATCATTTTTAAGGTAGCGTAAAACAGGTATGATATTCTTCTTTTCTGTCCATAGTGTTGTTACAGAATCCATTACAGGCTGTTCATATGCAAAGATCTGATCGCTGAATGCGGATCTAAGTTCAGAAATCAGACTGTTTTTATCGATACTCATTCAAAAATATGATTTAAGACCGGCAATCAAACCTCATTCATGGGACGGAATGTACCCATTCTGGCTCTCTCTTCCTGTTTAATATCTCTCATACAGGGTTTATCAGCTTTTTGAACTCCCTGCGGACCTATTATCCAGCTATAGGGCCGTTTTTCTTTACCAATAGATTCGCGAAGTAATAACAATCCTTCAAGGAAAGCATCGGGGCGGGGAGGACAGCCCGAGACATAAACATCGACAGGTAAAAATTTATCCACACCCTGAACCACACTATAAATATCATACATTCCACCCGAGTTGGCACAGGAACCCATTGAAATAACCCATTTTGGTGCCATCATCTGTTCATACAATCTCTGTATAACAGGCGCCATTTTCATAAATACAGTACCGGCAATGACCATCATATCGGCTTCACGGGGTGTGCCACGGATAACTTCGCCACCAAAGCGCGCAATATCATAACGACTTGTGAGCGAAGTTGCCATCTCGACAAAACAACATGATAAACCGAATCCGAAGGGCCATATCGAGTTTTTTCTGCCCCACGAAATCATATCATCAAGTTTTCCCATCAAGACTGTTCGCCTGATTTCTTTCTCAGAAAATTCATCGATGATTCTGACCCTGTGATTATTTGAGGAGGGTTTCATTTCCTTCTGTTTTTATATTTAAGTATTTTCCTTCCATTGGGTCCGAAATCAAGAGCCCCAATGCTTAGCTCATAAATTAATAGTATTATAAGTAAGACAATAAATATCAGGATGCCAATATATCCGGTAATTCCCAGCTCGCGGAATGAGACTGCCCACAACATGATAAATGCTGCATCGAGATCGAAAATAACAAAGAACATGGCTATGAGATAAAATCCTGATGAAAAGCGAAGCCTGGCATCACCGGTGGGAGGGATACCTGATTCAAAAGGTTCTTCAGTGGTTTTTTCCTTGTGCCGCTCTCCAAGAAAATAGGAGAGCCCAATCATAATTCCTATAAGAGAAATAACTATAGTGGCAAAAACGATGAAAGGCCAGAAGGTAATATTTTGTTCCAACAACATGATTTAAGTGTTGAATTTAAATTATCTCTTCAATTACAGGACAGGTTATACCAGCTTATACATAATGCAGGTATGCTTAATACAAATTTAAAAATAATTTGATTTCCTGCAAGATATAAATCCCTTCCTTTATTGACTATTATACGGAACCTTATTAAATACAGTGAATAACTTATTTTTTAAATAACCTGCTCAAAAACACTTTCATTTCATTCCATGATTCTTTCTCCGCTTCGGGATTATATTCAATAGGCAAGTGAAATTTCTTACCAGTCGCTGTTGAACTTGGGTTTGTGAATGCATGGGTTGCATTTGGATAGATCTTTAAGGTATTCTCTACACCTATTGAGTCAAGCTGCTTTTTAAAAATATTCACTTCGCTTATTGGAACAAATTTGTCGATAGCCCCATGGCATATCAATATTTTTGCTTTTAGCAGACCTTTTACAACAGGAGCGCCACCCATGCCCCCGTGGAAACTGACAACACCTTTGAGATCGGATCCAAGTTTCGCTGCATTAAGTACTACATAGCCTCCAAAACAATATCCGATTGCTGCAATATTTTCCGGATCAGTCTGCTTAAATTCCTTTATTTCCTTAATCGCAGCATCCAGCCTGGTTTTGGCCATCATAGGATCCTTATAAAAAGGCATTGTAAGGTCTTGTGCTTCTTTAGGGTCTGCAGCAATCCTGCCATCTCCGAAAACATCAACTGCCATGGCAATGTAACCAAGCTCAGCCAGTTCCCGGGCCCTCATTTTCGTATAGTCATTCAATCCCCACCATTCATGTACGACAAGAATAGCAGGCCTGGCTCCTTTTACACTATTGTCATAAACCACGTATCCGTTCATTGTAATGCCATCAGCTTTATAATGAACAAGTTCCTCCTTTAAATCTGAAGAGCCTTTTGCAGAAGTGTAAGAAGAGAACGGACCAAGGGCTAATAGGATCAAAAAACTTCCTATAAAATATTTCGGACCCATAATTCATTCCTTTTAAGTAAATAATCATTTCCTGAATAAACAAACAGCACTGACTTAAGTTCACCTGTTTATGATAAGGAGCAAGGATTTAATCTTAGCAGCCTGTTACATTTTCAGTTTAATTTTGTGATTTGTTTTTAAAATATATTAGATTAGCTCATAAAAAGTTAAATGCTTCGCACTTTGCACTCATTTGGGGACATATATTCATCGCTTATTGATAACTTAATTATGAAAGATACCTTAATCAAAAAACCTGAAATAAAACCAGTAAATTCTGATTTTTGTATCAATAGTCCGATTTTTTTGATGATTAACATTATCTTTTTGATAAAGCATAGTTCATTGAAGGATAAGTTATTATAATTTTAGGACTATAATGGATCTTATTTTTTGACTTATAACCTGTTCAAACATTCAATTTGAAAATTCATATTATTGATACAAATACTGAAATAAAACTGTCAAATAGCATGATTAAGAAAAAATGCCAATGAATAATATATTTTCAAAAATTTTAATAACTGCTTAAAATTCTGATTATATGAATAATTATGTATTATCAATATATATTTTACCTAATAACGATGCTTATGAAATCAAATTCTACTCAAATAATAAGTAACCTGCCTGGTGGTACTGGTAAAAAGTTCCAATGTCATGCGGGTGTTCATTCTTTGATCAGGGTAAGCTTAACGATATTCAGCAAGTCGTTTATTTTTGCATTTATATTTGCTCTGGTATATTTGCTTATTCCACAGCATATATTTGCTCAAGGATCTCAGACTTTTACTTCAGACGGAACGTTTACCGTACCTGCCGGAGTTACCCACATAACAGTTGAATGCTGGGGAGCAGGAGGAGGCGGAGCTTCCATCTCCACAACAAATGGAAGTGGCGGCGGTGGAGGAGGCGGTGCCTATGCGAGCAGAATAATAATTGTTACCCCCGGAAACATGTATGATATACTGGTAGGAATAGGCGGTTCTGCAGGAATTGATGGTGGAAATTCCAATTTTAATAATGGTGATGTTGTTGCTGCAGGAGGAAGCGGCGCTTCGGACAATTCATCAATTGGTGGTGCCGGAGGCAGTATTTTAAACTCATTCGGTACTGCAGTATTCGCTGGTGGAACCGGGGGGGACGGAAACGGAACTACCTATTCCGGAGGTGGAGGTGGTGGAGCAGGAAGTTCAGGTGATGGAGGAAATGCCACAGGACAAATAGCTGGAACAGGTACTCCATTAAACGGAGGAACTGGTGGCGAAGGTATTACAATTGAAAATGATGGAAATCCCGGACTGGTTTATGGAGGTGGCGGGAGCGGAGCACTAAGAACCGCCAGTGATAAGATAGGCGGATCAGGAGCAAACGGCCTGGTGATAGTCTCCTGGACATGTTCCTCGGCATCAATTGCTTATGGTGGTTCACCTTTCTGTAATGCTATTTCAACACCTCAATCTGTAACAATATCCGGTTCAACAGGAGGAACATTTTCTGCTCTTCCTGTGGGATTAACTGTAGACGCTAATTCTGGAGCAATTACACCTAGCACAAGTACCGTTAATATATATACTGTAACCTATGCCATTGATGCAGTGGGAGGCTGTCCAGCTGTAAACACAACTGCAACTGTTAGCATTAAACCTGTTTCCACACTTAGCGGACAATCAACAAACGGGCAGACGCAATGCTTTAATGGTACCTTTTCACCAATTACTGTAACTGCGACCGGAACCGGCTTGAGCTATCAATGGTTCAGTAATACGACTCCAAGCACCAGCGGAGGAAACTCTCTCGGATCCTCAAATGGTGCCATTACAGCTAGTTACACTCCTCAGGCAACAACTGCCGGAACTCTGTATTACTATTGTAAAGTTCACAGCGATTGCGGACCCGATTTAACAAGTGACATTTCCGGTCCATTTATAGTCAATCCTCCAACAGCAATAAACAGTCAGTCGACAAATACACAAAGTCAGTGTATTAACGGAGTCTTTGCTCCGCTAACAGTAACTGCTACCGGAACAGGAACTCTAACTTATCAGTGGTACAGCAATACCTCTGCAAGCACATCAGGAGGTAGCTCTCTTGGTTCTGCACATGGTGCAAATACTTCTAGCTATACGCCCCAGGCCAATGATCCTGGTATTCTTTATTACTATTGCATTGTTCACAGCGACTGTGGTGATGATGTAACCAGCAATATTTCCGGCGCAATTACCGTGAATCCTGTCACAGCGATAACCAGTCAGGTTACAGGTGGACAAACACAGTGCTTTAACGGACCTTTTGACCCAATTGCAGTTACAGCAGTTGGAGCCGGATTAACCTATCAGTGGTATAGCAATACAACTTCGAGCAATAGTGGCGGTAGTTCGCTGGGTTCAGCAAATGGCGCACAAACCAATACTTATACACCGCAATCTACTGCTGCCGGAACTCTTTATTACTATTGTGTGGCACATAGTAACTGCGGTGCAAATGTGACGAGTAGTGTTTCTGGTGCATTTAAAGTAAATCCTGCTACAGAAATAACTGATCAATCAACTGAATCCCAGACACAATGTATAAATGGTGCCTTTAATCCTATATCTGTTACCGTAGCCGGAACAGAGCCAATAACTTATCAGTGGTACAGTAATACAACTCCGGTTATAAGCGGTGGGAGTTCTCTGGGTTCAGCCCATGGGGCCCAAACAAACATTTATATTCCACAAGCAACCACAGCCGGAACACTTTATTATTATTGCATTGTCAGCGGAATATGTGGTGCTTCTGTATCCAGCACGATATCAGGTGCATTTATTGTAAATCCTGTAACGATAATTACCAGTCAATCGACAAATGCTCAAACTCAATGTATTAACGGAACTTTTACTCCTATTACAGTAACATTGGTTGGAACAGGACTAAATTATCAGTGGTATAGTAATACGACTGCAAGCACAACCGGAGGAATATCTCTTGGCTCAAGCAATGGTGCACAAACATCCAGTTATAGTCCGCAAGCTGCTTCTGCAGGAACCCTGTATTATTACTGTAAGATAAATAGTAGCTGTGGTTCCGTAACAAGCCTTGTTTCCGGGGCATTTACAGTTAACCCTGTCAGCGTGGGTGGAACTATTTCAGGAGGATCGAGTCCGATTACTTACGGAAGTTCTACAGGAACCATGTCAATTACAGGCCAGACAGGGCTTGTTGTTAAATGGCAGAAAATGTTTGGTGCAGGTGCATGGACCGATATCAATGTTACTACTACGACCTACAGCGAGATACCCGGCTCAGCCGGAACCTGGCAGTACCGGGCACAGGTCAAAAGTGGTGAATGTACTGAAGCCTACTCTAGTCCCCTGACCATTATTGTGTCACCAAAGACTATCACAATAACTCCAACAACCGGGCAAAATAAGATTTTTGGTGACGCAGATCCACCTTTTACCTACACAAACAGCGAATTTGGTGATAATTCAAATTTCAGTGGTGTGCTTGGCAGGAGCGGAGGTGAAAATGTAGGTAACTATGCATATACCTTGTCTTCTTTATCTGCAGGACCAAATTATACTTTAGTTCTTGCTTCCGGCCCTGAATTCAGTATCACCGCCAAACCTGTAGTAATAACGCCTGATGCAGGCCAAACAAAAATCTTTGGAGCAGCAGATCCGACTTTCACTTACACATTTGCTCCGGCTCTCCTTGGATCTGATGTGTTTACGGGACAATTGACCCGTGAAAGTGGGGAGAATGTCGGAGTCTATGATTATCTTTTGGGAACCCTTTCTGCAGGTATAAATTATTCGTTGTCAATCGTAGGAACTAACAAGTTTACAATCTTGGTATCTACCGGAGTTGAAGATTTGCAGGGCGACGATGGTCTGAAATTTAAAAATTATCCCAATCCGTTCAGATCTTACACAACTCTAAGTTATACTTTGCCAACTGATGGCAGGGTAACTGTAACAATCAGCGATATTCACGGGAAATTGGTCAAAACAGTTATAAGTGATGAAATGCAAACCCAGGGAGAATACATTCTGACAATAAATGATTGGTCTGACTCCGGAATGTACATTGCCACGCTGAAACTTAAGATCAATAACAAAGAATTACAGCGTACAATAAAACTTATAAAGGGTAATTAACATTCCTTGAAAAAATTAAATAAGGGTGTCTCAAAAGTCATTTTTAAACACAAAGAACACTAAGGATTCACGAAGTTCACAAAGGTAAAAACTTGATATTTAATCATTTGCGACCTTTGTGAAAAACTATGTGCCCGTAGAGGTTTATGGATTTTAACTTTTGAGACATCCTCTTAATTATCTATAATTTCATTTCTTCACCTGGGAAGTTATCTCCGGTGATTTTAGAATAACTAAAGGAATACGCCTCGCAACGTATTCTTCTCAGAAAAGTGGCAGATGAATTAAATGATCTCTGTCTCAACCACTTTGGCAAGTATATCAGCATAGGGAAGTATCAGATATTTATTCCCTTCAAATTCAACTTCTGTACCACTGAACGGTTTGAAAAGGACATTATCCCCGGCCTGGAATTCAGGTTTGTCAACCGGACTTGTCCAGGCGACTTTTGCCTGTTTTGGTTTTTCTGATGCACTGTCTGGAATTATTAGTCCTGATGCAGTTCGCTTCTCTGTTGTGTTTTCCGTGATATCAAGTATCACCTGCTGGTTTACTGGTTGTAATTCTTTCATATCTTCTGATAATTATTTTGAGTTTTGAAATTTAAAGTTTATATCCAAGGCTTACATTAGTGCATGCTGTTATTCACTTCAGACATTTTGAGCATGTATGGCTACCACTATCGGATTTCAAGAAGCTCTTTCAGCTTTTGCTGATCAAACCCGACTACAATTCTTCCATTTATTTCAGTCTGGGGAACTCCCTGTTGACCTGACCTGCGGACAAGTTCTTCAGCAGCTCTCTGGTCCATGGAAACATCTATGTCGGTATATCTGATATTGTTCTTATTCAACCATGTTTTCAATGTATTGCACCATGAGCAGGTGGGAGTGGAGTAAACCGTTACTCTTTTTGCAGGTTTTTCACTTGTTCCTCCGGTTGAGACTAACGAACCGCCTTTCTCTGCAAGCGATTTATAATAATCGGGATTATGACAACCTTTTACAACACCTGTAATGCTGCCTTTCTCAAACAGAAGGAGTGAAGGTACGCTTGTTATGCCATATTGTTGATGAATATCTCTCACACCAGCAACATCTGCAGTGAAAACAGCCAGCGATTTCAAACCTTCAGTAGCTTTTTCAAGGTTTTTGTATGCACATAAACTCTGTTCACTGTCGTCCCTGTAGAGTAAAAGTAACGATCTGTCCGATTTGGTAACCTTTTGCTTCAGCTCAAAAAATGATTGTATCTTTTCCATAGCTCTGATTTATTTAATGATGTTAATCTGCTTTAAAAGAAAATCCTTGCTTTTGGCACCTACAAAACGGTTAATTTCTTTACCGTTTCTGTACAGTACCATTGTCGGGATATTCCTGATATTGTATTTTTCTGCGCTTACCCGGTTCATTTCTACATCAAGTTTGGCTACAGAAGCGTTACCGGAAAGCTCCTCCGCAACATCATTAAGCACGGGGGCCATCATCTTACAGGGAAGGCACCATGATGCCCAGAAATCAACAAGGGTAATGCCATTTTTTATCTGATGCTGAAAATTTTTATCAGAAAGCACTTTTATTCTTGGACTGTTTGCAACTTCAGGTATGTTTTTTATCTTCCTGTAATTTAAGAATATATAAGTAACAATAATTAATACTAAGGCTAATATTGTAATCAGTGCGTTGCTCATTTTATTAACTTATTAATTCGTGTTTCAATTTACTTTTTAAATGATAGGTATAATCTGTTGCAGCCAGGGCGGCTATTGTTCCGTCACCCACAGCAGTTGATATCTGGCGGTATTTCTTCACTATAGAATCACCTGCGGCAAAGACGCCTTTTATACTGGTCTCCATATCCCTGCTCACATTAATCTCACCATACTGATTCAGGCTCAACTTGTTTATAAGGAATGCAGTATTGGGAACGTATCCGATAAAGATAAAGACACCATCTGTGGTAAATCTATATTTTTCTCCGGTTTCAAGACTGGTTATTTCAATACTCTCAAGGTTTCCATTTCCCAGGAAGGCAGATACAGTCGATTGCATAATGAAATTTATCTTAGGATTACTGCGTGCTTCCCTGACTGCATGACTGAAAGCCTGAAAGTGATCAAACTGGTGAATTATTGTGACTTTAGACGCGTACCTTGTTAAAGATACAGCTTCCTCAAGAGCTGAGTTTCCTCCTCCTACAACAACTATCTCTTTCCCTTTGAAAAAATCTCCGTCGCAGGTAGCGCAGTATGATATTCCGCGCCCTTTAAAATCTGATTCGCCCGGAACGTTCAAAGTTCTTGGTCTTCCCCCTGGCGTAAGAATTACTGAATAAGATGTAAAAGAGGTTCCATCCTGAAGAGTAACTAACTTTTCTTCATTTTCAAAGTCAATGGACGAAACCGTAACATTGTTTCTGATTTCACAGCCAAAATCCCTGGCCTGTTTCCTCATTATATTAGCAAGCTGATAACCTGATATCGTTTCAACACCCGGGTAATTGGCTATTTCGTGAGTCAGTATCATCTGGCCTCCTGCTACTCCTTCATTGAGTATAAGCGTTTTCAGCCTGGCCCTGGAGAGATAAATACCGGCTGAAAGACCTGCTGGTCCTGCGCCAAGAACAATAACATCATATTTGTTTTCGGGAATCATTTTATTAAGCATTAACAGGAACTCCGAATTCTTTGTCGAGGATTGATGTAACCTGGTTCATAGTCTGAATGCTCGATGTTGCCTTTACGAGCTTCCCGTTCTTATAATAAACTGTAAAAGGCAATCCCATAAACCCGGTACATTCAGGGGCATTGCGGATAACTTTCGAGTCAGGATGATCAAATTCCATATCGAAGAACTTAACATTCTTATATTTATCTTCCAACTCCTCCATTATACCATATACAGGTATACACATTGGACCCATTCTTCCACAGCATACCATAACGTTTTCATTCTCATTTATAACTTTCTGATGCTCAGCAGCAGATTCGATGTGTTTTAAATTTGTGTACAACATAACTTTATAGTTTTAAATTAACGATGCAAAAATAAGCTAATGAAAAATTTATCTTAAATGATTTCTTCATGGATTTGCCGGTTAACGGATTGAGATAACTCAAGTTTTTAATTGATTTTGTTCTAAATTTGCGATCTGAAATTTTAGTAAAATGAAAACAATTACAGAAACAGACAAGGATTTCTTTTGCGATATACAGGCACCCTGCTTCCAGCTTCTATCGAAAGAAGAGATTGAACAGATCCGGTCCAGTAAAACGCAGGTGCTTTTCAGGAAAGGGGAAAACCTTACAAAACAGGGAGCATTTGCATCATATGTTCTGTTCATTGTCACCGGATTTGTTAAACAACTTATTGAAGGAGATGGCGCCAGGGGATATAATCTGAAGATTGTACAACCAGGGGAATTTCTAGGCCTCTCATCTGTTTTTGGGAGAAATACCTTCGATTATTCTGCAATAGCACTTACAAACGTTCAGGCTTTTCTAATTGAAAAAGAAGCAATTGCCAAATTAATTCACCAGGATGGCGCATTTGCATTCAGCATAATAAAAAGATATTGTGAGCAGAATACATTGCTGTTCGGTTCAATTCATAAACTGGTCTATAAACAGATGAATGGCCGGCTGGCTGATGCTCTTTTATACTTATCGCCTGAAGAACATACAGGAGTCAATATTTTCACAGTTTTGTCACGGAAAGATATTGCTGAATTTGCAGGAATTTCAACTGAAAGCACGGTAAAACTGCTTAAGATATTTGAGAGAGATGGCCTCATTAAACTTCAGGACAAGGATATCATGTTGCAAAACAGAGAGGCTCTGAAAGAGATATCGAGGAGAGGGTAACATATTTAATCTTAGCTCTGTACACAGATTTATTTATATGTTTGCATCCGGAACAAAAATATTTTTCAAATCGAAGGTTGATGATTTTACCACCAGGTTCAGGCTAATGTTTCGGGCCCTGAAATACAAAAATTACAGGCTGTTTGTAGGTGGGCAAAGCCTGTCTCTTGTTGGCACATGGATTCAGATGGTTGCCATTACCTGGCTGGTCTATAAGATGACAAACTCTGCATTTATTCTGGGAGTTGTGGGTTTTTCCGGACAAATGCCACTTTTTTTAATAGCCCCTTTTGCCGGCGTCATTGCTGATAGATGGAATAAAAAACGGGTCCTGCTCATAACTCAATCTCTCGCCCTGGTGCAGGCCCTGATCCTCTCCATTTTAGTCTTTACAAAGGTTGTCACGATCTGGCACTTAATTGGCCTCAGTATTTTTCTCGGAATCATAAATGCATTTGACATGCCAATACGTCAGGCATTCGTAGTCGATATGCTTGATAATAAAAAACAGGATTTAAATAATGCCATTGCCTTAAATTCATCAATGGTAAATGGTGCCAGGCTGATCGGGCCATCTATTGCAGGCATACTGATAGCAACGGTCGGTGATGGCTGGTGCTTTGCAATAAACTGCTTAAGCTATTTAGCAGTTATTATTTCTTTGTTAAGAATGAAAATAATAAATATACCTAAAATAAAAAGTCAGTCACGTGCCATTGAGCAATTAAAGCAGGGATTTTCTTACACATTCGGTTTTAAACCAATAAAATATCTGATATTGCTTTTAGCTCTTGTTGGTCTTATAGGAACACCACTTACTCTTCTAGCTCCGGTTTTTGCAAAGGATTTTCTTCATGGGAATGCAAGTACATTTGGCTTTCTTATGAGCGCCTATGGTTCAGGCGCTCTGATTGGAGCTGTTTATCTCTTAAATAAAAAAAACGTACTGGGGCTTGGAAAACTGATTGCCTTTGCTGTTATGATTTTTGGAGCGGGTATGATATCTTTTTCACTGTCAAGAGCTTTGTGGCTCTCCATCATTATTATGATGATTTCCGGAATGGGAATGATGCTGCATGTTGCTTCTACCAACACCTTACTTCAGACTATTGCCGAAGAGAATAAAAGAGGACGTGTAATGAGCTTTTATGCCATGGCATTCAGGGGAATGGCACCTTTTGGAAGTCTGCTAAGCGGCAGTCTGGCCGGATTAATTGGTGCCCCAGCAACATTAATACTGGGAGGTGCAGGCTGCATAATAGGCGTTTCCTTCTATTTTAAAAGGCTCCCTTTTCTGCGCACTTTTGTACGACCCATTTATGAACGCATGGGTATCTTACCAGAAGTGGAACCTTAACAGAAAAGGCGTCTGAAATTCGTGAATAAGGTTTATTAAATATTTTTAAAAGCCGTAAACCGGCCTTTACAATGATGCAATCCACAGCTATTGCAGTTGTGTTGTATATAGCCTGTTTAATATCACATAGAATCATTCTTGCTTTCTTAGTTATCTCGAAGTTGTAGTTAAGGTTAAGGTTAAGGTTAAGGTTAAGGTTGAAATAGACGAAAGAAAGACAAAAGACAAAAGATAAAAGTTGAAAAATAAAATTGTAACAGAATATGAGACTGTAAATAGTTGGTTAATTAGCCCCCCCTGTGGGGGGGTTGGGGGGTAATAAAATAAGGCTAAGGCTGAGGTAGTATAATATGTGTATTCAATCAGAGCAGTTGAAAAAGTTCTTTGTGCAACTTTGTGCATACCTTAGTGTTCTTTGTGGTAAAATATAATTAAATGAACCACAAAGGGTCACAAAGTATTTCACGAAGGAGCACAAAGGGGCAAGACCAGAAACCTCACTTTTTCAACTGCCCCGATATAGGTTATTTTGAATAAAGTCTGATATTAAATTTGATTTTTCCCCGGAAAGGATCAGGTTCAAGCTTAAAGCTATTATCCCGTTTAACTAAATTAATCTTTTGCAAAACATTGTCTGATGGCAGGCATAACAGACCATTAACCGATTGTGAACCTGTGGCATATACAATAAGGTCAATTTTTGACCAGTCCATCTCCGATGTTGATTGAGCAAGAGCTATATGCGGAATTACCCTTCCTTCATGAACCATAACTACTATCGGGATCTTACCGGCAACTATATTATGCCAGCCTCCCTGGTATACTTTACCCGTCTGGTAGTCGATCCACATACCTGGAGGAAGGTATACATCCCGGGCTGATGCATCTTCAAACAATGGAGCAACGAGCATGTCAGAGCCAAAAAGATATTCATTATCGATCAGCCACGACCCTGGATCGTTGGGATATTCAATAAAAAGTGCCCTGACCATTGGCAAACCGCGTTCGGAACAATCCTTAGCCTGTGAATATATATAGGGCATAAGTTCATACCTCATATTATCTGCAAGCCTGAAAGCATTCAAAAAATCCTCGCCGTATTCCCAGGGCTCAGTTGGCGGTGCTCCGTGACTTCTTGTATGTGAGGTAAGCATACCAAAAGGAGTCCATCGGCGATAAATATCTTCAGGCTTTTTATTGACAAAGCCGCCTATATCATGGGCCCAGAAAGAAAAGCCTGACAATCCGATTGACAAGCCGCCTCTGAGAGTTGCAGCCATTGCCGTGTTTGTATTTGCAGGATCGCCACCCCAGTGTACAGGGTATCTCTGACTTCCTGCCCATGCACTGCGCGCCCAGATAATATTTTCGCCATTTACCTTCTTTGTTATGTCTGCAACAGCTTTATTATATCTGAGAGGATAGAGATTATGCTCATAAAAGCCAGTTCTTCCTGAATAATACAAACCATCAGGTGGAGCAGCTTCACCGAAATCTACTTTAATTACGCTCACTCCCTGGTGCAACAGACCGGCTATTTTATCCTGGTACCATCTGACAGCGGAAGGATTTGAAAGATCGAGAACGGCATCCTCATATGGCAGGTTGCCTTTCCTGTCTTTTACATAAAGTCCTTTTTCAATTATTTCTGGGAATAAAGTGTTTTTTGGGACAAAATAAGGTAACTGCCAAAGACTCGTGTGAATACCGACGTTTCTGAAATCAGCCATCATTTTGGCAGCATCCTTAAACCGTGTTTTTGAAAACTGGTAATCACATCTCCAGTCAGTCTCAAACCAGCCTGTGTCAAAATGAAGAACATCGGCTGGAATTTTGTTGTCTCTTAATTTATTAACAACTTCGCGGCCCTCTGCTTCGGAAAAATAAGTAATCCGGCTCATCCAGAAACCAAATGACCAGAGCGGGGGCATAGGGGCTTTTCCCGTCAGATTGGTATACTCATTCAGGATATCCTTCGGATCGCCGAGAAAAATAAATATGTCCGCTTCATCATCCCCTATCATCAGGGAATATATCCCACTGAAATATTTGCCAAAATCACAAGTAATTGGCGAGGAGGTATGCATAAAAACACCATATCCGCGACTACTGAGGAAAAATGGCACAGGTTTATACATTGTCTCGTTCTGTGTACCATTTGCATCATCGGCCCACAATACAACCTTTTGCCCTCTTTTGTCAAGTTGAGTAAACGATTCCCCACAGCCAAATATTTTTTCATCCGGAGAAAGAGAAAATACTGCTGACATACTGGTTGAATAATCCGAAGCACGCCGGACAAATGAAAATGGCAATAAAGGTGTAAAAGTCTCCGCTCCATCTGTATTATTAATTGTATGTGTAATCAGCTTGCCTTCAGCGTTTCGTATTTCAATGCGCCACGGATACTCATAAATTTTAACCGATCCGAAAAGGCTTTTATAAATATATCCATCAGGTGCTTTACTATATTTCCAGGAGCTGTTGTCGTGGGAAGATATCCCATTAACCAGCATAAGTGAATCAACATCAGGTTTGAGCTGGAATCGTGAACTTGTCCTGATCCTTAAGGTTCGGGACGATATAAACTCAATTGAAAAGGGAAAAGTCGGGGAAACAGCGTATTCTCCTGCAGGAAACTCATTCGGACCGACAGGTTTAAGCACCGCCAGCATGTTATTAAAAGCCTGCCGGGTAAAGTACTGATATCTCTTAAAAGATAATTCACCTTTGCAGGTTACTGGATTGTAAGATGAAAGGCTGTCAGCAAGATAATATGTATTGGAGAAATTCCTGAAATCACCGCTTATGTCTATTGGCTCATTCAGTAACGCCTGTGTCTTTCCAGGAGAACCAACCGGGATCTGAGCAGACACGGAAGAATGAAGAAAACTGATAAATAGCCATACTATTGAACAATGCCAGATATTACGAATAATTAAGTTACTTTTTTTCATAAGACATACTTATATTAGATTATATACTTAGGTGCTGAAAATTCATATTAAGAAGAATAAATTTATTAAAAATATTCGAAATGAAATAAAATCTGACTGTTACCAGCACAAATAATGCAAATTGAATATGTTTCAGGGATTTTACGGGCAATTTATTCAACCAGTCTTATTATTTCAGTTGGCTTGTTACGGTTCAGAATAAATATTTTCTGCTGACAGTCCAGGTCAATACCCCTCTCTAAGAAAGTATTTTGCAGAGTTTGAAGGGCCTTTTCAGGGGTATTGTTGTTTTTACTAAGATGGGCAAGACAGATATGGCTTATATTTTCACTTATAATATCTGCCAGAAAAACTGAGGTCTGATGATTTCCTAAATGTCCATGGTCTGATCGTATTCTTTTTTTTAAATAATAAGGGTATCCTCCATTTTCCAGCATTTCCTCATCGTAATTTGACTCAATTACAATCAGGTTAGCATCTTTTAAATACGTAGCAGACGTCTCACAAATATATCCCAGGTCTGTTGCTATAGTTATTTTTTTTTCTCCTGAGGATACATGGAATCCTATGGTCTCAGGAGCATCGTGCCAAACAGGAAATGCCTCGATATCGAAACCTGCCAGGTGAAATTTTTGCTGAAGGGGAATTTCGCGGATACAATCGCGTGAGATTTTTTTTTGAGAAAGAAGAACACTCTTCCATATTTTAGCAGTGGTGAATACAGGAAGGTAGTTTTTTCTGACAAGAACTTCCAGTCCTCTGATATGATCCACATGATTGTGTGTTATCAGCACACCCATAATAGTCTGCATGGAAATATCCATATCCCTCAGAAACTTTCGAATCGAAGTTGCCGAAATCCCGGCATCGATCAAAATACCGTGGAACTCATTACCGATATAATAACAATTTCCGCTGCTTCCGCTGCTAAGACTGTAAAAATTAAGATTCATCTACTTCTTATTTCAAGGTTTCAAAGGTATATTTTTTATGTATTATGATTATTTTAAAAATCCACTATTAAAAAATTACGCATAAAAAAGAGCGATCCCCTATATATCTAAATCTTTTGAGCAGGTTATTTTTCTACACAGAAATTAATTCAACTACAATTTTAGCGGACAACAATTTTTATTTGTTTCGATAAAAATTATATTTTAAATTTGATAATACTTATAGGTAAACAGATAAACACCAAAATATTAAACAGTGAATTTTCATAATCATTTTGTCGCCCTAAAGCAAATAGGGGAATAAAGATATTCTCATTTAAATCTGGACGTTACTGAAATCAAAACCCGCCTAATATGAAAAACCTTCTCTCTTTTAAGCAAGCAATCCTGATTGTTGTATTAGCAACGATTTTAAGCGTTTCCGGTGTTTATTCACAGCAATATACATTGCAGGATGATGATGTAGTTGTAGAAAACGGAATCATAACCAGTTGCAGCTATAATTTTGCACTTAAGGACATAGTTATTCCTCAAACACTGGATGGACAGACAGTAACTGGCATCAAAAATGGAGGTGGCGTTTTTAACTATAGAAGTCTTACATCTGTCGTATTGCCTTCGACAATTGAAAGTATTGGTAGTTTTGCTTTCGAAAGAAATAGTTTTTTAGCTTTGGATTTATCTGGTTGTACATCACTTAAAAGTATAGGTGATAACGCTTTTTCTTCTAATTCAATAGGATCCCTAGATTTCTACAACTGTACAAACCTGATCTCAATTGGCAATTACGCTTTTTCTTCCAATTCAATAGGTTCCCTTGATTTCTCCAATTGTACAAACCTGACTTCGATTGGTAATTCCGCTTTTTCTTCTAATTCAATAAGCTCCCTTGATTTCTCCAATTGTACTAACCTGACTTCAATTGGAGATTATGCTTTTAGTGATAACCTGCTAACTGCATTGGATCTTTCTGATTGTTCAACCCTTCTTTTTTTAGGTGATCATGCATTTTATGGCAATAATTCTTTAACAGGTTATCATTTGCCTGAAGTATCATATAATGGTACAATATATACACTCTGGAAAGATGGAAAAGGAAATAGCTACACTGCCGGTATTAATCAGGTTAGTGATTTTAGTACATTCTACTTGCCCTTTATTCCATATACTTTAAAAGATGAAGACGTAGTAGTGGAAAACGGCATTATTACAAGCTGCAGTTATAATTTTGACCTGAAGAACATTATCATTCCTCAAACACTTGATGGACAGACAGTAACCGGCATCAAAAATGGAGGTGGCGTTTTTAACTATAGAAGTCTTACATCTGTCGTATTGCCTTCGACAATTGAAAGTATTGGTAGTTTTGCTTTCGAAAGAAATAGTTTTTTAGCTTTGGATTTATCAGATTGTATATCCCTAAAAAGTATAGCTGATGACGCTTTTTCTTCTAATTCAATAGGATCCCTTGATTTCTCCAATTGTACAAACCTGACCTCAATTGGTAATTCCGCTTTTTCTTCTAATTCAATAGGATCCCTTGATTTCTCCAATTGTGCAAACCTGACTTCAATTGGTAATTCCGCTTTTTCTTCTAATTCAATAAGCTCCCTTGATTTCTCTAATTGTACAAACCTGACTTCAATTGGAGATTATGCTTTTAGTGATAACCTGCTAACTGGATTGGATCTTTCTGATTGTTCAACCCTTCTTTTTTTAGGTGATCATGCATTTTATGGCAATAATTCTTTAACAGGTTTTCATTTGCCTGAAGTATCATATGATGGTACAATATATACACTCTGGAAAGATGGAAAAGGAAATAGCTACACTGCCGGTATTAATCAGGTTAGTGATTTTAATACATTCTACTTGCCCTTTATTCCATATACTTTAAAGGATGAAGACGTAGTAGTGGAAAACGGCATTATTACAAGCTGCAGTTATAATTTTGACCTGAAGAACATTATCATTCCTCAAACACTTGATGGACAGACAGTAACCGGCATCAAAAATGGAGGTGGCGTTTTTAACTATAGAAGTCTTACATCTGTCGTATTGCCTTCGACAATTGAAAGTATTGGTAGTTTTGCTTTCGAAGGAAATAGGTTATCAACTCTGGATTTAACAGGTTGTCCATCACTAAAAAGTATAGGTGATTATGCGTTTCGTGATGACAAGATTTCTACCCTGAATCTGTCTGCTTCTAATCAGATAAATATTATAGGTGATTATGCTTTTTTTTCTAATTCAATAGGATCCCTTGATTTCTCCAATTGTTCAAACCTGACTTCGATTGGTAATTCCGCTTTTTCTTCTAATTCAATCGGCTCACTTGATTTCTCCAATTGTACAAACCTGACTTCAATTGAAGATTATGCTTTTAGCTCCAACCACGTTGCTTCATTAGATCTTTCAGATTGTTCAGGATTAAAAAATATTGGCGAGAATTCTTTTGTGAGTAATTCAATTGCTTCCCTAAACATAAATGGTTGTACAAGTCTGCTTAATATAGGAAACAGAGCGTTCTATAATAACCCATTATCAGGCTTTACCTTGCCTGAAATTGCCTATAATGGCATCACTTACACAATATGGAAAGACGGAAAAAATAGCAGCTATACTGCAGGAGTGAATCCTGCAACTGATCTCAATACATTTTATCTGCCATATATTCAATATACACTAACCAATAAAGATGTAGTGGTGGAAAATGGTATTATAACTAGCTGCAGTTACGATTTTGAGCTTAATAATATCATCATTCCTCAAGTACTCGATGGTCAGACAGTGATTGGCATTGCCAATGCTTCGTTCTCATCGGGAGTCTTTTATGATAAAAAAATTGCTTCTATTGAATTACCCTCTACAATTGAAACTATAGGCGATTATGCATTTTACAGTAATAGAATTTCTGTTATAGATTTTTCTGTATGCCCAGTACTATCAAAAATTGGCAAATATGCTTTTTATAATAATTTTCTAATCTCTCTTGATATTAATGATTGTGTGAGTCTTACATATTTGGGGGAGTATGTATTCTCAAGTAATTCAGCAATATCACAGTTTACATTACCAAAGACAACAATACTGAATTATTTTTACAGCTACTGGATTGATGGGAACAGTGTAACTCATACCGCATCTGAACTGGTAACAAATCTAAGTATAAGTTACTCAAGAGTGATGCCTGTTATTTCTGATGTGACACCTGTTTATTCTCCGACTGCCGGTAATATTGAAATAACAATAACTGGGGCAAAATTTGAAAATGACAGGAACAACAAAAAGATACTTTTTAACGGAATTGAAACTATTGACTATACTGAGTGGAGCGACAACCTAATAAGAGTAGTTTGTCCTCCGAATCCTGCAGGAAATGGTGAAATCTGTATTGTTCTTGAAAATGATTTGAAATATAAATCACCTAAGAGCATTTTCTATAGTGATGATAATATAGAAGTTGCTTGCGGAAATGTTTCAGGCACATGGTCATCAGGTAAAACGTATCTCCTCAGTTGTCCTGTAAGTATTCTTGCTGGTGAAACCCTGATCATTGAATCAGGCGTAAAAGTAGCTGCAATGGCAGGGCAGGATATTCTGATAACATGTAACGGGATTATTGAAACGCATGGGACTAAATCAGATCCTGTAATATTTACTTCAACCACGAAAATACCTGGCAGCTGGAAAGGAATCACAATATACGGGACATATGATAACTGTAAATTCAACTATACTACTTTTGAATACGCTTCTAAAGCATTAAGTCTGTATGGTGAGGCATATGGTTGTACATCCTACAGTAACGAAAGTAAATTCACAAATTGTATAATTAAAGATAACTCTTATGATGGCTTTTATTGTATGGGAACCGGAGACGATTTCTTTGGTTGTTCAATGCCTAAAACTGGAGCCACCAGTCCTCTAATTCAGAATTGCATGATTTACAATAATGGGAATAACGGTATTGAACTTGTAGCCTATGATGGTTATATGTCAAATGGATTTATTGGTGCAAGAATTTATAACAGTTTGATTTATAATAATGAGAATGGCATTTATAGTTATGGATCTGACAACGTCGAGCCAGATATAATTAACAATGTGTTTTCAAAAAATAATAATTCAGCCATCAGATCCACCCAAAGTGTGTTCAACTCTGATTACTATTTGATTGCAAATAACATAATCTCAGACAATGGGGCCGGAATCATCAATGAAAGTACAAATGCAATTAAATTATATAATAATGGATTCTGGGATAATAGTCCAGATTTAAAGGGCGAGTTTCAGGAAGAATCGGATATTTCTGGAGATCCGATATTTGTCGATTTTCAAAATAATGATTTTAACATACAGCCGGGATCCCCATATATAGATGCCGGTTCAAACAACTTCGTGGATTTCGAAATTGATTTTCTTGGAAACAATAGAATTGTTGATGGTTTGGGTGGTGGTATTTCTACAGTGGATATTGGAGCTTATGAGTTTAACAGTTATTTTGTTGGCGTTAATGAAAATGAGATGCCAGGTATTTTAAGAAATTACCCAAACCCGACAAGAGGGATCGTTACGTTGGAGGGACTCCCAATGAATGGCCGGGTAAGAATTACCGTATCAAATATTTCAGGAAAAGTAATTTTGGATTTTATAAATACCGGAACAAATGCTGTTATTGACCTTTCGGAGGAAGAGCCCGGTATATATCTGATAAATCTAAACAGGCAAAGGCAAAAAACTTTAAAGGTTATAAAGGAGTAAAAAAAAGAAAATTAACATTCAAGTATCACAAGAATCTCAGAGCAATATCGCAAAAAGCTATTATTTTGAGGAGGTTACTTTCCGATACAGAAATTCTTAAAAATGTTCCCGAGTATTTCATCTGACGTAATTTCACCAGTAATCTCACCAAGGTAATGAATTGCCTGCCTTATATCAATTGCGATAAGATCGCCGGGTATCTGACCATCAAGTCCTTTCAATACTCTGCCAAGGCTTTCAGAAACCTGATGAAGCGCTTCATAATGTCTTATATTTGTGATTATTACATCATTCGAGCTAAACTTATCCTTCACAATAACTTCGCTTAGTTTTAATTTAAGTTCATTCAGCCCTGTTTTTTCCTTAGCAGAAATAAACAGGAGGGTATCTTTATCCGAGAGATTAATCTTTTCGGTAATTTCTGCTTCCATTTTGCTGTTGCCCTGATCAGTTTTATTAATAAGTACAAGTAACCTTTTATCGGACCCCTTGATCAGATCACTTACAGCCTTAACCCTCAGATTAATTGAACCTACCTTATCTGTAATCTCGTCCATTAAAAGGATCACAGAAGCCTGGTTTATCTTTTCATGTGTCTTTTTGATGCCGAGAGATTCAATTATATCAGTTGTATCGCGTAACCCTGCGGTATCAATGAACCTGTATTCAACTCCATCTATTACAATTGTATCTTCGATAGTATCGCGTGTTGTACCCGGTATTTCAGATACTATTGCTTTATCTTCCATTAACAAAGTATTGAGTAAAGTCGATTTACCTGAATTTGGCTTTCCCACAATGGCAACGGGGATGCCATTTTTTAAAACATTACCGAGGCTGAATGAGTCACACAGCCTGTCAGCCAGGTCTTTTACATTTGTAATGATACTGGTAAGATCCTTTCTGTCAGCAAATTCCACATCTTCTTCTCCGAAATCCAGCTCGAGCTCAATAAGCGAGGCAAAATTAAGTAACTCTGCCCGTAGCCTGGCTATTTCCGATGAGAATCCACCGCGCATCTGATTAATAGCAACTCTATGTGCGGAGCTGGTTGAAGATTTTATTATATCCGCTACTGCTTCAGCCTGCGAAAGATCAATTCTTCCGTTAAAAAATGCCCGTTGTGTGAACTCCCCGGGCTTTGCCGGAACAGCGCCGTTCAAAATCAATAATTCCAATATCTTTTTTACAATATATGGTGATGCATGACATGAAATTTCAACTGAATCTTCACCTGTGTAGGAGCGGGGTGACCTGAAAATGCTTATCAGTACTTCATCAATAAGTTCAGTCTCACTTCTAATATCTCCAAATAGAATCGTAAATCCTTTTTGATCAGAAAGTTTAACGGATTTATCCAAAGAAAAGAATATCTTTTCACTGATTTCCAGGCTCTTTGGTCCGCTTACCCTGATCACAGCAATTGCGCCACCGGAAGCTGTTGCCGGAGCACATATAGTTGTATCGGTATGAAACATTTCTCTATTTTGAATTTTGCAAAGGTAGGAAAGAAAATGGATTAAAGGAGATAGGCGGTGGGCTGCTGGCACCTGATGCCTGTGGCCTTCTGACTGCAAGAACGCAAGACTTCAGACCCCTGATACCTGTTTTCCCCTCACTAGTGATAATTATCATTAAACATTATTCAAAACACCATAATAAATAAGTATTTTTGAAAACATAGGTTATACAAATACCTTGATAAAGCGATATTATTTCTTATAAATCATTAATATTAAAATATTTATGAGTGTTCTTCTAAATAAAAACTCAAGAGTAATTGTTCAGGGATTTACCGGAACTGAAGGCACATTCCATGCAACCCAGATGATTGAATACGGAACAAAAGTAGTAGGAGGGGTAACACCCGGAAAAGGCGGACAAACACATCTTAACCTGCCGGTTTTTAATACTGTAAGGGAGGCTGTTGCAGTCACAGACGCCAATGTCTCTGTTATCTTTGTGCCTCCTGCCTTTGCGGCCGATTCTATTCTTGAAGCCGCCGATGGCGGAATCTCACTAATTGTTGCAATTACTGAAGGAATCCCCGTTGCCGACATGGTAAAGGTAAAAGATCACCTGAAAACTACAAACTCAAGGCTAATAGGACCAAATTGTCCCGGCATAATCACCCCTGGCGAAGCTAAAGTTGGAATTATGCCAGGATTCATCCATAGGAAAGGAACTGTTGGCATCATTTCACGTTCAGGTACATTAACCTATGAAGCCGTGGATCAGGTTACAAAGACGGGACTCGGACAGTCGACTTGCATTGGTATCGGTGGTGACCCTGTGGTTGGTACAACTACGCTTGATGCAGTAAAACTGATGATGGCTGATAAAGATACTAAAGCGATTGTTGTAATTGGTGAAATCGGAGGAAATATGGAAACCGAAGCTGCCGAATGGATCAGAGATAATGCTACCAAGCCGGTTATCGGGTTTATTGCGGGACAGACAGCTCCAAAAGGTCGAAAAATGGGCCACGCAGGAGCTATAATAGGTGGCAAGACCGACACAGCAGCTGCTAAAATGGAAGTGATGGCAAAATGCGGAATTCATGTTGTTCAGTCACCTGCTGATATAGGAGAAACCGTTGCAAAAGTCTTGAAGCATTAAAGGTTAAGGTTAAGGTTAAGGTTAAGGTTAAGGTTAAGGTTAAGCATTAGTAGTATTTACGACATTTAATCCTCTAATACTTATAAAGTTTTACAGCATTTTAAGCTTTTATTATATTTGCAGAAATTATAAAATCCGATATAAATGAAATTACTTGAAGGTAAGACCGCCCTTATTACAGGAGCTTCCAGGGGAATAGGAAAGGCCATTGCCCATCGGTTTGCTCTTGAAGGTGCTGATATTGCAATTACAAATATTGTTAATGACGAAGAATTCAAAACAACCATTAAAGAATTTGAAAATCTTGGCGTTAAAGCAAAAGGTTATGTTTCGAATGCGGCTGATTTTGAAGACTCACAGAGGGTCATCAATGAGGTAGTAAATGATTTCAGCAGGATAGACGTGCTTGTAAACAATGCAGGTATCACCAGAGATACCCTTCTTATGAGAATGAGCGAGGATCAGTGGGATTCTGTTATTGCTGTAAACCTAAAATCTGTTTTTAACCTGACAAAAGCTGTTCTTCAGACAATGCTGAAGCAGAAAAGCGGCTCAATAATCAACATGAGTTCGGTAGTCGGGGTTTCGGGTAATGCAGGACAGAGTAACTATTCAGCCTCAAAGGCAGGGATAATAGGTTTTACAAAGAGCGTTGCCAAGGAGGTTGGTTCGAGAAATATCAGGTGCAATGCTATCGCTCCCGGCTTTATCCTTACAGAAATGACAGAAAAATTAACGGAGGATGTAAAAAAAGAATGGGTAGAAAAAATTCCTCTCAGACGCGGAGGAACACCTGAGGATGTTGCAAATACGGCTTTATATCTTGCTTCGGAATTATCTTCTTATGTAAGTGGACAAACAATTCATGTATGTGGAGGTATGTTAACTTAAAAATATTTTATATCTTTACAAAACCGCAGGGCACCCATCCTTTTAGCACGAGGAAATGCAGCGAGACATATTTATTCCACACTTATTTTAAACGGGTGCCCTGCTTCTTTTTTTAATAGCCTGCTGATCAATGCACAACACCATCTTTTTTTTAATACTTATTATCCCGGTTGTAGGATTCATCACAGAAAGATATCTTGATTATCTTAATTCTACAATGTGGTCCAATACTCTTCCTGAAAAATTAGAAGGCATATGTGATCAGGCTGAATACAGGAAAACACAGCTGTATGAAAAAGCAAATAAAAAATTATCATTCTGGTCATCCTCTTTTAATCTGCTTGTTATTCTTGCCATGATAATATTCGGGGGATTTTCATTGATTGATGTAATAGCAAGAACGTTCAGTGTGAACATGGTACTTGTGTCGCTTATTTTCTTTGGAATAATCGGCATGGCTTCAGATCTGATCAACATTCCCTTTAGTGTATATGATACATTTGTGATTGAAAAAAAATTCGGATTTAATACAATGACAATCCGGACCTTTATTACCGATCATTTTAAATCGTGGTTTATTGCACTTTTGGTGGGAGCCCCGGTACTTGGACTGATAACGTGGTTTTATTACAAGACAGGAAAGAATTTCTGGTTGTACGCCTGGGGCCTGATAACGGTTTTCTCTGTCTTCATGAATCTTTTCTATTCCGAACTCATTGTACCTCTTTTCAATAAACAGACTCCACTTCAGGAGGGATCATTACGGACGGCTATTGAAGATTTTGCAAGGAAGACCGGGTTTAAGCTAAAGAATATTTTTATTATTGACGGATCCAAAAGAAGTACCAAGGCAAATGCTTATTTTTCAGGGTTTGGCCCCAAAAAAAGAATAGTCCTGTATGATACCCTTCAAAAAGAGCTTACGGAAGAGGAGATTGTGGCAGTACTGGGGCACGAGATCGGGCATTACAAGAAGAAACATGTCCTGTTGACTTTAATATTTTCTATTATACTTACCGGGTTCATGCTTTTTCTTTTTTCCCTTGTGGTGAACAGCCCCCGGCTCTCGGAGGCAATAGGGGCCAAGAGTACCAGTTTTCATATGGGACTGATAGTATTTGGTATACTCTACAGCCCCTTATCATTGCTGATAGGACTTGTTTCAAATTATGTTTCGAGGAAAAATGAGTTTGCAGCCGATCGTTTTGTAAAAGACAACTACAAGCCGGAACTCCTTTCAATGGCGCTCAGGAAGCTTTCAGTCAGTAATCTTTCAAATATGATGCCACATCCGGCCTATGTGTTTTTTCATTATTCACACCCTCCGTTACTGGCAAGACTGGAGAAACTGGAAGTAAATCAGTAGCGTAGAGCGTAGAGCATAGAGCGTAGAGCGTTGAGCGTAGAGCGTAGAGCGTAGAGCATAGAGCATAGACAGAGCATAGTGAGTTGAGCCTGAACCATAACCTTACATTCAGTACCCAGCACCAAGCACCTGGCACCTGGCATCCAGCACCTGATATTTTTTGCCATTGACTACTCTGGAGCCTCTATAGACCTTATAATATTTAAAGTTTTTCTATATTTGCCGGACATTTTGCCTCCTTAGCTCAGTTGGTAGAGCAGCTCATTCGTAATGAGCAGGTCGTGGGTTCGAGTCCCATTGGAGGCTCTAATCTAAAGGTGTGAGGTGTGAGGTGTGAGGTGTGAGGTGTGAGGTGTGAGGTGTGAGGTGTGAGGTGTGAGGTGTGAGGTGTGAGGTGTGAGATGTGAGCCATTACAGATCTGGATAAAGTTTTACTTCATAAGCAGATATTCAGACTTATTATTATTTTTAGCATTCGATTTTATAAATTGCGGGAGTAGCTCAGTGGTAGAGCATCAGCTTCCCAAGCTGAGGGTCGAGGGTTCGAACCCCTTTTCCCGCTCAAATAAGAGGATGTCTCATTACTGAGGCATCTTCTTTTTTTAACCTTTATGAAATACTTGAAATCGACCTTAAAATGGCCTGATTTTTGCTGTGAATGCAATAACACTAAACCTTACCTCATGAAAAAGATTTTATTGCTATTCTTCTTTTCTCTCATTATCTCATCATGCGAAAAAGATTATCAGTTAATAATAGAGAATACCAATATTCCATTGATAAGCAAAGTATTAATTGGCAGCGAGACCTATATGGAATATTCTTATAATGAGTCAAATATGCTTAGCGAAGAAAAAAGTAAATTTCATTACACCAGGCACTTTTACAATGAAAGGAATCAACTAATAAAATCTGATTTTTATTGGGATATGTCCATTGCAAGCAGCAACAGCAGTGTTCTTGAAGCTGCAATGAACCGGACTGAATGGGTCAATCCCGGTAACACACCTAAAAGCATTTCCCATACTCTTGAATATAACGGCAAAGGAGAATTAATCAGGAAAAATTATATCCGGCCCTCAGACAATAATTCTGATTTTTTTGAATTCCTCTATGATGAAGATAAAATAGTAAGGGCCACAGGGTATTATAATAATTCACCATCGGGTTACACAGATTTCTTTTATGATAATAATGGAAATATAATAAAGCAGTTGAAATATTTTATTTCATCATCCGGCATCTCTGAACTGGCCACTACCACTGATTATGAATACGATAATTTGCATAATCCTTTTCAGGCATTCAAACGATTAACAACACCGGGAGTCTTTACTAACCCAAACAATATTACGAAAGAAACATACACACTTAATTTTGAAGTTGACCCCTCAATTGAAAAAGTACAGATCACAGAATACTCATATGAATATAACGATCAAGGATACCCTTTAAAAGTAAATGGACTGACCGAATATATATACAAATGATTTTACGCCTTTAAAAGATTCTTTGCATAATATTCACAATAGTTCCATTCCAAATCTCCATTCAGAATAAAACTGGTCAAGAAAATTTAGAAGCACCTGGTGCCGTTCAATGGCGATGATACGTCCCGTTTCAGTATTCATCATGTCTTTAAGCTTCAGTAGCTTATCATAAAAATGTCCGATAGTGGATTTACTATTGCCTTCTTTCTTTTCTCCGGGAATATAAATCGGATTATTCCTGAAGCCTCCGTAATTAAACGCCCTTGCAATACCTATTGCTCCTATTGCATCGAGTTTGTCGGCATCCTGCAACACAAGAAGAACAGGGTCATTAAGATTTCCGGTTTTATTGATCGTACTGAATGAAACATTCCTGATAATCTCAATTATATGATCTCTTATCTCCGATATTCCGGATTTATCAAGAAAATCAGAAATTTGAGAATAGCCATGTTCAATATTACCATTTGCAAACTTAGAGTCCGCAATATCATGAAGGAGGCAGGCAATTTCAAGAATAAAACCATCTGCAATTTTTTCTTCTTTATTAATGTAATGCGCAATTTTTCTCACTCTCTCAATATGCCACCAATCGTGACCACTGTCATAATCTTTCATTTTATCTTTGACAAAATTTTCAGTAGCAATAATTTTCCGGGTTGCCTTCATTTTTTATTTATTAATTGCAAACAGGCTGAATAATAAATACTTTTGTAAAGCTATAAAATACAGTTAAAAAACATAATGAGAAATTAATTGTTAATTGTCTTTGTGAATAACAAGATAACCCCATAATTAAATGATAAAAAAAATCCTTCTGGTTCTCGGTTTATTTTTAGGCCTGAATTTTATACTTTGTGCCCAGGAAGATTCCACTGCTGTCCAGTTGCAAAGATTTCAGGTTCTTCTGAAACAATTACAGCAAAACCGGCTTGAAGATTCTCTGAAGAAAGCCGAACTTCAGTACAGGTACAATCTTCTGAAATCAAATGACATACTGGAAAAAGACCGTGTTCAGGCTGAGTTCAGGGCCATTGAAGTTAAAGATTCTCTCAGGAAAGCTGACATGATAGCCAGGGCGAATTACCTTAAGAAAAGCGCAATTGGCTATCCGGTTACGCTGAATTCCGATACCCTTTTTAAAATATATACAAAAATAGGTGCATCTACACCTAAAGAAAGGGCAGTCAATGTCACTAAAAGAATAAAAAAGTTATATGACGATGATTTCTTTAAACCTGATTCTCTGATAAGTGCCGGATCAGAAAATACTGTCGATATTGTCTATGGCGATTTAATAATAGTCAGCATATCCGAGCTTGATGGCCTTATAAACAGCACTACAAATGCACTACTGGCAAAAAAATATGTTGAACAAATAAAAAATGCCATATCTGTACAAAAAGAGAAGAATGGAGTCCTTAAGATTTTGCTAAGAATAGGACTAATGATCTTGGTAGTTACAGGAATAGGTTTGCTTATCTGGATGATCGGAAAAGGTCATATCAGAACCGAGGCATATATTACCGATAAAAAGGACAAATTTTTAAGAAATCTATCATATAAGGACTATACATTTCTTACTGCTGAACAGGAACTTAAAATGATTTATTTTTTACTGAAATTAATGAGATGGTTTTTTATTCTGGTTCTGCTTTATCTGGTGCTACCGATAGTCTTCAGCATTTTCCCCTTTACCAGGGGCTGGGCAAATCTTCTGTTTGGCCTGGTATGGTCTCCCCTTAAACAGGTTTTTATTTCCATCTGGGATTTCCTGCCAAACCTGTTCAGCATACTGGTAATATATTTTGTGATGAAGTATGTTATCCGTTTTGTCAAATACGTTTTTTCTGAAATCAGATCGGAACGCCTTAAGATTGCAGGATTTCATCCCGACTGGGCACAGCCTACCTTTGGCATTGTACGGGTCCTGCTGTATGCATTCATGTTTATTCTTATATTTCCCTACCTCCCCGGTTCCAGTTCAAAGGTTTTCCGGGGTGTTTCAGTGTTTTTAGGGGTCCTTTTCTCCCTGGGATCATCCTCTGCAATTGCAAATATGATAGCCGGACTTGTTATCACATACATGCGCCCGTTTAAAATTGGCGACAGGGTAAAAATTGGAGACATAACAGGTGATGTAATTGAAAAAAATATGCTTGTAACAAGAATAAGGACAATAAAAAATGAAGAAATTACCATACCTAATTCATCAGTATTGTCAGGTAATACAGTAAACTATTCTTCAATCTCAAAGACGGAAGGGCTTATTATTCACACAACAGTCACAATCGGCTACGATATTCCATGGAAAGATATGCACCAGGCACTTATTGACGCTGCCTTGAAAACTGATATGATTCTGAAAGAACCTAAACCATTTGTGTTGCAAACAAGCCTCGGTGATTTTTACGTGTCTTATCAGATCAATGCCTATACAAAGGATCCTGCAACACAGGCTCAGATATATTCTGAATTACACAGGAATATCCAGGATGTTTGCAATGAGAGAGGCCTGGAAATTCTTTCTCCTCATTACAGGTCCGAGCGAGATGGTAATATGACAACGATTCCAGCAGATTACCTGCCAAAAGACTATAAAGCTCCGGAATTTAATGTAAAAATTAATACTGGGGACAATAAGTAATTGATTACAATTAATGAAGGCAGCAATAATAACAATAGGAGATGAGCTCCTTATCGGTCAGACGATCGATACCAATTCAGCATGGATAGGAGCGGAATTAAGCAAATCGGGATTCGATGTTTCCAGGATTACTTCAGTTCACGACAGGAGGGAAGATATCATATATGCTCTGAATGAAGCCTCAGGCAAAACTGATATCGTTGCTATCACAGGTGGTTTAGGCCCTACAAGCGATGATATTACAAAACAGACTCTTTGTGAATATTTCAATACCAGACTTGTCACAAACATTGAAGTGCTGAAGATGATACAAGATATGATGCATCACCGAAATTTCACCATGAATGAAAATAACCGGCGGCAGGCACAGATTCCCGAATCATGCAGGATCCTGCCAAATGCTGTCGGAACTGCCCCCGGAATGTGGTTTGAAAAAGACGGAACAATTTTTATTTCAATGCCAGGCGTGCCATATGAGATGAAATATATTATGACACAACATGTATTGCCCGAGTTAAACAAACGCTTTATATCGCAGATTATAATTCACAGAAATATAATGACATATGGAACATTTGAAGCGAAACTTGCCGAAATACTTACCGGCTTCGAAGCCGGCCTTCCGAAAGAAATAAAACTAGCCTACCTTCCGGCTTCAGGAATTATAAAACTAAGATTAACAGCTACAGGAAATGACCGGTCGCATCTGGAAAAAGTTCTGAATAATACTGCTGCAGAGCTTTACAAGATTATACCTGAATTCATATATGCAGAAAATGAAGAGACACTTGAAATGGTAATCGGTAAATTATTAATTGCAAAAAAGAAAACTTTATCTACTGCTGAAAGCTGTACCGGGGGTGAAATTGCGCATATGATAACAAGTGTTCCGGGAAGCTCGGCCTATTATAAAGGCTCTATTGTCGCTTATGCCAATTCAGCCAAATCGGAAATGCTTGATGTTCCTGAAGGTTTGATTGAAAAATACGGAGCTGTAAGTGAAGAAGTGGTGAAAGCAATGGCTATCGGAGCGAAAAACAGGCTAAAAACAGAGTTTGCTGTTGCTACCTCGGGTATTGCCGGCCCGGATGGCGGAACGAAGGAAAAGCCTGTTGGAACTCTGTGGATAGCTGTAGTGTCAGATAAAGAAGTTGTTGCTGAGATGCGTGTATTCGGTAATGAAAGGATCAATAATATAAAAAGGTTCTCGCTTGCTGCTCTTAACATGCTGAGACAACAGATAATCAATTCATGATTCTCCGGCAACTTTTGAAAATATCTATACTTGAAAATATTGCATACGATTGTATTTCAAATAAATAATGAGAGAATTAACCCCTCTTTAGCGGAGAATGGGGGGCATTAAGACAAAAAAGTGGACTTATTATTTGTTTAATCAGATAAAAATCACGTATTTTGCGCTTCGTTTTAAAAGGACAAACGTTAGTTAAGAAATAAAACAAACAACAATGTCAAAGATTTGTCAGGTTACAGGGAAAAAGGTGATGGTTGGAAACAATGTTTCGCACTCAAAGAGGAGGACAAAAAGGAAGTTTAAGCCGAATCTCTTTGTAAAAAAATATTACCTTCCGGAAGAAGAAAGATGGATATCACTTAAAATTTCTGCTGCAGGTATCCGCCTCATCAGCAAAAAGGGACTTACAAGTGTCCTTAAGGAAGCAAAAGAAAAAGGTTACATTTTGAATTATTAATACAGGACAGAAGATGGCAAAGAAGGCTAAAGGCAACAGACAACAGGTAATCCTGGAATGCATCGAACATAAAGAGAGCGGAATGCCTGGAACATCAAGGTATATTACTACAAAAAACAGGAAGAACACTCCTGATCGTCTTGAGAGAAAGAAGTACAATCCTGTCCTTAAAAAACATACAATTCACAGAGAAATAAAGTAAATAGTATAAACCATGGCAAAGAAAGTTGTTGCAACACTTAAGACCGGAGCAGGCAAGGCATTTACCAAATGCATAAAAATGACCAGGTCCGAAAAATCCGGAGCTTATATGTTTAAGGAAGAGATCGTTCATAATGATCATATCAAAGACTTCTTCGTAAAGAAGTAACTGTACTTATAACTCATAAGATATTCAGGGCTTTCTTCTTAGCGGAAGGAAGCTTTTTTTATCTTTACTATTGAAATTTATATTTATCTGATGGCTTTACTGGGATTTCTCGGAAAAGAAAAGAAAGAGAGCCTGAATAAAGGTCTCGAAAAAACAAAGGAAAGCGTATTTCATAAGCTTTCCAGGGCTGTGGTTGGAAAGTCCAGAGTAGACGATGAGGTTCTTGACAATCTTGAAGAAGTTCTTGTATCCTCTGATGTCGGAGTGGACACAACCCTAAATATAATAGAACGGATAGAAACAAGAGTAGCGAGGGATAAATACTTAAGTACCAGCGAGCTGAACAATATCCTTAAAGAGGAAATAGTTGCTCTTCTTGAAAAAAACAAGGCAGATTCAGCATCTGATTTTTCCTCACCTCTTAGATTCAAGCCATTTGTTATTATGGTAGTTGGTGTCAATGGCGCAGGCAAAACCACTACTATCGCAAAACTGGCACATCTGTACAAATCTTCAGGGAAAAAAGTGCTCATCGGAGCTGCAGATACATTCCGTGCTGCTGCAATTGACCAGCTTCAGATATGGGCCGACAGAGCCGGAGTGCCGGTTATTAAACAGCAAATGGGATCAGACCCGGCATCCGTAGCTTATGATACTCTGAAGTCTGCTGCTGCATCCGAAACTGATGTCGTAATAATAGATACCGCCGGCCGGCTTCATAATAAGATAAACCTGATGACCGAATTATCAAAGATAAAAAGGGTCATGGAAAAGGTTCTGCCTGAAGCTCCGCATGAAGTGCTGCTGGTTCTTGACGGATCAACCGGTCAGAACGCATTTGAACAGGCCAAACAGTTCACAGCTGCTACAAATGTTACGGCTATGGCAATTACAAAGCTCGACGGTACGGCAAAGGGAGGTGTTGTTATCGGGATCTCCGACCAGTTTAAAATTCCTGTCAAATATATAGGGATAGGCGAAAAGCTTGATGACCTTTTGATATTTAACAGGTTCGAATTTGTAGATTCACTTTTTAGTGCAAAATAAGAATGCCAGCCTCCCGGACGCTTCCGGTCCTTTTCCCTAAAGAGGAATTAATTCTCAGGTATTCAGATGATTTACACTTAAATGCAAAGGGTTAGCCCTCCTTAATGGGGGATTGGGGGCCAACCAGATGTAATAAATGCAATGTTTTAATGAATTCCAAAAAAATTAACATTATCACCCTTGGATGTTCCAAAAATGTCGTTGACTCTGAAAGACTTATAAAACAACTCGATGCCGGAGGCTATTCTGTAGTTTATGATTCAGATGACATAACTGCCGCAACAGTAATTATCAATACCTGTGGCTTCATTAATGATGCAAAAGAGGAGAGTGTTGACACAATTCTCAGATATGTGAAAGCCAGAGAAGCCGGACTAATAACTCATCTGTATGTTATGGGTTGTCTTTCAGAACGATATATGGATGAGCTGAAGCATGATATACCGGAAGTAGAGCGGTATTTCGGGGTAAATAACATGACAGATATCCTGAATGAGTTGAATGTTGGCATCAGGCATGATCTTTTAACCGACCGAACACTTATCGGTCCCGGTCATTATGCATATCTGAAAATATCTGAAGGATGCGACCGAACCTGCGCCTTTTGTGCTATTCCTGCAATAAGGGGAAAATATATTTCGAGGCCTGTTGAAGAACTTATACGGGAGGCAGACCATCTTGCCGGGAATGGAGTAAAAGAACTGATACTTATCGCCCAGGATCTGAGCTATTATGGACTGGATCTTTACAAAAAACAAAAGCTTCCTGAACTAATTACTGAATTGTTAAAAATCGGATCTCTGGAGTGGATTCGCCTGCATTATCTGTATCCTGCCAATTTTCCAACCAAACTCATACCAATTATAAAAGCAAATCCTAGAATTTGCCGCTATATAGATATCCCGATTCAGCATATTACTGACAATATGCTGGGCCTGATGAAAAGATCTCATGGAAGAAAAGAGACTGAGGATGTTCTTACAACGCTTAGAAATGAGATACCCGATGTAGTGATCAGAACAACGCTTATTGCAGGCCACCCCGGTGAAACAGAAAAGGATTTTAATGAACTAAGGGACTTTATTCAATCTTTCAGATTTGACAGACTCGGCGTTTTTGCGTACTCTCATGAGGAGAATACATATTCATATGAACATTATAAAGATGAAATCCCGGAGGAAGTCAGGGAGTCAAGAGTTGCTGAACTAATGGAAATACAGCAGGCCATATCTTCAGAACTGAATGAAAGATACAAAGGGCGTGTGCTAAAGGTCATTATTGACAGGAGGGAAGGAGAATTATTTATAGGAAGAACCGAATATGATAGTCCGGGGGTCGATCAGGAAGTGCTGGTACCGGCTGAATATAACCTCACCACCGGTAATTTTTACCAGGTCATGATAACTGAATCATCTGAATTTGATTTGTATGGAGTACCAAAATTGTAGAGGGACGTTGCATGCAACGCCCCTGCAATTCGTTTTTACCCCCCAACCCCCCCTCAGGGGGTGCTAACACAGTAGGGACGTTGCCTGCAACGCCCCTACAATTTATGAAATGAGCCTTATATCACAATTTTCTCCCCCAAAGAGTGAGATGTCGCGAAGCGACAGAGGGGGTGTTATTCGAGAAACCGAATACTCATCGAACTGACATCTTAATTTGCCGATCCAGTGGTACTATCAGTTTTTTCCGGGAGTTCCGGTTTTTTCTTCTGGACTTTGATTTTGATCTCTGATTTTTCAACGTTAAATCCAACCTGAATGGTATCTCCTTCACTGAGATTAGCTTTGATCAGAACCTCCGCCATAGGATCCTCAAGATATTTCTGAATCGCCCTCTTAAGTGGTCTCGCCCCGAAGTTTGGATCAAAACCTCTTTCTGCAATGTAATCCTTTGCCGTACTTGAGATCTTCACCTGGTATCCAAGTGCATTTACCCTTTCATAAAGGCCTTTCAGTTCAAGATCGATAATCTTGTTGATGTCCTCTTTACTCAATGCGTTGAACATTATAACGTCATCAATCCTGTTCAGAAATTCCGGGGCAAATGTTTTCTGAAGGGCTTTCTGCAGAATACTCTTGGTCTGTTCATCCCTGGTCGCCTTTTTTGTGCTTGTGTCAAAACCTACGCCATGTCCGAATTCCGATATCTGTCTTGTTCCTATATTCGATGTCAGAATAACTATGGTATTCCTGAAATCAATGCGTCTTCCAAGGCTGTCAGTCAGCTGCCCTTCATCCAGAACTTGTAACATTATGTGGAATACGTCGGGATGAGCTTTTTCAATCTCATCGAGAAGCACCACAGAGTAAGGTTTCCTTCTGACTTTTTCTGTCAGCTGACCACCTTCTTCATAACCAACATATCCAGGAGGCGCTCCCACGAGTCGGGATACAGAAAATTTCTCCATATACTCGCTCATATCTATCCTTACAAGGTTATCTGTCGTGTCGAACAGGAATTTTGCAAGAACCTTCGCAAGCTGCGTTTTTCCGACACCGGTAGGACCCAGAAATATAAATGTTCCGATAGGTTTATTGGGGTCCTTCAGGCCTGCCCTGTTTCTCTGTATAGATTTTACGACTTTATATATAGCTTCATCCTGTCCGATTACACTTCCTTTCAGAGCATCGGCCATCTTAAGCAGCTTGTTGCCTTCCGTCTGTGCAATTCGCTGAACAGGAACACCGGTCATCATAGCCACAACTTCAGCAACCTTTTCAGCATCAACCGTTTCACGATTAACTGCGAGTTCTTTTTCCCATTTTTTCTTTTCAACTTCTATGGCATCAAGAAGATCTTTCTCCCGGTCCCTGAAACTGGCAGCTTTCTCAAAATTCTGATTCTTAACGGCAGCCATTTTTTCCTTCTTTGTATCCTCCAGCTGTTTTTCAAGCGAAAGTATCTTTTCAGGCACGACTATATTTGAAATATGAACCCTTGAGCCGGACTCATCGAGGGCATCAATAGCCTTATCCGGAAGGTGACGGTCGGTGATATAGCGGTTGGTCAGCCTGACACAGGCTTCAATGGCGTCATCCGTGTAATTAACATTATGATGCTCCTCGTACCTCTCTTTAATGTTGTGAAGTATATTAATGGTTTCTTCTATTGATGTCGGTTCAACTATCACTTTCTGGAATCGTCTCTCCAGGGCACCGTCTTTTTCAATATGCTGACGATACTCATCGAGAGTAGTGGCACCAATACACTGGATTTCGCCCCGGGCAAGAGCCGGTTTCAGCATATTTGCAGCATCCAGAGAGCCCGTCGCACCACCGGCACCTACAATAGTATGTATCTCATCAATGAACAGTATTATATTATCATTTTTTGAGAGTTCATTCAGTATTGCTTTCATCCTCTCCTCAAACTGGCCTCTGTATTTTGTACCAGCTACAATTGAGGCAAGATCAAGAGCAACAACTCTCTTGTTAAAGAGAACCCTGGAAACGTTCTTTTTGGCTATCCTGAGAGCAAGTCCCTCGGCAATAGCTGATTTACCCACTCCGGGTTCACCAATCAGAACAGGATTATTCTTTTTTCTTCTTGACAGGATCTGGGCCAGTCTTTCTATCTCTCTTTCACGGCCTACCACAGGATCGAGCCTTCCTTCCTCGGCAGCTTTGGTAAGATCGATTCCAAAATTATCCAGCACCGGAGTATCAGATGAAGATTTGGCAGTTGAAGAAGAAGATGATTGTCCTTTTCCGGGCCCGCCGAAACTCTGGCCTTCCTCATCTTCATCTCTTGGATAATCAGCCTTTGCTGTTGGTGATTCTGCTTCTACCATCCTTCTTACCGACTGGTAATCCACATCCAGCTCGGAAAGAAACCTTGTCACAAGGGCATTTTCATCTTTAAGTATGGCAAGCAACAGATGCTCTGTGTCTATTGTGCTGCTTTTCAGGGATTTTGCTTCCAGATAAACAAGTTTAAGTATTCGTTCCGTGCTTCGCAGGAGAGGAATTACCTCATGGTCAGCTACCGGAACAGGGCTTTCTACTTTAATGCTTTTTTCAAGAGAACCTTTCAATACCAGAAGATCAATCCCCTGGTTTATCAGTATCTCTATTGCAACACTTTCTCCATCTCTGAGTATTCCAAGAAAAAGATGCTCAGGACTTATATGACTGTTGCCAAGTCTTATAGCCTCTTCTTTTGAATACCCGAGAATATCTTTTACCCTTTGAGAAAATTGTGAATCCATATTTTGATATTTCATTTATCAGTTTAATATTTTTAATACGACATTCTGTCAGATACGTTCCAACAAAAGTAAGCATAACTACATTTTCAAAGGTAAATTATGCATAATATCTATATGACAATTTTCATGCCCATTTATGAACAAAGAATGTTAAAAATTCACAGTATGTAAAAGGCAAAAATAGCCAAATATTGTCTATTTTCGTAATTCCAAACCCCGTAATATGAGTTTGGGTGTATATACTTAATTTTTAATCTGTTATGTCAGAGAGAGAGAGAATAGTCCAGGTAAACATCGAGGAGGAGATGAAGTCGGCTTATATTGATTACTCAATGTCGGTCATTGTGTCGCGTGCATTACCTGATGTGAGAGATGGCCTTAAACCGGTCCATCGGAGGGTACTTTTTGGTATGTCTGAGCTCGGAGTGCTATCTAACAAAGCTTATAAAAAATCAGCCAGGATAGTGGGAGAGGTGCTGGGTAAGTTCCATCCACATGGCGACTCATCAGTTTATGAGGCTATGGTAAGGATGGCACAGGAATGGTCGTTGAGATATCCGCTTGTAGACGGGCAGGGTAACTTCGGGTCAGTTGACGGTGATAGTCCGGCTGCCATGAGGTATACTGAAGCCAGGCTTAAAAAGATAGCTGAGGAAACACTTGCTGATATTGATAAGGATACTGTGGATTTTCAGCCCAACTTCGATGATTCGCTGACTGAGCCTTCAGTTCTGCCTACACGTATCCCAAACCTTCTTGTTAACGGAGCTTCAGGTATTGCAGTGGGAATGGCAACCAATATGCCACCTCATAATCTTACAGAAATTATTGATGCAACCATTGCCTACATTGATAACAACGATATCACATTTGATGAGATTTTGCAATATGTAAAAGGCCCTGATTTCCCAACAGGGGGAATCATATATGGCGGACAGGGAATAAGAGATGCCTGTGAAACAGGGAGAGGCCGTATAGTGGTAAGAGCAAAGACAGAAATAGAGCTTACCCATTCTGGAAGAGAATGTATTATTGTTAATGAAATTCCATATATGGTCAATAAGGCCGAAATGATCCGTAAAATTGCCGACCTGATAAATGAGAAAAAACTGGAGGGGATATCTTATATCAATGATGAATCGGACCGTAATGGAATGCGTATCGTTATCATACTTAAAAAAGATGCAAGTGCAAATGTTGTACTCAATAATCTCTTTAAGTTTTCTTCGCTGCAGACCTCTTTCAGTGTCAATAATATTGCCCTTGTAAAAGGACGTCCTAAAACATTAAATACCAGGGATTTAATACATTATTTTGTAAATCACCGCCACGATGTTGTCCTTCGCAGAACAAAGTATGATCTTGATCAGGCTGAAAAACGGGCTCACATACTTGAGGGATTAATTATTGCAAGTGATAATATTGATGAGGTAATTGCAATTATAAAAGCATCTCAGACTCCTGACATGGCAAGGGAGAGGCTGATGGACAGATTCGGGTTGTCGGATATCCAGTCGAAGGCAATTGTTGAAATGCGCCTGCGTCAGCTTACCGGTCTTGAACAGGAAAAACTGAGAGCTGAATATAAGGAAGTTATGGAGCTCATTGACTACCTTAAGAGTGTTCTTGCCAGTATTGATCTCCAGATGAAGATAATTAAGGATGAACTTCTTGAAATAAAAGAAAAATATGGCGATAAAAGGAGAACAGAGATAATACCAAACGCTGAAGAATTTAATCCCGAAGATTTTTATGCAGATGATGAAATGGTGATTACCATATCTCATATGGGTTATATTAAAAGAACGCCTCTGACTGAGTTTCGCAGGCAAAACAGGGGAGGAACAGGCGCCAAAGGCGGTGCAACAAGAGATGAGGATTTTATTGAACACCTCTATATTGCAACCATGCATAACACTATGCTCTTTTTCACAAGGAATGGTAAATGTTACTGGCTGAAAGTATATGCCATTCCTGAAGGGTCGAGGACCTCAAAGGGAAGGGCTATGCAGAACCTTATAAATATTGAGCCCGATGATAATGTGAGAGCCTTTATCAATGTAAAAAACCTGAATGATTCTGATTATATCAATAATAACTTCATTGTTCTCTGCACAACAAAAGGAATCATCAAAAAAACTTCTCTGGAAGCTTATTCCAGACCCAGGACAAATGGTGTAAATGCAATTACTGTGCGGGAAGGTGATGAACTTCTGGAAGCCAGGATGACCAATGGACAACATCATATCATGCTCGCAATCAAATCAGGCAGAGCCATACGTTTTCCTGAAGCATCAGTCAGACCCATGGGAAGGACTGCTTCCGGTGTAAGAGGGATAAGACTTGCAAATCAGGAAAGCGATTTTGTTATTGGTATGATAACTATCGAAAGTAAAGAGAAAGATATACTTGTAGTTTCAGAGAAGGGCTATGGAAAGAGGTCCGATATAGATGGTTACCGGATCACTAATAGGGGAGGTAAAGGGGTAAAAACAATCAATATTACCGAAAAGACAGGTTCTCTTATTGCCCTTAAAGATGTTACCGATAATCATGATCTTATGATCATAACACAATTTGGCAATATTCTCAGGAGCCCGGTATCAAAATTAAGAGTAATGGGGAGGGCAACACAGGGGGTAAGACTTATTAATTTGAGAGAAAATGATATCATTGCATCGGTTGCCTGTGTACTTGTAAATGAAGAGGATGAGGAGGGTGAAAAAAACTATTCACAAGAAAATGATAATATTGTTGAGGAAAATGGCAAAGAATTTGATGATTAATAAGTAATGTTATAAATTTGGGAAATTTTTTAAGGACAAATTAATAAAATTATAATCATGAAAAAGTTTTTTCTGTTAATTGCAGCTATAAGTATTTCATTAGGAGCGATGGCCCAGAAGGGAAAGGTTACCAATGCTCAGAGTTATATCGATCAGGGTAGTCTTGATAAAGCAAAAGAAGCATTAGACGAGGCAATGACTAACGATAAATCAAAAGACTGGGATAATACCTATTTTGTGTTGGGCAAACTTTGTCAGGCTGTCTATACCTCAGATAATCCGAAATTCAAAGATTTAATCAAAGATCCTCTGGGAGAAGCCTATAAAGCCTATCAGAAAGCTCTGGAGCTTGATACCAAAGGTTCAATGAAGAAGAGAATGATTACCAGTATGGTATATAACTCGCTGGCTGTCAATTTATATAATCAGGGAAGTAAGGATTTTGAAGCCAAGGATTATGAAGGTGCACTAAAATCATTCGAAACTCAGATCAAAATCACTGAAAGTGATTTGTACGCAGGAGCCCTGGATACCGGGATGTACTATAATGCCGGTCTGGCTGCAGCAAATTCCGGAAAACAGGATGAAGCAATAAAGTATTTTGAGAAATGCACCGAGATGAAGTATATGGGAATTACTCCTTACTTTCAGATATATTCAAGTTATATGCTTAAAGGCGATACAGTTAAAGCAGAATCGACACTGACCGGTCTGAAGGAAAAATTTCCTGATAATAAGGATGTTACATTACAATTAATTGATCTTTATATTAAAAGCGGGAAGGATGCGGAGGCTCTTAAATACATTAATACGGCCAAGGAGAATGACCCGAACAACTACAGTCTTTATTTTGCTGCAGGTATAATTTATTTGAATGAAAAGAAATTTGATGAGGCGATTACTGAACTTACAAAGTCAATCGAACTCAAGGGAGACCTGTATGATACGCAGTATGGATTAGGAGCAGCTTATATAAACAAAGCCTCAGATATGTTTGTCAAGGCAAATGATATAATGGATGTTAAAAAATACACTGATGCCATTGATGAAGCTAACGCAGTTTATGCAAAAGCACTTCCGTATATGGAAAAAGCCCTGCAACTTAAACCAGACGATACTTATGCAATGTCAAGCCTGAAAGAATTATATTACAGGATGAAAATGACTGATAAGTATAACGCAATTAAAGCTAAACTGGATTCACTTAACAACAAATAGTATTTTTAACAGATAATTTATGAAAGGGGATGCAGAGTGCATCCTTTTTTTTTGCTTTTTTTTGATGGGTGAGAAGTGAGTGATTTTTTAACTAAGAAAATCTACCAATATATATTCTATTTGACATAATATTAATTATAGGCTTTTTAGGAAAATTTGTGCCCAGCTCTGCTGGTTGACATAAAATCAGATATAGCGGCTGATGCTGAGCCTGCTGAAGCACAGCCCTATATCGGCAACGATTTTATGTCAAAACAAATTTTCTTTCTCCTTATTCCCAACTCTGCTAATTGAAATAATCTCAGATATGAGCCGACAGGATCATATCGGTAACGAAATTATGTCAAGCAAAATTCTGTCAACTATATCGTCACGGATCTTATCAGGACTTAATCTGCGGATTCCTGAAGCCGCAAATTGCTCCACGGCTCATCTTCCATTTTTGCAGCTTTAATGCTGCATCAAATTGAATTGGCGACCGTCCTCAGCCGACAGGATTTACTTCATCGGGAATCCGCTATTCTGAACCTGGTTGCATTTCTATCAGAACTGATAGTCTTTATTTTTTTCATTTATATAGTTCACCAATGAATTCTTTAAGGTGAAGAAGAACATTTTCCTGCTGGCAGTTAAAGCTGTCAGGTATCTTATCCAGTGTTGATCCATCGGTTTATTCACGTATATTGAAGAGATCGGATAAGAAACTTCTTCCATCGTTTCAGAGTTATCTACAAAATTATAGGTAATATTTGTTATTGTGTATTTGAATTTATTATCCTTTATCGTCAGGATCATTGTATAGTTGACAGGAGTCTGAATTGGATACACTTTCCTGATTTCCAAACCAAAAGGATTTGCATCAAAGTCGCTGAGATTAAGTAGCCCATAGGCAATTATTTTTCCCGATTCAAGATCGCTGTAAGCAAGATTCCCGTAATTTATTGCTATCCACTCCAGGCACCTATGGAAAATACTCTTTTTGTCAACATTAATAAAAGTAAGTGTATCTGATATTTCGACTTCACCTGTAGTTCTGTTTTGTATAAATTCAGGAAAATTTAATGTACCCCATTTTATGTAAAGTTGTTTGCTTTGATCAGCATTCACCCTGCCTGTTTTTAACAAGGAGTCAATATACTGGTTTTCAGTATAATGCGTCTGAGCATTAACATCCAGAAACGCAATTATCAGCATACCTGCAATTATTAACCTTTTCATATTGTACCCTACCCTACTTTATTATGTCAAATAGAATTTTTCTAAATGCTACGTCCCACCTTCGTTATTTAACATTTGGTTTTATGTTCGATTTGGTTTCACTCATCTGCATTAAAACCGATTTCATTTGTTGCAGTTCATTTCCAAAATCCGACCAATTGTCCTGTTTTAAGTAGTCCAGAGCTTTATTATAATGGTCAAGGGCCTCCCGGGCCTGTGAAGAAAAAACAGGAGAAGCTATCTGACCTGTCGCAAGTTGTTGAGGTCCTGAAACTTGTTCCCCGACAACGTTAAAGACTGCCTGAAGCGCTTCCTCCAGTGTTTCTTTCATTTCAATTTTTTCATTGAAAGCCACTATCACTCTTTTCAATTCCGGGATCTGGCCTTGTTCCGACTGCAGATAAACCGGCTCTACATATATAAATGAATTTTGTATGGGGATCACCAGTTGATTGCCTTTGATAACCTGAGAACCTTTCTGGCTCCAAAGGGTAAGTTCAGCCGAGATATCAGGTTTTTGGTTAATTCTGGCTTCTATTTGCATGGGCCCGTATATCAGTTTATCCTTTGGAAAGCTATAAACAATTAAATCTCCGTAATTAGGGGAATCACAGCGGGCGCACATCCAGGCAATCATATTGTCCTTGCCTGAAGGAGTGAGTGGAAGCATCAGAATGAATTCTTCTTTCTGTGCATTAGGCAAGCGCATAATAATATAATAAGGGAACAGTTCCTGCTGACCTGTGTCATACAATTCGTTAGGAACCTGCCAGTAATCTTCCTGATTATAGAACACCTGTGGATCTGTCATGTGATAGGTGTTATACATTTCAATTTGAATATTAAATAAATCAGTTGGATACCTGATATGTTCTTTCAGAAACTCAGGCATTTCATCAAAAGGCTTGAAAAGTTTCGGGTAAATTTTCTGATATGTCTGGATCAACGGATCTTTGGGGTTGATGACATAATAGGTAACAGCTCCATCATAGGCATTTATTACTACTTTAACAGAATTATTAATGTAATTGATTCCTCCTGCAATTGTATTTTGACTGGCCGGCTCGGAATAAGGAAACATATTGCTCACGGTGTAAGCATCATGTATCCAATAAAGGTTTCCGTCTTTTCCAATCACCAGATAAGGCTGACTGTCAAAAGATAGAAAAGGAGCAAGTTTTTGGTCGCGCTGAGTAATGTTCCTGTAAAACATGATTCGGCTTTGATCGGTAAGATAACCGGTAAGGAGAATTTTAATGTCTGAAAATTTCCAGGCATATACCATTCGTCGGAAAAGCGATGATATTTGCACGCCTCCTTTTCCCGTATAGCTTGTATAAACATTGTCTTCTCCTTTGGGGTAATCAAATTCTTTGGTTTTTGTATTGACCAGCAGATATTGGCCTGTTTCTTCACCATAATAAATAGACATTTGCTTGAGATTTAAAGGCACAGTAGTAACGGGAGGAATATCTTTTACAATCAGATTGGGCATTCCGGTGGGTGTAATCTCATTTACCGGACTCATTACAATTCCATATCCGTGGGTATATATCAAATGGTTGTTTACCCAGGTTTGTGCACGTTCTGGTATTTCGGTAAACGGCAACTCCCTGGCTCCGAGAACAATTTCAGTATATTTATCAAAAAGGTACCTGTCTATCTGTACACTGTTAAAATCATAATACAATCTTATTTCCTGCAATTGCTTATAGGTCTGTATTAAGGGTCTGCGGTCCCATAAACGAATGTTTTCAATTGTATGGCGGTTATCCTGGATATCTTTATAGGTTATGTTCTGGTCAACCGGAAAAGGTTCCGTCTTAATCTTATCCAGCCCGAAAGCTGCCCTCGTAAATTTAATATTGTTAACAATATATGGCGTTTCCATCTTCAGTTCGTTTGGTTTAACTCTATATTGTTCAATAATATACGGATAGGCCCATCCAAACCCTGCCATTACTGCAATCCATGTTCCAATTGCATAAAACACAACCTTTCTATTATGATAAACAGGAAAGAAAAATAGAAGAAGAGTAATGATCAAACTTATTATGAGAAGAGTCCAATAGGCAGGTATCTGCGCATGTATATCCATGAATGAAGGGCCATAAGTAGCCCCATGCAAGGAATATAAAAGATTAAACAGTTTAATAATATAACGAATTGATATACCTAGTCCGAAAAAGGCAGCTAACAGGATTAAGTGACCTCTTACCTGTTTTGAAACAGAAACATGATTCCCGTTGACACTAAAAGCATTATCAAGATAATATGAGAACAAAACAGCAATAAAAGTAAAAACCGTCATGAAAATATACCAGTTGGCTGCAAACCGGTAAACTGGTAATTTGAAAATATAAAAACCGGCATCTTTCCCAAAAACAGGCTCTTTTAAGTCAAAAGATGAGGGATGAATAAATTGCAAAAAATCATTCCAGTGGCCGGAGGCTGAAGAGCCCATAACGATGCTAAAAAATATTATTACTATACCCCAAAACCAAATAGCTGCTTTTCCCTTATACAGAGGTAAAAAAAGAGTTCTGGGGTCCTCCTCCCTGATAAGCTCAATATCTCTGCTTCTGCTTCCTCTTTTATATGCCGAACGAATATGAATTGCTGAAAACGTACCGAATATGAAAAAGAACACCAGGAAAGAAAAAACCTTAGACAGAATCATGGTGTCAAATATCGAACTGTATCCCATATTCTTAAACCACAGCCAGTCACCATAGTAATTTACAAACAAACCAAAAAGATACAGAAACAGCACTACTATGGCTGTTAGAATGATTGCCCCTTTAAATTTTTTCATTGTTATTATTTTAGTGAGATTTGAGATAACTGCTAAATGAAAATTTTAATACTTTGTTAAACCCACAACTAATTTAATATCTGAGGTCCATTCCTATTTGGCATTTACAAATGCCATGGCTTCATCCATCTGAGAAATATCAAAATAGCGTTCGAGCCTGCCTTCTTTTGCCCTTGCAAAGAAAAGATTATCAATAGGAACTAATGCCTTAATGATGTTTGAATGTGCTACAATAGCAAGATGACCCAGTTTCTTATAGTTTCTGATTGCCCAAAGAGTATCTTCAAAAAATGCTTTTGTCTCACTATGTGAGACCTTCATTTCATCAAGCTTTACCAGGACATTTACTTTGTCAAATCCATTTTCAAGTTTTTCATTAAAAAATTTCTGACAGATTTTTTCATCTGTTTCTGTAAAGCCGTCGATAACTTCGATAGCTAATACATTTTCATTAAAGTGTCTGATCTTTTCTAACATTGCCTTTGTAATTTAATTTGTAAACTATCTGTACCCTACCCTATTACATTATGTCAAATAGAAATTAAGGATCTTAATTCATATAAAAAAATCACTATTTGCGTGTATCAATCTGATTTACTGGTTAAATGCCAGAATCCACACACCGTACACTTATAAGCCCGGATTTCTTTTCCTACCCTGTTTTCTCTGATATACCTGACCATATCCATAGCTTCTTCCAGTGAATTATACATCATCTTCTTACATGGAGGCTCAACCGGATCGGTCTTTTTCAGATTTGAATACCTGTAATTCATATTCCGTATTCATAGCAGAACATTCTCACTGTTAAAAATGTTCACGATAGTTGCAACACATATATAGTTTTTTACAAAGTGCTCAGAATATCCTTCAGCAGTCTGTCGCAATCCATGCCAACCGGCATCGGAGAAAATCCCAGCACAACAACAACCAGCTCCTGTGTTGGCAAAATAAAGATCTGTTGTCCGTCGTATCCTTCGCACATATACATATCAGATGGTGCCGAAGGAAATTTATTCGCTTTGTTGAGCCAGAAAAAGGATCCATACCTGTTATGGCTTGCCGAAGATGAAGTGGTGGTATATTTAACCCATCCTTCTGGCAATATTCGTTCTCCGTTAAATACACCGTCATTTTCGTATAATAATGCAAAACGCGCATAATCACGTGCTGTGGCATACAGGTAAGAAGAGCCTATCCTTGTACCGCTGGGATCAACTTCAAAAACCGCATCAGGCATGCCTGTTTTATTAAAGAATTGCCTGTTTGCAAACGAATAATATGAAGAATCATCCGTGAATTGTCTCCGTATAAGGTAACTGACAATATTGGCAGAACCCGAAGAGTAATACCAATAAGTACCGACAGGATGTTCTAATGTATGCTCGATGGCAAAATGGCTCATGTCGCCTTCACAAAAAAGCATAATGTTTACATCCGACCTGCTTCCGTAATCCTCATTCCATTTTAAGCCGCTCTGCATCTGCATCAGATCATTAAGCGTAATTTTACTCCTGTCATCGCTTTTCCATTCTTCAATATCTGCAGGCTTACTGATATCCATCTTCCCTTCTTTTACAAGGACACCGACAAGGGCATTTGTAAAACTTTTTGCCATCGACCAGCTGAGGAACCTGGTATCCTTATTAAATTGCGGTTTGTAGGCTTCTGCTACAGGTATCCCTTTATGAAGGACAAGAAAAGCAAATGCATTACCATTGTATGCATTGTCAGTTATAAGCTTTTTTGATACAGCTCTAAGCTTATCCCGATCAATACCTGTTTCCGTGTCAGGCACAATATCTCCAAGAGGCCATATAATGGTATCCTGTGAATATCCGGGATTTACATCTGACGGATATCTGGTTTTACGAAGGATTGCTCCCTTTACTCCTCTCAATAAAGTAGCTCCGAAACCCGGACGATAAACAGTTGTTGATTTACCCCACAAAAAATGGCTGGTTACGCTCTTGTTATCATAGTCTATATCATTTTTAGTAAACTTTATAAAAGAAAAGTTGAGGTCGACAGCTTCCACGCTGTCTGCTTTTCTTCCTGATACAAAAACATCAGAACACAGGTTCTTGGAAGCATAACCGGTGATGATCGGAAGCAGGCTGTTAATATAAACTGAACCGCTTATCAGAGCAGCTCCGAGTAGTATCAGTACTCCGTAAAGTATTCTTTTTTTTGTCATTATGATTTGGTTTTTATGATTCCTATTCCAGGTCGTTCGGGTAAAACAATTTTTCCATTTTTTATTAAAAGTCCTTCGTAAATATCATTGTCTATCAGCAGGTTTCCATCAAGGTCGGCCCAGTCAGCCAGGGGAGAAAGTTGAGCAGCAGCTGTCACGGCGCACGAAGTCTCAGTCATACAGCCAATCATTACTTTCATGCCCAGAGCCCTGGCAATACTGACCATCTTATAGGCATTATGCATTCCTCCGCATTTCATAAGCTTAATATTTACGCCACTGTACACACCCTGAATTTTGGCAAAATCTGCAATGGTCTGAAACGCTTCATCAGCCATAACTGGCAACGGACTGTTCTTCGTAAGCCATGCTATATCGGCAGATAAAGATTTTGGCATTGGCTGTTCTATAAAAACAACCCCCTGCTCTTTCAACCAGTGTGCCATTTCAAGCGCTTTGTTCCTGTCGGTCCACCCCTGGTTCACGTCGACACATATAGGCTTATCAGTTTCGCTTCTTACAGACAGGATCATTTCCTTATCATTATCCTGGCCCAGCTTAACCTTTAGTATTTTATAAGGAGCTGCCTCCTGTACTTTAGTTCTCACAACATCCGGCTTGTCTATACCTATTGTAAATGAAGTATTTGGAGCTTTTTCAGGATTAAGGCCCCATATCCTGTACCAGGGCTGGTTTATAAGTTTCCCGACCAGGTCATGCAGGGCAATGTCGACTGAGGCTTTTGCAGCATAGTTCCCGGGGGCAAGCTGATCGAGATATTCGACAATATCTTCAATAAGGAACGGACTCTCAAACCCTGAAAGGTCAACCAATTTCAGAAATGAAGTTGCAGTTTTGTGACTTTCACCAAGGTAGGGCGGCATGGATGCTTCACCATACCCGGTAACATTATCATACTCAATTTCAGTCAGCATGACCGGTGTTGTGCTTCTGGAACTTGTTGCAAGAGTGAAAACGTGCTTTAAATGAAGCTCATAGGGTCTGAAGCGCAGGGTCATTCCGGAATTTTTTTCAGGCGGTTTTGTGCCTTTCATCCAGCTCAGATTGACCATGCCAGTATACGATAACCCCGCTCCTCCTGCAATTAAACCACAATCCTTCAGAAATTCTCTTCTCGTTTTCATTTTCCTTTTAAATAATATCGCTATTTTTTTTCTCCCATTCTCCCATTCTCCCCCTCTCCCATTCAAAATGTTATTAGTACCATAAATGGTTCTTTAAAGCAACAATCCCCGGATCATTCTCAACACCGATAATCCTTCTGGCCGATAATAATGCATTCAACCTGTAACTGCTGAAATTTGTACCTGTTGAATCCAGACTATTGATCATAACACGTCCTGAAGAATTAATATACTCATTATCACCCATATATATTGCAACATGGGTAATATGTTGTTTCGAACCCTCTTTTGTACCAAAAAAGAGAAGGTCTCCCTCCTGCAGCTTTTTGAAATCCTTTGAAATTTCTACAGGTATACCATGAAGAGCCTGTAAAGATGCATCTCTCTGTAAAATAATTCCGTTCAAAAAATATACTGTCTGCACAAATCCGCTGCAATCGGCTCCTTTGGTTGATGATCCGCCCCATAAATAAGGAATTCCCAGCATCGATCGTGCAGTCTTTATTACCTTTTCTCCGTTCGTCTGAACATGGTTTCTGAATTCATTGAAATCAACCACCTCTTTTACGCTTACAAATCCCTGTCTTCCATCTGGTAATTCAACCTTTACATAAGTTCTTGATTCTCCGATCTTTTCCATTATACACCCAGCTACCAGATCACCGATAACTCCTGATTCATCAGAAGCATTCTTGTGTATCCAGCCTGAATTCCTGATATATATAACTCTTTCTGAGTTTTTCCATCTGTCCATCTCTGCATTATTCAATGGTGTCAGGGATGAATTTTCTGTCCAGGCAATATATTTATCCGGAGTCTGTATTAAGAACCAGGAATCCATATTTTTGAGGATATGTACAGGTGTTCCCAAAAGAGATTGTGACACAAGTTCGGAAGTGTGGTCAGGTTCCTTTCTTAAATTAATAACACTTAGACTGACCAATCCGGCATTTTTTTCAACAACTGTAGTATCTGGTAATGTTATAATACTGTCTATTAATATTAAATCATGTTTATCTAAAGTGTTAATTATCTCATCTTTTGCTTTTGGCTCAGTGGTTTCCCCTCTCAGAATAATAGTTCCGTCTTTTCCTGTCCTAACTGTAACCGAGCAAATTCCAAGTCTATGATCCGGAACATAATGTGCAGATATACTGTCAATTTCTTTCTGATAATCCGTTGTCTTTTCATTATTGCATGAAGTAAATATGAAGAGAGATACTGTTATGAGAACAGAAAAATAAGAGGTGTATTTAACTTTTGATCCTATCATACATAAATAATAAAACTTAATCTAACTGCTTACTGCTTACTGCCTTAACATTAACCCACCCCCAGCCTTCGCCAAGGCTTCGGCCGGCAAAGCTAGCCCCTCCATGGGAATCAGGAGTTCTCACCACTCACCTCTCACCACTCACCTCTCACCTCTCACCTCTTCTACCCTACCTGTATCCCAGAGCTGCATATCCTACCCAGTGACAATCAGTTGCAATAGCTGTCCTGCCCATACTGATATCATCTACCGGAATATGTTTTGAAGTAATGCTGGTGGAGTATCCGACCAATACTCCGGATAATGGTCCAGAATCATTCAAATAGTATGAGGTATACAAAGCAACAGGAACGCTGTATCTTCCGCACCAGGTCCATTTATATTCCCTGAAATTTTCAGGGTTTAAAGTATAATTGCTGAATAATCTTATTCTTTCCGGAGTCACTTCACCTTTCAGGCAGCTGTCGATAATCTCAGCCTCATGAGCCCTGGCTTTCATGTTTCCGGCATCATCGCAGCCATAATATGCTCTGTCAACACCTCCCCAGTCTTCATTACCATAATGGACTGCATCTGTGGTAACAACTATTGCGTAGTCTTTGCCCCAGGTCCAATTATGTTTTTCCGCGACGGCCCTTATAGCATCAGCCAGTGCTTTTCCGCATTCCTCCATCCTGTCGGGACTCATAGCCGGAACAAGTACAGGAATAATTGATATATCCCTGTTGAAATATTGCAGGAACGGGATCATAGCCTCAACCGAATGTTCAACCTTCTGAAGCGTATCATTAACTATAGCATATTTACCAGCTAAAAGAGAATAAATTTCTTCCCTGGCAGACGAAACAGGAACATTTTTCCAGGGTCCTCTCCAGTATGTATAACCGTCAAATACCAGGGAATCCTCAATATTTAGTTGTGCCGCCTTGTGTGCAACACCTATGAGGATAAGGTTCGGAGCTTTAATATTCTGAAGCAGCTCCGGATAAAGTTTGCCAACATAAGTATAATCATCGTGTGGACAAATGGCAAAACGCCATGGTAAACCACCTGCTTTTTCCCAGCCGGTCCTGTTCATCCTTGCCATAAGGCTGTCCATTTGCCAGGAATACTGTGCAAAGCCTATTGTGTCTTTAAGAGGTCTGATCGTACCCATTTCTTTTTTTCCCGGTTCTCCCGATCTACAGGATATCAAAATTATACTTAATAAAAGTACTGATCCAATCCAAATCATGTACAGGCAGACCTTGTAAAAAAGCAGGTCGTGGAAAAGGTCCTGTATATTTTTTTTCTTTTTATACATAGTAATCGTTTTGTTTGAAATCAAATTTACAATATATGAATGACATACTGAATACAAAATCCGGAAGTCAGTCAGTATAATTTAACCGTTCTGCGATTTTTATTTTCAATAGTCGGCGATTATTGATAAATTTATTGTGAAAATTTCTTCAATTAAACAGATTAATACACTGATATTATGAAAAAGATCAAATTTCTCCTTGCTGCTTTAATGATCACTTCTGTTGCAACCGCACAGGCTGTTAATTTTTCTGGAAACTGGAAGCTGAACACTTCAAAAAGCAAATTAAACGACCAGTTTACAATGGCCCCTAAAGAGATTATTCTTATCCAGAATGGTAATGATCTCAATTCAGAAAGACATGTCAGCTTCCAGGACCAGGATATGACATTAAAGGACAAATACACTCTCGATGGTAAAGAGTGTATAAATCCGGGCTGGCAGGATACTCAGAAGAAATCGACAGCAGTATGGTCCGATGACAATAAATCTTTGAAAATAACCACAAAAATTCCTATGAATGACGGAAGCGAAATGGTTATCAATGAAGTATATAAAATGGATGGTGACAACCTGGTTATTGAATCTAATTCTTCATCGTCATATGGGGACAGGTCAGAGACTATGGTTTTTGACAAACAATAATGAATCCGGAAAAGGATATTGGTGCACTGATTCTTGGTATTACATTGCCTCCCTTTGCATGGCGTGAACGGATCCCTGAAAAGTATTCTGAGTAGCTCGACCAGGTGGGTGAATGGTGAGCCAACCCGGAAGGGTATGCTTGGTATTTGATCCTGAATAGGACCCAAAAGTGATAAAACTTGATCCTTCATCTGTTGCGGCACTGCATGTTGAAAATCCAAAATTATGGTGGCCTAAAGGATATGGAAAGCCATACCTCTACGATGTTGAGCTCAGCTTCAGGACTGCTGAAGGAATATCCGATAAAACCAATTTTAAATCAGGTATCCGCGAGATGTCTTATGACGATCCTAACCAGATACTTAACATTTACATTAATGGCAGACGCTTTATCGGACGCGGTGGAAACTGGGGATTCCCTGAATCGAACCTTGAATACAGAGGACGAGAATACGATGCAGCGGTGGCTTATCATGCCGATATGAACTTTACCATGATCCGTAACTGGGTGGGACAAACCGGCGATGATGAGTTCTATGAAGCCTGCGACAAATACGGCATTATGATATGGCAGGACTTCTGGCTTGCCAATCCTGCCGACGGACCCAATCCTGATAACCCTGATATGTTCATGAAGAATGCCTATGATATGGTAAAAAGGATTCGCAATCATCCGTCTATTGCTATTTATGTGGGACGCAACGAAGGCAACCCTCCAGAAGTAATTGATACAGCTTTGCGTTCAATGGTACTTAAAATACACCCCGGCCTTCATTATATTCCAAATTCATCGATGGGAGTTGTGAGTGGCGGAGGACCATACAGTGCACTTCCTGTCAGAGACTATTTCCTGTTGTACGGCTACAACAAGCTGCACAGCGAAAGAGGTATGCCCAATGTTATGACGTATGAAAGCCTTAAGGCAACACTGCCCGACTCTGCACTGTGGCCACAAAACAGCCTGTGGGGAATGCATGACTATTGCCTCGAGGGAGCTCAGAGGGCAGCAACTTTTAACCAGATAATTGAAAAGGGTTTTGGTCCCTCCAAAGATGCAAAGCAATTTACGGAATTTGCACAATGGGTCAATTACAACGGATACCGCAGTATGTTTGAAGGCAGAAGCCTTTACCGCAAGGGACTTCTTCTGTGGATGAGTCATCCTGCATGGCCATCAATGGTTTGGCAGACCTATGATTATTACCTCGAACCGACAGCTGCATATTTCGGATGTAAAAAAGCATCTGAACCTATCCATATTCAATGGAATCCGGTGTTTGATTCTGTTGAAGTTGTTAACTATAATGCCAGGAACAGGACCGGACTGACAGCCAGTGCCCGTATAATAAATATGGATGGATCAGTTCAATGGGAAAAAGAAACGAACCTCGATTGCAAAGAAGATTTTACAGTCGGATGTTTTAAGCTTGAATTCCCAAATACTCTCTCTCCTGTTCATTTCATAAAGCTTACTCTTACGGAAAATGGCAAAGTAATATCAGATAATTTTTATTGGAGAGGTATGGAAGATGGCAATTACCAGGCGTTAAAAGACTTACCTGAAGTAAAAATCGAAAACAGCTCAGAGGTCAGAAGGTCAGGTGAGAACTGGATCATTACCACAACTCTCAATAATACAACAAAGACCCCGGTTTTAATGATACGTCTGAAGGTTGTGGGCAAAAGCAGTGATAAACGAATTCTGCCTGTTTTCTATAGCGATAACTATGTTTCACTTATGCCGGGTGAAAAGAAGATAATAACCATGAAACTGAAAGATGAAGACACCCGCGGGGAAAAACCATGGTTAGATATATCAGGTTATAATCTGCAGAATTAAAAAACTTTAATTTATGAGCTATATTATTATCCTCTTTGCCATTATCCTTCAAGGATCATATACATCAGATAAGCCAAAAATACATGAATGGCGTGGCAAAGACCGCATGGGTATCTATTATGAGTCAAATCTGTTAAAAAAATGGCCCGATGACGGACCAAAAGAATTATGGTCAATTGACAATATAGGTGAAGGTTTTGTTTCCCCGGTATTTGATGATGATGATTTTTATATTACCGGAGAGATCGATTCAATGACAATATTATTTTGTTTCAATCTGAAAGGTGAAAAACAGTGGCAGGCAATACTGGGTAAGGAATGGATGAAATCACTTCCGGGTTCCAGGTCCGCTCCAACGATTGTTGATAACTTAATTTATGTCGGATCAGGAATTGGCAATCTTTACTGCATTAGCAGGGATAGAGGTAAAATTGAATGGTCCCGGGATCTGGCCAGGGATTTTAATGGAGTTCTTCCACTGCACGGGCATTCAGAGTCAGCACTTATCGATAATGACAAGGTTTTCTGGACTACTGGCGGGAAAGAATATAATGTTGTGGCCCTGAATCGTTTCACGGGCAAATTAATCTGGTCCTCAAAAGGATTTGGTGAACGCTCGGCATATAATTCTCCAAGATTAATCGAATTACCCGCAAGGAATATTCTTGTTGCATTTTCTGCCTATCATTTAATGGGTTTTGATGCAGGCACAGGCAAGTTATTGTGGTCGCAGGAACAGGATAACTATCCTCCGGATAAAAGAATATTAGGTAATGGTGATACTCACAGCAATACAGTTCTGTATGACAACGGGTCAATTTATTACGAGGAAGGCGACGGCAACTGCGGCGTAAAATTAAGTCTGTCAAACGATGGGACTAAAATTGCGGAAGTATGGAGAAACAAGAATTTTGATGGTTACATGGGCGGTACAGTCAAGATAGGTGATTACCTCTATGGGAACGGAACTTTATCGCCCTACCTGTTTTCAATAAATGCCATTTCGGGTAAACTGACCGATTCACTCAGAGTCGGAAGCGGTGCCATTATCGCAGCTGATAATATGATCTATTACTACACCCAAAAGGGGGATATGATACTTATTTCTTATGATAATGGTAAAATTGAAGAAGTAAGTTCCTTTAAAATCAGGAAAGGGACATCACAGCATTTTGCCCATCCTGTAATTTATAAAGGGGTTTTATATCAGCGACATGGAAAAGTATTGATGGCATTTGATATCCGAAAAAAAGAATAACAACTCTTTCTACTTACCCGGCAAACTGCAAAGTACTCATGTTTCTGTATATTCCTTTATCCAAATCCATCAGTTGATCATGGGTTCCCTTTTCAACTATTTTTCCTCCGTCGAGTACAAGGATTTGATCTGCTCTGCGTATTGTTGACAGTCTGTGGGCAATAACAATGGAAGTACGACCGATCATCAGCTTCTCGAGTGCGTCCTGAACGAGTCGCTCAGATTCGGAATCAAGTGATGAAGTAGCTTCATCAAGGATTAAGATCCTCGGGTTCTTCAGAACAGCCCTGGCTATTGCAATACGCTGACGCTGGCCTCCCGAAAGCTGCGTGCCGCGTTCACCAACAATAGTATCAAGTTTTTCAGGGAACCTGTCTATAAATTCAAGGGCATTAGCCCTGCCTGCCGCTTCAATAATCTCCTCTTCAGTAGCAGATGGCTTTCCGTACGAAATATTTTCCCTCACAGAGCCTCCGAAAAGAAATACATCCTGGGGTACAAGGGCAATCTGGCTGCGTAATGAGGATAATGTGAATTCCGTACTTTTCACATTGTCAAAATATATTGCTCCGGAGGTTGGTTCATGTAATCTGAGCATAAGCGACGCAATAGTCGATTTTCCTGCACCGCTTGACCCAACCAGGGCTACCATCTGGTTCTCTGAAATACTCAGATTTATTTTGCTCAGAACCTCTTCATCAGGCCTGGTCGGATACCTGAAACTCAGATCCTTAAATGATATTTTTCCTTTAAGTACTTCTTTTTCAGGTATATCCGGAACTTCAACAAGACGTTCCTCATCTTCATCAAAAATTTCAAAAAGCTCTTCGGTGGCGCCGATAAATTTCTGTATCTGTGTGAACACGTTTGCCATTCCCCCTATCGTTCCTCCCACAAAGCCGGAGTAGATTACAAAAGAGAACAACTCCCCGGCATCAATTATGCCTGAAGACATCATTACAGATCCCCTCCATATAACGGCAACAATAGCACCAAAAAGTCCGAATATCATAAATGCTGAAAAAGCGCCCCTGTATCTTCCTCCTTTCATTCCAATCCTGGCGATCTCATTTGTTCTCTTTCTGAAACGGGCCATTTCAAGAAACTCATTTGTATAGGTTTTAACTATCTGAATGCCCTGTAAAGTCTCTTCCACTATAGTGTTCGATTTGGCAATCTCGCTCTGTACCTGTTTCGAAAACCTTCTGATAAACTTCCCGAAAAAAACGGCAAGCAACATCATGCCGGGGAGTATTGCCAGCATGAACAGAGTGAGCTTCCAGGATGTTATAGCCAGGAGGGTAATACCCCCTGCAATGATTATAATCTGCCTTATGAACTCCGCCAGGGTGGTTGTAAGCGTTTCCTGAAGCAAAGAAATATCGGAAGAGATACGACTATTCAGTTCTCCTACCCTGTGCTTCTCAAAAAATTTTAAGGGAAGCTTAATCAGGTGGTTATATGTGTGCTGCCTGAGATTAGCCAGCGATTTTTCAGTGACATTTACAAAAAATATTACCCTGAAGTATGAAAAAAATGCCTGCAGGAACAATGTTATGATCAATAACAGAGCAATTCTGTTAAGATCATTAGTTAAATTCCCTGTATTGCCTGAATTTACGAGCTCTCCGAGCAATTTGGGAAAGGCGAGGCTCGCGAGACTGGAACCCATAAGAAAAAACATACCCCACAAATATTCTCCCCTGTATGGTCTGATATAGCTATATAATTTAAAAGCGTTTCTTAAACCTTCAAGTGTAATCTTCTTTTTTGGAACCTCAGTCATAATATGTTCTTTTGTAAATTATTATTAATAATACAAACAATAAATCGGCTACAGTTGTTTTAATATAAATAAACTTCTACAACTTCCGGATTTTTTATTATTTATCAAGTGTAGATTTATTCTAAAATGTTAATAAATAATTGCCACCAGGACACCAAGACACCATGGGTCACAAAGAATTTATAATAAGTAACTTATGCCTGGTGTAACTTTGTGCATTTGTGCCTTGGTGGCAAAAAAAAGGAATATTTGAAAAGAAAAAAAGCATTCGAGTATTAATAGAAAAATAACATGGAAAAAATTAATAGATCCACTTTGGAATTCCTGAAAGCAATTAAAGACAATAACAACCGTGACTGGTATCTTAAAAACAAACCATATTACCAGGAAGCCAGGGATAATTTTGAGCATTTTGTCCAGGGATTAATTGATAAATTGATTGAAATTGAGCCTATTATGAAGGGACTTGAAGCGAAGACATGCATGTACAGATTCAACCGTGATATCCGTTTCTCAAACGATAAATCCCCTTACAAGTCACACTTTGGTGCCTTCATTGTTCGTGGAGGTAAAAAGAACGGAGATAAATTTGCAGGGTATTATTTTCATATTGAACCCGGCAAAAGTATTATTGCAGGCGGAGCCTATATGCCACCGGCTCCATGGTTATCTGCCATCAGGGAAAAGATAGATGATGAACCGGAGCGGCTTCTTAAAATTATAAATTCAGAAGATTTCAAGCAGTACTTTGGTCAGATTGAAGGTGAAAAGCTTAAAACTGCACCGAAAGGCTATCCTTCAAACCATCCTTATATCGATCTGCTCAGATTTAAAAGCTACCTGGCTTTTAATGAAATAAAAGATGATTTCGTATTAAGTGACAAGCTTTTTAATTATGTTTCAAATGCATTCAAAGCAATGAAACCTCTGAATGATTTTCTGAATGATTACGTATAGCCTTGTTTCTGTCTGATGCATATCACCTTATTTGACCTTCCTGCTTATAAAGCCAGCGCCAGGTTTATAAGCATCCATTGAACAGAAGCTCTCTTATGGAAATCAGGATCAAACTGAACAGCCACAATTATTCCGTCGCGGTTAATAATATATGTTGCAGGAACAGGCAAATGAGCCAAATCCCTCCCATTGTTTCCGGCAATACTGGTCGAAAATTCCTTTAATATCTTGTCCTGGTAATCTTTTGTTACGGTGAACATTACATCATAATCCTCCATTATTTTCTCCTGGCAATCATATAATACAGTAAAAGTAAGGTTATGGAATTTTACTGTCTGCTCAACATTTTCAATCGATTCCGGAGTAACAGCAACAACAGCAAAACCCTGTCCGGTAATCAAATTTAAAGAATCCTGGTAATCATTCAGATACCTGCCGCAGTCGGTGGACCATTTGCCCCTGTAAAAGAAAAGCACAACCGGTTCTTTTTCCAGGATCTTTTTCAGTTCCACCTGTTTACCAGTCTGATCGTAGGCCACAAAATCGGGAGCTTTATCGCCGGGTTTTAATCCATATGGAATATGACTATCATTTGTTTCAATACCAAAATTAGAATAATCGATTTCCTGTCCATATCCATCAGACATGATGAAAAGTGACAATACCAGTAAAAAAATGTGAATCTTTTTCATAATAATAAATTATTGTTGTGCAGTCTTGCAGTCTTGCAGTCCTGCAGTCTCTATTTCAGGCAAATTTATAACCGGGGATCTTTCTCATTCTCAGATTAAGTGGAGTAACTTCAAGATATTCGTCATCCTTGATCTGTTCCATTGATTCCTCGAGTGAAAACTTGAGTTTTGGAGCAATCTTCAGGCTGTCGTCCGAACCTGAGGCCCTCATATTTGTAAGCTTTTTGCCTTTAACTACATTTACCTCGAGATCACCTGGCCTGGTATGTTCTCCGATAACCTGTCCTTTATAGACATTTTCACCCGGATCAATGTAAAACCTGCCCCTGTCCTGAAGTCGGTCAATAGCATGTCCTGTCGCCATTCCCTGCTCAAGAGAAATCAGAGAGCCGTTCTGTTTCGGCATAAGGTCATCTCCCTTATATTTATCATATGCCCTGAACCTGTGGTGCATCACAGCCTCGCCTGAGGTTGCGGTAAGCATATTATTCCTTAGCCCGATAATACCTCTCGAAGGAATGTCGAATTCAATATGTATCAGGTCACCTTTAGGTTCAATTACTGTCATCTCACCTTTTCTCTGAGTAAGAAGTTCAATTGCCTTACCTGAAAAATCTGCAGGCACATCAATAGTCAGGATTTCATAAGGTTCTGATTTAACTCCGCTGATATCTTTTAAGATAACCTTTGGCTTGCCTACCTGGAATTCATATCCTTCCCTGCGCATTGTTTCGATAAGTATTGAAAGATGGAGAATTCCTCTTCCATAAACATTAAAAGTATCCTCCGATTTTGTATCTTCAACTTTCAGAGCCAGATTTTTTTCTGTTTCCCTCAACAGCCTGGTTCTCAAATGTCGCGATGTGACAAATTTTCCTTCTTTGCCAAATAAGGGAGAGTTATTAATGGTAAATACCATACTCATGGTAGGTTCATCCACCTCTATTCTTTTCAATGCTTCAGGAGCTAACAGATCAGCAAGGGTATCCCCTATCTCAAAATCCTCAAGCCCAATAACTGCACACAGGTCCCCGCACCTTACACTTTCTGTCTTAACTCTTCCAAGTCCCTCAAACACATATAGTTCCTTAACTCTTACCTTCTTAACTTTGCCATCCTTTTTACACAATGTATAATCAACACCGGTCATTATATCGCCCCTGAAAACCCTGCCGATTGCAATTCTGCCAACATAGCTTGAATAATCAAGTGAAGCAACCTGCATCTGGGCAGTTCCTTCAACATACGGAGGTGCGGGAATCTCTTTAAGTATTGTGTCAAGAAGGTATTTTATATCAGTTGCAGGCTTTTTCCAGTCAGGGCTCATCCAACCATACTTTGATGACCCAAACACTGTTTCAAAATCCAGCTGGTCATCAGATGCATCCAGGTTGTACATCAACTCAAAGATATCCTGTTGTACTTCATCAGGCCTGCAATTTTCCTTATCTACCTTATTTACTACCACAATAGGCTTAAGACCTAGTGCAATAGCCTTGCCCAGAACAAACCTTGTCTGTGGCATAGGTCCCTCAAGTGCATCAACAAGTAACAAAACACCATCTGCCATCTTGAGTACCCTTTCAACCTCACCTCCAAAATCAGCATGTCCCGGAGTATCAATAATGTTGATTTTAACACCTTTATAGTTAGCTGAGACATTTTTCGAAAGAATTGTTATGCCCCGTTCCCGCTCGAGATCGTTACTGTCAAGAATAAGATCACCCGCCTCTTTCCTCTGGTCAAGAACCTTGCATTCCTGTATAATACGGTCAACCAGAGTAGTTTTCCCGTGATCGACATGTGCAATAATCGCTACATTTCTTATCAATTGCATAAAAATCAATTAGACCGCAAAAGTAATATTGTTGCCCGTAATAATGATAAAAACCCTCAAAATTAATTTATGATAAAAAATTCCTATATTTCGGTTTAATCATAAAACATGTTATATGAAAAAGTTGATCTTCTCCATTCTCTTTATTTCTCTGGCTTTGATATCTATCCATGGCCAGTCAGGGAAAAAGCTTGAAGTAGGTATGAAAGCTCCTGCATGGATGTTCACTGATGCTGACAAAAAGGAATTTACCATGGATTCATGGCCAGGTAAAGTGCTTCAGATAAATTATGTCGATCCAGATGTATCCGATCTGAATGATGCATTTAATGATGCAGTTAAAAAGGCAACTGATGTGGATAAAACACTCAGTAAGGATCTTTTCAAGGGATTTGGCATAGTTGACTGCAAGTCAACATGGAAACCAGATTTTCTGATAAGGATGATTGCCGGTAATAAAGCCAAAAAGTACGATACCACGATACTTTTTGACTATAAAGCTACACTGCAGAAAGAATGGGGTCTGCCAAAGGATAATTATACTGTTGTAATTCTCGATAAGAACAGGATATGCCGGGCTATTTTTGAAGGACAAATCCCGGAAGCAGATAACCAGAAGATCGTTGACCAGATAATTGCACTTACGAAAGAAGAGTAGATCTTCTTTAAGTCATGTATTTATATTTACTCTGTGTAACTCTGTGATTCTCTGTGCTTCTCTGTGTAAGTTCCTAATTTTTTTATTACACAGAGAAGTCAGGAGAAGCACAGAGAACCACAGAGTTTTTTAGTAATAACTGCTAAATGAAAATCCTGAACTTATTACTTATTGCCGGTACCGGAACAAAAGCCGGTAAAACATCGATGGCCTGCAGGATTATTGAACAGTTTGATAAACTTGATATAACCGCAATAAAGATAAGCCCGCATTTTCACGAAACGACCCCCGGCCTGGTTGCTGTTTTGGAGAAGCCGGGGTATGCAGTTTACGAGGAGACCAGCATTGAAGGTACAAAAGATACAGCCCGTATGCTGAATGCCGGGGCATCAAAGGTTTACTTTGCAAAAGTGTGGGATGACCAGCTATTTACAGTTTTTACGGAAATAATGAAGCTGGTGCCTTCAGGTAGTCCTGTAATTTGCGAATCGCCTGCGCTCCGGAATTTCATTGTACCGGGCGTTTTCATTATTATGACATCAGATACAGTTAATAAAAATAAGGATTTAAGTCACTTACAGGCATTACCTCACCTAATGTTTAAGCTTGAGGATCTTGATAAAACTAATTCACTTCCTGTTGAGATATGAGAATGGGCGGTGGTTTTCCTCAGTGTAACTCCTAGTGCTTCTCAGTGTTTCTAACTGCGTAAGTTCTTCATTTTTTATTACACAGAGGAAATCAGGAGAAGCACAGAGAGCCACTCCAGAGATTACTTTCTCTTCATTTATATCCGAAATATCGTTCCCAAACCTGGCTTTTATCCTTTCCAGGTCGTGTTTCATTCCTGCCACAGCCTGAATCAGCTGCTTTTCTGGCAATACCGGATCGGGCAGTTCACTGCTGATATAATTAATGAATTTCCAGACCTCTTTTACTTCGCTGACGTGTACTTCATAGGGCTCATATATAGGATTCAGTGAATATAGAACCAGTTTCCCGTCCTTTTTCAGGTTATTTTCAAGAACCTTAAATACAATCCCGTCGTCGAGAGTAAATACCACATAGGCTTTTCCGCTTATTATCTCGCGCCAGTCCTGGAGATACTCTCCTGTCACCCATGAACCATCCGGAATAGGTAACATGGAATCCCCCTTCAGCTGGAAGGTCCGGTATTTCTTTTTATCGGAAAGGAAAGGCAGTGTGAATACAGGAAGTTCCCCAATATACTCCGGATCGGCATACCCGGTAGTATATCCTGCTTTTGCCTTTTCAGGAACCAGTTCAATATTCTCACGATTGGCCGAATTTACGGTTGTTGTCAGCACCCGCAGATTACTACCCTTTACATAGGCATCATATCCCCTTTCAAGTTCCCCGAGCTGGCTTTCCGACAGCTTTGAAATATCCAGTTTAAGCATCGTATCGATGGCTATGTTAAAGTAGCCTGAGAATGTGATGAGTATCTCTATGCCAGGCTGGGCAACACCGTTCTCGTAACCGCTGAGGGTTGAACGTTTAAGGTTCAGGGCAAATGCCACTTCATCCTGTGTCCTGCCCCTTCTTTTTCTTAAAAATTTTATGTTCGCTGCGAAGTACATAATGAAAATTGATTATATTGTAATCATAATATTGATTATTTTTTAATCAAAATTAGAACTTATTTGTTATATATACAAGAAAATGTTAAAAAAATTTATCTCTGTGGAACTCTGTGACTCCTCTGTGCAACTCTGTGTAAGTTCTTCATTTTTTTTATTACACAGAGGAAATCCGGAGAAGCACAGAGAGCCACAGAACAATTTTTAATAAAATGCTCCTCACCGGCAACATAGACCGATCCGTTCTGCACCTTGACCTCGATACATTTTTCGTATCGGTTGAGAGGCTTAAGAACAGCAGGCTCAATGACAAGCCTGTTATAATAGGCGGTATGTCGGATCGCGGAGTGGTGTCGAGCTGCAGTTATGAGGCGAGAAAGTACGGTGTAAGTTCCGCTATGCCTATGAAACTGGCAAGAAACATGTGTCCCGATGCAATTGTGATAAGAGGCGATATGGAGCTTTACAGTAACTATTCCAACATGGTGACCGGCATAATCGCCGAAAGAGCACCACTGTACGAAAAAGCATCGGTTGATGAGCATTATATAGACCTTACCGGGATGGACCGCTTCTATGGCTCCTATAAATGGTCGCATGAATTGAGGCAGTATATAATAAAAGAGACAGGACTTCCCATATCGATCGGACTTTCAGTAAACAAAACTGTCTCAAAAATTGCAACAGGTGAAGCAAAGCCAAACGGCGAGATAGAGGTGCAAAAAGATATTGTTCTCCCGTTCCTCGATCCGCTGTCGATACGTAAAATACCGATGATCGGTCAGAAGACTTACCAGGTGCTCCGCTCAATGGGCATAGCAACAATATATACCCTCAGGAATATTCCTGTTGAAATGCTAGAAAAGCTGATGGGTAAGAATGGCATTGAAATATGGAAAAGAGCCAACGGGATCGACTCCACCCCTGTCATCAGCTATTCGGAACAAAAATCCATAAGCACCGAACACACCTTCGAAAAAGACACCACCGATATTGTACGGCTTAATCAGCTCCTGGTAAGCATGGTGGAAAAGATTGCATTTGAATTGAGAAGACAGGAAAAGCTCACTTCATGCGTCACGGTAAAAATACGGTATTCAAACTTCGATACCCACACTCTGCAGAAACGGATACCATATACATCATTTGACCATGTTCTTGCTGATATCACCAAAGAACTCTTTGGCAGGTTGTACCAGCGACGTATGCTTATCAGGCTTATAGGGGTAAGGTTCAGCCATATGGTCAGGGGAGTTCAGCAACTGGACATGTTTGATGATACACCCGAAAAAGTAAGCCTCTATCTCGCGATGGACAGGATCAGAAAGCGTTTCGGGCGAAATGCTGTCAGAAGAGCTTCCGGGGTAATGACGGTAAGCGAAAGGGAAGAAAAAGCCTTAAAACAGCTTGAAAATGCTATTAAAGAGCAGAATATGATGGAGGAACGACTGAAACACGGGTACTGGCATTAAAAAATGGTGCTGGGTATTGGGTGCTGGGTGCTGGGTACCGAGTACTCGATGGCGCCGATTTGTAATTGGTGTCAGGGAAATAAGCACGGATTGCAACCGAGGAAAGGCACGGATTGCAAATCCGCGCCAGCGTATGACCTAGCACCTAGCACCTAGCACCTAGCACCTAGCACCTAGCACCTAGGACCAAGAAATAAGAAACATGTATCTCAACTGCCACACATACTACAGTCTCCGCTACGGAACAATGTCCGTTGAACTTCTGGTACAGAAAGCATCAGCTGCCGGAGCAGATACTATGGTCCTGACTGACATAAATAACTCAACGGCTGTTCCGGAATTTGCAGGAGAATGCATCAAAAACAATATGAGACCGGTTGCAGGTATTGAATTCCGGAATGATAATGAGCTTCAGTACATCGGCATTGCCCGAAATAATCGCGGGATGAGGGAGCTTAATGAATTCCTGTCAGAGACAAATTTCAACAAGACACCGATCCCGTTTCCTGCTCCGCAGTTCTCCGAAGCCTACGTAGTATATTTCCTTAAAAAGACTCCCTCCAGAAAACTCTTCGGGAATGAACGCATAGGAATAAGGCCTGATGAGATGAACAGGCTGCTGACTATTAATTCATCGTTTAAAAGAAATACAATGGTAATATTACAGCCCGTCACTTTCGCTGATGCTGATGATATCTTTATACACAGAAGCCTCAGGGCCGTTGACAATAATATCTTGCTCAGCCATCTGAAACCATGGCAGTGCGCCGGAGATGATGAATTCTTCAGGAAAACGGGGGAGCTCGAAAATATATTCAGCGAAAATCAATTGATTATTGAAAATACCAGAAAACTGCTGGACGACTGTGATCTGCAGTTCGATCTCGAAAGCCTGAAAAACAAAAAGATATATTCAGCCAGCAGATACGACGACAAACTGCTCCTCGAAAAACTCGCCTGGGACGGAATGGTGTACAGGTACGGCAGGAATAATAATGAAGCAAAAAAAAGGGTCGGCCATGAACTTGAAATTATCGATAAGCTCGGCTTCTCAGCTTATTTCCTCATAACCTGGGATATTGTCAGGTACTCAATGGCCCGGGGTTTCTATCATGTAGGTCGTGGAAGCGGCGCAAATTCAGTTGTTGCTTATTGCCTGAAAATCACGAATGTTGACCCTATTGATCTAAACCTTTACTTTGAGAGGTTTATAAACCCCAGGCGTAGCAGTCCTCCCGATTTTGACATTGATTACTCATGGAAAGAACGTGATGAGGTTATCGATTATATTTTCAAGAGATATGGTTACGGACACACTGCATTGCTGGGCACAATGAGCACATTCAGAGGCAAGTCGATAGTAAGGGAACTGGGGAAGGTCCATGGCCTGCCAAAGGAAGAGATTGATGCTCTTATTGATAACCCTTCATCTGAAACGAACAGGAATGAGATAACGGATACAATATTCTCCACCGGGCTTAAGATCGCTGATTTTCCGAACATGAGGAGCATTCATGCCGGTGGAATACTGATATCCGAAGAGCCAATAACATGTTATACGGCCCTCGACATGCCTCCGAAAGGATTTCCCACAACCCAGTGGGATATGTACACTGCCGAGGAGATCGGCTTTGAGAAACTCGACATTCTTAGCCAGCGGGGAATCGGACATATACGAGAGAGCGCAGAAATAATACTCAGGAACCGCGGTATCGATGTGGACGTGCATGCGGTACAGAAATTTAAAAACGACGAAAAAGTAAAGGAATATCTGAGGATCGGAGAGACAAAAGGATGTTTTTATATTGAGAGTCCGGCAATGCGCGGGCTGCTGAAAAAACTGAAATGCGACAACTATACCACTCTTGTGGCTGCCAGCTCGGTTATCAGACCTGGAGTTGCACGTTCGGGTATGATGAAGGAATATATCTACAGGTTTCATAATCCGGGAAAATTCGAATATATACATCCTGTTATGAAGGAACAGCTGGAAGAAACTTTCGGTGTTATGGTATACCAGGAAGATGTGCTGAAAGTCTGTCATCATTTTGCAGGCCTCGATCTTGCCGATGCGGATACGCTGCGCCGTGCCATGAGTGGCAAATACAGATCCAAGCAGGAGATGCAGCGCATTGTTGAAAAATTCTTTTCAAACTGCCGGGAGAAAGGTTACAGCGAAAAGGTTACAAAAGAGGTGTGGCGCCAGATCGAGTCTTTCGCAGGTTACTCCTTCTCAAAGGCACACTCCGCATCCTATGCCATTGAAAGCTTCCAGAGCCTTTATCTTAAAGCGCATTACCCGCTTGAATTTATGGTTGCAGTAATCAATAATTTCGGAGGCTTTTACAGGACATGGGTTTATGTTCATGAAGCCAGAAGGTTTGGAGCCAAAATACAACTGCCATGTGTGAACAAAAGCAATTACAAGACAACAATATATGGTACTGACATTTACCTTGGCTTCATTCATATTTTGAGTCTTGAGTATAAACTTGCCCAATCGATTGAAGAGATACGCAATAATGAGGGGTCCTTTACAGATCTGAACGATTTCGTTGCCAGAGTGAACCCCGGACTTGAGCAGATCATCCTCCTTATAAAAGCAGGTGCATTCAGGTTCACAGGCAAAAAGAAAGCTGTTCTTTTATGGGAAGCGCATATGCTGATAAATAAGTCGGGACATGAAGATACCCGTCCTCTGTTCTCAACACCTGTCCGCGACTTTTCCCTGCCCGACCTCGTCCAGGGAAGTACAGAAGATGTTTATGATGAAATCGAGCTTTTCGGTTTTCCTGTTACAATGAGCTGGTTCGATATGCTTGAAACATCATTCCGGGGTGATGTAACAGCACGTCGGATGCATGAATATACCGGCAGGAAGATCAGGATGGTCGGACACCTTGTGACTGTGAAATATATCAAGACAGTAAAAGACGACTGGATGAATTTCGGTTGCTTCATCGATTCTGAAGGGGACTTTTTCGATACAACCCATTTTTCTCAATCGCTGAAAAACTGGCCATTCAAGGGAAGCGGCACCTATCTTATCCTTGGAAAAGTAGTTGAGGAGTTTGGCTTCCCGTCACTTGAGGTGGAAAAAATGGCAAAGCTTGCTGTTAAGCCGGATAAGAGATACTGAAACAACCCCCTCGCCCCCGCTAAGCGGGGCAGGCTCTTCGGGCACTCCCCCTGGAAGGGTGTTTGTTTATCCTGTCAATTATCATAACGCGATGCTTTCAGTATCCCTTTTATGCTCTGTATCTTTCTTATAATGCTATGAAGAACATCACTATTAGGTACAATTATATTAAGCATACCTTCAAATAAACCATCAGCCATGTTATAATTGAAACTACGAATAACTGCGTTATGGTCAGCGATCACGTCGGCAATTTTATTTACCATACCTATATCTTCAACTCCTGTTATCTTTACTGCTGCAATAAATGAAGCACCGCTCTTTGATTTCGACCAGCGTGCAGCAATGAGCCTGTAGGGATATCTGGCCATCATGTTATGGGCATTCGGACAACTTGTTCTGTGTATTTTAATTCCTTCAGAAATTGTTACAAAGCCAAACACACTGTCGCCAAATACAGGATTACAGCATTTGGCAAGCTTATAGTCAAGTCCCTCTACCCTGTCTTCAATTATCAGGTAGTCAGAAAACTGAGAGTCAATTGATTCCCTGGATTCTTTTGTCTCTTTCTCCTGAATAGCTGCAGCTGCAACACCTGGTTCATTGATCTCTTCCTTTTGCAGCACATCCTTGATTTGAAGCAGTTCCAGCTTTTCGGCAGCAATAAGGTAATAAAGATCCTGTGCAGTTTTCAGATTGTAATAATTGAGGAGCTTTTGTATAAGAGTATCGCCATAAGCTATCTTCCAGTTCTTCATTCGCCGCATAAGTATCTCCTTCCCTTCTGCAGCCGCTTTTGTCTTTTCCTCGTTCAGAACCTGCTTTATCTTTGTTTTTGCCTTGTTTGTAATCACAAACTGCAGCCAGTCCTGCTTTGGCTTCTGGTTTTTTGAACGGATTATTGAAACATGATCTCCATTCTGAAGAACATACTTAATAGTCACATTCTTCCCGTTAACCTTCGCGCCTACACAGGATGCTCCCACAGCAGTGTGTATATCAAAAGCAAAGTCAAGCACTGTTGCTCCGGCAGGCAACTGGCGGAGATCACCATTGGGCGTAAACACAAATACTTCATCAGTATACAGGCCAGATCTGACTTTATCAAGAAAAGTATCATCCTCTTTATCAGAAGATTCCAGTATTTCACGCATTTTTGACAGCCATGTTTCAAGGCCCCCTTCCCCTTTTATTCCCTTGTATTTAAAGTGTGCAGCCAGCCCCTTTTCTGCTATCTCATCCATTCTGACAGACCGGATCTGAACCTCAACCCATTTACCTCTGGGACCAACAACAGTGGTATGCAAAGACTCATACCCGTTGGATTTAGGAACAGAGATCCAGTCGCGTAACCTGCTGGGGTTAGGCTGGTAAAGATCAGTCACGATTGAATATACCTGCCAGCAATCAGATTTTTCATTCTCGCTGTCACTATCGATAATTATCCTCACTGCAAACAGGTCATAAACCTCTTCGAAATCGACTCCTTGCTTTTTCATCTTAAGCATTATGGAATGTATTGATTTTGTGCGACTTTTGATAGTGAACCTAAAGCCTTGCTTCTCGAGTTTTTCTTTTAATGGAATTGAGAAGTCCCGTATAAGTTTATTCCTCGATGCTGTTGTTTGCTTCAGACGGCAATCGACATAAGAATATTGTTCAGGCTCCAGGTATTTTACTGCAAGGTCCTCCATCTCCGACTTGATATTATAGAAACCTAACCTGTGTGCAAGGGGAGCATAAAGAAAGTATGTCTCAGAGGCCAGTGGCAATCGCACATTCTCAGGAGCATTATCAAGGTTGCGCATATATTCGAGTCTTTCAACAAGTTTAATAAGTATAACCCTGACGTCATCTGCCAGACTGAGAAGCAGTTTTCTGAAATTCTCAGCCTGGTAAGATGATTGCACTGAATATATGCTGGAAATGCGGGCAAAGCCGTTGAGAATTTCAATTGTCTTCGGGCCAAACTCTTTCTCAACCTCCTTTGCCGAAAGGCTCAGGTTGTTGTAGGAATCATGAAGCAAAGCAGTTATTATTACTGTAAGTCCAAGTCCCATCTCCTCTGCTACAATCCTGGCGACAGATAATGCGTGGAGAATCTCAGATTCCCCTGTGAGTATCACCCTGCCACCACAAGCTTCTACAGCCAGATCCAGTGCTCTTCTGATCTTTATATTATCTTCAGTTGCAACACTGTTTTTAGCTGCCCTGAGTAATGATCTGTAACCTGCCTGTATCTTCTTTGAAAGAGTGTCCATAAGTTTGATCCTTTTATGCCGTTCAAAGATACCTATTCTTAAAAACAGTTGTAAAAAAATCCCCGGGATCTTTTTGGAATCCCGGGGACTTCAGATATATCGCTTAAGTTTTACCTGAATGAGATTCCCAAACCTGTTGAAATAACGTTATAATTAGCCCTGGTATAATCAGCATGAATTGTGACGACAGCCAGCTTAATCCTTAAACCGATATTTGCCCGCAGACCAGAGAAATTTTTCATCTCAACCGGCTTAAAACCATTTAACACACCTGCATCTTCGTATACTGCCTCAGTGGTTGATATTGCCGGGTTAATAGTTGGCAAAGGAAAATTACCAGTGAGCTTGATTTCCGTACTGGTTTTTGTATAACCCAATCCTCCGTAAACAGTAAGAACGGGGATGTTCAGAGAGGCAATTATACCCACGTTCATCGCGGTAATTGTTGCTGACAAATTCTGATCCTGAAAAGAAGTTCCGGGATTATATGTAGAATAGTTTGTTGGCGAACCTTCCTGCGGTTGCAGTGATAATGGAACATTCCCTTTCAATCTGGTATAAGCGCCGAACAGGGAAACATCAAATGGCAGCAGTTTATTTCCCGGCAGGTACTGCAAAAGACTATGGACAAGTCCGACACCCCAGAGCGAAAGATCACCGTCACTTATGTTTATTTTAGGCATATATCTGACTTTAAGTTCAGTTCCAAAAGGTAACCCGATTCCGGCCTGCAAGGTTGGAACAGGTATTATCTTCCAGTTTGCTCCGGGAGGTGTTTTAAAAGAGGCAAGAGTTATACCGCCCTGAGAAGCAGTTAGGGTTGGTCCTTCCGCGTCAGGTCCTGCAACAGTGGAGGCCATACCGGTACCGGTAAGAGTTGTCAGACCTATCTTTGAAACATCGAATTTAGTGGCTGAAGATGGAACAAAACCCGCATTAATGCCGAGTGTTATATCAAAGCCTCCTAATTTATGAGGCTTGGCAGTATTGTACCATCCACCGCTCAAGCCAGCACCAAAAGCATTGGCCCAAGGACCAAGATAACTCTTTAAATAGGTTATGCCATCAGCCGAACCAGCTCTTAGAAAATCTAAATTATTAAACTGGGAAAAAGCTGTGGTAGAAAAAATAATGAAGGCTGCTGCTAGAGCTCCGAAATGTTTTTTGAATTTCATATTCATAGCGGTTTTTATTAATCATAGGTTCAAATTACACAAATATAAAAAAAAGAGTGTGACCTGGATATTTCAAAGATATAGCCGGTCATACTCATAACTAAGTTTACCAGGTTAAGGTTGCATCAATACCGCTAAAAAGTCCCTTATTATTATTCGGGGCTTTTCTTATCTATTTTTTCAAGTCCCTCAAGTTCCTTTATACCTGTGCTTTTTGAAAGTTCTGAGATATTTTTAAGATTAAAGTCGCCTTTTATCGAAATAAGCGAATTCCCTGAAGGACCACCGCTAATAACAAGAAGTTCCGATATCATTTTCCCGTTCTGCTTTATGAGAAATTTTGTTATATCCTTTCCTTCTTTAACGACCATAAGCTCTTCATAGGCCGACATATTAAGCTTTTTGCTCAGTTCGGTATAGAAATTAAGATCTTTATTCAGCAACGAATCCTCCACAGACAGAATCCTTATGGATTTTAGCCTGTGAATAAGGTCATCTGCATCTTTGTCATCTGAATCGAGGTTTGAAAACATGCTGAACATTCTGCTTGAGATGGTAACTACAGTGAATCCATCACGATCAGAATACTTATCGAACATATCATCAACAGGATTTGATTGTGCCTTAATTAACATTGTCAGGCACAGTGCTGTGAAAAACAAAATTAACTTTTTCATATCATTGATTATTATTTATTTATACTCGTATCAGATGGTATAGTAGTAATTTCAATTGCTCTTTCCAGATAGTTAAGCGACTTCAGGTTCTTCTCAACTATCCTTGTCGATTTATTTATGCTTTCAAAACTTTTTGTTGTCATTTCACTCATTCTGCTGACAGGTTCAAGAGCTATGGCCCCCTGGTTCAACCGCGATGATACATTCATAAGTATCTTCATTGTCTCAGCATATGCTATCGCCGGATCTTTGAATGTATCGCGGGGCTCGCTCCTGTGAATAAAGAAGAACCAGGTCCCGGCAAGTATTAATATACCGGCTGCTGTGCTCAGCGATGAAATCAGATATCTTCTTATTGTTCGCTTTCCTGATATATCTTCTGACCTGTCAATGCCTTTAAGTATCCTCGATTCAAAGTCATCAGAGGGCTCAGGGATTTCAACTGACCTGTTATAATACCTGAAGATATCCTTTTCAGCCTGATACCCTTCACGGATATTGTTGCCTGTAAAATACCTTTTCAGCATTTCTTCCTCTTCTTCAGTACTTTCACCTTTATAGTACTTTTCGAGAAGCCTGTTTAATTCCTCTGTTTTCATCATGATATTTATTATATTCTTCCCGTATAAATCCTCTTGCCCGTGACAAATTTACCCTCAGGGTATTTATATTCTGACCTGTCATTTCTGCTATTTCTTCATATGAGAAACCCTCAATATCCCTTAGTTCTATAACGTTCTTGTAGCTATTGGGAAGATTTTCGATAATATTATGAAGGATTCTGCCTGACTCCTTTTCTTCCATCTGTTCATGAGGCGACATGGTTGTCAAATCAAAAGAATTGGTATTATTGAATTCTTCCGCATTTAATACTTTCTTTCTTCTCAGCTGGTCTATGCAGAAGTTCTTAACCATCGTTGTCGCCAGTGCTTCCATGCTTTTATATTCCTTAAGTTTATCTCCCATCCTCCAAAGTTTAATGAAGATCTCCTGAACTGCATCTTCCGCTTCCTCCTGATTCCGGAGGATGCGGAAGGCATATATATACAGCCTGCGGTTAAGCAGCCGGACTACTTCATTGAATTCAACCCTGGTCATCAGCGTTATAAGTAATTACTTCAGAGCATATAAAGATAACTACATTAATTATCAATAATTACTTATGTTCTTCTGCAATGTTATAACCATGTTTTTTTCGTGCATCCTCAGAAAACTTTCTGGCCTCCCTGAGGGACATGTCTCCTTTTATCTGGATGAGCGCGTTATCTTCTCCTCCAACAATCAGAAGAAATTCCTTAAATCTGTCTCCTTTTGTTCTGACAAGCATTCTGACATCTCCATCTGAGTCTTTCACTCTCATGAATTCATCATAATCCTTCAGATCAATGTCTTTTATTACAAAATCATAAAAATTGTCCACCTTAAGACTTTCGTCATCCTGGGCAAGAATTCTGATTGTTGAAATATTATCCGGAAGTACTTCATCTGTATCATCTTTATCTAAGCACCTGGCCAGTTTCAGCAGGTTACCATTAATTGTTACTGTCGTAAAACCGTCCTTACCTCCGTATTTAGCAAATAGATCGTCAATTGACTTCTGTCCTGATACAATCGTTCCTGTTACCAGCAAGGCAATAAATAGCAATACTTTTTTCATAGCGTTAATTATTAAATTGATAATTGTTTTTATATGCATGACGCATATGTTATAAAATCATTACAAAAAAAGTGTGATTTTAGTATCTTCTGACTCGGGATAACACCCCCTCTGTCGCTTCGCGACATCTCCCCCAAAAGGGGGAGAATATACTGAGGTATTTAGTAAAATTTCACTTATTTGCAGAGTATTTCTCCCCCTCCCAGGGGGAGTGCCCGAAGGGCAAGGGTTAAATTTCACTTACATGCAGTTTTTTCTCCCCCTCCCAGGGGGAGTGCCCGAAGGGCAAGGGTTAAATTTCACTTACATGCAGTTTTTTCTCCCCCTCCCAGGGGGAGTGCCCGAAGGGCAAGGGGGTATTTCAAAAGAAACTTCAGTTTCGGGAGTATCAACCCCCCTGGGCCATTCAGGGAGCTTTTATTAAATCGGTGATTCGGGCTCTTTTGACATTTCATAATAATAAGCCCGGTCAACAATTGCTGGCAGAATCCTTTGAAAGAGCGCTGTCAGTTTGCCATCAATAGTAAGCAGTTTATTCCTTTTTTTCTTCCTGATACCTTTTAGTACCCATTTTGCGACATATCCCGCAGGCATAAGTTTATGTTCTTCTCTTGGAGATTCGCCCTGTTCATCACCATTGGCTTTAAGGGCCCTCTTTCTGATTTCGGTAGTCGTGAAGCCAGGGGCAATTATCATGACATGTAACCCCTTTTTCAGGTTTTCGATCCTGACCGTCTCAAGGAAACCGTGTATGGCAAATTTTGATGCTGAATATCCTGTTCGTCCGGGCAATCCATGAAAACCGGCAACTGAAGAAACGCCTACCAGAGAACCTTTCTGTTCAAGAATGTAAGGAAGGGCGTATTTTGTACAATATACAGTTCCCCAGAAATTAACATCCATCAACCTGTGAAGAACCTTAAGATCAACATCCATAAATGATGCCCTCATGGATAAACCGGCATTATTAACCAGGATGTCTATTTTTCCATATTTTTCTATCGTTTTTTCAACAAGTCTTTTACATTCCGCTTCTATTGTCACATCAGTTTTAACAAAAATGGCATCGAGATTTTCCGCTGCCAGATCCTTTACTATTTCGGAAAGCCTTGCTTCAGTCCGGGCTGCAAGAACAACCTTACTTTCATTCCTGGCAAATTCGCGCGCTATTGCCTCACCTATACCATAAGAAGCTCCTGTAACTATTACTACTTTGTCAGAAAATATATTTTTCATTCATGTTATTTCAAGGACGATCGATCCACTAATGTAGTTATTTAATATGAAATCGAATTATATTAATGTGATTTATCAGAAAACAGAATTTTCTTTTGCGATAAAATAAATTTGTCATACATTTGCACTCGCAAAAACAAAGGACGATTCAGTAGCTCAGCTGGTAGAGCACATCCCTTTTAAGGATGGGGTCCTGGGTTCGAGCCCCAGCTGGATCACAAAGCAGCCAAAAGGCTGCTTTTTTATGTTTCCCGTACTCGAACCCGCCAGCGCGGCAGTCTGTCTCCTTCGCTAAAATTGCCCACAGGGCAATTTCTTAACGCTCGGTCCGGTTCGAGCCCCAGCTGGATCACAAAGCAGCCAAAAGGCTGCTTTTTTTATGTTTCACGTACTCCCGAACCCGCCAGCGCGGCAGTCTGTCCCCTAATAATTATTGAATTATTTAAGGTGCTTTGAAACTTTTTTGCCGGTGCAAATGTGCGTTCACTAATTACAAAATCTTTAACACTGTCATTGTCTATATCGCAGACAACACCGGAAGTTTGCTCTTTGCCCTAATTTGGTACCTGTAAATCACCGGTTTTTGTTTACAAATGTTTCCAGTGAATATCCTGGGGAAAAGCAACGGTGAAAAAAAGATAAATAATGCTAAACTAAAAGCAATACGTTTCATCTTTATAGGCTGATGACCTTAATATCAACAAATTTTTACCTTGATAAAACCGGGATCTGCCGGTTTATGGACTCTTCAAGCGATATAAGGGTTTCCGTGCGGGTTATGCCTTCAATATTCTGAATGGTATCTGTCAGGATTATTCTCAGGTGTTCATTGTCGCGTGTATAAACTTTAATGAACAATGAATAATTTCCGGTTGTGTAATGGCACTCAATTATTTCTGGAATTCCCCTGAATTTTTCAACAACATCGCGAAAATGACCGGGATGGTCAAGGAAAATGCCGATATAAGCACATGTTTTGAACCCAACCATTACAGGATCAACCTTAAACTCCGAACCTCTGATTACGCCAATCCTGATGAGCCGCTGGACACGCTGATGTATGGCTGCGCCGGAAACACCACACTCCCTTGCAACTTCAAGATAAGGGATCCTTGCATTTTTTGTAATGATATCAAGTATCTTTTTATCAAGAATATCAATTTGTAAACTTTCTGACATTTTTATAATAATTAATTAAAAGATTGAAACGATAAACACTAAAATAATTGCAAATTTAAAGGAAAAAAGATAGAACGAGATAATAAATTAAAATTGTTTCATTATAAAATTTGATCGTTCCTGTTACCGGTTTATCTCTCCTTAAATATCTTAATTAATAAGTCCGATAAATTCACTAATATCTGAAAAACCTTTCCGGATCATGAAATTCTCAATGCCTTCCAGGATTTTAACTGAGGCCTGAGGATCAATAAAGGAAGCTGTCCCTACTTGTATGGCTCTTGCTCCGGCAAGGAGAAATTCGAGGGCATCAGCAGCAGTCATTATTCCTCCTATTCCTATTACCGGAATATTAACTGCCCTTGCAACCTGCCAGACCATCCTTAAAGCCACCGGTTTAACTGCCGGTCCCGACAGTCCGCCGGTAACGGTTGCTAGAGATGGTCGCATCTTCTCAACATCCACCGCCATTCCAAGAAGGGTATTGATCAGCGATACAGAATCAGCTCCCTCCTCTTCGGCAATTCTCGCAAAAGCCACAATATCTGTTACATTTGGAGATAATTTTACAATAAGCTTTTTTGAATATACATCCCTCACGGCTCGTATAACCTCACGAGCTGAATCGGGATTGGTTCCGAATGCCATTCCACCCATTTTCACATTGGGACATGAAATATTCAGCTCAATGGCCGGTATTCTCTCAAGCTTGTCAATCCTTTCGGCAAGTCTGACATAATCCTCAACATAACTACCGTTAACGTTCACGATTACATTTGTATCGTAGCTTTTAATTCCCTGATAGATGGATTTTTCAAAATAATCTATTCCCTTATTCTGCAAACCAACAGAATTCAACATTCCTGAAGGTGTTTCTGCCATTCGAGGATAAGCATTTCCCTCACGGGGTTCCATTGTTGTCCCTTTGACTATTATGCCTCCAAGTCTTGAAATATCAATGAAATCTTCAAACTCAGGTCCATAGCCGAATGTGCCCGATGCAGTCAATACAGGGTTCTTAAAATGCAGATCACCAATTGAAAATCCAAGATTTACCATTTTAAATCTTTTATATTAAATACCGGACCATCAATACATGTACAAATATTGCCTTTAACCGTGTCAACAACACAGCACAGACAAGCGCCAATACCGCAAGCCATCAGATTTTCCAAAGATACTTCACATCCTGCATTGGTCCTTTTGCTGTATTCAGCCACTGCCCTCATCATGGAGTCAGGGCCACAACAATAGATCCTGTCGTACTTTGCCGGTGACAAAACAGAATGTTGGGTAACGAAACCTTTTTCTCCCTTCGAACCATCTTCAGTTGTGAGAAACACCTCTCCTATCTTTAAATATTCTTCATATTCGATGACACGCTCACTGTTTCTGAATCCTAAAAGCACATCAGGTTTGCAACCATTTGATTTCAGATGTTTTCCAAGAAATAACAATGGTGCTACACCACATCCGCCTCCAATAAGCAGGACTTTCTCATTAATTAAAGGCAAGCTGAAAGTGTTGCCAAGTGGGTATATCAGGTTAAGCCGGTCGCCTGTTAACAGCTTCGAAAGCGTTTCGGTTCCCTTTCCTGCGATTTGTATCAGAAGTTTGAAGGAATTTCCGGCAAAATCAACATCATGAATTGAAATTGGCCGGCGAAGAAATGTTTCAGGGCTTCCTACAACTTTTACCTGGGCAAACTGACCAGGTTTAAGCTCAGGAATTTTTTCGTCAGATGATAGTTCTATAATAAAAAGATCATTTGTAAGGTGCTTATTTCCAATTACTTTTAGATCTTCAATACGTTTAGCCATCTGATGCCGGTTTCCCGCAAAGATAATTTTATTGAGCGATATCAAAAAATATATTTCAGGGATTATAAAATGTCATAAAAACCTTTATATAACCACAAATGGTCAAAATGTGATGCGCAAAGTATCACAAAGGCTGGAGGTAATTAACGTATATCTCAACGATTGCCAAAATCCTGAACTTTAATTTTAAAGTTTAGTTAAGTTAGCTGCCAGGGTGATATTCCTCAAAACTGTTATCATCATAGAACCAGACAATTTTCTTAACTGCTGTACTTGTTTTGCCTAAAAGAGCTGGAGAAGCATCTTTCTCAATGATTATTCTGTCAGAATTTATAGCCTGTGCTGGGTTCAACGGAACGGTGTCCTTTGCATTATCCTGAAATGCCTGATTATGAGTTGCAGGCTCCTCAAACAAGCTTTGCATTTGCACTTCCTTATACATTGTTCCTTTCCCGAATAATAACCAGTCGTTAGACAGAAACTGGTATCTTTCAAGCATTTTCAGGACAAAATCCAGACTCGGATTATTTCTTCCTGAGAGTATGTGGGAGATACCCGAAGGCTGAACGCCTATTTCATCTGCTAACTGAGCCGATGATTTGTTTTCAGCTACCAGAAATTCTTTTATTCTCTCATTCATGATAGATGTTTTTATTCTTACAAATGTAAATAATTATAACTTTCCATTTGTAACACATTTAGGTTACATATGTAATTAATTTAAAAACACATTTATAAGTATTAGTAGTTAATTACAGTAAATATCTAATTATTAATCTATTATGAAAGAGAATAAATTAAGCGTTAGTGTAATTTAGGTCTGTATAAAACTGGTATACAATAGTATATGAGATATTTCTAAATAATATATATGATATTTTCTAATATTAGTACGGTATAACTCAATAAAAACATTATATATTACTTATTAAATACAGATTTATAGCTCATTATAAATATATATTATTTATATAAATATTGTTTATCCATGTAATGTTAAAATGCAGATTATTTAATAACATTTGTAAATTAGCATGCTCTGTAGTGATGGTTACAAATGTAAATCAATGAATTTGGATACATTTGTAATGCTGATATATTTAGACAGGAATATTACATAAGAATTATTTGCAGGAATTAAGAATTTACGACCCGACTTGCATGAGATGAAAAATATTCAATTCTGGGAAGGTTTAACTTTTAAAAAAAAAATCAATTTAAATGGATTTATCAGATAGTTTGTATTTCTTTAAAAGCAAAAAGCCATATATGATTAAATCAAAATTTTCACTCCCCCTCCATTACCAGATTCTCATTGCACTGCTTGCCGGCGGGCTATTCGGTTATTTTTTTCATGATAAGGTAATATACACAAACTGGGCAGGTGAAATATTTCTTCGGGCGCTAAATATGATAATTGTCCCCCTTATTCTTCTGTCCATTACGACCGGTGTTGCAAGTGTGGGTTCAGGAGGCAATCTTGGCAGGCTGGGACTTAAAACAATGGGATTCTACCTGTTCTCGACTTTTCTGGCCATTGTTACAGGATTTTTCTTTGTATCCGTCATCAAACCTGGAATTGGCGCCGACCTTGGATTTAAAATGCCGGTTGAAAATATTTCTGCTATGTCAGATAGTTTTGGTCAGACTCTTATAAAAATAGTTCCGACCAATATATTTGAAGCATTGATGCAGGGACAGATGCTTTCAATCATATTTTTTTCCATTCTTTTTGGTTTTTTCATTACTAAATTAAGTAATAGACCACAATTGCTGTTAATGGATGTATTCAACGCCGGACTTGATGTAATAATGAAAATCACCCTCTTCATTATTAAATTCACTGCAATTGGAATATTCAGCATCACGGCAAAGGTAATAGCCCAGCAGGTTAATCTTGGCAACGATATAAGCGAAGTGATAAGCAGGCTGGGGATGTATGTAATTACTGTTTTATCGAGTCTGGTGATACATGCTTTTGTAACACTGCCTATCATGGTAAAGGTACTTGGGCGCGCGAATCCGCTCAAACATTTCAGAAATATGGTAACCCCGCTCCTTACGGCTTTTTCCACCTCCTCTTCAAATGCTACATTGCCTCTCACAATGGAAGCTGTGGAGGACAAAGACGGTGTCTCAAACAAGATTGCAAGTTTTACGATTCCATTAGGCGCTACGATAAATATGAATGGAACAGCATTATATGAATGTGTTGCGGTTATCTTTATTGCCCAGGCATATGGAATCGACCTGACTTTCGCTCAACAGCTAATTATAGTCTTTACGGCACTGCTTGCTGCAATAGGATCAGCCGGTATCCCCATGGCAGGTCTTGTTATGATGGCAGTTGTATTAAAAGCAGTTGGTTTGCCTCTTGAAGGCATAGGCTTAATACTGGCTGTTGACAGGATCCTTGACATGTTCCGGACAACTGTTAACGTATACGGTGATACATGCTGTGCAGTTATTATTGCCAGATCTGAGGGAGAGGAACTTAATATTTAAGATAAGTTGGAAATCAATGTAAGAGTTCCCGGAAATTGCAAACCTCCAGTTCATTTATAATTTGCACATTAACAGCAAGATCCGGAACATCCTGATTGGCCAGTCGTACACTCTGAATGATTTTCAGAGCTCCCGCATGAGGAGCATGAATGAGTTGTGCCGGCAATCTCTTCAACTGTTGCATTGCGTACCTCCAGTATTTTCCCAGAGAAATAGAGGTCAACGCCTGCCATGGGATGATTGAAATCCATTTTGACAAAAGTATCTGAAATTTCATTAATGATACCATTAAGCGGATTCCCTTCTGAATCCATCATCGGGACTTCGTTGCCCACCCTGCATATATCTTCATTCAGTTTTCCGTCAGTTTTAAAAACAGATATCGGAACATCAACTATCATCTCTTCCCTTCTATCACCATAAGCCATCCCGGAGGCTAAAGAAAACTTAAAGTGGTCGCCTGTATTTAATGCATTAATATTGGATTCAAAAAAAGGAAGCAATCTGCCGGTACCATATACAAATGAAAGAGGGCGTGACTCATCCAGAGCTTCAATAATCCTGCCATCGGAATCATACTCCCTGAGTTCATATATCAGAGATACCATCTTGTTCTTTTCAATTTTCATCATACTATTATTTTATTTTTAATGGCATTATGAAACCCTAATGTTAAATAAAGAATTCTAAGTGCCAGTACAATAATAACATGTGGGTTTCCTTAAAATTGCATTTTTTAAAGGTGCAAATATAATCTAAAATCCGGGCTCATGAAAAGCAAAATCGTGATTTATGGAAGATAAGTTAAAAAGTAAAACTTACTCTGATGTCAGGATTGCCGTAAATGCCATAAACTGAATCATTTAAAGCCCATAAAAACATAATATTAAGAGAGGCTCTCTGGCCTATCTGCTGACTCAGACCAGGACCAATGAGAAATGTATTAATATTAAACCGGTTAGCAGAATGCGGGTGCTCAGGAAAAGCAGCGGATTCAAGATTTAAAATTTCATCTTCCACATGAATAAAAATACCGGTATTTGCACCCATCGGAATAAATTTATTAATGTTCTGAAATACAACAAATTCCATATACCCTTTACCACCGTATATATTTGTCTGGAAACCAGAATATTTAAAAAAGTGGTAATCGGGGCCTACAGCTACAGCAACACGGGGTAAAAGCCATAAACCAACAACCGGGGCAACCTGAATATCTGTAATGGTTCCGAATTGCAATCCTAAATTTCCGCCGAAGAATAATCTTTCTTTTAATGGAGGTGCTTCTTCCCTGTTTTTCTGTGCGGAAATTACTGATAATGATGCAGTACTAATCAGTATTACAATTACCAGTTTTCTGATATACCTGCTGAAACATATAATATAGCCCCTGCGTATCATAATAGCATGTTAATATTTTTTCTGTACAATACAAATAAACGAAAAATCTCACTGAATAATATATGACCAGTGATCTTTTCATATATCAAATGTGGCAGTGCAAAATTACGAAACTAAATCAGTTTCATATCCTTTTTAGGGGGTAGTGATTTGAAAATAAACTGTAAGCGATGATTATTTTTCAATTTTTTCAAATGAAGCCACAATGCCTTTAATCAGCGATGAGCTAAAGCCATTATGCTCCATTTCATTCAATCCCACTATAGTGCATCCTTTAGGGGTTGTTACTTTATCTATCTCAAATTCAGGATGCTGATGCCTTTCTATCAATAATTCCGCCGCGCCTTTAACTGTATGATTCACAATGGCGCTTGCAGTTATGGCATCAAAGCCGATTTGTATTCCACCCTGAATCATCGCTCTTATAAACCTCAGTACATATGCAACTCCGCAGGCACCCAGAATGGTTGCAGATTCCATCAGATCCTCATCTATTGTCATTGTGGTGCCGATAATATCAAAGAGGTATTTTACCGATTCAATTTCATCAGTTCCCGCTTCGTTATGGCAGATGCATGAGATTGATTTTCCAACACTCGCAGAGATATTCGGCATAGCTCTGAACACCCTGATTGAATTGCCAATTACTTCCTGGATTTTATTAACCGAAATACCGGTTGTTACAGAAATTACTATATGTTTTGCCGGCTCAAGATGATCCTTTAATTCCTCCAGAACATTTACCATATTATATGGTTTTACAGCAATTAAAACCAGGTTTGAGCCCTTTATCGCTTTTGTATTATCTGAAGTCAGGCAAACACCTGATTCCCTGAGATATTCAAGCTCCAGTATATTTCTGCGCGTCACCGTAATGTTCTCAGCCGGTATGGTTTTAGCTTTCAAAAGTCCCTGTAATATTGATAATCCAATGTTTCCGCATCCGATTATTGCCAGTTTGTTTTTTATCATCTCTCAGTTTTTAATCCTCTTTTAACTCAAATTTCATAAATATTTATTGCCAGCCAGTGTTTAATATCATTACTAAAAAACATTAAATAGCATTTTTTTTTCGCAAATATATATTGATTAGTTAATATATTATTAATAATTACTATGATTCGATTAATATTTGATATCAGATTTAACCCTGATTATTGCAATTTTACATAAAAGTCCTTTGCATGTCTTTGTGTACCTTTGTAAGCAAATTGTTATCATATTACTAATTCATTTTTAAAACCATGAATATAATTGTAAACGGAGGCACAAGGGGAATTGGGAAAGCGATAGTTGAATATCTGGCAAATGGTACCAATAATAAGATTATTGCAACAGGAAGAAGTGAAAAAAACCTGAAAGACCTTACTGATCGACATCACAATGTTCACTTTATTCGTGTTGACCTTTCTGCTTTTGATGACCAGTCAGAAAAGTTCGTTGAAGATGTTTTACAGAATTTCAGAAAAGTTGATATATTGATTAATATGGCAGGTTCACTTGTAAATAAAATATTCATGGATATTTCAACTGATGAGGCGAGGCAAATGATGGAAACAAACTTTTTTGGTCCGGCAGCAGTGATAAGGGTATTGGAACCATTAATGTCAAAAGGATCACATATTGTCAATATAGCCAGTATGGGAGGATTTCAGGGCGCAGCAAAGTTTTCGGGCCTTTCATATTACAGTGCATCCAAAGCGGCCCTGGCAAATCTTACAGAGTGTCTTGCCGTGGAATTTGAAAAATCAGGAATCAAAGTTAATTGCCTTGCCCTTGGCTCGGTCCAGACGGAGATGTTTGAGGAAGCTTTCCCTGGTAATAAAGCTACAGTCAGTGCGGCTGAGATGGCTGAATTCATCGCAGATTTCGCTCTAAATGGTCACAGATTCTTTAACGGTAAGATATTGCCGGTTGCAACCTGCAATCCGTAATCACTCGTAGCTTTTAATCTCTATCTTACCATCCAATGCAAGCAGGCCATTGAAGGCCAGAGCCTTCATCTCATCTTCACCCGGGTAAACAATAACTTCAGCAATATAGTCAACCATCGATTTAATCCTTTTTACATTATCAACCTGGTAGGCTATCCCGCCGGTAAGTATGATAGCATCAATTTTTCCTTTAAGAACAGATGCCATTGCCCCTATTGCTTTTCCAACCTGGTATGAAAAAGCATCTCTTATAAGGATAGCTTTGGGATCTCCATTATCAGCCATTTTACAAACCTCAATAAAGTTGTTTGTGCCAAGGTAGGCAACCATCCCTCCTTTTCCTGTAAGCATCGATTTTATCTCCGAATGGGTAAATCTGCCACTGAAGCACAGGTCCGCCAGCTGTCCCGAAGGCAATCCTCCTGAGCGTTCCGGTGAAAACGGCCCGTCACCATTAAGGGCATTGTTGACATCTATCACCCGTCCTTTCTCATGAGCACCTACGCTTATTCCTCCTCCCATATGAGCAACGATAAGGTTCAGATCTTCATAATTCCTTCCAATGGATGCAGCATAAACACGAGATACGGCTTTCTGATTAAGTGCATGAAAAATTGATATCCTTTCAATCTCCGGGTGCCCTGAGATCCTTGCAATCTCCTGAAGTTCGTCAACAACAACGGGATCAACTATATAGGCAGTGGCATCGGGAAGAGATGAAGCAATTTCGTCTGAAATAAGACCGCCCAGATTACTGGCATGTTCTCCCAGATAACCGGTAACAAGATCCTCCTTCATTTTTTGATTTACTTTGTAGATGCCTGATTCTATTGGTTTTACCAGCCCTCCCCTGCCCACTACTGCTTTGATCCTTGAGAAATCGGTTTTTCGGTCCGACAGTTCATTCATAATGAGGTCTTTCCTGAAATGAAACTGATCAGTAATCTTACTGAAAGGTTTTAAATCCTCCGTTGAATGACAGAGGTTTTGTTCGAAAACCAGGCTTTCTTCCTCAAATAAGGAAAACTTGGTTGAAGTCGATCCGGGATTGATTGCCAGAATAAGACGTTTTGTCATTATTTGCGTATTGTTACAAAGTACTATGCTGTCTGTTAGTTAATTAGCCATCAGGCAAGATAGCCCTATACAATAATACTTTGATTTTTCACTTTCACTTCGTGACATAACAATTACAGGTTTTTCAGTTCCCCTGATTAATCCTGCCAGTTCGCCTTTCCCAAAAAGCATTAATCCTTTGTAAAAGGGATTGCAGGCTTCAAGCGAGGGGAATAGAAGTATATCTGCATCGCCGCCAATGGGCGATTTGACTCCTTTTGTTTTTCCACTGTTTTTATCGCAGGCCAGGAAAATGTCGAGAGGACCATCCATAATGCAGTTCTTTATCTGTCCTCTGTCGGCCATCTTGCACATAATAGCATAGTCAACAGAATTGTTGAAGTGACGGCTCATCTTTTCGGAAGCTCCAATCAGCGCTATCTTTGGCTTTTCCACACCAAACCTGAGGGCCATTTCGATTGCATAACCTGCCATGGCAATTTTTTGATCCAGATCGGGAAATGGTATAACTGCCGGATCGGTTATAAACAACAGCTTGTTATATTCCGGGATATCTATCGCTGCCACATAGCTAAGCACGGCATTGGGAATCATTAAACCTTTTTCCTTGTCCATTACCGCTTTAAGGAATTTGTCTGTACCAACAAGGCCTTTCATAACAACATCAGCATCGCCATTTCGAGCTAATTTCACGGCTTTTTCCGATGCGTCAGACTCATTATCTGAATCAACAATTGTAAAAAGTTTGTCATCAATATTTTCGGTTTTGCAGGTTCTTATGATCTCTGAAGTTTTTCCTATCAGTATGGCTTCAATAAAACCCTTTTTAACGGCTTCATTGATTGCTCCGATAGTATTACTATCCTGTGCCCAGGCAACAGCAATACGGTGCTTATTTTTTAGTGTGAGCACCATTTTTTCCATCTGTTTCAGAGATGTAATCATAATTTTACCATTTACTGGCTGCAGCCGATAATAAAATACTGTCGAATTTAGCCTGTTCTGAGTCTGATCTTGAAGTCAGAACAATAGGAACCAGTGCACCGAGTATTATAGATGCCACTTTGGCTTTAGCAAAGAAAACAAGCGATTTATATAAAACGTTCCCGACTTCGATGTCAGGCATCAATAACAGGTCAGTATCTCCTGCTACCTCGCTTTTAATGCCTTTATGTTTTGCACTCTCAAGGCTTATTGCATTATCGAATGCAAGCGGACCGTCAATGATACAGTTTTTAATCTGGTCGCGCTGATTCATTTTTGATAGTAATGCCGCATCGAGAGTAGCCTCCATATTTTCGTTGACCATTTCAACAGCTCCGAGAACAGCCACTTTTGGCATGATATATCCAAGATTATTCAGGCAGGTCACTGAATTATTTACAATAGCTATCTTATCCTTCAGATTCGGTGCAATATTCATGGCCACGTCTGTAACAGCGATCACTTTATGATATGTCTCAACCTCAAAAAGAGCAAAATGCGACAGAAGATTTCCTGTCCTCAACCCCCATTCTTTATTAAGCACACACCGCAGAAGAGTTGATGTGCCGACTTTACCCTTCATCAGAATGTCGGCCTGCTTGCTGCTTACCATCCTTACAGCCATTTCGACTGATTTATCTGTTTCAGGTTCGTGTACAATCCTGAGACCTGAAATATCGTAATTACATTCATCACAGATATTCTGAATTTCTTCCTTATCCCCTATAAGAATGGGTTCAATGATATTATCCCTCCAGGCCCTTACAACAGCGCCCAACGCATGCTGATCCTGTGCTGCAGCCAGCACAAGTTTTTTTCTGGGTCTTCCTTCAACCAGACCTTTAAGATCATTCAGGGTCTTTAACACCATAATCTTTAGTTTTATATTAGGTACTAACCTTTCGAAGATTTACGATTTCGAGTGTATCGGAAGCAATCACGAATTCTTCATTCGTGGGCACAACCATTACAGTCACCCGCGACTCTTTTTTACTTATTATCATTTCCTTGCCCCGTACACCATTGTTTGCCTGTTTATCGAATTTCATACCGAGAAATTCGAAATCCCTGCAAATATTTTCCCGTGTTACAACAGAATTCTCTCCGATACCTCCGGTAAAAACAAGCAGATCGACCCCTCCCATAGCAGCTGCGTATGCTCCAATATATTTTTTAACGCGGTATTCATACATCCTCAGGGAAAGGGAAGCGCGTTCATGGCCCTCATCAGCTGCAGATTCGACTTCTCTCATATCGGAAGATATCCCAGAAACGCCAAGTACTCCGCTGTGCTTGTTCAAAAGAGTATTTAGAGAAGAATAATCAATCTCTTCTTTCTCCATTATAAGAGTCAGGGCACCCGCATCCACGTCCCCTGATCTGGTTCCCATTATCAATCCTTCAACAGGTGTCAGTCCCATAGAAGTATCCATCGATTTCCCATTTTTTATTGCAGTGATCGAAGCGCCATTTCCCAGGTGACAAGTAATCATTTTAAGGGAACTATAATCAACATTCAGTATTTCGCAGGCACGTCTTGAAACGTAGCTGTGGCTGGTACCATGAAAGCCATAACGCCTGATCCCGTATTTCTTGTAAAGGGAATACGGAAGAGCGTACATGAACGTGTAATCAGGCATTGTCTGATGAAATGAAGTATCAAACACACCAACCTGGGGGACATCAGGCAAAAGGTTTTTCATGGCATAAATGCCTTTAAGATTTGCCGGATTATGTAGCGGTGCAAGGTCAGAGCAATCCTCTACTCCTTTTATTGTTACGTCATCGAGATAACAACTTTTCTTGAATGTTTCACCACCATGTACAAGACGGTGGCCAATTGCTTCTATTTCATTGAGATTTTTTATTACTCCCCTGTTCTTACTTATCATTAAGCCCAGCAGGTATTCAATGCCTTTCTGATGATCAAGAATTTCTCCTTCAAGCTTAACTTTGTCACCATCGAATCTTTCATTTTTCAGGAACGAACCTTTTAATCCTATCTTTTCAACTATCCCTTTTGAAAGAACGACATTGGTTGACATGTCCAAAAGCTGATATTTTATTGATGAGCTACCACAATTAAGAACTAATATTTTCATTATGAACAAGTTATTTATTTAAATGTTATCCTGACAAAAACGGCCCGGTTAATCTTCAAGAAATGAATTCTTGGTAATTTTAGCGCCGTCTTTGTTATATTCGTAAAATCCCCTGCCTGTCCTTCTTCCCCACTGGTTAGCCCTCACAAGCTTTTTAAGAAGAGGGGAAGATTTATATTTCAAATCACCAAATTCATCATAAAGGTTCTCGCACCATCTCAGAATCTTATCAAGACCTATCTTGTCAGCCATTTCAAAAGGACCGAGAGGAAGTCCAAATCCCACTTTCATTGTTAAGTCGATGTCTTCCAAAGAACCCACTCCTTCCATTAATATTTCACATGCTTCGTTGATCAGCGGCACAAAAAGTCGCGTGCTGATTATGCCTGGCGACTCCCTTACAGGCACAACTTTTTTACCAATAAGATTTGCAAATTTAATAGTGTTTTCATAGGACTCCTGTGAGGTATAAAGACCTTTTACTATCTCAACAACCCTGGCATCAGCTTCGGGAGTAAGGAAATGAAAACTCACACATCGGTCTTTATATGTCAGTCCGGCGGTGAGTTCAGTTATTACCTGTGTTGATGAGTTTGTGGCAATAATAGTATTTCTCCCTACATGGAGCTCTATCTTTTTTAATATGGCTTCACGGATATCATGACTCAGTTCCCGGGCCGACGATTTGATTGCTTCTATTACAATATCACAATCCTTGAAATCCGCATAATCCAAAGTACCCTTTATTCGTGAAAGGATTCCAAGCTTTTCTGAATTTGTCATACCCCAGCGCCCAATCATACGGTCAAGTTCTTTAGCCAGTTCAATATATGCCTGATCGATTTTTTGCTGGGTAATATCTAAAATAATCACATCCAATCCTTTGGAGCTTACCATCCGGGCTATATTCTGCCCCACTGAACCAGCCCCTACGATACCCACGCGTGAAAACAGCGTTTTGGTCCTGGTTTCGTGCGATAAACCATAATCTTCCAGGCGTTCTGTATTTTCTGCCATCTCTGTATTGTTAATATTTTGATTCGTGTCTTAAAAAAGAAGGTTTAAATTCATAAATATCGGTCGGTTAATTCTTCAAACCTGCTGCCTGGTTGGATGTTATTGCTATCATACTTACTATATCGCTTACCGAACAACCCCTTGAAAGGTCATTTATAGGGGCAGCCATTCCCTGTAAAATAGGTCCTATAGCTTCGGCATGAGCCAATCGCTGAACAAGTTTATAAGCTATGTTACCTGAATTAAGGTCAGGGAATATCAGTACGTTTGCTTTCCCTGCAATTGGACTTCCGGGTGCTTTGCTTCTGCCAATTGCTTCAACAAGTGCAGCATCTGCCTGAAGTTCTCCGTCAAGCTGAAGATCAGGTGCCATTTGCTTCGCAATTTTTGTAGCATTTACCACTCGGTCGACCATTTCATGTTTAGCGCTGCCTTTAGTGGAGAAGCTTAACATGGCTATCCGTGGTTCCATCCCTACAATAGCTCTTGCTGTATGTGCAGAAGCAATTGCTATTTCAGCCAGCTGTTTTTCATTCGGGTCAGGGTGCACGGCCCCGTCTGCAAATAATATGATTCCGTCTTCTCCAAAATTTTTATCAGGAAGAATAATTATAAAAGCGCCTGAAACAACAGAAATGCCAGGGGCTGTTTTTACATAATGAAAAGCAGGACGCAAAACGTCGCTGGTAGCATGATCTGCTCCTGAAACCTCTCCATCAGCATCTCCGTTTTTTATCATCAGAACTCCAAGGTAAAGAGGGTTCTCAATAAGCTTTGATGCTTCCTCTCCGGTCATTCCTTTGTCTTTTCTCAGCTCAACCATCATTTCGATATAATGATCTTTCTTTTCATGATATTTCGGATTGATAATTGTAGCTTTTGATATATTTTTTAATCCCAGGCCGGAAGCATGTGAATTTATCTCAGCCGGATCCCCTATAAGTATTATTTGTGCCAGTTTCTCCTCAATAGCCAGATCAGCAGCTTTAATTGTTCTTTCTTCGTACCCTTCGGGAAGCACAATACGCATATTGTGTTTTTTGGCATTTTGTTTGATCCGATCTAATAATTCCATTGTGTATCAATATATTAATAAGTGCAAAATATTTTGATAAATGTACGAAAAAAAAGTTTTATTAAACAATTTTGAGCGACATGATTAATATCAGTATAATTCCGTTAATAGAAATGTTTATACTCCCTGGAAAGATTAATAGAAGCATATTAAAATTCATTATTGAATCATTTTCATAAATTTGAAGCTCATAATTAGCATATACAATGGATAATTTTCTTTCAGGATTAGATGATCTTTCCAGGCGCCTCGATGGTGATCTGAAGTATGATGATATAACAAAAACCATATATTCCACCGATGCATCGGTATATAAAGAAGAACCTGCAGCCGTAATCTGGCCAAGAGGAATATCGGACATCAGGAAAGTCATCTCGTTCGCCAGAAAGGAAAAAGCAGGCATTACAGTTCGGGCAGGCGGGACTTCACTCGCCGGGCAGGTTGTCAGTTCAGGGATCATTGTTGACATATCAAGATATATGAACAGAATACTCGAGATCAACAAATCTGAAATGTGGGTGCGAGTTGAGCCGGGAGTGGTTCTGGATGAGTTAAACATGGCTCTCAATGAGCATGGTCTGTTTTTTGGACCTGAAACTTCAACTTCAAACAGATGCAACATAGGCGGAATGTTGGGAAATAATGCCTGCGGCTCACATTCAATCATTTACGGGTCTACCAGGGATCATACAAAAGAGTTAAGGGCTCTGTTAAGTGATGGATCTGAAGTACTTTTTGGTACTCTGGGTAAAGAGGAGTTCAAAAATAAAACCGGCTTGAAAAATCTCGAAGGCGATATTTACCGAAACATAGACAAGATACTGGGAGACAGCGATAACCGTAAAAATATTATAAAAGAATATCCTGATCCCGGAGTGGAAAGAAGAAATACCGGTTATGCTCTCGATCTTCTCCTTGATTCTGAAGTTTTTGATGACCTGTCGGACAAAAAATTCAATTTCTGCAAGTTGATTGCAGGATCTGAAGGAACACTGGCCATAGCTACGGAAATAAAGCTTAATGTTGTTCCATTACCCCCTGCCTGTAAAGCTCTTGTATGCGTTCATCTTAAGGAAAGGAACGACGCTTTTAAAGCAAACCTGATCGCCTTAAAGCACAAGCCTTCTGCCGTAGAAATGATGGATAACAGGATACTTGAGCTGACAGAAGATAATATGAGCCAAAGAAATAACAGGTTCTTTCTTGATGGACATCCCGGCGCTATTGTCATTGTAGAATTTGTCAGGGAGAAGGAGGAAGAAATCGACAAGGCCGCAGATGAGATGATAGCTGATTTAAAGGCAGCCGGATATGGTTACTCATTTCCAGTAATAAAAGGCAAAGATATTTCGAGGGTATGGGACCTGAGGAAGGCAGGTCTTGGTGTTCTGGCAAATATGAAAGGTGATCCGAAACCCGTCACGCTCATGGAAGATACTGCCATCAACGTTGAGCGTTTGCCTGATTATATCGACGACATTGAGAAAATGCTTTTAAAATATGGCAAAGATGCAGTATTTCATGCGCATATCGGAACAGGAGAGCTTCACATAAGACCTGTTCTGAATTTAAAAGATCCGAATGACGTTGAACTTTTCAGGACTCTGGGTATTGAAACTGCGAGGATTGTCAAGAAGTACAGGGGATCAATAAGCGGGGAGCACGGTGACGGCAGGCTGAGAGGTGAATTTATTCCAATGATGCTTGGCAATCATAACTACAACCTGATTAAAGAGGTCAAGGAATGCTGGGATCCGGAATATATATTTAATCCGGGAAAGATTATCAATACCCCCCCTATGAATACCTTTCTGAGGTATATTCCCGGGAAACCAACCATGGATATTGAAACAATCTATGATTTTTCTTCAAGTGACGGAATAGTCAGAGCTGCGGAAAGATGTAACGGTTCAGGCGATTGCCGGAAGTCGGTAAAAATCGGCGGAACAATGTGCCCAAGCTTTATGGCAACCGGAGACGAAGATAAGACAACAAGAGCCAGGGCAAATGTTATCCGTGAATTCATGGGAAAGGAAGGAGATCCCTGGGATCACAGGGAGATTTACGAAATACTCGATCTCTGTCTCGGATGCAAAGGTTGCAAATCAGAATGTCCCTCCGGCGTTGACATAGCCAGGATAAAATCGGAATTTCTGCAACACTGGTACGATAAGCATGGTATCCCATTGCGTACAAGATTAATTGCATATATATCAGCTATTAACAAAATCGGCTCAATTCTGCCATCTCTTTATAATTTCATTCTGAAAAACAAAACCACTTCAGGAATCCTGAAGAAAATCACCGGATTTGCTCCGGAAAGATCAATACCATTAATATACAAAGCAACACTTAGGAGGTGGATCAGAAAGAATCTGTCAAATCTTAATCCCGATGATCCTGCAGGTGAGGTTTGCCTTTTCATAGATGAATTTACAAACTATAATGATACTGAAATTGGAATATCTGTAATAAAACTTCTTACATCATTGAATTACAAAGTGGTCACAACGGCTCACGGAATCAGCGCAAGAACATTTTTATCAAAAGGTCTGGTAAGAACCGCACAGAAGGCTATTAAAAAGAATATCAACACACTATCATCACTTATAAATGAAAATCTTCCGCTTTTAGGCATCGAGCCTTCAGCGATCCTGGGGTTCAGGGATGAATATCCTGAGCTGGCAGGAAATGAACTGAAAGACAAGGCAGAAAAACTTGCTGCGAACTGTTTTATGGTCGATGAATTCATATCCAAAGAATTCAGGTCAGGAAGAATAGACAAAAGCCTCTTTAAAGAAGATAAAGTTTCTGTGCTTCTTCATGCCCACTGCCAGCAGAAGGCCATTGCTTCTTCAAAAAGTACGATTGAAATGCTTTCGATACCTTTGAATTACTCCGTTAAAGAGATCCCCTCAGGTTGCTGTGGCATGGCCGGCTCATTTGGATATGAAAAGGAACATTTCGAACTCTCCAACAAAATTGGAGAACTTGTTTTGTTTCCGGAAGTAAGGAATTCAGGTGAAGAGACGATTATAAGTGCTCCGGGAACCAGCTGCAGGCATCATATCAAGGATGGCACTGGCAGAATCGCATTGCATCCTGCCGTAGTTCTCTATAACGCGCTGAAGAGATGAATGGGAGAATGGGAGAATGGGAGAATGGGAGAATGGGAGAATGGGAGAATGGGAGAATGGGAGAATGGGAGAATGGGAGAATGGGAGAATTGGTGATTGGGTGAATAAGCAAAATAATAAGGGACAAGCCCCGACACGTCCCTTATCCAATATTTAAAAGTAAGCTGTCTTATTTTTTGTTTATTGAATTATAGTAATTCGTGAAGATGGTACTGATAAGAGGCCGGTAATATAACCAGAAAAACCTTCTTGTATCATCAGGATTATCAGGCGAGTATAAGATCCCTTTAAGCTTTGCAAATCCTTCAAATCTTGAAGACCAGTAAGGTATATCTGCATGAGTGAAATCTCCGGAAAAATAATATACATTGTCCGGTTCAGGCTCCCGCACCGCTGCAGGAAACGTATTTGACAGGCTATTTGCAGCGAGCAGGGTATCTCCGGCTGCCGTTGTTTCCAATTTGAATTTTGAAATAATAATATCCTGGAGAGGATCAATAATATCGAACCACTGGTCAAATGCCACAGATGAGGGAACTCCGAATTTTTCACAATTTAATTTGTCCGTAACAATATGAGGCATAGCATTCTTCAATGTTTTACCTTCCTCAAGAACTACAATATTTTTTTCATTAAGGATCACAATTCCGGGTTTTGTAAACTTCCATGGCTTCTTGTATTCTTTCCTGTACATGCTGGTCATCCATACCGGGAAATCAGCAGAAACAGTGTCAAGGGTACTGAAGTATTTCCCTGTCCAGCCTGAAGATGAAACTCCGATCCTTTGCTGTGCTCTTACCGACTCATACTGCGGAGTAGGATACTCAAAAGTATTATATTCGAGGATAATGAGTTTATTCCTGTCCTTCATCTCCTTAATGAAAAGGTTATCATTATTAAGCAGTCCCCCATATATTTTCCGCGATCTCCTGCTCTTGTTGATTCCTTTGTACCAGTCATTAAAAAACACTCCGTATGTATCTGTAATATAGACAGCATCTGTAGCCTGAGCAAGACTAATAAGATCAATGAGGCGCAGGTCGTTCTTATCATATTTTTTATCTCGCAGCGGACGCAGGGGGTAAAACCCGTAATAGCCTTTCCGGTACGAATAGCTTGTATTATTCCCCTTTTTTACAAATCTGTCATTTGTCAGAATCCAGTTAAACGACTTATGGTGCTCACGTTCCAGGGTAGGTACGGTTTTATCCACTATTATAATATCCATGGGCTTCTTAGCCTGAAAAGTCCATCGAATCAGATTAATTACAGGCAGGGCAATGATTACTGCCAGAATGATTACTACAATAAGCAGAGTTTTTTTCATAACTGAATATATCTGAATGTATTCAAATACAATAACAATAATCTGATTTTAGCCAAAAAGTAATTTTCAATTGTTAAATGTATTAATTTATTTTTTTAAATAAAATAAATTTGAGGCAATATAGTAAAAATTATTGAACCGCAAAATGAGTCAGTATCCACAAGCGTAATTATCGCCTCGAATGTCAGCTCCACCTTCTGTTTTACCGTTTTCAAGGATCATTACGGCGTTGGTGCGACCTATTGAGGATCGAACTTTTAACTCATAACCCATAGCAGTCAGTTCAGCCTTTGTCAGGCTGTCAATAGCCCCGTTCTCATAGCTGATCCAGTCAGGCAGCCATTGATGATGGAATCGCCCGGCATCAACCGCATGCTGAATATCCATATCAAAATCAACCACATTTACAATAACCTGAAATACAGTTGTGGGTATTGTTGAACCACCTGGTGATCCAAGAACAAGAAATAGTCTCCCCTGTTTTTCAACAATTGCAGGAGTCATTGAGCTAAGCATCTTTTTTCCCGGCTGCACGGAGTTGGCCTCACCTCCGATGAGACCGTAGATATTCGGGAATCCAGGCTTGATTGAAAAATCATCCATCTGATTGTTAAGAAGAAATCCTGCACTATCAGCAACAATACTGTTGCCAAATGATTCGTTAAGAGTAGTAGTAACTGCAACTGCATTACCTTTTGAATCTACCACCGAAAAATGGGTTGTCTCCTCACTTTCATAGCCGGCAACTGACCCGGGCCCGGTTTCAGTTGATGACGAAGCTTTGTTTTGAACGAAGCTACTCATCCTGTTTTTAAGATACTCTCTGCTGATCAACGCCGACACAGGTATTTTGACAAAGTCAGGGTCGCCCAGATATTCTGACCTGTCTGCAAATGCTCTTCTTTCCGCCTCTGTTATCAGGTGTATCGCCTGAGTTGAATGAAAACCCCATTGGGTTACCGGATAAGGTTCTGTCATCTCCAGTAGCTGTATCAGAGTCACTCCGCCGCTTGAAGGAGGAGGAACCGTAATAATATTATACCCTTTGTACTTTGCGGTCAGAGGAACTCTTGAGATTGATCTGTATTCTGCCAGATCTTTGAAAGATATGAGCCCATTTCCTCTTTTCATGGTCTTAATTAAAAGCCTGGCAGTTTTCCCGGAATAAAAGCCTTCCCTTCCAAAATCCCTTATACGTCTGAGAGTCTCTGCCAGATCCTTTTGTTTCAGTATATCTCCCTCTTTCCATAAGGATTCTCTTACAAAAGAGACTATTGATGAATTTCTTTTCTGGAATTTCTTTCTGTTGAAATTAAGATCTTCTGCCTGTTCGCCGGTTACGACAAAACCTTTTTCAGCGAGATCAATAGCTGGCTGGATCACATCTTTAAACGGCAGCTTTCCATATCTTTCGTGAGCTGTTATCATACCGTCGACTGTTCCCGGAACACCGCTTGCTAGTTGAGTATCGGTACTTAACCCTTCGGTTACATTTCCCCTGTTATCAAGAAACATATCTCTGCTGGAAAGCAACGGGGCTTTTTCCCTGAAATCAATAACGTCAGTTTTCCCATCACTCAGCCTTATCAGCATAAATCCTCCGCCTCCGATGTTGCCTGCTTCAGGATAACATACAGCAAGCGCGAACCCTGTTGCAACTGCAGCATCAACGGCATTTCCTCCCTGCCGGAGAATATTTGCTCCTATCATCGAACTACGGCTATGAGCAGAGACCACCATTCCGCTGTCAGCCTTTATACCCCTGCCTCCGATAATACCGGAATTCTTTTTACCTGCTATACCCGAGCACCCGGATATTATGGTAATCACCAAAAGAAAATGCAGAATTTTATTCATATCTGAAATTTAATAGCCAGAAATTGAAACAGGTTAGAAACCTGATACAATAATAACTAAAACCTCTTATAAAAAGTTGCATTAGGAAAATATCTGGCATAACAAAAATTGTTTTTATTACTTTTACACAAACATTTTTACCATGCCGCCCAATCAACCACTTGCTGAAAGACTAAGGCCAAAAATCCTGGAAGAGTTCTGCGGACAGGAGCATCTTGTAGGCAGGGATGCCGTGCTGAGAAAGGTCATTGAATCGGGAAACATACCGTCTTTTATTCTTTGGGGACCTCCTGGCGTCGGAAAAACAACGCTTGCAGGTATAATAGCGAACACGCTGAAAAGGCCTTTCTTTTCACTCAGTGCTGTACATTCAGGTGTCAGGGATGTAAGGGAGACCATTGAAAAAGCAAAGAAACAGCAGTTTTTTGACCATCCGAACCCGATCCTGTTTATTGATGAGATTCATCGGTTTAATAAATCCCAGCAGGATTCGCTTTTAAGTGCCGTTGAACAGGGGGTAATTACTCTCATCGGCGCTACAACTGAAAATCCGTCCTTTGAGGTCATCTCCCCGCTTCTGTCACGATGCCAGGTATATATTATGAACCCATTGACCGAAGTGGAGCTCACCAGTTTAGTAAATTCCGCTCTAAAGAAAGACAGATACCTTGCTTCATTCAATATTGAAATAGAAGAGTATGAAGCCTTGATCCGTGTTTCAGGCGGCGATGCCAGGAAACTCTACAACGCCCTTGAACTGGTTGTCAGCTCCGAAGCTGATGAGACATCATCAGAAAAGATCGCTATTAATAATGAGAAGGTTTTAAGACACGTGCAGAAGAACCTGGCAATGTATGACAAGAATGGAGAGCAGCACTATGACATAATTTCGGCTTTTATTAAATCGCTAAGAGGAAGTGATCCGAATGCTGCTGTATACTGGCTGGCCAGGATGGTTGAAGGAGGTGAAGACCCTAAATTCATAGCCAGGCGCATGCTTATTCTGGCAGCTGAAGATATCGGTCTGGCCAACCCTAATGCACTCCTGCTGGCCCAGTCGTGTTTTGAAGCTGTAAATGTAATTGGCTGGCCGGAATCCAGGATAATACTTTCGGAAGCAGCTGTGTATCTGGCTACATCGCCGAAAAGCAACGCATCATATATGGCTATTGAGAATGCCATTGAAGCCGTCAGGACAGAAGGTGCTCTCCCGGTGCCGTTGCATATAAGGAATGCGCCAACCAGTCTGATGAAAAATCTCGGATATGGGAAAGAATATAAATATGCCCATAGTTATTCAGGAAATTTTATCCAGGATAATTTTCTCCCTGACGAATTAAAAGGAACTGTTTTTTATGAACCTGGGGTTAATACCAGGGAGGAAGAGATCAGAAAGCGACTGTCATCTATGTGGAAAGATATATATGACTACGATAAATAAATACTCTGTCTAACTCTGTGGTTCCCTGCCTGCCGGCAGGCAGGTCTGTGGAACTCTGTGTAAGTTCTTTATTGCATATAGAAATATTCAACTTAATTTCAAATAATAAATATTTTTTTAATTTTGCTGAATATGTCACAGGCTGTAAAGAATATTCCGGGTATAAAATTCACAGAATCGGGCAATTTCCTTCTTATTGCGGGTCCATGCGTTGTTGAGAACCAGAAGATTGTTTCTGAAACTGCCGGTCACCTTAAAGATCTGAGTGAAAAATACCATATTCCATTTGTCTTCAAATCATCGTACAGGAAGGCAAACAGGTCAAAGGGCGATTCATTTACCGGGATCGGAGATATAAAAGCGCTCAAAATGCTTGCAGAAGTCCGGGATAAATATTCAGTACCTGTTATAACCGATATACACAACCCTGAAGAAGCTGAGATGGCTGCTTTATACGTGGACATCCTTCAGATACCCGCTTTTTTATGCCGACAGACAGACCTGCTTGTGGCAGCTGCAAAAACAGGTAAATGGATTAACATAAAGAAGGGACAGTTCCTATCGGGCTCATCAATGAAATATGCTGTGGAAAAGGTTCAGGAATCGGGAAATAATAATATCATGCTTACCGACAGAGGCAATATGTTTGGCTACCAGGATCTTGTGGTTGATTTCAGGAATATCCCAATTATGCAAAAAATAGGTGTTCCCGTCATAATGGATATCACCCACTCTCTTCAGCAACCAAACCAGGATACAGGTGTTTCGGGCGGAAGACCTGATATGATCGAGACAATTGGGAAAGCTGCAATCAGTGTGGGAGCCGACGGAATTTTCGTTGAGACCCATCCCAATCCGGCTATTGCCAAATCTGATGGAGCCAATATGCTGAAGCTTTCCGGTATGGACAATCTGCTGAAAAGACTCGTTGCATTAAGAAAAACTATAAATTCCTTTTAATTAATTTAAATTTTAAAACCAATAACATGAAAAAGTTCGTATCCGTTCTGGCTGGTATTATACTGGTCACTGCAATCAATGCTCAGACACTTGACGAAATTGTAAAAAAGTACTCAGAAGCGAATAAACACGATAAAGTTGCTGCTTTATCAACCATCAAGATCACAGGTAAAATGTCTATGATGGGGATGGAGCTTCCTCTCGAATTATGGATGAAAAATCCGGATAAAATCAAGACTGTTACCAATTTCAACGGGCAGGAAATGGTCTCTGCATTTGACGGGACCACCGGGTACTCCATAAATCCCATGTCAGGTTCAACTGATCCTGTTGAAATGACTCCTTCGCAGATCAAACAAACACAAAACAGTAATATGTTCCAGGATTATATGGCCAACTATTTAAAGGATGGAAAGCTGACTCTTGAAGGAGAGGACACGGTTAATAACAAGCCTGCATATAAAATAAAAGCAAGCCTCGATGAAGGAAATAGTATTGAAATGTTTCTTGATAAAAATACTTATCTTCTTGTAAAGACCAGTACAACTATGAACCAGGGTGGCATGAACGTCACGGCTGATTCATACATGACTGACTATGCCGACAATAGTGGCGTGTTTTTGCCTATGAAGACTACCACATCTGCCAGCGGAATGGAATTCACTATCACCTTTGACAAGGTGGAAGTAAATATTCCCATGGAGGATAGTATATTTAAATTGAAATAAAAACGTGGCCTGTTTTAATGCAAAATATTCGTAAAAACATGTAATAGAGACAGGTTTGAGACCTGTCTCTACATGTTTATAATGCAGCTGGCCTGTAAGCCGGATTTTGTACGGTATCGGTTTCTGTGAAAGAGTTTGAAATCGTTTCCCATCATTTATCTTGCCACGGCATCACTACCGTGGTCATACGACCTACCCCCCGGCATCGGACGAGCAGCCCTCATCGCCGGTATACATGGTCTTTCAACCCATAAGGTGTACGGTTCCGCATGTTGCCATAGGAACCGGTGAGCTCTTACCTCACCTTTTCACCCTTACCCCCCTGAGCGAAGCCAAAGGGGGCGGTAATTTTCTGTTACACTACTATACCCTCACGGATATCTTCCCGTTAGGAAGCATGGTGCTCTGTGTTGTCCGGACTTTCCTTACCCCGCCTGAGCGGAGCACGATGGGACAGCCTGCTGCGCTGCAAAGTTAATAAATTTCAGGGAATTGAGTTTAAGGTTTTATTTATAGTTATTTTTGTGGCGTAAAAACGACATACGACACACGAAGCACGACGCACGGCTAATGGAAAAAGCTTTTAGGTTCCCCCGCTCTGAGGGTGCTGAGTGCTGAGTGCTGAGTGAAGGATATAGGTAAATGTATTTTAGGAAAAAAGAAGAACAAGTTATGATTGATATTGATCTTTCCGAATTTGAATATGATCTTCCGGCTGAAAGAATTGCTCAATATCCTGTCAATGAAAGAGATCAGTCGAAATTACTTGTTTGCAGGGGAGAAATGATAACCAGTGATGTTTTCAGAAATATTGCGAATCATATCCCGGCTGATTCACTGGTAGTGTTCAATGATACAAGAGTAGTGCGTGCTCGCTTACTTTTCCGAAAGGAATCGGGCTCAGGGATAGAAGTGCTTTGCCTTGAACCACATGTCCCGTTTGATTATGAATTATCATTCGGGTCGAAAAGACCGGTTGAATGGAAATGCATAATCGGGAACCTTAAAAAGTGGAAAAGCGGAATAATAAGTGTACCTTTCTTATATAGTAACAACTCTTATTTGCTGAATGCAGAAAAAACCGAACCTGAAGGAGATGCATGGAAGGTAAGGTTTAGCTGGGATTGCGACTCGATAAGCTTTGGTGAAGTTATTGAAGCTATCGGACATGTCCCCCTTCCTCCTTATATTAAAAGAGAGGATCAGGAAGAAGACAGCATATGGTATCAGACAGTTTATTCCAGAATCAAAGGATCAGTCGCAGCACCTACCGCCGGATTGCATTTCACTGAGAACATACTCAATTCATTCAACAAAAAAGGAATTAAATCTGCCCGGGTTACACTTCATGTTGGAGCAGGTACCTTTAAACCGGTCAAATCAAGATATATTTCAGGCCATGAGATGCATAACGAGCATTTTTTTGTTACTGCAAAGACAATTGAAGCTTTATTGCTAAATCAGGGAAAGATAATAACAGTGGGGACTACATCAGTAAGGACTCTTGAGAGTCTGTACTGGCTGGGGGTTAAGAGGTTAATGAATATGGTCTCTGACAAAACACCATTATCTCTGGAACAATGGGAAGCATATAAGTTAAATGCAGCAATTTCTGTGGAAGAATCTTTAATGACATTGCTGGGCTTTCTTAAAAAAGAAAAACTGGCTTATTTACATGCTTCCACAAGCATGATAATAATACCCGGGTATAACTTCAGGCTCACTGACGGGCTGATTACGAACTTTCATCAGCCGGGAAGCACCCTGCTCCTGCTTGTATCGGCATGGATCGGAAAAACATGGAAACAGGTTTATAAATATGCACTGGATAATGATTTCAGGTTTTTAAGTTATGGAGACAGTTCGCTTTTATTACGCGAATAACAAACTTTTTAGTAATTTACATTCCTTTAACGAGATTTTTAGTTTAATTTTGATAATAAATTGAATTTTTGTTTATTTGGATCCAAAATTTTTTAATATGAACGAAAATAGGATAATGCGGCAGGTCACAGCTATTTTTTCAATATTTTTAGTAGTTTTATATCTGGGGGCTGGAATTTATTTTGTATTTTTCTCAGACTGGAGTTATCTTGATAAACCCGTTCGAGTTATTGCAGGCGTGGCATTTATATTTTATGGCTTGTACAGGGCATACAGAACATATACGAATATTGTAGAGGTATTCTTTACTAAAGATGATAATAAATAGTGAATTAAGCATTTTTATATAAACTGTTCAGATAATATAATTCATTAATCAAATCAGCCTTGGCACATACTTTGCTGTGAACATAGAAAAGAATAATTAAACCTTGATAAAATTTTATGAATATGAACCGAGTATCAGTTATTCAAAATTTTATTATTATTGCGAGCCGGTATAAGAATCTTACAATCTTTAATCCAGTGAACAGAAATCGTAGAAACACATTTTCAGCAATATTTCTTATCCCTTTGATGGGAGTTCTGCTTTTTATGGTATCATGTAAAGGCGGCGGAAAAGCTGCGCTGACTGAAACAGCTACCAGGGGCAACATTAAAATTATTGCTGATGAATCTTTTCAACCTCTCATTGAGACAGAAGTTTATACTTTTACACATTTATATAATAATGCAAAAATAAAAGCAGAGTATAAACCTGAATTTGATGTGATAAACGATTTCATGAATGATTCAGTAAAAGTTATAGTTACAAGTAAGAAGCTTACCGATGCCCAGATACAGTATCTTCGAGATACTCTGGTTGTTGCCCGAACAACAACTTTTGCATACGATGCTCTTGCGCTTGTTACAAACAGGGATAACAAGGATTCACTCATGAAATTTAATTCAGTTAAGGATATTTTTCTGGGAAAAATAACAAACTGGAATGAGATTAACCCAAAGTCAAAGCTTGGCGACATACGCGTTATCTTTGACAATACAAAATCAGGAAATATCAGGTATTTTAAAGAGCTGTTTGGAATCAAAGATTCATTGGGAACAAATTTCTTTGCAGTAAACAATAATGCAGAAGTCATCAATTTTGTTTCCAGAAACCCTGATGCCATGGGAATTATAAGCGTAAACTGGATAAGTGACAAGCACGATTCACTTACTATGAGCTTTATTAAAAAGATAAATGTAGTAGCCGTGTCGCAGCAATTCATTAATGACGGATCGTATTATCGTCCACAGCAGGGATTCATATATGATAAATCGTACCCTTTTGTCAGGGAGGTTTATCTCATATCGAGAGAAACATTTATCGGGCTGGGTTCAGGTTTTATTAATTGGGCATGCGGAGAACAGGGACAGAGGATCGTTCTTAAGTCAGGCCTTGTTCCGGCAACAATGCCTATCAGGCTGGTGCAGATCAGGCATTAGAAGCTAGGGATCAGGGATCAGAAATAAGAAATTTGGAATTTGGATTTAGATTAAAGATATTTGAGGTGAGGAATTTAAACTTAAAATTACATCAAAATAAGGATAATTATGAAACGTTTAGCTATTAGACCAATTGCCTTGCTGGCAGTATTATTGACAGTTTTTGCATTTAATCTTAAGGCTCAGGATCTGGACCAGGCCACACTTCTGACAAGGAGTGAACAGTATGACAAAGCAAACGCTATGTTCAAGGAGCTGATCAAAAAAGATCCGGCTAACGGTGATAATTATTTCTTTCTTGGAGAGAATTACCTGGCGGATTATTATTCCGATACCATCTCCAATTCACTGACAGCTACAGCAAAATCTGCTAAAGAAATCTACCAGGAAGGAGTCGATGCCACTCCTAATGATCCTCTTAATTATATTGGTCTTGCTAAAATAGCTTTCCTTACGGGAGACGATAAAACTGCTGATGAAATGAGAGCCAAGGCAAAAAGTTTTCTTCTGCCTTACAGGAACATCAAGAAAATCAATCCTCCTGCCCCCAGATATGCCTTTATCCTGGCAAAAATCGCTGAGTCGTATATCAAAGATGACAAGGTGGATACATCGCTTGCATTACCGCTTATAAGAGAAGCAATTAAAATTAACAGCAATAACAGGGATGTGAACCTTATAGCCGGGGATATTTACATACTTGTGAATGACGGATCAAAGGCAATTTATTACTATAACCAGGCTCAGTTTGCTGATCCTAAATCACCAACAGCTGCGATGAAAATTGGAGCTATCTATGTTAAGGGGCGTGCACTTAATCCTGCAATTCAAAATTTTGAAGAAGCAATACAGCTTGATGCAAATTTTGCACCTGCATATAGGGAACTGGGACAAGTATATCTTCTTGCCCAGAGATATGAACAGGCGAAAGAATATTTTAAAAAATACCTTGATCTGACAGTAGGCAATATTCCTGCAAAAATCAGGTACGTTAATGCTCTGTTCTATGCAAAAGATTATGACGGAGTCATTAAGAACGTGAAGGATATATTTGCTGTTGATAAGTCAAGAACTTATCTGAACAGGATTGCCGGGTATTCATATTATGAAAAGGACCCGCCTGACTATGATAAAGCTCTGCAATATATGGAAACACTATTCAAAGAAGTGACTCCCGACAGGATCATTCCAAAGGACTATCATTACATGGCAAGGATCCTTCTTAAAAAGAACCAGGACTATCCAAAAGAAATGGACAACCTGAGTACGCTTAAACAGCAACTGGCTAAGGAACAATCAAAATATTCAGTTTCTTCAACTGCCGAAAAAGCTAAAGTTAAAATAATTATCGCCGGAATGAATACCAGGATCGACAGTCTCCAGAAGGTAGTTGATAAAGCAGATTCGGAGATTGACAGGGCATTTGTCGAATATTCAAAAGTCCTGAGCTTCAAACCGGATGACCGCAACCTACTGAATGAAATTGCCAATAATTATTACAATTTCAGGAGATATGACGGTGCTGCAAGAACGTGGACAAAGTTGCTTGATCCCACAAAAGATAATACTGAGGACCTTATGCGTATCGGAAAAACCTATTACACGGCAAATGAATTTAAAACTGCCGATTCTTTATTCACAGCCATTACAAAAAAAATGCCTGAATATGTTCCCGCTTACCTCTGGATTGCAAGAACATACTCTAAAATGGATCCGGATACAAAACTGGGACTGGCTAAACCCAAATTTGAAAAGGTCATTAGCATTGCAATGTCCGATTCTCTCAAATATGAACCTGAAATGATAGAAGCGTGCCAGTACCTTGGCTTTTACCATATGGTGAACCAGAACTTCAGCGAAGCTAAGAATTATTATAACAGGATGATCAATCTTGATCCTAATAATAAGGAAAATAAGCTAAAAGGTTATATGGGTATAGGATCAGTTGAGCTAAGATCCATCTCCACCGAAAAAACGAATGAAGGAAGGCTCCCCTACCTGGCAAGAGCGGCTGATGCCTATAATAAAATTCTTGCAATTGATCCTATGAACTCATCTGCAAAAAGTCAGCTGAACTATATTAAGGAGTTTGAAACCCAGATTAAGAAGGGTATAAATCCAAATGAGATAAAAGGAGTTGTTAAAAGTTCTGACGGACAACCAATAGCTTATGCTTCTATCAGAGTAAAAGATACTGCTGCAGAAAACCTTACAAACAGTAAGGGTGAGTATAAGTTTGAGATACCTGAAGGTTCTGAAGTCCTCATAATCAGTGCAAGAGGCTACAAATCAGTTGAGATCCCGATAACAAAATCAAGGGTTTATAATGTTACGCTCGAACAATAGAAGTTATATTGTTTAAAATAATTTAAAATAAATAGAATTAAAATCAGTTCAGATATAGGGTGAAATATTATCTTAAGGGTCTTAATTACTAGAGAATAGTTCTAAACTATATCAAAAAAAAATATTATTCGTTGCTATTTTGGAAAAAAACAATTCATAATATATATTTGCAGATCGTAAAAAAATTTAAACCTAAACAAATCGATAAGAAATGAGTAAAAATGGAAGTTCATTCAAAGATGCGTTGCAGAATGTTTTTGCAACAAGTGCTATTTTAATAGCTTTTATCGTTGCCTATATTTTGTTCATAAGCATAATGGGTAACCCTGTGAATTTTGAAGGTGGAAATCCCAAGGGGCAACCGCTGGAAGGTAACTTACTTGGAATTGTCTACAAAGGCGGTTATATCGTCCCTATCCTCATGACATGTGTCTTGACCCTTATTATTTTCATTTTTGAAAGGGCTATCACACTTTCAAGAGCAAAAGGTAAAGGCAGGTTAAATGCTTTTGTAAGCAACCTTCAGGTTCTTCTTGCCGAAGATAAGATTGAAGAAGCTCTTGAAGCTTGCGATAAGCAGAGAGGTTCACTTGCTAATGTTATGAAAGCGGGTCTTGTACGTTACCGCGATCTTCAAAAAGATAAAGAGCTGGAAAAGGACCAGAAAATACTGTCAATTCAGAAATCTTTTGAAGAAGCTACAGCTCTTGAGCTACCTATGTTATCGAAAAACATGGTTATTTTCTCAACCCTTGCTTCCATTTCAGTGTTGATAGGTCTTATTGGTACAGTACTTGGTATGATCAAAGCATTTGCAGCTCTTGCACAGTCAGGTGCTCCCGATGCCTTACAGCTGGCAACAGGAATCTCTGAAGCTCTTGTTAATACTGCATTTGGTATTACAGGTTCAACCTTAGCAATTATTGCGTTCAACTATTTTTCTACAACCATAGACGGTTATACATTTAAAATTGACGAAGCAGGTTTCAGTCTGACACAGAACTTTGCTGCCTCACTGAAATCCACCTAATTTTAAATTTATCTTTTGGTCGAAATAATTAAATTAAAAAAACTACAATGCCAAAGATTAAATTACCAACGAAATCTCCAAGAATCGACATGACGCCGATGGTTGACCTCTTCTCAGTTATTTTGATTTTTCTTATGCTGACAACTACTATGAGACAACCGGAGCCGGAGCAGATCGATACCCCTTTTTCTATATCCGAAAAACCCACCCCTGATTTTAATGTGCTGACTGTTCTCATTGGAAAAGATGACAAAATTTTCCTGAATTTCGATAACGGTCCCGATACATTGTATAAATTCCGTCCGAAAATCCTTGCTGCTATGGGTGCCAGATATAATATCCAGTTTACAGACAAAGAACTAAGGGAGTTTGAAAAATACCCGTCAGGTATAGGTGTCCCGATTCTTGAGATGAAGGATTTTCTGGATACAAAGAATTCAAAAGACAGAGCAGTTTTCCAGACAGGGATCCCTGTTGATTCAACTGACAACCAGCTGGCATTATGGGTATTGTTTGCACGACAGGTAAATCCGAATATTCAGGCATGTATTAAAGGGGATGCAAAGACTGATTTTCCGATAGTAAAGAAAGTTCTTGATATTATGCAGGATAAGAATATGAATAAATTCAATCTGATCACAAGTCTGGAAGCAGCAAAAATTAACCTGGAAGAAATACAACAGTGATATGGCAGAGATAATTCAAGAAGAAAAAGGAAAAGGCGGGAAACATAAAGGCAAGAAACACCCACCGCATATTGATATGACACCGATGGTTGACCTGATGTGTCTGCTTATAATATTTTTTATGCTTACCTCGGCTATGGCTAAGTCAAAGGTTATGGAAATTACCCTTCCCGAGAAACTTAAGGACAAAAATGTTGAAGCTCCAAAAATTTCGGCAAGCCGTACCTTGAATATTATTCTTGGTCCTGATAATAAAATATTTTGGTACCCGGGAACGGTAAAACCAGAGGATTATAATAATCTGCCTCCGCTAACCGAAACAGATTTCAGTACAAAAGGTATACGTCAGTTATTACTTGAAAGGAATAAAGCTCTTTCAAGAAAGATTGAAGAATTCAAGAGCGAAGTGCTGAAAGGTAAAATTGTTCTCAATCCGGATTCTGTTCAGTCAGAAATACGGAAACTGAAAAAGAATGATGATACTGGTCCTATTGTTCTTATTAAGGCATATAAAGATTCTACTTATGGTAATTTTGTTGACATTCTCGATGAAATGAATATCTGTGGAGTCGCACATTATATGTTGGTTGATATTACGTGGTATGAAAATAGGATGGTTGAAAAAGAATTAGGTATTACTCCTACTGCTGACGCAACCAAGAAATAAACCGTAACCCATTAAGATGATGGCAAAAGAAAATAAATTGGTTCCTGCCTTTGATGACATAGTCTTTGAGACACGGAATAAGGAATACGGAGCTTATAAGCTGCGCAAGAGGTATAACCGCAATGTTGTTATTTCGCTCCTGATAGGAATAATTATTTTAGGTACAGCAGTTATTACTCCTTACATTAATGCAAAAGCTGCGGAAAACAGACAGAGCAGAAAAGAAAGACAGGTAGAGATAAAAATGGAGAACCTGGATCAGCCAGCTGAGGCTGCTCCTCCTCCACCGCCTCCACCTCCTCCTCCGGCAGACGTTGTTCAGCAGCAGAAATATGTTCCACCGGTTGTAGTAGACTCGGTCAAGCCTGAAGATGTTAAACAACTCATGACAGCTGATGAGGCACAGACAGAAGTAAAGAACACAGAAGTTGTTGAAGTTCAACAGAATGTTAAGGAAGAAGTACAGGAAGCCGAACCTGAAGAGGTACCTTTCGTTGTTGTAGAGGAGATGCCCTCTTTCCCGGGCGGTGATGCAGCACTCCTGAAGTATATAGGTGAACATACAAATTATCCTGAAGTTGCTAAAGAAAACAATATACAGGGTAGAGTTATTGTCAGGTTCTGTGTTACCGCTAAAGGAGGTGTAAGCCAGGTAAGCGTTCTTAAAGGTGTTGACCCCGAGCTTGATAAAGAAGCTATGAGGGTTGTAACCACACTTCCGGCATTCAAACCAGGAAAGCAGGGTGGAAAACCCGTCCCGGTATGGTATATGGTACCAATTACCTTTACGCTCAAGTAAAACGAATTTCTTTTTATATATATAAAGAGGGACAAGAAATATCTTGTCCCTCTTTTATTTATAGCTATTTATTCAACTCCTGTTTTAACTGTCTCACAAAACCTTCAATATCCTCCACAGTTGTATCCCAGCTTGTCATTAAACGATATTCAGATATCTTTTCATTCCAGGGATAAAAGAAATAATGGCTTTGCATCCTCACAGCTACCTCTGAAGGCATAATTACAAAAAGGCCGTTTGATTGAACGGACTGAGTTATTTTAATCCCTCTGACGTTGCCAAGTTTTTCGGCAAATAACTTCGCCATTGAATTGGAATGGGCAGCGCATTTTTTCCACAGATCATCACGGAAATATGCAATATACTGGGCTGAAATAAATCTCATTTTCGAAGCCAGCTGCATTCCCTGCTTGCGGATATATTTAAAATCGGTCGAGAGACCAGAACGCAGGAAACAGATTGCTTCCCCGAACATCATACCGTTTTTTGTCCCTCCAAATGATAGTACATCAACGCCTGCGTCTGTTGTAAAGGCTTTAAAGGGAAGATCAAGAAAGGCTGCGGCATTTGCTAATCTGGCGCCGTCCATATGAAGGAACATTCCCTTTGAATGAGCAAAATCAGCAATTTCCCTGATCTCGTCGACAGAATACACAGTACCCATCTCGGTCGATTGAGTAATTGATATAACCTTAGGCTGGGAATGATGCTCAAAATCAAAACCATGCATATGCTTGGCAACGTGCGAAGGTGTAATTTTCCCATCATTCGTATCAACTGTAAGAACCTTACTGCCGGTGAATTTTTCAGGAGCTCCGCATTCATCCTGTTCAAGATGAGCCGTGGATGCCGTAATTACTGAATTCCAGGATCGTGTAACAGCTGTGATACTTAAAACATTGGCAGCTGTACCCGTAAATACAAAGAAAGTCTCTGCAGATCTGCCCAGCTGTTCCTTAAATAGATTTATTGCCTGCTCAGTATAAATATCAGAACCATATCCAATAACGTGTCCCGAATTAGCTGAAATCAGCTCTTTTAAAATATCAGGATGAATACCTGCATTATTATCACTGGCAAATCCTCTCTTAATAATTCCTTTCTCCATTTATTTATAATCATTGGGTAGGGACGTTGCATGCAATGTCCCTACATGACACCTATTTTTTCTTTCTCCTGGCAAAATACAGCATTACCAATCCAAAAATGAGCATCAGTATTCCCATTATGATATTCACATTAATGCCGAGGGACTTTTGATACAATTCGGCATTTGACCTTGTAAAAAGCCCGAAAATTGAAATTATTATTCCTACGACCGTGAACATCAGACCAATAGGTATTCTTATATCTACCATTTTAATTTCCTCCTACCAAAACATTATAGTTAATATTATTGCAATTACCGAAACGAGTATTGCAAGACCAACAGGACGCTCATACCAGGCAAGCCCTTTATCATCTATTTCCCTGGGTGTGAGTGAATAAACCAGTCCATGAAGTTCTTCGTCAGATTTGATCTTCCTGGTAACCAGCGAGATACCAACCGTAAATGCTGTACTTACGGTGAAAGCAATTATAGCGGTCCAGAAATTCTGAGCCATTTCAACAGGATATGTATGAAGAACTCCGAGCCATCCGCCTTTCACAAGAGTGGTGGCTCCTGCAGGTATTGTGAGTCCGTGGTGAAGCAGAGCCATCAGGAATCCAAGTAGTAACCCTGTAAAGGCTGCATGACCTGTTGTGCGCTTCCAGAACATACCAAGGAAAATAACTGCAAACAGTGGCGCATTGATCATCGAGAATATTGTCTGCAGGAAATCCATGATATTGCCGAATTTGCTCGCTATATACGCAGAAGCTATACTCAGTAGTATACCTGCCACCGTTGCAATACGACCAACTTTAAGATAGTGCTTGCCGTCTGCTTCTTCATTACCTGTCGCCGGACGTATGTAACTCTGATAAATATCGTAAGTCCATACAGTATTAAATGCCGAAACGTTACCGGCCATTCCCGACATGAAAGATGCAAGGAGAGCCGTTATACCCAGACCCAGCACACCTGCAGGAAGATAGTGCTTCAACAACATTATTATTGTGTAATCATATATAGGTTTTCCTGCTGTATCAAGAGGTAGTGTGAAACCTTTGGTCGGGTCATGGAAAAGTGCCAGAGCAATAATACCCGGAACAATTATCAGAAAAGGAATGAACATTTTAGGAAGGGCTCCGATAAGCGGAACTTTTCTGGCTGCAGCTTTGGATTCCGCGGCAAATGCCCTCTGAACTATGAGAAAGTTTGTACACCAGTATCCAAAAGAAAGAACAAATCCAAGTCCAAAAAGTATCCCGAACCATTCCACCCCGAGAGGATTAGCTGAAGACTGGCCTGAATATTTCCATGTTGTTGTAAAGGTATCGGCTGCAAATCCTCTTGAAAGAGCTATGGGAGCCAGATGAGCTTTTAAACCAACCCAGCCGCCAATATCTTTCAGACTCAGAAATACGAGTGGCAACAGACCAATTACAATGATGAAGAACTGAAGAACTTCATTATAAATTGCCGAAGAAAGGCCTCCAAGATAGGTATAACCAAGAACTATAAGGGCAGATATCCAAAGGCTGAGGTTAAAGTTCCATCCCAGTACATTTTCCATCAGAATAGCAAGAGCATACATCGAAATACCTGAAGCAAGTACCGTCATCACTGCAAAAAGGATAGCATTCAGCCCCCTTGTTTTTTCATCGTATCTGAGTTTCAGAAATTCAGGCACCGATCTGGCTTTTGAACCATAATAGAAAGGCATCATAAAGATCGCCAGGAAGATCATAGCCGGCACTGCTCCTATCCAGTAAAAGTGAGTTGTCAACATACCGTATTTCATGCCTGAACCTGTCATCCCCATCACTTCAAGAGCGCCCAGATTTGTTGAAATGAAAGCTAAGCCGGCAACCCAGGCTGGCATCGATCTGCCTGCTTCAAGAAACGCATTTGCATTTTTCATGAATTTTCGCAGGAACCAGCCGATGCCAAGTACAAATATGAAGTAGATTATCATAATCAGATAATCTACCCAACTTAAATCAACTTTCATGGTTAAAGAATTTTAAATTTGGATTCATTAAAAGTATTAAGTTAAGATCAGGTGTTTTTGGTTTTTAAATCGATGAGAGTAAAAATACATTTTAAGATCGATTTTCAAATAACTAATAAGATTTATTTTTGGTACAAAAGCTTATATTTACAAAAAGTGACTTTTGCAAACAAGATATTTCATATTTATCTCATATAAAGGCACTTCCTATCATGGCTGGCAAATCCAGCCAAATTCTGCTACTGTGCAGATGATACTGGACGAAGCTTTGAGTGTTGTTTTGAAAGAAAAGATATCAACTACCGGAGCCGGGAGAACAGATACCGGAGTGCATGCTATGGTCTTCTGTGCCCATTTTGACAGTGTTTCTCCTGAACTTTCTGCGAAAAAAAATCTGGTCCACAGGTTAAATAGTTTTCTGCCCAATGATATCTCAGTAAGGTCACTAAGAAAAGTTATACCTGATGCAAGTGCAAGATATAGTGCTATTTCAAGAACTTACAAATATTTCATATCCAGGATCAAGGATCCTTTTTTCGATCATTCGAGCTGGTATCTTTATGGTGAAATTGATTTATCCGCTATGAATGATGCATGCGAATTTCTGTATAATCATTCAGATTTTACCAGTTTCAGCCGACTTCATTCAGGGGCTAAAACAAATATTTGCAGAATATATAAAGCCTGTTGGGAAGAAGTTGATAACAGGATGATATTCACTATAAGGGCTGACCGGTTTTTGAGAAATATGGTGAGAGCTATTGTTGGGACAATGGTTGAAATTGGTGCCGGAAAAATAAAACCGGAAAACATAAATGAGATAATTTTGGCAAAAGACCGCAGTAAGGCAGGAAAATCTGCACCTGCAAAAGGACTTTTTCTTACAGATATAGAATATTCTGATGAAATATTTATTTGACCAGACAATATTTCTTATTATAAATCAGGTTATAAACAAATTGTTGGAAAGTTTATGATAATTATCACTTTTATAGGCTGTTAATTATTTCACAATAATCAAATTATATAATATTTTTGTGCGTCTTTACCTAATTCCAAATAACAGGTTCTATGAATAATGAATGGTTAATTTTGTTTTTTCTCGTTGGAGCTACATTTGTAGGATTAGTCCTGATTTTCTCAGGTATAGTAGCCCCTAGATCAACAAATCCCCAGAAATTTGAACCGTATGAATGTGGCATCCCTACAGAGGGAGTAACCTGGCTGCAGTTTAATGTCGGGTATTATCTTTTTGCCATTTTGTTTCTTGTTTTCGATGTGGAAACAGTCCTGGTTTTTCCCTGGGCTGTTGTTATGAAAGAAGTAGGGATAATTGCTTTTATTGAAATAGTCATATTCTTTTTCATACTGGGTCTGGGATTACTATATGCCTGGAAAAAACACGCACTTATATGGGAATAAAAGGAATGAAGAAAGAAGAATTCAGGGATAATGAAAGCCTTGAACTTCTTAATGCATCCGGGTCAAATGTGCTTCTGGCAACTATTGATGATGTGATTAACTGGGGAAGAAAGAACTCCTTATGGCCTCTTACATTTGCTACACGGTGTTGTGGAATTGAAATGATGGCCGCAGGTGCTCCAAGACATGACTTTGCGCGGTTTGGAATGGAAGTTTACAGGGCCAGCCCGCGCCAGGCAGACGTAATTGTGGTTGCAGGAACCATTGTTCAAAAAATGGCGCCTGTATTAAAGCGGCTTTATGACCAGATGTCAGAGCCCAAGTACGTAGTGGCTATGGGCGCATGTGCAATTTCGGGAGGACCTTTTTTCCTTAATTCATATAGTGTCATTAAAGGTGTTGAACATGTAATTCCCGTGGACGTATATGTACCCGGATGTCCACCTCGTCCGGAAGCATTATTGTATGGAATGCTTCAGCTTCAACGAAAAATAGAAACTGAAACAATAAAATCAAGGAAAAAAAGGAACGAATCTCACAATTCAAAATAACCTGCCTTATTCAAAAGAAATCCGATTAAGCAATGGATAAAACTCAACTGGAAGAATTCATTAAATCGATCGATCAGGGTCTAGAGACCAAAGTTGGCAAACAATACGTCGAAGTTACACTGCCTGCAGGGAAGCTGCACGCAGTTGCCACACAGCTCAGGGAAAGAGATGAAGCAAAGTTTGATTACCTTTTTTGTCTTTCCGGAGTGGATTATGGCCAGGATCTGGGTGTTGTTTACCACCTGCGTTCAACAGTGCACGATCATGCCATTGTGTTGAAGGTGAGGACTTCTGACAGGGAGCATCCGCAGTTCGATTCAGTTGCGGATATCTGGAAAACTGCTGATTTTCATGAAAGAGAAGTATTTGATCTTCTTGGAATAGAGTTTGCCAATCATCCTGATCTCAGAAGGCTCTTCCTCGACAGGTCCTGGGGTTATCCCTTAAGGAAAGACTACGTTGATGATATTAATATTGTTACCAAATAATTTATGGAAGAAGAGGTAAAAAATATATCTGCTGACGAACAACAGGAGTATGTTATTAATATGGGTCCTCAGCATCCTTCCACCCATGGGGTATTGAGACTTCTTGTATCACTAAAGGGTGAAATGGTACAGAACATTCAGCCTCATATTGGGTATATCCACAGCGGAATTGAAAAGATGTGCGAAAGCATTACCTATCAGCAGATTATTCATCTGACTGACAGGATGGATTATCTGTCTGCTCATATTAATAATGAAGCTGTCTGTCTTAATGTTGAAAAGGCACTTGAAGTTGAAATTCCTGACAGGGTAAAGGTGATCAGAACAATAATGTCCGAGCTCACACGTATTCAGTCTCATCAACTCTGGTGGGCTTCATTCGGAATGGATCTCGGAGGGCTCACCTGTTTTTTTTACGGACTGCGCGACAGGGAAAAAATTCTGGACATCTTTGAAGAAACCTGCGGCGGACGTATGATTGTCAGCTATAGTTGTCCGGGTGGATTAATGTACGACATTCATCCAAACTTCCAGAAAAGGGTAAAAGATTTCATCAAATACTTCAGAAAAATATTGCCTGAATATGATCAATTGCTTACCGGCAATGTGATTTTTCATGAACGTAGCAAAGGCATTGGGAAATTAACACTTGAAGATGCCATATCTTACGGTGTCACCGGTCCTACAGGCAGGGCTTCAGGTTTCTATTGCGATGTGAGGAAACACGAACCATATAGTGCCTATGACAGGGTTGATTTTAAAGAAATCGTTTATACTGAAGGAGATACCTATCACAGATATATTGCCAGGATTGCAGAGATGTGGGAATCGATGAATATTATTGAACAACTGATAGATAATATTCCGGAGGGACCATATGCAGTGAAAATGAAACCGGTAATCAAATTACCTGAAGGTGAGTACTTTCAGCGAGTTGAGACAGCACGTGGTGAGTTGGGAGTATATATTATAAGTGATGGTAATAAGAATCCTTATCGTGTTAAATTCCGTTCACCAAATTTTTGTAATCTCTCAGCCCTGAACCTGATGGTAAAAGGATTCAAGATAGCGGATCTTGTAGCAATCGGAGGTTCTTTAGACCTGGTGATACCGGATATTGACAGGTGAAACTGGGTGCTGGGTGCTGGGTGCTGGGTGCCGGCCTCCTTCGCTGAAGCTTCGGAGGCTGAAAGGTGCTGGGTGCTGGATGCTGGGTACCAGAGAATAGCAAACAAGTACCAAGCAACGAGCAACGAAAAACGAAAAACGAGTAACGCTAAACGAGTAACAAGAATTAAAAGATAGAGTATGCCATTTGACATTTATGATTTTTCCTCGTTAACAAAATGGATCGACACAGGCCTTCATAATGCAATGTCTCCATTCTGGACAACCATAACCGAGATGTTGATTATAGGGGTGCTTATCCTGCTGTTTTATGCTATCGTCGGTCTGTTCCTGGTCTATGCAGAAAGGAAGGTATGTGCCTTTATGCAGAACAGGCTTGGTCCAAACAGGGTTGGCCCTTTTGGTCTTTTCCAGACCATTGCGGATCTTATAAAACTGCTTTTTGTTGAACTGGTACCAATAAAGAATGCCGACAAATTTCTGTTTAACCTTGCTCCTTTTATTGTTATAATTGCTTCATTTATGGCTATTGCTGCAATACCTTTTGCCAATGGCCTTGATGCCATCGACCTGAACATAGGAGTCCTTTATGTCATAGCCGTTTCATCTATGGGGGTCATAGGAATACTTCTGGCAGGATGGTCAAGCAATAATAAATACTCACTTATAGGTGCAATGCGAAGCGGCGCTCAGATTGTAAGCTATGAATTATCCGTTGGCCTGGCAATAATAACAGTAGTAATACTGGCAGGCACGATGCAACTGTCTGCCATTGTTGAAGCCCAAAGAGATGGCTGGTTCATATTTAAAGGTCATATTCCCGCATTCATAGCATTTATTCTGTTCCTTATATCCAGTACTGCTGAGACTAACCGTGGACCATTTGATCTTGCAGAAGCTGAATCGGAACTTACTGCAGGCTATCATACAGAATATTCAGGTATAAAATTTGCATTCTTTTTCCTGGCAGAATACATTAACATGTTCATTGTGGCTTCAATAGCTGCAACCGTATTCCTGGGCGGATGGATGCCATTCCATGTGGGAGGCTGGCAGGGATTTAACCATATAATGGATTTCATCCCTCCATTTATATGGTATATAGGAAAGACAGCTTTTGTTATTTTCATTATGATGTGGTTCAAATGGACATTCCCCAGGTTAAGAATTGATCAGCTTCTTACTCTTGAGTGGAAATATCTTTTGCCAATTAACCTTGTTAACGTATTGATAATGGCCTTTATAGTACTTATGGGCTGGCATTTCTAGTAATAAACAACTATTAATATATATCTCTGAATGAGAAGTATAATAAAGTATCTGAAGGATATAGTCATGGGGGCCTGGTCGCTTCTGGTAGGTATGAAAGTTACAGGGTCATACTTCTTCAGACCATCTACCATTGTTACTCAAAAATATCCAAACAACCGCAAGGAACTTGTTATGTTCGACCGGTTTAAAGGTGAAGTGGTGATGCCACACAATGAAAATAATGAGCATAAATGCACGGGTTGCGGTATTTGTGAAATGAATTGCCCTAACGGCACGATAGAGGTAATTTCAAAAACCATAGTGACGGAGGATGGCAAAAAGAAACGGATAATTGATAAACATATCTACAGGCTTGGAATGTGCACATTCTGCGCATTATGTGTAAAAACATGTCCATCAAATGCCCTTGCTTTTTCTCAGGAATTTGAGCATGCCGTATTTAACAGGGCTCTTCTGATAAAACAATTAAATAAACCTGGTTCCCAATTAATGAAAGGAGTTGAGTAATGGCTTTTAATCAGATTATGTTTGTCCTCTTTTCTGCAATGATAATTGTCTTTTCAATTCTGACAGTTACCACGCGGAAAATACTTCGGGCTGCCGTGTTTCTTCTTTTTGTGCTGGTATCAACATCGGGACTCTATTTCATGCTGAATTACCAGTTCCTCGCTGCAGTTCAGCTTACGCTCTATGCAGGCGGCATAGTCGTCCTTATCATCTTCTCGATACTGCTGACAAGTCATATCAGCCAGAAGTTTGAATCTCCCGGAATTAAAAAAACTATCTTTTCAGCATTGGCTGCAGTCGCAGGAGCTATCCTGTCGATTGTAACAATCCTCGATTACCAGTTTTCGGCAACAACTGAAGCTGCCAAAGCAGTTGACATGAAGCTTATAGGCAACAGTCTGTTATCAGTTGATCATGATGGATATGTTCTTCCTTTTGAAGTGATTTCAGTTTTGCTTCTTGCTGCCATGATAGCATCTATAGTTGTTGCAAAAAAAGGCGGTCCTGCTAAAAGTGAATTACCAACTATCAAACACGATTAATATGAATAACGGTATACCAATACAATACTTTCTGATTCTGGCCACAATAATGTTCTTCGCAGGTGTTTATGGCTTTCTTACGCGACGGAACCTCATTACGATATTAATGTCAGTGGAATTGATATTAAACTCAGTGAACATTAATTTCATGGCCTTTAACAGGTATCTCTACCCAAATAAGCTTGAAGGAATGTTTTTCAGTCTTTTCGTGATAGCTGTTGCCGCTTCGGAGGCTGCGGTTGCCATCGCAATCATAATTAATATTTACAGACGATTTACGACAATCAATGTTGAGGATGTTGACGAAATGAAATTCTGATTATTACAAATAAAAGAAACATTAAAGATGATAAATTTCAATTATACTATTTGGATCCTTCTGGTGCCATTTATTATGTTTCTCCTGCTTGGATTAGCAGGTCATAAGTTAAAACCAAAACTTTCTGGTCTGTTAGGAACTGTTGGGCTGGCAGTGATTACAATACTGTCGTACATTACTGCATATAAGTATTTTTTTACGAGTGAAAAGATAGATAATGCCTATCAGAAGATCATTGCTTATAATACAGTCTGGCTGCAATTCACTGATAAGCTTCATATTGATATAGGTGTTCTCCTTGATCCCATTTCTGTTATGATGATTATTGTTGTAACAACAGTATCATTAATGGTTCATATTTACAGTATCGGATATATGAAAGGCGAAAAAGGATTTGAACGTTTCTTTTCATTTCTTTCCCTGTTCAGTTTTTCTATGCTTGGCCTGGTACTTGCAACAAATATCTTTCAGATGTATATCTTCTGGGAACTGGTTGGAGTCTCTTCCTTCCTGCTTATTGGATTTTATTACCAGAAACCATCTGCCGTCAGGGCTTCAAAAAAAGCCTTTATCGTTACAAGGTTTGCCGATATGGGCTTCCTTATAGGCATACTAATACTATCGTTCAATACAAAAACATTTGATTTTATAAGCCTTACTAACCCTGCAGGTGCATCAATCATACAAGGTGGCAAAATTGCATTTCTGGGTCTGTCGGTAATGACATGGTCGATGATATTTGTTTTTATGGGTGGAGTGGGTAAATCAGCTATGTTCCCATTTCATATATGGTTACCTGATGCCATGGAGGGCCCTACCCCTGTATCGGCTCTTATACATGCTGCTACAATGGTTGTAGCCGGAGTTTATCTTGTTGCAAGAATGTTCCCGATTTACTATTTCTCTGCACCGGTTGCCTTACTTGTTGTTGCATATGTAGGTGGTTTTTCATCCCTTTTTGCAGCTATTATAGCCTGCACTCAGACCGATATTAAAAGAGTTCTCGCTTATTCCACCATGTCGCAGATTGGATATATGATGCTGGCCCTGGGCGTATCAGGATATGGAGGACACGAAGGACTTGGCTATATGGCATCGATGTTTCACCTTTTCACGCATGCCATGTTCAAAGCACTCCTCTTCTTAGCATCAGGTGCAATAATTCATGCTGCGCACAGCAACTACATGACTGATATGGGGGGCCTTCGCAAATACCTGCCAATTACTCATATGACATTCCTTATTGCTTGTCTTACAATTTCAGGGATCCCCCCTTTTTCAGGCTTTTTCAGTAAGGATGAGATACTTGCTGCAGCACTCGATCACAATAAATTCTTATTTTTCGTGGAGTGGGCAGTAGCAGGGATTACAGCATTTTATATGTTCAGGATCTATTTCAGCATTTTCTGGGGTAAAGAAACACATTATCATCATACTCCTCATGAGGCGCCGGCAACCATGACAATACCATTAATTGTTCTTGCAACCGGAGCTGCTGTCTCAGGGTTTATACCTTTTAATAAGCTTGTAACATCAGATGGCCGGGGTTTTGAAACAGCGATTAATCTGGCCGTGGCCATACCTTCAGTTCTCATTGGTTTACTTGGAATAGGAATTGCATATGTGATGTACAGGAAGGAATCACCAATACCTGATAAACTGGCTGCCACATTCAAATACAGCTATAAGTGGGCTAATAATAAATTTTATATCGATGAAGTTTATCTTTTTGTAACAAAGAAGATCATATTCAGATATATTTCCGACCCTATAGCATGGTTCGACCGCCATATAGTTGATGGCACCATGAATACTATTGCGAACCTTACCCAAAACATTTCTTTCAGGATAAGAGAATTTCAGTCAGGACAGCTGCAGAAATATGCATTCGTATTTGTTACTGGTGCCATAATGCTGGCAATATTATTTATTTATTTATGGAAGTGATAGATTATCAAGAAAAAGACTTTTAATTATGGATATTCTGACTCTGTTTGTATTAATTCCGCTGCTGACCATTACAGCAATCCTTTTTCTGAAAGATACCCGCCAGGTTCGCCTGGTAGCGGCATTCGGAATGGGTCTTCAACTTTTGATGGCGGCAGTTCTTATTTTCCTTTACCTTTCGGCTCGCCACGCAGGAAACGCAGACGAGATGCTTTTCGTAAAAGACTATTTATGGTTTAAAAGCCTTAATATTCATTATGCTGTCGGAGTGGATGGCATTTCAGTTGCGATGATCGGACTTACTTCTCTCGTCGTTTTTGCAGGAATATTCGCATCATGGGAAGTTGAGTTTCTGAGGAAAGAATTCTTTATTTCTCTTATTCTTCTCGCCTCAGGAGTATTCGGATTCTTCATTTCCATTGATCTGTTTTCCATGTTTCTCTTTTATGAACTTGCAGTAATTCCGATGTACCTGCTGATCGGGATATGGGGAAGCGGACCAAAAGAGTATTCAGCAATGAAACTTACTCTTATGCTCATGGGAGGTTCAGCATTGCTTCTGGTCGGGTTGCTCGGCATATATTTTAATTCCGCACCTTCAGGAGGTCAGCTTACTTTTAATATTCTTGAAATTTCAAAAGTCCTTATACCAATATCTGCCCAGAGGATCTTTTTTCCCCTTACATTTGTGGGATTCGGCGTACTGGGAGCTCTGTTTCCATTCCACACCTGGTCACCTGACGGTCATGCCTCCGCTCCCACTGCAGTATCCATGCTTCATGCCGGTGTACTCATGAAGCTTGGTGGATATGGCGCTTTCAGGGTAGCAATATTCCTTATGCCTGAAGCAGCTCATGAATTATCCTGGATATTTATTATTCTTACCTCCATAAGCGTAGTTTACGGAGCTTTTGGAGCTATAGCCCAGAAAGATCTTAAATATATTAACGCCTATTCATCAGTTAGCCATTGCGGTCTGGTATTATTTGCCGTGCTTATGATGAACAAAACAGCAATGAACGGAGCAATACTTCAAATGATCTCACATGGCCTTATGACAGCCCTTTTCTTTGCCCTGATTGGAATGCTGTACGGACGTACTCATACACGAATGATAAACCAGATGGGTGGCTTAATGAAAATAATACCTTTTCTGTCTGTGGCTTATGTGATAGCAGGCCTGGCTTCACTTGGACTTCCCGGGTTAAGCGGTTTCGTCGCTGAGATGACAATCTTCGTTGGGGCTTTCCAGCATCATGAAACATTCTACCGTATAGTAACGATCCTGGTTGTCTCTTCCATAGTTATTACTGCAGTATATATTTTGAGGGTAATTGCAGTACTTCTGCTTGGCCCTACAACGAACGAGCATTATGAACATCTTACCGATGCAAAATGGTTTGAAAAGATCTCGGTTGTTACATTGATTGGATCCGTTGCAGCTATTGGTCTTGCGCCTTTCTGGCTTTCAACGATGATAGGCACCAGTCTTCAACCTGTTATAGACAGGATATTCGCACTTAATCCTTTCTGATTCTTAAAGTTATAAATGTTTTGGATAATTTTATAATATGAACTTAGGAACGTTTTTGATAATGCGGCATGAACTGCTGCTGATAGCCGCAGCCCTTCTGGTATTGATGGCTGAGATATTCACAGACCCCCGCAATAAAAGCAGTATAAGCCTTTTTTCGGTTATTCTGTTAGGAATCATTACCATTACAGGTTTTTTACCATCACAACCGGGAGTACTGTTCGGAGGAATGTATATTTCTTCAGGAACCAGATTACTGATGAAAAATATTCTGAATATAGGAGCTCTTCTTGTATTTATTCAGTCGGTCACCTGGCTTAAGAAAGAAGAGAACTCAGAAAAGGTCAGTGAATATTTTATCCTGCTTATATCCACCCTTGTCGGAATGAACTTTATGATTTCTGCTGGTCACTTCATTATGTTCTACATTGGAATAGAACTGGCTACTATACCTATAGCTGCTCTTGCAGCATTCGACAGGTACAAAAACAAATCAGCGGAGGCAGGCATTAAGCTTATTCTGTCGTCTGCATTATCTTCAGGAATACTTCTCTACGGCCTTTCAATGATATACGGAACCACAGGAACACTTTATTTCGATCAGATAGCCACACATTTCGGTAACAGTAACCTGCAGATACTTGGATTTATCTTTTTCTTTGCAGGAATGGCCTTCAAGATATCAATTGTTCCATTCCATCTCTGGACCGCAGATGTATATGAAGGTGCTCCTGTAAATATCACATCTTATCTTTCAGTTATTTCAAAAGGAGCCGCGATCTTTATTTTCATGATCCTGCTGTTTACAGTATTCCCCCTGATATTGGCTACGTGGCAGAAAACTATTTATGTTACAGCGGTGCTTACCATGACCATAGGTAATCTTTTTGCCATACGACAGAATAATCTAAAGCGATTTCTGGCATTTTCTTCTATTTCCCAGGCTGGGTATATCCTTCTGGGTTTTATTGGCGGAAATCAGCTTGGAATGGCTGCAGTGATATATTATATTCTGGTTTACATCTTTTCTAACCTGGGAGCTTTCGGAGTTGTGATAGCTGTTTCCAATGCTAGCGGAAAGGAGAACATTAATGATTATAATGGTTTATATCACACAAACCCTAAACTAAGTCTTATTATGACACTGGCATTGTTTTCACTTGCAGGAATTCCGCCCGTTGCAGGTTTTTTCGGAAAGTTCTTTTTATTTACGGCTGCTGCGCAGAAAGGATTTTACCTTCTTGTACTGATTGCGGTTCTGAATACAATTATCTCATTATACTATTATTTACTTGTTGTAAGGGCTATGTTCATAAACAAAGGGGAATCTCCTGTTGAAAAGTTCAGGAGTGACTTCCCTACCCGACTGGCGCTAGGAATTTGTGTTGCAGGTATAGTTGCAACGGGATTTGCAAGTATCATCTTTGAAGTTATCAGAAATTTAAGTTTTGGAATATAGGTAAGGCAAAAGACGCTGGACGCTGGACCGCAAGACATTTAGACAAAAAGTAATGGATATGGCAATCAATAATGCGAAACATATTGTAAGCGAAATAGACGGTATTCGCTGTACTATAGTCGAAACAGGTGCAACTCTTGAACGTGTTGCATTTCTCACCGATCTTTTGAGTTTCAACAACCTGGAAATAAAAGAGATGCAAGAAGCACCCTCAGATGAGAATGAAGAGCCCAAATATACGATTGGGGTCACAAATCTTCTTTTTAACCCGGTATTCGCTATATATGAACGTCAACTGAAAACAAGGGAGGGGTCGTTTGTAACTCCGGGTTACTGGAGACAGGAATGTACTGAGTGTGATCCAAGATACTGGCTCAGAAGAAAAGCTGCCAGAAAAACCAATGCTAACTAAGCAATCCAATATTTTCAGGATCACAGATTATCATCATTCCATATCTGCCAGGCTCTTTCTGCCTGCGAATGGAGCATTTTCTGACCATTGATAACATAGCAGCCGTGCTCCGCTCCCATCTTAAGAAACATAGTCATTTCGGAATTATAAACAAGATCGAAGAGAATCTGATTCTCTTTAAGAACACTATAATCAATATCCGGTTTGCCGGCAACATCAGGGAACATTCCTAATGGAGTGGTATTTATAATAAGGCCGGCATTACTGAGCAATTCAGGCGCAAGCTCTGTATATTTGATTGTACCTGGCTTGCTGCTTCTTGACACAACCGTTGTTTTTAAACCCAGCTTTTTAAGAACATAACATACAGATCTTGAGCTTCCCCCCGTACCCAGGACTATGGCATTTCTGACATTACTGGTTAACAAAGGCATAAGCGAATCGCGAAAACCAGTGACATCGCTGTTAAAACCATGAAGTTCAACCTGATTATTATGCCGTTTGATCTTTATGACATTTACTGCTCCTACCTCTTCAGCTTCAGGGGATATTGATTTAAGAAACCTTATAACCTCAGTTTTATATGGTATTGTCACATTTAGTCCCACCAAGTCAGCTTCTTCAACAATCAACCCAGGCAACTGATCAATATCATTTATTGGATAGTTTTCATAGAAACAGTCCCGAATATTTTCCTTATTAAACTTATCAGTAAAGTACTTTTTAGAGAAGGAATGCCCTAATGGATATCCTATAAGGCCGTATTTTCTCATTTCTGAAGTCAGTTTTATGTTAAAAAATTAGCAGGTATGGCAACTATTGCCTGAGTTTATCAGGAAGAAACTGAAAGAAAGTATCGCCCCTGAGTCCAAGTCTTAAAGACTCAAGCGGAATGATCTCAGTAGGTGCGATGTTGCCAAGGTTAACATTTGCTCCAAAATGTCTGATAAACCAGGCTTGTTGAGATTTTAAAGGGGCTTCCCATATCACATTTTCAAGTTTAACATGGTCAGCAATTCCACAGATTATTTTATTATTAATAGAACCATCTTCATTATAGATACCTGTGGTGCCTGATTCGCGTGCCTCTGCAATTACTTTGACAGCCCCTGTTTTAAGTTCTGTTTTCATCATCGAAACCCATTCTTCAGGTGAATAAACAACATTCTTCTTCTTGGAACCTACTTCTGAAATAACAGTACCCCGCTCTGCCAGCCTGCTGATGTACTCAAGTTTCCTTTTATGGTCCATATCATAAGAACCGTCAGATACTTCAACCAGGTCAATTTCATACTTATCAAGAAATTCAACGTATTCTTCGAACATGTCTCTTACAACAAATGCTTCAAATAAAGTGCCGCCAAAGTATGGTATGACACCGGCCTTCTTATAAAGGGTTAATTTCTTGTCAAAATCGGGAGTAACCAAAGAGGTTCCAAAACCAAGTTTAACATAATCGGTAAATTCGCTTCCGACAGACATAAAGTCTTCAGCTTCTCTCAAGCTGAGGCCTTTATCCATTACCATTGTCAGGCCTGAATCCCTTGGTTTAGAAGGTCTTTCAGGTATGAATGGAAGTATCATTTTCATTATATAAAATTTACTTATATGGTTATACCATTGTCTCCGAGTAACTTTCGGATCTTCCTGGGAACATGTGATTCAGGAAAAATATTTTCAAATTCCGCGAACAGGTCTTTATCAAGTTCGAGGGCCAGTTTAAGGTGTCTGAAAGCTTTTTCTGCATTTCCGGAATGTAAATAAAAAGAAGACAGAAGATAGTTTATACCTGGCACGTCGCCTGTAATTTTATATGCATGCTCGAGATATGGCAGGGCTTTGGCAGTCAGCCTGTTTTCAAGGATGATATTTCCAAGTTCGGCCCAGATTTCATCATAATAAGCATCCAGTTTAAGGGCTTCCCTGAAACATCTCAATGCAGCTTTTGTTTCTCCTTTTGAATAATGTGCCTTTCCAAGAAGATACCAAATTTCAGGATTTTCATCATCGAGACGGACCGCTTTTCTGAAAAAGATCAGGCTATCTTCCGTATTTCCGGTGTTAAGAGCAATCATACCAAGGCCAAACCATGGATCAGCAAAGTCAGGAGCAAGTTCAATTGCTTCCTGATAGTATTTTTGTGCCATGGTAACCTCTCCTGTTTTTTCATAACATTCAGCAAGATAGGTCATTGCCTCAAAACTATCTGGTTCATTTTCCAGATATTCATGATAAACCGGGATTGCATCAGAGTATCTGTCTATATTGCTGAGTATATTACCTTTATTAAAAAGAGCAAAAGTATTTTGAGAATTAACAGCGAGGGCATAATCATAAGCTTCCATTGCTTTATCAAACAATTCCAGCTTATTATAAATTATTCCCAGATTATACCAGGCACTGTCAGAAAATGGTTCTTCATCAAGATAAAGAAGATAATACCTGATACTGTTTTCAAAATCTTCTGTTTTCTCATACGCGTATGCAAGATCGTAAAGGTGAGCTTTAAACTCAGGCTCCATATCAACGAGTCTTAGCATATAGGGTATCATGTGCTCATAATAATTAAGATTTTGTAAAACTGAAGTTATTGCAAAAAGTATGTTTTCTATATCCTCCGAATCAAGGGTGAGTGAATAATCAAACATTTTTTTAGCGCCCTGGATATCTCCAAGCATACCTAAAGCTGTTCCCTTAGCAATATAAAGTTCATAATTTCCCGGTTCAATACTCTCCATATGTTTTAATAACCTCAGCGCTTCAACGGCCCTGCCTTTATCCAGAAGGACTTTAGCCTTCCTAAGTTGAATAGATAAAGAATTAGGATGTTGTTCTGTAGCCAGATTTGCTGCTTCAAAGGCCTTTGATGAGTTATTACTCTCAATATAATAATCTATAATTGTCTCAAATTCAATAACATCAAAAAAATAATTTTCATTATTTTTTTTCATCCTCTCAAATTTCTGCACCGCATGTTTAACCTCTTCCTCGTAGGAAAACCCATATCTGTCTTCTTCCATGTCAAACAAAAATATTCGTACAAAAATAATACTATTTTTAAAAAGGGTGTTTACATGCATGCTCAATTATCAACATTTTAACATATTTACAAACAACTGATATACAATTAGCTATAGATATATTTCATTTAATTTCAAAAATAATAATATTCACACGCAACCACATGAACGAAATAAGCATCTATTATTTGTAATCAAGATTTTATTTAAACGACATACCCTATTTACCCTAGAATTAACCTAAATTCTACCTTCGAAGAGCCGGGCCACAACCCGGTTTTTCATTTTATATTGATTATATTTGTGAGCATATAGTACCCAAAATTCACCTGTATGAAAAAATCATTTTACAGTAATTATATACCCCTGGTTATATGTATATTATTAATCTCTTCGGTTTTCACCGATTGTAAGAAATCTGAAAATCCAATAAAATATTCAAAAGGAACATTCCCTGATACTGTTATCAACCTCGAGTCTGTTAATTCACAGTATGATGACTATAACATAGCTTTGTACCAGCTAAAAGGCGATGCTCCGATTATTTTCTCCAGTAACCGTGGAAGCGAAGGCGGGCAGTTCGATCTGGAGCAGGCAAATATTTCTTTTACTTTTGATCAAACCACTGGTAATTTTGAAATGAACGCCCTGATGACAAATGATGCTTTCCTTGATAAACTTATCAATAAAGCCCAAACCCCTGGTAACGATTTTGGCCCGTACCGTCTTTTCAGTACGGTTGACGGGAATGAATACCTTATACTATCATCTGTTAACAGCGAAGGGAACCTTGATTTGTATTATCTTAAGAACCAACCGGTATATAATGCAAATCTGCCAGCTGTGGACGGACCATACCCGGTCAGTCTGTTAAATACAGGTTCGGATGATGCATATATCTGCTTTAATCCGAAACAGGATTCTGCTTATTTTACTTCAAACAGAGACGGGAACTTCGATATTTTTATGCAGAGAGTGCCAGCCGATATGGCTCTTTCCTCATGGTTCGACCAGGGTTTCACAAATTCAGCTAAAGTTGACAGTCTGAACAGTACCAGCGATGATAAGTGCCCCCTGATATTCAGAAAGATTATGCTTTTTGCTTCTGACCGTCCCGGCGGAATGGGCGGCTTCGATCTTTATTATTCAGTATTCAGAAACGGGAAATGGAATTTCCCTGTTAACCTTGGTCCCAATATTAATACCTCATCGGATGAATACAGACCTGTAATTGGATATCATCCTGATTTTTCAAATCTTTTCCTGATGTTTTCATCCAACAGGCCGGGTGGAAAAGGCGGATTCGATCTCTACTTTACAGGCATAGCATTACCTGAGAATTAATTCACGTTTCAGGTAGCTTTTACATCCTGTTTAGTTGCAGCTGACAGCGTATTCCTCAACAGGGATATCCTTGTCATGGGACCAACTCCCCCGGGTACCGGAGTTATATAGGAACATTTCGGTGCAACATTTTCAAAATCAACATCACCAACAAGCTTAAAACCCGATTTTGTAACCGTACTTTTCACACGGGTGGTACCTACATCTATCACTACCGCTCCGGGTTTAACCATATCAGCTTTTATAAAAGCAGGAGAGCCAATTGCCGCTATTATTATATCAGCCTGACTTACAATACTATGGATTTCTATGGTCCTGCTATGCACAACGGTGACGGTAGCATCCATTCCCTTCTGAGACAGCAGAATACTTACAGGTCTCCCGACAATATTACTGCGTCCAATAACTACGCATTTTTTCCCGCGGGTCTCAATATTGTATCTTTTTATAAGTTCAACAATTCCGAAGGGAGTTGCAGGAAGATACCCCGGAAGCCCGATAACCATCTTTCCAATATTTACCGGGTGAAATCCATCTGCATCCTTTTCCGGATCAATCGATTCAATTATCTTATTTTCAGAAATATGTGAAGGAAGTGGCAACTGGACAATGAAGCCGTCAACATCATTATCGTTATTGAGTCTGGCAATATTTTCAAGCAAAACAGCTTCGTTTATATTGTTCTCTAACCTTATAACTGTCGATTTGAATCCAACCTCTTCACAATCTTTCACTTTATTGGCAACATAGGTTTCGCTTGATCCATTATTGCCAACCAGTATTGCAGCAAGATGCGGAATTTTCTTCCCGGCTGCTTTAAGCTTACTGACATCGGATGCTATTTCAAGCTTTATTTCTGATGCAATTTTTTTCCCGTCAATGATCTTGTACATCATAATAATTATTTTTTGCCCATCATCCTGGCAACGTTACCACCTTTTGTCATCATTTTCATCATACGGCGTGTTTCATCGAATTGCTTGAGCAGCTTATTCACTTCCTGAACACTCGTGCCACTCCCCAATGCTATTCTTTTGCGTCGGCTGCCGTTCAGTACAACCGGATTTGTCCTCTCTTCCGGTGTCATGCTTTTTATTATTGCTTCAATCCCTTTAAAAGCATTATCATCTATATCGAGGTCTTTAACGGCTTTCCCAACCCCTGGTATCATTGCCATGAGATCTTTCACATTACCCATTTTCTTAATTTGGTGGATCTGTGAAATGAAATCGTTGAAATCGAACTGGTCCTTGGCAATTCTTTTCTGAAGTTTCCTGGCTTCTTCAGTATCATACTGTTCCTGTGCTTTTTCTACCAGCGATACAATATCACCCATCCCAAGGATCCTGTCTGCCATCCTTTCAGGATAGAAGATATCAACAGCATCCATTTTTTCCCCGGAACTTACAAACTTTATTGGCTTATTTACGACAGTTTTAATTGAAAGAGCTGCTCCTCCTCTTGTATCACCGTCAAGTTTTGTAAGTACAACTCCATCGAAATCAAGCCTGTCATTAAATTCTTTTGCAGTATTCACAGCATCCTGGCCTGTCATTGAATCAACAACAAAGAGTATTTCGTGGGGATTTACAGCATCTTTAACAGAGGCTATTTCTTTCATCATCTCCTCATCGATTGCAAGACGACCCGCAGTATCGATGATCACCAGGTCGTAACCTGTTTTTTTAGCTTCCTTTACCGCATTCCGTGCAATTGTGACAGGGTTGAGATTTCCATCTTCAGTATAAACAGGTACCTCAATTTGTGTTCCTATTACCTTCAATTGCTCAATGGCAGCAGGCCTGTAGACATCGCATGCCACGAGCAGAGGATTTTTCCCTTTTTTACTTTTTACCCATTTTGCTAGCTTTCCGCTGAAAGTGGTTTTCCCCGAACCCTGAAGACCAGCTATCAAAACAACAGATGGATTTACCTTAATATTGATATCAGTTTTGTCTCCGCCCATAAGATCAACCAGTTCGTCATGAACTATTTTGACCATCATTTGTGACGGATTAACTGACTTTAAAACTTCCTGTCCGAGAGCTTTCTGCTTAACTGTGTCAGTAAACTGTTTTGCAATTTTGAAGTTGACATCCGCATCCAGAAGAGCCCTGCGCACTTCTTTAAGTGTTTCGGCGATATTAATTTCAGATATCCGGCCCTGGCCCCTGAGTAGTTTAAAGGATCTCTCCAGCCGTTCACTAAGGTTATCAAACATATGTTTATCCTATTTTTATTTCGTTACAAATTAGTTTGAAGACTGCGGTATTAACTCCAAGAACCGAAGTCTGAAGTCTGAAGTCCGAAGTCCGGAGTCCGAAGAAATATCTCTCTTGCTTCCGACTTCTGCCTTCATCACATTCTTTCCGGCATCTCAATACCTAAAAGTGACATGCCTTCAAAGATAATTTCACTGGTTACTTTTGACAATATCAATCTTAAATTTCTTACAGATTTATTATTTTCTCCGAGAATAGTAAAATCGTGATAAAATTGGTTATACTCCCTGGCAAGATCATAACAGTAATTGGCTATTAGGGCAGGACTATAACTATCAGCAGCTGCCGACACCGTTCCCGAAAATTTACGCAAGAGTTTAATCAGTTCAATCTCTTTGCTTCCGGCTTCAGTTTTCTTAAGTATATCATTTTCAGGATAAATGCCCATCTGTTCGGCTTTCCTGAACACGGATTTGATCCTCGCATATGTATACTGAATAAATGGACCGGTATTCCCATTGAAATCGATGGACTCAGCCGGATTAAAGGTCATATTCTTTTTAGGATCCACTTTCAGGATATAATATTTCAGAGCCCCCATCCCTATTTTCCGGAATATCTCTTCCTTTTCATCGTCAGAAAAATCAGAAAGCTTACCAAGCTCTAGGGAAACATCCCTGGCAGTTTCATGCATCTCTTTAATCAGATCATCGGCATCGACAATTGTTCCTTCCCGCGATTTCATCCGGCCCTCCGGTAGCTCAACCATTCCATATGAAAAATGTATCAGGCCGTCGGCCCATTTATAGCCCATTCTCTTAAGAATTGCCCTTAGTACCTGAAAATGGTAATTTTGCTCATTGCCGACTACGTATATGTTTTTATCAAATTTATATTCGTTATATCTGTTTACAGCAGTTCCAAGATCCTGGGTCATATATACTGCCGTACCGTCTGAACGCAGCAAAAGCTTCTGATCCAAACCGTCCGCAGTAAGGTCAGCCCATATTGAATTGTCCTTATTTTGATAAAGAATGTTTTTTTTCAAGGCATCAAGAACAATATCTTTCCCGATTTTGTAGGTATCAGATTCATAATAAATTTTATCAAAATCCACACCGAGTTTTTTGTATGTCTCATCAAAGCCAGCATAAACCCAGGAATTCATCATTTTCCACAGATCAACGACCTCTTTATCCCCTGCCTCCCATTTGAGAAGCATCTCCCTGGCTTCTCTCATAAGAGGGGCTGAATTTTTTGCCTCATTTTCATCTGTTCCCTGAGAAAGAAGTCCCTCAACCTGCGCTTTATATTCCCTTTCAAACAACACATAATACTTTCCTACAAGATGGTCACCTTTTATCCCTGAAGACTGGGGTGTTTCACCCTTTCCATACTTATGCCAGGCTATCATCGATTTGCATATATGGATACCGCGATCATTTACAATATTCGTCTTGATAACCCTGTTCCCTGTAGCCGAGAGTATTCTGTAAAGCGAATAACCAAGCAGGTTATTCCGGATATGTCCGAGGTGCAATGGCTTATTGGTATTAGGAGAAGAGTATTCTACGAGAATAGTCTCATGTGAAGATTTCCGGCAACTAAGGAGATGATTCTCCTCAACTGACAGCCCGGCAAAATAATCTAACCACCAGGTATCTGATATTTCAAGGTTAAGGAATCCCTTTATCACATTAAACCCGGCTACTGCAGGAAATATTTCCAAAAGGTATATCCCAATTGTTTCACCCGTCTTTTCAGGAGTGTTTTTAGAGTATCGCAGAAGCGGAAAAACAACAAGTGTAAAGTCGCCTTTAAAGTTTTTTCGCGTCTCCTGGATCTGGATCAGGTTCTCTTCAACTTCGCAATTATAAAGAGCTTTGACAGCCTCTGTTATTTTCTCTTTTAAAACAATCTCCATCTTTTCGTTACAAATTTCAGCCTGCAAAGATAATATATTAATATATTGATTTAAAAGAAAAGAAAAGGAGATTCCATACTTCATTAAGTGAAGGCCTATTCAAACTTTATGGCATGATAATTTTAATGATTTTTGATATTGGGAAAATTATTTCCTAAATTGGTATAAATTATCTGTTGATTTGCTTTTATACTCATGATTAATTGGAAATGCTGTCGGGGTTTGTTTTACTAAAGGACGAACATTATGAATTCAAAATCCAATAGACTTTTTCCAGGAGCAGTATTTTTTATCATAATTTTTACTTTTCCCGAACAATTCATAACTGGACAGCAAGTTCCCTCATATCCTGTATCTTACAGGGTTTTTGATGCATTTATTTTTAATCCGGCTATTGCAGGGAGTAAGGATTTTTTCTCCCTTGATCTCATTGGTGGAAAAATTGATAAATCAAATTCTCAGATCGTTTGTGGATCGACCAGGCTGACGAAATCCGGCGACAAATATTTTGAATATCCTTATTTACGGGAATTTACAAGGATTGGTATGGGAGGATATCTTTTCAACGAAACTTACGATCTTTATCATGACAAAGGTATATCAGGTGCAATATCATATCATATACAACTTGATAACAATGCTCTCTCATTTATCTCATTTGGCATCTCGGGTAAAGCTGTTTATTATGAATACAAAGGAGAACCGGATTTAAACAGACTATCCATAAACAAATTTTACGCCGACCTTAATTTTGGAATATTTTATTATAGTCCATCATTATTTGCAGGTATCTCTGCACTAAACCTGGCTGGCAGCTCTTACAAAAATGACAGCACCGGGTTTACTGCGATAGATATATCCCGCCAGTACTTTTTCGAAATTGGATATAAGCAAATTATCAGTAAATCGCTTAATATTGTAGTTGAGCCTTCGGTAATTGTAAATACCGATGATTCTTTTTCAGGTAAAATAATGGATATCATTGAGCCAATGCTTAAGATATATGCAGGAAGCTTCTGTATGGGAACCTATTTTCACGATTTTGATAAATATTCATTTTTCTTTCAGTATAAATACCCCAAATTTCATCTTGGGGCATATTTCGAATTGCCTAAAGGTGAACCTTTGTACAGAAGCCCGATTCTTGCAGAACTTATGATAGGAATAAATATTTCAGCAATCAGAAATGGATCTGTCAGTTATAATCACTGGTAGATTCTGTACATAACAAACGATATGAAGACTCTATCCATAATATTCGGTTCCGTCTGCTTTTCTGTGTGCCTGTGGACAACATCGACAAAAGGTGTGAGCACAAATAACTCCGGTTTCAATTTCTTTAATGTGACCGGGAATGACAGTACAAATATTTTAAGTCTTGTGAAGGTGTATCCTTTCAAAATCAATATAATACCCCCTTCCAACGGGGTTCAGTTCTACAAAGATGGAATTGTTTACCTGGTATCTTCAAAGTCTTCCGGAAAAATGTCTGCAATGCAAGAGTCATTTGGGAAAATTGATGCAAGTTATTCAGTATTAATAGATTCAGTTCTTGGAAATCCTTCCGTATTTTCAAATTCTGAATTGTTCCCCTACCCCTGCGATGCTACTACTTTCAGCTCCGATTTTAATACAATGTATTTTACGAAATATTCCAAAGCCCGGGGAGAAAAGATATTCAAGGCAACCTTTTCTCCGGAAAAGGGTAAAAAGGGTGAGTGGAATTTTGATGCAAATCCTGTGAGTTTCTGCTCTGACACTGCTATATATACTCATCCTGCTTTATCATTTGACGGAAATATGATTATTTTTTGCTCAAACCGCTCAGGCACTGTGGGAGGTATGGATCTGTTCCTTTCAAAAAAAGATGATAAAAACTGGTCAGAACCTGTAAATCTTGGTGGGGCTATCAATACGTCATCAAATGAATTATTCCCTAGCCTTGATTCAGATAATAATTTATATTTCTCATCTGACAGACTTCAGGGATTTGGTGGTTATGATATATACTTATGTAAATTCGATGGCGTTAGCTGGGGAGAACCTGTAAATCTTTCAAAACCGGTAAATACTAATCTCGATGATGTAGCATTTACAATAAGCAAAAATGACGGGAAAAAAGCATTTTACACTGTTAAGCAAAAATCGGCGAAACAAGCACCACAGCTTTTTATTGTAACAATAAACAATGCAAATGCTTCTGAAAATTTATCCACTCTGCCACAAATATTTTTAACCACACTCTTCCCCGAAATAAAATTGCAAAAGTCAGTCACAGCTAATTTAGATTCGTCAGCCAAAAATCTTACTAAAACCAAGGAACCTCAACAAGCTGCTTTAAACAATGTGATTGAACATCAAACACAGCGTGATATAATTTCAAAAACTGAGAACAAAATTATTATTACAGATAAGAAACCTGAAGTAAAGGACAAAATTGTATTCAGAGTTCAGATACTTTCAAGCCTTAAATCGATGGAAAGTGTAAAAATCACCATTTCCGGTACTGGTTACAGCACCTATGAATACCTGTACAAAGGTGAGTATAGAACCTGCATTGGTGCTTTCAACAGACTTGCAGATGCAAAGGATCTACAGAACAAATGTCGAACGTCAGGGTACCCCCAGGCTTTTGTAGTCGCATTTAAAAATAATGTAAGGTCAACAGAAGAGGCATTGTTTAAATAAGGATGCCAGTAAATTATCAAAATTCATCCTAAAAAATCCCACATTGGTCAAAATCTATCTGAGAAGGCCAATCAGCTATTAATGCAATTTTTACAGATTTATATCTCTGTCCTGATGTTTATTACTAAAGTTTATTAGATATATTTTCAAATAGGTTGATAAATTGATAATAAATATTAGCCTATTTTGACTAACTGACGAATTATTATGGTAAACGGTATATTTATGGTGTCTATTGATAATAAATCGTAGATAAAATAAAAATTCTATCCTCATTAATTTGGTACTCCCGGATCGGGTCTATTGATTCAAATTCAAATTATACCTAATTTGAATCGAATATTTTGAGTGAAAAAGTATGTATAAAAGCTTAACCATAAACAAGCCTGATGTGATTAATATTCAGAAGGTTAAACAATTTATTGATAATAAGGACAAGTCTGCTGAAATAACAAAGACTAACCCGGTACTGGGGGTTATTATTGCTGAAAACTCAGACTGGTTTGTAAGTTATATTGAATGGTTAGGTCTTGCCGAAGACCCCAACATGGTAGTCCTTACATCTCAACATCATTATTTCTATGATGCTGAAGAGATGAGGAATGTTAAAACAGTTGTTAATGTCAGAGGATTGAATCACGTAAAGGAAATCAGTAGCTTTCTCAATTCTATTTGCAATGTTCTTCAATCTAATACATATTTTATTGGCTGTTTTGTTGATAATAAAAAAGTAAACAGTTATAAATTAAGGAAAAATCTATCTGAGCATCTTAAAATGAGGCGGAGCGAGGATATTGAAAATGGGATTGTTTCGAAATACCCCTTATTAAACATGTTGATAAATATCATGGATTCAAAAATCAATAAATATCTTACATTTGAAAGTGTAAGATCGTTACTGATTGAAAGTGGGTTTGAAATTCTTGATTTCACAGATTTAAACGGAGTTACATATTTCTGTTCTCAGAAAATATAAAATTAAAAACCATAAAAAATTAAGCTTGCCGGAAGCTATCAACTCTTTTCAGACCTCTTTAAAAAAATATAGTAAACAATATTTACAGGGGAAAATATCAAAATAAATTTTATTTTTAAAAAACCGTGTTAATTAAAAATGAAATAAACAAATAATGGATTTTGTTGGCAATCTGGGTAATCCTAAAATAGTCACTTTTTTTAAAAGATGGAATCTGCTAAATTATGTTCTTGGCTTGCTTGACATACTGGCAATAGCACTTGCTTTTCAGTGCGCATATACCATTAATTATTACTACTTTAAAATGGGGATTTTCTTTTTTGCACAAAAAAGAATGATTCTGCTTTTTCTTGGTGTATTACCATTCTGGCTCATGACTCTTTACCTTATCCAGATTACTGAGATCCCCCGAACTAAGCGTATCAGGGTTCTGTTTTTTGAATATTTTCAATCTGCCCTTGTTATTGCGATTGTACTGCTAATTATCTACTTCTTTTTTAAAATGGCGTGGATTTCACGTCTCTTTTTAATTGAACTCACATTCCTTGGATTTATTTTCCTGTTTTTTATCAGGTATGTCGAGTATACTGTTTTCAGAAGGTATAGGGCAAAAGGTCACAATTACGTAAATATTGTATTGATTGCTGATGATTCTTCTCTTCCCTTTATTGATCTTCTGATTCATAACAAAGAATGGGGATATAGGATAATTGCAATATTCACGGAATCAGCCCTTATCAAGGAAAAGTTTGAAAAAACAATAATCCTGTTACCGGAAGAATACATGGAAGTCATTAATGATCTTATGGAGGTTGATATTATCGATGAGGTACTCTACGTTAAGAAGAAGGTGGTACCCGGTGAAGTAAGAAATGTAATCAGCTCATGTGAGGAGCTAGGTGTTATCTTCAGACTTAAGCACGACGAAAAAAAAATCAACCTTACCAATGCAACAAAGACGAAAATCGGAGATGAAAAGTTCTTGAATTTCATAAATGTACCATATAATTCATATGCACTCGCAATCAAGAAAATTATGGATCTCAATGTTTCTTTGTTTATGATAATATTACTCTCTCCATTTCTGCTGACGATTGCATTATTAATTAAATCCTCGTCTCCCGGGCCGGTGATTTTTAAGCAAAAACGGGTCGGATTGAGGGGACGAATGTTCAATCTGTATAAATTCAGGACGATGGTGGCCGATGCTGAAAGTCTAAAGAAGGATCTTAAAGCTGTAAATGAAATGGATGGACCTGTTTTTAAAATAAGAGATGACCCGCGTGTAACCAGTATAGGTAAATTTCTCAGGAGAACAGGATTGGATGAACTCCCTCAGTTATTTAATATAATGAAAGGAGAAATGTCATTGATAGGTCCGCGCCCGCCAATTCCAAGTGAAACGCAGCAATACGAGCGCTGGCAGTTAAGACGTCTTTCTGTCAAACCTGGCCTATCATGCTTCTGGCAGATTAAACCGGACAGAAACAATATTAAATTTGAAAAATGGATGGAAATGGATCTTGCGTATATCGATAACTGGTCGCTTCGTCTGGATTTTTTAATCTTAATCAAAACCATCAAAACAGTTTTTCAAAGGACCGGATTATAAATTTGCTTAGACCAGTTAAAATTGATTATGCCATTCAGAAGAATTAATGAATCCTGAAATAGCGTGCAAAAACCTTAAATAGATAAGCTAATATCCTGCCTGCAGTCCTATTTGACTACAACTATTTTACCGTTGGAGACAGTTGTTCCATCCGATATCATCTGAATAATGTAAATACCAGAGGCAAGATAAATTGGAATTTGTGTATAGGTAGTTCCCTGATCCAGTAATTTCTCCATCACTATTTGCCCGGTTAGATCTAATATCCTGATAAGAGATGACAGGTTCCCGATTTCTACATTTGAATAATTTGAAGGATACTCTATGGAGAGATTGATAATTTCGTGAGCTGGATTAGGATAAATTTTAATGCTGATGAAGTCTGTATGCGGCAGACCATATGTTCTGAATTCAGAAAAATCATTCCAGGAATCTTCTGAATTACCATGTCCTGTTAGTTTGACATATGAGTATTCTTCACTGGTCTTTGATTCAGGTACAACAAATACCTGATAATTTCCCGAAAAATTACATGAAGTGGCACCAATTATAATTGGGTCCCAGGAATTAGTGTCTTTTGATGCAAATATATCAAAATAGGAGCTCCTCATTTGCCCTGGAGGAAAAATGATCCCGAAGTGATCAAGTCTGAATGGTTTTGATAATCTAAGGATCAGCCATTTACCTATACCGTCTGACGACCATTTAGTTTCGGGATTATTATCAATAATATTTTCCGGATAATCAGAACCATAAAAATCACTCGCTTCAACCTTAAGTACAGTTGCAACTGATAAATCAGGTTTGTAAGGGAGGATTGTTATAGGAATAACCTGATTCTGAATAGCTTCTCCGTCTGAAAGGTTTAAATTAAAATTCTTAATTCCTGCTTCCTGAACTAAAGGTGCCAGGAATTGAATCTTTGGTGCGCCCGTTGAAGAAATTGATACATCATCAGAAGATGTCCATTGAAAAGCAAGGGGATCATTGTTCAGATCATAACTGTCTGATGCATCAATTTCGCCAATAAATCCGGAATAAATACTTGTATTATAATTTATTACCGGAACAGGTGGACTATTGCCGGTTGCTGATATAATCTTATTAGTTACTGTACTTGAGCTGATACTTTCTGCCTGGCTTCCTAAGGTACTTTGTAAAGGATTGCCGGCAGGCCTGGTATATGAAACTGTAATAAAATCTCCATAAAGTATAGGTTTTGAAAGAGTAAGTAGTACATTATTCCCTGAAATGGTAACCACAGTTACAGGTCTGGGCACACTATTTACCCACACTGTAAAAGCGGAAGCAGCGGGAATTATATCTGCAAGGCTCAAATTATATGTCATAGTAATTAAGGACGGTGTTGCATTTTCTACTGCTGAACTGACATACGACAGGACACCTGATCTTCCGGAGGTTGCAAAGCACCCTAAATTTGGGGGATTACTATATGGCACACCTTCAAAATCAGTCTTAACTTCAGCTATTTGTATACCTGCACCTATTGCTGGTGAGCCTGTTTGCAAATGATAATCAGATGAAGATACAAAAAGCGGGTCACCTGGTATGCTGCTATGTGCATCGTGCCCTGTTGAAGATTTATATGTTGACCATTGAGAGATCAAATATAAACCTCCCATATTTACAAAGGCTTCATTTGGGTCAGTCATATAATATAAATTATAATCAACTGTTATTGAGGCTCCTGTCTGTCTGTAAATGCATGGAAAATATCTGTTTATACTATTAACCATAGTATTGAAAAAGATATTATTCTTTATGATTACCCCTGCACTTGAAGAATTTATATATATCAAACCTCCAAAACTTCCGGCAGTTGGATTAACTCCGTAAAAGACATTATTATAGATGTTCAAACTTGTAGTCCCTGAGATATCGAGCCCTTTTAACTTGCTGTATTTAATAATATTGTTGTATATATAAATGTTTGTAAAACGCACCCCGCTTGTATTATTGCCTATTAACATACCGACACTTTCAGTTTCTTCAATTCCGTCAATAACTCTTGCAGGATCATCATAGATTAAATTGTCTCGTATAATGAAATTATTAAATGTACTGCTTCCGGTATTCCCCAGGTCAATTCCTGTTGTATGGAATCCATTATATAAGGTATTTTTTTCTATTGTTACATTTTCAATAACCGCATTTGCAGCTGCATCTGTATTAATAGATATTCCCCTTCTTCCGCAGTCATGTATCGTATTATTCTGAATCAGGCAATCTGAGTAATAAATGGATAATCCAAACGCAGCAAGACTTTCCTTTGTTCCAATATATCCAATTTCAGAATTACTAATGGTAAGACCACTAATATGAATAGCAGGATATTGCCCCTTTACCCCCGCCAAATGCCAGTATTTAATATCAAAACCATCCAGTTTAATATACTGTTTATCATTGAGACTTATTCCTACATCATTCTGTGATACTTCTATTGCTTTATATTTTGAACCGGGGTCAGTTGTTGAATAAACATAAATATTATTTGACGCCCAGGTCCAATCATATTCATGTGCCAAATCTGTAATTACCGACTTTTTTATATGACCCCATATAATATTACCATCTGATCCTGTAAAATAGATTTCTCCTTTATATGATCCACTATAAGGATCAGCAACACTTGTAGAAGACTTCCAGACATTATTCCCCTGATTAGTCCAGTTGGCCGCCGGCAAGGAACCTAAAAATTGTGGCTTTGCGCCACTTCCATATGAGGTGAAAACAATATATGCACTTGCAGAACCGGAATTATTTATATTCAACGATTCCCTCCAAACGTCGCCTTTTTTAAAACTAATTATATCCCCCGGAGAAAATGACATCTTGTTAACTTTGGAGACTGTCTTCCAGGCTGTACTCTCAGATCGTCCATCAGCATTATCGTTGCCAGAGGAACTACTTACATAATAATTAGTCGCCGAACCTATAGAGCTAATTAATAAAAATAAGAGTATGATTATAATAGTTCTCAGAGAATTCATATAGTAAAATTTTAAGTGTTGTCAAAAATACTAGTAAATTTTGATTAATAATCATTTTGCGATGACTAACCACATCATTGTTAACTTTAATCTGCTATTCTATAATGTGAAAATTATTAATTTCTTAATGAAAAATGATTATGCCAAAACCTAATCATAAATATCAAGTTGGATGCATAATTTAATTTCGTATTTTTGTCCACATATAGACGGTTATTTTAGGTAATCAATTTTATAATAAACGTATGACAATGCAAAACAGATGTATATTGAATACTAAAATTTTATTTGTAGCGATCCTTTTGCTTTTGATGAGTTCATGCGTACCAATAAGCAAGCTTACCTACTTTAATGATATTGATGAAATGCAGGAGCCAATTGTTAATCCAAAGGTACAAAAACTAATTATGCCATTTGACAGGCTATATATTAAGGTATATAGCATCGATGAAAAAACTAACCTGCTTTTTAATTCAAATACGAATAACGGGGGTACCTCTTCAACAAGTCTTTTAGGTTATTTGGTTGATGAATCTGGTAATATTAATTATCCATTTGTCGGGAAAATAAATGTTGGTGGTCTCACGCTCAGCCAGGCAAATACAAAGGTGAGTGAGGCGTTAAGTGAATATGTTTCCAATGCTTCAGTAATTATTCAATTTATCGATAATAAGGTCACAGTAATGGGGCAGGTTCAAAATCAGGGGACATACCCGTTCAGTATGGATAAATTAACAATATATGAGGCTCTGTCACTTGGCGGAGGAATGACCCAATTTGGAAACCGTAAAAATGTAATTCTGGTAAGGCAGGAAGGGGACAAGGTAATGCACTATAAACTGGACCTGTCAGATTCCAAAATCGCCGGGAAAGACTTTTATTACATCCTCCCTAATGATGTAATCATTGTTGAACCTTTGAAACAGTTGTCAACAAGTTACGGAAACAATACATATTCGCTTATACTGAGTTCAGTATCAACAATTCTTTCTATTTTACTGGTTATCTCAATTCTTTAAATAATTCACATATGGACAATAAAAATGAAAATGATTCTTTCGGGGCTCTCCTTAAACTCTATATCAATAAGGTTTATTATTTAAAGTATTTCTATATTGGCTCAATATTATTTTTTCTAAGCACAGCTTTTCTGATCAATAAATGTTCACAGAAAGTATATCAGATAAATGCTACGGTTGGCCCGGTTCAGGAAAATCGTTCTTCAGTTCTTACTTCAAATAACATGTTCAACGGATTAGGGAGTGCTGGCAATTCAGGCAAGAATATTGAGGACGCCATGAACAATCTGAATTCATTTTCGCTAAGTCTGGCAACTGTTAAAGAAATGAAGTTGGAGATAGGATATTTCTCAGAGAAAAAAGGCCTTTTCAGCCAGACCTACGATTTATATTTAAATTCTCCTTTCCAGGTTAATATAGATAAATCCCATGTGCAGGCTATTGATACTAAATTCTATATTACCATTTTAAGTGATTCTACCTACAGACTGTATGCCTCAAATAATAAAGCTACTCTCTACAATTATATTGATAACTCTATTGTGCGTAAGGAAGTTGTTCTGAACATTGACACAATAAGTACGTTTAATACAACAATATCGGGACAGGATTATAAATTCTCAGTCAACTACATTAAGGCATTATCAACTACAGAAGAGAAGCCAAAATATCTTTACTTCTTCACTTTATATCACCCCGAGGAGTTGGCGAACGTTTATCTTTCCAGGCTGCAGATAGAGCCAGTATCTATTCTTGCATCAATTATCAATCTTCAGTTAACAGGCCGTAATGTCGATAAATCAATCGATTTCTTAAATACCTACATCAACACTTTTCTTGATGAAAACCTTGCAAAAAAGAATAAGATTGCAAAAAGTACGGTCAACTTCATTGACTCGCAGATTTCTGAAATATCTGATTCGCTGGTAAAATCAGAATCCAAGTTGCGAAATTACAGAACAACAAACCAGGTAATGGATCTGAGTTTTCAGGGCAAAGCTGCCTATGAGCAGATGTCACAAATTGAGACCGATCGAAATAATCTTGAAGTTCAAATTCGTTATTATAACTATGTAATTAAACTATTTGCCACAAATCAGGATATATCAGGGGTCGTCCCTCCCAATTCTGCTAATATTACTGATCCAATAATGAATAAGCTCATTACAGATCTTATTGCATTTAATGCTGAAAGATCAAGTATAATCTCAAAAAGTAAAAATGAAAAAAATCTGTTTCTGGCACAGATCGATAGTAAAATAAAAGCTCAAAAACAAGTTATTATTGAAAATGTAACGAATAACCTAAATACGCTGAATCTTTCACTTAATGAATTAAATTACAGGGCTGACAAATTATCAAAGGAGATCTCTAATCTTCCTAAAACAGAATTAAATATGGTAGGTATCCAGCGCAAATATAACCTGAACGATGCCATATATACCTTTCTGCTTCAGAAAAGTCAGGAGGCTGCAATCACTCTTGCATCAAATTATCCTGACTATGAAGTTCTGGAACCGGCCCGTGAAATCACTTCAAAAATTATCAAGCCCAAGGTGTTTACAAACTATGTATTATTTTTATTTCTTGGGGTACTTATACCTTCAATATACTTAATTATCAGAGATTTACTAAACAATAAGATCAATAGTGTATTTGATCTTGAGCACTTGCTTGAACATTCTGTTTTTGGGGTTATTTATAAAAATAATAAGAATTATGATGCAGTTGTTGTCGAATCACCAAAGTCTGCAATTTCAGAATCATTCCGAGTACTTAGAAGTTCAATATTTCTCAGGCTGAAATCTGAAAAATCAAAAGCTATACTGGTCACTTCATCACAACCTAGTGATGGAAAGAGTTTTATTTCATTTAATCTGGCAGCCTCCATTGCATCAGTTGGTTACAAGACAGTTATAGTAGATCTCGATCTTCGTCGTCCCGTTCTTCATTTAAAATTTGATGATGATAATTCGCATGGAGTTTCAAATGTGATGGACAAAAAGGGAAAAGCAAAAGATGATTATGGTAAAATTATAAGGGAGACTTCAGTGGAAAACCTGTCATTTATCCCTGCAGGACCTATACTTCCCAACCCTTCGGAACTAATTGATTTAGGAGTTCTGGATGATTTCTTCCTTTACCTTAAATCTAATTATGATTATATTGTAATTGATACCTCCCCCATAGCCATAGTATCCGATTCCATCCAATTAATGAGATATGCTTCAATAATACTAGTTGTTACAAGAATAAACTCTACACAGAAGGATATTCTGACAAATGCGGTCACTTCCCTGAATTCAAATAATATAACTAATTATGAGGTCATTCTCAATGATATGGATATAGAAAAAAGCCCGTATTCAGGCTATAAGAATTATTATCTCAGGGAATAGTTAGAGATTACTGATTTACGCTAAGTCCCTTAACCATTATTGCTAAGGGGCATAAACAAAAAATCCTGCTCTAATTTGCAGGATTTTTTGTTTATATTCTGATTTTTATTTCAAACAAAGCAATGCAAAACTAGTTTCCGGTAAAATTATTTCTTATAAAAATAGTATAGAAAGTTATGAGAAACAGGTACTTTATCACAATAAATTCGAGGATTGTGATAGATAGGATTATTTCCCTGATATTTTATGATTTTCAGATTTATCTAAAAGCATAAATATTCGTGTTATGCTGAAGAGTATAGCAGTAAAAATCACTAAGAACATTATTAGTATGATCATAAAACTAAAATCATTTCTGATATAATAAAGAAAAATGAGAGATGGCACGGCACAAATCAAAACTATCATTTTAATTACTCTTTTGCTCAGATGAAAAAATTTAATAATAAAATTGGTAACGAAATAAAAAATAAGAAAAGCAAGAATGTGAAGAATAATATTTCCAAATACCAATTTATTATTAAGCCTGTCGGGCTTCATGTTGGAATAAGCCCCATACCGGTAGAGCTTTAAATGATTTAAAACTTTCTTTAATAAATTATATTTCAAAGAATTATATCTATAAACTGCTTCACTGAAATTTTCAGTTCTGGCAAGATCGGAAAAAGTGTAAAACCTAATGTTTTGTTTTTTGATCCAATGTATCAAAGTATTAAACTTAGAAATTTCAATTGATTTCACAGAATTTTCAGAGTATTCTGAAGAACCTTCCTTGAATGAATAAGGATGGAAATAGAAAATGATCGTTACATCATTATTTTTATTATTTTTAATGATATCATGTAATTCTGAAAAATCCTCACATGTGGCAGGCATATAATTGATCAGGTTATTACCTGAAGTACCACGCATGTTAGCTGATAATATTTTGAAATTCAGATCTGCCAGAGCTTTTAAGGTATTTTTATCATATGTATTAAAAGGGGGAACAAAAATGTCAGTATTAATTTGTAACAAACTATCCAGTGCTTTCTTCCCCTTTGCTATTTTCTCATATTGGGTTTCATAATTTACGCCGGCAAATTCGCTATACATTTTCTTTCTGAAAAAAGATGTTTTTGATTCATTTACGTGGTTATATCCATGCAACGCAACTTCAATTTCTTTACGTTGAATTCGTTCCTTTAAGTCATTGATTTTGGCGGAGTCATATCCGTATATAAGCGAATCATTTTTATTGAATGGTATTATAGCTATACATAATGGGATATCATTCTTTTGGAAGAAGTATAATACAGAATCGCTAATCCGTGATGGCTTTAATAAGTAATCGTCATAACGAAAGATCATTTTTATTTTACTTTGTCCGCTTCCGGTGAGCAATATGAAAAATAAAAAAAAATTAACCAGAAGAATTTTCTTTATCATTTACGGTAAGATTTTATCATCAGATGATATTTCTGTTATCTGTATTCATTTGCATTTTTTAAAAATTCATCTATCTTTTTGCTGAGCAGATCAATGCTTTGCTGGTCTCTGTACATGATGCTATGATTCCCTTTAAATATCTCCGTCTGAATTTGGCTGCTTAACCGGTCCCACCCTAAATGCTCGTTTTCAGACAAATTTTCTTCCGCTCTGAATAGTAAAATTTTACCGTCAAACGGTGTAGACGGCCTGTAACCTCTTAACAACATGGAATATATCCATATAATATATGAATTCCTGTATTTGACTGGAATATTTGATTTGAACAGATGAAAGAGATCATAGAACATCTTAATGGTGTTATAATAAAACCAATTATATACGTCCCTTAAATGCTTTTTGACTATTTTAATGACATCACGTAACCGGAGAATTTGACTCTTATTTTTATCAAATGATTGAATTTCACAATCAACCAGGATTAATAGCGGTACTTTATACCCTTTTTGCTGCAGTTTAATTGCCATTTCATAAGCAAGAATCCCACCAAGCGAGAATCCTCCAAGATAATAGGGCCCTTCCGGAAGAATTTCCTGCAATTGATGCAGGTATTCACCTGCAAATGATTCCAGGTTTTTATACCTGATCTTTTCTCCCTCTGATCCAATATAAAAGAATCCATAAAAAGGTTGATCACTACCAAGGTACCTGCTTATACTATAATTTGCTTCACCGGCATGCAATAAAATTAATGGTATTTTATCTCCTTCAGTATTAATTGGCATCATGTTGTAACACTTTGAAGGCCAATAATATTTAAGAAGTTTTGGCTTATTTTCTTTAAGCTTGACTAACAATGCTTCATCAATATTTTCCTCAGGCCCACTGTATTGGAGCTTACCTTTTGAAAATGAAATTATTATCTCTTTTTCTTTAATCTCTTTTATAAAATCACTGAACATTTTAATCTATATATTAATGTCGGGCAGTACCGAATTTTTCTTTTATAACTGCCCATATAAATTTCGGGTTTCCAATTAAGTAACGCCGCCACATTCTGCGAGGTTCCTGAATAAACCTGAATAGCCATTCTAAGCCAATTTTAATTACCCATTTAGGGGCCCTGTTATATTTACCCGAGTAAAAATCAAATACGGCACCAATACAACAGATATGACCGGTGTCTATTTTACTGAAATTTTCAGCTGCCCATTTTTCCTGTTTCGGAGCTGTCATACCAACAAACAGTACATCAGGTTTTCTAAGGTTTATTGCAGATATCATTTCTTCTGTCTCCTGATCTGAAAACCTTGATTTATAAGGTGGAGAAAAGCCAAAAACCTTCACCTCAGGGAAATCCATTTTTGCCCTATCATATATCTGGTTAAGAGTTGTAACCTTGCTTCCCAAAAAAAAGCAGGTACCTCCCATTTTATTTAACCGATTCATCTCATAAAAAAACAAGTCCTCTCCGGCTATTTTCTTAAATCGAATCCCATTTAATAGCCTTGCTGCAAGAACTATGCTGATCCCATCCGGTAATAAAATATCTGATTTCTTCAGAGCTTCTGCGTAATCTTTATCAATTAGCGCTACATTGTAACTGTGAGCATTAATTGTATTGATTAACAGTTTTTTAGCTGGCAGATTGTTTAACGGGTCGATATAGATAGATGCTTTTGATAATGAAAAGCTTACAATGTCATTCTTCATTTAATAAATTACTACTTTTAAAATTTGTACAAAGTAATCAAATTTTAAGGTTCAAAAATTAACTATTTCTTTTTACTACGATAATATTGATTGTAGAGTTGAAGATGTTTTTTTAAATCATCATCATTATCAAATCTGTTTCCTATTTTCTTTGCAGGCACACCGGCATAAATTGAAAAAGCTTCCACATCCTTTGTCACTACTGAACCGGAGGCAATAATGCTCCCCTGCCCTATTCTGACACCACTTACTATAATTGATCCATATCCAATCCATACATCATCTTCAATTATTACTTTTAAATTTAGTCCTTTCCAGTCATAATCAGTATCTCTTATCTGGGACGCCAGTCGTATCGGAACACCAACTTGTTGATAATTGTGATCATATCTGCCAACAAGCGCAACACGGTTGGCAATGATAACATTATCACCAATTATGGCATCGCATTCTATCATGGAATATTTTCCTATATAAAAATTGTCACCAATAATAATTGTGTTCTTTGCCCACATGAATACAGACCTGCCTGCATGGAAACTTTTCCCTATCTGATATTTCCTCCAGACGATTTTTACTAAATAGAGGTCTCTTATTCTCTTTAAGGATTTAAACATTGTTATCAATTTTTTGACGGTCAGATTAATTTGTGCAATAATAAATTAATTTATCCATCATATTCTCTACACTATGGTACTTATACAGGAAAGTTTCTGCTTTTTTTCCCATTAAAGACCAATCATTGCTGTCTTTTGAAATGATATACTCATAAGCATCCTTCAAATCCTTATATATGTGACCTGTTTCATTTTCAATTATCAGGTCTTTTTCAGCACCGTCTGCGAAATTACATATTACCGGAACACCATAAGCCATGGATTGATTAATAGATAATCCTCCGAGTCCCGGAAGTATTGAAAATGAGGAAATTGCATAATAATCAAGTAATTGTTCGATTCTCTTATAACCAACAAAAAAATGATTTGTACCTTCAAAGAGTGCCTGTAATTCGGATTTATAGTTTTGATTGCCATCTCCAACAATAATCAAAAAATACCTTTCCCCAAGCAGTCGCATCAGTTCAGGTAAATCCTCAATATTTTTGCTTTTTAAAAGAGACCCGACAAAAATCAAAAAAATATACCCCTTTCCGGTATATTCTGAAAGCTCAGATGGAATTTTTGGCGTATTTGCAGATTTTATTTTTGCTATTTTCCGTGTGTCAATCGTATTATTCAGGACAACAATCTTGTTCTCCTGAATGCCAAGTGAACAAAAATATTTTTTACTCTGAGAATTATAGCCATAAACAAAATAGGCATGTCTTAAAAGATATTTGTACATAGTCAGGTATATTCTTCTTAGTATGGAATCTTTAAAATCGGCAAAGCCTTTTCCCAAATCCCAAATAATGTACTTACGTTTAAAAACCCTGCAATATAAAAAGACCTGCAAATTATTAAGAGTATTTTGACCTCCCTCGGTGATAATCATTCTTGGATTTATATGTATAAGATTGAAAAAAAGGAAAGGGAAAATGACAAAATTTTCCCCGATAAAAAAATATAATATTTTTTCCAGGAATGGTTTACTTCTCGCGTCAGCATGAACTTTCACCCTGCCCCTGGATGAGGTGGCATTGATAAGTTTAAAATCAAATTGTGTATCAGAAAGATATTCAAAGAATCCTTCACGAAAATTGTAATAGAAACGCTGTATTATAAGAACATTGTTCTGCATAAACCAGTAAATAAGATCAATTAAAAAAAGTAATTGTCAAATAATAAAATGGTCTCAAAATGTATTTCTTATTAATAACCAACTGATCTGATATTGATAAGGCCTGAGATTCCTCCAAATCCCTCCCAAATCTTTATCAACCCCCAAAGTCTTCTTTTTATTGGAAAGAATAGCATAATCATTGACAATATACCTATAAATACATAAACAATGCTTAAAGCAAACTTTATTAATAATCTTGCATACTGTTTCTCTAATTTCAGGCTATAAACAAAATTGGTAGCTCCTCTGAATTTTCGCTTCATTATCCAATAAGTGCTGGCTCTGTTCAAAGGGATTGTTTCATAAGTAATGGCTTTCCCTGACCAGAATATAGTAGCCCCTTTTTTAAGTAACTGATTGCCAAAATAAACATCTTCAGCTCCTGTAGTATTAAAGCGCTTGTCAAACCACACATCATATTTCTGAAATGATGTTCGTCGCACAATCAGATTTCCAGTTGTAAATGAATATATCTGAGATTTATCAGGGTAGTTTTCACGGTTAAACCAGTACCAGATATATCCTGGTACCTTTTCCTCAGTTACAGCAATAACGGGACCACGAACTGCATCAGCGTTACATGTGATTATTGTTTTAACTAATTCGTTTAACCACCCGGAAGTGACATACTCGTCGTCGTCAACAAAATCAATATAATCAGGATTTGATAATAGAGCAAGCCTGATGAGTTCATTTCTGACGTTTGATAGCCCCTTCGCAGGATAATTGTAATAGGATATACTGAAGGTTGGTGGTATGTTCTTTCCCAACCCGGTTACGACTGCTTCTGCTGTGCGTTCAGCATCATTATCGACTATTATTAAATTTATTTCCGCAATTAAAGAAACATCAATACGACATTCAAAAATACTCAATAATAACTTTTTAAGCATTGATGGCCTTTTATAGGTAGGAATACAAACCGCAATTCTGTTCATATGTAAGGGGGGAAATAATATTTATTCAATGTATGACAGCTTAAGATAATTATCAGTACTAACTGGAAGGATGGCTATTTCTTTTATAATACTTATTCCTTATCCTGAGCATAAATGCGAAACCGCCAATAGCATTAACCATTTTGCCCAATCCTTTAAGCTTGCTTTCTTTCCCAAACAGAAAAAATGGGATCACTATCAACAATCCATAACAAAATCTCATAAACAATCTGGGGAAAGCGCTCCATTTAGAGTAACTGTCATTCTCCAGAGTTCTTACATATAAAGCTGCATTTGAGATTCTATAAATTCTGCTAACATAAAATTTAATGGTTGTTCTGTTATCCGGAATTCTTTCATACGCTTTAGCATTTGGATTACAGCGTATAATACCCCCCAGATTTGAAATGAGTTGCGTCATATATCTGTCCTCACCTCCGGTGAAATTTAATCTTATATCAAAGGGACCAGGTATTTTATCCAGGTATTCTTTTCTCATTAAAAGGCAATTAGTAAAAGCGTAATTAACAATTTGCCCATACATAAAAGGTTTTGGAGTATGAAATTTCCTTATAGATGGCATTACTTTTTTTGAAAAAACAGGAGGATTTGATCCCCAAACGCCATCAGCGTCAAATTCTCTCTGACATTTAATAAGTTCAACAAGCCAGTCGTCGGCAATTACCTGGTCATCGTCAACAAAGCAGCAATAATCACATTCTCCTGCTTCTCTGACAGATCGGTTCCTGGCATAGGCAAGACCCTGCTGTGGCTCCAAATAATAGTCTATTCTAAAATTTGCCTTTAAGCCAAAATCATTAATTATATTTTCAGAATTTCTTTTTATGTCATTCTCAACAACGATAATCCTGACATTTGTATCAGGAGGAATTTGCATAACCAGGAAGCTTTCAAGTAATATCCTCAGTCCATCCTTCCTATTTCTGGTACAAACACATATTGAGATATCTGTCTTTTTTTTCAAGAACCTAATAATTTTTTTAGACTATCTGCTATTTGTATAGTAAAATGCTTAGCGCCTGAATTGTTTAAATGAACAAAATCATAAAAATACTCCCGGTGATCAATAAAAGAAGTGTCATTCCTGAAATTCCAAAATTCGACATTCTTTTTATTAAAATACTCCTGTATCCCTGAATATTGATTTTTAGTATATAAGCGATATACCGGAGGAGAAACAATAACAACTTTGCATCCTTTTTCAGAAGCCTGGGAAATAAACTTATCCAGACTTGAAAACTTTACTGAGTCGGATGGGGCAACCGACAGGGTATCTTCGACCAAATTATTTTCCCAATGGCCATATAATGGTTCATAGCCTTTTTCAGCTGTACTGTGCGGATGTATATTTTGAGTCAGGATATATAACAGTTTACTATTATACCGATATGTTTTTGGCAACATTTTAAACTTTTCGAATTTGCCCGAGAAGTCTATAATTTCTTTTACATTTTTATTTGAAAAGTAATATGGAGATAATTCAGATAGTTTGTCGAAGTCGTCGTCAGCTTTTACTAATTCCCACGCTGTCATATCAAAAATTACAACCTTAGGAGTATACCTCTGTAGAACTGAGCATAAAATTGTAGTGGAAAAAAATATATTTGTTCCGTTCCATCCGGTGTTATAACACGACATACCCACCGAATCTTCAATAATTTTAGGGATATAGCCATGAATGGCAGTTGAAGCACCAAAAATAAGTATGTCTTCATTAGTCATGTTTAAGCTATAGTAAAGTTTATTGTCACCGCTTGTTTTGCTCCTTGGTGAAAAATAAAAATGCTCAAGAATTGAGCCAATTGCAAAATCAAGAATGATAAATAATAATATAAAAACAAACAGTTTTTTAATAAAGAGCTTTCCTTTGTTCATTAATCAAAATTTAAAATATATAAACTGACCGCCATTAAAAACCCCTATCAATATAATCAGGAAAAGAACAGCCATATAAGCTCCCCATCTGATATAAATTTTATTGCTCTGAAACAATTTGAACTTATCAGGAAAAAATTCATCCCTTAGTTCAGAAAAGAACAATATGCTTATCCCTATAAACATATAGAACATTGTTGTTCCATTAATAAATAATGGCTGGGTATTTGTAAAAATTTTTCCTATTACAACAAATGCATCGGATACGGAATTAACTGCTCCGGCTATTAATAACGAAAAAGCAAATAACAGATAAGTAATAACTGAACTTATAATAATATATAAACTCCTGCTTCTGAGTTTATATTTTTTTTCAAATTCTGTTTTTCTTCTGTTTGTAAGGGCTTCAATACTTAGCAAAATTCCCTGAAAAGTACCCCATATCATGTATATTAGAGCTGCTCCATGCCATGCACCTGAGATAAGAAATGTCAGCAACAGAGCTATTACTATACCCCATACATTTAATTTTCTTAAGCCAAATGAGATAGGGGTATACAGATAATCCGTAAGCCATTTAATTAAGGACATGTGCCATCTTCTCCAGAAATCTGACATTGAGGTAGCGAAGAATGGCCGGTTAAAGTTCGGTATAATATCAATGCCCATTACATTGGCACATCCTATTGCTATTAAAGAATAACCCCCAAGGTCACCATAGATCTGGAAAGGATATAGTAATGTGGCAAGCAAAAGGGAGATACCTGAATGATATTCATAATTATTAAAAATTGTACTTATATAGATAGCGACTCTGTCAGCAATCACTAATTTCATAAAATATCCCCACAACATTAACTGCAGGCCTTTTACGGCTTTGTTATAATCAAAATTAAGTTTACCCCTGAATTGATTGAACATATTTCCGGCCCGTTCGATGGGACCTGATAATACGATGGGGAAAAATGAGGTAAATAATGCAACGATCCCAAAGTTCTTTTCAGCTTTGATGGTCTCATTATAAACATCAATAGAGTATCCCAGAGCCATAAAAGTATAAAAGGAAATTCCTATTGGCAAAAGTAAACTCAGATCAGGTAACGGCCACCTGATTCCGAAATGGTCAAGCAGGTCGAAAACACTTTGATTTACAAAATTATAATACTTAAAAAAGAAAAGCGGCAGTAGTGTCAGAATAATATCAGCAATAAGGATCCACTTTCTCTTTTTATCAGATTCTGTCTTTTCCAACAGGATTGCGAAAAGATAAGTAGTAGTAGTTACTCCAAATAATAGGATTGCATATATTGGATTAATGTTGATATAAAAATAATAGCTTACAATAAGAACAAATGGCCATCTGTACTTTTGAGGAAGCAAATAGTAAATTATAATTACTGATGGGAAAAAGATCAAAAAATTAAAGGATGTGAATAGCATATTAATCTGACTTTTATATTTATAATTTTGTAATAATTATATCTATCATAGCACCTACATTTTGCATTTTATTCAGATCCCTTAATTTGAATTTGATCGAAAAAGCTTTCTCTATCTCTGCAATAAGAATCATGTGCGATAAAGAATCCCAACGATCAACATCATTTGCAGTCATTTCATCTTTTAGTACCAATGAATCATCGCTAAATGTTGTCCTGAAAATCGTTGTTAGTTTATCAATTACTTCTATTCTTTCCATACTCCAAGTTTTATGTGAATAATCCTTTATTATTAAATGATTTTATGTTAAAGTGCCCGGAAATAATGACAAAGCCAGGAAAGTCATACTCCCTCGCTGTTCCGGAAACAGTCCTCTAAGAAACAAAAAGTTTCTCTAATACTTTTCTGTCAATCTTCCCGTTTTTGTTTAGCGGAAATTCCTTGATAAGCTTGACAGTTGAAGGAATCATATAGAAGGGAACTTTTATTTTCATAGAGTTAATCAGCTCGGTTACATTGCAATCTTCAGATTCCACTACAAGCCCAAGATCATTCTCTCCAATCTTGTTTTTATATTGAAGGGCCACAACATTTGTTTTACCAAGAGATGCTTTGGCATAGAATTCAATTTCAGTAAGTTCTACCCTGTAACCTCGTATTTTTGCCTGAAAATCAATTCGTCCGATGAACATTAAATGACCCTTCCTTGTCAAAGAAACCTAAATCTCCAGTCCTGTAAAACCGGGTTGGCTTTCCTTTATAACTGATATAAAAGAAGGATTCTGAATTTTTTGCTTCATTGTTCCAATATCCCTTAGTTAGTTGATCACCTCCTAAACACAGCTCACCTTTTTTACCGTTTTCCAGAATATTTTTGTTTTCATCCACAATAATCATTTCACATCCAATCATCGGAAAACCGATGGATAAAACACCATTATATGACTTGTTGGCACCATTGCGATTATATTTGTAAAGCGAACAGGCAATAGTATCCTCTGTGGGGCCATAAATATTGTAAATTGTTGCATTTGGAACACATTTGCTCCATTCCTCTATTAAATCCAGCGGTACAGCTTCTCCTCCAACCAGGCATAACTTTATAGACTCAAAGTTGAGCTCGTCGAAATAGGGTCTGAAATAGTAAAGTGTTGATGGCAGTGTAATGACAAAAGTCAGTTTATGTTTCTCAAACAAATCGAGCAGATAAAGAAATTTACTTTTATCTTTTGGAAGAGTAAATGTACATGCCCCCTTGAGCAACGCCAAAACAAATTTTACCGAGACATCAAAAGTTAGCTCAAACATTTGCAGGAATTTATCATTTTCATTTAAATTATATACCTGATTTAAGAAACGTTCTGTAAACGCTGTTATGTTTGCTAATGTAATCGGAACACCCTTCGGATCGCCTGTGCTACCAGATGTAAATAATATATAGCATGTTTCTTCTTCGGGAAAATCGGTAGGAGTCAACAGAACTTCCGTTTCCGGTGGGTTACTGCTGTCGACTAAAGAGTAGGAAGATATAAGAGGGATGCTGGTTGAGCCAATTATTGTTTTTATTCCTATTTGCTTTATCATGCTTTCGTTTCTGACAGCAGGTGCATCAGGGCTTATAGGAACATATGCCTTACCTTCAAGCCAGAGTGCTATGATCGATGCATAGGTGCTGAGATCATTATTTGCTATTAATCCAATATACCTTTCTGACCCGGGAATTGAAAGTTGAATTAATCTTCTAACACCTGAGACTGATTTTGCAAAATCTTGATAGGTATAAAAGACATCATTTATAAAGAATGCATTTCTGTCAGAATGTTTTAATATTGAATCAGAAATTTCCTTAATAAGTTCCATATCTCAGTTATATTAAATTAAAATATATAATTTTAAATTACTATTTGCTTTTTCAGGGAATTACGATCAATCTTACCATTAATATTTAATGGAAATCTTTCATTATAAATTATTTTTGAGGGAATCATATAGTTCGGCATCTTTGATTTCAAATATTCCACTAACAATTTTGTATCGGCTGATTCACACTCAATAAAAAGTGCAATTTCAGTAGCTCCACTGTTGCTTTCAAATGATACGGCGACAGCACTCTGTCCTTTGGCATATTCTCTTGCATGATGCTCTATCTCTCCCAGCTCAATACGATAACCCTGTATTTTTACCTGATAATCCAAACGGCCTGAATACATAATATCACCTTCTTCATCCATATAACAAGAATCACCGGTTTTATAAAATCTTCGTGCAGCACCTTTGTATTCCATCTCAAAAAAAGATTCTGTATTCTTGTCCGGATTATTCCAATAACCAGGAGTTAACTGATCACCAGATATACATAATTCTCCTTTCTGGTTAGCTCCTAATATTTTTCTATCCTCGTCCACAATTACAGCAACCAATCCGCTCATTGGCTTCCCAATCGAAGAAATACCGTTAAGCTGTTTATTGCGGCCATTCTTAAATAATTTATAATATGTACAATATATTGTGGCTTCGGTTGGTCCATAGAAATCATATATTTCTGCATTTGGAATGCATTTGGACCACTCATTTACCAATTCAAGAGGAGAGGCTTCAGCAGTCAGAATATTATATTTCATGCTGGGCACATTTATTTCATCAAAATAAGGTCGCAGATAACGTATCATTGAGGGTACCATGGCCCCAAATGTTAATCTATGCTCCTCAAATAAGCCATAGATATAACTGTATTTGATCTGGTCATGTGGAATGGTGTAGGTACAAGCTCCTTTTGTCAAAGGAACCAGATATGATTGAACTGACACATCAAATGTCAGGTCGAAACACTGAAGACACCGGTCAGTATTATTAATATCAAATCCCACTTTCCAGAAGGATTCAATGAAATTCGCAATATTACCTCTTGTTATTGGAACTCCTTTTGGCTTGCCGGTGCTTCCTGATGTAAAAAGGATATAAGCAAGAACAGCATCAGAGACAACTTTTGGCTCAAGCCATAATTCTCTAAAATTCAATTTAGCACTTTCAAGAACCTTTACCTTTGTCAATATAGATTCAGGACTTGAATCAATTACTAAATCAATATCAGCCTGGGAAATTATCTCTATACTTCTGTCTATGGCCTGATTTGGGTTTAATGGAACATAAGCACAGCCTTCCAGCCATGCTGCAAAAATAGAAGCGTAAGTTTCAATATCGTCATTTGCGACCAGACCAATATTTAAACCCTTTTCTGTATATGAAGCTAGTGTGTATCTGATTTTTGAAATATACTCACCAAATTGTTTATAGGTATAGAAAATTCCATTTATGCAAAAAGCATTCTCATTCTGAAATCTCTTCATAATTTCAAGAAATGGGCCTAATACCTGCGTTTCAAATAAATTTTCGTTTTTCATAATAACCAGAAATTTCAGCTTTTGCTTCTTATGCTTTTTATATGAGTGCCTATTACTCCTATTAATCTGTTATTAAAAGGGTAAATAAATCTTCCTCCCGTTTCTTAATCAGTTGACGGCTTGTTGAGTTGACCTGCTTCCAGTTTATTTTCAACCCTGTTAATATCAATTAGATATAATACGATGGCTTCAACGGCAAAGACCCCTGTTCTATAGATCTCCATGGTAGTAATAGAAACCATTAGCAGGTATAAAAAGTAAAAATTCAGGTAGATCATATTTAGAGGTACCCTGGTAAAAATTGCTTTTACACTATACCATAATAAACCTATGGATGCTACTGCTCCAATAACTATATAAAAGCCTATTAATCCCAGGTCAACCCAATAGAATCCGAATTTTTCTTCTATATATTGATGCTTCCGCGATTCAAGACTATTACCTTCAGACAACCCCCCACCAAAAAAATAATATGACTTATTTTCAGGATAAACTGTAAAATAATAATCAAGGCAGCGGGCCCGGATGTAATTTTCTCCCTCCCTCTTCTGTTTTTGTGTAGCAGATATCATGTTCTTTAATACAGCAGATGTTCCCCTGCTATACATCAAGCCTGCAAACAGTACGAACAAAATGATAATTGTTAAATAATTTCTTGCAGCATACTTCATGAGTCTCAGAACCATAAAAGATGACAGAAATATTGTCGCAAATGTAAGAGAACGGAACCCTCCCTTAAGTAAAATAATGAAGAAAAAACCCAGGAGGAACACATTCTTTAATTTTTGGTCAATTAAGTACCGATTTAATAATAAAAAGAAAGCCAGCATCAAAAATCCGTTTCCCTCTATCCTTAGCCTGATAGTCCCTCTGTCTTTAATCATATCGGAAAAAAAGATTGGCCTGGGATAGGCAAAAACCTGAGCAAGGTAAAAAACTGAATATAAGACGGCAAATGCAATGATAACATTCTCAATATATTTCTGGCTTATCTGCATGTAATGCAAACTAAAATAAAAGAGCATAAAATAGAACGGGCCAAAGGCAAGGAATGAATCCAGTATATGCTGCCCATGGTTAAAGTAAGAGGCTAAAATATTAATAATCAGACCTAAAAAGTAAATAATAATGGGAATTCTAAAATGCAACCCTTTATTTTTCATTGTAATTAGAAAATGAATTCCCATAATCAGTAATGATACAGCATTGGTTATATTATAAACCTCTTTAGGCAAATAGACAAAACCCCAGAAGTGGATTGAACACAAGAGAAGCAGAATAAAAAGGGTCTTCTTCATCTTTTGTCATTTACTAATGATACTATCTTCTCCATCATTTCATTATATTTTTCTTGCTGACTCAGGCTGAAACTTTTACATTTTGAAAAATCAAAGTCAATAAGTTGCTTAAACACCTCTTGCGGTTGAGGGGGTTTATAACCCCTTCCAAGAATTCCAATTCTCTTTTCAGGAAAGCCCGCTTTGGATAATATATCGTAGACTTTGCTCGATTTTTCATTCACGAAGTATTTTAACCTGACTATGCCGTATGAATCGAAGGCATAGAAAGGAATGCTGTTATGCAAAGCAACAACAACCGGATGCATGTTCTCTCCAATATATCCTGACGAATGCTTAATAATTCCGTACCACTCATCAGGGTCTAATGGAATATCAATAATATTCTTAATAGGATGGTCAAATTTAATACCGTCCGGCATAGGTAGTACAACACAATGCATATTGTTTTTTTCAGTTAAATCCTGAAATGAATTCAGCCATTCCCTGGATACACATTTGCGGTTCCTGAAACTTATGAGAATGTACCTCTCCGGCAAATTAAACTTCCTGGTCAGTTTCTCTTTTGAGCACTGTTCCTTAATATTCTGATTATATGCAAAAACCGGGTCTGGTGTTATCTCAGGCACTATAGATTTAAATGTCAGGTAACTCACCATTTTCTTCGTCCATTCATCTCTGGCAGTTATGGATTTAAATTGCTTAAGGGAAGTACACATGCGTTTTCTCAGCCTGCCTCTGAAAAGTCTGAAATTTGCATTTTGAGATGAAGCAGACATTATTACAACAGGTATTTTTTCCGACAGCATAGGGATGAAGCTTCCCCAGAAAGGATTCGGGAAAAGCACATCAACAGCAGGTTTCTTTCTGAGTACAATTCCCTTCCTTGTCAGACGGAGCCGCGATAAAAAATGCATGTGCTGCAATACGGCGTCACTTCCTACTATTATTCCTTTGATGTTATATTTTGGGATAACATCGGCCAGGTCATTATCATTTCTGCAAATATCTGTGCAATTCAGGTTTTTCTGAATAAAATTTTTGTGAGCCTCTATTTGCACTTTCGGTATTGTCCTGTCATATCTTTCTTCCAGATCCTCGGGCACCCAGTTAATAATTACAGGCTCAAATCCATTGTTCCTCAAGTATCCTACTGTTGAATAAACCTGCAGGTTTGCACCGAAATTATATACAGAATGATATGTAAGAATTCCAATTTTCATTTCATCATTTTTAGGTCAAATTTTCTTACAATTTAGTTATTTCCGCAAAAACATTTTTTTAAATTTCTTAAATGCTCTGACCGGAAGGTTTCCATAGAGAGCAATATGGTATTTTTTCCTCAATGGTTCAATTTCTCTGTAGAATATACCTAAATCACACGCATTTAATGCCTTAAAGGAAGAAATATGACTTTGTTCTGCAATTTTTTCTCTTAGGGAATAGATCTTCTTTCTCTTTCTTGTTAATTTAAATTCATTGGCCTTTACTCTTTTAGGAGGATACCATTCTCCCCTTCTTTCTTTTTTGGCGATTCTGTAGGAAAGAGCATCTCTTCTTTGCCTGAAACCTCCCTCCTGTGCTTTTACAACATCTTCAGGTGTCAGTTCATCTAAAGTAATTTTATTATTATCATAATATCTTCTCAGCAAGTTATGCAGATCAGTATTTCGTACAATTATCAGAGATGTGCCACGAGGGTCACCTTCGTACCGGGGCAGCCAGCTATCACCAAAACTTATATCGGCTGTCTCCCCCACTACATCATCGCAGTAATCGCATGCTTTGGGTTTAAAATAACCTGAACCCCAATCCGTTCCATATATTGCTCCGGCATCTTTGTACCTCTCGATATTATCAAGATTTGACCAGACCTGATAAATTTTATAACTCGCGGGCTTGTCTTTATGTTTTCTTCTGAAATCAACAGCCACAAGGTTTTCTGGCTTTACTCCAAGTTGCCAGCCTATTATTTTTGACTGGTTGGCACTTTTCATACCTCCGCAAATTATCCCGATAGTATATTTTATCCTTTTTTTAATTATTTCATCTTCGCAGGAAAGCAACCGCAATGCTTTTATAAAGCATGGTACACCGGTTATTGCATATCGACCCTCTCTTTCCCTGATGGTTTTAAGAATGGCTTCCATCGTTACCGGATAATAGGATGACTTTGATCCATTTACGACATCTTCGTTGTCGGAAACAATAGAATAATCAAACAGAGGTTTGGAGGGATCATTGGTCTGATTAGGATAAACCTGTATGAAGTAATCAATAATATTCTCCTTTAACAGAGTATGACCAGTCCATTTTCCAAAGCCTCCTGAGCTACCTTTTTCTCTGAAGGCATCTTCTTCAACATATCCGGCATAACACGTCAGATACTTACCAATTTTTGAATGATTATTCTTAATTTCCCGGAAAAATATTTCGCTAAGTTCATCTTCATTTTTAGCCTGTTCTGAAAACGGACACAGCTTCAGTACCTTCACATTACTTTTTTCCGGATCGTTGTGTGGTTCAGCAACAATGTTACCATACCTGTTCATAATTATTTTGAACGGGGATCCATCAATGCTCGAGCAAACTCCACATCCGATGCAATATTCGTTCTTTATTACTTTTTCGTATAATTCCTTTGATTCAGTCATAAATTCCGTAGACTTTTCATTATTTTGTCGACACCAGAAAATTCTTTACTTTCAGATAGAAAGTCCTGATAAGTTCCCTGATTATCTTAATCTCATTAGTGGTTAAAGCAATGTATTTGCCAAGAATGATGAGAGAAAAAGTACTCGTTAAGGTTGTAAGAACTACTCTTAAAATGCCCTCGCTTAATAAAACTCTCGGTATCAAAGCAAAAAGGACAGCCAGAATAACCGTAATAAGAGATCCGACGATATTTTTAAACAAAAAATATCTTACATCCAGCCCGGCCAGGTAATTGGCAAACCAGATTCTTGATCCTCCGGCAATGATCTCCAAAAAAATAGAGCCGACAAGAACAGAGTACGCAGGATATCCAAGTTTTAACAATAGCCATGATAGTGGTACATTTAAAATGAGTAAAGAGCCTGTAACTGTTTGTGACATCTTAATTCTTCCAACAGCTTGTATCAATAAGTTCAAACCTGCAGTCATCAGCAATATTAATGTTAACAGTATCATTAACTGGCAGAATATTATGGTGTTTTCAGGTACTGTTTTCAGCCATATCCTAAGCAAAAACTGCATTTCAAAAACAATTGGAATTGCAAGAAAAGCTAAAAGGAAAAAAGATGATTTACACGCCAGCGCGGTAAGACGTAACATTCTTTGGCGATCACCACCCCCTTCGCTTTTTACAATCTGCGGATTTATTGATCTTAGCATATTTGATGAAAATAACAATAAATTTGAATTCACCTGGTTGGCTATAGCATAAGTAGCATTTATTACAACACCAAAAAACTGGTTTAATACAATAGCAAGACCCTGATTCCTTGCAATGGTACAAAAGGATCCAAATAAATTCCAGCCGGCAAACGATAACATCTCTTTAGTAAGTCTCGTATTAATATATGACCTTATCCTTGTAGGACATTCCTCATAATTACTGTAACAGTAAACGCTTTTAATGACGCGAATAAGAATGGTTAATACTGCCATTAATAATCCGTACAAAATAAGCTTATCGAGGGATGTATAAAGAAGCAATATTGCAATGGTCAACTTTATTATTGATTCCAGAATGCCTGTAAGTGAGTCAAACAAAAAATTCTCATGCGAACTGATAGTGGCATCATATGGTACAGCATTGATAGTGAAAAATGTGCTTACTACCATGAACTGAAAGACTATCTTGGCAGTATTAATGCGATCTACCGGTATCTTTAAGATGCCATGAAAAAGGAATAGCCCTGCAAATTCAAGTAAAATGACGATAATAATCCCTATAAATAAATGAAGCACGACACTTGAAGAAAAAATAGATTTTAATTTCTCCTTATCTCCCTCTCCCAGACTGAAAGACATGTAACGCTGAGTGGCTGTAGCCATAGCGCCGTTAAGAAAAGAAAGCATTGCGACAACGCCGCCAACCAGGTTAAAAACCCCATAATCAGTTGCCCCAAGAGCGCTTAACACCAGACGCGTTGAATACAAAGATATAAGGATTGTAATTAACATCTTCCCATAAAGGAAACCTGTATTAATTACAACTTTATTTGCCGGCTGCATAGTCTAAGATTAATTAATTTAATTAAAACCCTTTATCTGATTGACATACAGAATTAAAGGGAATATCAGATAAGATACAGTTTTTGAGGCCAAGTAAGTTAGAATTATTAATGGTAATAAATGTGACAATGATTAATTAAAATATTGTAATGATATTATTTCAAATATTTTTCAATGGTTCTTTCATTTATCTGTTGGATAATAATTTTTGATTTTTGCGGAACTGCTATGCTTAAGATAAAATTGTTCACTTTTATCGAATAGATAAAATGCTCATCATAAATGGAATGTCGAACAAGGTTTTCATAAGGTTTAATGTCAATTTTATTATAAGAGCCCGATAATTCTATCTGATTAAGGTTTTCAACTATTCCTGTTCCAATTGCCTTTAAAAATGCCTCCTTTCTGGTCCACAAAAGGAAAAACCTGTTTTTTGAATCAGTTTCTGAATCCAAAATAAATTTCCTTTCCATCTTACCGAAATAGGAATTAATTAAGGTTGAAAAATCAATATTCTGATCAGAATTTTCAATATCTATACCTACGTAATAATATTCTGACAAAACAATTGCAAAAGCATCCCTGACATGAGTAATGTTAAAATATAAAGGATCTCCTGATATGCCCGGCTTGTTGTTATCATCATTAATAATGAAAATATCCAAAGGATCTATTTTCATTTCCCTGGAAAGTATCAACCTGAGCAAACCATGACAGCATATGTAGGTATTTCTATCTTCTGTAAAAAGGAACTTTTCTGCTCTTGACTTTTCGTCGCTGGTAAGATAATTGACCAGTTCCATTTGCTTTGAAGAAAGCTTTTTTGTGATTCCATAAAATACTTTCAGTTTACCCGATGGAAGATCGGCTGAATTACTTATACCGGATTCAGAACAACATTTTATAAAGCATTCAGAAGATACAACAGGCATATTAAATTAATGTGCTCAAAGTACTTTTTGGTAATTCAAAAGCCGGGGGCAAAATTACTCAGATAAAAGTTATTATTCAACTTACTGGCAAAAAGTGCCTAATAGCGAGCTTCTTCTGAAGTAGAAAACTGATTCAGGTATATTTTTCATTAAAATTTACCGGCTATATAAATTAATGACCTGGTATTTTGGTACTCTTACTCTCATTCACTTAATTCAACTCTTAAGGATGAATTAATTCAAACTATGCAGCAATACCAAAATCCAGGTCACCAATTATATTGTTTCGTTCAGGTGAACATAATATCTGAACCTTCTTCTGTTACCGGGAATCATTAAATTTTAAAAGTTGAAGAACGAAGCAATAATAATCATTAATTAGAAAGAACGAATTCCGCGAATAGTCCCAGGCTGTACTTTAAGACCCACATATGATCTGCCTTCCCTGAAGTAAAAGGAAGAAGCCATGGTGGCATCGTACTCGGTACTTGACCAGTAATCTCCATAATCCAGGATAGTGCCTCCATTAGCCTCTAACCCTTTGTTTGCATAAAAGCGGTTTTGCCACAATATGCTAAGCTCATCCAACGAAGGCCAGTACCATCCGGCTCCCAATGTAGCAATATAGGAATTAGCCAGACTGCCTGTAATTAAACCGGTATTAGATGCACCATTGTAAGTAGAAAAAGCATTTACCTGCGATGGGGGATCTGTTTGCCAGCCAAGGTTTTGTACTTCTTGAAGAGCTACTATTAAACCATGCTCCTGTCCATCGCTCCCTTTATAAAGGTTAAAAATAATACCGCCATTAAATAATTCACCAAGATAATGAGTGCTGGCGAGACCATCCAATTTTAACTTATCTGCGGCACTCATGCTTCCGTCTGTAGTTGTTGTAGCCTGAGCAATAGATATTACCACAGGGTTTGTTGCAATAACAGTAGGTGTCCCAGTAACAGAAAGTGGTGTTGTGGCAGTCATGGTAACTTTGTTGGCAATTGTGGTCTCATTACCTGATGATGTTACATCACCTGTCAGGTTAGCATTGGTTGCATCATTGCCATTAAGCTTCTGAATAGCCTGTAAAATATTGTCTGCGGAAGTTATTGTTCCGACTCCGCTGGTATATCCGGTTAGTACTTTTCCTAATACAGCACTATTACCGATAACTGTAGCTCCCTGTGTACCGGTAACTTCACCGGCCAGGCTGCCTGTGAAGGAACCTGCTGATCCTGTGGTGTTCTGATTTAGTGTTGGAAAGCTTGTAAGTAAAGCTGCACTACCTGTGGGAGCCAGATAATCCGTTCCTGCAATAGCAATGGAAGGAACTCCCGTTCCTGTGGTGTTTTTAAGAATTCCTGTTGCCAGACCTGCCAAAGAGGTACCATTTATTCCGGTCACTGTCAGTGCTGCAGAACCAGTGGCATCTCCTGTATGCGCAGCGTTGGAAACCTTTGCTGTATTTGCTACTACAGCTGCGTTACCCGTAACACCTGATGCAAAATCTGTAACCTGTGAAGAAGTTATACTTATTCCTGAACTTTTATCCCAGGCTAAGTAAACAGGATCGGTTTCTTCATAACTTTCTGCCGTTTTTGAATGTAAAGCATATGGGACACTTAGTATCTGACTTACACCTGTAATTGTGTAAGTGGTTAGTGGTGCTGCCGTTGCCACTTCGGTTTTAATATAATAGGGGCCTGCAGACCAGTCAATATTGGCAAAACTTCCTGAAACAACGGTTCCACCACCAATCTCAACTGTTACCAGGCCATTGCCATTGGTAGTGGGTGTCTGGGTTTCAATGTATACGGATGTACCGCTTTCAGATCCTTGCAATATACTGATTTGCATTCCTATTGGTGTTGAGGTAACAAGTGCGTGGCTGCTATTTCTAATAAGTGCCTGATAAGTCAGTTTCTGAGGAGCCTGAGCTAAAATGGCTGCAGAGAACAAGACTGTACATAAAAGTGCGTAAATTTTTTTCATAACAATTTATTTTTTAATGATTTTGAATGTTTTAATTACTTTATTGTTGTCAACTACTTTCAAAAAATAAGTGGAAGGTTTGTATGACTGCATTGAAATATTAGTCTCGTTCCCTTCGATCTGATTGCTCACTAAAATCTGTCCACCTATATTATAAAGAATGTATTTTACATTCTCAACGTTATAGCCTCCTGTTTTTAGTGTGACATAGTCAGATGTCGGATTTGGGTAAACCACAAATTCCAGTGAAATATCTTTGGCGTCATCAAGCCCGGTCACAATTGATATTTCAAAAGGCTGCTGGACGCCCTGTGACTCTGAAGCATCGGTGCTCGTGTTCGTGGAGTATACAACCTGACCAACTGTATAGCTCATTGATCCTCCGCTACCGGAGCCATTACCACCTGAGGCAGGAATGGCTTCCTGTGCCTGTACTACCGTTAATCCGAGTCCTAACAATAGTACCACGCTTAATTTTAATTTTTTGTGTCGCATGTCTTAAATTTATTCTTTAGTTGTTGTTAGAAATTCTATAGGGTACCTATAAAAAAAAATTATTATTAAATTAAGAATTACATATAAATATATTAAATGGTTTTCTAAACGCCAAATCAAAATATCCTGCCATTGTATGCCAATTTCAGATATTATAATAAATAGAAAAGCACCCCTGGGAATTAAATCTCACCTGAAACAATTTTGGCATCTACGTCTCTGGATTTTTCAGAGGATTCCTCTTCAACTTTCTTCTGTAGGGTAAGTTCTATTGTCTCTGCCAGGTCTTTAATACGGGGACTATCAAAGAAAATCCTTAAACCCATATCAACATTGAATGCTGCCTCGATCTTTGAAAATACAGTTATTGCCAGCAGTGAATTACCACCTACATCAAAAAAATTATCATTAACTGAAATTTCGGACGTATTTAAAACTTCACTCCAGATTTTGTGAATTTTCAGTTCAGTAGAGGTCAGTGCCAGTATTTCCTCCTGGTATTTGTCTGATAAGTTTTTGATTTTGTTGCTGGTCAACGATATAGAATAGTCGATCATTAATTTTTTTGTATCAACTTTACCATTGGAAGTAGCAGGAAATTCTTCATATTGAACAATATCAGCAGGAATCATATATTCAGGAAGATATCCGCGCAATTCTCTCTTTAGATCCTTAGCTTCCAGTCTGATATTATCGTAAGTGGTTATAAACAAAATTACCTTTATATTATGCCTGTCCGATTTGTCAGGTATGACAATAGCTTCCTTGATAGATTTGTTCCCGAGTACCGCATTTTTAATTTCACCAATTTCAACTCTGTACCCTCTTACCTTTACCTGGTCATCATCTCTTCCCAGAAATTCTATATTTCCATCAGCCATCCATTGTGCCTTGTCTCCGGTCAGATACAGCTTTGAGCCGGTGTTATAGGGATCAGGAATGAATTTCGAATTTGTGAGTTCAGTGTCATTGTAGTAACCAAGTGCAAGACAGTCACCTCCTATATAAAGATTTCCAGGCTGTTGGATACGGCAATGATTCATGGTGTCATCAAGTATGTAATATCTCGCATTTTGAATAGGCTTACCGTATGGAATGCTTTTCCAATCAGGATTTACATCTTCAATTATGAAATAATTCGACCATACTGTTGCTTCAGTGGCTCCACCTAAACCTATTACTTCTGCACCTTTAAATGCTGAAGTAACAGACGACGGCAAGGATAAAGGTATCCAATCACCGCTCAGGAATACAAGTCTTAAAGAATCAAACACACCATTATCGTCCGCAATATTAAAAAAAGGAGTAATCTGCAACAGGCTTTGAGGCGCGGAGTCCCAAAAAGTAATTCCCTCATTTAACATTATTTCATACTGTTTCTTGGGGTTTTGCCTGTCATCGTCGTTTAATATTCTGATCACCCCGCCTGCAGCCAGTATTCCAAAAATATCGTATACCGAAAGATCGAAGCTTAAATTAGTTATCCAGAGCAGTTTATCATTATATGATATATTGAATGTTTTATTTACCCATTCGATAAGATTTATTACAGATCGATGATTTACAAATACGCCTTTTGGGGTTCCGGTTGTTCCTGATGTAAAAATAATATAGGCAGTATCAGTTGATTTGCCTCCCATATTTTCTTCTTTAACGTTTAAATTCTCTGATTGGCTTATTAATTGCTCAATATTGAGCCTTTCAAAAGCACCTTTTATATCAATCTTATTATCGGAATTGGTGAGTACAAATTTTATCCCTGCAGCATCGATTATAGACATTATCCTATTCTCCGGGTCAGAAATATTTAATGGCACATATGCGGCACCGTTTTTCAATATTGCCAAAAGGCTAATAATAATTTCAGGAGAACGTTTGAGTAGTATACCTACAAAATCACCACTGCCAATATTACGGGTTTCCATTAACGCAGCAAGCTTATTAACTTTGATATAAAGTTCAGAATAGGTAAGTTGTTCATCATCAAATACAATTGCCGTTTTTTCAGGATTAAGTGCTACTCTTTCTTTGAACAACTGGAAAATTGTTTTATCTTTTGAATATGGGACACCAGTACTGTTAACCTCTTCTATCATAAGTCTTTCAGCTTCAGAAATCATCGATAGTGATCCTATCGATGTATCTGCATTTTCTATCAGGTTTTCAACCAGATTAAGATAGTTGTCCCTCAGCCTGGCAACTGATTCACTTTTAAGGAGATCTGTATTATATTCAATTTCGCCCTCTATATGGTCTCCATTTTCCCACATATAGAATGTAATATCAAATATTGAGGTCCTCTCTTTTCCATTCAATCTTTCACTTTTAATTCCTTCCATTCTTAAAGGTTCATCCAGGTTATTCTGCCATGCAAAAGCTATCTGGAATAGTGGATTAGCATTTAAAGAACGTTCGGGATTTGCTATCCTCACAACTGTCTCAAATGGAAGATCCTGATGAGCAATAGCATTAAGAGCGGCATCCCTGGTATCATGAATTATATTTCTGAATGTTGATTCTTTGTCATACTTCAACCGAACAACAATAGTATTCACGAACATTCCTAATATATTCTCAAGTTTTGAATGCGGACGATAAGCTACAGGTAATCCGATGTTTATATCATTTTCGCCGGAATACTTCTGCAGTTGCAAGCCAAAGACGCTTAACATTGTTGCAAAAAGCGAAGAATCCTCAGTTTTGCTTATCAGTCTGAGTTTATCAGACACCTTCTTAGAAAGTTTAACCGGTTCGAATGAACCTCTTCCTGATGGTTGTGCCTTTCGCGGAAAATCATATGGAAAATTCAGTAATGTGGAAGCGCCTTCCAGATTCTCTTTCCAGAAATTAACCAGGTTTTCCTGATTCTTTGAACCGGTAGTCCTTTTTTCCCATAAAGCAAAGTCGTACTGTTGAAATTCGAGCGGTTCAAGTCTGACATCTTTTCCTTTCGACAAGCTGTTATAAATCTCATTAAGATCTTTTACCAAAACCGACCATGACCATCCATCAAAAACTATATGATGAATCGTAAAACGAAAATAATGTTCGTCACTACCGGTTTTTATCAGGTGTAAACGAAACAGAGGACCATTCTTCAGATCGAAAACCTTAAGCGTGTCAGCATTAAATATATTGTCTACCCTGCTGGCTCTTTCGGTCTCTGGCAGACCTGAAAAATCGAAAAACACAATTTCCGCTTTGGATTTTATAATATTACAATAGAGCTCTCCGTTAAGCTCATTTATTACCGAAAATACTATGTGATGCCTGTCGAATAAAATGTCAATACTCTTTTGAAATACCTGGCGGTTGAGCTGACCTGTAAACTTAAAGGTATAAGGAATGATATACGACGAAATATCAGGTTGCAATTTAGATACCAGCCATAATCTCTTCTGATTTAAAGATAAAGGGAGGTTCGTAGTTTCAGGGATATGTTCAAGTTCAACGACCTTATCTGCAGTTTGAAATTGACTATCGATATAATTGGCTGACTTAATAATTGTCGGATTAGCTATAAAAGATTTAAATGACATTGTAAAGCTCATCTCCTCTTTGATCTTATTTAGAATCCTGATGGCTAACAGAGAATTACCTCCCATGTCAAAAAAATCACCAGATGGTGAAATGTTTTTGATTTTCAGTATGTGCTCCCAGATACTTAATATTTTTTTCTGTGTACCTGTAAGTGTACTAAGATCGAACTCAGGCTTTTTATCCGGTTCATCTATTTTTAGGACCAGAGCTTTTTTGTTAATTTTTCCGTTGGGTAGTCTTGGAAAACCATCAGATGCCTGAAAGAAAGAGGGTATCATATATACAGGAAGAGATAATGACAAGAATCCTGAGATTTTTTCGTTGGTCATTTTAAATTCAGGATCCACATTAAGGAAAGCAACAAGACGTTCATCATTATCTTCAAATTTGTGGACTTTTACCACAGCTTCATTAATACCTTTCAACCTCGAAAGAAGACTTTCGATTTCACCAGGCTCGATCCTGAATCCTCTTAACTTGATCTGATTATCAATTCTTCCGAAGAGCTCAATATTCCCGTCTATAAGAAATCTGCCAAGGTCGCCGGTTTTATATATTTTAGGACCGTTTTCGAAAGAAATAAATTTCTCATCAGTCAGCTCAGGCCGGTTATTATAACCTTTTGTTACTCCGGTACCGCCAATGCATACTTCACCAATAACTCCGACAGGAAGAGGTTTGTTGTTTTTGTCCAGAATATAGATTCTGGTATTATCGATAGGAGTTCCTACCAGTATAGGTGGATTGGAATCAGTCAGCTGATGACATGTTGACCAGACAGTAGTTTCAGTTGGCCCGTACATATTCCATAAGGATTGGACCCTGGGCAGCAGTTCCTTAACAAGGCTTGGAAGAATTGCCTCCCCCCCACATAAAGCTTTCATATTTTTTTTGCCGTTCCATCCGCTTCCAAGGAGAATATTCCAGGTTGCCGGAGTTGCCTGCATTACAGTAATATCATGAAGATCAAGTAAATAAGAAAGTTTCTGACCGTCAGATATATCATCAGCTTTAGCAATGAACAATTCAGCCCCGGTAGTGAGTGGAAGGAATACTTCCAAAACTGATATGTCGAATGAAAGTGTTGTTACAGCAAGTAGCCTATCTTCAGATGAAAAACCGGGTTTACCTGACATACTGTTCAGGAAATTCACAACTGCCTGGTGGTGAACTTTTACGCCCTTGGGTTTGCCTGTAGAACCCGATGTATAGATCATGTAAGCCAGGGAATGAGTGCTTATTTTCAGTTCCGGGTTCTCAGTGCCGTATTTTCCTAAAAGTTCACTGTCTTTATCTGTCAAAACGAATTTTGTGTTGTAAAAATGCAGGAATTTATCCTTCAGAGAATTCTGCGAAATAAGCACTTTAGCGCCTGAATCTTCAAACATATATTTAATTCTGTCATCAGGAAATGAAGGATCTATTGGAAGGTAACAGCAGCCTGCTTTTAATATTCCCATAACAGAAATTACCATATCAGCAGATCTTTCAATACAAACTCCAACAACATCTCCCGGTATCACACCAAGTTTCAGCAGATGGTTTGCAAGCTGATTTGAACGGTCATTTAATTCCCCAAATGTTAGCTTATCGTTACCTGAGAGTACAGCAATTTTCGATGGCATTAATTCTACCTGATTCTCAAACAAATTCTGAATGAGACAATCAGATACTGATACATCAGTGTTATTAAATTCTGTCAGTTTCTCTCTATCATAATCTGATAACAACGAAATTTCTGAGATTGCCCTGGAAGGATTTTCAACTGCTGACTTTACCAGATTCACAAAATTATCTATAAGACGTATTATGGTATCTCGTTTAAGGAGATCAGTATTGTATTCCAACTCTCCTTCAATCTCTCCTTCATTTTCCCATAAATTAAATGTAATATCGAAAGGAGCTACTCCCTCTTTGACATCTACCCTTTCTGCACTAAATCCTGCAAAGTTCAAGGGTTTGGGTGAATACGTTATCCATTGGACTGCTACCTGAAATATAGGATTCAGGTTGGATGAACGCTCAGGGTTTACTACTTCCACAATTTTTTCAAATGGAAGCTCCTGATGTGCAATTGCCTCCAATAAAGCATTTTTAGTATTATTAATGAAACCGTTGAATGTTTGATTATCGTCTATATTAAGTCGGACAGGAATGGTATTTACAAACATTCCGATAATTTTTTCAAGATTTGACCATGGTCTGTTTGCGACATGAGTTCCGATACATATATCACTTTCCCCGGAATACCTCTGAAAAAGGACTCCCATGAGCGAAAGCAACGTAGCAAAAGGAGTTGCGTGTTCCTTCCTTGCTATTTCCTTTAATTTTGCTGTATAATCGGCTGGAATCCTGATATTTTCCTTTTCCCCAAAACCCGAACCGGTATCTTCCCTGTTGAAATCATATGGGAAATTCAGTTTAGGACTGCATTCTTTAAGATTTTTAATCCAGAAATTTGTCAATACTTCATCATTCAGTTTATCGTCAAAATATTGCAGTTCACTTGCATATTCAAGATAATAATTTCTGACATCCTCAAGTTCCGGCTCTTTATTAAGAATTAAACTTTCATATATCTTTTGCAGTTCAGTAATAAAAACACTCCACGACCATCCGTCGAATATCAGATGATGTACTGTAACATGGAAAATATAATCCAAATCGTTCTTTTTCACTAAACTGATCCTGTACAGAGGCCCCGTCTCCAGGTCAAATTGTTTTCTTGAATCATTTCTGATAAAGGAAGAGATTTTTTCTGCGCTCTCTGTGGATGTGAGCTTTGAAAAATCCAATAATTGAATATCTACTGATTTTGGAATTATTTCACAATAGGGCTCCCCGTCTTTCTGTTTAAATACTGAAAACAGAATAAAATGTCTGTTAAATAAAACATTTAAGCTTTCGCGCAAAATTTCCATATTCACTTCACCCTTGAACTCATAGGTAAACGGGATATTATATGCAGGATTTAAACCGTCTAACTGGGATACTATCCAGATTCTTTTTTGGATAAACGATAAGGGGAAATTTGTTATATCAATTTTCTCAAGTGACTCACTCTTAACGCTGCTGTCTATACTTTTTCTGACAAATTTATCGTTGAGTTTATTAATTGTCGGATTATCAAGAAAATCCTTTAGGGTGATCTTAATACCTAATTCTTCCTTAATTCTTGTCAGGATTTGGAGTGCCAGAAGTGAGTGCCCTCCTATTTCAAAGAAATCATCATCCCTTCCAATTTCTTCACTCCCTATTAATGTTTGCCAGATATTAAGAATTTTATCCGCAGAATCATCAGAAACGGCAGGGATATTATTTGTTGCTGCAGATTCTATAACCAGATCGGAGGATAAATCGTCTGCTACGGCAGTTGCATGATAACTTCTATCCTGGGTTTCGTGGGAATTAACAGGGATCCCATATTGCAGATCAGATTCAATCCAATGCCGTTTTTTCTCAAAAGGATATGTTGGCAAACCCATCCTTCTTATTCCCTTTTCTGGTGATAGTGACTTAAAATTAATATTGATGCCGATATTATGCAAGTTGCCTAATGCGGCCACTAGCTTATACTGTTCATCTTGCGTGTCTGATTTGCCTAATGTGCTGATAATTGTTTTTTTATTTGGCACTTCAGGATTTTGTCTTATTAATGAACTTAAATGAGTATTCGGACCAACCTCCAGGAATATTACTCCTTCATTTTTTGCTATTGTTGAGATGCCCTGGCGAAAGAGTACAGTATTTCTAAGCTGATCAGACCAGTAAGCTCCGGATGTTGCCTGTTCAGGAGTTATAAAATTTCCGGTCAGACAGGAAATAAACGGTAATCTTGGAGCATTTAAACTGAACTGATTTACATACTCACTGAATTCTGACATTATAGGATCAAAAGCGACGGAATGAAAAGCATGAGATGTATTGAGGGCCATATACTGAATTCCATTCTTATCTAATAGGCTCTTTATCTTTTCAGTGAATTCAGATTTAAAAGATATAGTGCAGGCTTCGGATGAATTTTCTGCAGCAATTTCAAAATCTGTATTTGAAAGACTCTGAAGTTTGGTTAAAGTTGTTCTGACTGCCATCATACTTCCACCGGGGATTTTTCCCATCAATTGTCCTCTCTTAATTACGATTTTCAATGCCGTCTGCATATCAAAAACTCCGGCAATACAGGCAGCAGTATATTCCCCAATGCTGTGTCCGATCAGATAATCGGGACTAATATCCATTTGCTCAAGCGCTTTGGTTAACGCATATTCAATAATAAAAAGCGCAGGTTGGGTAATTTCGGTGCTGGCCAGTCTTAGATCAGCCTGATCAGGATCTTTTGTATCGAATAGTAACGCTTTAATATCCTCTCCAGTTTCAGATTTGACTATCTGGAAACATTCGTCAAGTATCTTCCTGAAAGTATTGTTTATTTTATATAAATCTCTTCCCATGTTTACATATTGGGCACCCTGACCTGGGAACATAAAAGCAATTTTTGATGCCAGATTGCTTTTTTTCCCGTCAGTGAAACTATAGTTTTCAGAGATTATTTCTGCAGGAGATGAGGCAACAAGATAACTCCTGTAAACCATATGGGTGCGTCCAAAATTTAAAGTATATACCATATCCTGCATATTAATGTCAGGATTAGTCTTAATATATTCTATCAGATCTTCTTTCCGTTTTTTAAGCGAATATTCCGATTTTGCTGACAAAAGTATCAACTCAGGCTGGTTTGATTGCACTTTTACCGGTTTCTCCAGTACAGGAGGCTGTTCCACAATCAGGTGAGCGTTGGTTCCACCTATCCCGAAAGAGCTCACTCCCATTATTAAAGGCTTCTCTTCCGACCAGATTTTTAATTCTTTTTGTACATAAAAAGGAGAGTTTTCAAAATCGATATGTGGATTTGGTTTTTTATAATGTAAGCTTGCCGGAATTTTTTTATAATAAGCAGCAAGACAGGTTTTTATGAAAGAAGCTACACCGGCAGCGGAGTCGGTATGGCCAATACAGCTCTTAACAGATCCTATTCCGCAAAATTGCTTTTTATTGGTTTTCACAGAAAAAGCTTTAGTAAGTGCCTCCATTTCAATTGGATCACCAAGCGGGGTTGCCGTTCCATGTGCTTCAATATAGCCAATTTCCTCAGGAGACACCTCAGCAAAGGATTGAGCCATCATAATTACTTCAGCCTGTCCATCGACACTTGGAGCAGTATAGCTGACTTTATTGCTGCCATCATTATTAAGAGCCCATCCACTTACCAGAGCATATATTGTATCGTGATCATTAATGGCATCTTCCAGTCTTTTTAAAATAACAACACCTACACCGTTGCTACCAACCGTACCCTTAGCGTCGGAATCAAAAGGACGACAATGACCATCCGGTGAAGGGATGGCCCCTTCCTGGTAAATATATCCCTTTTCTTGCGGAACAGAGATTGATACTCCTCCTGCAATACAAACATCTGATTCATAACTATAAAGGCTTTGACATGCCTGAGTTATCGCAACCAATGATGTTGAACACGCTGTTTGAACATAGATGGCAGGTCCTCTTAAGTTAAAAAAATAAGCGGTTTTTGTAGGAATATAAGATATATCATTACCAATCATGATCTGAGTCAGGTCCGGTGAACTTGTTCGCATATAACTTTGCATTCTGACTGGATCCCTGAGGATATTATTAATCAGATATGAACTCATTGTACCACCTGCAAAAACACCGATTGCTCCATGATAATTGAAGGGATCGCAGCCAGCATTTTCCAATGCTTCCCAGGCTGTTTCAAGCCAAATTCTTTGCTGGGGATCAGTTCCTGCAGCTTCTTTGGGTGTCATCCCAAAAAAGCCTGCATCAAACTTATCTATATCATTCAACACACCACGTACCTTAACATAATCGGGATTTTTCCTGAGAGTATCAAAATCAGGTTCAAACTTAGCAACCTCTTCATCAATAAAATGCTTCAAAGTTTCCTTACCCGAAACCAGATTATTCCAATATTCTTCCAGATTTCTGGCACCGGGAAATCTGCAAGCCATTCCGATTACAGCTATTTTATTATTGGTAACATTCATAATAAGACCAAAATTTAATTAATCAAAAACAATTACTTACCTGAATTTCTTAAAATTTACATTTTTCTTACTCTTTATCTTCTTAAGAATTTCAATATTTTTTGAATGATATTTATCCTCCTTTTTACCTTCAATAAATTCACTCTGATCTTTTATAGTTGGAAATTCAAATACCATCAGAGTATTAAAAGCTAAATTGAATTCCTTTGAAATCCTGTTTGCAAGATGTATTGCAAGAAGAGAATTTCCACCAATATCAAAGAAATTATCCAAAAAGGTCAGGTCATTTGATTTTAATGTTTCACACCAGATCCGGTGAATTGTTTTTCCTGTTTGTGAAATTTCAATAAGATCCTCATATTTGGGCTTTCTCAATTCACAAGTGTCAAAGCTAAGCGCATTTCTGTCTGTCTTTCCGTTGATAGTCTTTGGAAACCCGTTTAAATATATAAATGCTGAAGGTATCATGTAAGATGGAAGTTTGGTCCGCAGATATGTTAATATCCTGCTGGTGTTCCTGTCAAAATGTTCCGGAACATTCAAAAAGGCAACAAGTTTGTAATCGCCTTCCTCTATCTTAACTGCTTTTATTACTGATTCTACTACACCTTCCATCTGTGATAAAACGCTTTCAATTTCCCCTAGCTCTACTCTGAAACCTCTTATTTTCAACTGGTTATCAGATCTTCCATGGAATTCTATATTCCAATCAGGTAACCACTTCGCCATATCCCCTGTCCTGAAAAGCCTCTCACCAGATTTGTATGGGTGGTTAACAAAATACTTTGAATTCAATTCTGGCTTGTTGAGATAACCAGTTGTAAGACCATCGCCTCCCAGGTATAATTCACCGATAACCCCTATCGGTTGATAATTCATGTCCGAATCAAAGATATAAGCAGTTGAATTACTGATCGGACGCCCTATAGGAATACTTTGTTTAAATTCCCGATCAATAATAAAAGCTGTAGAAGTACATGAGTTTTCTGTAGGTCCATACGCATTAATCATTGTAAGCTCTGGATTATGCCTCCTAACTTTATTGATATGAGACACTGACAATACATCACCTCCAATTATCATTTTTTTGACTGTAGAAAAAATATCTGGCCTCAGTTCTGCAATTTGAGTGAATAATGAAGAAGTCAAATCTACATATGTAATATTGTTGTTCACCAAAAAATCTCCTAATTTGTCAGGTTCCAGAATGATCTCTTTATCAACAATGTATAAGGTTCCTCCATTTAAGAGCGAACCCCATATTTCAGATGCTGAAGCGTCAAAAACAAAAGAATTTGACTGCAATACTTTATCTTCTGCTGAAAAATCAATATAATTTGTTTCCCTAACCAGTCTTATGACCCCTTTTTGCTGAATGGGAATACCTTTAGGAATGCCTGTAGACCCCGACGTATACATTATGTACGCCAGATCCGAGGAAGTATTCAACAACTCAAGATTCGACTTATTATATCGGCCATAGGTCACGGCATCAAGACATAGACTTAATAACCCTGAGACAGCTATTTCGTTAAATTTCTCTTGTTTTAAGAGGATCTTGCATCCTGAGTCCTGAACGATGTGATTTATCCTTTCTTCGGGAAAATCGGGAGATATTGGGACATAACCTCCGCCTGCCTTAAGAATTCCGAGGATACCTGTTATAATATCTATGGATTTGTCTGCCATTATCCCTACCGGAACATTACGTCCTGAACCTGATTCTACTAAAGCCCTGGCTAACTGATTTGCTTTTTCATTTAAATTTTTATAGGTAATATTATCATCTTTATATACAACCGCTGCTTTATCAGGGAATTTAACTACCTGTTCTTCAAATAATTGAGCAATAGTCCTATCTTTCGGGTAATTTGTTACTGTATTGTTAATTGAATTTATCATTTTCAGATCCTGCTCCGATATTATTGAAATATCAGACAATATCTGATCCGGATCTTTTACCAGTGAGCCAATCAATCGGATAAAGTTATCCCTTAATCGAATTATTGTTTCACGCTTAAGAAGATCAATATCGTATTCAATTTCACCTTCAATTCTACCCTCATTTTCCCACATATAGAAAGTAATAGCAAACGGAGCTACACTTTGATTCATTGTTACCCGTTTTCCATAAATTCCAGCCAGATCCATGGGCAAAGTAAAATTATTCAGCCATGAAAATGAAATCTGAAAAAACGGATTTAAGCCAGGGATTCTTTTGGGATTTACAGTCTCAACTATTTTATCAAAAGGAAGTTTCGAATGTAATATTGCCTTTTTCGTTATATCTGTAACATATCCAATATGTTCCCTGAAGTTTCTTCTTCCCTCGACCAATATTCTTACTGCTATTGTATTTACAAACAAACCGAAAATCTTGAAAGAAGGTAATGATCTGCGATTTGAAACAGGAACGCCAATGCAAATATCATTTTCTCCGGTATATTTCTTAAAAAGAAATCCTAAAATCGATAACAGAGTATTAAAAAGTGAACTATTCGACTCTTTACTTAATTCTCTTAATTTAAGGGTGTAATCTTTTGGTATCTCTATGGGTTCAATTCGTCCTAATCCAGTAGGTTTATTATCTCTTTGATAGTCATAAGGAAATTTTAATTCAGACGGACAGTCTTTTAAATTATCTTTCCAAAAATCAATCATGTTCTTTTCATTTTCCGATGATAATTCAGTCTTTTCCAATTCCGCATAATCATAACTTTGATACCTGAGTGGCGCAAGTGGCCCGTCTATTCCCAGGCCCAGATCAGTATAAATTTTACTCAGTTCCTGAACGAAAATACGGCGTGAAAATCCGTCAAAAATAAGATGATGAATCACAGAAAATGAAAAATAGGATCCATTGTCCTCTTTTAAAAGATATAACCGGTATAATGGCCCTTTCTTAATATCGAAGCATATTCTGGAATTTTTTATAATAAAGTCTTGAATATCCCTTCTTCTTGAACTTGATGGTTTGACTGAAAAATCAATATAATCAACTTCTACAGTTCTGGGAATAATTTTCAGATAAGGATAATCTTCTTCCTGATCGAACACAGAAAAAACTGTGTGTTGTTTATCAAATAATAACTGCAGACTTCTGGAATAAATGTTAAAATCAATCTCACCCTCTAGATGATAACTTAACACGATGTTATATGCAGGATTATTTTTATCCTGTTGTGCTATTATCCAGAGTCTTTTCTGGTTCGATGATAACGGGAGTTTGGTAAAATCGGTCAAATGAACAGGCACCTCCATACTTTTAGAAAAAAATCAATAATTCTGGCTTTAGGTAAAAATTTTATGGAATTTCACAAACTGACATAATTCATGGTAACCATAGTTTAACATTTTTAATTTATCAAGATATAGTCAGGTCGTCCTACTTTGCAAAAAAATAACCGGCAATCTGATGATTTAAAATTGATGATCTGACAGATTAATGATCTCATTAACATGATTTTATTCATTAAGATTCGGTTCAGCTAATAATACTGATTTTCCAGCTTCATTTTTTGGTATTTCCGATAAAACAATTACTTCAAATGCTTTATAACATAATCCGGTTTTAGCAACCATGTATTTGAATATCAAATCCTTTTTGTCCTCATCAGTAATATATATATTCATTTTCTCATCGTTCCCAATACACATGCAATCTGTCTTAAATTCCGACTTAATAAGCTGTTCAGTTTCATCTAAGCCAATCCTGTAACCATATAACTTAAGGAATCTACTGATTCGTCCGACAATATAATAGTAACCTTCGTTATCTCTTCTGGCAATATCTCCTGTATGCAGCACTCCTTCATTATCATCGCCCTTTAACAAATCCTTATTTTCCAGAGCATACCCCAGGGTAACATTCGGTCCACGGTAAACCAATTCTCCCACGGCCTCATTTTCCTCAATTTCCTGTCCGCTTTCATCTATAAGTGATAGTTGTCCATTCGGGATAGCCTTTCCAATACTACCAGTTTTGGAAGTTGCCAAACCTGCTGGAAGATAAGCCATCCTGGCAGTTCCTTCAGTCTGACCATAAGTAGCAATGAACTTTCTTCCGGTTCTCTCTGCAAATTCTGCATATTCCTTAAATAATTCATTACAAAGTTTTCCGCCTCCCTGTGTTAATATTTTTAAATCTGGCAGTTCCATACCAAAGAAATGTAATCTGTATAATATTTCAAAACTGTAAGGTACTCCAGTAAAACTTGTGGCTTTTTGATCTTTTATAAAATTCCAGAAATTCCTGTCTGTTAAATTACAATTCATAAGCAGGATTGTGGAACCAGCAAAAAGGTGACTGGTAATCACAGATAATCCCATTGTATAATGCATGGGTAAAATTAATATAGCCCTTTCTTCAACACCCAAATCAAAAAGAGCAGCAACATTGCGGGCATTCTCCTCAACATTAGAATAACTATGACGTACTAATTTTGGACTTCCGGTGGATCCGGATGTAGTTAACAAAAGAGATAAATCATCAAACAACTCCATTGCTTCAAACCCTGTTTTCACAAGAAAATAGCCAAACTTTCGAAATGTTATCCTAAAATTAAACTTACCGTATAATCTTTCCGGAAGCCATAAATATTCCGGCTGATATATGGAGATTAACTTATAAAGGGTCTCACTATCTGAGCTGGAACTTAATAATAAAGGCACAACATGTGCTGATAAACAGCCTGCATATCCGGCTAAGGATCCAATGCAATTCTCAGACAGAATAAATATTAATGTCCTTTTATTAATTTTGGAATAAAACTCTTCCGAAAAACAGGACAATTCACCATATGATATATTATTCCCGCAGTTATCAATTGCTGCTATTGTTGATTTTTTCTTCTTATCCAAGTCAACAAACATCCCTTATCTTGATTTAAATAATAGTACAACCATCTACCCCTAATATCTGACCCGAAATATACTCTGCAAGATCAGATCCAAGAAAAACACAAGCATTAGCAATATCTGTGGGCTTAGCCAATCTGCCCATAGCAATATCGGAAATTCTCTCCTTAAAATTTTTTTCCAGAACAGCTCTGAATCTTTCAGTATCCACCATACCCGGAGCAATTGCATTAACTCGGATATTATTGGATGCAAGTTCTTTTGCAGCTGACCTTGTCAGCGATATTACAGCTCCTTTAGTAGCAGAATATGCTAACTGACCTTTTACTCCTTCAACACCAACAATACTTGAAATATTAATAATAGAACCGGATTTATGTCTCGACATAACTCTTGAAACAACTTGAATTAACTGGATCATTGCGACTACATTAATTTCAAACATGTTCCTCAGTTTTTCTAATTGTATCATACCTAACAATTCATAAGAAACAATACCGGCATTATTAACAAGTACATCTATGCGCCCGCGTTCTTTAATGATCTGCAAAATATACTGTTTTACAGTATTATAATCTGTTATATCAAAATAAAGAGGAATAACTTCTGTCTGGTTTTTAAAGTGAACACTCTTTTGACCAGCTGTCTATAGATCCAAAGGTCCGTGAATTAGCATATACAATTGCACCTTCTTCTGCAAATCTCTCTGCAATGGCATTCCCAATACCGCGGCTTGTCCCTGTTATAAGGCAAACCTTTTTGTCCAAAAGTCTTCCACTTCTCATAATTGAAATCTATCTGAACAAAACTACCATGAAGTTAAATACATAAATTTCAAAAGAATACATTTAATGCCTTCAACATCATAAATCAATGTTGTATTTTTTTAATATTTCTTTCCCCCTGTTATAGGAAGAAAAATCAATAATATCCTCAGCATCAAAAAGTATGTCGAATTCATCTTCCAATGCTGCTATTAAACTCATATGACCAATAGAATCCCAAACAGAAACTGATTGATATGACAAGTCCTTAAACTGATCTTCGGTTAGTTGAAAATTATTTTTAAATATTTCATTGTATTTTCCCAGATTATCCATTTATAGTTTGTTTTTTGCTCAAAATAGTCATACTTAAAATTAATTTACAAACATTGGCCGGAATATAGTGATTTACCTAAAATATAAAAAAATTATTCTAACAGAAAATTTTTTTACAATATTCCATAACCCTTATGCACTAACGATTTTTTTTAAAATTTACACTTTTTTTATTTTTCATCTTTAGTTCTAATTCTGTGTTCTTTAAAGATGACAAATCTGAAGATGTCCCGGCAAAATATTCGCTTTGTGCTTTTATACTTGGAAACTCAAAGACCATCAGGGCTTTAAAGGGCTTATTTAACTCCGTTGAAATTAAGTTTGCAAGATTGATTGCCAGCAATGAATTTCCTCCGATATCAAAAAAATTATCGGTGATGCTGATATTTTCTATTTTCAATAAATCACTCCATACATTAAGAAGTATTTTTTCAATTTCATTTGAAGGAGTAGCTATTGTATCCCTCTCAATTATTTTATCAATGGCGGGCAGGCTTTTTCTGTTAAGCTTTCCACTGGTTGTCAGCGGAAGGTTTTCCATAAAAATGACATATGGAGGCACCATATATTCAGGTAATTTCCCGGATAAATAGTTCCGGAGCTTATCTGATTGAAGTGTATTACCTGGTTTCAGGCAAACATAAGCCACAAGGTATTTATATTTCCCTTTTTCAGAAACGATAACGGCACAATGTGTAACCATCGGGTGTTCAAGAATCTTTGCTTCTATGTCCCCCAGTTCTATTCTGAATCCGCGAATCTTAATCTGATTATCTAATCTTCCCAGATAATCAATTTCTCCTTCCGGAGTAAGTTTCACCAGATCTCCGGAGCGATAGGCACGAATGATTTGGGCATCAGATATCTTAAAATCGATGAATTTCCCATTTGTAAGATCTGGACGATTCAGATAACCACGCGCAAGGTTGACCCCTGCTATCAATAGTTCCCCTGGTACACCAATAGGCTGTAAAATATTTTTCTGATTTACAACGAATAGTTTAGTGTTGTCAATTGGTTTGCCAATATATACACTTTCTATATTGTTTCTTGGACAGTTATAATATGAGACATCAACAGTAGCTTCGGTCGGCCCGTAAAGGTTAATCAAATCAGGCAAAGAATACTTATTTCTCATATCATTGAATTCCTTAACCACCTTAAGTGGAAGAGCTTCACCGCTCAGAAATATTCTGTTTAGATTTACCAATTTATTACATAAATCTCTTGTTAAAATGGTTTCAAAAAAAGTAGAAAACATGGATGGAACAAAGTGAATTGTAGTTACCTTGTAATCATAAATATACTGTATCAGAGTTTCAGGATCTTTCTCTCCTCCTTTTGGTAGAACCACAAGTTTAGCCCCATTAAAGGACCACCAGAATAATTCCCACACAGAAACATCAAAAGTAATTGGTGTTTTTTGGAGCAAGGTATCGTTTTGATCAATCGGATATGCTTTTTGCATCCATCCGAGCCTGTTAAGAACAGAATGATGCTCAATCATCACGCCCTTTGGCATGCCAGTGGAACCTGAGGTATAAAGAACGTAAGCCAGGTTTCTTGAAGTCATCTTGACATCAGGATTCGATACAATATCACATAATGGCTTGCTGATTATGTCATCAATATATACAACAGGGCTTCCTTCGGGGATATTCACCGAAGAACCTCTTGTTGAAAGAATTAATTTTGGATTAGCATCATAAATAATACTATTAAGACGTTCAGTGGGATTTTCCGGACTAAGCGGAAGATATGCAGCTCCCGATTTAAGGATACCAAAAATACATATCATCATTTCGATTGAACGGTCCATACAGAGGGCCACCTTGTCCTCAACGTTAATACCATTCATTATCAGATAATTTGCCATCCTGTTGGCATGATCGTTTAGCTCTTTATAACTAATTGACCTGTTATTGCCTAATAATGCCGTTAATGCAGGATTCTTAATAACCTGCTGTTCAAATTTTTGGTGAATACACAAATCCCTTTCATAAGGAGTATCTGTAGCATTCAGTTCATAAATCTTATTCCTGTCAGCTTCCGATATCAAAGAAATATCAGAAACCGGAAGATCAGGATTTTCTACAACAGAATGCAATAAATTTATAAAGTTGTCTCTGAAACGCACAACTGTATCTCTGGACAGAATATCCACATTATATTCCATCTCACCTTCAATACTGTCACCATTTTCCCACATATAGAAACTGATATCAAATATTGAAGTCCCTTCTTTAGATCTTATCTTTTCACTAATGATTCCTTCCAGTTTAATTGGCACCTCCAGATTATTCTGCCAGGTGAAACCAACCTGAAAGATCGGATTTGCATTGGAAGACCTGTCAGGATTTACAATTTCCACAACTTTCTCAAAAGGAAGGTCCTGGTGTGCAATAGCATTCAGAGCTGCTTCGCTGGTCTGCTTAATTATCTTTCTGAATGTAATTTCATTTTCAAACCTGAGTCTGACTACGACAGTATTTACAAACATTCCAAAAATATTCTCAAGCTTGGAGTGAGGCCTGTATGCTACGGGCAGTCCTATATTAATATCTTCTTCTCCTGAGTATTTGTGCATCTGTAAACCAAAAGCGCCAAGCATCGATGCAAATAGTGAGGAATCTTCAGCCTTGCTTATATATCGGAGTTTCTCCGACAAATCTGGTGAAAGCTGAATTGCTTCATTTTTGCATCTGCCTGATGATTGCCCTTTCCTTTGAAAATCATATGGGAAATTAAGTATATTTGAGGCTCCTTCTAAATTTTCTTTCCAGAATTTAATGGATTCAGCCTCATGGCTTGAACCTGCAAAACTATTCTCCCAAAAAGCAAAGTCATATTGCTGAAATTCAATATCCTCAAGAATAATTTCATTTTTTCTCAACAGATTGTTGTAAATATGATTCAGATCTTTGGTCATTACGGACCATGACCAACCATCAAAAATTATATGATGAAAGCTTGAACGAAAATAATATTCATTTATACCATTTTTTATTAAGTACAATCGATACAGGGGACCACTTTCCAGATCAAATGCTATCCTAATATCTTCGCTAAAAATATTATTGATCTTCTCTGATCTTTCATTTTCAGACAGCCCTGAATAATCAATAAATTTGATATCCACCTTCGACGGCACAATATTACAATATGGTTCTCCATTTAACTCTTTTATTACCGAAAAAACAATGTGATGTCGCCGAAATAAAATATCAATGCTTTGTCGAAATGTTTCAAAATCAAGTGGTCCTGAAAATCTATAGGTAAACGGAATTATATATGACGGATTATCAGGTCTCAGTTTGGAAATCAGCCAAAGTCTCTTCTGGTTTAATGAAAGTGGAAGATTCGTGGTGCTTGTCAGATGGACAAGTTCAATAGCTCTGTCATCTGTTTGAGACTGACTATCTATATAATTGGCTGAATGAATTACTGTGGGGTGGGCAATAAAAGACTTAAATGACATTGTAAAACCAGTCTCTTCCTTGATCTTATTAAGTATTCTGATGGCTAAGAGTGAATTACCTCCGGTATAAAAGAAATCTCCGGATGGTGATATATTTTTGGTTTTCAGGACATTCTCCCAGATATTATATAATTTTTTCTGTGTCTCGGTCAGGAGCTCAAATTCTGTTTCATGCCTTATATCTGATTCTTCTGTTCTAAGAATAAGAGCTTCTTTATTTATCTTACCATTCGGAAGCCTTGGAAAACCAACTGATACCTGGTAGAAAGATGGTATCATATATGCCGGCAGATTCATCGAAAGAGTTCCTGTGATTTCCTCAACCGTAAGTTTATATGAATCATCAACATTTAAAAATGCCACCAAACGGTCATCACTATCTTCGAATTTGTGTACCTTAACAACAGCTTCCTTAATACCAGGTAAACGGGAAAGCAGGCTTTCAATCTCACCCGGCTCAATCCTGAACCCTCTCAGTTTGATCTGGTTATCCATCCTTCCGAAAAGCTCAACATTACCATCAATAAGAAACCTGCCCAGATCACCTGTCTTATAGATAATCTGGCCATCTTCCTGTTTTATGAACTTCTCTGCAGTTAATTCCGGCCGGTTCTTATACCCTTTCTTTGTTACGCCAAGACCACTGATACATACTTCACCAGTTAATCCAACTGGCAATTGATTATGGTTTTTGTCGAGAATATGAATTCTCGTATTGTCTATTGGCTTCCCGATGATAATAGGTGCTTTGGGATCTTTTATCTTAATGCATGTAGAATAAACTGTAGTCTCCGTTGGGCCATAACAATTCCAGAATTCTTTAACCTTAGGCAAAATCTGACTAACCAGGTTTTTGGTCAATGACTCTCCTCCGCAAAATGCCCTGAGGTCACTCTTCCCTTTCCATCCACTGCCCAGCAGTATATTGAAAAGCGAAGGTGTTGCCTGAAGCATTGTAATGTTATATTTATCAATAAGATTTATTAATGCTTGTCCATCTGTTGTGTCTTTAGAACTTGCTACAACTACTGTAGCTCCTTTTGCCAATGGAAGAAAGAGTTCATAAACAGACATATCAAATGATAAAGTGACAACCGCCAGAAGAATATCATTCTCTGTTATGCCCGGAACTTTTGACATACTTTCTATTAAGTTTACAACAGATTCGTGACGAACCATAACACCTTTTGGCTTTCCTGTTGAGCCGGAGGTGTATATTATGTATGAAAGTGATTGAGGGTTTATATTCAGAACAGGTTTCTCCACACTTTTTTTGATTATCTTATCCTTGTCTGAATCAATTAAAACAAGTGAAGTGCTGGTCAGTTTAACAAATTTTTCCTTCAGGGAGCTCTGCGTAATGAGAACTCTTGCCTTAGAATCTTCATACATATATTTTATTCGCTCATCCGGAAATGATGGATCCATAGGCAAATAACCGCAACCTGCTTTAAGTACCCCTAAAACAGAAACAACCATCTCAATCGATCTTTCCAGACAGACACCAATGATATCTTCTGATTCTACTCCCTGATTAACTAAATAATTGGCTAGCTGATTAGATTCATTTTCCAGTTCCCGGTAAGAAAGACTTTTTCCTCCTGAAATTACAGCTGCTTTAAATGGGGTCAGCTTGGCTTGTTGTTCAAAATAGTTGTGGATCAATAATTCAGGAATGAATGCTTCAGTTTTGTTGAATGATATTAATCTGTCTTTATCTTCCTCGGTCAAAATATCTATCTGACTTACAGGTAATTCAGGAAATTTAATTAATTGAATTACTATTTTCTTAAAGATATCTATCCATCTGTTGATAGTTAGCTTACTGAAAAGCTGTTCAGAGTATCTAACATATCCGATAAAACAATCATTTTCAGGATAAAGTGTTAATAATAGATCAAACTCATTCTGATGGTCTTTTTGAATTATTTTTAACGGTTTGGCATCTATATTTTCAAGTTCAAGCTGCATTGGAGGCTTAAATGCAAAACCAGTCTGAAAGTATGGATTCATAGTTGAATTGGTTTCAGTTCTCCTATATTCAACCAGGTCAGTAAATGGAATTTCCTGCTTATCAAGTAAACTTGAAAGTGATCCGACTATATTGTTTAGAATGATCCTCGAACTTTTCCCATTAGAAAAATCAACAGGCAAAGGCAGTGCATTAATAAAGCAACCAAAAGCAGACTTACTAACGAGTCTGGTCCTGTTTGTCAGTGGAAGCCCTATGTATATCTTATCCTGGCCGCTCAACCTGTTTAAAAAGTTAGCATAAGCTGCCAGGAAAAACCTGTAAGGATTGATATTATTCTTTTCTGAAAAAAGTTTTACTTTTTCAGCAAGTTGCTGATCAATAGTAAAAAAGAGACATGAACCTTCTGTATTGCTTTCATCTGTTTTAATTACGTCACCTGGAAGTTTTATGTTGGTATCAGGGTCAGGACAATCAAGAGCCAGACCTTCCAGTTTATTTAAATATTGGTCAGATGAATACCACTGGTTAATTTCATTAATATAATCCGAATATTGATATGGCACAAGATCCAGTTTTATTTCCTGCTTTTTAACCAGGGAATTGTAGGCCTCACTAAACTCTTTTGAAAAAATGCCTTCTGATCGTACGTCAATTATTATATGATGAAATACTACTGAAAGAACAGATATATTGTTTTTAAAATTAAAAATGGTAAACCGGCATAATGGAGGCCTGGTCAAATCGAAGGAATTGTTTACCTCATCAATAATATCAGGGTGAACGTTATTTTCGTCAAAAACCTGATCAATATTTACTTCAGAAAAGGGAATATCAATTTCTTCAGGTGGCAGAATATATTGAAAAAGCTCATTATCAATAAACTCAAAAGATGTCCTTAAAGGTTCATGCCTGCCAATTACAGCTTTAACAGCTTTTTTAAAGTAATCGGAATTAAGAGGTTCACTTAGCCTGAATACCGAAAACAGGTTATATGCACCACTATCGGGATAAATCTTATTAAGAATCCAGAATTGCTTCTGAATTTTTGAAACTTCAGTCTTCCTCATTTTTTGTTTACTGCTTTAAGGTTTGATGAAAATAGCTATAAGTATTATAAAATGATTCCTTCTCATCTCTTCCATAACATGCTGTAAGTTAGTTTTTGATGATTTTCTTAAAATCGAAAGTCTTACCGCTCTCAATTTTTATTATGTAGGTGCCACCAGGAAAGCCTGAGGCCTGCACAACAGTTCTTTCAACGAAGTTACCTTTAAAGACAACCTGACCTATTGAATTTAAAATTTCAAATTTTATATTTTCTGTATTCCCGGGTTTTTCAATAATTAATTGATTTTTAACTGGATTGGGATAAACATTGATTGGCCTGTTTATTTCAGATGACTCGGTCCCAGTAAGCACAACATAGATAGAATTTGATTTTTCTGAGACACATCCATTTAAGGTCACAATAACATAATAAGTATCCGTTTCCAACACAGTGTAATCCTGATTTATTGCATCATAGATAGATCCGCTTTGATTGTACCACTGATTGCCGATTATTGCGCTGGAATACAGAATATTGTCATTTAAAGTTATTATCGGGGCAGGCGGTAATGGATTAACAGTAATATAAAGGTTTGAAGATGGACCGTCGTTGCAGGCATTGTTGCCTTTCACTGAAATATTTCCAGAATTAGCAGAAGCTCCAATATTTATTGTAATCGATCTGGTTGAACTTGTGCCTGTTGCTCCTGAAGGCAGAGTCCAGACATAAGATGTTGCATCTGCAATTACCGGTACATAATAAGTAACGGAGGTTTGACCCTGACAAACAGTTGTCTGACCTGATATTGACCCTGGTTGGGCAGGCAGTGGATTGACTGTTACACTAAGATTACGAGGTGTTGTGGATCCGCATGAATTATTTGCTGTAACGGAAATGGTTCCCCCACCTGACCCTGCAATAGCTGATATTGATTCTGATGATGAAGTGCCGCTCCATCCAGAGGGCAGTGTCCATGTATATGAAGTTGCTCCTGATACTGCCGATATGCTGTAAACCTGAGCTGTATTCTGACATGCAGATGTTTCACCCGATATAGTTCCGGGCTGGGCCGGAATTGTATTAACTGATACATTAATGTTACGGGGCGATCCTGATCCGCAGTAATTATTTGCTGTTACAGAAATAGTTCCACCGGTGGCACCCGCAATCGCTGTTATTGACTCTGAACTTGAACTGCCGCTCCAGCCATTCGGCAATGTCCAGGTATAAGATGTCGCTCCGGAAACTGCAGCTATACTGTATACCTGAGTTGAATTCAGGCATACGAAAACACTTCCGGTTATTGTTCCGGGTCGTGCAGGGATTGTTGTAACAGTAACGTTCAAATTACGGGAAGGACCGGATCCACACGAATTATTTGCCTTTACTGATATAGTCCCTCCAATGGTGCCCACTGTAGTTGTTATTGATTCTGTTCCTGAAGTACCGCTCCATCCTGTTGGCAAGGTCCACGTATATGAGGTTGCACCAGATACCGGTGTAATACTGTAAACCTGGCCGGAATTCTGACATACCGATGTTTCTCCGGCTATTGTACCTGGCTGTGCCGGGGATGTTGAAACGGTTACAGCCAGTTGACCAGGAGTACTTGTTCCGCATGCATTAATAGCTGTTACTGAAATTGTTCCTCCACTTGTTCCTGCAGTGGCTGTTATTGATTCTGAGCTTGAAGTGCCGCTCCAGCCAGTGGGCAGGCTCCATGTATATGATGTTGCACCTGATACTGATGCTATGCTGTAAACCTGAATTGTACCCTGACATATAGTTGTTGAGCCGGATATTACGCCGGGCATCGCCGGTATTGTTGAGACCGTCACATTCAGATTTTTAGAAATACCCGATCCGCATGAATTATTTGCTTTAACTGTTATAGTTCCTCCAATGGCACCTGCTGTAGCAGTTATTGATTCTGAGCTTGAAGTGCCGCTCCAGCCAGTCGGCAATGTCCACGTGTACGATGTTGCAGCGGGTACTGAGGATATACTGTAAACCTGGTTAGATCCCTGACATACCGTTGATGAACCGTTAATAGTACCAGGCTGGTCCGGAACTGTCGAAACGGTTACATTCAAATTACGCAGTGTGCTCGATCCGCATGAATTATTTGCTGTAACAGAAATAGTCCCATCACTTGCACCCACAACAGCTGTTATCGATTCAGAACTTGAATTACCACTCCATCCCGATGGCAGGGTCCAGGTATACGAGGTTGCTCCGGGTACAGCCGTTACACTATAATTCTGATTTGAATTCAGACAAACCGAAGTATTTCCGGTTATAGTTCCGGGTCGTGCAGGGATTGTTGTAACAGTAACGTTCAAATTACGGGAAGGACCGGATCCACACGAATTGTTTGCCTTAACTGATATAGTCCCTCCACTGGTGCCCGCTGTAGTTGTTATTGATTCTGTTCCTGATGTACCGCTCCATCCTGTTGGTAAGGTCCATGTATATGAGGATGCACCAGAAACCGGCGCAATACTGTAAACCTGGCCGGAATTCTGACATACCGAAGTTTCTCCGGTTATAGCACCTGGCTGTTCAGGGGAAGTTGAAACAGTTACATCCAGTTGACCAGGTGTACTTGTTCCACATGCATTAATAGCTGTTACTGAAATTGTTCCTCCACTTGTTCCTGCAGTGGCTGTTATTGATTCTGTTGATGAAGTTCCGTTCCATCCTGAAGGCAAGGACCATGAATATGAAGTCGCTCCTGTTATTGATGTTATACTATAGACCTGTTCTGAACCCTGGCATATGGTTGTTGACCCGGAAACCGGACCGGGAGCAGTAAGTGGACTCGAAACAGTTACAGGAAGAGTTGAAGATGGTCCGTCCCCGTTTGCATTATGTCCATTAACAGAGATATTTCCTGAAACTGAACTTGATCCAAAATTTACTGAGATACTGCTGGTACTACTACTTCCGCTTGCACCTGCAGGCAGAGTCCAGATATAAGAAGTTGCTCCATCTATTACAGGCACTGAATAAACTACCCCGCTCTGACCCTTACAAACCTCTACGGGTCCTGCTATTGGTCCCGGTGTAGCCGGAAATTTACTATGAATCTCAAAGGTAAAAATATTTAATATACCCCAATTATTTCCTTCCTGCATAGGATGAAATGCAAACCAATGTTCATTTTCATCCCAGGTATTATACAGATCGTAATATTTAGTATCATTTTCTATTGAATAACCAATTACAGGGACAAAATGATCATAAATCCCATCATTATCTGAATCGACCAGTGCCATACACGGTTGGTTGTTATTGATACTTGCAACAAGTGCGTCCCAGGCAGCAGTGCCGTATGAATACATCTGGCCGGTACCCTCATAATCCGAGGCCTGATGGGAAATATAGTTCACCCATGCAGGCACCACATCCTCAGGCAGACTCCACATCCAGTAATTGCCTTTGATGCTTTGTGATGTATGCATATAGTCGGCTAAACAATTATCAGTATGAGCGCCTCCTGTTTCTGATTTATCGGCTTTAAGGCCTGTTCCTGCATCATCCAGCGGAAGAGCATAGTCATTATAATGCGCATTAGTAGCTATAACATCATAGACAGCTGATGTCTGAGTTGATGCGTCGCCGGGAACAAGATCGGGAAAACCATGAGTGTCATAATAACCACATACCATGCCTAATGATGTAGGTCCGCATCCCCGAAACCATATATAGATTGGAACACCTGAAATCACCTGCTCCACAGTTGTACCCTTGCCCAGTGTAATACCTTTAATATCAACCCCTTCAGGAGGTAAAGGACCGGATGAGTTTCTTGGAAGAACCTGCTGGGCATTAATTTGAAGTGACAATAGCAAAAAATAAATTGCAAATATTTTATTCATAATATTAGTCTTTGTTAAACTTGATATATACAGGTGAATAATTATAAAAAATATGTTTTCAGAATTCTATTGCTCAGGTTCTATTTTAGAAAATGGAATATCTATGTAACTTGTTTAAATTCAAGAATAGCATTCAAACACCGCTCTGCTGTATGTCCATCCCAGAGTTCAGGACTAATGGGAAGACGAGGTTTAATTATTGCTTTTTTATATTCTTCGCGGATAAGATCAATGCTATTCCCCACAAGCACGCTTGCCCCACCATGTTCACGCAGAGTAATTGGTCTTTCGGTATTCCACCTGAGCGTCAAACAAGGTGTTCCAAGGACGGTGCATTCTTCCTGCAATCCACCGCTGTCTGTCATAATTATGCGAGCCTTCATGTTAAGCTTTAACATTTCCAGGTAACCTAAAGGCTCAAGAAGTACCAGGTTCGAATGCGACATTACTTCATTTAATAATCCAAAGTTTTCAAGCATCTTACGTGTACGGGGATGAATTGTCCAGATAAGCGGCATCCCGGGACAGACTTCGTCAATCATAAAACGTACAATAGGTTCAAGCACTGCTTTTTTGTCAACATTTGAAGGTCGATGCAGCGTCATTACGGCAAATTCATGATCGAAAGAATTATTAAAATTCTGCCATGAACCGTCAACAGAATTGGAATTTATAATTTCACTGATATCCAGTTTGTCAGCTTTGTTTCTGTTCTTTTCAAGAGTATCAATCATGATGTTCCCCGTAAACCTGATTTTACCCTCCGACACGCCTTCTTTTATTAAATTTTCAGAAGATAGTCTGTCGGGTGTGAGAAGCAGATCTGAAATCCTGTCTGCCACAAGCCGGTTAATTTCTTCAGGCATTGACATATCCCCGGACCTCAATCCGGCCTCTATATGACAACAAAGAATCTGTTCTTTTTTTGCCGTGACAGAACACGCAAGAATTGCATTTACGTCGCCTACCACAACTACCCAGTCAGGCTTTTTATCTCGCAGTACTTTTTCAAATTCAATCATGGTGTTGCCAACCTGTTCTGCATGACTGCCCGAACCTACTCCAAGATTGATATCAGCTTCAGGTATTTCCAGCTGCTTAAAAAAAGATTGTGACATTCGATCATCATAATGCTGACCAGTATGAACAAGAAAATGTTCAATATAATTACCTGATATTTGGTTGTGTTTTTTGATGGCTTCAATAAAAGGTGCAATTTTCATAAAATTAGGGCGAGCACCTACAACAGATATTATTTTCATGAACAGAAGTAATGTTTATATTGTTAATAATGAATCTAACTTAAATTATGAATCTTGTTTTTTAAAAGTTTATATAGGTTATTTCCAATGTTATAATTATTAATAAAAAAAGTAACTGTTATCTTTGACCACAAAAATATATTAAATGCCAAAATATTTGTCTAAGAAAAAAATAATCATAGTTTTTTTAATTTTTGTTGCCTTTTCAGGTATTTTATTTCTTCCCTTAATCAATTCGCTATCAATTGAACTCTCCAAGACCAACAGGGTAAATGCCAACATTCTCCTGGTGGAAGGATGGCTTCCTCAATATGCTATTGAAAGGGCATATAACGAATTTCAAAACAAAGAATACAGTCATATTATTACTACAGGGCTCAAAGCGCCTGACTATTATATGATGAGCCAAAATGGATATCTTATTTTTTATCCAAAAAGAGTGATTTTTGCAGATAATGGAATCAGAGATCATTTAATCGAGATTAATGCATACAGTGAATTAGGTGGAGATAATTCAGCCAGGTTTAATGTTTATATAAATGACTCTCTCTCTGCCAATTTTTCTGCTGGAACAAAGAAGAAAAAATATATCTTAACATGGAAAGGAAGGCTTACAGAAATTAATTCAATCATGGTCCAATTTATTAACGATGCAGTGGGAGAATTCGGAGATAGAAATTTATATGTTAAAGAAATAACTATTGACAAAAAAATAACAATACCATACCAGGACAATTCAGAATACGATATAGCAAGATTAAACGGAACCTGGAGGATTGTTAACAATTTCAGTTCTTATGCTCAAATAGCAAGGGACAGACTAGTTACGCTGGGCGTTGATTCTTCTCTGGTAATATCTGTTCCAGGAGAACGGGTTAACATAAACAGAACACTTACAAGTGCACTGGCCTTTCGCGACTGGCTGACCAAAGCAGATATAAAGATAACAGGAATAAACATTATTACCCTGGGCACCCACTCCAGAAGAACATGGATGACATATAATAAAATCCTGCACAAAAAATACAACATCGGAATAATTTCAATACCTGACTTTAAAGATCGAGTATCCAGGAAACATAAAATATTTAAAACACTTCGCGAAACACTGGGAGTCATATACTACTGGTTTCTTTTAATTCCTTATCAGTGACAACCTATCAGGCATTAATTCAATAACTGCTTCATTAACAACTCTACCTGATTACAACAAAATCAATTCGGCGATTCTGTTGTCTGCCCTCATCAAGGGTGTTTGATACTATGGATTTGGATCCTCCGAAGCCTTTGGCAATCAATCGGTCAGCATCCATTCCCTTGCCTATTAGGTAGCTTGTAATAATCTGTGCGTACCTTTTTGAAATGCTTAGTTTATCCTCCGGTGACCCTGTATTATCAGTATGAACATCAACTTCTATCTTGATTTCAGGATACTTATTCATTATTTTAATTATCTGGTCAAGCAACAGATATGCACTGGAAGTTAGTCTGTTATAACTATCAAAATAAGTATCGGTTGAAGTACCAAATATTTTTTTAATATTGTAAATAGCCAGTTCAGCAGGATCTTCAAGTGTTTCAATTGTAGTATGTGCATTTTTAAAACCTGATTTTTCCATTTCCTTAAAAGCAATATATGTTGACATCAGATTCATTTGCTGATCAACGATATAACTATAGGTATCCGAGTCCTTATTATAGACTTCTTTTACTTCGTAGTTTTTCGGTACGTTTTTGAATATATTGCTTTTCAGACTAATTTTTGTCTTTGAAGATATTAGCTCAACCTGAAAAATTGCATCCGCCCTAAATTCCTTTTCAGCAGAGTAAATGGAACTTATTATTGCATTGTGGTATTTCCTGATATCAGTATATGGCGCCTTCAGGGATGATTTTTTTGCGAGATAAGATGATATTTCACGAAGGTCATTTAAAACCAACATTTTCTTTGAAGAACCTGTTTTGCTAATAATACCTGTGGAATCTGACTTTAACACCAACCCCAGGTTAACCATATATTCACCCTGAGCTTCAAAAGTATGTTTAACCTTTGGCCCCTGCAATCTTGTTCCATCACCAAAATCCCATGTATAACTTATTATTTTATATCCCGGAAGATACGATTTGAGAGCATCAAAATCTGTTGAATCTCCTTTAATTGTAACATCATTTGAATTAATGAATGGTTGAACAAAGTCCTTTAGCTCAAGATTATACCGTAATTTGGAAAAAAACAGATCTCCGGAAATTCTATCGATAAGGTTAAGTTTTACACTATATTCTCCGGGACCAGGGAAACAATGATTTACTACTTCCCCGTAAGTCTTATGTCCGTCTCCAAAGTCCCACACATATCGCAGGTTTAAAGTATCAATAAGGATTCCTCCGCTGTCACTGAAATTAAAACAATACTTATTTTCCTTTTGAATATTTGTGTAAAAAATTTGAGGAAAATTTGTCTTGAAATAATAAATGTCAAAGGATTTATCCCGGTTAGACGAAAAATAGCCACTATTCATTAAAGAATCAGTTATTATGCCAAAATCATCATATTTGGAGTTTATTGGAGCGTCAATATGAACGGGAGTCATCCAGGTTGAATCGGAATATCTCGAAAAATAAATATCTTTTCCACCAAGGCCCTGGCGTCCGTCGGAAGAAAAGAAAAGCTCTCCCGCCGGATTAGTAAAAGGATACGACTCATTACCTTCGGTATTAATAACAGAACCTAAATTGACCGGGTCATTCCAGCGGTCCTCCCGCCATTCGCTATAATAAAGATCAGAACCTCCATATCCACCTGGTTTATCAGATGCAAAATATAATTTCTTACCGTCTGGGGACAACCATGGGGTTGTAACACTATACCATTCATTATTAATCCTTAATTCCCTCACTTTTGTCCATTGTCCGTCTATTTTCGCCGCATAAAAAATTCCTAATCTGTTTCTCGGACTGGACATATCACTTAATTTACTACTACTCTCCAGATTCCTGGAATAATAAATGGTATCACGCCATCTGTTAAAAGTGACCGGACCATCATTTAATGATGTTGTTAAAGTTCTTGAAAAAAGCCTGGCGTTTTGCCATTCAACAGTAGAAGTTGTATCAATAAAAAAGATCTTGAAAAGTCCTTTACCCTGATAAGTCGAACGATTAAGTAAACTGAGATTACGATTAGAGCAAAAGACGATTCCATCATTGTAATAGACAGGAGAAAATTCGTCATAGTTATCTGAGCTAAAAGGAGCTTTTCTTACGGTATAAGTCTCAAATTGTCCTAATACCGATAATTGACAGGAAGAAATCAGAAGAATAACAATTGCCAGTTTAAAATTCATAGGACAAGTATAATTAATAAAAGCGGTTAAACATTACTCTTAACGTATTTAAGATATACAATTTCTTTTACTAAGTGTCTGATTAGAGAAATTTTATTCCGGCGAATCACTTTTTGGCTGTTTTCAATAATAATTGCCGATATTTTTGTTTTAAAATCGCATTAAAAGTTCATTGGATTAACTACATCAACTTTGTAACGGAATTCATACCTCAGCATAATTTCATGCGAACCACTGCTGTATGTTCTCAGTTCACTAAAATCGAAATCATAAGTATATGCAATCTTCAACTGGTTATTAACCTGAATTTGAAATAATCCTGCGAGCGATCTTGTATTTCTGTAAGAAACCCCAAACCAAAACTTATCATTATAATTAAAATGAGCATTAAGATCCATAAGTATCTTTTCTTTTGGAGTAAGAGTTAAAAGGGTAGAAGGCATGAACTTAAGTTTGGAGGACACATTAAATTTATAACCACCGGTAATCAAGAAGCCATCCTGACCCGGATTAACCGAAACAGTATATTTATTTTTGCTCCCATTGAATTCATAACCAAGAAACTTCGGTACAGAAAACCCTGCAAAGTAATTATTATAGGTATACAAAACACCAAAGCTAAAATCGGGAAGTACATAAACTCGCGAATCGATCAGATACAATTCATCCCCCGGATCAACTACCACCAGGTCCGACCATTTGGTATTGGTAGTAGTTAATCCGGCTCCAAGACCAAATGAAAGTATACCATTTTTGAGAACAATTTTATATGCATAATTTGTTATTATCATATTTTCCCTGGTTACACCAACCTTGTCGCTGATAATTGACAGGCCGAATCCTACCTTATTATCAAAATATGGGGCATCAGCAGTAAGCGTAGTCGTCACAGGAGCACCAGTAATACCAACCCATTGCCTTCGATAAAAGGCTGAGATATTTAAAGCACCACTGTTACCGGCATAAGCCGGATTAATAATAACTGGATTTAAAATATATTGATCCGTTACAGGAGTTAATTGCCCTGATGCTCCAATCGGGATAAGGAGTAGGAAAATTGTCTTTAAAATATTTTTCATTTTACCTTTTTATTACAATATATCTACTTATCGATTTGACATTTGGTATTCTCAAAGTATAAAAATACGTATCATCAGGCAGAGGATTCCCTTTATAGTCAACTCCATTCCATGAATTATCATAATTCTCATTTTTATAGACCTGAACTCCCCTCCGATTAAAAATAACCAGTTCAGTACCTATGGAACTTATTCCTTTTATTACAAAATAGTCATTTTTGCCATCCATATTAGGAGTGATCAGAGAAGGAATGATCAAATCTCGTACAGTAATTGAAACCGAATCATAAGATGCCGGACAAGCTTCATTTGACACTTTCCATAAAAACAGGTTTTCGTTAAGACCTAATGAATTTACTTGTGTTTCTGCATTGAAAGTATCAAGAATATTGCCATCGCCTGATATCAGTGACCACGTTCCAGTATCACCAAATGCCGGCTCTGTTGCTTGCAAAGTCGTAGTGAACTGATAATCTAAAATCTGATCAGGACCGGCATTTGCAATAGGTGTTTTCAAAACACTAACCTTAATGGAATCGGAATTTTTACAACCAAACTGATCCGTCAAAACAACCTTAAAATAAGTGGTGGTATCAGGTGTTGCAGTGACATTTCGCAAGTTCGGATCACTGAACCCAGATTCAGGTGACCAGTGAAAAGATCCTGTACCACTTGCTTGAAGCGGAATATCATTCCCCTTACAAATACTTGTATCTTTCCCTGCCGATACTTCCGGCAATTGATCGAATATCACTTGTATCGTATCAAGTGACTGACAGGTACTATTAACTTCAGTCCAGGCAAAAGTATAGGCACCATACTTATCTACAGTTACCGTAGCATCAGCCTGATTCGTATCCGGACTAAAAACTGCGTTCCCCGGGCCGCTGTATTTTGTCCATGTACCCGTTGATACACTTGGTGTCGCATTTAAAACAAAATCAAGATCGCATTCTATTCCTCCATCACCAGCATCTGCTACAGCAGCCTGAATAAAATTAACATTAATTGAGGCATTACTTGAGCATGTCCCATCAACTTCAGTCCATGTAAAACTATATTGCCCAAATGTTGATACCGAAACTGTTGCATTAGCAGTATTTGCATCAGGTGAAAATGTAACTGTACCTGGTCCCGATTTTTTTGTCCATGTGCCGATACCTGAACTTGGAACCGCATTAAGGAAAAAATCAGGACCACAATTATTGCCTCCAGTGCCAGCATCGGCTACCGGTTGCTGATAGAAATTTACGGTAATTGGCGAACTATTTGAGCACGTAGAGTTAACTTCAGTCCAGGTAAAAACATAGGTTCCATATTCTGAGACAGTTACAGTAGCTGTAGGTGAATTGGCAGAAGGGCTAAAAGTCGCAGTTCCAGTCCCTGATGTTTTTGTCCATGTTCCGGTACCTACGCTTGGTACCGCACTAAAAGTGAAGTTCAGATCACATTCACTGCCACCTGCTCCTGCATCAGCTGTTGGAGAAGTAGTTACTGTATTTGTAATACCTGCCGAAGTGGCTGTGCACCCATTTGGTATTAACACTATTACATCAACTACCTGATTATTTGTCAATGTACTTGTTGTGTAGTTCGATGTAGTGCTGTTCTGAACACTTATGCCATCTACCCTGAAATTATAACTTGTTCCTCCTCCTCCCGTAAATGTAACACTGGTTCCTGAACAGAATGTATTGTCAGCATCTGAACTCGTGAGAGTTGGATCTGGCGGGTCAAGGACTCTGGTTGCAATCCCTGTTGACGTGGCCGAGCATCCGTTTGCGTTGGTTACTATAACGTCAACCATCTGAGTATTTATCAACGAATCGGTTGTATATGTTCCCAGGGAGCCATTCTGTACGCTTACTCCCTCCAACCTGAAATTATAACTTGTTCCACCACCAGCAGTAAATACTACACTTGAACCTTTGCATATAGTATTATCTGCATCTGAACTAACTAGTGTGGCAGTCGGCAGAGAATTAACAGTAGTTGTTATACCAGGGGATGTGGCTGTACACCCGTTGTCACTCGTTACAATAACATCAACCACCTGTCCATTAGTCAACGAAGATGTGGTATAGGTCGCAGTTGTTCCGCTCTGGACACTTACTCCCTCAACCCTGAAATTATAGCTTGTTCCGCCTCCGGCTGTAAAAGTCACGCTGGTTCCGGTGCAAATAATGTTGTCTGCATCTGAACTGGTTAAGGTAGGAAGAGGCAACGGATTCATGGTTACAGTAATTGCTGTGCGGGTACTGCTTGCACAACCTGAAGTAGTGTTTCTGGCTAAAGCATAAAAGGTACCTGGGCTTGTTGGAGTATAGCTCAGCGCACCGGATACAAGAAGGGTTCCACCTGATGAGGCGTCATACCAATCAACCGTTTCTCCGGCATTAACGGTTGCAGTAATTGTCGGGATAACTCCTGATGCACAGTATGACTTATCTCCTCCGCTTACCGGAGGTGATATAACCGGACAGGAACAATCGGGTGCTGTTACAACTGTAGTATTTATACAACCGCTTGCGTCTGTTACCGTTACTGTAGTATTTGTTCCCACCGACACTTCGCTTATAGACCAGGTATTGACTCCTGTATTTGCAACAGTACCTGATGAACTTGTTACCGTACCCGAGCTTACGACAACTGAAAAAGAATAAGTAGTCCGATCAGGTGAACAGGTAGGACCGGAAGCAACAAAAATAAAGGGGAGAGGATTTACAAGAGTCACTATGCCTGCTGATGTGGCTGAACATCCCGTACTGTTGGAAACTATTACATCCAGGGTCTGACCATTACTCAATGTAGTAGTAGTATAGGTAGTAGACGGGCCATTTTGCACGCTTACTCCTCCTATCCTGAAATTATAGTTGGTACCTCCACCGGCAGTAAAGGTTACGCTTGATCCCTGACATATCATATTGTCTGCATCGGAACTAGTAAGCGTTGGTACAGGAACGGGGCTGACTATAATAGTACCCGTTGCGGTTGCCTGGGTACAGGTTCCCGTTGTGGTGACAGTGTAATTAAAAGTCCCTGAACCTCCTGGTGATCCGCTAATTGTATATACTCCTCCGTTATATATTCCACCCAACCCGGTAGGTAAACCTGTAACCCCTGCTCCTGTCCCTCCGCCGGAAACTGAATAGGTAATATTCGTTATGGGCGTATTGATACACAGAGTCTGATTATTGCTGCCTGACGGGGATGTTAAAGTTATGGAAGCATTTGGATTAATTGTAATTGTTCCCGTAGCAGTAGTCTGAGTACAGGTTCCTGTTGTTGTCACTACATAATTATAAGTACCAGTCACTGATGGTGTCCCAGTTATAATAAATACACCTCCTGCATAGACATTGCTTAAGCCTGCAGGTAAACCTGTTGCCGTTGCGTCTGTAGCTCCGCCAGTCACTGAATATGTAATATTCGTTATCGGAGAGTTAAGACATAAAGTCTGAATATTGGATCCGGCTCCGGAAGTCAAGGTAATAGCAGCATTGGCATTGACAACCTGTGTTTTGCTTGCTGTTGTGGATCCGCATGTTCCCCCGCTTGTGGTGAGAATTAAGGTCGCTGTGCCAATATATGCTGCCGGTGGTGACCATGTGGCATTTAAATCCGTTGCAGAAGGAGAAAATGTACCGCCTGCAGTCGTTGACCATGTCCCGCCCGTTGCTGATCCCCCAACACTGCCTCCCAGTGATGATGAAGTACCTCCCTGGCATATTGCAGCAAGGGCAGTTCCTGCATTGGCTGTCGGTCCCGGGTTTATAGTTAAAGGCTGTGTGGCAGCAATTGAGCTGCAACTATTGGTAACTGTATAGGTCACTGTAACAGTTCCTGCTGTCAGTCCTGTTACAACTCCCCCGGCAGTTATACTTGCAGTACCCGTCCCGGCAACAACAGACCACGTCCCTCCGGCTGTGGCATCTGTAAAAGCTGGTATTGAGGCATTGACACAGACACTTGCAGCTCCGCCTCCTATAGGTGATACGGTGGCAAGAGGATTAACTGTCAAAGGCTGTGTGGCGGCAGTTGAATTGCAACTATTTGTAACTGTATAAGTAACTGTAACAGTTCCTGCTGTCAGTCCTGTTACTACTCCCCCCGTAGTGATACTCGCAGTACCAGTCCCGGCAACGACAGACCACGTCCCTCCGGCTGTGGCATCTGTAAAAGCCGGTGTTGAGGCATTGACACAAACACTTGCAGCTCCTCCTCCTATCGGTGATACGGTGGCAAGAGGATTCACTGTCAAAGGCTGTGTGGCAGCAATTGAACTGCAACTGTTAGTAACTGTATAGGTAACTGTAACAGTTCCTGCTGTAAGTCCTGTTACTACTCCCCCGGCAGTTATACTTGCAGTACCCGTCCCGGCAACAACAGACCACGTCCCTCCGGCTGTGGCATCTGTAAAAGCCGGTGTTGAGGCATTGACACAAACACTTGCAGCTCCTCCTCCTATAGGTGATACGGTGGCAAGAGGATTAACTGTCAAAGGCTGTGTGGCGGCAGTTGAATTGCAACTGTTTGTAACTGTATAGGTAACTGTAACAGTTCCTGCTGTCAGTCCTGTTACTACTCCCCCGGCAGTTATACTTGCAGTACCCGTCCCGGCAACAACAGACCACGTCCCTCCGGCTGTGGCATCTGTAAAAGCTGGCGTTGAAGCATTGACACAAACACTTGCAGCTCCTCCTCCTATAGGTGATACGGTGGCAAGAGGATTAACTGTCAAAGGCTGTATGGCAGCAGTTGAATTGCAACTGTTTGTAACTGTATAGGTAACAGTAACGGTTCCTGCTGTCACTCCTGTTACAACTCCTCCGGTAGTGATACTTGCAGTACCCGTCCCGGCAACGACAGACCACGTCCCTCCTGCTGTGGCATCTGTAAAAGCCGGCGTTGAAGCATTGACACAAACACTTGCAGCTCCGCCTCCTATCGGTGATACTGTAGGAAGTGGATTAACTGTTATTGTCTTAAAATCTGATTTAGGCGTACAGGTACCATCAGTAGCAGTTAAAGTTAATGTTACTAAAGCAGGAGAAGTTAAAGATGCAGTATAAGTGGCTATATCTGGAGTTGAACCACCATTATTTGAAAAACTTCCACCCGCTCCACCATCATCCCAAATTGCATTTATTGCATCACCAGTAAATGACCCTCCTAATGCTGCGGAAGTACCGCCCTGGCATATAGCAGCCATTGCCAGCCCTGCATTTACACACTGTGCTTGAACTGTTCCTGATAATAAAAAAAGACTAACCAAAAGAAAAGAACCGGTTAGTCTGATTTTATTAATATTATTGAATTTTGGACGAGAGATGAATTTCATATCAGATGGTATTTCTTAAATTCCTATGGTTAGTTTCAGTAGTATTATTATTTATTTTATAAGGTTGAGGGATCCAATAAATACTTTACTGCAATTTATTGAAAAATTTTGAAAGTGTGGGATTTTATAAAATAGGAATAATGGATGCCATCAAAAAAAAATTTGTCCCCGTGACATGCTTCCGCCCCGTCAGTCACATGGCAAATGACCAACCAAACGGAACTTCAAATCTACATTTACTATTCAGCTCTGAGCTAAATTTTTGCTTAAATTATTTGCATTTTAATCCCTTCTACCAGGGTAAAAAAATATAAGGTTTAAACAACTAAAATATCGCTCAGCCGGTAACACTACAGACTTCTAAATTAAGTATTTTGTTAAAAGAAATGTGATTAATTTGACCAACTGATAGAATTCATACATCAATAGTTCTATTTAATAATTATAGGATTTTTCACCTTTCATTAATGAATATTGGTTTTTTTATTTGCGATCAGTAATGTTCACTTTGAAAATTCCCGAATTCAGGGTTTGGATAGTCAGTTGAACAAGAAAAAAATGGTTATCGGCAACATCTTTTTAGGTATTAAGGTGTAATTAAAACGGCAAAAAGGCATTTATTTATACTAAAACTGCGTTTTTATTGACAACTTCCTATATCTTTTTGATTAAAAAATTATTAAAATTAAAAAGTTCCTTTAATTTTGATGATGGAATTTAATCCTGAATGAATTGATCATTTTGTATGGAGATAACAAAGCTTTATATTGAATCCACGCCAAAAACTCCTAATATTGACTTAAACCCTTTTACAGGAGAACTTATATTAGCAGGAAAATCTATCCCGGAAAATGCAGCTGTTATATATGAAAGAGTTCTGAAATGGGTTTCCGAATACATTAAGATACCAAGGTCAACAACCAACTTCAGGATAAACCTGGAATATTTTAATACGGCAACAGCAATATGGTTGTCAAAAATTGTTGCGGCCCTTTGTTCCATAGAGAATGAAGAATGTACCCTGCTTATACACCTGTATATAAATATCGAAGATTATGATTATATGGATGAGGAAGATCTTAAAGATGAACTCCATCCAATAATTCATATGATTGGAAATCCAACCATTAGTGTTGCAATAAAAGTCTATGGAACAGATGAAAAGGGAGAAATCCTGAAACAGTCACTGGTTCTCATCTGATAGGTCCTTCAACTATTGCTTTTAAACCTTTTTTCTTACATTTTTTTGGTATAACTTTATTTCGCCAAATTATTATTGCCATGCGTACGGTATTTATTGTTTTGCTTTCAACTTTTATAACTATGGAATCATTTCCCCAAAACAAGACAACTGACAGACAGCCGTTTGCTGCAGGTAGATTCTATTCTGGTGACAAAGAGACTCTTACAAAAGATATGTCGGTACTTCTCGAAAACTGTAAAAAGTCACCTGCCGACTGGAAAGTAAGAGCAATAATATGTCCTCATGCAGGTTATGTATTTTCCGGAGAAATTGCTGCTGCAGCCTTTTCATCAATTCCTAAAAACGCCGTTTATAAAAATATTTTTATCATAGGATCAAGTCACGTTATGTATTTTGATGGTGCTTCTGTATATAATTCAGGTGATTACATAACACCCCTTGGTAAACTACCCGTGAACAAGGAGATTGCCAACAAACTCATAATCGAAAATAAAGTGTTCCAATTCCCGACAGATGCACATGTTCAGGAACATAGCATTGAAGTACAACTGCCTTTTATCCAGACATATTTTACTGAGGCACCGCCGATAGTTCCGATAATTATTGGCACAGATAGTGAGAATACCGTAAAAAAGATTGCAGAGGCTCTGCGACCGTATTTTACTCCGGAAAATTTATTCGTAATCAGCAGTGATTTTTCACATTATCCTTCTTATAACGATGCTATAGAAAATGATAAGCTGACAGCTCAGAGTATCCTCTCAGGTAACCCGAAAACTTTCTTAAATACAATAAAAAGAAATTCGGAAAAGAACATCAAGGGCCTGGTTACAAGCATGTGCGGATGGACCTCTGGTCTGACACTGCTCTACCTTACAGAAGGCAATAGCAGGCTCGGTTACAAACTTATTGATTATTCCAACTCCGGAGATTCCCCTTATGGAAACAAGGTTGAAGTAGTCGGTTATAATGCCATTGCTGTAATTGAAAAAACGTCTGATAAAGAAAAGAGTCAGGGTAATGAAAGTGAATTTTCATTCTCCAGGGAAGAGAAAGCTCTTCTCTTTAAAATAGCAAAAAACAGTATCCATTCAAAGCTCTATAATAATAAAAGATATGAACCGGACGCAAATGAAATGTCTCCAAATCTCATGAAGCAGTACGGAGCATTTGTTACTCTTAAAATAAATGGAGAACTGCGTGGATGTATCGGTAGGTTTATCTCGTCAGAACCTCTTTATAAGGTTGTGGCTGAATCGGCAGTCTCTTCTGCATTTGAGGATCCACGCTTCACTCCGCTTACGAAAGAGGAATATGAAAAAACCAAAATGGAAATAACGGTTCTTGGTCCGCTTAAGAGGATCAATAATATAAACGAGATTGTATTGGGCAAACATGGCATTTATATAAAGAAAGGTTCCAGGGCAGGAACCATGCTTCCACAGGTAGCTATTGAAAACAAATGGACTGTTGAAGAGTTCCTCGGATATACTTCACGTGATAAAGCCGGTATTGGCTGGGATGGATGGAAAGATGCTGAGATATATATCTATGATGGATTGGTACTCGAAGATAACAGAAAATAATCATGTATCATGTTATTGGCACTGCATCAACTGCAATACTTCTATATTTAATTAGTTACATTTTCTACCGGATAGGTTATTATCCTGTTAGTTTTCACCGTAAACTCTGGAATTCACTGCTTACAGTTGCTTTTATTGTTACGGTTGCTGCCGGATTATTCATGGCTCTCCAGGTCTCATATAAATGGAATGTTCCTTTTGTCAAGACAATACTTAAATGGCATGTGGAATTTGGTATTGGAATGTCAATAACAGGAATTTTTCATTTTATATGGCACTTTTCATATTTCACCCAGATCTTTAAAAAATCCAACAGAACAGGGGAAACAAGGGATTTACCGATGCTGACAACTACGGAGATAAGCACAAACCTCTTTATTATTGGGTTCGTAAGTTCTTCGATCCAGCTTCTTCTTATAAGGGAAATGATGAATATTGCAGGAGGTTATGAACTGATAACCGGAATATTCCTAGGTTCATGGCTTATCGGATCTGCAATCGGATCATCCTTTGCCGGGAAATCATTACTTAATGATGTAAAAAAAATCAACCTTGTTTTTTCCATATCACCTCTGGCTTCTCTTCTGCTGCTTTTATTTTTATCAAGGTTATACCTTAATACCGGACAAACTCCCTCATTTCTGGTAAGTGTAATATATACACTTATTATGCTGTTGCCTTTTTGCATAGTCTCTGGTTTCACTTTCATTAAACTGATCTCGATAGCCAGATCAGGCAATAATTTTATTCCCGGGAAATCTTTCTCTATTGAAACAATAGGAGGCATCGTGGCCGGATTAACAGTTTCATTTCTCACATCCGGATTTTTGAATACATACCAGTTATTTCTGTTAATAATAATACTCTCTGTTGCATATACTCTGCTTACATATTATATCAGAAGTTTAAATATAAAAATCTTGATTAAGATCCTGCTTTCAATACTTGCAACTGGTATTATCATATATAATCCGGATATACAATTCAGACAGGTAATCCTCCCGGGAATAAAGGTTACTGGCACGAGTGATACACCGTATGGTAATATTACAACCGGCAGGTATAAGGGTGAAGTGAGTATTTATTATAACCAGCGGCTTCTCATGTACAAAGACGATGTAGTTGAAAGAGAAGAAGATGTACATTATCCAATGCTGCAGAGCGATACTCCTGAAAATGTTATGCTTATCTCAGGATCTCTTCGCTCCCATCTGGGAGAAATTCTAAAGTATCCGGTCAAAAAGATCATTTATATTGAAAGAGACCCTGCCCTTGTCAATTCTATATTAACATCACGCGATTCATTACCGGCGAACCTGTCAATTGAAAATAACGATGCCCTTCGGTATATCAGAAACACTACAGAACAATTTGACGTTGTCCTGGTTCTCATTCCTCCTCCGTCAACTTTGCTTCTGAACAGGTACTATACAACTGAATTTTTTAGAGAAGTTAAAAATAAACTGAAGAAGAATGGCGTTTTCATGTGTTCTCCCGGACCTGGAGAAGACTATTTTAATAAAGAATCCCTGAATCTTTATTCATCTATTTATAACAGTTTGCGTTCAGTGTTTAAAAATATAGTACCAATTATCGGCAATAAGCTTTATTTCATTGCATCCGATAAAGAATTATCAACATCCGTCTGTAGTCTTGCAGAAGAAAAGCACATTCATAATATCTATGTCAGTTCGGATTTTCTTGCAGATGACCTTATCGCCAATAAATCAGATAAGCTTTTATCTCTTTTAGATCGCGGAGTAAGACCAAACAGTTCAGCATTTCCCGTAGCATGTTTTCATTTTCAATCATATAATTTCAGCAAAAACCTCACTGAGAAGACACCTGCCATTGCAATGTTGATACTGCTCTTCGCAGTTCCGGTATTTACTATTAAAAGAAGAAACCTGCTGATGTATTTCACTGCGTCGGCTTTGGCAGGATATGAAATTATTGTACTATTGACCCTTCAGGTGATAGTAGGAAACATGTATGAGCTTACAGGTCTTATTCTGGCAGGATTAATGGCAGGCCTGGCTGTTGGATCAGGAATAAAGTCTGTTTTCCTCGATTCTCTTTCTCTCAGAATTAAAAGTATTGTATTAATTGTATTTTATGCCGGGTTAGGATTATCTTACAATACCATTCTTTCTCTTAGCAGTGGATTTCCAGCTTTGATTTTACTTATTCTTTCAGCTTTTCTTCCTGCATTACTTACAGGTCATATTTTCCGGGAAATTACAAGAACAGCTGTTAAGCTTGAGGCGCCTTCAGCAACATACAGTGCTGATCTGACAGGATCTGCATCTGGGTTTATACTTATGGCAGGATTTAGTGTCCCGGCTTTCGGAATCAGGCTATCAATTTTTATTTTAGCATCTTTGATTTTTGTCGGCTCCCTGCTTGGTACAATTCGTGACAAATAGTAGTTTTATTGATTAATGTAATGACCATGAAACAGAAAATTCAACATCATAAAATCAACCTGAGCAAACGCGATTTTATAAAAAGATCGCTGGCCCTATCAGCAGGTTTGATTTGTTTTCCCCGTGAATTAGTTTTATCTGAAACATCTTCAGGTAATGAGGGGATTTATAAAATGCTTGCCATGTATCAGGAAGAGACTGCGCGCGGAATTATGTGCAGGATTTGTCCCAACGAGTGTGTGCTCAAAGAAGGAGAATTAAGCAAATGCAATAACAGGAAGGTACATAATTCAAAGCTTTATACTCTGGCATTCGGCAACCCCTGTACAGTAGCTGTTGATCCGGTTGAAAAGAAACCATTGTATCATTTTCATCCGGGTTCAAGAGCATATTCCATAGCAACTGCAGGGTGTAACCTGGTTTGTTTAAATTGCCAGAACTGGGCTATCTCCCAGACAAGTCCGGATAAGACCAGAAACTATGACATGCCACCTGAACGGGTAGTTGCAGAATCTATTAAAAGTAATTGTGCTTCAATAGCTTATACCTATTCAGAACCTGTAACTTTCTATGAATATGTGTTTGAGACTGCGACACTTGCAAGGAAGGCAGGGGTAAAAAATATTATGAAATCGAATGGTTACATAAATACCGAGCCTCTGAAGAATCTTTGCAGCGTAATAGATGCGGCAAATATTGATCTCAAAGCATTTACTGAAAGTACATACCTTAAGCTGACCGGGGGTAAACTGCAGCCGGTCCTTGACTCACTTAAAGTCTACAGGGATATGGGCGTATGGCTTGAGATAACCAATCTTATTGTTCCGACCTGGACTGATAATCAGGACGATATAGGTAAATTGTGCAAATGGCTGGGTGAAAATGGGTTTAAGAACACTCCGATCCATTTCGACCGGTTCTACCCTCTGTACAAACTTGAACAATTGGCTCCTACCCCTGTTGAAATACTTAATAATGCTGTGCGGTTAGCGGAAGGGGAAGGTTTAAAATATGTTTACACCGGAAATATTCCAGGAAATGAAAAATCAGATACAATTTGTCCGTCGTGCAAGTCAGTTGTTGTAGCACGCCAGGGATACAGGATCACAGTCAACAACATAACAGATGGAAAGTGCAATAAATGCGGAACTAAAATAGATGGGGTATGGAATTGAAATGTGAAAATATATACCTTTTTTTGAAGCAATGAAGAAATCTGAGGCAAGGGAAAGGATAAAAAAGCTGAAGATTGAGATTGATAGGCATAATCATAGCTATTATGTTTTAAATCAGCCGTCGATATCAGATTTTGAGTATGACCTTCTCCTTAATGAATTAGACACCCTTGAAAGGAAATTTCCTGAATTTCAGACAAAAGACTCTCCAACAAGACGGGTTGGAAGCGACATTACCAATGAGTTTGTCCAGTTCGAACATAAATATCCCATGCTCTCGCTTGGAAATACCTACAATGAAGAGGAACTGAGAGAGTATGACGGCAGAGTAAGAAAAGCGGTATCAGGACAGGTTGAATATGTGTGCGAACTGAAGTTTGACGGCGCGTCTGTAAGTATTACATATAGAAACGGAATACTTTTCAGAGCTTTGACCAGAGGTGACGGTAGCAGTGGTGATGATGTTACTCTTAATATAAAGACAATAAAGAACATTCCCCATAAGGTGACGGATCATAAAATACCGGATGAATTCATTATAAGGGGAGAAATACTAATGCCCAGAGCTGTCTTTAACAAGTTAAATGAAGAACGGCTTAAAACTGAAATGGCTCCGTTTGCCAATCCACGAAATGCTGCCTCAGGGACGCTTAAATTACTCGATCCTAGGATAGTAGCGTCGAGGTCACTGGAATGCATGGTTTATTTTCTTCTTTCTGATGATCTGCCTTTTGAAACTCATTATGAAAATCTGAAAGAGGCAGCAAAATGGGGATTCAATGTTCCAGGGAGTATGGAATTATGCAATGATATTGAGGGAGTGATCAAATTCATTTCACTATGGGATTCTGAAAGGAAGAAGCTTCCCTACGATATTGACGGAGTTGTTATAAAGGTCAATTCTCTCAGATTGCAGGAAGAACTTGGATATACCGCTAAGTCTCCCCGCTGGGCAATAGCTTATAAATACAAGGCTGAGCAGGTATTAACGAAATTATTGTCTGTTGCTTTTCAGGTCGGACGAATGGGAACCATAACTCCGGTTGCAAATCTTGAACCTGTATTTCTTTCCGGATCAACTGTTAAACGGGCCACTTTACACAACGAGGATCAGATAGAGCTGCTTGACCTGCACCTGAATGATATGGTTTTTGTTGAAAAAGGAGGTGAAATAATTCCCAAAATAGTCGGTGTTGATCATTCCCTCAGAAAGGCTGACAGCAAAAAGATATCTTTTATCTCCAATTGTCCCGAATGCGGTACCCGTCTTATTAAGAATGAAGGAGAAGCAAATCATTTTTGCCCGAACTACCTTCACTGTCCACCACAGATAAAAGGGCGAATAGAGCATTTTATCAGCCGGAAGGCCATGGATATTGATGGACTGGGTGAAGAAACTGTCGACCTCCTCTTCAGCAAAAAACTGATAAGAAACTTTTCAGATCTATACGATTTAAAGATGTACCAGCTGGTCCCTCTGGAACGCCTGGGAGAAAAATCCGCCTTTAACATACTTAACAGCATCACGAATTCGGTTAACACACCTTACCATCGGGTACTTTATGCCCTGGGCATCAGACATGTGGGTGAAACTGTAGCAAAAACCATTGCAGGAAAATTCAGGACCATCGATGAACTTATCAATGCTGACAATGAGCAGATTACCAGCATTTATGAAATAGGTCCGAAAATTGCGGCAAGTATAATAGAATATTTTTCTGATAAAGAAAATATTGAGATTATTAACCGCCTAAGGCTAAGGGGAATAAAGTTTAGTGAAGAGAATGAAAGTAATAAAACAGGCAACAAGCTTGAAGGCAAGACTGTTGTGATATCAGGTGTTTTTAAAAGACACACTCGTGATGAATACAAAGAGATAATTGAACAAAATGGTGGTAAAAATTCATCGTCGGTCTCAGGAAATACCTCATTTATTCTGGCGGGAGAAAACATGGGTCAGTCAAAAAAAGAGAAAGCCAATGAGTTGGGTGTGCAACTTTTAAGCGAAACAGAATTCCTTAAAATGATTGGTGAAGAATAACAGAAGCCTTAATGCAATTTAAATAAAAAACTCTTAGGTTTGCAGTATGGAATTACTTGAAAATGTCAGGCTTAAAATCGGGAGGTTTATACTTTCAAAAAAGACTTCCTACACGAAAAGAAAAAAATACTATTCAAATATCAGCCTGGTTAAAAAAATAGGTATAGTCTGGGATGCCTCCAATACTCATGAATTTTTAAGTCTGTCAAAATTTTATCAAAGAATGCATGAGCGTAATATTGAGGTCAGTATAATGGGTTATTACCCTGGAAAAAATCTGCCTGACCAGTATACAGCACTCAGGTTTCTTACCGTTATAAAAAGAAGGGAGCTAAACTTTTTTTACATGCCTGTATCGGAAGAATCAAAATCATTTATTAAAAGCCGTTTTGATATTCTTATTGATATTAACTTTAAAAAGCTGTACCCGCTTCAATATATAATTGAATTATCGAATGCGGGATTTAAAGTCGGTCTGCTTGATTCAGCTAATGAATCCAGCCCGCTTGACATGATGATGGAAATGAAAGATTCAGTCGGTTTGGAAAATTACCTGAACCAGATTGTGGGCTATCTTGAAATGATAAATGCAGAAAAAACCAAAACAGTATAATACAAACTCAGATGAAAAAATTCAGGGGTACAGGAGTTGCTATTGTTACTCCTTTTAAAAATGATTATAGTATTGATTTTGCTGCTCTAGGTCGTGTGATCAATCATGTCATTAATGGCGGAGTAAACTATATTGTTGCCATGGGCACAACCGGGGAACCGGTCACCCTTACCAAAGATGAAAAGAAAGCTCTTATCTCCTATGTAGTTGAAGTAATTGACAACAGGGTTCCACTAATAGTCGGGCTCGGGGGAAATAATACTCAGGAAGTTATAAATGTGGTAAGACATTCAAATCTTACCGCCGTGGATGGTATATTGTCGGTTGCACCCTATTATAATAAACCAAGTCAGAAGGGATTATTTCAGCACTTTAAGGCAATTGCCACAAGCAGCTCCTTACCGGTCATAATCTATAATGTGCCTGGCAGAACTTCCTGTAATATATCATCTGAAACATGTCTTGAACTGGCTCACGCCTGTGACAACATTGTTGCGGTAAAAGAGGCTTCGGGAGATATCAATCAGATAATGAAAATAATTAAAGGGAAGCCTGAAAATTTCAATGTGATATCAGGCGATGATATGATGACAATACCAATCATTGCTGCAGGTGGAATCGGAGCCATTTCAGTACTGGCAAATGCATTTCCTGCTCAGACAAGCGAACTCATAAATAACGCTCTCAAAAGTAATTTTAAATCAGCCCGGGAAATTCAGTTCCGTTTCATTGAACTGACTGATCTCCTGTTCACTGATGGAAATCCTTCAGGAATTAAGGCTATGTTGAATGTCCTTAACATTTGTCAGAATAATCTGAGGTTACCCCTGGTCCCGGTAAGCAGAACAGTATATTTAAGGATACAAAAAGCCATTGAGGAGGTAAATAAAGGCTGATCAGACATTTACACCGGCACCCTGGTTCGCACCCTTTTGCATCCCATGACATTGTTTATATTTCTTTCCACTTCCGCATGGACATGGATCATTTCTGCCAACCTTCTTATCAACACGTACAGGTTCTGGTTTCTGATTCTTTTCAGGTCCTCCTCCTCCTGTACTGCTATATTGTGAAAAATCGCTTTTTGAAGTTCTGAGTTTGCTCATATCCACCTGCCGTCTTCTCTGAGCCTCCTTCACCTGTTCAGGATCCTGTGTCGGGATATGACCCTTCATCAATGTGCTTACTACATCCTTATTGACCTTGTTCAGCATTGTTTTAAACAACTCAAAGGACTCAAATTTATATATCAGGAGAGGATCTTTCTGTTCATATGTTGCATTCTGAACCGATTGTTTAAGCTCATCCATTTCACGAAGATGCTCCTTCCATTCGTCATCTATAGAGGCAAGTACTACAGTTTTCTCATAAGCCCTGACCAGTTCCTTTCCTTCTGATTCTGCTGTAGCTTTCAAATTTGTTATAACCTGGAAAATCCTTACTCCGTCAGAAATTGGTACAACAACATTTTCATATACGTGCGACATCCTGTCATACACGTCTTTAAGCACCGGATAAGCTTGTGATGATATTGATTCAACTTTCCTTTTATATGTATCCAGCACTTTTGAATATACTTTTTCAGTTACTTCAGATGCATTTACTTTTTTAAAATCCTGTTCAATCACCGGGGAGTCCATTGAAAATGAACGAATAAGATCAAAATCGAATCCCTCAAAATCTCCGTCGCGATGGTAAGTATCTACAATATATTCGGTTACATCAAACATCATATTGGCAATATCGACGATCAGTCTTTCGCCCAGAAGAGCATGCCGTCTCTTTTTGTAGATGACCTCCCTCTGTGAGTTCATTACATCATCATATTCAAGCAGCCGTTTCCTTATACCGAAGTTATTTTCCTCGACTTTTTTCTGTGCCCGTTCGATAGACTTGGTTATCATCGAATGCTGTATCATTTCTCCATCCTTCAGGCCGAGCTTATCCATTATACCTGAAATTCTTTCTGAGCCAAAGAGCCTCATGAGTTCATCCTCAAGTGAAACGAAGAACTGTGAGGAACCCGGATCGCCCTGTCGTCCTGAACGACCACGCAGCTGGCGGTCGACCCTCCTGGATTCATGTCTTTCTGTTCCAATTATAGCAAGTCCTCCAGCCTGTCTGACTTCCTGTGTTAGTTTAATATCAGTTCCCCTACCAGCCATGTTTGTTGCAATGGTTATAGTTCCGGTCTTACCTGCTTCTGCAACAATTTCAGCTTCTCTCTGATGCAATTTTGCATTGAGTACATTATGTTTAAGCCCTTTCATCTTAAGCATCCTGCTGAGCAATTCTGATATTTCAACTGATGTAGTTCCAACAAGGACCGGCCGGCCGATACGATTCATCTCTGATATCTCGTCAATTACCGCATTATATTTCTCTCTTTTTGTCTTATAAACCAGATCTTCCCTGTCGAACCTGATAACAGGCCGGTTGGTAGGGATGACAACTACGTCGAGTTTGTATATATCCCAGAATTCACCGGCTTCAGTCTCGGCAGTACCCGTCATCCCGGCCAGTTTATGGTACATCCTGAAATAATTCTGAAGTGTTATTGTAGCATATGTCTGTGTAGCCGCCTCAACTTTTACATTCTCTTTTGCTTCTATTGCCTGATGTAACCCGTCCGAATACCTTCTTCCTTCAAGCACACGTCCCGTCTGTTCATCTACTATCTTAACTTTATTATCAACAACAATGTATTCTGTGTCGCGATCAAACAGTGTCCAGGCCTTGATTAACTGGGTCATGGTATGAACCCTCTCCGATTTGACAGAATAGTCCTGCAGAAGCTCATCCTTTATTTTCAGCTTGTCAAGTTCAGGAACATCTGATTTTTCAATATCTGCGATCTTTGAACCAACATCAGGAAGTATAAAAAAGCTGGCATCTTCAACCGAATCGGAAATCAGGTCAAGGCCTTTCTCCGTAAGTTCAATGGAATTTGCTTTTTCGTCTATTATGAAAAAGAGATCATCAGTTGCTTTAGGCATCTCCTTGCTGTTATTCTGCATATATAAATTCTCGGTTTTAAGCAACAAAGATTTATTGCCTTCTTCACTCAGAAATTTTATAAGTGCATTGTTTTTCGGGAGGCCTTTATATGCTCTGAGGAGCAGTAATCCTCCTTCGTCATTTTTATCCTCGGCAATAAGTTTTTTTGCATCAGCAAGCACCTGTGTGACAAGTTTTTTCTGAGCCGATACCAGTTTATCCACTTTAGGTTTAAGCTCATCAAATTGCTGAGTATCACTTTTAGCGGTTGGTCCCGAAATAATCAAAGGAGTACGTGCATCATCTATCAGCACAGAATCGACTTCATCGACAATAGCGTAATGATGCTTTCGCTGGACAAGATCTTCCGGATTGATAGCCATGTTATCTCTCAGATAGTCGAATCCAAACTCATTATTGGTACCAAATGTTATATCTGCGTTGTAAGCTTTGCGTCTTTCAGGAGAATTGGGCTGGTGTTTATCTATGCAATCAACAGTAAGACCATGAAATTCATAAATCGGGCCCATCCATTCTGAATCGCGTTTCGACAGGTAATCGTTTACGGTCACAATATGAACCCCTCTCCCTGCCAGCGCATTCAGGAAAACGGGAAGAGTAGCCACAACAGTTTTACCTTCACCTGTGCCCATTTCTGCTATTTTACCCTTATGAAGTGCAACGCCTCCGATCAACTGAACATCGTAATGGACCATGTCCCATGTGATCTCATTACCTCCGGCAATCCAAATATTGCTCCATATGGCTTTGTTACCATTTATTGTAATGCTTTCGCGTGTGGCAGCAAGATCTCTGTCAAATTGTCGTGCCGTTACCTCCAGGGTGCTGTTCTCTTTAAATCTTCTGGCAGTTTCCTTAACAACTGCGAAAGCCCTGGGAACTAATGAATCAAGAACTTCTTCCAGCTTCTCATCTATCTGCTTTTCGATCTTATCTATTGCATTGTAAATCTCTTCTTTGGCATAGACATCCTCCTCTTTCTCTGATTTATCCCTGAGTGATCTGATTTCATTTTCATACCCTTCAACACTGGCAAGAATTTCCCTTTTGATTTCATCAGTTTTATCTCTCAGGCTGTCATTTGTTAAATCTTTCAGTTTTTCAAATTCAACATGGATCTTTTCCACATAAGGATTGATTTCTTTTAAATCCCGCTCGTATTTATTACCCAGAAAAAGACCCAAAACACTATTTATAACGCTCATCTTTAGATGTTTTACAATTTTTCAAAATATCCTGCAAAATTAGCTTATTTTTCCAATAAAGGATTCCAAAATTTTATAATATGCAAAAACCCCGCCAATAATGCGGGGTTTCAAATTTATTTTATAAGAGAGTATTTTATCCTCGTAATCCCATCATCACGATATAATACAATAATGTACATTCCTGCAGGGTAACCTGATATATCAATTGTAGTATTGTAATCAGATACAATCTTCTCTTTTATCATGCAGATACCCGCCGAATTAAAGACACTGTATCGCATCACCCTGTCAGTCCCTGATCCTGCAGGTCCTGAAGTTATGTTTATCACTCCACGACCAGGATTAGGGTATACAACAAGAGGAGATGATTTTACTTCACTGATCTTATCTATAAGAGGACCTATTTTAAGTTTCTCTATAACCCAGCCCCATCCGTTTGCAAACGGATCGGAAAACAGCCTGAACCTAACCATTAAGGTATCACCTGCTGAAATATTGGCAGAGGGTGGATAATATATTGTCTTTTTCTTTAGCATGTCTTCCGTTCCGACAAATGTTGAATTCATTCCATCTGCACTCATACTTGAGTTATAAGCTGTTTCCCACGATGTATATTCCCTGCAGTCATAGCCCGGGGCAAGAGCGAACCATGTCTTGCCAAGATCTTTTGAACCTTCTGTAATAACATAATCGTAGAAATCCGCTGATCCATAGACAGTGCCAGGTTCTCCCGGTTCGACAAGCACCAGTTCATTAAAAGTGATTAACATTCCCGACTCATCGAATTTAACGGGATGTCTGAGCAATGAAACAGAATTGATGCTTTTACTGTTATCTTCAGGACTCTTGTAGGGATGTTCTGTATTCAGGCCATAATTACTAAATGACGGAGGCCTGGAAATATCAAACCCAATATTAAAAAAGTCAGAACCGGTATCAGAGAAATCGGTTGAATAATGATCCACTACCGTGCCGATAGCCTCAATTTCAATGGCAAAATATCCCTTTTCAGGCAAAATTGCAGTATTTGGCACTTTTGCAGTATCAACAGCGTATATCCTGTATTTCAATGAATCGCCTCCGTTAAGAGATAGAAGCTTTGCGTTTATAACTGCGCTGTAATTATCTTTTTTCCCGGCATTCATGCCAACGTATGCAGATGGGCCATCGTTTACCTTATACTCAATATAAACCGTATCAATTCCCAGGTTATCGTAAACGCTTGCTGTTAACTTAATCGTATCAATATTCTGCATATAGTACAGATCTGGTGTATGAGTGATTACAGGTTTTATAGTATCGGTACCAACATAAACACTATACTTTAAAGAATCGTATAACGAAGGAGATCTGTATAGCCTTAGAAAATAATCCTCAACGAAATAATAATACTGGAGTTCAGAGTTATATGCCGGTATATTGACAGTAGCCCTGTACGAATTATCAGAATTAGGAGAGACCATAAATATTGTGTCGCTCGATGCAAATTTATTAAAGGAGTATACAACACCTACCTTATTATGGTTATAAAGAGTATCTGATTTGATAGTAGCCGAAAGGTCTATCTGCGTGACATGCTTTTCAGTATCAGTAATGGTATCCGGAATTATACGGGTATTTACCCAGCCCAGATCGCCAAGAATAGATAAGGTATACCTGCCAGGGTTATGAATAGCTTCCCCCAGGTCAATAAACGGTGTCATCAACGAATTCACCTGAGCAGTTGCCTGTTCATCGAGGTGCGATATGCTTGAACCGGGATCCCATACGGAAGGGGCGTATAATTTTGCCCTGGAACCGTTTGTATAATTACTCAGCAATGGACCGTTGAAGAAGACCGAATTGCCCGTAAGCGCATAATAAAGATCAGCTGAATAATTTGCGTATTTCAAAGTATCAGTTAACCTCTTTTGGGTAAGGTCTTCTATAAATGTATCATAGATCATCGGGAATGAATTTAATCCCCACCATCCTATCGTATTGTCGGTATTCATACTGTCATAAAAACCGAGACCATGACAGACCTCATGAATCACGACCGTAACCAGATCATACTTTGAGGCAGGTGTTGCCCCATCGGTACCCAGATACCAGTTTTTTGAACTGTTGATCGTTAATACAAGGTCCCCGATAGTATCCTCATTAAGACTTTCACCTGCAATTTTTTCAGCAAGAGCTACAGGGTAATATGCTCTCGGATTCAGGGCATCGATTCCCCATCCTGCAGCATAGCCAGTTATTGAAGTCTGACCAAGAGTTCCCGGAGACTGGATTTTCTGCCAGTTGGTCAAAATAGTCATTTTGGTGCCAGCAGGCAGTACCGATTCCAGAATTGAAACAGCATAATCAAATGCTGTTTTTGCCTGGGGTGTAAAACCAGTATAATAGACTTTTATTGACGCTCCTCCTTTATTTAATGATTTTTTGAAAAACTCTGGAGGAGGCGGTATATAAATCCTGTTGACCTTGTTTCCGGCATAGCATTTTGCATTAACAGATGAATTTGATATAAACTTTTGTGCCTGAAGAGGCAAAACGGAAGCAGCGATCAATCCATAAATCATTAAAAAAAGGAGTCTCTTCATGCAGTTGCCTTATCATTAGTAGCAGAGCCCCTCAAACTTAAAATATCCCTGTCGAACTGGTACAGGTTATTTTTTCCGACAAGACGGATTTTGTCAAGTATCGCCTTTGCCGAAGATTCTTCTTCTACCTGTTCCATAACAAACCATTGCAGGAAATTATGTGTATTATAATCTTTTTCTTCAAGAGTCAGGGCAACAATTTCGTTTATACTTGCAGTAACGAATTCTTCATGCTTCAAGACTTCACTGAACATGTCCTCAACACTTTTATACTCGGTTGCAGGTTTTTTTAAAGCTGGTATCAAGGCTTTACCTCCTCTTTCATTAATATATTTAATAAACTTCAGCATATGAAGCCTTTCTTCATCGGACTGGACATACATCCAGCCTGCCACACCACTTAAACCATTGATTTCAGCCCACGAGGCCATAGCCAGATAAAGGTTTGATGAATAACCTTCTCTTTCAACCTGCCTGTTGCAGATGTCTTCTATCTTTTTCGTTAACATAATTATAAATATTTATGGGTTAAAATAATAACAGTTATTTAATTAGGTTGTTCAACTTCAAGCAACTCTTCAATTCTTGAAACAAGGTCATTTACAGAGAACGGTTTAGAAAAAGTTGCATCCGCCCCAAGCGCTTTTGCCAGGCTGAGATAGCTTCCTGGACCTGCTTTGCCACCCCCTGAAATTGCGATGATTTTAATTGCAGGTTTAAGTTCACGGAGTTTCATAATTACTTTTAATCCGTCTTCATCGGGCATTATTAGATCAGTTACAACAAGATCAGTAATCGATGGTTTGAAATGAGCAATGGCATCTCTGCCGTTCTCTGCCTCAAGTACAGTAAATTTTCTCCTTGCAAGAGATATTTTAAGCATCTCTCTTAGTTCTTTCTCATCTTCAACAATTAATACCCCGGGCATAAGTCAGTAAATATATTTATTTTTATTTCATGGCTAACTGAATTGCATCGCGAATCTCTCTAAGCGATACAGGTTTTATCAGGTGCTGTTTAATAATCCCCGAATTTAATAATTTTTCTTCTATTACTTCCTGATCAGGATCAGTGATCAGAATACAAGGCGTGTTTATTTTCAACTTGCTGTATATACCTGCAAGTTCGCGCTGCTGTATCTGTTTTGAATCTGTCATATAGATTATCAGATCAGGACGACCATCAGAGGCTGTCATAACTTTAATAAGATGTTCACTGTTATTTATATTAATCAGGTCGTACCCTGAACTTTCAAGAGCCAGTGATAATATTCGTGATTCATGTTTATTACCCGTCAAAAACAATATTTTTTTTCTTTTATCCAGTCTTACTGATGGATCGGAATACTTTTTTGATACCGGAAGATAGATATAAAAGACCGAACCTTTGTCTTTTTTACTTGAGACAAGTATTTCTCCCTCCATCTCAGTTATAATTCCATGAATAACAGATAATCCCAGTCCGGTTCCTTTGCCCACATCGCGGGTCGTAAAGAAAGGTTCAAATATTCTGTCAATCAGTGATGGTTCCATTCCTTTTCCGGTGTCTTTGAAGGTCATTAGAACATAGTCATCTGCCACGATATCTTTATTAAGTTCATTCTGAACTATCTTTCCTTCCACAACAGAAAGGGAAACTGTCAGTGTTCCGCCTTTTTCCTCCATTGACTGAAAGGCATTGGTCATAAGGTTTAAAAAAACTCTGAAAAGCTGGGTAGGATCAGCAAAAACAATAGCTTTCACCTTTGGAATACGGCTCCGGATGACCATACCATGAGGCATCGCAGATTTGACAAAAGCAATAGTCTCCTTAAGAACTTCTGAGACATTGATCTGAACTTTTTCCTGGTCGACCTGTCTGCTGAATGTAAGTATCTGGTTAGTAATGGAACGTCCTCTTGATACTGCAGCTTTTATCCTTCCCGCCTTTTCATATTGCTCAGAATTTTTTGGAAGATCTTCCTGCAGCAGTTCAGCATACCCTGAAATTGTAGCCAGTATATTATTGAAATCGTGTGCAATCCCTCCGGCCAGAGCGCCAATAGTTTCCAGCTTCTGAGCCTGTAAAAGTCGGTTTTCCAGCATTAACTCTCTCGAAGAATCCTCAATTGCAAAATCAATATATGACAATTCTCCTCCCTCATCAACAGCAACATAGCCAGTTATCCTGCAGGGTATCTCATCTTTGTTGCAATCCTTCAGGTAAACCCTTCCAAAATTTTTTGTATTACAATCAATTAACTGGTCAAGCTGCAAATCAAAAAGACCTTCCTCAACATAAAAGTTTCTGATATTCATTCTGGTAATTGATATTTCATCATGGCATTCCATGATCCTGAGGAATGCATTATTAGCATGCAGGATTTTCCCTTCCGGATCCAGTCTTAAGAATCCAATGGGCAGGTTAGTCTCAAAGGTTCTGAACTCCTCTTCCTTCTCAAGGATAGCTTGCTTAGATTGCATCAGATCATCAATATCAATCGTTTCAGCAAGAAGATGGGTTATTTCTCCTGTTTCTGCTGAAAGCGGTCTGAATATTACCTCAAAATATCTTTTACCAAATTTTGGAGTGTTGAATGATGATTCGTACCTCACCGTTTTTCCGGCGAAGCACGAGTCAACGTTGCTCTTGATAAATCTTTTAAAATTGTCATTACCCCAGATATCAGCGAGTGATTTGCCTACAACTGTTTCATTATCTAATTGATGCGCATCACAGAATGTTGCATTCACTTTTTCGTAACTATAATCCCTGTTGATAATGGTGATCATCGACTGTGAGAGGTCAATTATCTGATCTGAGATGCCTTTTTCTTTTTCAAGGTAGTTCAGGTAATTGTTCTTTTTTGTATCGTCAGTATCGTTGTTAAACATATATCAATTAAGTAATATCAAGGTTAAAAGTCTTCTTCATCTCTTTAAGAACAGGATATTTGTTGATTAGATAATTTGCTTTCTGTTCATCTGTATATAATATATCATTCGATTCAGCAAGATCAATATAAGTCTCAATATCTATATCGGGAAGAATGAACTTTTTTTCAAGGAATAAAATAAATTTTTGCTTATAGTTCTGAACAAACGTATCTTTTTGAGCAGCATTACTCAGGTGAATTCTTAAAGTATGTTCATTTTCAAATTCGGGTTTTATTGAATTGAACATACTCACTATTCGTGTTCCTTCTCCTTTCAGCTGATCAGTAAATTCAAGCCAGGCAGAATCGAAAGCAACAGGAGTAAATTCAATCCTGGTTTCATGGCTGGGTTCTGAAACAGGTGTGTTGATTTCCATTGTCTGCTTTTCTGCAGGTTCAAATTCCTCAGCTATAATATCTTTTATTGAAAAGGTCTTTGAAGGTTTTTCTATAACAGGGTCATGCTTTCCAACCGGAACTCCGGTATAATCTGTCTTTCTTTCACCCGGCTTAATATCTTCCCTTATGATCTCTGACTTAGATGGTAGCGGAAGAGCTTCTTTATCATTTATAACCTGATTTGAATCAGGCTTTTTTTTTTCTGTTTCTTCAGTCTGATCCTCTGTTATCCGGCATAATCGGATAAGTGAAAGTTCAATATGAAGCCGGGGATTCTTGCTGCTTTTATAAGACAGATCACAATTGGTACCTATTTCCAGGGCATTAAAGAGAAAATCTACCGGACACTTCCCTGACTGTTTAAGATACTTTTGCTTAATTGAGGGAGTTGCTTCCAGCAAACGAATGGTTGATTCATCTTTACTCACCAGCAGGTCACGCAAATGGCTATTCAATCCCGAAATAAAATTGTGCCCGTCGAAGCCTTTTTCCAGTACTTCATTAAAAGTCAGTAATACAGAAGATACGTCTCCTGCCAGGGCTCCATCAATAGTTTTAAAATAATACTCATAATCCAGAACATTCAGGTTTTCGATAACATCTTTATATTCAATTTTTTTTCCACTGAGACTGACTATCTGGTCAAAAATTGACAATGCATCACGCAGAGCCCCATCGGCTTTCTGTCCGATTATATGAAGGGCCTCCTCTGATGCATCAATTCCTTCATTTTTAGCCACATACATAAGCCGACCAACAATATCATCTATTCTGATCCTGTTAAAGTCGAATATCTGGCATCTTGAAAGAATTGTTGGGATTATTTTGTGTTTTTCGGTAGTTGCAAGAATAAAAATAGCATGCGACGGTGGTTCTTCAAGAGTTTTCAGAAAGGCATTGAAGGCCGACGCAGAAAGCATATGTACTTCATCTATTATATAGATACTGTATTTGCCGATCTGGGGAGGTATCCTTACCTGGTCGTTCAGGCTTCTGATATCTTCCACTTTATTATTTGAGGCAGCATCGAGCTCATGGATATTAAAAGAGCGAAGAGAATTGAAAGAAATACAGGATTCACATTCATCACAGGCCTCAAGATTTTCACCGAGATGATTACAGTTAATTGTTTTTGCAAATATCCTGGCACAGGTGGTCTTTCCTACCCCCCTGGGGCCACAAAAAAGATATGCCTGGGCAAGATGATTATTTTTAATGGCACTTTTCAGCGTGTTTGTTATAGAATCCTGCCCGATAACCATATCAAAAGTAGCAGGACGGTATTTTCTTGCTGAAACAATGAAGTTTTCCATAAATAGCTGACACTTGTTTTATTCAAAATATTGAGATACAAATATAGTTAAAAAGCCTTCTTTACCATTGCTAAATGCAAATAGAAAAATGCAAATAACAAAATAAAATAAGAACTGTCACAGAGAGACCCAGAGAAGCACAGAGATCCACAGAGAACAGAAAACCTGTATATATCTGTGATAACTCTGTGTAACTCTGTGGAAACTCTGTGCAACTCTGTGTAACTCTGTGTAACTCTGTGTAAGTACTTTATAAGACTGTTAAGTATTATATCGCTATAATGAATAAAAGATAATTTTTAATCGCTTAATTTTTGAATAAACCAAAATAGTTGTACTTTTGCGAGCCAAAATCATTAAACTAATAAACAATTAATTACTATGTTAAATCAGTACGAGACCGTTTTCATTGCAACTCCCGTTTTATCTGAGAACCAGATGAAGGAAGCGGTACAAAAATTCAAGAAGGTCATTACCGATAATGACGGTGAGATCGTTCATGAAGAGAACTGGGGTCTGAAAAAACTGGCCTATCCCATCCAGAAAAAGTCGACAGGCTTCTATTACCTGGTTGAATTTAAGGGCGCAGGTGATCTTATTGAAAAACTTGAAGTCCAATATCGCAGAGATGAGAGGATAATCAGGTTTTTAACTTTCAGGATGGAAAAATTTGCCATCGAATATGCAGAAAAGAAAAGAAAACAGAAAGAATCAGGTAAATCGAAGGAGGAATAAGAGATGGCACAGAACGAATCAGAAATCAGGTATTTGACGCCTCCGACAGTTGAGGTCAAAAAAAAGAAATATTGCAGATTCAAGAAAAACAGGATCCGGTATATCGATTATAAAGATCCGGAGTTTCTTAAGAAATTCCTTAACGACCAGGGGAAAATTCTGCCCCGCAGAATAACCGGTACTTCACTTAAATATCAGAGGAAAGTGGCTAAGGCCGTAAAAAGAGCCAGGCACATTGCCCTTCTTCCTTATGTTACTGACCTATTAAAATAAGGAGGATCTAATATGGAAATTATATTAATACAGGACGTAAACAAACTTGGTCAGAAAGACGATATTGTATACGTTAAGGACGGTTACGGAAGAAATTTCCTTATTCCAAAAGGATATGCAGTTGCGGCAACACCTTCCGCAAAGAAGATACATGCTGAAAACCTCAGGCAGAGAGCTCATAAAGAGGAGAAGATAAAGATCGCCGCCCAGGAGATAGCTGTTAAACTGGCTGAAGTAAAAATTGTTGTAGGGGCAAAAACAAGTTCTTCGGGTAAGATCTTTGGATCGGTAAATACTATTCAGATAGCTGAATCACTTAAGGAGAAAGGATTTGATATTGACCGTAAGAACATTACCCTTCCTGAGGATCAGATTAAAGAAGTCGGTAATTATAAAGCTGTTATCAAGCTCCACAGGGATGTTAAAGTGGAAGTTGATTTCGAAATTAAAGGAGAATAAAAGATCCTGAATAATAAAAAAGCCTGGGGTGTTGAGAAAGCCTTTTCAACACCCCAGGCTTTTTTATATCATCTTTAATAGGTATCATGGAAATCTTTCCTGCGTTCGTACTTCAGGTCGCCAAGCACAGAAGCCTTTACTCGTATTGTGAAGTTCCACATCTTCATCGATCCGTTTGGAAACCAGTTAAAGTTCATCTCCCAGCAATGGAGATCACGTGTTATACCAATTTGTGTCTGAGTGATCTGCTTCCCTGTAAAATCATATCCTGTTGAATAGGTAAGTGACATCTTTTTGGTTACTGAAACGTTTCCTCTTAGCATAAGACCCTGAGTAATAGTTGATTTCAAACCAGGTTTGGAATAGTTCAGGCTATAGCTGACACTCATTGACCAGGGAACATTAAAAACAGGGTAGCCATATTCATCATAAAGCCCGGCTCCTGTATCGCGCTGAGAAAGATCATCAGATCCGGCCGGATTATTCTGGTTAGCTCCCGGGCTTAAAGAACTGTTTTGCCCTGCCGCAACACCGCCGGATTTAGTGTTATCCTTCTTCCCTTTAATCAGGTCACTCAGGCTGAAATCAAAACTGGTTGTAAAATTTGTGAGCCGCAGAAGTTTTTTGGTCTGGGCATAGTAAAAGGTTCCAATAGTAGTTCCTTTACTATTCATCCCATACATTGAAAAACCGCTGTTTGCCGTAATATTGATTTTATTCAGAAGGGAAGTATGCAACTGCATTGAAACAGGAGCCCATCTCATTGAATCAGCAAAAATATTATACGATGTGCTCATGCTGAAATTATCTATGATCTTGATCTTTTTTGGTTTGCCTGTCGTATCATTTTTATCGAAAACCTTTGCTTCGAGAATATTTACAAGGTTAAACGACACATTTCCGCTTTTGCTAGGAGCTGAAGGCGTCTGAAAAAGACCACCTTCAAAAATTGAATATTCTAGCATATGAAGTCCGGCAGAATCAGTCTGAACCTGCCTGTACATTTTCGAGCTGAGGCCTGAAAATGCAGGTACGAAACTAAAACCTATTGAAGGCTTTATCACATGCCTGATCGCCTGAACCCTTGAATTTGGATTAGTGAACTGGTAAATCCCGAATATCTGGGGGTTAAAACTGGCACCGACAGAGGGGTTGAAAGCCTGGCCGTAAAAAACTCCCTTTGTTGTGTCGTTTACAACTTTTTTAAGGTCAGGGTCATAGACTTTATTTATCTTTTGTGTATAAAGAACTCCGGTATAAGTTACCGCAGGTGAGATTGAAAAGTTATTAAAAGGACGTATCTGCAAGCTTATCGGGGCTGTATGTGTGAACCCATTTTGCATCCGTTTAAATACATCGCTCGTGAAAAGAAGACTGTCTTTTGTATTAATCTTATTATCGAGTGATGCAGAATATGAAAATTGAAGTTCCTGGTACCATTTAGAAGATCCGGCACTGTTCCTGCTCTTTAATGGGAAAATCCGGTTCATATTAAAATTAGCCTTTGGTAAATCAAGACTCACATCGCCGGTTTTGACGTTCTGACTCTGGTTAGCACTTACAGAAAAGTTAAAGGGCGTTCCGTCCCAGGTTTTTGAATAGCTCACACTTGACTGCCGCTGAGTGGTAACGTGTTCGCTGACCACATAACTGTTATTCCGGTCAAAACCACTTGAGCTCATGTTCACACTCGCTGAAAACCTCGATCCGGGTGAAGACTTTGGATCCTGTGAATATGTCCACCCCAGCCTGTAATTTGTGGCTTTGCTGTAATCAGGTAATCCAAGATGACCACTGATATTATTAGCATAGCTGAAGGTCAGATCTCCGCTATATTTGTAAAGTCTTCTATAACTTGACTGCGTTGTCAGCATCCAGGAGCCGTTTGCGTAGACATTGCCTTTAATGGCCAGATCGAAATAATCGCTAATGGCGAAATAATAGCCCCCGTCAGTAAGAGAATAGCCTCTAAGATTTTCCTGGCCGATCCTTGGGAATATTATTCCTGAAGCTGCCCTCCTGGTCTCTATGGGAAAATAACCGAAAGGTATAATCAGAGGTAAGGGGATACCTTCAAGTACCAGGTTTCCCGGCCCGGAAACAATTTTTTTACCCGGATATACTCTTGCCCTCGGAAGATTTATATAATAGTGGGGAGTATCAAGATCGCAGGTAGAATATGTGCTTCTTGAAATGTTGGACGTCCCGTCTTCCAGCAGCTTGGTAAAAGCGCTGTGCAACAATCCCTGGTCTTGCTTTGTCACAATGTTTTTTATCAGAGCTTTATGTGTCTTGAAATTATATGTAAGTTCATCCGCATTAAATTGCTGGCTTCCTTCCTTAAAGTCAGGTTTACCTTCAATCTTTCCTGAAGTGTCCCTCCTGCCCGCAGCGAAAAGAAGGTTTGTATTCATGTTAAAAATAATAGAATCGGCTTTTATCTGAATTTCACCATAATTCACAACCGCCGATTTAATAAGCACCACCTGACGGTTTATGAGGTCGTTCATTATATATCCTGCAGCTGAATAAGTGACTTTGGCATCAAGAGCATTTGATGATATTTTACGTTGTCTGGTCAGAATAGTATCCGTTACCACAGTATCATTCTGAATCAATAAGGTATCCCTGACACTTTTTCCTTCCTGAGAGAACAACAGAATAGATTGGACCATCACAAGGAACACCAGAAGTAACCGCTTTTCTTTAAAAAAATACAACTTAAATGCTATTTTTGTATAGTTTTTTACAGGATCCCGTGGATGCCAGCGCAAAACTAATTAAAAAACACTAACTAGAAATGGATTCAGAAATTAAAAACGGCAAACAATGTGCTAATAATATATACAGGTCAAAATTGATTTTTCTATTTCTCTATATCATCCTTTTTTCGGCATCGGCGGCAGATATGAATAATGATAAGGGATGGATAATTGTTATTGATGCAGGACATGGGGGAAAAGATCCCGGAGCAATTGGCTCAATAAGCAGAGAAAAAGATATTGTTCTTGCAATTGCACTTAAAACAGGCAGGTATATTGAGCAGAATATCAAGAATGCACAGGTCATTTACACAAGAAAAAATGACACATTTGTTGAGCTCAGGGACCGGGCCGATATTGCCAATAAAAACAAAGCTGACCTGTTTATTTCAATTCATGCCAACTGGGCAAAACAGAAAAGTGTAAAAGGGTCCGAGACATATGTTATGGGAGTTGCAAAAGACCAGCAGAACCTGGAAGTGGCAATGAAAGAAAACGAAGTTATTCTCCTTGAAAATGACCACACCACAAAATATGAAGGATTTGATCCTAAATCGGAAGTATCCTATATAATGTTTTCTCTGACGCAGAAAGTCTTTCAGGAACAGAGTATTGACCTTGCTACAAAAATACAGACGGAATTCAGGGAAAGGGTTAACAGGAATGATCGTGACGTTAAGCAGGCAGGATTCTGGGTATTATATACCACAACAATGCCCAGTGTGCTGGTTGAAACCGGTTTTATAACAAACCCTGTCGAAGAAAAATTTCTTAATTCAACTGAAGGACAGGATTATATTGCTTCAGCTATCTTCAGAGCATGTAAACAATATATCAATGAGATTGACAGCAGAAGCGGTATATCGTGGGATAAGAGCCAGAATAATATCAAGGATTCTGACATTACTGAAATACCTTCATTTGGACTTCCGGAAACAGTATTTAAGGTACAGATAATAACTTCCAGTTCGCAAATAGATACTAATCCGGGTAATTTTAAAGGATTAAATGATGTCGTCGAAATAAATTCTCAGGGCCTTTATAAATATGCATCAGGTTCTTTCGCAGATTATTCTTCTGCAGCTAGTTACAGGAAAAAAATTGAAAGTATTTATCCCGATGCATTTGTAATTGCAGTTAAAGACAACAAAATATTACCTTTGCAACAGGCTTTGGATAGTAACAGGCTAAAATAAAATTTGTATTAAATGAAAAAGATCTCAAACGAAGTTAAAGTAGGAGGTATTGCGCTCTTAACCATAGTGGTATTTATCTGGCTCTTCAATTTTCTGAAAGGAAAAGACTTTTTAAAAAGCACTGCTATCTATTATTCTGTTTATGATAAGGTTGGCGGGCTGGCTGAATCAAGTCCCGTCGAAGTAAATGGATTTAAGGTGGGAATTGTGCAGTCTATTAACTTCATCGATCCGATAAGCGGAAAGCTTCTGGCTGTTTTTTCCGTTGATAAGAATTTTAAATTGCCGAAAAACACCGTTGCGGAAATTGTTCCTATTTCCCTGTTAGGAGGTATGAAGGTTCAATTCATATATGGCAGCGGACCCGGAACATACGCCGAGGGAGATACAATCCCCGGCAGGCTTGCTGAATCTCTCATGGACAGGATAGATACCGAATTATTACCGGTCAAGGAAAAGATAACAAACCTTATTTCAGAAATTGATACAGTGATGAACTCAGTTAATGAAATAATGAATGATGATTTTAAGAGAGACCTTGGCGGAACCATTTCAAACCTGAACGGTGCTACAAAAAGCATGAATAATATTCTTAGTTCCAGGGAGAAGGAACTTAAAGCAACACTTGATAATGTTAACAGGTTCTCTAAAATGCTTTCAGATAATTCTGACAAAATGAGCAGGACTTTTACCAATCTTGAATCTGTTACCGATACTCTTGCCGCTGCTGACATCTATGGTTCTATATTAAACCTGAAGGCAAGCCTTGAAAAAGCATCAAAAATGATAGATAATATGAACAAAGGAAAAGGGACAGCAGGTCAGTTTCTTACAAATGATACACTTTATACTAATCTTACCAATAGCCTGGAGAATTTAAACCTCCTTTTACAGGATTTGAAAGCAAATCCAAAACGATATGTACATTTTTCAGTCTTTGGTAAAAAAAGTACCTCTACTAAATAGATTTTTCTAAAATTCAGACTATCTTCAACTTAAAAATTGTAACTTGAATACATGACAAAATAATCCTCATTTTAGTGCTGCTGTGTTGAATTATGAGCAAAAACCCATAATGAGTTGTTATACACTGACAAATCTTTCTGATAATATGTATGTAATTAAAAATCAATACATTAATTAAATTCAAAAAAAATATTTTCATAAGTTACTGATGATTAAAAACATATACTTTTTTTGAAAAAGTCAAGTAAAAAAAATTTTTTTTATTAGTTTTTTTTTTACAAATATTGCTTCGTGAATCGGCTTGATTCCAACCTTAAAACTTTTAAAAAAAAATCAAATTCCATGAATAAGTCACATAATGACGTTTGGAATAATTGTCTTCAGATAATCAAGGATATCATTCCATCCATCAGCTACAAGACATGGTTTGAGCCCATTGTCCCCCTGAAGCTTGAAAACAATGTTCTCACAATACAGGTGCCCAGTCCTTTTTTTTACGAATATCTTGAAGAGCAATATATTGATATTTTAAGGAAAACACTCAGACGCGAGATTGGAACTGATGCAAAACTGGAATATAACGTCGTTATGGAAAATTCTAATTTTTCCGATGGAAAACCATATACTGTAAGATATCCTTCAAGAAACAAAACTGACCTCAATAACAAGCCGGTTCAGGTCCCTTTTGATGCAACGCAGCCGTCTATTAAAAACCCTTTCGTTATTCCCGGAATAAAAAAAGTACATTTTGATCCTAAACTTAATCCTGACTATAATTTCAATAATTATATCGAGGGAGAATGTAACAGGCTGGCCAGATCAGCCGGTATTGCCGTTGGAAATAATCCGGGTGGCACAGCATTCAATCCGCTTATGATCTATGGGGATTCGGGTCTTGGAAAGACTCATCTTGCCCAGGCCATAGGAATCCTTGTAAAAGAGAAACACCCCGACAAAACCGTGCTTTACGTCAATTCCAATAAATTTCAGACGCAATTCACGGATTCCATAAGAAATAATAATAAGAATGACTTCCTACACTTCTATCAGATGATAGATGTACTCATACTTGACGACGTGCATGAATTTGCAGGCAAAGAAAAAACGCAGGATATCTTCTTTCATATTTTTAACCATCTTCATCAGTCAGGGAAACAGTTGATCCTGACCTGCGACAGGCCGCCTGTTGAATTACAGGGAATGGAACAGAGGGTACTGTCACGTTTTAAATGGGGTCTTCAGGCTGACTTACAGAGACCCGATTATGAAACACGACTTGCCATTCTTAAGAAAAAAGCCTATAACGATGGTATCGAGTTGCCAGATGAGATATTCGAATTCCTGGCAGTGAATATTTCAAATAATATAAGGGAACTCGAAGCTGTTCTAATTTCCCTGTATGCTCAGTCCACATTGAACAGAAAAGAGATTACCCTCGACCTGGCACGAATGATGGTTGAAAAACTAATTAGTACATCAAGACGCGAAATTACCATAGAATACATTCAGAAAATTGTATGTGATTATTATAAAATTCCAATAGACCTGATACAGGGTAAAACCAGGAAGAGGGAGATTGTTCAGGCACGGCAGGTCTCAATGTATTTTTCAAAAAGCCTCACAAAAGCATCTCTTGCCAGCATAGGATCTCATATAGGCGGCAAGGATCATGCAACCGTGCTACATGCGTGTAAGACAGTTAATAATCTAATTGACACTGATAAACATTTCAGAAACCAGATAACCGAAATAGAGAAAAAACTAAAAGTCTAATAATGAATATCCAAAACCTTTTTGACAAATTCTATCAAAAATACGGGAACAGGAATGATAAACCTGTTCTTTTTTTCTCCCCTGGCAGGGTTAATCTTATCGGAGAGCACACTGATTATAATGGTGGATATGTTTTCCCATGTGCATTAAACTATGGAACCTACCTGCTGATACGAAAAATTAAAGGAAATGCACTTAAATTCAGTACTATCAATTTTGACGACGATATTGAAACTGCACTAAACGGTTTGTTTGTAAATTCTGGTAAGAAATGGATAAATTATCCTCTGGGTGTGATAAATGAGTTTTTAAAGAAAGGTGTGGAAATATCCGGACTGGAATTTCTTTATTATGGCGATGTCCCTAATGGCGCAGGACTTTCGTCTTCGGCTTCAATTGAAATGGTTACATCAGTAGCTTTGAATGAATTATTTAAAGCCGGCCTCGATACACTTGAACTCGTTAAAATGAGCCAGAAAGCTGAAAATTTATTTGTTGGGATGAACTGCGGAATAATGGATCAGTTCGCAGTCGGTTTTGGAAAAAAAGATCATGCGATTTTTCTTAATTGTGATACTTTATCTTTTGAAAACGTTCCCGTTCAACTTGATGGCTATTCGCTGATAATAACCAATACCAATAAAAGGAGGGGTCTCACAGATTCAAAATACAATGAAAGACGCAGTGAGTGTGAAAAAGCTGTTGAATTGCTTCAGGCTTATAAACCTATTCGTAACCTGAGTGAGCTTAATACAGATGAAACAGGCATTCTTGCAAAGTTTATAAAAGATCCTGTCGTACTACGAAGGGCAAGGCATGTAATCAGTGAAAACGGAAGAGTGCTGGAAGCCGTAAAGGTATTGAAAGACAACAATATAATCCGTTTCGGTGAACTGATGAATTTATCCCACGACTCACTTAAAGATGATTATGAGGTCACCGGGAAAGAACTTGATGCGCTTGTTTATGAAGGCAGAAAACTTCCGGGTGTCATAGGTACCCGAATGACCGGCGCAGGTTTTGGAGGCTGTACAGTTAGCATCGTCAGGAAAGGTGAAGTTGCAAAATTCATGACTGAATTAACCACCGCATATAAAAATATAACAGGACTTATCCCGGAATTTTATCAGCCTGAAATCGGTAACGGTGCAGGGAAAATAGAGTAAGCATTTTGCATTTTACTTTTTCATATTAAATTTCATATTATCAATATCCTTCACGCACCTGAAACCCACTGTCGAACATCTGTCAAATCCCGGAGAGACCATAAGTAACATCTGAGTCTTATCAAGTGGTTGCGGGCCTCCCTGTACATACCACCAGCTTGAATCTGGTTTATAATAACTCCCTCCTCGGATAATTGTAAAATAATTTGTGCCATTAAAATACATGTCACTGGTCATTTGCCAGACATTGCCAACCACATCAACCACCCCAAAAGGGCTCTGTCCTTTGGGGAATGCATCAACCGGAGTAGGCCTGTCAAACGAATTATTACAGTAGGTTCCGTGAAATTCATCACCCCATGGCCACTTCCGGTTATCAGTTCCTTGAGCAGCCAGTTGCCATTCAGCTTCTGTCGGGAGCCGCTTTTTAGCCCATTTAGCATAAGCTGTCATATCTTCATAGCTAACATAAACAACGGGATATTTATCCTGTCCCTGTTTATAAATGCCCGATTGCCAATGCCGTAAATATCTTGCAGTATCAGAAGGCTGATATCCCGATTTAATAATAAAATCATAATACTGTGCATTGGTTACAGGGTATTTATCAATAAGGAAACTGTCAACCTTTACTGTGCTGCCGTTTATTTCAGGATATGTTATGAAATCATCGTTGGCAGTAACATTAAATGTTAAAGGAGAACCAGGAACAAGAACCATATCATCAGGTATTACACTTACTCCTTTTGTATGGGTCATTTTACTAATGATCCATGGCCTGCCGCCTTTCAATTTAAGGATGCTTTCATCTTTAAGTATTTTATTTTCAACAAGTTGCAGTACTATTTTACCCTCATAATACCCAAATAAATTTTTGGTGCTTATGGTAGTATCTTTTACATTCTTAAGTTCCCAGTATTTAGCCTGATAGGAAGGATTACCTTTCCAGATTAATATTCTTCCGTAATGATCTAGCCTGATCTTTAAAGAATCTCCTGTCAGGTTTGATTTTATTAAATCCGGCAAATCAGCAATACAATCGACAGATCCCTCCTTCCTGGTCCCGGTAAACAAAGGATCCCAGCCTGGAATGTTAGCCCGGATGTATGTTTCGCCGACTTCATTGACCGGGACCAGTTCTTCGTGGTTCCAAAGTGAAATAAAGTGTCTGCCTGCAGTTTCTTTTACTTTGAAAAGACTCCTGTATATACCCTCTGAACTCATGTTCAGGATAGTATAAATTATTTTATCTCCTGATTCCCATTTGTTCACAAAAACATTATCGACAGTTGTTTCAATTAACGGAATCCAGTTCTTATCAAGGAATGCATCATTATTCTGTCTGAGGATATAAGTTGTATGGGAAAGATAATCAAGGTCATCCCTGTAGTTATCGTCTCTGCCTCCGGGTCTGAACATATTTAATTCGGTCCCATATCCATTGAAAAAGGCGATGGCAACCTCACGATGAATAATATCTTCCCCTACATCGCATACCCTGAAAATTGAAAAATCAGGTTTAATGAGCTTGTTGAGATTTAATTCAGGACTTAAATAAATTGCATTATGTACACGCCCGGCAATAATCCCCGGCATATCTTTTGGCACTGCCATACCTTCGGAATACATCACCACTCCTTTTTTGACACTGTCAGCCGCAGCCTGCAATTCATAACTTGAGCTGCCCTTAGTATCAAGTACAACTCCGTCCGCATCAGTTTCTGCCAGCAGTCGTGCCATTCCCTTGTAATGATCTTCACTTCTTGTGCTATTATCCCACGGATTGTATGCAATAAAAAATCTTGTGCCGGATTGCTGTGACATTTTAACGAAATTCCTAAGTTGATGTATCCCACCAGGAAGATCCCTGTATAAATCCCATTGATTTCGCTGATCAACTCCCAGGCGGGGCCATGTGGGCCATATTCCATATACATCGATGTTTCCAAAAAGATCGATCCCTTTTTTTATAACATCGGGATAGGTGTATTTACCGGTAAGCCTGTCATAGAAATCTTTATCCCAGGCCATTTGAAGTACAATAAGATAGCTGGACTTGATCCAGGCAAGATCTTCCCGTTCAAACAATGTATTGTCAAATTTATCCAGATCATATAAATACCTGTCGCGGAACATAATACGAAGACCATTCTGCCAGTCTCCCCTGAAAACATCAGCGTGAAATGAATAGCTCACCTGTGCCTTTGGTGGTAAAACTGTCTCATAACGCGCCTTCTTTCCACCTGTTATAGTTTTTCTACGAACCATTGCACAAACTGATAAATCATTTCCTGTATTAAATGAAGAATATCCCATCTCCCATGCATTATCTGGCAGTATAACCCTGACTGGTCTGAATCCGGGACGAAACAACCATGCCCTGGCAAGATCTGAAGGGCCCTTTCCAGTTATGTATACGGAACTGTTGTCCTCCCCAAATGGCACAACATTGCTTATTGATATGGTGTCCTCTCCCCTGTTTTCAAAGATAATTTCTCCTTGTAAGCCTGAACCTGAATCGCTCTCAACCGTGCTGGATACATTAAGAATTTTATCAAATGTCTGTAAATGCCTGTTCCCGTTTAATTCTGAAATAATATCACCTGAATAATACCTTTTATTATTAAGAAGGAAACTAAACAAAGATCGGACATGAGGAAACCCCAGGGCACTGCTATCGGAAAAAACAATACTATCCGCATTCAACCCTGGTTTGTCAGAGATTCTGATATTTTGTAGAACCTGAGAATGGACCGTAAAAGAAGAAATAATCCATATTAAACTCAGGAGCCTGATTGATTTTCCTCTGATATTCATAATTACTAAGATGATTTATTATGCAATATAAAACATACTGGTCATTTAAAAAATCTTTTCATTTAGCTTCGATTAAATAAAAGCTGACAGATTATTAGAACATTTTTTTTCTTTTATCCAAATATGTTGTACTTTTAGATTCGATTCAAATTAAGATGTGATAATGTCTAACATATTTAAAATAACAAAATATCTGATAATCATCCTCTTAATTTTGCTAGCATGTTCATGTTCTGCTTCAAAAAAGAATCCATACTATAAAAAAAGGAAAGCTGCTTCGCATATAAATACGGAACAACTTGGCAGGAACAGATACTATTTTTCACCGGCCTATCAGAAAAAACTGAATAACACTTTCAAGAAGAAGAAGGTAAAATAGCCCTCATTTCATTCATCGCACATAAAGCTCAGACTATCGTAGGCAAGGAATACCCCCTTTGGCAAATCTTTTGAAACTTCGGCATGGCATCCCATCTGGTGACTTATATGGGTAATAAATGCTTTTTTTGGAGAGATTTCCCGGATAAATTCAGTTGCCTCACGCAAACTAAAGTGAGAAATATGCTTTTCCTTCCTGAGAGCATTAATAACCAGATATTTGACCCCTATAAGTTTCGTCTTGCTCTCTTCAGGTATATAATTAGCATCGGTGATATATGCAAAGTCACCAACCCTGAAGCCATAAACAGGTAACCTGTAATGGAATACCCTTATGGGAATAATATTAATTCCCTTAACGCTGAAATTATGTTCAGGAATTGGATTCAGCCTCATTTTAGGTATTCCCGGATACTGGTACTCAGAAAATACATATGAATATTCTCTTTGAATGGCTTTCTGTACCCTTTCTTCAGCATAAATGTCAATAGCATCCTGGCTTTTATAGTTAAAAGCTCTTACATCATCAAGGCCTGCAATGTGATCCTTATGTTCGTGCGTAAGAAGAATTGAATCAAGTTTTGTTACATGATTGGTTAACATCTGCTGCCGAAAATCCGGTCCGGCATCAAATAGCAGGGTAACATTACCTGATTCAAGGAGAAGAGATGTTCTGAGTCTTTTGTCATGCGGATCTGTTGAAAGGCACGTATTGCATTCACAGGCAATTACCGGCACTCCCTGAGATGTTCCTGTACCAAGAAATGTTATTTTCACTATATTAATATTTCCTGACAAACCTATATTAAAAATCAATAACTGACAACAGATATGCTAATAATTGTATATGTATTCTCAACATGTTTATTTGTTATATTTGAATTAACAAACTATACATAGTGAAAGGTAAAATTTATCTGATACCTGTTACTTTAGGAGGAGACAATTACTCAAAGGTCATCCCTGAAAAAGTCATAAGCCTGACAAAAGAACTGCGTTATTTTATTGTTGAAGATATCCGCAGTGCAAGAAGGTTTTTAAGACTGATTGACAGGCAATTTCCTATAGACAATTCCGTATTCCTGGAATTGAATGAACACACAGCTGATTCAGACTTATTGCATTATCTTGACCCGGTTATCAGCGGTTCTGACTGCGGTATAATAAGTGAGGCCGGTCTTCCCGGAATAGCTGACCCGGGTGCCAGAATCGTAGCGATGGCTCATAGAAAAAATTTGACTGTTATACCTTTGTCCGGACCCTCCTCAATTATTCTTGCCCTGATTTCGTCAGGACTTAACGGACAACATTTCACCTTTAATGGCTATCTGCCCGTAAAGCCATCTGAAAGAGCCGAAAGAATAAGGGACCTGGAAAGGAAAGCATCTGAAGGATATTCCCAGATTTTCATGGAAACTCCTTATAGAACCCAGAAGATGCTGGAATCACTGATATTAACATGCCGTAACGACACCAGGCTATGTATCGCAGCAGATATAACACTGGCTTCTGAATCAATAAAGACAATGACAATATCGGAATGGAGAAAAGATCTTCCGCTGATAAATGGCAGGCTGGTTATTTTTGTACTGCAGTAATATTATTTTACGGGCCCTTTTACAATGCGAGTAAGGTTGAGCTCGAATAAAAGTGGTGTATAACCTCCTATAGAATACCATCCCGTGGGCCCATATGCCAATGAAGATGGAATAAGAACCAATGCCTTCCCACCTTCTTTCATGTAAGTGATCGCTTCATCAATTCCTAATATCATCCAACTTTCAGCAACCGGGAATATCAGGGTATCGGTATGACCAACATTAGTATCAAAAGTATTTCCATTAAGGAACTTACCGGTATACATAACATAAGCAGTGTCGTGGGCAACAGGAGTACGACCTGTTCCAACCTGTTCATCAAGGTAATAAAGTCCGCTTGGCTTCAAGTCAAAGGCAAGGTTGCTGTTTTTTGACAAATAATCCTGAATCTGTGATTTTTCTTCTTTATCATATTTCTTTCCAGGATCGCATGAAGTTAGCAAAACGGCCAAAACAACGGCTATAAGTAAAAAACCTTTTAAATAATTCTTTCCTGACATAAGTAAAATATATTTTAGTATCAAATTAGTAATCAGAAAACGCAAAATTTCTAAAAATATTATTGGTCGCGCAAGTTATAAACATTGTAAATGATTACAGCACGCGGAGGTATCTTTTTTCTATCGCCCAATAACCCATATCCCAAAAAAGGAGGTATGATGAAAACGGCTTCCCCTCCCGGCTTTAACATCCTTAAGCCTTCATTTAATCCTTGTTCCAGTTCACTTCTGCCAAGAATAACTTCTTTTGGACCAAGCTCTTCTGACGAATAACATTTGGTACCGTCAAGTAAAGAACAGTCATAATCGAATGATATTTTATCGTTATCAGAAAATTTTTTACCCAATCCCTCTTTAATAACCTGATACCAGAGTCCAGTAGGAGACTCTTTCATTTTCAGTCTTTTACGTTCAATATAGTTTTGAATGCGTTCTTTGTCTTTCTGAATGAAGTACCTGTTCAGATCAGCCATTTCATCTTTCCCGGGTTTATTCAGAGCGACGCGCTTTTCTGAGTTATTCCTGCAGGAAATAAATCCTGACAACAGAAACAGGAATAAGAATACCATATGTTTTAAAGACATATAAAATTAATATTCAAATTTAACAGCAACCTCCTTAAGGGATTTCAGGAAATAGGTAATTGTATTGTCCAGAGTATCCCGGTATTCCCCTCCGGAAGCATTCATGTGTCCGCCTCCGGAAAAATATTTCGCAGCAAACTCATTGGTTGAAAATCGTCCTGTTGATCTGAAAGATAGTTTAATGAAATTATCCTTTTCAACAAATAAAACGGAAAAGAATATACCCTTAATGGATAATGGCATATTCACAAAACCTTCCGTGTCTCCCTTAATGTGATTATATTCCTTTAGATCATCTTTTGTAAGGTAAATGTATGCTGTATTATATTCGGGAAGGACCACCATCCTTTTATTCAGGGCAAATCCCTGTAGCCGGAGACGATCTGAAGAGAAATTATTATAAACAAGATTAAGAATTTTTTCTTTTTCGATTCCTGTATCAAGAAGGTCGGCAACAATCCTGAAGGTTCTTGAAGAGTAAGATCCATGCTCAAAATTACCCGTATCGGTAATTATACCAACGTATATTGCTTCTGCATAAGACCTGCTTAAAAACTGAGTTCCGTTCATTTCGCAAATAAGCTCATGAACCAGCTCTGATGTTGCACATTTTGATGGTTCGGTGATAATAAGATCTGCAAATCTTTCCGGATTAAGATGGTGATCTATAATAACTTTCTTAGCACCCGAGGCTTTCACCAGCTCTTCAGCCTCGCCAAGTCTGTTCGACTGATTAAAATCGAACATTATAATCAGATCCGCCTTTTCTATCAGCTTTCTGCATCTTTTTCTCTCTTTTGTAAAGACGCTGATCTGTTCAGCTCCATCCATCCATTTAAGAAAGTCCTGCAGATTATTTGGAGCCAGCATACTTATATTTTTATTCTTTATTTTAAGGTAATGATATAGAGCAAGTTGAGAACCAATTGCATCGCCATCAGGATTGATATGGCAGACAAGCAATATATTCTCCGAGGATGAAAAAAGTTTTGTTAATTCTTTGGTATATTTAGATAAATCTTCCACTTTTGATGCGGTTTTTATAAGTGGACAAAGATAAAAAATATTCCTTAAGACTAGTTTTGTTATCGCCTATCAAATAAAGTATGATATGAATAATGATTTTACCTTTTCAATAATTAAGCCGAATTCAGTCAGAACTGGAAAAACAGGTCCTATTCTTGCAATGATAAATGAGGGTGGATTTGAAATATCGGCAATGCGCATGCTTAGAATGACACTGTCACAGGCAGAAACTTTTTATTCAGTCCATAAAGACAAACCTTTTTTCGAGGGACTCGTTGAGTTTATGACCTCGGGCCCGGTGGTTGTAATGATCTTAAAGCACAAAAACGCAGTTGATGAATTCAGAAAGCTTATTGGAGCAACTGATCCTGATAAGGCAGAACCAGATACAATAAGGAAAATATTTGCAGTATCGGTACAGATGAATGCAGTCCATGGTTCAGACAGTGTTGAAAATGCTAAAAGGGAGGCTGACTTCTTCTTTTCAGGTATAGACAGGTTTTGATAAACTTTTATACTCGTTTTGTGTTATTAGATTTGTTGATTCATAAATCATAAAATGGCTGCAAATCCAGGTATCGACTTTTCTGATAACAAAACACTCGAAAAATATTCTTCTGCTTTTACTCTTTCGGATATGGAGATCTTCATATTTCCGGAACTTTTCTTTCCGCTTATACTGGCTGATATTATGTCGCCCGAATTATGGAAATGGAGGAATGATCCATGGTTCAGGAATTTTGACAAAAAAAGCTTTAACTACAAAGCAAACAGGATCAAACAATATATTATTCAGAATTATGTGTTTAATCTTGACCTCTCTACCTGGGGGCTTACAACAAAAAGCAACGAAATTAACAGGTTCTGCGATTTTTTGGATATTGAGATGCTCAGGCAGTCAAATGCGCTGTTTGGCTATGAAGGCGACAAATACTATTTTGATATTGATATAAGGAAACATTTTGGTCTTGATAAATATAACTCCGATATAATTCCATATTGGAAGACTGAGACCATTGAAGCCATGGGTGCTTTCAGATATAAAGAGAATTTTACATCTGGAGCCGGAGAATGTGTTTCATTATCAGCACTTTATGCAGCAGCAATATTTGTTGTTGGAAGAGTGCCCCTGGAAAAAATTTTTCTGATAGCAACCCCGCTCCATTCTCAGAATTTTATTATGGAGAAAGAAGGGTTAATTACAAATAATCGCAGGATCGTAACTAAAAATATGTGGTATAATGGAACAGCTCTGTCAGAAAAAGCAAGAAGAGCTATGGAGAATGAAAAAGTCACAATAGTCTCCCATATTTCAGGTTACATTCATACCCTATATAATGAAGCGACTATCGATAAACGTGAGTATGAAGGCTTTATACGCAAACTTAGGGAATTTCTTGTAACTGAACTTAACAGTCTCATATTTATAAATTTTCTCCGTTTTAAATCAAAATATAAAAGCCTTTTCCAATTCAGATCAGATCTTTCGGGAAAACAGAGATATATTTTGCTGGAAAAAATGTTTGAGTACGAGCATAACAGCAAATATAATGTCTCTCCTGAAGTCAGGGATTCTCTTATAAAAGAAGTTGAAGGAGATGAATTTCACCTTAGCCCGATACAGGGAAAGATAATGCTGAATGATTTTGAAGATATACTTAACAGGAACAACGGTAAATCTCTCAGAGAATTTGAAAATGAATTTATTAAAATCGCAGGAAGCAATTTTGAAGCTCCAATTCATGAAATGTTTGCTGACCTGAATGAGTTTGTTTTCACCGATCCCAAAATTCCTGATCCAAACAAAAGTTATATATACTCTGATAAGCTTAAAATTACAACCAACGATACCCGTGAAGATATTATATCATTGATATACAAACATATGGATCAGTCAGAACAGGCACTGATTGCTCTTTATATATACCGGCAGATGGATAAAATCGACTGGCTTCCTTTCATGAAAGCAGCCATTGAAAGGAATCCTGTCTGTTTTACAGATCTTAACGGCAAATCAGCACCTGAAGTCTGCCAAATTTTAAACACTCTGGCTGATGAATCTATTTATGACGGAAACAGGCTGGCATTGCCTGACGAAGTATGGAACTTCCGGCGTGGTGATGGGATCGAAAAGGCAGTATTACTGGCCGATTTTATTCATCATAAGGATAGTTCTTTGGATATATCAATAGAAATAGACAAAGGAAAAGTAACATTAACATCGGGCAATAATGATTTTCATTTCATTTCTCATAAGCTCCTGACAAGGTCAATAAGGATAAAAGGAAAAGAATATAAGATTGTCTGATCGATGTCTTGCGGTCTTGCAGTCTTGCCGGTCGTAAGGCCAACTGCCCACTTCCTATTGCCGACAGCCACTTACCAGATAATTATTAAAAAAAAAATCTTAATATTAAGAGATTCAGTAACTTATATAGAATTACCTTAAAACTATATCCTTAATCACTTCGGTACCGGCTTTTTCATTAAGCTTTTGCTTAAGTGCCTCCCTGAGCATCAGTAATTCATTTCTGACAACGGATGAATTCAGATGAACAAAGAGAATATGATCTTTAATATAGATCTTAGTGGTCCGGGAGCTGATGGCCTTTCCAACGACCTCTTCCCATGAATTTAAAATGCCAGCTTCGTTAAGCTTTTCATCCAGGTTCATTTCCCTGATGTAATCCTTAACAGCCTCGGCCAGCGATATCGTCTTGCTTCGTCTCATTTCAGGCTGATTTTTTAACGGCTACCTCCTCGACTTTGTTATCAGCGATCCTGAAGAGTTTGTAATCCGTATCAAGTGATGATAAAATAGCATGTAACCTATCCTGGTGAGTGTCAGTAATGAAAATCTGCCCGAACCGATGGTTTCCCACCAGTCTTATTATTTGTTCTACCCGCTCAGCATCAAACTTATCAAAGATATCATCGAGTAAAAGAATAGGCGAAAAACCAGCTTTTCGCTTTATGTAATCAAACTTGGCCAGTTTAAGTGCCACAAGATATGATTTCTGCTGGCCCTGTGAACCAAGCGATTTTACAGAATAATCGTCCATCTCAAGTAACAGGTCATCCTTATGAATTCCAACAGTTGTATATTCGAGAATCCTGTCCTTTGTCAACGAATTACTGAGGGCTTCCTTGAAATTACCATCCGAAAGATGGGAACGATAGGCGAGTTTCACTTTCTCTTTTCCGGATGAAATAAGAGAATAGTATTCCTGAAAAACCGGAACAAGCTCATTAACAAGTATCTGGCGTTCGTTAAATACATAATTTCCATACTTAATCAGTTGTTCATCCCAGATTGAAAGAACATCACCATCAAATATGCCGGAAACCCTGAAATCCTTTAGTTGCCGGTTGCGTTGCTGAAGTGCCTTGCTGTACCTTAATGCAGAATCGAGGTACTCTGCATTATACTGGCTTATAATTTTATTCATAAATCTGCGGCGGTCTTCGCTCCCTTCAGTTATCAAAGCATTATCCGCAGGCGATATCATCACCACAGGATACCTACCCACATGTTCAGAAAGCTTCAGGTATTCTTTCCCGTTCCTTTTAAACAGTTTTTGCTTTTGCTTTTGAAAAGCGCAGTAAATGTGATCCTCCTCTCCGTCCCTAACAAATGTCCCCCGGGCAATAAAATAGTCTTCACCATGCCTTATACTTATGCTGTCGATGTTATTAAAAAAACTCTTTGTAAGAGAAAGATAGTGGATTGCATCCAGGATATTCGTTTTTCCAACTCCATTATTACCGGTGAAACAGTTTATCCTTGGTGAAAACTCAATTTCATTAAGCTCATAATTCTTAAAATTCGTAAGACCAAGGTTTTTGAGGTACATAGAAGAATAAGTTGAAAGTCAAAAGTTAAAAGTCAAAATTATATTCCGATTAGTTTTCAAAGTTAGAAAAAGATATTAAGTTTCTTAACGGATGATTTCCCTGAATAGCAGTTATCATACTTGATTGAGTGTAACCAACTGAGAAATGTCCCTTAAAGTACATATAAAAGTGAACAGGAGATCCCACGCCAAAGCACAGGATGACAGCTAGTACGGGAGTCACAACCCCCCTTTTCACATCCATAATTGTCATTTCGAATAAACCGAAGCGGGATGAGGGATCTCCTTTGAGGTAAAACCAGGTATTTTTGAAGAAATTTCTTCACTAGTAGATCTGATGACAGCAGGACCATTTTAATGACACTCAGTATATGCGCAGGAGATCCCTCGCTAATGCTCGGGATGACATAACTGTCTGGTGGTTACTGGTGGGGTCATCCCGAATCCCGCTTCATGCGGGATGAGGGATCTCCTTCGAATTAACAGAACGAGCCTGAGTGAGATATCCCTTACGTACTTATATCAATACTTAAAACACTGTATATCTGGAACATAACAAATATTTACTTAAGGACAATATAATCATTAAGTTAAATGTTTTAAAATTGCCCGAAAAAAATTACTTTTGCGGTGGTAAATTTTGAAGTTAAATAGTACTGACCAATATGGCGAAGAAGAAAAAGGATGCAAATCCACAGACTATCTCAAGTGTTGAGGAAACACTAACCAGAACAGAACAATTTCTTGAAGAGAATTATAAGTCACTGCTGATTATTCTGGGAATTATGGTGATATTGGTAGGATTGGGATGGCTTGGTAAACTCTATCTTAGCAAGAGAAATGACGAAGCACAGTCGCAGATATACCAGGCAGAGAGATATCTTGAAATAGATTCATTAAATCTTGCCCTGAATGGCGATGGCAATTATCTTGGGTTTCTTGATATAGCTAAAAACTATAAATTTACCAACACAGGCAACCTTGCACGCTACGGTGCAGGCATATGTTATCTTCATCTTGGCAATTATCAGGAAGCAATCGATTATCTGACTAAATATTCGAAAAAAGATAAAGTAATAGGGTCATTAGCCACTGGTGCAATTGGTGATGCATATGTGGAGATGGGCAATACCGAAAAAGGCATATCTAAATACATTGAAGCAGCAGATTATGCAAACAATTCATTTAATACACCGATATTCCTGATGAAAGCTGCAGAGTTATATGAATTATCAAGTAAATATTCTGATGCTTTAAAATTGTACGAAAGAATTGAAAATGAGTACCCTGAGAGCACGGAGGGAATGGCAATTGACAAATATATTGCAAGGGTAAAAATGCTTATTAAGTAACTAAGAACCTTAGCATTAACAACATTGCGCATCCGGCTCATTTAAATCTCGGCCTGATGCGTTTTTTATTTTTACAGAATTATTATGAGTACGGTCAATTTATCTGCTTATGATCCGGAAACTGTTCCGGATGCTCATTATATGCGTTTCGGAGTGGTAGTCTCAGACTGGAACAGGGATATTACGTGGGCCCTGATGAATGGTGCTGTAAATACGCTTAAGAAACATGGAGCCGGCGATGAAAATATAGTTGTAAAACATGTTCCCGGAAGTTTTGAACTTACTTTGGGAGCCCAGTTTCTCGCTGAATATGATGATCTGGATGCTATAATCTGTCTGGGTTGTGTAATTCAGGGTGAGACACCGCATTTTTCATATATCTGCCAGAGTGTAACCCAGGGAGTAACTCAGCTTAATCTGGAATATAATATTCCTTTTATATTTGGCGTCCTCACAACTCTCAGCCACCAGCAGGCATTAGAAAGAGCCGGAGGTAAATATGGTAATAAAGGTGATGAGGCAGCTGTAACCGCTATTAAAATGGCTGCACTTCAGCGCGAAATGGAAAAATGATTTTTATCTCAGAACTTTCCGTACAAAAGCTACCGTGAAATATGACATCATGAATACCCCGAGAAACCCTTCCAGACCTGAAATAACTCTGCTTAGACCCATAGGGTAGACATCGCCGTAACCAATGGTAAAGAAAGTAATTGCACTATGATAAAAAGACTGAAGGAAAGATGACAAATGATCGGGGTTACCCACAGAAGATATTGTTTTTCCAAGCCCTGCAAGATCTATAATAAAATAGACTGACCCAAAAAAGAGCCAGAAGCCAAATACACTGAAAAGAACTCTTCCGGGAGAAGTTGCATAGAGTCCGATTTTATCAAGTACAAGCCACTGGAAACCATGTGGAACATAACTGGCAATTTTAGTTATACCTCCCTTTTCCTTCTTTTCTGTCAGCCACGATCTTGCTTCGTAACGTTTGAACATTACATATGCTTTGTCTTCATCATCATATTTCGCAGTGGCATTAAAATTCTCTTTCAGAATTCGAAATTGCTCTGATTTCTGTCTTAAGGTTGTTCCCTCCTGGGCTATAATTGATTCTTTGCACTTATTATGTCTCCAGTCGATATAAAGCTTACCGATAAGCCTCATGCCCGACATATCAAGTGTTCTTATTTCAATAGGGAAATCATATGGTTCCAGGTCTACAATGTCACGTACAATAGTATCTGAAATATCCAGCATCTCTGCCTTTGAAAGACGCAGATCAAAATAGTGGTCAAGATGACAGGACTTCAGCGAAATGAAATGAAAACATGATAAATAGAAACTTACATCGCCATCTCCAAATTTGGTTCTTTCAAAACTTATATCTGTTTCTTCCATTTCCATAAGACTGAAATTTTTGGGGCCCAGGCCCATTTCAGCCTTTTTAAACTGAATCTTCCCTGCTTTGCATGATGCACCTTCAAAATTGACCTCACCATTTCCAAAAACTGACCTGTTAAAATTTATTCTGCCATTTCCGAAATCAACAGTTCTGAAATCTACCCTGCTGTTGCCGAATTCGGTTCTTTCAAACATTATTTCAGCATCACCAAAAACCGAATAATGAAAATCGATTTTCCCTCCGGTTATCCTGGCAACCTTGAAATTAAATCTGCCGGAATTGAAGCGGGTATTAATGAATAATAACTCACCGCTGTTAAACTCGGTATTTGCAAAACTTACTTCACCTTTTCCAAATTGAATATCCTGAAAATCTTTTTTACCATTATTTACTATAGCGTTCTTAAACAGGAAATCTCCATCGCCAAAAACAGAGCCTGTAAATTCAACGTTCCCGTCGCGGAACAGTGTGTTGGAAAAAATAACATTACCCTTTCCAAAAACAGAACCGGTAAAAAGCACTTTTCCTTTTGCAAAATGGCTTCCGTCGAAACTGACATTTCCATCCGGGAATGATGCGTAAGTAAAATCAATGCTGATCTTTGCCTCAAAAAATGCATTCTCCGCAGTTAATCCGTTTATAGCAACTAATTCTTTCTTATCGATACCATTGTGCTGCCTGTATGAAGAAAGAGAGAATTCAGAGATATAATAATTATCGAGGTTAAGAAACTGCCCCTCTTTTATCATACTGTAGACAAGGTTAATATCAATTGCTCCAAAAAGTTCGGTGCCAACTTCCCCTCCGTCCTCATCCAGAAATGTTACGATTGCGGTTCTCTGGCATTTTCTGCCATCATCTGCAATGAATTTGACGTTTTTAAGTTCTGTATGATATGTGGCATAGCCGGTAACCATCTTGATAGTTTTGTAAAAGTTAAGCCAATTTATGAAAAAAAATGATACCTGTCTTAAACAATATATCTGCTTACCTCATGCAAAGTGCCCTGTATTCACAGAAAATACATTTTCCACCCGTATCCTTAGTCATTACAAAAGGTTCATCTTTCCCAAATATGACAAGAATGGTTTCTTTCAGCAGCGAAACAAATTCGTCCCTTATTGTCCGGTAATCATCCACCGGATTTCCGCTGCCCCTTCCTGCTTTAAGAACCAGTTTATCGTTGAGCTCGTCTTCTGACAGCCTTTTTATCTTATAAACTGATGGTCGAACTGTAACATCAGGCTTATTTTGAAGATAAGCTTCGCAATATAACAGGGTCTGAAGCCAGGCATCAAGGTCTTTCTTCCTGTCGTTGATAAAAAGATCGCTTATTGAGTTTATCGATTCGGCAACTGAACCGGTTTTGTAGTCAACAATCCTTGTAATACCTCCGGCAGTATCAATCCTGTCGATGATTCCACCTGTTCTCAGTTCCATCTGATCATCACCCTGCACAACTGAAAAATCGAAATAAAAAGGTTCCTCAAGATTAAGAACTGTAAAGGGCGACTGAGATTTATCTGCTCTCAATATTTTTTCCAGGTAGGTCAGTAATACTTCCCTTACTATTAATTCATTACCTGTCGCGAATCCTTCAGCTACGTCCCTGTACTTTTCCTTTATTGTATTATCTATCACACTTCTGAGCAGTTTTCTGTTCATGATGACAGACGTTAAAACTGTTTCATTAATCATCTGTCCCTTATAATCAGCATACAGCGTTTTCATGGATTCGTGCAGGAGTTTTCCAAGCATTGCAGGATCTATCTCCGGCAATATTTTATCAGGTTCTTTCAGATGGCAGACATAACGGTAATAAAATTTCATACTGCAGTTTAACCAGGTATTTATAGCGGATGGCGATAGGAGTCTTTTCTTTCCTTCAGATGTAAACTGCTCCTTAAGAAGTGTGGTATGGTCATTTTTTCTCTCCAATGTTTCACTAATTGAGCTATTGATCCTGATCTCAAAACCGAGGTTCAGAAAATCGGGTTTAAGAGCGTCCTCATATTTCATCTGAATAAGGAACCTGCTCATCTCCCCGCTTCTTAGCCCTTCTGAATTGGAATTAAATGTAAAAGTTACGTTCTCAGCTCTTTGCAGAAGTCTGTAAAAATGATATGCATATATCGACTCCTGGTGATTCACCGATGGAAGGTTGAACGCTTCACGCAGACTGAACGGAATGAATGAAGATACTGAAGAGACAGCAGGCAGGATTCCTTCATTTACAGAAAGGATGATAAGATTTTTAAAATCAAGTGCCCTCGTCTCCAGTAGCCCCATCACCTGTATACCGGACAATGGTTCACCCGAAAATGGGACTGACTGTAATCTAAGGAGCCTGTCGAGTATCTTTATATAAGTATTATTTGTAAAAACCACTTCAGGATTCTTTACCACTGTTTCAAGCCTGTTTATTGAAAGTATTATCCTGTATATAAATTCATTAACTATGTTTCTTTGCATTATGCTATCCTCACTCTTTTCATCTTCACTTTTATTATTTAGAGCGATAGCGGATAGGATATCCTTAAAGTAATCGGCCATCAGGGCAGGTGAAGATGGCCTGCTGAATATTTTTTCCAGATAGTCAGAGCCTGAAAAGAATTCCGATTGGATCCACACCAGATTGGTTCTGAGTATTTTGTTAAGCATCTCTTTTTCTTCTTCTCTCATCAAACCTCTTACAAGGTCATGTTTAAGGATACCGGTCACATCTTTGTAACTGAAACGCAAAATGCCACCAGAAACCGAAGCATTTCTTTGAAGACTCATCAGGTTACTGACTAGTGTGTAGACCATGGTCTGCTTGAGAGGATAACCCATGGTTATATTAATGTCGCCGATTTTTTCAGGCAGACTTGAAAGAACCGGCAATAGAAGGTTCTCATCAGCCAGAACAACCGCGGTGTGATGTGCGTTATCCGGTGACAGATCCGGCAAATCGCCAATCAAACGGGATATCAGTTTTACCTGGGTCACATCTGAAGAAGTCTCAATAACCCGTCTTTTAACCGAAGAGCCTGTCTCAGACAGCATAGTACGGAAACTCCAGTCAGCCGGCATATCATTTCCGAATTTTTTCAGGTTTTCCTTCATAAAGTAACCGGCTGAATTGAATTTTTCTTCTTTTATATAAGATAGATCATAATCCCAGTAAAAACGAGCCATTCCTGCTTTTCTGAACCTGCTCATAACAGCTTTTTCACATTCATTCAAGGCATTGAAACCTATAAAATGAAACATTTTCCATCTTTTATCCGTTTCAAAGCTTTCATCTGATTTCTCAGCAAGTTCCCGGAAAATCATACCCTCGTATGCCAGACCATTTTCTTTCAGCGATTCCCTGAATTCTGAATAAACAGCAGGAAGTACTGACCATATATCGGTGAACCCGGTCTTTTCTTTTGTTGGGTTTCCGGAATCAAAGCTCAGCCAGAACCTCTTTATTATTTCCACCTGTTCCTCTGTCAGCCCCCCGAACTGCCTGTCGATATTTTTTATGTCCAGTACATTCCTGAACAAAAGTGAAGCATCTGCCATGTACTTATCAACATCATCAAAATCATTAAGAAGCATGTCACCCCAGAAATAAAAATCATCGAAACTTTCAGATGATTTCTTTATTTTCCTGTACACTTTGTAAAGTTCAAAAAGCAATATTTCATTTCCGGCTACCTGTAAGGAAGAAAATGATCGGAAGAGTTCGCTAATGGTCATTAATGAAGGAGTCCATATAGGCTTGTCTATAAATGTTGCCAGGTATTTAAGAAAATACAAACCTGCTCTCCTGCCTGGAAATACAAGACAATGTTGATTAAGAGTATTGCCAAATTCGTTAATCAGTGACTTTGCTATTTTTTCAAGGAAATATGTCATTCTCTAACCCACACCCTAATTTAATATTACACTTTTAACTTTTAATTTTTAATTTATACAGCCTTCCCTGCCAGGTATCAAGCTCTTCGAGTCGCTTTTCCACAAGATTAACAATCTGATCAGCACGTTTCATACCCCATCCCTTACCTGTCAGATAGCGGGGAGGTGCTTCCCCGGTGAATCGTTCTACAACTATTGCAGGGTTAAGTCTCTCAAGGAACCTGATTATGAAATCGAGGTATTCCTCCCATGTAAAAAGGTCAAAATCGCCGGGATTATTTCTGAACTCCTTCTCCATAGCTGTCCCTTTTATTACCTGAAGCTGGTGAAATTTGACTGTTTTCAAAGGCAATTCAGAAATTATTGCAGCCTGGTCAAGCATCTCCTCTCTTGTTTCTCCCGGCAGTCCGAAAATAAAATGAGCCCCTGTATTTATTCCAAGTTCCGAAGTTCTCTCAACCGCAGCCTTAGCTTCTTCAAACGTATGTCCGCGGTTGATCCTTTCCAGTGTATTATTGTAACACGATTCAATTCCGTATTCAACAGCCAGATAACATCTCTCAGAAAGCTCTCTCAGGTAACCAAGAATTTCTTCATTTACACAATCCGGTCGTGTCCCTATTATCAGGCCAATGATACCCGGACACATGAGTGCCTCTTCATAAATCTTCCTGAGCCTGACAATGCCGGCATAGGTATTCGAGTATGCCTGGAAATATGCAAGATAGGATACCGCTTCCGAATATCTCCATTTATGAAACTCAACACCTTCCTTTATCTGAGTGGAAACAGATTTCTCCGGAGTACAATATGAAGGATTAAAAGCATCATTATTACAGTAGGTACAACCACCTGTTCCCCTGGTGCCATCACGGTTTGGGCATGTAAATCCGGCATCAATGGAAACCTTCTGGACCCTGGCGCCATAAATGCCTCTGAAATAATTTGAATAGGCATTGAATCTGCGTTCATGTCCCCATTTGTATTTCATATTATTGCCTTTTATACCTGACATTATACTGATACTGTTTTATTTTTGTCCACATACCAGATATAAGCTTCAATATTTGCATAACCCATCGCACCCAGCAACCGGCGATATTGATTAACCTGATCAGTATACCTGTCATGCTCTTCCCCAAACTTAAAATCCACGACAATCGTTTTGCCTTCTTTGAATATTACCCTGTCGGGTCTGCGCAATTCGCCTGTTTTCAAAAGGATACCAGCTTCAGTGAAAACTTCATTCTCCTTGTTAAACCAGTCAGCTATTCCGGGTTCACTTATTAGACCATTAATTTTTTCTGTCATTGCATCTGACTCATTTTCCGGCAATTTACCTTCAAGAACCAGTCTCCTCACAGCGTCAGGGATATCATCCACGCTGTTTATACCCTCAAATACTTCGTGCATCAGCTTTCCATAGTTGATCCTTTCTCTGATAATTTTGCTTTCAGCCGAGAAATAGTTCTCTCCATGCAGCTTAAGCTTTAGTGATCGCATGTTATGATTAACCGGATACTCAGGTACTGAAAGGTCGGCCTTTTCGCTATTATTCTCTTTGTTAACGGGTATTTCACCAAATTCAAACAACCCCTTTTCCTTATTAAAATATTTCTTAATTCCGGAAGTAACCTGTTCCTGATCGGAGTCAGCAGGTAATAAGGCCCTTTTCATTACACCTGCAATAGTGTTATCTGTGCCTGTTTTCTCAGGGGCAAATCCAAATATCGCATCTTTTGCTCTTGTAAGAGCAACATAAAGCAGGTTTAAATTATCGAGATAAACAGAATATTTTTCCTCTTTATAATTATCAGCAAAAATTGTTTCTGTCAGATCTTTCCCATATTTAACAGTTACAATACCCAGTTCATCGAAGGGTGCAACTGATGGTTTTAGCCAGAGAAAAGGGTGATTATGTGGAGGATGATCCATCTCCCAGGAAAGAAATGGCAGAATAACTACTTTGTATTCAAGTCCTTTGGCTTTATGAATGGTCAGTACCCTTATTGCATCTTCATTAGCAGGCAGGATAACCGACTTGTTAGCTCCCGTTGTCTCCCACCATTCGAGAAAGGCAGGGATATCTGAATTCTTTGAACCCATAAAACCTGTTACATAATCCTGAAAGGTACTGAGATATGCAACATTATACCGGTAACTGCCAAGATCAAAGAAGTCAATAATATGTTCAATTGCCTCAAAAAGTGTAAACTGTCTTATTCTGTCAAGAAACAATTCATAATCTTCAGGAAAATAATCTTCAGATACTTTTTTCATAGTATCGCTTACGAGTGGTACTGAACTGACGTTGTTACCATCCCTGGCAAGAATATAAAATCTTAACATCGCTGCTCTGCTGATCATATCCGAAGAATCATTGACTACTTTAAGAACCGATATTATAAAACATATAACGGGTGAGTTTGAAAGCAGAAGCGAATCATTCGAGACCAGGTTATAATTATAGCGCACCTTTTTTTCCGGGGTACAATTGTTAGCGTAGTCGATCATCCTTTTCAGAACTAAAGCACCTTCCTTTCTTTCCCTTACAATTATGCCTATGTCAGATGCTTTATAGCCCTTATCCTGAACCAATTCTACAATACCCGGAAGTCTCTCAATGACAATATCTTTCCAACTGGTCTCCTTGCTTTCTGCAATAAACTGAATCATCGTATATCCACCCTGTTTTTTGCCCGGGTCTGTCTGATAAGCCCCGGAATAGAGCTTTTTAAAACTTACAGGAAGTGAATATTGACTGAGACTTTCATCAATCTGACCGGGTATTACTTTAAAAAGTTCATTATTGAATTCAATGATATTGGACCTGCTTCTCCAGTTGACAAACAATGGCTCACTCAAAAAACGATCATTGTCAATAAGGCCTGACAGTTCTTGTCCCAGTATCCTCCAGTCACTGTTTCTCCAACGGTAGATAGACTGTTTAACATCACCTACAACCAGATTGTCAAATCCTTCAGCCATGCTGTTTTCCAACAGGTGACTGAAATTGTTCCATTGAATCCTTGAGGTATCCTGGAACTCATCTATCATGAAATTCTCGAACCTGGTTCCAACTTTTTCATAAATAAACGGCGATTGATCAGTTTGAGTTATGAGGTGAAGTACCTCTCCGGCATCAGAAAGCAGAAAGCTGTTCTCCGAGTTGGCAAGAAGGTGAACATTGCGTGATACATCCGACAAAATTCCGAGAGTATAAATATTGTTAAGTATTGCTCTTGCAGTGTTATAGTACTGAATATGCAAATCATAATAACTGATTGCCTCCTTTAGCGTATGTTCAAGTCCGTTTTCAATTGCTGACTGCAACTGCGGAACGATGCCAGAAGTGGACCACTTTGGAGGGTCACTGTTGATCTCCCTGACATAATTATTAGGACCTGTAATACTGCCGGAAGAGATATTCCTCATGAAACCGGGTATTCCTCTACCCTTCTGGTAAAACATATCATCATTCAGGCCGCATTCAGAGAATATCTTATAAGCCCTTTTACCAAGATCAGACAAAGAAGATTCAAAATCAGATTTTACAGCTTTTATCCTGTCAATATATCCCAGAAGGAATTCCTTATTCTCAAGGTTTGCCCTCTCCTTATCTGACAATATCTTAAATCTCTCCTTAAATAACTCCTGGGACAATTGAGTTATGCCATTCTTCAGGTTCCAGCTTTTCTCTGCATCGATGTTCCACATTGCGTAGTCAGTCAGCCAATTCCTTAGCTGAAGATCATCAGACGATTCTGATATCATCTCATCTATTGCTTTGGAAAGAATTGTACTGTGGTCTATTTCAATGTTGAAACCTGTATGGAGACCTGCTTCACGGGCGAATGAACGCAGTACTTTCTGAAAAAAACTATCAATGGTCGATACTGAAAATCTTGAAAAATCATGAAGTATGCTGTTAAGGATCTCTCCTGCTTCTTCTCTTATCCATTCTTCTCCTTTTCCCGTAGCTTTTTTAAGGTCTGTCAGGTAATCTGAATCCTGCCCTGTGGCCAGTTTATTCAGATTTTCAAGAATCCTCGTCTTCATTTCAGCAGTTGCTTTGTTGGTAAATGTAACCGCTAAGATTCTCCTGTAACTATATCTCGATTTAAACAGTGTTGCAAGATAAATGCCTGTCAGTTTGTACGTTTTACCCGATCCTGCCGAAGCGCTGTATATTGTCAGAGTGCCCTTTCCCATGGTGGCTTAAAGTTACCTCTTTTTATGTAACTTTGCGCCGTGAAGAAAAAAGTAGTGATAGGGTTATCAGGTGGAGTTGATTCCAGTGTGGCAGCATGGCTTCTGAAAGAACAGGGTTATGACGTTACAGGGCTGTTTATGAAGAACTGGCACGATACTACCGGGTTGCTGCAAAGCGATTGTCACTGGGAAGATGACCTGATGTTTGCAGGTATGGTGGCAAAGAAACTTAATATACCTTTCTTCCAGGTAGATCTGAGTGAGCCATACAGGCAGAAGGTGGTGGACTATATGTTTTCAGAATATGAAAAGGGACGAACACCCAATCCCGACGTGTTATGCAACAGGGAGATAAAATTTGATTCCTTTGCCGATGAAGCCGGTAAGCTGGGAGGTGATTTTATTGCAACCGGTCATTATTGCAGAAAGGATAGTATAAGTATCAATAATAAACTCATTCACCGGCTTCTTGCCGGGAATGATCCAAATAAAGACCAGAGCTATTTTTTGTGCCAGGTAAGCCAGCAACAGCTTGCAAAAGCATTATTCCCTGTTGGAGACCTTACAAAACCTGAAGTTCGCAATATTGCAGATAAACTGGGACTTGCGACAGCACAGAGAAAAGACTCGCAGGGAATTTGTTTTGTAGGAAAAGTACATTTGCCGACCTTCCTGCAGCAAAAGCTTGTAGCGAAAAAGGGGGAGATAATAGAGGTAACTGACTTATCGATATATCCTGACAATCCTGAAGGCCCTGCAAATGAATTGATGACTGAGGAAGAGTTACAGTTTCTTACAACCCCGTTTAATCATGAGACCTATCACGGAAAAACAATTGGAATGCACAATGGTGCGCATTTTTTTACTATTGGCCAGAGAAAAGGGATGAATGTAGGGGGTCATAAGGAACCGCTGTTTGTACTTGCCATCGATGTTGAGAAGAATATTGTATATGTTGGTGAAGGTCATTCCCATAAGGGACTCAATCGAAAAGGCTTATTTATAAAAAAAGACGAGATACACTGGATACGACCTGATTTGATGATGTCTGATGGAGAAAGCCGCCCTTACCTGGTCAGGATCAGGTATCGCCAGCAACTTCAGAAAGCACGGTTATACAAACATAAAAAAGGCTTGTATATTGTATTTGATAAACTGCAGAGAGGCATAGCCCCGGGGCAGTTTGCTGCCTGGTACCAGGGAGATGAAGTTATCGGGTCAGGAGTAATCCACTGGTGATATACGACTGCTTCTGCCTGCTCACAGCAAATACACCTGCAAAATTGAGCAACGTCGAAACAACCATTGCCATATTAATATGATCCTGTCCCATTTTAGTGGCCAGGTAAACAGCAATTATGGATATATTTGAAAAAAATCAGAAATGAAAAAAATATCATTAATAAGCGGAGGTACTGGCGGACTGGGTCTGGAAATTGCTGAAAAAATTATTAAGTCAGGCAGAAATGTGATGATCCTGGGACGGAACAAAGAAAAACTTGAACAGGCCCACTCAAGACTTCTCGCAACATCGGTTAAGGAAATAGCATTATCGCTTATTTGCAATATCGGCGACGAAGCTGATATAAGACGGACAGGTGCTTATATGGTTAAAAATAACCTTTCAGTTGAATATCTGTTCAATAATGCCGGTGTGGGACTTTTTACCAAAGCTGACACATCAACATCAGATTTGATTGACAGGGTATTTGAAGCCAACCTGAAGGGAATGATCCTGCTGACATCAGAAATACTCAGAATAACACCGGAAGAGGAAGAGCTGACAATTGTTAATATTATGTCGACCTCTGCCCTATACGGAAGAGCGGAAGAGACTATCTACTGTGCCGCAAAATGGGGTGCAAGAGGTTATACCGAGGCGCTGAGGACTGAACTTAAAGGGAAAAAACGAAATATTATTGCTGTTTACCCGGGGGGAATGAAAACAGATTTCTGGAACATACCGGGACAAAACCGAGACATAAGCACCTTTATGGACCCGGCAGAAGTTGCTGAGAAAATTGTAAATGCTGTTATTGTTACAGATAAAATGTTCGTTACGGATATTACGATTAACAGGAAGAAATAAGGCTGTAGGCTAAAGGCTATGGGCTGTAGGTTACTGGCTGCAAGCAATAGACTGCTAGACCCCAAGACAATCAGACATTACGACAGCCTGTTTTTATAATTTTCATAGCCGAATTCCCTGATCAGCCTGAATTTATCATCAAGGGTCCAGATACCAATCGACGGATGATGAACGCCGTTGAATGTCGTTGTTTTCACCATTGTATAATGAATCATATCCAAAAAGACAATCCTGTCTCCCTGTAGAGGTTCCTTTTCAAATGTCCAGTCACCCATTACATCGCCCGACAGACAGGAATTGCCACCTATCCTGAAAACCGGTTTTCCCGGTACCGGATCTGTTGCATTAATAATATTTGGTTTGTAAGGCATTTCGAGGCAATCGGGCATGTGAGCCGTGAATGAGACATCCAGGATAGCGGTCTTAATCCCCTGATTTTCTACAATATCTTCAACTGTAGAAACCAGTTCTCCCGTTTCCCATGCAAATGCGCTGCCCGGCTCAAGAATAACATGGAGTCCGGTCCTCTCCCTGAATTTTGTCAGTACCTTTATCAGATGATCGGTGTTATAATCCTTCCCGGTCATCAGGTGGCCTCCTCCCATATTGATCCACCTAAGTCGGGGAAAGCACCAGCCGAATTTATTTTCAACAACCTGAAGGACTTTTTCGAGTGCATAGGAATCAGACTCAAAAAGAACATGAAAATGAAGTCCTTCCAGCCCTTCCGGCAATCCACTTTTAAGATCTTCAGCAGTAACACCCAGACGAGAACCCGGTGAACATGGATTATAAAGGCCATGACTAATTTCAGAGAACTCAGGATTTATCCTTATTCCCGCTGAAATATTTTTCGGATTTTTCTTTAATTGAGCCGAATATTTTTTGTATTGATTTAATGAATTAAATGTTATATGAGAACTGTATTTTTTTATTGACTGAAAATCTGCTGTTTTATAAGCAGGAGAATAGGTATGTGCCGGAGAACCGATCTCTTCGAAACAAAGACGTGCCTCATCAACTGAACTTGCAGCTGCTCCGGAAATGTATTCCCTGACAATTGGAAATACGCCCCACATGGCAAATCCCTTGAATGCAAGAATAATCTCGGCACCGGATTTAACAGAAACTTTTCGTATTAATTCAAGGTTTTTCCTGAACCGCAATTCGTCAATTACGAAACAGGGGGATGGTAATATGTTGTAATCAATTGGCAAAATTTGTTCAGATTAAGTTTGGTTAAAGTATTCAGTATTCAGTAAGTCAATGGGATTTTTCCCTGTAGCCTGTAGCCTGTAGCCTGAAGCTTCCTGCCTTTTATAATTCCAGATCCACATCATGTAGTTCTACCCAGGGTAAGCCCAGGCGGTTCAGTTCAGACATGAACGGATCAGGATCGAACTCCTCCACATTCCAGACTCCCGGTCTTTTCCAGATACCCTTCAGGTACATCATCGCACCTATGGCAGCAGGAACACCTGTAGTATAACTGACGCCCTGGGCGCCTGTTTCTTTATACGCCTCCTCATGGCTACAGTTATTATAGATATAATAAGTTTTTTCCTTACCTCCTTTTAGTCCTCTAATACGACAACCTATTGAGGTCTGACCTTTATAATTTTCACCAAGTTCACCCGGATCGGGAAGAACTGCTTTCAGGAACTGTATTGGAATGATTTCTCGTCCATTAAACATTATTGGTTCTATACCGGCCATTCCAATATTCTGGATAACACGCAGGTGAGTAAGATATTCCAGGCCAAAAGTCATCCAGAACCTGGCTCGTTTGAGTGTCGGGAAATTTTTTACCAGCGATTCCAGTTCCTCATGATAGATAATATATGATTCTTTCGGACCTATACCGGGATAATTCAGAGGCTTATGTATTTCATGCGGGTTTGTCGTTATCCATTTGCCGTTGTCCCAGTATTTTCCCTTTTGTGTAACCTCTCTGATGTTTATTTCGGGATTGAAATTAGTTGCAAACGGTTTTCCATGGTCACCGGCATTACAATCCACAATATCCAGATAATGCATCTCATCAAAATGATGTTTAGCGGCATATGCAGTAAAAATTGATGTGACACCAGGGTCAAAACCACAGCCAAGAATCGCAGTTATTCCTGCCTTCTTGTACTTGTCGATATATGCCCACTGCCAGCTGTATTCAAATTTAGCTTCTTCCAGAGGTTCATAATTGGCAGTATCGAGATAAGCAACACCTGTTTCAAAGCATGCATCCATAATATGGAGATCCTGATATGGCAAAGCGACATTCACCACAATATCAGGATTAAATGATCTGATCAGCTTAACCAGCTGAGGAACATTATCAGCATCCACCTGTGCCGTCGAAATATGTTTCTTACCGATTTTTGAAGCAATTGCATCACATTTGGATTTTGTACGGCTGGCCAACATGATTTCAGTAAAAACTTCAGGCAGATCAGCCATTTTATGTACAACAACCGTTCCTACTCCACCGGCACCAATAACTAATACTTTTCCCATATATACTTTATAATTAACATGTTATTCAATTATTGAATAATTTTTCCACCATATCACATTAAAAATAAACTATGCTTTAAGGCATATTAACTGATTCAAATATAAGGTTTAAAAATGACCAATCAATGAGTTTTTATCATACAAAACGGAATATAAACAGTACATTTCGTCATGGAAGCTGAACAAAACCAAATCTGTTTATATTTGTACTCTGAAATTTTCCGAACCTTAAAATGAAGCTGATCAATCCTCTGTTAATCCTGCGGATACTGAGCACAATCCTGCTTATAGAAACAATTGCGTATCTTTTTTGCCTGCCTGTTGTTTTTATTTACAAGGAGACATCTTATCCTTTCTATATATCAGCTGCTATTACCTCCGTACTTTATGTAGTTCTTCGCCGTGTTTCGAGAAATGTCGATACAAATAAATTCAGTAACAGGGATGGCTATCTTGCAGTTACCATATCATGGATTGTTTTTTCGCTTCTTGGAACCCTGCCATATCTTTTCAGCGGAACCATTCCATCTTTTATAAATGCATTTTTTGAATCGACATCAGGATTCACAACAACGGGGTCCTCTATACTTACAGATGTCGAAGCCCTGCCTTATTCAATTCTATTCTGGAGGAGTTTGACCCATTGGATCGGTGGTATAGGCATAATAGTCCTTGTAATAATTATCCTTCCGTCACTCAGAGTTACCGGGTACCAGTTATTCAGTCTGGAATCTTCTCTGCGTGAAAAGATCCATCCCAAAACGAAGGCAATAGGGTTCAGAATATTGTTCATTTACCTGGGGCTTACTCTTGCAGAGACTATATTATTAAGTCTTGGAGACATGAAACTATTCGACAGCATCTGTCATTCATTCGGAACTGTTGCAACAGGTGGCTTCTCGACAAAAAATACCAGCCTTATGCTGTATTCACCATATACCCAGTATGTTGTAATGATTTTCATGATTCTGGCGGGAACAAGCCAGGTTATTTATTATTACCTTATAAAATTTAATTTCAAAAAAGTTAAACAGAATGAAGAGCTCTGGTTCTATCTGGTCGTTGCCATCATTGCCGGTACCCTTGCGACCCTGTTACTGCTTGTAAACTCCACCCGGACGTTTGAAGAATCATTCCGTGAAGGATTTTTTCAGATCATTTCCATCATGACCTGTACCGGGTTCGCTTCAGCTGATTATATAATATGGCCCATTACAGGTGTTTTACTTATTTTCCTTATGATGTTCTCAGGCGGAAGTACAGGATCTACAAGCGGAGGCATTAAAATAGCAAGGCATCTGATAGTACTTAAGAACATAAAGAACGTCTTCATAAAGCTGAATCACCCTAAATCCATTTCATTTGTAAAACTGAACGGGAAAAGTGTGGCCGAAAACACCAATATCTCAATACTTTCCTTTGTGGTTTTATATATGTTCCTCTTTATTCTGGGAACAATAATAGTTATAATTACAGGTGTGGACACCCTTACCGCGTCCAGCTCCGTTGCTACCTGCATGGCGGGTATAGGTCCTGGTATTGGCACCGTCGGACCAATGAGCAATTATGCACACATGCCGGAAGTAAGCAAAGTCGTTCTCAGTCTTTTAATGATTATCGGGAGGCTCGAGATTATCACTGTCTTCACAATCTTCACCAGGACATTCTGGAAGATCTGAAGGATGCTGGGTGCTGGGTGCTGGGTGCTGGGTGCTGGGTGCTGGGTGCTGGGTGCTGAATCAGGTTATATTTTACCGGAGAGTAATTTCCGGGCATATTCCAGGCTTTCGGGAGTGCCTGTGTCGACCCAGTAGCCGAGGTCATGTATTAAAGTATATATATTGTGTTTTTCCGCCAGCTCAAGATAAAGCGTAGTAAAAGTATAAATCCCCTCTCTCATATAATTGAATATTTCCGGTTCCATTATATGCATGCTCGAGAAAGCAATTTCTGACAGCGCCTCCTTCACTTTACCGGCAAGTACCTGTTCTCCTGTTGAAACATTTCTCCATCCGCGTATTTTTCCTTTCATATCAATAAGGTAGAACCTTTTCCCCGGACGATGCCGGACAGCCAGTGTAGCCAGTCCTTTTTTCTCATGATGAACTCTGTACAGGTCTGAAAGGTCGAGGTCAGAAATTATATCGACGTTGTAAAGCAGAAACGGTTTTTTATCAAAGAAATCCCTTGCTTTATACAATCCTCCTGCATTCTCGAGAAGCATTTCCCTTTCATCAGATACAGTGATTCTGAATCCTATTTTGTTGAGTCTATTTATCTCGGCCTCAACCATATCTGCAAAATGATGAACATTAACAATTATATCTTCAAAGCCATGTGAAGTACATTTTTCAACTGCCAGTTGAAGAATTGTTTTATCTCCTATTTCAACAAGAGCTTTAGGAATAGTTTCAGTTATTTTACCAAGCCGTGTTCCCAAACCGGCTGCAAATATCATTGCCTTCATACATCCTTTCTGTTTTCCAGATCATTATATATCTTCACACCAGGTATATCCCTGACCGTGTGAAATAATTCATCCAGATGTACCGGCATCCGGCCCGAATCAACCAGTTCTATCAGAAGTGAAACTGCAGGTACAATACTTCCGGTAAAAGTGGGTTTCTTTTCATATAATCCCCTGAATCCGAAAGCCCCCAGGGCCTGCATCAGTCTGATCATGCTGAACCCGGCATAATAGCCTCTGAATTTTTCCCTGTTTTCGCCAGATACAAAACAGAAATTATCCACATGATAGTCAAGCAGGGCGTTTCGTGCCTGAACGGGGACATGCGCCTTGGCATCATAAAGAAGTGATGCTACATCATATTGAGGTGCTCCTTTTCGTCCACCCTGGTAATCAATGAACCAGGGTTCGCCCTCAAGAATCATAACATTAGCCGACTGGAAGTCACGATAAAGAAAATAATCCTGGCCCGTTTCAAGAAGGAAATCTGCCAGCATTTCAAAATCCAGCTCTAGTCGCCGCTCATTGAACGGAACAGCAATAAGTTTAAGAAACATGTATTTGAAATAATTCATATCCCACATCATCGACTGTCTGTCAAAACTCCTGTGAGGATAACACAGGTTTAGATCAAGTCCTGCCATACCATCGATCTGAAAACCGATAAGTTTATCAAGCACCTTCCTGTAGATCTCTTCAGCTTCCTTATCAAACCCTCCGGCTATTTTCTTTTCCTGAAGCCATGTAAAAAGATTCATGTCGCCAAGATCCTGAAGAAAATAAACATATTTTTCAGGCTGGTAGCCAAATACCTCGGGAACAGGAAGTCCTTTCGAGATAAAATGATTCGTAAATCCTATAAATGCCTCATTTTCTTCGTGATTGGCATTATACGCCCCTATGACAGTTTTATTTCCGTCAAAAATCCTGAAATATTTTCTGTCAGAACCCGACTGAGGCAGAGGAACAGTATTTATATCAGATCTTCTGAAAATTTTTTTGTATCCTTCCGATACAATTTCAATTTCACTCATTTTCTTTACATTTTACTCGTTACCCGGTGCTCGGTGCCCGGTACCAGGTATCTAGCTTTAGATACTTTCCCTCTTTGCCCACACATCTCATATCTCATATCTCCTATCTCACGATTTCTTCCTCAACCTTATTACCCCCCAACCCCCCCACAGATAATGCCAAATGACATTACAATGGGGTTGTAAAAATATTTATAGTTCTTTGACATATTTGTTAATAATTTGCAGATACTGATTAATTACATGCTTGGAGATGTTGGTTGTGTGATGAATGAAGTTAATATCCTTATTGTCATTAACCAGCGTTTTTACTCGATTAAAGTCTTTAAGATATTTATCTACAGATAGTTGAGAATGATTTGTCTCTTTTGCAACAATTGAAGGATCTTTCTTTTCAACGACATGTTTATAGATTATAATTCGTTTATGAGTTAAAGTAGTTCCCATATCATGAATAACTCCGGTATGAGGAAGTATTGTTTCATGTTCCTTTTCATATTCGATTCTTTGATGCGAAAGAGCTGATGCACTTGATACAAGTATGAGGCTTAAATCTCTTGTAGATAACACAGCTCCCTGTTGATATGCTTCTCTTATCATTCTGGCCATGACATTCTTTCGTGTGGTTGAGACTGAAGTTCCTTTCTCGAACATAGATACTTCATCATCAGTTACCAGAGATAGTATTACTGGTTTATACCGGCGCTTTTCACTGTCTGCTCTGGTTCTTTTATCCAGAGCGTTCCAGACTATCTGGCCTGGTTTTAATCTGGATGATTCAGGGCAAAGAGAGTTAAAAAGATCGATAAGAGCATCAGCAATATTTTCTCTTACAATAGGACCAAAAGCACCAGAGAACTCGCGTGCAAAGAAGTTCACAATAGCAGGTTTTAAGAACCTGTCATGTGCAGAACTGTAATGTTTTATTGATGACGCTGTTGGTATCATTCCGGTTTGATGGTTTAATCGTTCTGGCGACTTTTTTTTATCAGATCATCCAATTCCTCATTCCTGTGTGGTACGGCATCGATTGAATGATATAGGTCGTAATACTCCTGGGCCAGGCTTGGAGATATTTTGACTAAGAATGCTATAGTTTTAATCTCATAGTTATTTTTCGCCAGGCAGACCACTCGTTTAAACTTGTCCACGTAGTTTGCTATTGCATCGATGCTGTGATGTGTTGCCCGGGCTATCTCTGTATATTCTTTACCCGATAGCCACTGCTTAACAATCAATGCACGATGTGTAATGGACTTACCCATATCACGTACTGTTGATCGCAGCGGGAGAACAACACCCTGATCTTTGAATGCTTTGATATCGCGACAAACAGTTCGTTCACCGCAATTAAGCAATCGGTTGGCAATGTCCTCAACAGTTAGAAGACCACCTTGCTGGAATGCTTCAGTTACTACTCTTTGCAAACGATGCCTTCGTAGTCCTTGCACACCCAGTTGTTCTCTAGCTTGAAGATCTTCTTCTCCAGCATCAAGAGTAAGAACTACACTGACCATCTTGCATTCAGAAAGCTTCTTTTGAGCGCCATTCTCAATCGACACCACTTCAAATAAAACTTGCCCGGGCTTCATTGCCCCGGAGTTATCAAAGAACGGTTGATAGGTCTCATAGACAGCATTCAGAATGGCCTTGGCTTCAAACTGTGAGCAGTTCATACCTTGAATGAGACTGTTAACAAACTGGGTGTCTAATTGCTTCTGCTTAAGACGATCCCACTTCTGGAGTGAAGAATTGTTGATCATAAGTAGTAACTTTAAGGTTCCGTTTTGTGGGATTACGCTTCGGCTACGCCTACGCTTCATCCCACAAAACATATCTACAAACTTAACAATTATGTCAAAGAACTCTTGTTCTATCCTACATTGCCAAATGGCACAAATATAGGGGGGGCTAATGCTTCAACTATCTAAGTTAATATTTAATGTTATAATTTTGTCTTTACCTCAGCCTTAACCTTATTACCCCCCAACCCCCCCACGGGGGGCTAATTCTTCAACTATTTAAGTTAATATTTAATGTTATAATTTTGTCTTTACCTCAGCCTTAACCTTAACCTCATTACCCCCCAACCCCCCCACAGGGGGGGCTAATTCTTCAACTATTTAAGTTAATATTTAATGTTATAATTTTGTCTTTACCTCAGCCTTAACCTTAGCCTCATTACCCCCCAACCCCCCCACAGGGGGGGCTAATTCTTCAACTATTTAAGTTAATATTTAATGTTATAATTTTGTCTTTACCTCAGCCTTAACCTTAACCTTAACCTTAACCTTAACCCCTCATGGGAGAGGAATTAAATACGTTGGCCTGTTGCCTGTCGCCTTCTATAACTTAATAAAAATCTTCTTCCTGTACAGTATCAGTGTAACAACCCATATTATAAACATCTGCAGTATTGCGAACAACAGACTCCCATTGAGTTTACCGGCCACAGGTACACATATACCTGTATATATCCAGTTGTAAAGACTTATCGTGGAGCCTCCTGAAGATATTTTTATAACCGACATAATGCTGGCCCAGATTTCTGCAAGTACATAGGCAAAAATGGCGTTTGTACCAAAAACTCTGAAGAATGTACCCCACGACTGGAATTTTAAAACATCGGCAATAAGGTAGATAATCGCAAGGACAATCATGCCAAGACCAGCAGTGTACAAAACATATGAACTTGTCCACAAAGGCTTATTTATCGGAAAGACCATGTTCCATAAGTATCCAAGTCCGGCAGCTGCTACACCAAAAAGCAAAAGTTTAAGAACAGTTTGGGTACCCGTTGAACTTTTACTGATCATCCCCCCGATAAAATAACCAATAATAACTGTTCCTACAGCAGGTATGGTGCTTAGTAATCCTTCCGGTTCAAACGGTATTCCGAATGCGGTATAAAGATGATTCTTCCCAAGAATGGCGAGGTCGGCTTTAAGGACAAGATTTCCGTGAAGACTGTAAGGATCAGCTCCGCCAAAGAACGCCAGCAATCCCCAGTAAAACAGAAGTAAAAATGCAATTACAATCCACAGGTAATCCCGTCTGACCGACAGACATATAACAGCTCCCAGTCCATAGGCAAGAGCGATCCGCTGCAGGACACCCATTATTCTTACTTTGGAATAATCCATTCCAAAGTTCGGAAAGATATTAAGCAAAAGTCCCAATGCGAAAATTGAGATCACTCTTCTGAAAATCCTTAATAGTGAACTTCCATTCAGCTCGCTTCCATATTTTTTAAGGGAATACCAGGTTGATATCCCTACAATGAAAAGGAAGAAAGGATAAACCAGATCTGTGGGCGTACAACCATTCCATTTTGAGTGTTCCAGCGAAGGATATAAATGTTCCCAGCTCCCGGGTGTGTTTACTATTATCATAAATGCTATCGTCAATCCCCTGAATATATCCAGGGAGACAAGCCTGTTGCTGCTTTTTGCCATAGATTAAATCTGGTTTGATAATGTAAAAATAATAATTTAAGTCGACAATAATTGTTTCCCGCCGATCTCTCAGATTTACGCAGATATTTAATACTGATCTCTGCTCTTATCTGAGTAATCTGCGGGAAACCATTAATATTTTAATATAATAAATGTTAATTTTGAAAAAACCTGTATTTAATACTAATTGCAGTCTCCTTTTTTTTAAATGCGCGTTATCATGAGTTTAATAAAATCCATAAAAGCATTTATTCCATTTGTTCTTACATTTTTAATAACAAATCTGATCTCAGCTCAATTATCGGATCCTCCATTTCTTAAATATATGAACCATCCATGGGTCGACTCTGTTATGAAAACGCTGGACCTCGATCAACAAATAGCTCAATGTATATGGATTGCCGGTTATTCAAACATGGATATAGCACACGAAGTGGAGGTAAGTGACCTTATCAGGAAATACGGTGTTGGTGGTATAGTATTTTTCCAGGGAACAGCTGCCAAACAGGCTGAGCTTACAAATTATTACCAGAGCATTTCAAAGGTTCCTCTTATTATCGCACTAGATGCAGAGTGGGGTGTCGGCATGAGACTTGCCAATGTCGATAAATTCCCATATCAGATGACCCTGGGAGCAATAAAAGATGATTCCCTGATATTTCAGTTTGGTAAAGCTGTTGCCATGCAATTTAAAAGGCTGGGCATGCAGGTGAACTTCGCACCTGTGGCCGACATAAACGTGAATTCTCAAAATCCTGTGATCAATTACCGATCTTTCGGAGAAAACAGGGAAAAGGTATCGGCAAAGGCCTTGATGTACATGAATGGCATGCAGGATAACAATATATGTGCTACGGCCAAACATTTTCCCGGTCATGGCGATACCGATGTCGATTCCCATCTCGATTTACCTGTAATAACTCATTCAAGGGATAGGCTGGACAGCATCGAATTGTATCCGTTCCGCAAATTAATTGCCGGGGGCGTCGGCAGTATAATGGTAGCTCACCTTAACTTACCCTCGCTCGACACTACCACAGGTCTCCCTTCAACTCTTTCATCCGTCATAATTAACAGCCTTCTGAAGAATGAACTAGGATTCAAAGGACTGACTGTTACAGATGCAATGAATATGAAAGGCGTAACAAAGTATTTCAAAACAGGTGAAGCCGATGCAAAGGCACTCGAGGCAGGTAATGATGTTGCTGAATTTGTAACAGACGTGGAGGCAACTATCAGAGAAACAAAAAATTACATTGTTATGAAGAAACTGACTGCAGAAGATATAGCTCTTAAGTGCAGAAAGGTTCTCGCATTGAAATACTGGTCAGGTCTTAATAATCTTAAAAAGGTTGAGCTGAATAATATTGAGAATGACCTTACTACGGGCTCAGATAAAGCCTTGATACGGGATCTGTATGCCAATGCCATTACTGTTCTGAATAATAACCGGGATTTAATACCAGTAATGAATATTGAGAATGCGAAAATTGCCACAGTAGCAGTTGGCAGAAATGATATGACATTATATCAAAAGAGAATTTCAAAATATCATCCATGTGATAATTATTTCCTTAATCCTTCAGACACTGCGGCATGTAACGCTCTTCTGAAAAAACTTCGGGCTTATGATATGGTTATTGCCGGTATTTATGGCCTCGACCAGCGTCCGAATATGGGTTTCGGCATCAAGCCCGGGCTGGGTGATTTTCTGGATCATCTTGTTGGTAAAAATAAAACCATAATAACGTGGTTTGGAAATCCGTATGCCATTGATCAGATCAGAGCGCTGAGACATAGTGACGGGCTTATCCTTGCCTACCAGGAAAATGAATATACTGAAGATCTGTCAGCTCAGCTTATATTTGGAGGAATAGGTGCAAAGGGCTCGCTTCCTGTGACCATTAACGATAAATATTCATTCAATTATGGCATTATGACACCAGGCAACCTCAGGCTGCAATACGGATTTCCCGAGAATGAAGGTATATCTTCCGCCTTACTGAACAACAGGATTGACTCAATAGTAAATTCAGGTCTTAAAGCAAAAGCCTATCCCGGATGTGAGGTTATTGCAGCCAGGAACGGAATGGTCGTTTTTCATAAAACCTATGGGTATCATACCTATGATGACAGGATTTCAGTGCAGAGCAACGATCTTTATGACCTTGCATCTGTTACAAAAGTATCTTCCACTCTTGCCGGATTAATGCTTCTTAATTCCGAGGGCAGATTTTCTCCTGATGAGACATTGGGTTATTATCTCCCTTATTTTAAAAGATCTGACAAAGGGAACATAGGTATGAGGGATTTTCTCACTCACCAGGCGGGGCTTACTCCTTATATACAATTCTGGAAAGAAACACTTAAAAAGGATGGAGAATACAAAAAGCGTATATATAACTGCACCAAGACAAAAAGATATCCGCTTGAGGTTGCTCCGGGTCTTTATATCAACAGAAACTACAGAAAGAAGATGTTTGCAGAGATCAGAAAGAGCGCACTGGGTGAAAAGAAATACGTTTATTCTGATCTTACCTTCATTATAGCACCCGAAATCATAGAAAAGATCACAGGTGAAAAATGGAATAAATATGTCACTGACAGCATATATAAGAAGATAGGTGCCTTCGACATGGTTTTCAACCCGTATCTCAAATACCCGTCAGACAGGATAGTTCCCACAGAATTTGATTCCCTGTTCAGGAAACAGCAGCTCCAGGGTACAGTGCATGATGAAGGAGCTGCTATGCTTGGTGGCATATCGGGACATGCCGGGTTGTTTGCTACAGCCAATGATCTGTTAAAGCTTATGGAGCTCTATCGCAGAATGGGAAATTATGGAGGTAAACAGATTATCAGTAAGACAGTACTTGAAGAATACAGCAGGGTTCAGTTCCCTGAAAACGATAACAGGAGAGGGCTTGGATTTGATAAGCCCCTTCTTAATAATTCACAATTGAGCCAGGAAGAGTCCTATCCGGCCAAGAGCGCTTCACCAGGGAGTTTTGGACATTCAGGTTATACAGGTACATTTGTCTGGGTTGATCCGAAATACGGAATATCTTATGTTTTCCTTTGTAACAGAGTCTATCCTACAAGGAATAACAATCGTCTGTATGACATGAATATCAGATCGAATATCCTACAGGCTATTTATGATTCGATAATTAAATAAATCTTAAAGGAAATTAATAAACCAATTTGGTACTTAAAGATTCATTTATCCGGGAATTGGCTCAAGTTTCTGGTTGAACTTAAAATTAAAGTAAGCTTGTAAAAGACTGGTTCTCAACATTTGAATTAAAGATAAAGCTTACAATTAAATATTTTTGATAAGGGTGACTCTTTTTTCATCAGCGGCAGATATGCGTTCACAAAAGTCAACGAAGGAACTATAATCGTCTTTAAGGTACTGGCCTTTATTAAGATAAAAGGACCTTATATATTTAAGATTATTATCGTCTGAATGCACTTCGCAACTGTATTTGCCAAATTTACTATTAATAGTTAGGTTTTCAGGAAGTTTATCAATCCTGTAGTTAGCCGGCAGAATAAATATAATAGTATCATACTCAGAAAATGATCGTCTAATATTTATAATTGATTTTCTATCCTGTGTCATATAGGGTACTTTCCCGAAACGTGTTAAAATATTTGGATTGAAAAATATTCTTTCTTCCAGAACCGAAGCATAATTTGGTAGCCCAAGCTTTATATCCTCAATTATTGATGGAATTATATTTCTATCTTCTTTATAACTGAATTTCAATAGGTTAAAACTTGGTATTGAAAGTTGCTGCTGAATAAATTTTCTTTTATCCGCTTCATCCATTATGAGTACTGGTGAGATTTTATCATAAAGAACACCCTTATAGACTGTGTTTATATTTGTTTCACCACTTCCATTCTGATTAAGTTTAACGGTCGCATGACGTAATTGAATATTATCATTCGGACCGTATTGTCTTGTCCTTACCAGTGCTCCTCCTTTTTCACTGGTAATTAATACCATTCGGTCATCCGTAAATGTACCTAAATATCCAAAGGGAATATGCTGGCTGGTACATTCCAGCCAGATGGTATCAGCACCGAGAGGCACACATAAGATCGCATGATTAAACTGATTAGATGGAAACTTATCCATAATTTTAGAGGCATCCTCTCCTGCCCTGGCAAGAGTATAATAAGATTTTATGCCAACTACATCAAGGAGTGACATCATATAATTAGATAATGCCTTGCAATCGCCATAAGACAGGTGGTCGACAGTTGATGCTTCTATCGTCTGCCACCCTCCCAATCCAATCTTGATGTTAACGTACCTGACCTTACTCTGAAGATAATTGTAAAGTGACCGGATCTTATCATAATCATTATTTATATCTGACACCATCAATTTAATACGTTCCTTCGCCTCCGGGCTAAGTATATTTCTCCCTTCACCTAATTTATAAATCCATCTGCCAAAATTTTCCCATGTTTCACAATTCCCTTTTGAACTTCCTATTTCAAAATCATCCGGAGCGACAAAAACGCCTGGAGTAAATTCAGAGAGATTAATGCTAAAGGGTTCGTTCCTTATTGCCGGAAGTGAAGAAATCTTCCATAGATACTCTGTTCTATCAGCATATTTTAAGATTTTGCAGGAGTCTTTTATATATTGTTCTTTATATCTGAACTTAAATTCTGGTGGAGTAATTACAGTAAATTCTGAATTTTGGATTGAGATATTGTAGTCCTGATATATTTTCCAGTCTGGATAATTCAACATACCATTACATACAATTTCATATGTAAACTCAACGGTAAAAGGAGTTGTGCGGTATTTAGGGTCGAGATATTTCACCCTGGTATCTTCATAAAGAGAATATCCGGAAATAGCGGAATAGTCTTTAACATCTATATTAGCTCCATTTTTTATGGGTTCTCCATTCTGGTCATACAGCTTCACCCTGATTTTTCTGACCGTAGAATATTTATCATAGAACTGGAGAAAAACTGAATTTTCAATCCCATTTTCATTCAATATTGTAATTGCATAATTTATTGTCAATTCAGCTTTTTCAATATCATTGATTCTAAACTCAATTTCACTATTCCTGACAACAGCTTTTGCATCTTTTAAAAGGATTTTTGGAATTTCTGATACTTTATATTTAGGATTGGAAGAATAAGCTCCTGAAACAAGAGTAAAAGAAGCAGATATAATACAGATCCCAAAAATTATTTTTAATTTCATTTCTTACTTCTTTTTAAGGATTATTGGCTCTGATTGCTTGGTAATCATTCTGTTATATAAATCCCTTAAGCCACTGTATTCATTTATAAGATATACTGGTTTATAAATTATAAATCTTGAAATAATACTTACAGTTTTACCTGACTGCATAACTTCATACTGGAAGACAGCTGAATTATCATTTAATTTTGTGGTAATAGGTGAGGGCGTTTCACTAACAAAATAATTTTCAGGGATATTGAAGATGACAATAATAGTCTTATCAATACCATATCCGAAATCAATGGGGCATATTCTGACCTCCGGTTTAAAAGGATTTTCTTTCATTTGATGATACAAAAGAGGGATAATGCGTAACTCGTCCCCGGCTGGAGTTACCTGGTTGTTTAAAACTACATTATACTTTTCCTTAACAGGAAGATATATACTATCAATATTTTCTATTTCTGAATTGTTAATTATCAAGCCTGGCTTTGTACTCCTGAAATCATCCAGATATTCTTCCCTGCTATTGAATTTCTTATATTTTTTTCGAAAGTTATATGCCGAATAATCATTCCTGACAGTTTTAAGTGTCCCTTTTAAAGTCAGATCATCCTGAATAGTTAAATCATAATTAACGATTTCACTATCCTTTTTATCAGTCGTAAGATCTACCCAGTCACTTTTTTCATAGCTAATTATCCTTCCTTTTGAATTAAGACATCTTAATGGTAACAAATAATATGGTATATATTCTTCGGTTGCATCAAGAAGATAAGATTTTCCTCCGACACGAGCCTGAACAATTAAATAATTCAACTTATTTAAACTCGGATGAAATTGTGATATAATGCCATTCTGGCGTGTGCTTATTGCCACAGGATAAGCTTCGATATTAAGCTTTTTAAGCAACTGCAGCAGCAAAGAATTTATATCAGCAGAATTACCCTCTTTCATTCTTAAAATAAAATTCAAGGCGCTGTTTGAGGTGAATAGTTGTTCTGACTTATTCCACTTTACTACTTTTGCTGCTTCAAAAGCGTCTTTAAGTTTTCCCTCATCCGTATGATTTTCTGAAATGATTTTTTTTGCAGTTTCATTTAACTGTAATGATGCTGGATAAAGGTAGCAGAAATTTGGATCTTCAATTAATATGGTATTTACTGAAGGCCAGGTATTGGTAACGGTCTTATAAAATGAACCGATGGTTATATCAAGAATATCAAATTCCTTCTTTGTGAGGTAATTCTCTTTAGAATTGATATATGGCTCCTCCTTAAAGGCAGGCATATCACTTGCTACCGAGCGAGTCGGTGTCGATATTGATAAAGGCTCATAACCGAAAAAATTACTAACAAATTTTATGTTTGGAGTGTTTTCAATAATCAGTTCACTGTAAATAACAGGAATTGTTTCCTGGAATCGCCATTCAGCAGGAATACCCATATATTTGAATTCCATATCTATAACAGAGCCTATTTTAACATTTGGCATTGCAATCCTTACTTCATATGAATTCTCAGTTATCTTATTATTATATATGGATTCATTTTTTAGCTTATCCTTAATGATTTTCCCCTTTTCCAAATTAATTGTCATTCCTTTGATATCATACCTGGATTTAGTTGGAAAACTTCTGTTAGCCCAGTCATAACCCTCTTTTTTAAAGATCTTTATGCGTACAATTTGAGTGAAGGACAATGTTGCGGTACTAAAGTATCCATAATTACATAAGATAGCAGCTGGTGCAGAGGTATCTTTAGAATACGATTTCATCTCAAGGTCTGCAATATCAACATCGCCGAATTTAATCGGCGGCTTTTGTGAAAAAATGCAATTTACTGGCAAGAATAAGATAAATAAAAGAAAGAATGATTTTTTCATAAGCGTTGATATAACATAATATTAAAATGATAACAGCATTATTACCAAAGATTGTATCATATTAAATTAATTGTGCATGCTGTAACCTATAGAAGCTCTCACTCTCACAATAACAAATTTAATTTTTATTTGGAATAATTAAATAAATTCCATCTAAAATCTTCTTTTATGTTAAGATCTGTCCTTCCTTTCTTTCTTTTTTTAAAGTAATATGAATGAAAAACAGGGAGAACAGACATCTTACTCGATATACTATAACCTTCACCAATGCATGGCTAATCACCTAGAGCTATGAAACAGGATGGCTTTACTCAGTGTGACATATTCACATGATAACTTTGAAAAAATGGAAGTGATCTATTATGAGTTCCAGCATCCCGCACCCCTATACCATCACTTATCCGGATGAGTTGTCTGAATTTGCCGACACTAGCCCTTCAAGTTCGCGTGTCAGCCAATTTTGCTATCTGGGTCTAATAGCTCAGAGCTTATTCCCCAAGCATAGAAACATTTTTTTCAAAATCGAAAAAAGTCTTCCTCATAACATCTGAAAGCAGGAGTTTATAATTAATAAATGATTCAAGCCGGGAAAGATAGGCGTTATTCAGCCTTTCTCTTTCCAAAGCCATAGCCTGGCTGTCAATGTCACCGTTAGCATATCGCTGACGTGAGATCTCAAAACTTTTTTCCGCCACTGTTACATTTTTCTCAAGCAACTGAAGACGCTTAAGGTTGCTTTGTAACATGTTAACTGTAGTCCGGATATCGCGTTCAATTGAAATTTTCGATGCTTCCTGCCGGATTTGGGTCTGTTTAAGGGTTGCTTCAGCACTGTGTACTTTGGCCCTGTTTTCGCCCCAGTCAACAATAGGAACATTTACTGTGAGTCCCACGCCAAAACTACCCCGTCTGCTTGTAAGGTTCTGCCATGTACTATTTATTGCAGTCTCAAAAGGCATATTGAGATTACTTTTATCCACTCCTATGAAGTTATAGTTCAGCAATATATTTCCATTTATCCTTCTGTCGGCTTTTCTTTTCCTGATCTCCATCTGCGACAGCTCAATCTGGATCTCATTTTCCTTGAGTTCAAGCCTGTTTGCCAGGGCCAGCGCTACTGCCTTTTCTACATCAACATTAACCGGAGTGTAGCTAAGATCACTTTTAATCACAACACTGTCAGTAAGATTTATACCCAGTTTTTCTTTAAACAGAGCTATTTGTGCAAAATAATCTACACGCGCTATATCATAATTATTTGCAGCCTCGCTTAGATCGACTTCCATCTGGAGCGCTTCGACTTCCCGTATCAATCCGGCTTTGAATTTGCTTTGGGCAATATCATAAGCTTCCTGCTGTTTATTCATACTCATAAGGGCGATATTCATCTGCTCATAAAAAGACAGAAGGTTAAAAAAGGCCTGACTTATGTCGTAAATCAGATCAAGCTCTTCTCTTTTAAGCTGTTTGGAGGTGAGGTCATATGCAAGCTTTGCCTGCTTATATCCAAGCTGAATCTGGTTATATCCAAAGAATGCAGCAATCGGCTGCTGAAATCCAATACTTGAAGATATCTGTGCATTCCGGTCATGAGCATAATAGTCAGCGAAACTCTGAATACCAGAACGGATATAAAGGAATCCGTCTGTTGGCAAAGGCTGATTAATTGTAAGATAACCATCAAGCTGGTTCTGACGCACAGGATAAAAGGTTATGCCTGCTGTATCCTCGAATTGTCTGACTGTCTCAGTGTATTGAGGCAGCACAAAGTCCATATCGATATGGGTTTTAAAGCTGCTGGTAGCGGCTTTAAGATCAAACGATGCCTTCTGCACACTCTGTTGCAAAATTTGCATGGTCTTACTTTTCTCTTTTGCCAGGTCTTTGCTTGATTCAAGATCGAGATAATATATCTGCTGTGCAACGATCAACTGCGATAATAAAAAAGTCAGCAGGCAAATTGAATATGATTTTCGGAGGAGATTCATCTCAGAGTATTTTATTAATTACAATGTTTATTCAGGTATGTCGGCAGGTATGTTCTTATTCATGACGTATTGACTCGATAGGTTTTAGATTTGCAGCATTTTTGGCTGGCAGATACCCAAATAAAACGCCAACTATAACAGAGAAGCCAAAGGCAAGTATTATAGAATAAAATGTTATGCTCGTTCTGACATCGGTTAATAGTGAAATGCCCAGAGACAGTAAGACTCCCATTATTACGCCTATCACACCACCTGAAATACTTAGAACAACAGCTTCGGTAATAAACTGACTCATTATATCTGATTTCCGTCCGCCTATCGCTCTTCGTATACCTATTTCATTAGTCCTTTCGAGGACTGAGGCAAGCATTATATTCATAATACCTATACCTCCTACCACCAGTGAAATGGCAGCTATGGAAGCCAGCAGAAGATTATATATTCTGCGCTCCTTTTCTTCCTGCTTCAATAATTCATAGGGTACTATTATACTGAAATCGTCATTGTTGAAATGACGTCTCATTAGAATGCTTCGTATAACTGCCGCTGACTCAACAAGGTGATCGGAATTATCAAGTTGAATTGTAAGTTGTTTAATCTCACTTGAAAAACGGTTTTCCTTCGGAATCCTTTTATTGAAAACTGATAAGGGAATATATACGTCATTATTAAGGTCCCGTGCAGCCAGTTCACCTACAGTTTCCGTGAAAAGAGCCTTGTTTTGCAAAACTCCCAATACTTCGAACCACTGGTCTCCCAACTTGATACTCTGACCTACCGGGTTATCATAACTGAACAGTTCCCTTGAAATATTTGATCCAAGAACACATACTTTAAGTTGCCTGTCATACTGGTCTTCATTTATAAGCCCTCCCTTGTCAACCTGGTAATTCAGTATTTTCAATATGGATGGCGTTATACCAACTATAGTCGCTTTTGAAGATTTATCTGCGAACATTGCATCTGCTTTTGTCTCAGACTGGGGAGCAACATTGATTACCCCCGGAACGACTTCACCAATCACTTCAGCATCTTTCAGGGATAATCCCTGTGAAAACTTTATCCTAACTGCTTCCAGCTCCGCATCTGATAAATCCTTATCACGGATTATTATATTATTTATTCCCAGGTCCTGGTATTTTGAGATAGCCTGCTTCTTGGCTCCTTCACCTATTGATATCATTGCAATAACCGACGCTGTTCCGAAGATAATCCCCAGCATAGTCAGAAAAGAACGTAATTTATGGTCAATCAGACCTAATCGAGCGATATTTATATTTTCTGTAAACTGCATGTTTTAAAGATTTTTAGTATTAAGAACCTTTGTAACAGGAACAAGCTTCTGTCCTGGTTTAATCTCACCACTTATCACCGTATGATTACTATTGGCAGCCCCTGCTATTACTTCAGTTTTTCTTGAAGATCTTCCTCTCTTAAGAAAAACATAGGCATGGCCATTTTCTTTCAGAAGGCAATCATTAGGCACAAATAGCTCGTTTTCCGATTCGAACATTATATACTCGCAGTTTACAGTCATGCCTGGTTTAAGCCGGAGGTCACTCTGATCTATTTCAACAATAACATCGAATACTTTCTCATGCTCCCGGGTAAGACATATCTTACTGATATTTGTGATTACTCCGTTAAAAGGGACAGAAGGGAGGGCGTCAAGCCTGACGATGGCCTTCATTCCGGGTCGGATCTTTCTGATCTCCGCTTCATTGATATAGGTTTTTACTCTCATTTTTGTCAGATCAGGAATACTCGCTATGATCTGTCCCTCGTAAGGTGTATCGCCGATCTTCCAGTTCTGAGGATTTTCAGTGAACCTGTTAACGGCAATCTGGAAGATACCATCGATGGGCGATCTGATAAGGAACTGCTTTAAAGTCTCTCTGGCTTCCTGCAGATCGGATTCACACTGAATAACTTTGATTCTCTGTATCTGCCGGTCATAATCATCAAGTACAGGTTTCAGTTCGAGATTGCGTTTTACCTTATTCAACCTGATTGTTGCCTGCTTAAATTCAAGCTCTGTAACTCTTTTCTTTACGTCTGCATCAAATTTACTTCTTTCAACTTCAAGCTTTTTAAGATCGTATGCAGACTGTTCGCTTTTAAGCTGGGCAGTCAGTTCCTGAATATTGTTTTTACTCTGTACCACCTGCTTCTTTGCGGCAGCCAGCTCATTTTCAAGCACATCTTCCTTTTCAATAATGAACTTGTAAACTGATGAAGCGTCTAATTTTATAATTGAGTCATTTTTATGAATGGTGCTCCCGTGTTCTGTTAAACCTATTATTTTAAACTGGTATCCGTATTTCCAGTCAATCTGTGGCATAGTTATAAAAGATGCCTTAACAGCTTCAAGCTCACCCGTTTCAGTGACTGATTGTCTGAATGACCCGGACATGACCGTAGAGTCATTATTGCCAACGTGCCTGCATGAGATTGATAATAAGATCAATGATGCACAGAATAAAACCCTGGTTGATCCCTTATGGGCCAATAATGCCGGGTACAAATGTCTTCTGCAATTCATTTCCTTTGTAAAACTCTTTTTGTTAAAAATTACTATAAATTATGTCTGAATCTATTTTTTTGCATTACCTGCATTTTTTTCACCGGGCTTGGTCTCTTCTTTATTAAAAAATGGATCAGTCAGAGCTATCTCCTCATTTTCTTTCAGTCCATCTGTGACAACTGCGAAATCAGTATTTACAGACCCTATCTTTATATCACGGCGCTTAAAGCCTGAATTTGTCCTGACATAAACAAATTCATCTGCCTGCTCTTTGAAAATTGCTTCCACCGGTATATATAGTACATTTGGTTTTTCACTGATTAATATTTTGCAGCTGACTGTCAAACCGGGAAGGAGACTTCCGGACCTTCCATCAATCTGGACCTGAATAGGGAATACCTTGATCCTGGTTTTTGAATCCTTAGTCTGTGCAAGGTTTGCAACTGTAATTACTTTCCCTGAAAAAGTTGTATCGGAATATGCGTCAGGCTTAACCTGAACAGTCAGACCGGGAGTAATTTTAGTAATATCCACTTCATTGATATTAACTTCAGCCATCATCTCATTAAGGTCGGGCAATTCTATTAATGATGTACCTGAGTATGGCTGATCACTGATCTGCCATTTCTGATCAGTCATCCAGTTATTTTTAAGTATAGCTATGCCGTTACCCGGACTTACAACAAAAAGGCTTCTGAGAGAACGATTTGCATCTTCAAGTGTTGATTTTAATTGTTTAATACTCAGGTTTTTCTGAAAAATATCTTCCCGCTGTATCTTCTTCTTATTTTCTATCTGTTCCCTGGCCCGGGCAAGTGATATATTCGCTGTTTCAAGCTTTAACTTAATCTCCTTCCTGGTAACATCGGATTCATAAACAGCCTGTTCAAAGTTGATTTTTGATATTTCCTGGGATATCCTGGTTATCTCCAGATCTGATTCAAGATCTTCAATTTCTGACTCCTGAGTGGCTTTTAGTTTTTCAAATTCAGCATTGGCTATCTGTAGTTTCTGTTCAGCATCTATTATTGCCTTTTTAATTTCGGATGGATCAAAAATAATGACAGTATCTCCTTTTGCAACCTCTTTGCCATCGCTGATTATATTTGTGATTTTGAGTCCTCCGTACCGGTATGATATATTCGGGGCGTTAATATTTACTGATTTAACGGCCCTGATGGTTCCCTCCTCCGTGAGTTCTTCAGAGAACTTCCCCATCTTAGCAACTGTGGTCTGCACTTCATTCATTACTCTGGACCCGCATGCTGTAAGGATCAGATACAAAAAGAAGATGACTTTTTTATTCATTTTCGCATTATTTTTTTACAGAATCATTTTCCATAATAACAGAAGGTGATATTTCACTCTTATAAGCTTTTTGTGTTTCCCTTATCAGTTTGTAAGGTGGCTCGTGAAGTGCAATAGTCTCGTTACCTTCCAGCCCTTTAGATATAATAGTCCTTGAACTGCCTGATAATCCGGTTTCCACTGCAACAGGCCTGAATTTATCACCGTCAGCAATGTAGACAATCTTGGTACTGTCTTTCATGAAAACCGCAACTGAAGGTACTACAATAGTGTCAGATACCTGATTAACTATAATCCTGCATATGGCACTTAAACCAGGCTTCATTTTAAAATGACAGCTATCTACACTTATTATGACCTCATATGTTTTGACCGAAGTAGGTTCCGCACCGCTTCTGGCAGCCGGTAATTTTCTGATTACTTTACCTGTTGTCTTTAGGTGAGAAGCTGATTCGATCTGGATCATTACTTTTTGATCATTATTAATGCGCTTATAATCAGATTCCTGTACCTCAATTGATACCTGCATAAGTGATATATCGGGGATCTGAATTAAAGCCATACCCGGAAAGACTTTGCTCCCCTCCTCTATTTTACCTCCCAGTGTCGATCCTCCCATTGTGTAAAAAGTTGGACCTTCAACATGCATTACAAAGCCATCTGCAGGTGAGAGTAAGGTAAGGGAATTAAGCTGGTTCTGAAACATCTGAATCATGTTTTTCTGCATCAATATCCGGGATTGGGTCTGGATTACATCAGAGCTATTGATTCTTTTCTGCGAAGCCAGTTTCTTTCTGAGTTTTAACCTTTCAATATTCACTTTTTGCATCTCAAGAGCCAGTAACTTTTGTTTAACAGGAGGGGCGAATTTCATCTGAATTGAATCGAGCATCTTAATCTCCGACTCAGCATTATTGGTCTCAATTTGTGCCTCTAAAAGTGAAATTTGCATTGCATTATCTGCTTCGAGTGACCTCATTTCAGCTTCCATCTTTGAAAGATCCTCATTAAATGATTCCAATGAGCTTAAAAGGTCAGGTGCATCAACAATGCATATAGTATCCCCTTTTTTTACCAAAGCCCCGTTTTTAGCAAGGTAGATTACTTTAAGGTTAGAAACACGTACTCTGGGTGTAGTAAAAATAATGTTGTTAACAGCCTGGACCGTTCCGTCTGCATCAATTGTTTCAATATAATCTGTATGTTTAAGATGCAAGGTCAGGACGCTTGAACCTCTTTGTTTGCAAGAAGAAACCGAATAAATTACAAAAAGAAAAAAATAGATTAAATACTTCATCACCAAGTATTTAATTCAAATTAATTTTAGATTAAGACTAAACAAACTTTACAACCAGCGATTTTCATAATGACCAAATAATCAATGATCTGACTTCCATTGTTAAAGATAATAAATTTTTGAATAAACAGAAAAAATATTCGATTAAAAATACAATATGCTGAATAAGTGCATTATATGATTTGATTAGCTAAATATCAATCAGGAACCAGGTAAGGGCTGTCTTGAAGCTCTCCGCAAATAGTGCTCTTTAGCAAATAGCCAGAAAAACAAAAACCAGATTGAGATTTACAATCTGGTTTGTGTAGTGCCCAGAACAAGACTCGAACTTGCACACCGTGGCCGGCACCAGCCCCTCAAGCTGGCGTGTCTACCAATTTCACCATCTGGGCGGGATGGGGTAGTGCCCAGAACAGGACTCGAACCTGCACATCATTGCTGACACTAGTCCCTGAAACTAGCGCGTCTACCAATTTCGCCATCTGGGCATTATAAGACAGCGGGTGCAAAAATATAAATAAAAATGAAATTAATGAAAAAAGAATAAAAAAGGATATTTAATTGGTGCTGGGTACTGGGTACTGGGTGCTTGCCCTGTGAAATAATGCTTAAGCGTTTGCTTTGCGCTATTTCACAGGGCGGGGTGCTGGGTGCTGGGTGCTGGGTGCTGGGTGCTGGGTACTGGGTGCTGGGTGCTGGCACCTGGCACCACATCAGGCATAAAAATAACAGCTAATGCGAAACGATAAAAAGGTACCATTACCTGACCCCGTTAATGAGCCTTACATGATTTTTCTCTTCAAAATACCTGAAGTAATAATAGAGCTTATAGTTTAGATCCAGACCATAATCAACATTGGGATGATAGTCAATATAGGAATCATAGAGTCCATCATTCCTTAAGGTCATGTATCTGTAGTTCCATTCAGCAACATAAAGACGATTTTTCTGCTCATAATAATCCTTTGAGTAGAAACTTTCAGGCTTCTGTGTTGCCAGCCAGGTCTCAAAACCGGGATCTAATACTATTAATCTGTACTCCAGGCTATCAACAGAAATCGTGTCGCTCTTTGTCTTATATTTCTCGCTCTTGCTCTGTGCTAATCCATCAATATGAAACAAAAACAGAAGTGCCAGAATAATAAAAACAGATTTCTTCATTTTACATCATTTTAATTAAAACTTTCTTCTATTTTAACTGTTAACAAAAAATATACCAATTAAATCTTCCGTATTGATTAAAAGTATATTTTTGCCTCCTGATTTATAAATTAATGAATAATATAGATAATTCGTTGTTGTGTTTCAACCATCATTATTCCCACAGGTCTGCCAAATCTTTTCCAGGAATTCAGAAAAACAGAAGATAAACAGGCCTGCCGGAAAATGCAGGTTTTATAAAATAATTAATGAGGTATGAAGATTATGAAGTTTGGCGGGACATCAGTAGGGAATCCCGAAAGGATGAGAGCTCTGGTACCTTTAATAAACAATAACGAAAAAAAAATTGTCGTATTGTCGGCGATGGCAGGCACAACAAATGGTCTGGTGGAGATAACAAATCTGTTATATGCCGATAATATTAATGAGGCATCAGCAAAAAATGAGGAACTTAGAACTAAATATCACCAGGTGGTTGAGAATCTTTATTCAACTGATACCTTTAAAAAAACAGGACATGAACTGATTGATTCTCATTTTGAATATATAAGGACTTTTACTTTAAGAGTATTTACCAAGCTTCAGGAAAAAGCGATCCTTGCACAGGGAGAGCTTATCTCAACCTCATTGCTGTATCTCCTGCTTCAGGAAATGGAAATCAGGTCTGTTCTTCTGCCTGCTCTTAGTTTCATGCGTATTGATAAGGATGGAGAACCTGATTCATTTTATATAGAAGAGAATCTGCAGAGAGAACTTAATAACCATGTTTCAGAAAATATAATAATCACACAGGGGTTTATATGCAGGAATGCTTACGGCGAAATAGACAATCTGAAACGGGGAGGAAGCGATTTCACGGCTTCTATAATCGGGGCAGCTGTAAATGCTTCCGAGATCCAGATTTGGACCGACATTAACGGGTTCCATAATAATGATCCCAGGTATGTTGAGAATACAGGCGTAATAAGGGAGCTTTCTTTCGACGAAGCTGCTGAGTTAGCCTATTTTGGTGCCAAAATACTTCATCCGTCAAGCATTAAACCTGCCCGGGAGAAGAATATACCTGTCAGGCTCAAAAACACCATGGAACCTGAAGATATTGGTACGCTTATTACATCCTCATCAATTCTGCAGGATTACAAAGCAGTGGCAGCCAAAGACGGAATATCTGTAATCAGAATAAGATCAGCAAGGATGCTTATGGCTTATGGGTTTCTGCGCAAGGTATTCGAGATCTTTGAAGCTTACAGAACTCCTATTGATATGATAACAACTTCGGAAGTGGCTGTATCTATAACAATCGATAACCCGCAATTTATTAACCAGATAGCTAAAGACTTACGAGAGCTTGGTACAGTGGAAGTTGAAGAGAACCAGACAATTATATGCATTGTTGGTGACTTCCGTACAGAACGTACCGGATCTGCTCCCGAAATATTTGAAGCACTGAACAGCATACCTCTTAAGATGATATCTTATGGGGGAAGTCCCAATAGTCTTTCATTATTGATTGATACATCGAAGAAGACCGAAGCCTTAAGATTACTCAGCAAACATCTCTTTAATTAATAAAATGATCAGTAACAAAACGACAGTAAAATTCAGGGATATCCCAACACCCTTTTATTATTATGATCTGGATGTCTTAAGGTCTACACTTAATGTAGTAAAAAAGGAATCAGAGCTTTCAGGTTATAAGGTTCATTATGCTGTCAAAGCAAACGCAAATCCCGGTCTTCTGAAAATAATATCATCATATGGCATTGGAGCGGATTGTGTAAGCTGGAACGAAATAGCGTGCGCAACAGAGGCCGGTTTTAAACCTTCAGAAATTGTTTTTGCGGGAGTTGGTAAGACCGATAAAGATATTAAGGCTGCACTTAATGAAGATATCCTTTGCTTTAACTGCGAATCGATACCGGAAATGGAAGTTATTGACCATCTGGCATCTGATATGGATAAAACTGCCAGAATAGCGTTGAGAATCAATCCATATATTGAAGCACATACTCATAAATACATTACCACAGGTATTGAGGAAAGCAAATTTGGCATCAACTCATGGGAACTTGAAGAGGTGATAAAAAAACTATCCTTATTAAAAAATCTTAACCTTATTGGAATCCATTTTCATATTGGTTCTCAGATTACTATGATGTCGGTTTTTAAAAGTCTTTGTGCCAGAATAAATGAGTTGCAGGAATGGTTTGCAACCAGGCATGTTGAGTTAAAGATCATAAATGTTGGGGGTGGATTAGGCATTGATTACGAAAAGCCTGATAATTACCCTGCTTTCCGGGAATATTTCTCTCTGCTGAATGAGTTTATTGATCTGCGTCCGGGACAGGAACTTCATCTTGAACCAGGCCGTTCAATAATAGGCCAGTGCGGAAGCCTGATATCAAAAGTGCTCTATATTAAAAATGGTAAAAATACCACTTTTGCTATTATTGATGCAGGTATGAATGATTTTATCCGGCCGGCTCTTTACCAGGCATACCATAAAATAGAAAACCTTACCTCTTCAGGAAATATCTTCAGGTATGATGTTGTAGGCCCTGTATGCGAATCGTCTGATACTTTTGCCAAATTCGTTGAGCTTCCTGAGACAAAACGGGGTGATATAATAGCAATACGTTCTGCGGGAGCCTATGGAGAAGCGATGGCCTCAAGGTATAATATGAGAGATCTGCCCAAAGCAGTTTTTTCAGATGAGATCTGACATTAAATCTTTAGGTGCCGGATGCTTGCCCTGTGAAATAATGCTTAAACGTTTGCTTTGCGCTATTTCACAGGGCGAGGTGCTGGGTGCTGGGTGCTGGGTGCTGGGTACTGGGTGCTGGGTGCTGGGTGCCAGGTGCTGGGTGGGTACTGATTACTGATTACTGATTACTGATTACTGATTACTGATTACTGATTACTGATTACTGATTACTGATTATGAAAAAGTCGTTGCTCCTATAGTTTTCACCTCTTCACCCCTTCTCCCCTTCTCCCCCTCATTCCATTCTCCCCCTCATTCCGTTGCCCCTGTGCTTTATTTAAGGGGTGTGTTCTTTCTTATCTTACTATGATTTACTCCATAAGTGAAGTAAATTAAGAAACCTATACCCATCCAGATGATAAGCCTCAACCATGTATCGAGGGGTAATGATGCCATCTGAATGAAGCATATTGATGCTCCAAGTATTGGTACCATCGGAACCCAGGGTGTTTTGAAAGGCCTTTCAATATCAGGTTTGGATTTTCTCAGAACAATTATACTGATACATACAATAATAAAAGCAAGAAGAGTACCAATAGAAACCAGCTCTCCCAGAATACTTATTGGCAGTACACCTGCTATGATCATAGCCACCGACCCGGTAATAATTGTGCTTATATAGGGAGTCTGGAATTTTGGATGAACCCTGGAAAAAACAGGCGGCAAAAGACCATCTTTTGACATTGAATAGAATATCCTGGGCTGACCAAGAAGCATGACAAGAATTACGGAACTCAGTCCGGCTATTGCCGCAATTTTGACAATCGGTCTCAGCCAGAACATCCCTTTGCCCATAGCATCAACACCTACAGCCACCGGATCAGCAACATTTAAAGTAGTATAACTTACGATTCCTGTCAGCACAATGGCAACTAGTATATAAAGGACTGTCGAAATTCCAAGAGAGCCCAGAATGCCAACAGGCATATCGCGCTGGGGGTTCTTAGCCTCCTGTGCGGCGGTTGAGACTGCATCAAATCCTATATACGCAAAGAAAATTACTCCGGCACCCCTGAAAATACCACTGATGCCATATTTGCCAAATTCATGTGAATAGGCCTTCAACCATCCCCATAATGATCCATAATCAGATATTGGTGCGGACTCGACTTTATTGGCAGGTATGAAAGGATGCCAGTTTGCTGATTTGACAAACATGAATCCAAGAGCCACAAACACGATAATAACTGATACTTTGGTTATTACCATCACGTTGTTAAAATTGGCAGATTCTTTAATACCTATAACCAGGAGAGTTGTAAGCAATGCTACAATAAACATTGCAGGTATATTAAGAACGCAAGTCACATGTGCTAACGAATCAACCTGGATACCTGATGAGGCCAGAGTATTAGCAAAAGTCTCAGTTAATGGCTTCCATCCCATGTCAGGAACATTTACAAGCACCGAACCTACGGCTCCGGTATACTGAGCAGGAATAAATATATTAAGATCTTTTAAAAAGCTTACCACATATCCTGACCATCCGACAGCAACTGTCGAAGCTGCAAACAGATACTCAAGAATTAAGTCCCATCCTATTATCCATGCCAGAAACTCGCCAAGTGTAGCATAAGAATATGTATAAGCGCTCCCTGCAATAGGAATCATTGATGCAAATTCAGCATAGCATAACCCGGCAAAACCGCATGCCAAACCAGATACAATAAATGAGAGAACAATGGCAGGACCAGCATACATAGCTGCTGCCTGGCCCGACAGTACAAAAATGCCGGCGCCAATTATTGCTCCTATGCCTAATGTGGTCAGATTCAGTGCTGTAAGAGATCTTTTTAAACCACCTGAATCCTTTGACTCACTGAACAGCTGAGGCAGTGGTTTCGTTAAAAATAGCCTGCTTTTTGACATTTGATTTAAATAATTGTTAGGAAATAAGGGTTACTTACTACAAACGTAACTTTTTTTTGCAAAATAAAACATATAAACCAGAAGTTTAAAAGAAGCATTCTGATGAATTTTTCTTTTATGGTTTTTTAACAATTAAAATTTACATTTGAGAATAAAATTAAATATGACGTCATGCGCAGGTATTTATTACTGTTAGTCTCATTGGGGATTCTTTCCTGTTCTCATATTAAAATTAACCAGACGACTTCCGAAATTAAGGCGTGGGAACCAGATATACAAAAATTTGAACAACTTGATAAAACTGAGACATACTCTAAAGATGCTATTCTGTTTGCCGGCAGTTCAAGTATCAGGTTATGGACAACACTTGCCACCGACATGGCGCCATATCCGGTTATACAAAGAGGATACGGAGGAGCAAAGCTCAGCGATTTTGTAGTTTATGCCTCAAGGATTTTTGATCCACACCAATGCCGCGCAATTGTGATTTTTATTGCAAATGACATTACTGGCGATAAAGAGGATAAAAGTCCGGAGGAGGTAGCCCGGCTTAGCCGGAAAGTCATTGAAATTATTCGTGCCAGACACCACGATACCCCGGTATTCTGGATAGCAACCACACCCACGCCTTCAAGGTGGAAGGCCTGGCCCGCGATCAGTAAAGCTAATGACCTGATAAAAGAAGTTTGTGAAGGACAAAAAAATATATACTTCATATCTACAGCCAATGCTTTCCTTAATGAAAAAGGTCAGCCTGCAGACGGATTTTTCAGGGATGACAGCCTTCACCTTAATGATAGAGGCTACATCGTTTGGACAGGAATTATTAAAAATGAATTAAATAAGGTCCTGGTAAATTAATGTACCTGTATAGTCCTGCGACTGTACAATTCCTGCCAGGTTGGTGTATGAGTTCCCGATAGTGTTTGACTCCTGTCAGTAGCTTTCCGTTCAAGCTTCTTAATAATCAAAGGGCGTTCTCCCCTGGCAATGCCTTTACCATGATCAGCAACATCAACATATGCTATAAAGAAATTTATCTGGTGAGGCAATATTTCAGGAGTGCGGATAAAACCTACATCGTCATTGCGCAGTGTATAATTATCATGGGTGGCCTCCCATACATCCACATAATAGACGTATGGATCAAGACCAGAAAAAACCACTATACCATTTTCATCGGTATAGCCAGCTGATACTTTGTTAGTCTGAGCATCCCAATCGGTTAAGGTTGGATAAAGATAAACACTTGCATCAGGCACTACATATTTCTGGTAGTACTCGAGGACTTCTATCTCCAAAAGGGTTGGCACCAAAATATTAAGATCGAGAGAAGCATCATCTGAGAGTCCGCCTTTTGAGGTGGCAGTCAGTGTGACCGTAACCGGGCCGGTTGAAGAAAAAATATGGCTGGGAGATCTTTCATTTGAAACATATCCATCACCAAAATCCCATGCGAACCGATCGGCATTATGGGAATCGTTGTAAAAAACAACCGTCTGTCCAACTTCCGGTTCAGAGGTATCTGTATAAAAGTGGGCAGAGGGAGTTTTTTCGCAAGAAGCAAGTATTAACGTTAAAATCAAGGAGAGGTAAAATATTCTTTTCATATTACAGGTTTTAAGATTTAAAATCAGATTCAAATAACGTGCCATATTTCTTTAAAAGTCTTGTTTTTCAATAAAAAGCTGCATTTAAGGCCCAGTTTTTTTGAGCTGCAAAATAAAAAATTATACTTAACTTTGCACTCCGATAAAAAGATGGTTCAGAATGATAAAGATAACTTTTCCTGACGGAACTGCAAGAGAATATAAAAAAGGCATCAACAGCCTGGAAATTGCCGAACAGATCAGCCCGAAACTGGCCAAGGAAGTTTACTCAGCTACAGTAAATGGTGAGATATGGGATCTGACCAGGCCTATCGAGACGGATGCAACCATCAAACTTCATAAGTGGGAAGATGATGAAGCAAAGCATGCTTTCTGGCACTCATCAGCTCACCTGATGGCCGAGGCCCTGGAATCGCTGTATCCCGGAATTAAATTTGGTATTGGTCCTGCTATTGAGAATGGTTTTTATTATGATGTGGATCCTGGTGATGGAAGAGTTATCACTGAGGCTGACCTGCTTACTATTGAAAACAGGATGAAAGAGCTGGCGGCTAAAAACCTAACCTATATCAGGAGGCAGGTGAGTAAAAAGGATGCTCTGGATCTCTTCTCAAAAAAAGGTGATGAATATAAGACCGAACTGATCAGTGAACTGGAAGACGGAACAATAACTTTATACACGCAGGGTAATTTCACCGATCTCTGCAAAGGTCCTCACTTGCCATCCACAGAGCCTTTGAAGGCCATTAAACTTCTTAGTGTGGCAGGGGCTTACTGGCGCGGAAATGAGAACCGCAAAATGCTGACAAGGATTTACGGAATAACTTATCCCAAACAGAAACTTCTTGATGAATATCTTATTTTCCTGGAAGAAGCAAAGAGAAGAGACCACAGGAAAATAGGAAAAGAACTGGAACTATTTACCTTCTCTCCAAAAGTTGGAATGGGCCTTCCTTTATGGCTTCCAAAAGGATCGGACATAAGGCAGAACCTAATTACATTTCTTACAAAGGAACTCAGAAAAAGGGGATATAAAATTGTGACTACACCGCATATCGGTAATGTAAATCTCTACAAGACCTCCGGTCATTTTGAAAAATACGGTGCAGATTCTTTTCAGCCTATTTCAACACCCCAGGAAGGGGAACAGTTTATGCTCAAACCCATGAACTGTCCCCACCATTGCGAAATATATAATGCCACACCACACTCCTATAAGGATCTGCCATTAAGGATGGCTGAATTCGGAACCGTCTACAGGTATGAACAGAGCGGCGAACTTCATGGTCTTACAAGAGTAAGAAGTTTCACTCAGGATGATGCACATCATTTCTGCAGGCACGACCAGCTCAGGGATGAGTTTAAAAGTATTATTGATCTCATCCTGTATGTATTCAGGATTCTGAATTTCAACGATTTCACTGCCCAGGTCTCTTTACGCGATCCTGAAAATAAACAGAAATATATCGGATCGGATGAAAACTGGGATAGAGCAGAAAAGGATATTATAGAAGTTGCAGCTGAAAAAAACCTTGAAACAACTGTGGTAAAAGGTGAGGCTGCTTTCTACGGGCCGAAGCTCGATTTTATGGTCAAGGATGCTATCGGCAGAAAATGGCAGCTTGGTACAATACAGGTAGATTACAACCTGCCGGAAAGGTTCGATCTTACCTACAACGGAAGTGATAACCAGAAACACCGGCCTGTTATGATACACAGGACCATTTTCGGATCGATGGAACGGTTTGTAGCTGTTCTTATTGAAAATACGGCCGGAAAATTCCCATTATGGCTTGCCCCGGAAAAAGCGGTCATTTTACCGATTAGCGAAAAATTCAATGATTATGCAGGAAAAGTTTTGGAAATTCTAAATAATTCCGATATTTGCACACTGATTGATGAAAGAAGTGAAAAGATAGGTAAGAAGATCAGGGATAATGAATTAAAGAGGATTCCTTACCTTCTGATAATAGGGGAAAAAGAGGTAGAAAACGAAACAATCGCAGTCAGAAAGCAGGGTGAAGGGGATAAAGGGAGCATGAAAATTGAAGAATTTGTTGATTTTATCAACTCGGAGATTAAGAAGGAAATTGCTGTTTAAGGCACTATAGGTAAATTTTAGTATTAACAAAATTAAGGAGGAAAGAACTATAGCTTTACCAATCAGGCGAAGCCCGGCAAGGGTTACCCAGCCGGCTCACAAAATAAACCACAGGATCACTGCTAAAGTGGTCAGAGTTGTCGGTGAAGAAATAGAGGCAGATGTTATGAGTTTGCAGGATGCACTAAAGCTGGCAGATAACCTGGAACTTGACCTCGTTGAAATTTCTCCCAGTGCTGATCCCCCTGTTTGCAGAATTGTAGATTATCAGAAATTTCTTTATCAACAGAAAAAGAAACAAAAAGAGATAAAGGCCAAGACCTCAAAAGTTGTTGTTAAGGAGATAAGGTTCGGCCCGAATACTGATGACCATGATTATAATTTTAAGCTCAGGCATGCAATGAAGTTCCTTGAAGAAGGAGCAAAAGTGAGAGCTTATGTGTTCTTTAAAGGAAGGTCCATTTTATTCAAGGAACAGGGAGAAGTGTTACTCCTTCGTTTTGCAAATGACCTTGAAGAATACGGTAAAGTTGAACAGCTTCCACGGCTTGAGGGTAAGAGAATGATCGTATCATTTTCTCCTAAAAAGAAAAAATAGTTTTTAAATATATTTGAAACAGAAAAATGCCAAAAATGAAGACGAATCCGGGTGCAAAGAAAAGATTTTCTCTCACCGGAACAGGAAAGATCAAGCGGAAACATGCATTTAAAAGCCACATTCTGACTAAAAAATCCACAAAGCGTAAGAGAAATCTTACCTACTCAGGTCTGGTCCATAAGACAGACCTTAAGAATGTTAAGTTGTTACTGGCTAGTAAATAATTGTTTGACACGCAAATTAATGTAATTATAGTATTAACAGATTGTTCAGCAGATAAGAGCCCTAAAACAGGCCGCTGACATTCAAAAAAGATGAGTTATGCCAAGATCAGTAAATTCAGTTGCTTCACGTGCCAGGAGAAAAAAGGTACTTAAGCAGACCAAAGGAAACTTCGGATCAAGAAAAAATGTTATAACTGTTGCAAAGAATACCCTGGATAAGGGATTAGGGTATGCATATCGCGACAGAAAAAAGAAAAAAGGCCAGTTCAGGGCTTTATGGATTCAGAGGATCAATGCCGGTGTTCGCCAGTATGACATGAGTTATTCGGAATTTATCGGAAAACTTGATAAAAAAGGTATTGCCCTTAACAGGAAAACACTCGCGGACCTGGCAATGAATCACCCCGATGCATTTAAAGCAATCGTGGAGAAGGTGAAATAATAAACAAATTTACCGTGCCTTCATAAACATCCTGCTCCACCTGATCCTCCTGAGTCCGCTTGCTTCTTTATCGAGAGATAACCATATGAATTTTGGTTTCCCAACAATGTGATCTTCCGGAACAAAACCCCAGTATCTTGAATCAGCTGAATTATGCCGGTTATCCCCCATCATCCAGTAATAATTCATCTTGAAAGTGTAACTGTCAGATGGAACATTATTAATATATATTGTTCTGCCATCAACTCTGAGCTCGTTGTTCTCGTAAACATCAATTATCCTTTCATATAAACAGAGGTTTGCGGTATCAAGTTTTACTGTAGCACCTTTAACAGGTATCCATATGGGTCCGTAATTATCCTCATTCCATGCAAGAGCAGGACTATACGGAAAAATTTGAGGAGCAAATATTCCCGGCTGTGAATAAAATGGCACAACTTCTGTTACATTCGTGAATTTCGACAAGGCTTCAGCATTCGATTTTGTAAGCGGCAGAAGATAAGCTGACCCTGAGATCATTGTCTGATCAGATCTGTTAATGCCCAGTCGCTCAAATGCTTTAGGATTAATAGTCGTTCCGTTTGTTCCCACTATATAAGTTGTCTGCTGTGTACCATTATCGGGAACTTTTTTCCCGTTAACATAAAGGATCCCCCCCTTTATGTTAACCGTATCACCCGGGATCCCGATGCATCTTTTCACATAATTGTCTCTCCTGTCAACAGGCCTGTATATTATTGTGTACTTGTCCCATATTTCCTTTCGGGCTTTCTGATAATAATAACTGTTTGGTTTAAGTTCCGTGCCACTGTAGCTATCTCTCATCTTCAAATCGCTGGCAGCCCTCCTGACTATCTCATAATAACTGGTAGTCTGCTCTTCCACAACTACAGTATCACCCGCCGGAAAGTTGAATACGATTGGATCATTATTCTTAACCTTGCCTAAGCCTGCAAGTCGCTTATAAGGCCATTTAACAAGATTTGACCATGACTTTCCCTTTGTCAATGGCATCGTATTCTGTGTAAAAGGAAAAGCAATGGGCGTATTCGGCATACGAGGACCATACGCAAGCTTGCTTACAAATAGATGATCACCGACCAGCAAAGATTTCTCCATTGAAGGAGTAGGTATCCGATAGTTCTGAAACAGGAATATGTTTATAAGTGATACTGCTATAACCGCGAAAATCAACGCATCAATCCACTCTACCAATGCACTGTTCTTGCCATTCCTTTTCTTCCAGAAGGTCCAGTTGACTTTCTCCGTTATATACATGTCGTAAATGATACCCAGACCAAGCAGCAGCCAGTAATTACCAATCCATATAACTACGAGGAGATAAATAATTGCGGCTACTCCAAACCTTATGTTCTTTATTGAAAAGAGTTCTGTCATGATTATAATGTTCGTTAAGAATCGGTAAAAGTAAAAATAATTATCAGAATCCCATTACCTGATTTAAAGTGAATACACCTTCTTTTTTATGAATATACTCTGCTGCGACAACAGCTCCGAGGGCAAGTCCTTTCCTGTTTCTGGCTTCGTGTTTAAGAGTTATTGTGTCAATATCCGAATCCCATGCCACAATATGGATGCCCGGGACTGAACCCTCCCGAACTGACAGTATGGGTACTTTCCCATCAACCATTGAGTTTTCAAAACACCATCCATCATATAAGGAATGGTTTTTGCTTATCCCACTGGCAAGACTTATTGCCGTTCCGCTGGGGGCATCAAGTTTCTTAATATGATGGATCTCTTCAATTGATACCCTGTACTCACGGAATCTGTCCATTTGCTTTGCCAGTTCAGCACTAAGCATAAAAAGCAGATTAACTCCTATGCTGAAATTTGATGAGTGAATGAATGATGTTTTGTTCCTCTCGCATATCTCAACAGCTTTTTCATAGTCTTCCAACCAGCCTGTTGTTCCTGATACAACCGGAACTCCATTCCCAAGACAAGCGATAATGTTTTTATATGCTGCCGAAGGAGAAGAAAATTCTATTGCAACGTCAATTTCTTTAAGATTAGTGCTATTCAGATCAGATGTATTATCCTGATCTATAACAAGTTTGATGATATGGCCTCTTTCAAGGGCCACGGATTCAATTTCATGACCCATTCTGCCATAACCAATTAATGCTATTTTCATAATAAATTTTTTTGTGAAAATACCAGTTTAGAAACATCATTCATCATTTAGAATCAATAAATTTCTAAAAGATGTGTTAAATTTCTTAGTGTAACTTAGAGCCTTGGAGCCCTGGTGGCAATAAAAATGCCACCAAGACACAAAGACACAAAGGTTCACAAAGAAATTACCTTGAGAATAGAATATTTTCATATATTTCAATATTACAAATTTATGAAAGATGAAATTAATAATTATCTCATTATCAACAGTAATCATGTTAATAGCCAGTTCATATACTAAAAAAGAAGAAGCTGACCTGGTAATAATTAACGGGAAAGTTCTGACTATTGACAAGGACAATCCTCTTGCCCGGGCTATAGCTGTGAAAGGGGAAAAAATCATTGCAGTAGGCACCACTTTTGAAATATCGAAAATGATTCGAAAGGGTTTTACGAAAGTTATTGATGCAAAGGGAAGGCTGGTCATTCCCGGATTTAACGATGCTCATGTACATTTTGGTCCACTCGATCCCGATTATATTGAACTCAGGTACACTACTGATCCATCAATTATTACCGAAAAAGTCAGGTTACAGGTTGCAAAATCGAAACCCGGAGAACTTATCAAAGGAGGCCACTGGGAGCATGAGATGTTCAATGATAAAAAATGGCCAGCCAAAGAACTTATTGACAAAGTCTCTCCGGATAATCCTGTTCTGCTCAGCAGGGCAGACGGCCACTCGGTTCTTGTCAATTCGTATGTTCTGAAGGCATCGGGTATCACAAAAAATACTCCTGATCCGTTTGGCGGCGAAATACAGAAAGACCCAATTAGTGGCGAACCCACAGGAATCTTAAAAGAAAATGCTGAAAACCTGATAAAAACCGGTGAAATTAAGGTAAAGAGAACGGCAGCGGAAGACAGCGCCAGGTTATGGGATGGTTATCTTCTGGCAATAAAGGAGGCACGTGTGGATGGTGTCACTAGTGTTCAGATCCCCGGCAATGCCGATTTCGACGCCTATGTAAAACTTCAGAATAAAGGGGAGCTTACCTGCCGGGTTGATATTGGAAAGTTTCTTACTGCCGACACTTCTTTACTGAAAATGTATATTGATCTTGCAAACCAGTATCCCCGTGAGGGTAACTGGATCAGGTTCGGATACCTTAAAGCTTTTATGGATGGAACCATTGGTTCAGGAACTGCTCTTATGTTCGAACCGTTTTCAGATAATCCGTCAACATCCGGACTGGCTATGATGCCCTATGAAGAGATGGAGAAGATGGTTCTGGTTGCTGACAAAATGGGATTCCAGATAGGTATCCATGCAATTGGAGATAAAGCAAATTTCTGGGTATTAAATGCCTACGAGAATGCTATCCGGGTGAATGGCAAACGCGATAGCCGGCATCGCATTGAACATACACAAACTCTGCAATTCTCAGATATTCCACGATTTGCACAGCTTGGAGTAATTGCATCCATGCAACCCACTCATTGCATTTCTGACAAAAAATTCTGTGAAAAGCGCATAGGACCGGAGAGAGCTAATGGGGCATATGCATGGAAAAGCCTGGCAGATGCCGGAGCAAAACTTGCATTTGGAACTGATTACCAGGTGGAACCGCTCAATCCCATGGAGGGTCTGTATGCTGCTGTCACAAGAAAAGACAGGCTCGGCGAAACAGGAGAAGGATGGCATCCTGAACAGAAAATTTCCATGGAAGAAGCAATCAGTTATTATACCCTCGGTTCAGCCTATGCTCAATTCATGGATGACAGGAAGGGAATGATCAGACCGGGTTATCTCGCTGACATTGTTATTACAGATAAAGACCTTCTTTCCATACCCGAGAATGAAATAATGAAAACTAAGGTGGATTATACCATAGTTGGCGGGAAGGTTGTTTACTCTTCCGGAAGGTAAGTGCCCTCTGGCAGGTTCGCAGCCTTTTATTGTTAAGCTAAATTAACTGGAATTTAGAGAATTAGCCCCCCTTCAGGGGGTTGGGGGGCCATCCGATAAAGAAAATAATATATTCATTGCCTCTTCCCTGCCGCTACCACAAAATTCAGGCTCAGCTTTAAAATTGGTGCAAACCTTTGGTTTTTCCGGAGAATCGTAAATAACGCACCTGTAATCATCAAGAAGATGAATGCACCTTACCCCTGCCGGCTTACCATCAGGCATGCCTGGTAAGGGCGAAGATATCGACAGGGCAATGCAACAGGCGCCACAATTTTTGCGACATTCCATGTTAATGTATTAAGTGTTACAGGCGATGGATTATTTATTTTTATGCCAGCAAAGATACAAAATATCCCTTAGGTCCTTATCTTTTGCGCTGTTATGCCGTTATGCCGTTATGCCGTTATGCCGTTATGCCGTTGCGACGTTGTGCCTTTGCGCCGTTAATTTATTCTTTGTATTTTTGCGAGAAACAACAGATGAGAATTGATATTCTTACAGTTCTGCCGGAATTACTTGAAAGTCCTCTTGATTTTTCGATAATAAAAAGGGCAAAGGACAAAAAACTCGTAGAAATAAATGTCATAAATCTTCGGGATTTCACGAATGACAAATATAAAAGTGTGGATGACTATGCATTCGGAGGCGGTGCCGGCATGGTTATGATGATTGAACCTGTGTACAAGGCTATCGAAAAGCTTAAAAGAGAAAGGAGATATGACGAAATAATTTATACCTCTCCTGATGGTGAGAAATTCAGCCAGAGAATGGCAAATCAGCTTTCGCTGAAAAACAATATCCTGATACTTGCCGGTCATTATAAGGGAGTTGACCAGAGAATACGTGATCATTTGATTACCAGGGAAATATCTATAGGCGACTATGTTCTTTCAGGTGGTGAGCTGCCTGCGGTAATAATTATTGATGCAATTGTAAGGCTGATTCCCGGAGCTATCTCCGATGAGCAGTCTGCCCTCTCCGATTCATTTCAGGATGATCTTCTTGCTCCGCCGGTTTATACACGTCCGGCAGATTTTAACGGATGGAAAGTTCCGGACATACTCCTTTCGGGTCACAAAACAAATATCGAAAAGTGGCGGCAGGAACAATCGGAAGAAAGGACAAGGAGGTTAAGGCCTGAGTTGCTGAAGGACGAAGAGGAGACTTAGAGACTGAGAGACTGAGAGACCGCAAGACCGAAGGCCCGCAGGACAAATATCATTACCAGCCTTATTCATTTTGAAATATTAAAAAGCTTTCGTAAGATTGTAGGCATATTTGCTATTTTTTTATCTATCTAATAATCAACAACATGAACACACAGGATTATATTAATCGGGAAGATAAATATGGTGCGCACAATTACCATCCTCTTCCTGTAGTTCTTGAAAGAGGTGAAGGTCCGTTTGTATGGGATGTGGAAGGTAACCGATATTTTGACTTCCTGTCAGCCTATTCAGCTGTTAATCAAGGTCATTGCCATCCTAAAATAATTAAAGCCTTAACAGATCAGGCTTCAAGGCTGACATTAACTTCAAGGGCTTTCTATAATTCCGTTCTTGGCGAGTATGAAGAATATATTACAAAATATTTTAATTACGATAAGGTTCTGCCCATGAATTCAGGAGCTGAAGCTGATGAGACAGCTCTGAAACTTTGCCGCAAATGGGCTTATAAGAAAAAAGGAATTAAAGATAACCAGGCAAAGATAATTGCGTGCGAAGGCAACTTCCATGGCAGAACTATCAGCATAATCTCGATGTCAACTGATCCTGATGCAAGGAACGATTATGGCCCTTTTACTCCCGGTTTTATTATTATCCCATATAATGATATCAAAGCCCTTGAAAATGCACTGAAAGATCCTGATGTTGCAGGTTTCCTGGTTGAACCGATTCAGGGAGAAGCCGGAGTCTTTGTTCCCGACGACGGTTATCTGAAAAAGGCTTATGATCTGTGCAAATCAAAAAATGTACTGTTCATAGCTGATGAAGTTCAGACTGGTATTGCCCGCACAGGTAAGCTGCTTGCATGCGATCATGAAGGGGTCCGTCCGGATATACTTATCCTTGGGAAAGCCCTTTCAGGTGGAGTTCTTCCTGTTTCTGCTGTTCTTGCTGATAATGAGATTATGCTTACAATAAAACCAGGTGAGCATGGTTCCACTTTTGGAGGAAATCCGCTTGCAGCAAAAGTTGCCATAGCTGCACTTGAGGTTGTGAAAAATGAAAAGCTCGCCGAGAATGCTGAATATCTTGGAAAGATCTTCAGGGAAGAATTCCAGGCTATCAAATCCGACATGGTTGAACTGGTTCGTGGGAAAGGTCTTCTTAATGCAGTTGTTATTAGGCCCAAAAATGGTAAAGAGGCGTGGGATGTATGCCTGGCGATGAAAGAAAAGGGACTTATAGCAAAACCTACCCATAATCATATAATCCGGTTTGCTCCTCCCCTAATTATCAATGAAAAAGAGCTAAGAGAAGCAATAGGTCTGATCAAAGAAACTTTTAAATTATTTGAGTAAATCATATATTCACTTTTCTGCTTATGTCTAATAATTCAGATGTCATTCTGAATATAAATATTTATCATGAAAAAAAATATTTCAATAAAATACATCACACGGTTTTTTCCTGTTCTGATCTTATTCTTTTTATTATCATGTTCAGGCAACAGGGAAGTAACCACAAACGAACTTCTGGGCCATATTAAATATCTTTCATCCGATTCCCTGAGAGGCAGGCTGACAGGATCACCGGGAGACAGTCTGGCAGCGGTATATATTAAAAACAAGCTGACTTCTTATGGATTTGTCCCATTGACCGATGATGGATTCCAAAGATATAAGGTAACCAGGAAGCTTGTTCCCGGACCCGATAATGCGCTTTCGATAAATGGGACAAACTATGTCTCCGGCACGGATTTTACACCTTTTGAATTCAGTTCAAATTCAGCTCTGGAAGCAGAAGTAGTATTTGCCGGCTATGGATTCAATCTGAATAACGATAGCCTGAAATGGGATGATTATAAGGGTATTGATGTTAAAGGAAAGTGGGTATTGATATTACGTGCCGATCCTGAGGCGGATAATAATAATAGTCCTTATATCTCCTTTAGCGCCGACAGGGATAAGGCATTGCTGGCAAAAGATATGGGGGCTGCCGGTGTGCTTCTGGTTTCTGGCCCTGTCTTCGAACCACTGGATGCTTTTGAGTCACTCAGTTCCGGAGAGTATTATTCTGTGGGGATACCTGTATTCAGAATAAAAAGGGTAGTTGCCGATGCCATCCTGTCAAAATCCGGGAACAGTATATCTGCACTTGAAAAGAAACTTAATAATACAAAAAATCCATTCTCATTTTCCACAAAAGTGTCTGCTAAAGGTAAAGCTGAGATTGTCAGGGAAATGGCAGGTACCAGAAATGTTACCATGGTACTTCCGGGCGAAGATCCGCAGCTTAAAAACGAATACATCATACTGGGTGCTCATTTCGACCATCTGGGTATGGGTGGACCAGGCTCGGGGAGCAGAGTGCCTGATACCATAGCTATACATCATGGAGCTGACGATAATGCCTCAGGAGTAGCAATGATGCTCGGGCTTGCAGAAAAATTTGCCAGAACAAAGGGAAGCCACAAAAGAAGTATTATTTGTGTTTCCTTTTCAGGAGAAGAAGAAGGGCTTCTGGGATCAAAGCATTTTACTAACGATCCCCCCATTGATCTTTCAAAAGTCAATGTTATGATTAACATGGATATGGTAGGCAGGTTAAATAAGGAAAATATTCTTCAGATTGGTGGAGTTGGAACTGCAACAGGATTAAAAAACATCGTCCTGGCAAACAGCGATACATCAATTATTAAACTGAGTCTTTCAGAAGAGGGATACGGTCCGTCAGATCACTCGTCCTTCTATGGAAAGAATATTCCCGTCTTATTCTATTTTACCGGGGCTCATATGGATTATCACACACCAACCGACACCTGGGAAAAGATAAACTACAAGGGAATGGTTGAGATCTCTGATCTGATTTTCAAAGTTGCAAAAGAGCTGGCCTGTGAAAATTCCAGATTACAGTTTAAGGAAGCCGGACCAAAAGTTGAAGTTAACAGGTATCCAAGAAGAAGGGGTGTGACTCTTGGCATTATGCCGGATTTTGCAGGCGTTGTAAAAAATGGCTTGCGAGCCGATTTTGTTTCACCTGGAAAACCAGCAGCACTTGGTGGCATGAAAAAAGGCGATATCATTACCGCAATAAATGGAAAGACTGTGAATAATATTCAGGATTATATGTTCAGAATGGGTCAGCTTAAACATGGTCAGACAATAAGCGTCGAGGTAACGCGCGATGATAAAAAAGTGGTTTTACTGATACAATTATAGACAAACCGGCGTCTAAGAAAATAACTGAAATTTAATAACTATTTAAAATGAAGAGATTTGTCCTGTGGTTGCTGGCTTTCATTATAACCGTTGTTGCAGCAATATATCAGAGGCATACAGGTCCGACTTACCCAAAAAGCCTGGATGTCACCATAAATGGAAATCAGTATAAATTAAAGCTGGTAAGAAGTCTTTCCCTCGACGAAAGATCCCAGGTGTCCCTTGGAATAACAGATACAACAGTTCACGCAAAACTATATTATAAACGTTTCAAATCTGATGAGGCTTACCAACCGGTTGACTTTTTATATAAGGTCTACCCAGTGCATTCATTTATAATGAATAAATTATTTAAAATTACTGAAGAAAAAGGTTTATTTGCGAGTGTCCCTCAACAACCCGAAGCAGGAAAAATACAATACTATTTTGATATTACAGATGCGGGCGGTACCCACAGCTTTTTGAAGGATGAACCTGTTGTAATAAGGTTTAAAGGCGGAGTTCCGGCATTTATTCTTGTGCCTCATATTCTTTTCATGTTTATTGCAATGTTATTTTCAACACTGGCAGGTCTCATGGCTGCCGTAAAATTTCCAAAATATAAAAAGTATGCTGTCTGGACATTAATACTTTTTGTTACGGGTGGGTTTATCCTTGGTCCGGTTGTTCAGTATTATGCTTTTGGTGAATTATGGACCGGCATTCCTTTCGGTTGGGATCTCACTGATAACAAGACACTTATTGCATTAGTTTTCTGGATTTTTGCTGTTTATATGAACAGAAAATCAGATAGACCCATATACACTATACTTGCTGCGCTTATTCTTCTCCTGGTATTTTCTATACCGCATAGTTTATTTGGCTCTGAGCTGAATTATACCAGCGGTCAGGTGACCCAGGGAATAATTTTAAACTTTTTCTGAATTTTTTGAAAATTTCTTAAATTGAGTGCAGCATTATGGATTTTACCACGTCTATTGATTGTAAAATTAATATAACGTGGGTGCAGCAACACATATAAAAACTAGTCTTTATATAAAGATGGCAAATGTAGAAGCGGCATTCAGAAACCTACACCAGGATCTTTTGGACGGGTGTAAAAATGGCGACCAGAAAGCGCAGTTTCAGATTTACAAGTTGTACTATAAAGCGATGTACAACACAAGCCTGCGGATCGTAAATGATACGATGGAAGCCGAAGATATAATGCAGGAATCATTCCTGTCGGCCTTTGAAAAAATTGATACTTATTCAGGAACGGTAAGTTTCGGTGCCTGGCTTAAAAAAATAGTTGTAAACAGGTCACTTGATGCCCTGAATAAAAGAAAAGCGGTCTTTGAAGATATTGATACACATATCGGGATAAGAGATGAAAGCAGCGATGACACATCAAGATATGAAGAAATTGATGTTCGTGTTGAAGAGATAAAGGAAGCAATTGAAAGGCTTCCTGATGGTTACAGAATAATACTTTCACTCTACCTTCTTGAGGGTTATGATCATGATGAAATTGCCGAAATTCTTTCTATTAACAGCAGCACATCACGTTCACAGCTATCAAGAGCGAAACAAAAACTCATTGCGGAATTAAAGGGAAAATGAAAAATTTATCAGGGATGAAAACTATAGAAGACATAATCAGGAGTAACAAGGACTTTTTCGAAGATACAGAACCTTCGGATGGGCACCTGGAAAGATTTAACAAGAAGCTTGACTTGTTGAGTAAGAAAAATGCACCAAAGAGGAGCATTGTTCCTTACCTCTTAAAAGCAGCAGTTGTAACATTACTGGTTACACTGTCGTCGCTTTATACCTGGGACCATTTTATTCGTCCGCAAAACAACAGGATGACCCTTGGACAAGTATCTCCTCAATACAAAGAAGTGGAGAATTATTATATACACCAGGTTAACATGATGGAAGGTGAAATATTAAATGTGGACCTTAAGAACCATCCGGAACAGAAAGAAATGTTGCTGACTGAGATGAAGAGCATGGATTCAGTTTATGTATCTCTTCAGAAAGAACTCAAGGCTAATCCAGATGATGAGCGTATCATTAATGCCATGATCCAACATTATCAGACGAAGCTCGATGTTATGAATTATATAGTTAAACAGCTGCAGGCGATCAGAAATGATAATAATAATAATAAGAAAGCAAATGAAAAAGTCAATTTATAAACAGGGAACACTCCTATTTGCAACTCTTCTGCTCTTTTCTTTAACTTTATCTGCGCAGGAGGTTTCAAAAAAATACCACAAGGAATATCCGGCCGGAGCCAGTACTACACTTGACATAAACAATAAATATGGTGATGTCGTTGTAGATACCTGGGATAAAAACCAGGTTGTCATCGATGTTAAAGTAACAGTTGATATGCCAAACAGAGATAGAGCTCAGACAATGCTCGACTATATCGATGTCCAGTTTGATCAAAGCGGCAACGATATTTCTGCAAAGACCGTTATCGATAGCAAATTCAGTTTTACCGGCTGGGGTTCCGGGTCAAGAAAGTTCAGTATCGATTATAGCATTAAGATGCCATCGGTAACAGCCCTTACGGTTTCTAACAAATATGGCAATACGGATCTCGATAATCTCCAGGGATTGGTGAATCTTGATATCAAATACGGAAACCTTACAGCAGCAAATCTTACAAGGGGAAATGTCAAACCTTTAAATACTCTAAACCTGGCCTATGGGAAGGGTTCCATCGATGATGCAGGATGGCTTGATATGACTTTAAGGTACTGCGGTAGTATGGATATCACCAAATGCCAGGCACTTCTGCTCGACAGCAAATACTCAAAACTATCTATCGGTGAATCAGGCTCGATCGTGGGAGAAAGCAAGTATGACAATATCAAAATTGACAATATTAATAATTTTGTAATAGATAATGGATACACCGGGGTAAGCATTGGAACCCTGACCAAAAAATTGGATTACGACGGCAGCTATGGATCATTAACTGTCGACAGAGTTCCTGAGGGGTTTGAATCGATTAACGTGGAAACACGCTATATGGGTGTAAGAATAGGGATAGATGAATCTGCTGACTATAATCTCAATGCGAAAGTATCTTATGGTGGATTGAAATATAATGAGAATAATTTCAAAAATCATAGAAGAATTGTTGAAAATAATTCAACTGAGATCTCCGGAGTAATAGGCAAAGAAGAAGCACCTGAAGCCAATGTACATGTTGTTTCATCTTATGGATCTGTAAAGCTCTACTAGACATACCAATAATATATATTTCTTAACGGGAATGGTACCACATTCCCGTTTTTTTTCACCATCATCAATTGAATCCAGTCTTTATAATGTATTAATAATCACGACACTATCATAAAATGTTCTGATTTCTGATTTCTGATTTCTGATTTCTGCCTTCTGATTTCTGATTTCTGATTTCTGCCTTCTGCCCTCTATTTCCCCCCTTCATCCTTATAGATAAATATCCCCTCTTTCCCATCGGCTGCGGCAAACCCTCTGAACATACCTTCTGAGTTAAACGGCATTGATATGTTGCCAGACTTATCAACACTGATCACACCGCCGCTACCACCTGCCTTAACAAGCTTATCATTGACCACCAGCTCTGAGGCTTCTTTGAGTGAAAGCCCATTATATTCCATTAGAGCGGATATATCATGTGCAACTGTCCACCTTATAAAATACTCCCCGTGACCTGTACAGGAGACTGCACATGTATTGTTATTTGCGTAAGTTCCTGCACCTATGATAGGCGAATCTCCGATCCTGTTATATCGTTTATCGGCCATTCCGCCAGTGGAAGTTCCAGCAGCAAGATTTCCGTTCTTATCAAGTGCACAGCATCCTACGGTTCCGTTCTTTTCCTTTTTTAAAATCTCCTGAAGCTCATTAAATCTTTTTTCTGTATAAAAATAGGAAGGAGGAACGATTTCCAGTCCCTGCTCCTTTGCAAACTGTGATGCACCTGCGCCTGAAAGCATTACATGCACTGACCTGTCCATAACATATCTGGCAGCAGTAATCGGATTTTTTATATCAGTTACACAGGCAACGGCACCAGCACCAAGATTAGAACCATCCATAATTGAGGCATCCATCTCATTCTTCCCGTCATGAGTAAAAACAGCTCCTTTTCCTGCATTAAAAAGGGGATTGTTTTCCATTACATTAATTGTTTTTTCAACAGCGTCAAGAGCTGTTCCCCCTTCGGAAAGTATCTTTTTCCCGGTATTCATTGCCACGCCAAGTGCTTCCCTGTATTCTTTATCCATCTCAGGAGTCATCTTTTCACGTGTTATAACTCCGGCACCTCCGTGAATGACTATCGCCCATTCCTGCTTTGGAATTGCACCTGTTACGGATTGTCCGGAAGCTTTCTTCTCGTTTTTACAATTAAATAAACTTATTCCAGATATCAGGAATATCACAATAATAACTAACCTTTTCTTCATAGCCTGTGATTTTAATATTGTTGTAAAACGATAATTGTATGCGGTATGTGAAATACGATGTTTTGTTAACTTATATACAATAATACTGGTTTTTATGCAGTTGAAACAACCAAATTTCAGGTTATTTAATAAATTAGTGCATAAATTAAAAATACCGCTATGATAACAGTTGAAAAACCCACCGAGGAAAAACTCCGGAAACTTAATGTAAGATCGTGGCCAATCTGGGAAAAAGAGATATCGGAATTTACATGGGAATATGACGAGACAGAAACCTGTTACATACTGGAAGGAGATGTTACCGTTACACCTGATAATGGCAACCCGGTAAGCTTTGGTAAAGGTGATTTTGTCATATTTCCCGAAGGATTAAAATGCTCATGGAAAGTGAAAAATCCGGTCAGGAAACATTTTAAATTCGGATAAGCCATACTTCCCTTATCCAATCCGGGTATTTAAAGCTTCAATAGCTTTTATTGCCCTTAAGCCGTTAGGCCGTTAAGCCTTTAAGCCGTTAAGCCTTATATGCCTAGAAGTCCATCTCAACCACAGTGATTCCTGATCCGCCGAATTCTACATGTTCATCGCGGAAAGATTTTACAACATCTACTGTATCAAGGTATTGCCTGACAAGCTGGCGAAGAATGCCATTACCTTTGCCGTGCAATATTCTGAGATGACGGTGCTGGACGATAAGTGCGTTATCGATAAGCTGGCGGACGAGGTTAATGGCTTCGTCTCCTCTTACACCTCTGATATCAATTTCAGGCTTAAAATTGATATTGCGCTGAACAATACCCGGATCATTTTCCCTGTAGATCTGGTTTGACCTCAGGCTTTTTTTAAGCTCAGCCCGCGATATTCTTTCAATTTTATCAAACTCTGTGAAAAACCTCAGGCTTCCTGTTTCAACCTGCACCTTTTTACCTTTTATTGATACAACTTCACCGGCAGCCTGTGTATCGATCATTCTTACTGCATCACCCGGCTTCAATGGTTGCACTTTGTTAACCGGTGGAACCTCTTTAGATTTGTCAGGTTCAGGCTCCCTCCCTATTTTTCTGGCTTTTGAACTTAATAAAGCTATTTTCTCCTCCGATTCAGTTTCGATTGGCTTAATCTCCTCTGCCACGAGGTTCTTAAAATCATCCAGTTCCTGCCGTACATCCCTTGTTTTTTCCTTCTCAGCCTGTGATTCTTTTATCTGACGAATGGTGTTTTCGATCATCCTGTTGGACTCTTTAAGCAATTGCTCAGCCTCATCCTTTGCTTTGGCAATGATCTCTTTTCTCAGCGCCTTGGCTCCGGATAACTCTTTTTCATATTCAGCCATCAATTCTTCGAGGCGCCTCTCATGCATCCTGATACTCTGTCTTTTGCCTTCCCAGTATCTTTTATCCCTTGCGATATCTTTAAGATGCCTGTCGTAATTTATGTTCTTTACTCCGGCTTTTCCAGATGCTTCATTAAGTATCTCATCAGGAAGTCCTATTTTTTTTGCGATTTCAAATGCAAAGGAACTTCCAGGTTTACCAATAGTAAGCTGGAAAAGAGGCTGCATAAGATGATTGTCGAAAGCCATTGCGCCATTTTCAATACCCTCGGTAAGCGATGCGAAATGTTTCAGGTTGGTATAGTGAGTTGTAATGACACCGAAAACCTTCTTGCGATTAAGCTCACCCAGAATGGCTTCAGCTATTGAGCCCCCAAGCATCGGTTCGGTACCGGTACCGAATTCATCGATCAGAATTAACGAATTTTCATCCCCATGCTTTAAAAAATACTTCATATTGATGAGATGAGAGCTATATGTACTAAGGTCATTATCGATACTTTGTTCATCCCCTATATCAATCAGAATATTTTTAAATATACCGGTTTCAGATCCTTCCGACACAGGGATGGTGAGTCCGCATTGCAACATATACTGCAGCAGGCCAACTGTCTTAAGACATACTGATTTACCTCCTGCGTTTGGTCCCGAAATCAATAGAATTCTGTTCTTGTCATCAAGAACCATATCGAGAGGTACCACTTTTCTGCCGGTGTTCTTTTCAAACGTTATCGATAACAAAGGATGAACAGCTTTCCTCCACATAAGCAAGGGTTTATCAAACAGAACCGGTTTTATCGAGTTAAAGTGGTTGCCAAACAGAGCTTTTGCCCTTATAAAATCAATATCCCCAAGAAATAAATTTGACTCAAGAAGGTCATCAATATAAGGTCTGATATTATCGGCCAGTGCTGTAAGTATTCTTACTATCTCTCTCTTTTCCTCATATTCAAGCTCAATAATATCATTATTGAGTTCCACAATTTCCTCAGGTTCAATAAAAACCGTTTTCCCTGAAGCAGACTGATCGTGGATCAGTCCTTTAATCTTTTTCTTATCATATGAACTGACAGGTATAACTCCCCTGCCATTCCTGACGGAGACGGTGGTATCTGAATCAACAATGCCATTAGATTGCGCCTGTTTAAGAATTGAATGAAGCCTTTTGGAAACCTGAATACTTTTGCCTGCCAGGTCGGTTCTTATCTCCTTTAACCTGGTGGAAGCATTATCTTTTATTATCCCCCGTTTATCAATAATTCTGTCGATAGCATCAAGAACATAGGGATAAGTTTTAACGTTTCTGCACATTGACTGAAGCACAGGATATTTTACGGCATCTTTGCTTCTGAAAAAGTTAAGTATAATCCTTACAGTTTCAAGGGAACGCTTAATATCAAATACCTCCTGTACCTCGGGAAAAGTACCCTCTATCCTTATTTTGGTAAGATAATCCGAGATCTTATAAAAGTTTTCCGAAGGAAAATAATCTTCAAACTGAAGCAACTGCTGGAACTCATAGGTTGCAGAAAGCTGATGAGATAAAGAATCAAAGTTGTTTATGAATTTCAAAGTTGCGGACTTCTCCCGCCCCATCGGACTGAGACACTTTTCCGAAAGAAGAGTTTTGATCCTGTCAAAGCCTATTTTGTTCTCAAAATTTTCAGGGTAAATCATGCTCAAAGATAAAGACAAAAGATAAAAGACAAAAGTCAAAAGTCAAAAGTCCTTGTTAAAAGAAAAGCTGTGTGGAATGAGGAATCTCCTGCTCCCATTCACTGATGACCCCAGAAATACCTGATATTATAATGAGGAACCGGGGAGCTGTTGAGAGTCAATTCCTGAACGGCCATCCTTCTCCAAAGTTAATTATTGTTAAATCGTCATAAATTAATATGATTTTAGGATTCAATTTTTTTACATTTGATACATTCATAAACTAACCAATAAATATCATAAAATGAAAATTAAGAAAATCTCCACCTCACTTATGCTCTTCGTATTTCTGCCATTATGGTTAATGTCGCAGAATGAGAATATCGATCTTGGAATGATATACAAGATCAAGCAGGAAGGATTAAAAAACTCAAAGATAGAAGATCTGGCTTTCTGGCTGACTGATTTTGTCGGTCCCAGGCTTACTGCATCCACTGGATTTAACCGGGGAACAGAATGGGCAAAGAAAAAAATGGAAGACTTCGGGTTTCAGAATGTTAGGATTGAACCTGCAAGAGATTTTAGCAGGGGAGGCTGGGATAACATTAAGACCTACGCAGCGATGACTTCCCCTTATTATGCAAACTTTGCATGCAACCCTGTTGCCTGGACAGGAAGTACAAAAGGACTTATTAAAGGTAATGTGGTCCTGCTTGAAGTTAAGGCAGACAGTGATCTTAATCAATACAAAGGTAAGCTTGCCGGAAAAATTGTGCTTATGCCCTCAACTGCTACATATGAACCCAGTTTTGAACCTCTGGCCACCCGTTTTACTGACGAACAGCTTAAGGAACTTTCAATGGATGCAACATCGTCTTCCAGAAGAAGGATGGGTGATTTTGCAACCTACAGGGCACAGAGAGCACTCAGACAAAAAATAAGCGAGATGCTTGCACAGGAAGGTGTTGCTGCTATAATCAACAATTCAGGCGTCTTCAATGTGCCAAGATCTAATGGAGCAAACTTCAAAGCAGGCGATAAAGAACCTATTGCTGAGTTAAACCTGCCAATTGAAGATTATGGCAGGATGGTACGTCTTCTTCAGCACAAAGTACCCGTTGAAATGGAGTTAGAAATCCAGAACAAATTTTTCGATAGTCCTTCCATATATAATGTTATTGGTGAAATACCAGGCACTGATAAGCTCCTGAAAAACGAAGTTGTCCTTATTGGTGCACACATCGATTCATGGCACGGAGGTACCGGGGCAGCCGATAACGGTTCGGGTTGTATGGTGATGCTGGAGGCAATGAGAATACTGAAGAGTCTGAATGTAGCTCCACGCAGAACTATCAGGATTGCACTATGGGGAGGTGAAGAACAGGGGTTATACGGGTCATCAGGATATGTACAGAAATACCTTGTGGATCCTAAAACTAGAGAACATAAACCCGATTACGATAAATTCGATGTATATTTCAACATGGACAATGGATCAGGCCGCTACAGGGGAATTTATCTCCAGGAAAATGAACTTGTCCGTCCTATATTTGAACAATGGCTGGCACCATTTGCCGGTATGAGCTGTTCTACCATAGCTATCAGGAATACCTCCGGAACTGATCACCTTTCATTTGACAGAGCAGGATTACCCGGATTCCAGTTTATTCAGGACGAGATTGAATATGATCGTGGTTACCATACTGTGATGGATACATATGAAAGACTTGTCATGAGTGATCTGAAACAAAATGCAGTTATCACTGCATCATTTGTCTACAATGCTGCTATGCGCGATGCAAAAATCCCTGCAAAACCGGCTATGAAAGAGTTGGAAAATGCAAATCAATACCGTGGGATGTAAAATCAATGTATGGAACGGTCGCAACCGTTCCATACATTTCATTTTTTTATTCCTGCCAGATCAAGGATAAATGCATATTCAAGGGACGTTATACGGTAACGTTCAAAACGGCCTGAAGCACCTCCGTGTCCGGCAGCCATATTGCAATCCATCACCAGAACATTCTTATCTGTTTTCATGTCTCTCAGTTTGGCTACCCATTTAGCGGGCTCCCAGTATTGTACCTGTGAATCCCAATAACCTGTTGTTACAAGTATGTTGGGGTAATTCACAGCTTTTACCTGATCGTATGGAGAATATGATAACATATAATCATAATACTCAGGTTTTCTCGGATCACCCCATTCATCCCACTCGAAGGTGGTAAGGGGAATCGTTTCATCGAGCATCGTAGTAACAATATCTACGAAAGGAACTGCTGCTATTACTCCTTTATAAAGATCGGGGCGCATATTCAATATGGCACCCATAAGTAATCCACCTGCACTGCCACCCATTGCGAAGAGCCTATCTTTATTCGTATATTTTTCATTTACAAGGTATTGCGCACAATCATTAAAATCGGTAAAGGTATTTTTCTTTTTCAGAAGTTTACCGTCTTCATACCACTGCCTGCCCATTTCACTTCCCCCGCGGACATGAGCAATACCGAAAACAAATCCCCGGTCAAGAAGGCTAAGGATGGTTGATCTGAATCCCGGATCGGTTGATATTCCATAGGCTCCATAGCCATATAATAAGAGTGGTGCCTTTCCATCCTGAACGAAACCTTTTCTGTAAACAATTGATATAGGCACCATTGTTCCATCACCTGCTCTTGCCCAGAGCCTTTTCGATTCATAATTATTCTTGTCAAATCCTCCGAGAACAGCCTCCTCTTTCATCAGTTTCTTGTCTTTTGTAATCATATTGTAATCGATTATCGAATTCGGAGTTGTAAGTGAAGAATAACTATACCTTAAAATATCAGTATTTGCATCAGGATTTGTACTTATCCCTGCCACATATACCTCCTCGCCAAAGTTGAGATAATGTTCGCTTCCGTCTTTTGTGCTTATGATCCTCAGGTTACTTAAACCTTTTATTCTTTCCTCCATGACAGTAAAATTATCGAACAATTCAAAGTTCTCAAAAAGAGCATCTTTTTTATATGGAACAACGTCTTTCCAGTTTGCTTTTCCCGTTTTGCCTTCAGCCGTTTTCATCAGCTTGAAATTTGATGCACTATCGGTATTGGTCCTTATATAGAACTCATTCCCAAGGTGATCAACATGATACTCATGATTTAAAGTGCGTGGTTCAAATACCTTAAATTCCCCATCGGGCTTTGACAGATCAAGGTATCGTGTTTCTGTCGTCAGTGTCTGTGATGAATTTATGAGGATATATTTTTTGCTCTTTGTTTCTGAAAGGTCAACATTGAAGATTTCATCCTTTTCATCAAAAACAAGAATGTCCTTATCAACCGGCGTTCCCAGTACGTGCCTGTGAACTTTGTCTGATCTGAGGGTCCCAGGATCCTTGGTGACATAAAAAACAGTAAGGTTATCAGTTGCCCATACCGTCTCTCCGGTAGTGTTTTCAACTTTATCAGGCAATAATGAACCAGAATCAATATTCATAAAATAAAGTGTATACCGGCGCCGGCTTACAAAATCCGCGCCATAAACCAGGATCTTATTATCACGACTGACCCTGAGGTTATTTACAGAGCAGTAACTTTTGTCTTCAGCCAGTTTATTCACATCAAGCAGAATCTCTTCAGGCGCTTCAAGTGAACCTTTTTTCCGGTAATAGACAGGGTATTCACTTCCTTCTGTATACTTATTATAATAATAGTAGCCATTATCAAAATAAGGCACCGATTCATCATTTTTCTTTATCCTTCCCACTATTTCATCATAGACCTCTTTCCTTAGTGTTTCATTATGCATCAATATCGCTTTAGAGTATCCGTTCTCCGCATTAAGATAGGCAAGGACCTTACTTGTTTGTTCATCAGGTGTCTTTGCATTTTTCTGTTCATCACTGAGCCTCATCCAATAGTAATTGTCAATGCGATTCTTGAACAATTCATGAGGTACCTTTTCTGCAACAGGTGCCTTTAATGAAGTCTGATTAGTGCAAGAAACAACCAGTACGGCTGCAATTGCTGTCAGGAATAGGTTAATTCTTTTCATAGTTATAATTATTTGAATCAGATGAATTTGTAGGGATGTTGCATGCAACGTCCCTACATACGGCAATGTAAGATATTTTTTAATCCTAATTAAACCTTTTAAAAAAAATTGTATCAAATAAGCTGTAAACCAAAACAATTAAAAAATGAAGAAAATAGTTTTTATGGCAGGTATTCTGTTCTTTGCTTCAGCATTAGCAGTAAATGCTCAAAGAGCAACCCCAAGAGTCTCAGGAAGACAAACAACACAACAGGTAAGGATCTCAAATGGGGTTCAAAATGGTCAGCTTACCAGAAATGAAACCATGAGGCTTGAAAGACAACAGCATTGTATCCGGAATGAAAAGAGGATAGCAAAAGCTGACGGAACTATAACACCCGGGGAAAAGAGATTCCTCAGACGAGAACAAAACCGGGCCAGCCGGAGTATTAACAGACAAAAAAACAATAATCAGGTACAGGGAGGCAATAAATAGAAGATACCTCCAGGCTGGAAATAGAAGATACGCGCAAATTGTAAAAATGAAGATACTAACAATTAGCGCGTATTTTCGTTTTCGGTTCAAACATAAATTTCAACGGATCAGTTAGATGTTTCAACTGTTCTGCACATTATTTTTTTTTATGAGATGCATTTCCTTGAATTTTACTTCATAATTCTAAAATTTAATGAAATGAAAACTATTACAAAAAATCATCTGAAAAAATTAACCCGGATCATATTGGGTGTAGTTGTCCTGACATTCGGCCTGATACCGGTTAATGCACAGAAAAAATCAGCCAGGTATTACCTTTCTCTCAGAAAACTTCCCGCAGGGCTTACTCTTAAAGAGCCGAAGCCTTATAGTTATGTTATGACAGCAGAATATTATAATCATGATATTCTTGGTAATTTCCTGAATAAAATGCAGGTCAGAGGCATCTATACACGAGGACTGGCTGATAATAAGGTCAGGTGGAACGATGTCACAGTTTCACAGTCACAGGCATTTGATCAGCCCTTTCCGCAGGGAGTAATACAGGATTACATGGAAGGCATGACTTATGGTGCTTCGGATGATTATCTTAACCTGGAAGGCTTTAAAAGATTTCCACAGATGACAGGAATGTTTGCAAGGAACCTTGTCTGGGATGTTCTGACCTTTGAAGCATTTGGCTGGGCATGTTATGATTCGTTACAGCTGAATATTCCCTTCAGGGCAAGAAGCATAAACGGGAAGGTGGATCTGAACGGGCTTGGCAGCTTTGAAAACAAGGATATCCGTCTGACATGGACAGGACTTTCCATAATGAACAAAAAAGTATGCGCGGTTATTGAGTTTATTACCATGGATAACCCCCTGGAAATAAAAACTGACTTCATGCAAATGAAAGGTCGGAGCAACTACTGGGGAACCATATGGTTGTCACTAACTGACAAGCAAATAGAATATGGCATACTGTACGAGGATGTAAACATGGATATCAAAATAAATGGACAGGAAAAAAGTCAGTTGACAAACACCAGCAGGAAGATCGAGTACAAGAAGATATTTGAGTGAATAATACCTTAAACACATACTCCCGGAGATACCAAATTGACAATGGATTACAGGGACATTGATATAAATATGTGACATTCTTGGGACGCTGCTCCTAAGGAAGCTGGAATAAAGAATTGACTTTGTGGCAGGATGGGGAGATCCCGAATTGAGCAAAGCAAAATGAGGGATCTCCAAAGGTCTGGCAGGGTATACATCACTTATTTTGTTCTATAAAAGAGCCTCCGTGTAACTTTTATATAAGAACAGAATTAGTTCCCGGACCCCTGAATCACATCTTTCATCGAAAGCTGCACCCTTTTCCTTTCGATATCCACCGCAATTATTTTAACCATAACATGCTGATGAAGCTTGACAACCGTTGAGGGATCAGAAACATATTTATTACTCAAATTTGAAATATGTACCAATCCATCCTGTTTTATACCTATATCGACAAAGGCTCCAAACTTTGTAACATTTGTTACAATTCCAGGAACTACCATTCCTTCGACAAGGTCGTCCATACTATGGATATCGGCAAAACTGAACTCTTTGATCTTTGACCTTGGATCGCGTCCTGGTTTTGCAAGCTCATCCATGATATCCTTTAAGGTGGGTAATCCTGTTACGGGAGTAACATACTTTTCGAGCCTTATCTCATTCCTTTTACTATCATTTGTCATAAGCTCTTTCACGTCACAACCAAGATCTTCAGACATCTTCTCCACAACATGATAGCTCTCAGGGTGTACTGCACTTCTGTCGAGTGGATTATCAGCATTTCTGATCCTGAGAAATCCGGCACTTTGTTCATATGCCTTTTCGCCCATTCTCTTAACTTTCAATAATTCTCCCCTTGATCTGAACGGACCGTTTTCGGTCCGGTAGTCAACTATATTCTGAGCAAGTTGCGGACCAAGACCCGAGACATAGTTCAGTAAATGCTTGCTGGCAGTATTCACCTCAACCCCGACAGCATTGACACAACTCATAACCACATCATCCAGGGATTTCTGAAGCTTCTGCTGGTCAACATCATGTTGATACTGACCAACACCAATTGATTTCGGGTCGATTTTAACAAGTTCGGCGAGCGGATCCATTAATCTTCTTCCTATGGATACTGCACCCCGAACAGTCACATCATAATCCGGAAATTCCTCCCGGGCCGTTTTAGATGCTGAATAAATTGACGCCCCGGCCTCACTGACAACAAAGACCTGTATATCATTTTCAAACTTGACCCATTTGATAAAATCTTCAGTCTCGCGACTTGCAGTACCGTTACCTATAGCAATTGCTTCAATTTTATAAGCGTTGACAAGCGAAAGTATCTTTTTTATCGACATGGCAGTTTCGTTTTGAGGCGGATGCGGATAGATGGTCTCATTATGAACCAGGTTGCCCTGCCTGTCGAGACAAACAATCTTACAGCCTGTTCTGAAACCAGGGTCGATAGCCAGCACATTTTTTTCTCCAAGGGGCGACCCGAGCAGAAGCTGGCGGAGATTGTCAGCAAAAACTGTTATTGCCTCATTATCAGCCTTCTCCTTGGATATATTCCTGAATTCCGTTTCCATTGACGAGGAAAGAAGTCTTTTCCAGCTATCTTTTACTGCATCGGTAACAATAACAGAACAAGGGTTTTTTTCTTTGACAAATATTGCATCCAAAATATCAATGGCATGATCTTCATCTGGTTCCACTGACAACCTCAGGAAACCCTCCTCCTCTCCCCTTCTCATGGCAAGCAACCGGTGCGAGGGACACTTTCGGAGAGGCTCTGACCAGTCATAGTAGTCGCTGAATTTAATACCGTCAGCTTCTTTTCCTTTTACAACTTTTGAAGAAATAACAGCCTCTTTTTCAAACAAATTCCTAAGTTGCCTCCTGGCTTTTTCATCTTCACTGACCCATTCTGCTATAATATCAGATGCACCTGCAACCGCATCTTCAACGGTTGAAACTTCATCAGTTAGAAAATCCTCCGCTTTATGTTCAGGATCTTTTTCAATCTGTTCCATAATAAGCAATGCGAGAGGTTCCAGTCCCTTTTCCCTGGCTATTGTGGCGCGTGTTCTGCGCTTTGGCCTGTAAGGAAGGTATATATCCTCAAGTTCAGACATTGTTAAAGCTGCATCGATCTTTTGCCTAAGCTCAGGAGTCATCTTTTCCTGTTCTTCTATAGATTTTATGACCGCTTCCTTGCGGGAATCAAGATCTTTCAACCTGTCATATTCTTCTTTGATATGCAGAAGCTGAACCTCATCAAGGCTTCCTGTCATCTCTTTTCTGTACCTGCTGATAAAAGGAACGGTAGCTCCCCCATCCATAAGCCTGATGGTGTTTTCGACCTGCCAGTCATGGAGACCAAGTTTCTTTGCAACAAGTACGATATTCCTGTTTGTGCTCATAATATAATTATTCAACGTAAATAACCAGGCCTTTAAGATATTCGCTTTCCGGGTGATAAATATTCACCGGGTGGTCGGGAGGTTGGGTCATCTGGTGTAAAATTCTCACTCTGCGACCAGTATTGGCTGCAGCTGCAAATACCGATTTTCGGAAATTTTCTTTGGTAACGACCTGTGAACATGAGAATGTAAATATAATACCCCCGGGCCGGACTTGCTCTATAGCCTTCAAATTAAGTCTTTTATATCCCTGTAAAGCATTTGCCAGTACATTGTTATGTTTTGCAAAAGCAGGCGGATCAAGTATTATAAGATCATACTGATCTTTGATATGGTTAAGATAATCAAAGGCATCAACCTGGAATGATTCGTGTCGCTTATCTTCTCCAAAGTTGAGTTTGATATTCTCATTAGCGAGCTCAATAGCAGAGAAAGAACTGTCTACAGTATGTACGAAGGCAGCATTTTTCATTGCATAAACGGAAAATCCTCCTGTATAGCCAAACATGTTAAGCACTTTCTTCCCTTTGGTATAATTTTCCAATAATTTTCTATTGTCGCGCTGATCTATGAAATATCCCGTTTTTTGTCCTGTTGCCCAGTCTATTTTAAATTTATACCCATTTTCTGTGACAATAATGGGACCTGAATTTCCAAAAAGAAATTCATTTATCGCGGTGGTTGATGACATATGCGGAATGGTTCCTTCGCTCTTGTCATACACAGCGCTTATCTGATCTTTCATTAGTTCAGTCAGGATAGATGCAATTTCTTTTCGAATCGTATAAAAGCCAACAGAGTGCATCTGCATAACAGCAACTCCGTTATAATAATCAATTATCAGTCCGGGAAGGCCGTCACCCTCTCCATGTATCAGCCGGTACACATTTACCATTGGGTTACCGATAATTCCAATTGATTTCCGATATGTGATCGCACTTTTGATTTTATCCCTGAAGAAATTCCTATCCGGCGTGACCTGCTCAAACGAAAGGATTCGAACGGCAATTGAACTCGGCGCATAATGCCCTGTAGCGAGAAAATTATCTTTATTATCGAATACATCAACCAGGTCTCCTTCAGCAGGATTTCCATACATCTTTTTTATGGCTCCCGAAAACACCCAGGGATGAAATCTTTTTAATGATTGTTCTTTTCCCGATTTAAGTACTATTTTAGTTCGTTCCACTTTGTATATCAACTATAATGAATCAATCTCAATATATTCCGTACTCATTCTTTTTCATCTGCTCAGCTCAATTATGGCGATAGCTTAGTTCTGTTCTTTATCAAATGATAATATTTACTATTTAGTAATAATTATTACATGGTTAAAATTCCTAAATAGTAATTAACATCGGTTTATTAATAATACTATTTAATCTGTTCCCTGCCATTTTGTTTGCAGTAATAAAAGCTCTGACACTATATATCTTGTCCATTGGTAAGCTTCCTGTAGATCTGATGACAAACCCATGCGTCGGTAGCTGCATATACCTGCTGAGCCTCCGAGAGATGTTCTGCTTCCCAGTCAGTAACCTGCTGACGCTTTGATATTCTGAAACCAAGTACAATGGCAGCCAGTTTTTTAAGTCCGGAGCTCTGAATGCCATATTCCTTTACAAAACTCTGCAGGTCAACAAAACCTTCCGGATAAAATCTTTTGACCCCCTTAAGAAATCTTATATCATCGTGAACCGCCACCCCTGCCTTTATAACTGAAGGATCGGACAATAGTCTGATCAGACTATCAGGAATGCCAATCTTGTTAATCCTGAAAAGACAAGCCAGGTTACCTGTGGAAAGCTGAATTAGGGAGACTGAATTTCTTTTGCCTTTCTTAAAAGTCGGCCTGGTTTCCGTATCAAAACCAAGAAGGTCCGATCCGAGAAGCCTGGGAAATACTTCACGATAAGTTTCTAAATTATCAACTACCACTATTTCACCTCTGAACCATGAGAGCTCTCGTTTGGCAATCTCTTCCGATGTGATGTTTTCCTGATATTTATTGTTCCCCATTTTCTCTGTAATCCTTTTGCCTTCGTGTGATAAACCAGTCTGAGGTATTCCTGGTCTCATCGTTGTTTTCAATATCATCATCAATTTTTCCTATCTCCTCACCAGAATATATAAATTTATGAATAGCTCTCATGGAATTAACAAGTTTCTGACCCCAGAAGTTCTCAAAATTAAGCCTGCATTCCCATATCGCATCATTCATTACTTCGGTAGTGCCAGTCTGATAAAGCAAAAGGAAGTCTTTTGCATCCTGGTAAATATCCGCCATATTTTCTGATATACTTGACAGAACCGGTCCTTCCGTATCCTTTATCTTTTCATCAAATACCTCCATATAATCATCAGCCGTACCAAATTTTTCCCTCAAAGTCCCATGTATTCTTACCCAGTCATCTTCAGTTACAAACTTCTCGTTGCCATTTTCAAAATAGGGATCTAGTTGTGGCAGCAGAGATGCTTTAAGGTACATTAACGGAAGTATACGCTGAAGTATTTTCAGCAATTCATCGCCTTTTAATTCTGGTGCATGTTCTACATACTTGCAAAATTCATTTGCAACAGCAACAAACTCAACAACATTTCTGGAATATACCGGATCTGAACTGGTATCCATGATTTATTTTTAAATTGTGGTACAAAATTAGACATTTAAGATTAGGATAGATCATCATACCTGTTTTTTTGTAAGCTGCTTTAAATATCCTTAATATTGGTTCTGTTTTATGATTATAATTATCGTTTCAAATCATCAACTCAATTCCAATCTGACTTTTATATTACCCCCATCCCAAACCTTCCCCAGGGGGGAAGGAGTTTAGCAAATCATTTCCCCCTTGGGGAAACAGGAAAGGGGGTATATATTATATATACTAAACGATTGAATTAATTTGATTATTAAATCGATAAATTTAATAACCAGACTATTTTTGACTTTAATTAAAAGCTTTATTAAATTAGTAATATGAATAAGTCAGAGAAACCTCAAGACAATCTTAAACCCCTTTCGCTCGAGGGAAAAGTGGCAATTATCACTGGCGGAGCTTCAGGCATAGGGCTGGGCACAGCAAAAAAACTTGCAGCTTTCGGTGCATCTGTTTCCATACTCGATATAAATGATTCCAAGGGTAAGTCAGCTGAAAATGAAATTCTGCTCTCGAGTAATAAAGCTCATTATATCCATTGTGATGTGAGATCTGCTGAAGAATGTAAAAAAGCTGTTGATGATACATTCAACCTGTATGGAAGGATAGATATCCTGTTCAATAATGCCGGTATTGCCATCAGGAAAAATGCGGTCGACCTGGAGCCTGAAGAGTGGGATCTTGCATTGGATGTCTCACTTAAGGGACAATACCTCGTTACAAAATATGCTGTACCTTACATGATTAAAGCAGGCGGCGGAAGCATAATAAACACCGGATCAGGATGGTCCCTCAAGGGTGGTGAAAAAGCTGTGGCTTATTGCGCCATGAAAGGTGGTACGTTGAACATGACGCGTGCCATGGCTATCGATTTTGGAAAATACAATATCAGGGTAAACACTGTTTGTCCGGGTGACATTGATACTCCCATGCTAAAAAGTGAATGTGAGCAGTTGGGTGATATATACGATGAAAAGTATCTGGAAAATTGTATATCAGGCAGACCTATTCACAGAATAGGAAGTGTGGATGATGTAGCCAATGTGGTCCTGTTTTTTGCTAGTGATTTGTCTGCATGGGTAACGGGTGCTCACCTGGTGGTGGATGGAGGGGGTTTAGCCTGATCATATAACTTCGTGTACCTTTGTGTATTCCGGTAACTATCGGGATTCACCAGGTCACAAAGGGAGAAGAAATTAATTAATATATATTCTGCAAATTTGTAAAATGCTTACAGGGGAATATAAAATACTGAATAATATCCTGAGTGATAAAATTGACAGGAAAAGGATCTTTCACGATCCGATGTACACTCTTGCTTATGGTACGGATGCGAGTTTTTACAGACTGATACCTAAGCTGGTCATAAGAGCAATTGATGAAAACGAGGTATCGATAATACTTAAAGAATGTGCTTCAATTAATCTTCCAGTTACATTCCGGGCAGCCGGGACAAGCCTTTCAGGACAGGCAATAACCGATTCGGTACTGGTTATTGCGGGGAATGACTGGAGGAAATTCCAAATCAGCGACGATGGACAGGCTGTAACTATGCAGCCAGGACTCAGAGGTGGCTATGTAAATGCCCGCCTTGCTCCTTTAGGCCGAAAGATCGGTCCCGACCCGGCTTCAATAAATGCTGCAATGATTGGAGGTATTGCTGCAAACAATGCAAGTGGTATGTGTTGCGGCACTGCTGAAAACTCCTACAAAACAGTCATAGGCATAAGGATAGTTATGGCTGACGGAACCATTCTTGACACCAGGGATCATAAGAGCAGATCAGAATTTGCAGCATCGCATGTTGGTCTTATTTCTGATATTGATAACCTTGCACAAACAGCAAAAGCTAATACCCCTTTGGCAGACAGGATAAGGAAAAAGTATAAAATGAAGAACACAACAGGGTACAGCCTGAATGCACTGGTAGATTATTCTGATCCCTTTGATATTATAGAACACCTGATGATTGGTTCGGAAGGCACCCTGGGATTCATCTCCGAAATCACCTTCAAAACGGTCATAGAACAACCCAACAGGGCCAGCTCACTGATGATGTTCCACGATATAGAACAGGCATGCAGGGCTGTGTCGATTCTTAAATCTAAACCTGTCGCTGCAGTTGAGCTGATCGACAGGGCAGGTTTGCGATCGATGGAGAATGAAAAAGGTATGCCGGAATATCTTAAAACACTTGACGGGGAAGTAAGTGCCCTTCTAGTGGAAACTGCGGCTGAATCTAAAATAAAACTTGAAAAAAACATACTGAAAATAAAGGAGTCGATCCAAAACATCCCTGTTGTTATGGATATCCATTTCACCGATATACCTTCCGAATATGAACTTCTCTGGAATTTACGCAAAGGACTCTTCCCTTCTGTAGGAGCAATGAGAAAAGCCGGAACAACAGTGATAATAGAGGATGTGGCATTTCCTGTTCCATTCCTAGCGGAAGCAACTCTCGATCTTCAGGGTTTACTGAAAAAATATGGTTATGACGATGCCGTGATCTTTGGTCATGCGCTGGAAGGCAACCTCCACTTCGTCTTTACCCAGGATTTTAGTACGGATGACGAAATAAAGAGGTATTCATCACTTATGACTGCAGTGTCTGACCTGGTGGTGCATAAATATGACGGATCATTAAAGGCTGAACACGGGACAGGGCGTAATATGGCGCCTTTCGTAGAGATGGAATGGGGGTCGGAAGCTTACGAGCTTATGAAGAATATTAAGCAGATCTTCGACCCATTGAACATACTTAATCCCGGTGTGATACTTAATTCAGACAATGACATTCACCTGCGAAACCTGAAACCGGTACCGGCAGCCAGCGAGCTGACCGATAAATGCACCGAATGTGGTTTCTGTGAGTCATCATGCGTATCGGCAGACCTTACCCTGACTCCGCGACAGCGTATCGTCATACACAGGGAAATGATGTCACTTGAAAAGCACGGACACGAACCTCATATTGCTGCGTCTCTCTCAAAATCATTCATGTATGCAGGAAATGAAACATGTGCAACCGATGGTCTGTGTGCACTGGCATGTCCTGTCAGGATCGATACCGGGAAACTCATTAAGAACCTCCGTTCAGAGCAGGTGAAAAAGAATATGCCCAGAGCATTGAAGATGGCAAACAGTATGTATGCTGTGACTGCAATTGCAAGGACAGGACTTTCAGTGGTAAGCTTTTTCCACAGGTTACTGGGTACACACTTTATGGAAAATGTATCCTCAGGAATAAGCAAAATATCAGGGAACAGGATACCTGCATGGAACAGGTTAATGCCAACAGGGGCTAGAGCGATTAAAAAGACTGAAGAACATATTTCAGACACTTACCGGAAAGTGGTATATTTCCCCTCATGCATTAATCGTTCTATGGGGGTGTCGCAAGATCACAGGGAAGAAAAACAACTCTCGGAAAAGCTGATACAACTTCTGCATAAGGGAGGATTTTGTGTAATTTTCCCTGAAAACATGAACAACCTGTGCTGCGGTATGGCTTTTTCAAGCAAAGGTTATATTGAAGCCGGACTAAAAAAATCGAATGAACTGGAGGAGGCGCTAACCAAAGCAAGCAAAAACGGGGAATATCCTGTTCTATGTGATATGAGCCCCTGTTTGTACACAATGAAGGAAAACATGAATGGGACCCTCAGACTTTACGAACCGGTTGAGTTCATTACCGAATATCTGCTGCCCCACCTTACAATTACTCCCGTTGATGAAACTGTGACAGTATTTCCAGTATGCAGTATGAAAAAGATGGGACTCGATACTGCACTTTTTGACCTTGCAAAAAAATGTGCGCGAGATGTAATCGTTCCGGAAACAAATTGCTGCGGATTCGCCGGTGACAGAGGCTTTACCTTTCCCGAATTAAACAATCACGGACTGAAAGATCTGAAAGATCAGTTTCCGGACAATGTTAAACAAGGATACTCCACCAGCCGTACCTGCGAAATAGGATTAAGCCTGAATTCAGGGATATCCTATAAATCGATAGTTTACCTCGTTGATAAGGTAAGCAGTTAAAATTCTGTCATTGATTCCACGAAAGCTTATGATCGCTGTCCGGAATTATTTTATTATGATCAAGCAACCAGCGTATCACCTTAATAACTTTATCCTCAGGGTAATCAATCAATGTTACAAGCTCTTCTGCGTCAGGAGTCTTATCTTCCAGAATTGATTTTATCTCATCAAGGATGAGGTCAAACTCATATTTACTCAGGTCAAGCTCATTTCTCTCCCTGCATACGTCGCAGATACCGCATCGATCAGAATCTTCCCCGAAATAGTTCAGCAGAAAAACAGACCTGCAATGAGAGTCTGAATCAGCATATTCCAACATCTTTTCGAGCCTAATCTCATACTTTTCTTTCACATTAAGATAGTTATCAGGAGAGATCATCAAAGCCTTTCGAACAAGCCTTTCTTCTGTAAAAATGACGAGTGCAGTCTTCTTTCCGGGGATATAGCGTATTATGTTATATGCAGATAATTTAACAAGATATTGATAAATGGTGTCTCTGGTTGCTGCCGACTTTCTCGAAAGTGCCTCTTCATTTATCGGAATGAATTCTGTGAACATACCGGTATAAGATCTTAAAAGGAGCTTTATAAAGCCGTCAAATGATTCGTTGGCCACCTGGAACTTATAAAGATCATCGCGACTGACAATAAAATGAACCCGTGAAGGATTATTTATTTCTTCAGTAAATTCCATGTAGCCTTCTCTTTGAAGAAACTGAAGACTATTATATGTTTCAATCACAGGCAGCCGGTATTTTGAAACAAAATCAGCCATATTAAAATCGAAGACATTGTCCTTACCTGAGCCAAGCGGCACCTGCAGGTAATTGCACAAAGCCTCATAAATATCCTTAATCTTTTCAATTGGCGGAAATTTTTTTCTTATTGTGTCCGTAAGCCTGCTCTTGTCAGCAGGGGAATATAAGAGCACTGCAAAAGCGGGCTTGCCGTCGCGGCCTGCTCTCCCGCTCTCCTGAAAATAGTTTTCAATTGAATCAGGTATATCCCAGTGTACCACGAATCGTACCTCTGCTTTATCAATACCCATTCCAAAAGCATTTGTGGCAACAATCACCCGGGTCTCTCCCACCGTCCACGATGCCTGCTTTTTATCACGAAGTTCATTTGTTAGACCTGCATGATAAAAATCGGCGCTTATTCCATTGGCCACAAGCAGCTCAGCAACCTCTTTGCAACGCTTCCTGCTTCTGACATAAACTATGCCGCTTCCTTTGGCTTTTTTAAGGGTTTTGATAAGATAGGTCCCTTTATCTTCTACTTTTCTTACCAGATATGAAATATTCTTCCTGTCGAAGCTGGTTCTTAGCACATTTTTTCCCCTGAACGCCAGTTTCCTGACAATATCTTCAATTACAGGAGGTGTAGCCGAGGCTGTAAGAGCAAGGAAAGGGACTTTCTCGGATATAAAATCCCTCAAGTCGGCAATCTTAAGATATGACGGCCTGAAGTCATAGCCCCATTGGGATATGCAATGTGCTTCATCGATGGCCACCAGTGAGAGGTTCAGCCTTCCGACCCTGCCCTGGAAAAGCCTTGTAGCGAGCCTTTCAGGAGAAACATAAAGAAACTTATAATCTCCGTAAATGCAGTTCTCTATTGCATTATCAATCTCCTCAGCCGACATACCGGAATGTATGGCCAATGATTTTATTTCCAGGCTGTTCAGACGAGCAACCTGATCCTTCATAAGAGCAATCAGAGGAGTTATAACAAGGCATATTCCTTCCTGTGCCAGTGCAGGTACCTGGAATGTTATGGATTTACCTCCGCCGGTTGGCATCAGTCCCAGGGTGTCCTTTCCCTCAGCAACAGATCTAATTATCTCTTCCTGTAAGGGTCTGAAGGAAGAATATCCCCAGTACCTTGTTAAAATTTCCCTGTATTGATCAAAATCCATATCCTTTTGCACTTAATACAAATGTAGTAACTGTTATTCAATTTTTTAGACGGTTAAAAAAAGAGATATATCTCAGGTTCTGTTTTTTTTCGTAATTTGCGCCATCAAAAACTTAAAAACTCAGCAGATGGCACTTTTTGAAGATAAAATACTTTATGAAGGGTTAACTTTTGATGATGTTCTCCTGGTTCCTTCATATTCTGAGGTGCTTCCAAGGGAAGTCGATCTCAGTTCAATGTTTACACGTAGCATCAGGTTAAACACGCCGGTGGTGTCAGCGGCCATGGATACTGTTACTGAGGCTGAGCTGGCAATTGCTATTGCAAGAGAAGGAGGAATTGGTGTAATACATAAAAACATGACTGTTGAGAATCAGGCCGCCCAGGTAAAAAGAGTTAAAAGGGCCGAGAATGTCATGATTTTTGAACCCATAACGATAAATCTCGACGCCACTGTGGCTGAAGCCATTAATTTAATGAGCGAATACAAGATAGGAGGAATTCCCGTTATTGATCAGAATGGTATTCTTAAGGGGATAGTCACTAACAGGGATTTGAGATTTGAAAACAACTACTCGCGTAAGATAACAGAGGTGATGACAACCAATCTTATCACTACCAACCATCAGACAAATCTGGAATCAGCAGCGAGGATTCTTCAGAAACATAAGATCGAGAAGTTGCCTATGATAGATGAATCGGGAAAGCTTATTGGTCTTATCACTTACAAGGACATAACCAAGACAAAGGACCGTCCCAATTCATGTAAAGATGATAAAGGAAGGCTCAGAGTGGCTGGCGCAGTTGGTATTGCTTCGGATACTCTGCAAAGGGTTGAGGCTCTTATCAATGCAAATGTCGATGCAATATCTATCGATACCGCTCATGCACATACAAAGAGTGTTATTGGGATCCTTAAGGATATTAAACGGAACTTTACCTCAATTGATGTTATAGCAGGAAATATAGGTACTGCTGAAGCCGCAAGAAAACTTGCAGATGAAGGAGCCGATGCAGTCAAAGTGGGTATTGGTCCTGGTTCAATTTGCACAACAAGAATTATTGCGGGGGTAGGTATCCCACAGCTTTCGGCAATATATAATGTAGCAAATGCTATCAAAGGCTCCGGGATTCCGGTTATAGCAGATGGTGGTATAAGGTATTCCGGAGATATAATTAAAGCAATTGCTGCTGGAGCAGATTCGATAATGGCAGGTTCGCTGTTTGCAGGTGTTGAAGAATCTCCCGGAGATACCATCATTTATAATGGACGTAAGTTCAAGGCATACAGGGGAATGGGATCAATTGAAGCTATGCAGCAAGGTTCGCGGGACCGTTATTTTCAGGACATTGAAGATGATATAAAGAAACTTGTCCCTGAGGGCATTGAAGCCAGAGTACCCTATAAGGGTACGCTTGCTGAAGTTATTTATCAGATGACAGGCGGACTAAGGGCCGGAATGGGCTATCTTGGCGCTAAAAACATAAGCACCCTCAAGAAAGACGGAAAATTTGTGAGAATAACAAATTCAGGAGTAATAGAAAGTCATCCTCATGATGTTACAATAACGCGTGAGGCACCAAACTATAGCAGAAAATCGTTTGAATAACAGGATTAGCTTTTTTTGATGAAAATCAGATCATCATTAATACTTATTTTTTTTCTGTTGCCGGTTTTTTGCCAGGCACAGGATCTGAATAATAAAATTTTGATGACTGTGGGCGGCAATAAAACCGAAGCGGGAGAATTTATGAGGATGTACAAAAAAAGCATGGAGCCAGGTAAACCCCTGGATATTGATGGTTATTTTCAGCAATATATTGTTTTTAAACTAAAAGTAGCTGATGCCCTTAAGGAAGGTTATGATACAACAAGAGCATTCAGGACGGAACTTAAGGGGTATCGCAATCAGCTTGCGCAGAATTGGCTGACAGATACCCTGGCAAAAGAAAAACTTCTTCAGAAAGCTTACCAGAGATCCCTGACTGAAATAAATGCGTGGCATATCCTGGTAGCATTACCTTCAGATGCTTCCCCTGAAGATACAATCAAGGCATGGAAAAAAGCAACCGATATCAGGGAGCGGATTCTAAGAGGCGAATCTTTTGAACAGGTAGCTCGTGGCACTTCCGACGACCCATCGGTTAAGGTAAACGGAGGTAACCTGGGTTATTTTACTGTCTTCCAGATGATAATGCCATTTGAAGATGCAGCTTATTCCATGAAAAAGGGAGAAATATCTGAACCTGTAAGAACGCCTTACGGCTATCATATAATAAAAGTTGCTGATATACGACCTTCGAAAGGAAAGATAAGAGTTGCTCATATAATGAAAGCCGTTCCCCCGGGAACTGATGAAGATAAAGCTAAAAAAGCTGAAGAAGAGATTGATACAATTTATAATAAATTAAGGGATGGAGCATCATTTGCAGACCTCGCAAGAAAATATTCCGATCATAAGTCATCGGCTGTTAATGGTGGGGAGCTGAACTGGTTTGGAGCAGGGGAAATAATCAGTGATTTTTCTGAAGCGGCATTTTCCCTCAAAGATACCGGGGATTATACCAAACCAATCCGGACTATTTATGGATGGCATATCATTAAACTTCTGGAAAAAAAGGCTCCGGGTTCTTATAAAGATTCAAGGTCTTACCTCGAAAACAAGATAAATAAATCATATCTGAATTCCCTTAGCAAAAAAGCTTTCATTGAAAAACTTAAAAAAGAATATAATTTCACGATAAATCATGTTGCTTATAAGTGGTTTATAATGAACACCGATACCCTTATAATTCAGGGATTACGAAAATATGGTCGCGCCAACATGCCTGATATTAATTTATATACATTTGCTAATCAGAATATTACAACGGATGATTTTGCAACATACATTGAAAGAAGAGGGGCAATGATACCAACAAAGGATTCCGTTACTTTCATAAACCTTTCCATCGAGGTCAATGCTTATGATATGATTCTGGGGTACGAGAATTCAATTCTCGAGAAAAAATATCCTGAATTCAGATATCTTATGAACGAGTTCCATGATGGGATTCTATTGTTTGATATATCAGAAAAAAAAGTATGGAACAGGGTCACTGAGGATTCCCTGGGATTGTATCATTTTTATGATGATCACAAAAACAGCTACCTCACCAGAGAAGGTATTGAAGCTAAAATTTATACATTAAAATCGCCCGGAAGACAAAAGGAACTATTATCCGCATACAAAAAATATTCAAAAAAGAATGATCCGGATGTACTTCTTTCAGAAAAGTTCAACAGGAATAAAGATACATTACTCTTTATAGAAGAGAATAAGTGGTACAAGGGAGACGATAATGAATTAGATGAATTAAATTGGGCTGCAGGTACACAATCATTCTCCAGGAAAGGGTACCCTGCAATAATCTGTATAAATAAAATATTGTATCCTGAACCTGAAAAGTTTGAAAAGGTTAAAGGGGAGTTAATGACAAACTATCAGGATTATCTTGAGAGCGAATGGGTAAGACAATTAAAGGAAAATTATACCGTTTTGATTGATAATTCAGTTCTTGATGAAGTCAGGAAGAAATTGAGCAATGAATAGAACAGTTTCAATATTGTTTACTTTGTTTCTTTTGTCTGGTTGTAAACCAAATAACAATGCTGTCAAAAGAATTCCGCTTGCCGAAGTCGGCAAGGTAATTCTCTATTACGATGAGGTTCCCCGGCTTATTCAGCATGGTATAAATGGTACAGACAGTGCCGGTACAATTCAGAATTATATTAACAAATGGGCAAAACGGCAATTGCTCCTCCAGAAAGCCGAGGAAAATTTATCGCCTGAACTGAAAACTGAAATTGCGCAGGAACTCGAAGAAAACAGGGCAAACCTGGTAATTTACCAGTACCAGCGCCAGATGATGATTGAAAAAATGGATACAGTCATTACCGACAATGAACTGGAGAACTACTATTCTGCCAATGAATCAAGTTTTCTTCTTAATTCAAATATTGTAAAAGCGCTTTTTATAAAGCTCCCTTCTGAAACACCGGACATAAACAAAATAAAAGTTCTGGCTCGCTCGTATGAACAAAAAGACCTTCAGCAACTTGAGAGTTATTGTTTCCAGTTTGCCGAAAAATTTGATGACTTCAACGATGAATGGGTTCCAATGGACAGATTGCTCGTTGAACTGCCTGACGATATTGACAATCAGGAAAACTTCCTGAAAAGAAACACATTCTACGAAACCAGCGATTCTTCTTCAGTATACCTGATTTCCATCAGAGATTACAGGTTAAGATCTTCTCTCGCTCCGTTTGAATATATAAAAAATGATATAAAAAGAATAATATGGAATTCAAGAAGATTCGACTTCATTCAATCTCTTGAAAACGGAATTTATAATGAAGCACTAAAAGAAAACAGTTTTAAGATATATTAATGATGATGAAAAGAAAGTTACAAATTTGCCTTGTCCTGATAACCCTTATAATTCCTGGCTTCACTACCCTGAATGCTCAGAAACTGGTAGAATCGGTTGCTGCAGTTGTAGGAAATGAAGTTATTTACCTTTCTGATATAGAGAACACAGTAGCCGATCTCAGAAGGACCGGCAATAAGACCCCCGTGGACCAGCTCAAGTGTAAAGTATTCCAGCAAATGCTTGTTTCAAAACTTTTTGTTGACCAGTCAAGAATAGATAGTATAACCGTGAGCGATGATGTTGTGGAAGGTGATCTTAATATGCGTATGAATGATGCAATAAGAACTGCAGGCAGTGAAGAGGCACTAGTAAGCTATTTTAAAAAGAGTATGCTTGAAATACGCCGGGATATTAAGAAAACACTTCTTGAACAGGAAGTTGTAAGAGAAGTCCAGAACAAAATTGCCAAGAATGTAACTGTAACCCCCGCTGCTTTGAAAAAGTTCTATGCCTCCATTCCAAAAGACAGCATGCCGGTTATTCCTGCAAAGTACCAGTTAAGCATAATTCAGATCGATCCTCCCTCAAATGAAGAGAACAAAGCCGAGGCACGTCAGAAATTACTTGATATAAGAAGCCAGATACTTGCCGGAAAAAGTTTCAGTGTTCTTGCGATCATGTACTCTGAGGATCCCGAATCAGCTAAAAACGGAGGAGAAATTGGATATCGTGTAAGGGGTGAGCTTGAAAAGCCTTATGCTGACGCTGCTTTCGAACTCACAAAAAATACTGTTTCTAAAATCGTCGAAACAAAATACGGATTTCACATTATTCAGCTTATTGACCGTAAAGGAGATCTGGTTAATACGCGTCATATACTTATCAGACCCAAAGTCAAACCGGAACAGGCTGCCCAGGCTTTGTCCAGACTTGACAGCCTTGCAAATCTTATTAGAAAAGACAGCCTTAAATTTTCAACAGCTGCTTTGAGATTCTCGACACACAAAGACAGCAGGATAAATGGAGGCAAATTTGTGAGCTCAAATCCTTCTGAACGCGTTACATGGTTCACACTCGAGGAACTAAATCCTGAGATGTATCTGAAAATAAGAGATATGAAAGTAGGAGAAATATCAGATGCATTCAGAACAACCGATGAGGACAATAACGAGGTTTTCAGGATAGTCAGGCTCGATAATGAATTATCAGCTCATACAGCAAATCTTAAAGACGATTATCAGACTATTTACAATGCAGCTTTATCTGCAGAAAGATCAAATGTTTTTGACAAATGGGTCAAGCACAAAATTTCTATCACTTATATTAAAATAAGTGATGAATTTAAATCGTGTGACTTTCTGAAAGACGGATGGATAAAATAAAATTATTTTCTCACCCTGAAAATTCAACTTATATAAGACATCTGACTTATGTCTTTATTATTTTATTGTTAACACCCGTGCTTCAGTCACAGGAGGCAAAAAGAACAGAAAAGAAAAAAATAGAACTGATATATGCTGATGAAGATGTGATGGTACCTGACGAACAAACCGGGCAGACCATTCACCGTTTTCGTGGAAAAGTCCATTTAAAGCATAATGAGATAACCATGTGGTGCGACAGCGCCCACTTTTCTCCCGACAAGAATCAGGTTAAGGCATACAGCAGAATACATATTGAACAGGGAGATACCCTTAATCTTTATGGTAATTATCTTTTCTATGACGGAAAAAGTGAGTTAGCTTTTATGAAAGGGAATGTTGAACTGATAGACAAAAACACCCACCTTTTTACTGATTCGATAAATTATGATGTAAGAAACAGAATCGCACGCTATACAAATAGAGGCCGGATAATTAATGAAAAAAATACCCTGACAAGCATTATAGGCATTTATTATGTATCTGATAATCTGTTCCATTTTAAGGACAGTGTAAAAATTGTCAATCCGGATTATGTAATGACGGCAGATACAATGGATTATAACACTAAAACAGAAACTTCATATTTTACCGGACCCACTGAAGTCAAGGGTGATAGCTTATACCTGTATTGCGAAAAAGGCTGGTACGACACTAAAAATGACATTACTTCTATCTGGAAGAAAGCCATGATAGACAACAAAAAACAGATTATTCATGGCGACTCGCTTTATTTTAATAACCATACCGGCTATGGCGAATCGTTCAGGAATGTAATAATTGAGGACACAACCAACAGTATGATGGTTAAAGGTGACTATGCCTGGTATTATAAACAACCTGAAAAGTTCATGGTTACTAATAAAGCAATGTTCATCCAGTTCTCAAAAAATGATTCTCTTTTTCTTCACTCTGATACAATAAGAGCCATTACGGAGGTAGATACCTCAGCAAAAGAATACCGGATAGTAAAAGCATACTACGGATGCAGAATATTCAGCCAGGACCTTCAGGCTAAATGCGACTCTCTCTCCTATTCATTTCGCGACTCAGTTATAAGACTGTATTCTTCGCCGGTAATATGGTCTGATGAGAACCAGCTTACATCAGATTCAATGGCTGTTTTTACAAAAAACAGGCAGGCAGACAAGCTGGAATTATACAATACTGCTTTTGTAACAAGCGAGGTGGATACATTCAGATATAACCAGATAAAAGGAAGGTCTCTTACCGGATATTTCAGAAATAATGAACTTTATCAGATTGATATTAAAGGGAATGGGGAATCAATTTATTATCTTCTTGATGAAGATAATATTGCCGGAAGAAACCAGACTAAATGCGCTAATATTGAGATATTTGTTAAAAAAAATAAGATTTCCAGGATCTATGAGTTTGGCAATCCTGAAGGATTTATAGATCCTCCTTCTATAAATGTCCCTGATACTATACGTCTGAAAGGATTTATGTGGCTGGATTCACTTAGACCTAAAAATAAATCTGATATTTTTAGAAAATAAAGAAGGCTGATAAAATCAGATCAGCCTTTTTTTAATATTCATCTTCATTAAAAAAGAAATCGTCCTTGCTTGGATAATCAGGCCAGATATCCTCAATGCTTTCATAAATATCTCCTTCGTCTTCAATTTCCTGCAGATTTTCAATAACTTCCATCGGGGCACCCGACCTTATGGCAAAATCTATCAGCTCATCCTTAGTGGCAGGCCATGGAGCATCCTCAAGTTTTGATGCTAATTCAAGTGTCCAATACATATTTTCCTGATTAAGTAAAGCTTTAAACAAAGTTTGCAAATATAAATATTATTTTATTTAAAAAACAATACCTTTTTTAAGATTTTTAACATATCATGCAAACCATATAACATCCTCATTACCAGTATCTAAATTGATTTTCCTGGCTAATACGAATAAAAAGTCAGAGAGCCTGTTTAGAAATTTGAAGACTATTTCGGGCGTTTTTTCAGATTCATTTAATCTTAAGACAGCTCTTTCTGCCCTTCTGCATACACATCGTGCTATATGACAATAAGATACGACGATATTTCCCCCGGGAATAATAAAATTTCCAAGAGTGGGTAGTGTCGCCTCCATACTGTCTATTGCTTTCTCAATTTCTGTTAGGCAAGCTGCGTCGGGCAGTATCTCAATGCTATCGGAATTTTCGCTGTCATGTGCAAGAGCCGCAGCGCTTCTCATAAGCTGGTCCTGAATATAAAGAAGCAGATCTTTCCGGTCCAGGTTTTCTTTATGGTCCCTTAGCAGGCCCATCCAGGCAATGAGCTCATCAACAGAACCATATGCCTCAACGCGCAAAGATTGTTTGGGAACCCTCCTCCCTCCGGATAATGAGGTAGTACCATCGTCACCTGTAAAGGTATAGATCTTCATAACTCTGCCAGAAAAAAACTGAAAACCAGGTCTTTGTAAAAGTATTATGCTTTTACATATTTTTCATTTGGGTAGTCCTGAGCAATTTCACCGTCGAACAATCGTATTATACGGGCAGCGTGCCTTGCAATATCCTCCTCATGTGTGACAACAATTACAGTGTTTCCCAGTTTATGAATTGCATCGAGCAACCCCATGATATCCAGAGAAGTCTTACTGTCGAGGTTTCCTGTAGGTTCATCCGCCAGAATAATAGAAGGTTTGTTTACCAGAGCACGGGCTATGGCTACCCTCTGACGCTGGCCACCTGATAATTCATTTGGTTTATGGGTCATCCTGTCAGCCAATCCAACCTGTTCCAGCGAATCTACCGCTACCTTTTCCCTGTCTGACTTCGGAACTCCGGCATATATTAATGGTAAAGTGACATTTTCGAGCGCGGTATAACGTGGCAACAGGTTAAAAGTCTGAAAGATAAAACCTATTTCTTTGTTCCTGATCTCAGCAAGATAATCATCTTCCATCTTACTTACATCGATACCATTCAGAATATAAGTACCACTGGTAGCAGTATCGAGACATCCAACAAGATTCATCAGTGTTGATTTTCCTGAACCTGATGGTCCCATTATTGCGACATACTCATTCCTATCTATATTAAGGGTAATTGATCTTAAAGCCCTTACAATAACCGACCCGATCTGATAATTCTTAACAATATTTTTGATTTCAATTACTTTGTCCATAATGCGATAAATTTGAGTTTTCGAAATTAGATTAAATTAGCCAAATAATGAATTTTAAATTCTTAATTTTTGTTAATATCTGATTATATAGTTATTACGGTTAATACCCTCTCTGAAAAAAACTATCCCCATCCTGCCTATATCAATTGTTACTGTTACTTTTTCAAATTTTTTTATTTCATTCCATGCCTCTGCCATTCCAGTTGAGTTGTAAATATCGTCAATTATTACGATTGTTTTACTGTCCGACACTGATTCAATTTGTTTAAAATAACTAATGACAGGTTCCTTCCTGTGATTTCCATCAATAAAAACCATTCCGGGTCTGAGTCCGGTTTCAATGATCTCGGGTAAAACATCCTCAAAAGGTCCGATAAACAAATTAATATTGGGGATATTTGCTTTTCTGAAGTTCTCTTTTGCAATTTCAGCCGTTTCCGGACAGCCTTCCATCGTATATAAAACACTATCAGGAGAACCGGCTGCCATATAAAGAGTGCTGATACCCAGAGAAGTGCCAAATTCGACAATTGCCTGTCTGCCAAATTCAGCTGCCAGATTTAACAGCAATAAGCCATATCTCTCCGGTATTGATGCATATCTGGCTATATCTGACACTTTTCTTTTATTTGTTTTTAGTTTCTTTGATCCGGAACCAAGATCTGTAACATTAATTAAGCGGTTATCAGAGTTCAGTCTTTTTCTGGTCTCTTTAATACTTTTGACAATGCCATAATCAATTTTATTCCGAAAAACCCTTGACACAAGATCAAAAACAAATGGGCTGTGTATGCCATGCCCCCTTCTATGCCCTGAAAACATAAAATATTTTAGATATTCAGATAAAGCAAAAAAATTCATTTCAGCATCAGCAAATTAATTAGGTCAGGTTTTCAAAAATAGTTATTTTCGGATAGATTTTTTAGCAATTTTTCTCCTGTTCACGTGAATAACCAATAATGATCAAACAGGAATTTCTCGATACTGACATTACATACTTATCTGGTGTCGGTCCAAAAAGGGCTGAACTACTTAATAAGGAGCTTAAAATTTACTCGTTCAGAGATCTGCTTTATTATTTCCCTTATAAATATATTGATAGAACCAAGTTTTATAAAATTGCTGAACTCGATCCGGACCTTCCATATGTTCAGATAAGAGGTGTTATTAATGGATATTATACTGAAGGGCACGGACAAGGGAAACGGCTTGTTGCTGATTTTCAGGATGAAACAGGCATTATAAAGCTTGTATGGTTCAAAGGAGGAAAATGGATAACCGGAAGCTACACTCCGGGGGTCGAGTATATTGTCTTTGGAAAACCAGGCGTGTTTAACGGAATGATCAATATAATTCATCCTGAGATTGAAGCGGTAGAAAGGAAAGCAGAAAGACTTAATTCAGCTCTTCAGGCGCAGTACAGTACAACGGAAAAACTGAAGAACCAGTTTGTTACCTCAAAAACTATAAGCAAGCTGACCGGCAATCTTTTAAAACAGCTTAAATTCAGAATACCGGAAACATTACCCGCATATCTTATCTCACGGTATAAGCTAATTGAACTTCATGAAGCTCTTCATAAGATCCATTTCCCTGCAAATCCTGATGAACTGGAAAGATCGAGGTACAGGCTGAAATTCGAGGAACTGTTTTATATCCAGCTGAACCTTTTGAGGTTCAAGGCGAATCGCAGTCTGAAGTACAAGGGTTTTGTATTTTCCAGTGTGGGCGAGAACTTTAATAACTTCTATTTTAACAATCTTCCTTTCGAACTTACTGAAGCCCAGAAACGTGTCATGAAGGAGATAAGGAAGGATCTTGGTTCAGGAAAACAGATGAACAGGCTTCTCCAGGGTGATGTTGGCAGCGGAAAGACACTTGTAGCACTAATGAGTATGTTGATTGCGATTGATAACGGATACCAGGCATGTATAATGGCACCTACCGAAATCCTTGCTAATCAGCATTTTCAGACAATAGGTAAACTCCTGGAAGGACTTAATATCAAAATTCATCTCCTTACAGGCTCTTCAAAAAAAACCTCGCGAAAATCAATTGCAGAATCACTTCAGGACAGCTCCCTGAATATACTCATCGGCACACACGCCCTTTTGGAAGATAATGTGCAATTCAGTAATCTGGGACTGGTAATAATTGATGAACAACACAGGTTCGGAGTTGAACAGAGAGCACGTCTCTGGCAAAAGAACTTCAACCCGCCACATGTTCTTGTAATGACTGCTACTCCAATTCCAAGAACACTTGCAATGACACTCTACGGAGATCTCGATGTATCTGTAATTGATGAATTACCACCTGGCAGAGTTCCTGTAAAGACAATGCATTTTACTGATTCAGAAAGAAATAAAGTATTCGGGTTTATCAGAAACCAGATTTCTGAAGGCCGGCAGATCTTTGTCGTTTACCCTCTTATAAAAGAATCGGAAAAGATGGATTATAAGAATCTTGAAGATGGATGGGATACAATAACAAGAGTTTTTCCTGCACCAGAGTATAGTGTCTCAATTGTTCACGGAAAGATGACTCCTTCGGAGAAGGAAATGTCAATGAAACTGTTTAAGGAGGGGAAGGCTCATATTCTTATTGCTACAACAGTTATTGAAGTAGGAGTAGATATTCCTAATGCTACAGTAATGGTAATAGAAAGTGCCGAAAGATTCGGGCTTTCGCAGTTACACCAGTTAAGGGGTCGCGTGGGAAGAGGTGCCGATCAGTCTTATTGTATCCTGATGAGCTCCGATAAGTTATCAAGGGAAGCGGCCAAAAGGATAGAAGTGATGATAAGAACGAGTGATGGATTTGAAATAGCAGAAACAGATCTTCAGTTGAGAGGCCCGGGCGATATCGAGGGGACTCAGCAAAGTGGAATACCTTTTGATCTTAAGATTGCTAACCTTGGCCGCGATGGCCAATTAATTGAATATGTAAGGAATATTGCTGAAGATATTATCGAAAAAGATCCTTTACTTGAAGAAATTCAGAACCAGATATTCAGAACAGAGTTGAAACGTTTGTTCAGCCAGCAGCAATCGTGGAGTAATATAAGTTGATCTATCGAGGGTGATTCCTCGCTAACGCTAAAAACAAAGTTCATAAAGTGACATGAGGATTAAGAGTTGGAGATTCCTCGCTACGCTCGGAATGACATGCCGATTTGGTGGTTACCTGGGGGTGAAGAAGTGGCGATTCGCAGATAAATGTCTCTGATATTCTGATTTGTGTCGCGAATCGCCACTTCTTCACCCCCATATGCTCCTCAATAGCCCTGTCATTCCGAATGAAGTCCCGATTCATCGGGACGAAATGAGGAATCCCAAGCTTGATTGCAGGATTTGAAATAATAAAATAATAAACAATTAAGTTATTCTAAAAATAGCTTTAACATCCTACTACCGTTAATTATTTATAATCAGAATAAATTATTTCAACCTGTTAAAAACTGATAAAAAACAGGTTTCAATCAGCTGTTAGTTATAAATTTGCGGATCAAATTTTTGCAGACTAAAATGAACACTGCGGGTAATACAGGAAGTATTAAACATGAAGGGACAGTGCTAAAGATTAACAAAAACGCTGTATTTGTCTGTATTTCATCAATATCTGCCTGTTCAGGGTGCCAGGCTGCCGGCTCCTGTTCCATGTCGGAACAGGAAGAAAAAATAATTGAAGTAACAGGAAGTTATAATGTAAAACCGGGTGACAAAGTTACAGTACTCATGAAACAATCGATGGGTTACGCTGCAATATTATTCGGTTATCTTCTGCCGCTTATATCAGTAGTAGCTGTACTAATGATTCTTGAATCGCTGAAAGTGAAGGAATTATTTGCGGGACTGATTTCAATTTCAATTTTGATCCCGTATTACCTGATCCTCTTCGTATTCAGGAAGCGGATTAATAAAAAATTTACTTTTTCGTTAATTTCATAACCAATGAGTCCTACTATATTGATAACAATAATAAGTCTGAGTCTTCTTGCCCTGATATCGGCCATCATACTATATTTTGTTGCACAAAAATTCAAAATATTTGAAGATCCTAGGATAGATGAAATACAGGCAATACTTCCTGCCGCTAATTGCGGAGGCTGTGGATTTGCAGGTTGCAGGAATTTTGCTGAAGCGCTTGTGAAAGCTGAAGCCTTTAATGATCTTATTTGTCCCGTAGGAGGAGCTGAAGTTATGGATATTGCAGCAAAGATGCTTGGAAAAGAACCTGTTGCTTTTGATCCGTTAATTGCTGTGCTTTTATGCAACGGTACCCCTGAATATCGCCCAAGAACATCCAGATATGACGGAGCCGCCGATTGCAGGATATCCAATAATCTTTATATGGGCGAAACTGACTGCAGCTATGGTTGCCTTGGAAACGGGGATTGTGTGAGAGCTTGCGCTTTCGATGCCATGTATATGGATTCAACAAACGGATTACCTGTGATAGCTGATGATAAATGTGTTGCATGTGGTGCATGTGTCAGGGCATGTCCCAGGAATCTCATCGATCTGCGGAAGAAGGCAAAGAAGGACAGGAAGATTTATGTGGCATGTTCAAACTGCGACAAGGGAGGACCGGCAAGAAGAGCCTGCAAAGTTGCATGCATTGCCTGTAATAAATGTATTAAGGTGTGCGAATTCGGGGCAATAACCATTGAGAATAACCTTGCATATATCGATGCAACAAAATGTACATTCTGCAGAAAATGTGTTACAGAATGTCCGACAAATTCGATTATCGAGGTTAATTTTCCCCCAAGAAAACCAAAAGTTGAAGTACAGGTCGAAACAGTTAACGGATAATTAGTATTTAATATAAAGCGTAACATAGTGTTAAAAACCTTTCCTATAGGAGGCATCCATCCACCCGATAATAAGTTAACTGCTGATCAGGCGATAAAGTATCTGTCTGTACCTGAAAGCGTTACAATACCCGTATCACAGCATATTGGCGCTCCTGCAGAAGTTATTGTAAATAAGGGTGATGATGTTAAGACGGGCCAGGTCATAGCAACAGGCAAAGGATTCGTTTCATCAAATATACACTCTTCTGTATCGGGAAAAGTTAATAAAATTGACAGTGTTATCGACTCTACAGGATACAGGCAGCTGGCAGTTTTCATCGATGTAAACGGAGATGAATGGATTGAGACCATCGACAGAACCAATGAAATTATTGTAGAAATAACACTCTCGAAGGAGGAGATCATTAAAAGATGCCTGGAATCAGGTATCGTGGGACTGGGCGGTGCCACTTTTCCCTCGCATGTCAAACTTACACTTCCTGCAGGCAAAAAATGTAACACCCTTATAATCAATGGAGTTGAATGTGAACCTTATCTTACTTCCGATCACCGGCTGATGCTCGAGAGAGGAGAAGAGATACTCATTGGAACTTCAATTTTAATGAAGGCTCTGGGGGTTGAAAAAGCTATGATTGGCATTGAAAACAATAAACCCGATGCCGTTAGTCATATAACAAAACTTGCCACAGGATTCCAGGGTATTTCAGTACATGCTCTCAAAGTCAAATATCCTCAGGGAGCGGAAAAACAGCTCATTAAGGCGCTGATTAACCGTGAAGTTCCTCCAGGCCGGTTACCTGTTGATGTCGGTGCCGTTGTTCATAATGTCGGCACAGCTTATTCAGTATATGAAGCTGTCCAGAAGAATAAGCCTCTCTTCGAAAGAGTTGTAACAATAACAGGGAAGTCATTGTCACATCCCGGTAATTTTTTTGTCAGAACCGGTACCCCTGTCAAAAATTTAATTGAAGCTGCAGGCGGATTGCCTGACGACACTGGTAAGATTGTTACCGGCGGACCGATGATGGGAAAGGCATTAAATAGTATTGATGTTCCTGTTGTAAAGGGCACTTCGGGAGTAATTCTATTCCCCCGTAATGAGTCAGAAAGGCCCTCTGCAGGTCCCTGCATAAGGTGCGGCAAATGCATTTCAGCCTGTTCTATGAACCTTGAACCTTTCCTGCTGATGACACTCTCGGAGAAAGGCTTGTTTGAAAGAGCTGAAAATGAACGGATAACCGACTGTATAGAGTGCGGGTCATGCAGCTATACCTGTCCGGCTCGCAGGCCCCTGCTCGACTATATAAGGCTTGGAAAATCATCGGTGGTAAGAATGGCACGTGAACGAAATTTGAAATGACAGCTATATAACAATACTCATGAGTTATCTTCTTAATATATCACCCTCACCTCATACACATAGCAGGGAAACAACCAGAAAGCTGATGTATGGTGTTGTTAAGGCGCTCATGCCTGCTTTCTTAGCTTCGGTCTTCTTTTTTGGCATCGGCGCAGTGATCGTAACCGCTACTTCGATAGCCTCCTGTATTGTGTTTGAATATCTTATACAGAAATTTATACTGAAGAAGCCTATGTCCGTTACTGATGGCTCAGCCCTCGTAACCGGCATACTTCTTGCCTTCAACCTGCCCTCAAATATTCCTGTTCATATCATAGTTATAGGCAGCTTTGTGGCAATAGGAATTGCAAAGATGACATTCGGGGGACTGGGAAATAATCCATTCAACCCGGCATTGGTCGGGCGCGTCTTTATGTTGATATCGTTTCCTGTCCGGATGACCAGCTGGCCCATACCGGAAGGTTTTAAAACCGGATATACTGATGCCGTAACCGGAGCAACACCACTTGCAATAATTAAAGAGGGTATTAAAAACGGTGAGTCATTATCCCAGTTGATGGATAAAATACCAACAACGTTCAATATGTTCATTGGGAAGATGGGAGGATCGATGGGCGAAGTTGCGGCCTTTGCGCTTCTGCTGGGGTTTGCTTATATGCTTAATAAAAAGATAATTACCTGGCATATACCAGTTGCAATATTAGGGACAGTTGCAATATTTACAACTGTCCTTTGGCTGATTGATCCTGAATCGAACGCAAATCCTCTTTTTCATGTACTTGCTGGTGGTGTTCTCCTGGGAGCAATTTTTATGGCAACGGATTATGTAACTTCCCCAATGAATCCGAAGGCTATGATAATATATGGTATAGGCATAGGATTCTTAACTGTTATTATAAGGGTATACGGAGCCTACCCTGAGGGAGTTTCTTTCGCGATTTTAATAATGAATGCTTTCGTTCCGCTTATGAATGCGTATATAAAACCAAAAAGGTTTGGAGAGGAGGTAACAAATGGCTAAGACAGAATCAACTTTCCGAAATATGGTACTGTCGCTGACATTGATCTCACTGGGTGCTGCGACCTGTCTTGGATTTGTTTATGAATTTACAAAAAAACCAATTGAGGTGTCAAACCTTAATAAAAAGCTTGATGCAATTAAACTGGTAGTGCCTGAATTCAATAATAATCCAAACAGTGAGATGTACAAATTGCCAACAGGTGAAGGAGACAGCCTCGAAATTTATCCTGCAAAAAAAGAAAATGCTGTTGTCGGATATGCCGTTAGCACATACTCGAAAAAGGGATTCGCAGGAAAAATAACTTTAATGGCCGGTTTCAGACCCGACGGCTCAATAATAAACATCATGGTGCTTGAACAGAAGGAGACACCCGGACTGGGCACAAAAATGACAGATGCTGCTTTCAAAGATCAGTTTAATGATAAGGATCCTGCTCAGTTTAAACTGAAAGTTAAAAAAGACGGTGGCACTGTGGATGCCATAACTGCAGCCACTATAAGTTCAAGGGCATTTTGCGATGCTGTACAGCGTGCTTATAGCACTTTACAAAAAGGAGGTTTAGAATGAATCAATTACAGAATTTTACTAAGGGATTCATAAGAGAGAATCCAATCCTGGTCCTCGTACTGGGCACCTGTCCTACCCTTGCAACTACATCATCTTCATTGAATGGAATGGGAATGGGTATTGCAACCACTTTTGTCCTGGTCGGTTCAAATGTTGTTATATCGATGTTATCAAATGTCATTCCTGATAAAGTGAGGATTCCTGCATTTGTGGTGATCATTGCCTCTTTTGTCACTATTGTCGATTTGCTTATGCAGGCATATGTGCCGGGCCTTTATGTAAAACTGGGAATATTTATTCCACTGATTGTTGTTAACTGTATAGTACTTGGACGAGCCGAGGCCTTTGCCAGTAAAAACAACATTTTATCTTCTCTGGTCGACGGGCTGGGAATGGGACTCGGCTTTACAATGGCTCTGGGAGTACTCGGAGCGATTCGCGAGATAATAGGCAGCGGCGCTATTTTTGGTTACAAATTTATTAAAGGCGACGGAATACTGGTTTTCATTCTTGCTCCGGGGGCATTCATTGCCCTCGGATACCTTATCGCTCTCATTAACCGAATTAAAAGAAATTAAAAGAGACTCGTATGGAATACATCCTGATTATAATCTCGGCTATTTTTATAAATAACGTTGTGCTTGCGCAATTCCTTGGAATATGTCCATTTCTGGGGGTATCAAACAGGGTTAATACGGCTATGGGGATGGCTGGCGCCGTAACATTTGTTATTGTGCTGGCAACAATTGTAACATATCTTATACAAACTTATGTGTTAAACAAGCTTGGCATTGGCTTCATGCAGACAATAACATTTATCCTGGTTATTGCCGCTCTGGTCCAGATGGTGGAAATAATTCTGAAGAAAGTAAGTCAGCCCCTTTACCAGGCTCTTGGAATTTTCCTGCCTCTGATAACAACAAATTGCGCAGTGCTGGGAGTGGCAATCCTTGTCATTAAAAAAGAATACAACCTGCTGGAAGGAGTAATATACTCTGCTTCCACGGCAATTGGGTTCGGTCTGGCGCTGGTAATACTTGCAGGTATAAGGGAACAGCTTGAGCTTGCTGATATTCCAAATGGAATGAAAGGAGTACCTGTATCGCTTGTAATAGCCGGAATTCTGGCATTGGCCTTCATGGGTTTTACAGGGATAGTAAAATAATTAATCTGATGCCCGATTACTACAAAATTTTAGGTCTTCCTCCAGATTCCCCTGTTTATGAAATTAAAAAGGCTTACAGAAAGCTGGCCCGGAAATATCATCCAGATATCAATCCATCACCGGAAGCAAAAGATCATTTCATTCTTATAACTGAAGCTTATGATTTTCTCATGGCCAACCACGATAAGATCAAAGTGGATGAAATAGAATTTAACCAGGCAATGGAAGACTGGCGAAAATACCGGCAGGACCGGTCAAGAAAAAGAGCAAATTCATATGCACATACATCATATCATAATTTTAGAAACACCAAATTTTATAAAACCACCAGAATATTCGATAAAACAACTATTGTTTTCAGCTTTATAGTTTCGATCCTGGTCCTCGTTTATACTGTCTACGGTTATATTTTCAGGTTAAGGCATCCCATCCCCGGAGTGGACAATCCATCTATATTTATGTTCATAATGCTGATTTTACTGGGAATGGTCTTTTTCATTATTTCATTTATATATCTGAAAGCTTACCAGCAAAGCTCAAAGAGAAAGAACAGAAAATAAAATCATTTGACCTTAATGAAATTAAAGGGAACATCAAGAATTGATGAGAAGTATTCTCCTCTTTCGAGTATATCTTCATCGCCAACTTCGTAATACCAGTTGAAAATGTATTTTTTGTGCTTTAATGCCACATATGTGACCTTTTGCATCAGATGAATAAACACCTTTGCACTGGCACTGTTAAAATATTCAAGATGCATGTCGACAGATGTCACCTCTGCAGGATTTCTTATATAATCTGAAACCCATTCTTCAACAGGCGCAAAAATATTCGCTACATTCTCATGTATCGATCTCCCCTTTATTCGAATCACTCCCTCGGGACTTAAAAAAATCTCTGGTGTATTTTTTGTCGGTGATATCCTCAACTCCTCCATCTCAGGTAATTTACCACTAATTTAATAATTTTATAATAAAAAAACCATTTATTATTTGAATCTCTCAAAAAAAGGATCAGTAAAATTACTTCAAAGAGTTTCCTATTCCAATCGACTGAAGGCTTGAAGACTTAAGTCTCCTGTACTCCTTGCTTTGGCAATTGAAAGCATTTTACCTGGACAGAGGCCATATAGTGCACCCTGAGAGGTTATGCATTCCAGAGTATTATGTAAAATATTCAATATCGTGCTAAAGGGGTTATATCCTGACCTGAAAACTCTCCCCTAAGATATTTGTAATAACCTGTAATTCCAATCATTGCAGCATTATCTGTTGTATATCTGAATTCCGGAATAAATAAATTCCAACTTCGTTTCTCAGCCTCCTCCTCCATGCCTTTTCTCAGGCCGGAATTGGCAGATACACCACCGGCTATCCCAATCTCAGTTATCCCGGTTTGCAACGAAGCTTTAACTAACTTTCCAATAAGAATATTTACAATTACATTTTGAAGAGATGCGCAGAGATCGGCCCTGTTTTTTTCAATAAATTCGGGATCCTCCCTGATTCTGTCTCTTAAAAAATAAAGAAAATTTGTTTTCAGACCGCTGAAACTAAAATCAAGTCCTTTAACAGATGGCTTAGCAAATTTAAAAGCATGCTCATTCCCTTCTTTTGCCAGCTTATCTATCAGAGGTCCTGCAGGATATGTGAAGCCCATAACTTTCCCGCATTTATCAAATGCCTCACCTGCAGCATCATCTATAGTATTTCCGATAACCACCATCTCGAGATGGCTTTTCATAACAATTATGCGTGTATGGCCTCCGGAAACCAGCAGGCAGAGAAAAGGGAATTCAGGCAGGCGTTTCTCTTTGTTTTTCTCAAGAATAAAGTGAGCAAGTACATGGGCCTGAAGATGATTGACTTCTATCAGAGGAATACCGAGGGCAAGCGCAAAACCTTTTGCAAAAGAAGTCCCCACAAGTAATGATCCAAGAAGTCCGGGACCCCTCGTGAAGGCAACAGCATTTATATCTTCATTTTTTATTCCCGCTTTGGTAACAGCCATATGAGTTACGGGTACAATATTGGCCTGATGAGCACGTGAAGCAAGTTCCGGAACTACTCCACCATATGCCTTATGTATATCCTGGTTAGCAATGAGGTTCGACAGAATATATCCATCCCTGACAACTGCAACTGAAGTGTCATCGCATGAAGATTCTATAGCTAAGATTGTTACTGACATTAATACTTTGTTTTTCGGTATATTTTAGGTTATTTTGATTATTGATTTTTTATGCCGCTTCAATGAT